>JAWLBM010000032.1:0-57270 GCA_041687675.1 Pleomorphomonas sp. | reverse complement strand
GCGCTCCAAGAGCTCCTCCAAAACCGCCCGGACACGCCCGCCCTGACGCTTGCGATGGCTGGTAGCTCGTGACGCCAGGCGAACGGCGCTCGAACCCGCCGACAGGCGATAGCGTCCCGCTTCCTCCCGAATGAAGCTAGGGTCGGATGCCCACGCCCTCGGAGTCCAGAACATGGCCACCAGTCCACCCGAGAAGGCATGGATTTGCCGGCGCTACGGCGGTCCGGAGGTTCTGTCCATGGAAGAACGGCCGAAGCCGGTGGCCGGAGCGGACGAGGTTCTCATCAGAATCCACGACACCACGGTGTCCTCCGGCGATATGTGGGTGCGCTACTGAATCTTCCGCGAGGCCTCGGTCTGGTCGGTCGGCTTCTCTTCGGGCTCACCCGCCCGCGTCAGCCGATCCTCGGAACGGAACTTGCCGGCACGGTCGAGGGCGTAGGCCGTGAGGTGTCCTCCTACAAGCCGGGCGACGAGGTGATTGCCTTTCCGGCCGCCTCGATGGGCTGCCATGCCGAGTTCCGCGTCGTCGCTGCGAACGGTCCGATCGCACCCAAACTGCAAATCTCTCGTTCGAGGAAGCTGCGGGCCTCTACTTCGGCGGCACGACGGCCATGCATTTCCTTCGCAAGGCCGGCGCGAAGGCTGGTGACCACATCCTCGTCATTGGAGCCTCCGGCGCGGTCGGCTCGGCCATGGTGCAGCTGGCCCGCCACATGGGCGCGCGAGTGACGGGCGTCACCAGCACTCGAACGTCGAGCTCGTCCAGTCTCTCGGATTGGCGGAAGTCATCGACTACGAGAAAACCGACTTCACCACGATCGGCGAAAGCTTCGACATAATCGCCGACCGATCGTGTCCCTCGATGTTCTCTAATCGCGTATGTCAACACGGCCTCTTTGGGGCTGCGCTCGCCGGGCTCAAGGTTCTCTCCGGGGTCGGCTCGAAGGCCGCCGCATGTTGGCGTTGGATGGTGGGATCGGCCGAAGTGGTGTGCGCGGTCGCTGACGCGCCGCATTCGTGGGAACGGCCTGATCCACGCCAAGCGTCCCGGCGAGGACGCATTTGTGAAAGGGTCGAACGGGATGCGGTGAGGGATCAGGCGGTTTCGGCGCCGTAGCGGAACGGTGCGTCAGCCGCCCACATGGCGTGAAGGATGACGGCGAGCTTGCGGGCGACTGCGACCTTTGCCCGTTTGAACCCGGATGCCTTGGCGAGCCGCAGCCCCCAGGCCTTCAAGGTCGAGAAGGAGGATGGCGCCCACGAGCCGGGTGATTGCCGCCTCGTTGGGAAAGATCCCCACCACCTCGGTCCGGCGCTTGATCTCGCCGTTGAGCCGCTCAAGCGGGTTGGTCGAGTGCAGCTTGGCCCGGTGCTGGGCCGGGAAGCTCATGTAGGCGAGCACGTCCGGCTCCGCGGTGTCCATCAGCGCGGCGAGCCTCGGCACCTTTCGCCGAAGCTGGGCGGATGCGGCTGTTCGTCCGGAAATCCACAACGTGGCGACCCGGTGGCGACCCGATCGAAATCGATACCCAGGCCTCAAATAGAAGGTCGGGGATTCTTTAAGTGGAACAGTGGAGTAGGCTGGTGCCGCAGAAGGGACTCGAACCCCCGACCCCATCATTACGAATGACGTGCTCTACCAGCTGAGCTACTGCGGCGTGCCGTGGACGCGCGTGGCGCGCGTTGCGGTCCGGGGGTTGATAGCGGCATCGCCGGGCAAATTCAAGCGGCGATGTCGGTCCGGCCCGGCGCCGGGAAGGGCGGCCGGCGCGGGGTGGAAACGCGCGGGCCGGCCGGCGGTTCGGGGCGCCGCGCGTCCCGTCAGCTGAAGGCGGCGACGGGCTGGCGCGGCGGCTGGGGCTGGTCGCGGCGGGGGCCGGGGTCGTCCGGGCGGAAGGGCATCGGGTCCTGGACCGTGGCCGGCTCCTCGACGCCGCGGCCGCCGGGCCTCGGCTCGGCGGCGGGCGCGGCGGCCTCGGCCGGAGCCGGCGCGGGCGGCGGGGAGTCGGCCGGCCCCGCGGTGGCAGTCGGCTCCGGGGCGGCCGCGGGCTTGCCCAACGTGTCCGCCCCGGCCGGCGTTTCCCGTTCCGGCGCGGCGGTCGCGGCGGGGAGGGGGGCGATGCCGGCGACGCCCTGGCCGGGGCCGGCCGCGGTGGCGGCGGAGGTCGCCGCGTCGGCCCGGGCGGCCGCGCGCACCGGTTCCGGCGCCGGCCCGGCGGGCTCGGCCGCGGCGCGCGCCGCGGCGGCCGGGGGAGGGGTTGCCGCGGCGGGGATCGAGACCGGGGCGGGGATCACGACCTCGCGCGGCGGGGCGGGCGGCTCGTCGTCCGGATGATCGACCGCGCGGCCGGCCTCCGGCAGGGCCATCCTCGGCGGCTCGATCGGCCGCACGGCGCGCTCGGCGAGGTCGGAGCCGTCCAGTTCCGTGGCGCCGCTGTCGCTCGCCACCGGCACCCGCCATTCGAAGGCGTCGAGCCGGCCGGTGACGGGCGAGACCGGCAGCCAGGTCTCGGAGACGACGCCGTCGGCCGTCCAGGCCTCGTCGCGCGGCGCGCGGACGGCGCGGCCCAGCCATTCGCGGACGCGGCCGGGGTCGCCGGTCTCCGCCTCCTCGAGGTCGGCCATCATCAGGCAGACGCGCTGGGTCGCCTGCTGGCGCAGCGCCCTGGCGAGGCTCTCGCGGGCGAGGTCGAACTCCTGCGCGTCCATCGCCGCCTGGGCGACGGCGAGCACCCCCTCGATGTGGTTGGGCCGCAGCGCCTGCAGGCTCCGCGCCCGCTTCAGCCGGTCGTGGCTGGAATCGCCCGGCCGGACGTGCAGGTAGGCGTCGGCGAGCTGCGGGTGCGGGTTCTCCTTCCAGACCGCCTCGATCACCTTGGCGGCCTTGCGGGTGTCCTGGAGGCGGGTGAGCACCCGGGCGGCCACCAGCGCCGCCGGCACGAAGGACGGGGCGAGGCGGTGCGCCTCGAGGGCATAGGACCGGGCGGCGCTCGGGTCCGGATCCTCCACCTCCATGGCCCGGGCGGTGAGCAGCACGGCCCTGAGGCGCTTCGCCTCGGCCTTGTCGATCAGCCGGGCGGAGGCATTCTGGTCGAGGGTGGCGAGGGCGCCGGCCCAGTCGTGCTCGGCGGACTGGTACTCGATCACCGCGGTGCCGGCCCAGGGCAGGCCGGGGGCGAGGCGCTGGGCCTCGGCCGCGTAGTGGCGGGCGGCCTCGAGGTCGCCGGCGCGGGTCGCCTCGATGAACAGGCCGCGCAGGCCGAGGAGCCGGGTCTCCGGCCGGTCCATCATCCGCTCGAAGGTGGCGCGGGCATCGCCCGAGCGGCCCTCGAGCTGGGCGGCCTGGGCCTCCAGCAGCAGCACCAGCGGCTCGTTCGGCAGCAGCCGGTGCGCCTGGTCGGCATAGCGGTGGGCGAGGCGCACGTCGCCGGAGCCGATCGCGATCATGCCGCGGGAGAGCGCGCTGTAGCCGCGGTCGCGCCGGCGGCCGCGGAAGAAGCCGCGCATCATGCCGGGGCCGTAGAGCACGAGGCTCAGGATCTTCCAGACGATCACCGCGACGAGGGCGAAGACGAACAGCGCCACCACGACCACGCGCAGCGGCGGGGCCATGGCGCCGCCCGGCCACTCGACCGCGACCGACACCGGCACGGTGCCGAGGGCGTCGAGCGCGAAGACGGCGGCGAACAGGAGGGCGAGGGCGACGAGGAGGCGGATCATCGGCGGATCCCTTCGATCTGGGGCGAGGCCATGGTCACTGGCCCTCCGCCGGTGCCTGCAGGCGGGTCAGGATGCGGTCGGTCAGGCCGGCGACGACGGCCTCGGCGGCGGCGCGGCGCTCCAGGTCGGCGATCCAGCCGGCGGCGGCGGCCCTGGCCGGCTCGGGCAGCGCGGCGGCCGCGTCGAGGGCGGCGGAAAGGTCGCCCGCGGCGAGCGCCGCCTCGATCGCCGAGACGGCGGCGGCGGTCGGATCGTCGGCCACGGCGCCGGTCTCGCGGTAGTTGACCAGCGACTTCGCCCCGGCGAACAGCCGGTCGACGACGCTGCCCTCCGCCGACGGCACACGCGATGCCAGGATCGCGTCGAGCGGGAAGGACGCCGCCAGTTCCTCGACCGTCGGCACGCCGGTCTCGGCGCTCTCGGCGAGCCGGTTGAGGCCCTCGATGTCCGGCGCGGCGTCGCGCACGATGGCGAGGTCGGCCGCGAAGGGCTCGCCGGCGGCGACGCGGCTCGCCAGCGAGGTGACCGCGAGCGACAGGGCGGCGATCTCCCCGCCCTTCGGCCCGGCCGCGAGGCGGTCCTCGATGGCCTGGATGCGGCCGGCAAGGTCCGGGATCGCGGCGACTGCCTGTTCGCGGCCGGCGACGGTGTCGCCGAGGGAGGTGACGGTCTGCCCCAGGCCGGAGACGTCGCTGCGCAGGCTCTCGACGGCGCCGGCCATCTCGTCCATCCGCCCGGAGACGGAGGACACGGCCGCCGCGATCTCCTCCACCCGCCCGGACAGCGCGTTGACGGCCCCGACAATCTCGTCCACCCGCGGGGCGAGGTCGCCCGCGCCGGCGGCGGCCAACTCGCCGCGGAGCTGGTCCACGGCCCCGGCAAGCTCGTCGAGGCGGGAGCCGGTTGCGGCGAGGTCCGCCCCGCCGGCCGGAGCGGCGGCGATCTCCTCGACGCGGGCGCGCAGGTCCTCCACGGCGGCCGCGAGGTCGCCCGAGGGCGCGGCGCCGGCGAGGCCCTGCTCCAGGGCGTCGAGGCGGCCGGCGAGGTCTCCGTCGCCCCCCGGGGCGGCGGGCAGGGCCGCGACCCGCTGGTCGAGTTCGGCAAGGCGGCTCTCGAGCGCGGCGACCTCCTCGCGATCCCCGCCGACCGGCAGCACGCCGCCGGCGACGAGGGCCGCGCCGCCGGCGAGCACGATCAGGCCGCCGACCGCGGCGGCGAGCAGCGAGGAGCCCATGGAGCCCTGGCGCTGCGGGGCGGCTGGCGGCATCGCCGCCGTCCCGCGCCGCGCGTCGGGGTCGTCGTCGGACGAGGTCTCGTCCGCGGCAGCGCCGGCGGCCGCGGCCTCCAGGGCCGGCGAGCCGGTGGGCTCGGGCTCCGCCCCGGCAGTTTCGGGACCGTCCGGCGCCACGGGCTCCGGCCCGGCGGTCTCGATTCTGTCGGGCGTGTCGGTCCCGGCCTCCGCAGGTGCGGACCCGGCGAGGGCATCGTCGGCGCCCTCCGGGGAGACGGCCTCGGCCTCGCGGCGACCCGCCGCCGCATCGGCCTCGTCCGTTCCGGCGGTCGCCTCGGGCGGCGTGTCGGGCGTGTTGATCCAGGGCGTCCCGGTCTCCGCGGCGGCGGCCCCGGACGAGGCCGTGTCCTCGCCGGCTTCGGGCGAGGCCTCGCCGGGCCGGGGCTCGTCGCCGGGCGTCCGGGCGGCCGCGTCTGGCTCGTCCGGTCGGCCATCGGTGAACAGGCCCTCGTCGACGGCCGGCGCGGCCGCCGTCTTGTCCTCGTCCGCAACGGGGGAGGGGCGATCCGCCTTTGCGCTGGCGGCGGCCTCCTGCCGCGCCGCGGCGGCGCGGCGGACCTCGCTCGCGGCGAGATCGATGGTCGTTTCCCGGCCCCTGGGCTTGCCGCGACGGGATCCCCCGCCGTTCCGGCCGCTTGCAGCCATGTCTCCACGCTCCCTGGTTCGCCGCTTGTCGTCCCGGATCAACGCCGGTTTCAACCTCGACGTTCCTCTCCATTGTTCGCGAGCGCGGCAGCGAGTGCAACCACGCCTTCGGTCAGGGCGGGCCCATCCGTGTTTCCCGCTACCTCCACCCGGGCGAGCGCCGCCCTCAGCGGCTCCGCCGCGCCAGCCGAAATCGCAAGCCCGAGTGGGCGTTCCAGCGGCAGGGCGAGCCCCTCCGCCTGGAGCATGCGACGGAACGTCTCGGCGGTCCGCCGGGACGCCACCACCGCGATGTCGAAGCGGCCGGCGGCGAGGTCGGCGGCGATCGCCGGCTCGAGCCGCGTCGCCGGCTCGGCCCGGTAGGCGACGACGGTCCGGGCCCGCCGGCCGGCCGCGGCAAGCCGTTCCGCCACCGCCACCGCGCGGTCGCGGCCGGCGACGTGCACCACCACCGCGTCTTCCGGCAACGCCCCGAGGAGGCTGCCGACGAGCGCATCGCCGTCGCCGCCCCCCGCCCGGATGTCCCCGAACCCAGCGGCCGCGAGCGCCTCGGCGGTGGCGCCGCCGACGGCGAAGGCCGGGATCGCCAGGACGTCGGCGAGCCGGACGTCCGCCGCCACGGCCGCGACCCCATGGGCGCTGGTGAAGGCCAGCGCGTCCGGGCGCGGCGCGCCCGCCGCGAGGATCCGCCCGACCACGTCCGGCTCGCGGACGACCGACAGCATCGGCGCGGCCACCGCCTCCAGCCCGCGGGCGGCGAGGTCGGCGGCCATGCGCGAGGCCTGCGGCTCCGGGCGGAGCAGGAGGACGCGGACGGGGCGGGGCACGGCGGGTCAGCCGTGGGCGAAGAAGCCCGGACCGCCCAGCGCCTTCAGCCGTTCGCCGAGGTCGCGGCCGAGCACGGGACCGCGCTCCGCCTCGCCCTCCACGGAGCCGGAGTGGACGGTGGCGCCGTCGGGCGTCAGGATCATGCCGGAGAGGCGCAGGCGGCCGTCCGCCACGCTGGCGTATCCGGCGATGGGGGTGCGGCAGGAGCCGTCGAGGGCGGCGAGGAAGGCCCGCTCGGCCCGCAGCGCCGCGGCGGTCGTCTCGTCGTGGATGGCGGCGAGCAGCGCGTGCACCGCCGCGTCCCCGGCCCGGCTCTCGATGCCGATGGCCCCCTGGCCGACCGCCGGCGGGAAGCTCTCCGCATCGAGCACCTCGGTCGCCACATGGGCCATGTCGAGGCGGTTGAGGCCGGCGAGGGCGAGCAGGGTGGCGTCGACGACGCCCTCCTCGAGCTTGCGCAGGCGGGACTGGACGTTGCCGCGGTAGGTCACCACCTCAAGGTCGGGCCGGAGCCGCTTCACCAGCGCCTGCCGGCGCAGCGAGGCGGTGCCGACCACGGAGCCCGGCGGCAGCGCGGCGAGCGAGCCGTGGCGGAGCGAGATGAAGACGTCGCGGACGTCCTCGCGCGGCAGGAAGTGGTCGAGCACCAGCCCGTCCGGCAGGATCGTCGGCATGTCCTTGGACGAGTGCACGGCGAAGTCGACGGAGCCGTCGAGGAGGGCCTCCTCGATCTCCTTGGTGAACAGGCCCTTGCCGCCGACCTCGGAGAGCGGCCGGTCGAGGATGCGGTCCCCGGTGGTCTTGATCACGACGATCTCGATCTCCGGCCCCTCGGGGCCGAGCGCAGCGGCGAGGCGGGCGCGCACCTCGTGGGCCTGGGCGAGGGCGAGGGGACTGCCGCGGGTGCCGAGGCGGACGGTCTTGGATTGCACGGACGGGTCTCCGGGTGTTACGGCCGGGGCGGGTTCCGTCGGTATACCCGCCGGCGCCGCAAATGGAAACGCGCCTCGGGACGAGGGTCGGATGGACACGCTGGTGCTGGGCATCGAGACGAGTTGCGACGAGACCGCCGCCGCGGTGGTCGCGCGCAGCGACGCCGGCCGCGGCCGCATCCTCTCCAACGTGGTGCTGAGCCAGACCGACCGGCACGCCGTCTTCGGCGGCGTCGTGCCGGAGATCGCGGCCCGCGCCCATGTGGAGGCGCTGGACGAGGTCGTCCGCGCCGCCCTCGCCGAGGCCGGCGTCGGCCTCGAGAGCCTCGACGCGATCGCTGCCACCGCCGGTCCGGGGCTGATCGGCGGCGTCCTGGTGGGGCTCGTCACCGCCAAGGCGCTGGCCTTCGCCGCCGGCAAGCCGCTGGTCGCGGTGAACCACCTGGAGGGCCACGCGCTCACCGCCCGGCTCACCCACGGGACGGCGTTTCCCTACCTGCTGCTGCTGGTCTCCGGCGGCCACACCCAGATCGTCCGCGTCGACGGCGTCGGCCGCTACAGTCGGGTCGGCACCACCGTCGACGACGCCCTCGGCGAGGCCTTCGACAAGACGGCGAAGCTGCTGTCGCTCGGCTATCCGGGCGGGCCGGAGGTGGAGCGGATGGCCGCCGGCGGCGACCCGGCGCGCTTCCCGCTGCCGCGGCCGATGCTGCGCCGGCCGGAGCCGGACTTCTCCTTCTCGGGACTGAAGACGGCGGTGCGGCAGGAGGCGCGCGCCGCCGCCCCGCTGTCGCCGCGGGACGTTTCCGACCTCTGCGCCTCCTTCCAGGCGGCGGTGGCCGACGTGGTGGCGGACCGGGTGCGGGTGGCGCTCGCCGGCTTCGCGGCGACGCTGCCGGCCGGCATCGCGCCGACGCTGGTGGTCGCCGGCGGCGTCGCGGCCAACCGGGCGATCCGGGCGCGACTCTCCGAGGCCGTCGAAAGGCTCGGCGGCGTGCTGGTGGTGCCGCCGCCGGTGCTTTGCACCGACAATGGCGCGATGATCGCCTGGGTCGGCGCCGAGCGCCTCGCCCTCGGCCTCGTCGACGAGCTCTCGGCGCCCGCGCGCGCCCGCTGGCCGCTCGACGATGCAGCCGCGCCGCGCGTCGGCCACGGCCGGCTGGGTGCCAAGGTCTGAGCAGGGAGGCTGCCGATGCCGGACGGAGAGCAGCGGGTCGGGGTCTACGGTGCGGGCGCCTGGGGCACGGCGCTGGCGCTGGTCTCGGCCCGCGCGGGCTGCCGGGTCGACCTCGTCGGCCGCGACGCGGCGCTGATGGAGGAGATCCGCCGCAGCCGCCGGACGCCGCGGCTGCCCGGCGTCGAGCTCACGGAGGCGGTCGAGCCCTCGGCCGAGACGGGCCGGCTCGCTGACGCCGAGGTCGTGGTGCTGGCCGCGCCGGCGCAGGAGACGCGGGCGGCGATCGAGGCGATCGTGCCGTGGCTCAGGCCCGGCACCCCTGTGGTCTCCGCCGCCAAGGGGATCGACCGGGCGACCGGCTCGCTCGTGTCCGAGGTGGTCTCGGCTCACTGGCTGCACGGGCCCGTCGCCGTCCTGTCCGGGCCGGGCTTTGCCGCCGAGGTGGCCGCGGGCCTGCCGACGGCGGTCACGGTCGCCGCCGAGGACGTCGGCCTCGCCGACCGGCTGGCGCTCGCCTTCGCCGGACCCGCCTTCCGGCCCTACACCACCAGCGACATCGTCGGCGTCCAGATCGGCGGCGCGCTGAAGAACGTGCTCGCCATCGCCGCCGGCGTGGTGCACGGGCGCGGCCTCGGCTCCAGCGCCGAGGCGGCGGTGATCACCCGCGGCTTCGTCGAGATGCGCCGCCTCGCCGCCGCCATGGGCGCGCGACCCGACACGCTGCTGGGCCTCTCCGGCCTCGGCGACCTCGTGCTCACCTGTCGCTCGGTGCAGTCGCGCAACTTCGCCCTCGGCGTCGAGATCGGCGCCGGCCGCGACCCGCGCGCCTTCGGCAAGCTGGCCGAGGGCGCCGCCACCGCCGCCGTGGCGGTGGAGCGGGCGGCCGCCTTCGCGGTGGAGACGCCGATCATGTCCGCCGTCGCCGAGGTGCTGGACGGCCGCATCGACGTGGCCGGGGCCGTCGAACTCCTGCTCGCCCGCCCGCTGAAGCGCGAGGACGCGCTCTGAGCGGCGAGACTTGACGGCGGCCGGCCTTCGACCTTATCTCCTGACCGGTTCTGGAGCAGCGTGCTCCACGACGATCGGGTGTTTGATGCCGGAGACTGTGTCCAAGCGCTGATCCCGCGCCTTGCGAGGCGTGGACCATCGGCGCCCGGGTGAACGAGCGGACGTGCCGGGTGCCGGCGCGCGATCCCGCTCGTGCGGGCGCAAGGCCAGCCGAGACACTTCCGGACCTTCCACCTTGAACATCTCCAGGCATGAGCAGCGCGTGCTGCATGCGCTCGCCCAGGGCGGCGCCATCCATCTCGTCCGCGACGACGACGGACGCATCCTCGACGTCGACTGCCTCACCCGCGACGGCTACCGCCTCGCCGACTGCACCCCGCCGCTGTTCGCGCGGCTGAAGCGGCGGCGGCTGATCGCCAGCCGCGGCGGCGGCCCGTACCGGATCTCCCGGTTCGGGATCGACTGCGTGCGCGCCCAGCTCGACAACCGCTGAGCGGGCCGCCCTCAGGCCCCCGCCCGCCGCCCGGCGGCGCGGGGGATGGGGACGACCGGCGGCGGGGCGACCGGCTCGACGTCGACCTCGACGGTGAGCGTGTGCCCGCCGGACGCCACGATCACGCCGTCGAGCGGCGAGACGTCGGCGTAGTCGCGGCCGACGGCGGCGACGGTGTGGTCCTCGCCGGCGGCCATCGCGTTGGTCGGGTCGAATCCGATCCAGCCGGCCTCCGGCCCGCACCACACCGACACCCAGGCGTGGGTGGCGTCGGCGCCGGCGAGGCGCGGCCGGCCGGGCGGCGGGATCGTCCTGAGATAGCCGCTGACATAGGCGGCCGGGACGCCGAGCCCGCGCAGGCCCGCGATCATCACCTGGGCGAAGTCCTGGCAGACCCCGCGCCGGGCCGCGAAGGCCTGGGGCGGCGGCGTCTCGACGTCGGTGCTCCCGGGCACGTAGTCGAAGGCCTCGTGGATGCGCCGGTTCAGCTCGCTCACCGCCTCGAGCACCGGCCGGCGGGGCGCGACGCTCTCCGCCGCGAAGGCGGTGATCGCCGCATCGATCGGCACGGCGCGGGAGGCGAAGAGGTGATGGGCGGGCGAGGCGGGCCCGAGGTCCTGCACCGCCGCCGCGGCGGCGACCACCGCCTCGACGGTCGGCGTCAGGCTGGCGAGCAGCGGCTCCGGCGGCGTCACCTCCACCCGGGCGGAGAGACAGACCGTCAGCCGGTCGTGCGGCCGGTCGAGGGCGAAGGCGGTGAGGCGGTTGCCGAAGAAGTCGGTCGTCTCGGCCCGCTCCGCCGGGTCGGGGGCGATGTCGAGCACCGCCGAGAGGACCCTCTGGCCGGGCCGGCTCGCCGGCGTCATCCGCGCCACGTGGCGGGAGAAGGGCACCACCGAGGCGTAGGCGTAGCTGGCGACGTGGCGGACCTCGTAGATCATTCGAGGTCCTCCGGCAGGTCGCGGCTCGGCCGCTCCATGAAGAAGCGGCCGGTGATCGCCGCGGAGAGGGCGAAGAGGTCCTGGGCGAGGCGGGCGAGGCCGTCGGGCGAGAGGTCCTCCACGGAGGCGGTGGCGAGGCCGCCGTCGAGTCGCTGGGCGGCGCGCAGCAGCGGGATCGGCCGGCCGTCGACCACCGTCGCCGGCAGCGAGCGCAGGTGCTCGAGGATCAGGCCGGTCTGGAAGGCGACCGAGCGGGGGTTCTTGTCGTCGAGGACCAGGAGGTCGAGCACCGGCAGCAGGGAGGCGGCGGCGACGTAGCGGGTCCGGTAGCTGATCTGGCTGTCGCCGATCTCGAGCAGGGCGTCGAGCAGCGGCGTCGGCGCGCCCTCGCGCCAGACCCGCTCGACGAGGCGGGCGGTGCCGGCGGCGCGCTCGATGCGGCGCCCGAGTTCGAGGAAGCGCCAGCCCATCAGCCGGTTCATGTTCTCCGAGGCGAGGCCGGAGAAGGCGGCGATGCGGCGGAGCGCGAGGTTGGCCTCGTCGAAGGCGGCGGCCGGGGCGAGCCGCCGGCCGGGAAGGGTGGCGGCCTGGTCGAACAGGTCCGTGAGCACCTGGAAGGCGTCCGGGGCCAGCCGGTCGCGGACCGTGCCGCGGGCGCCGCGGGCCCGCTCGAGCAGTTGCGGCAGCGCCCCCGGCTGCTCGCGGTCGGTCAGCACCGAGACGGCGAGCCGGGCGGCGAAGCGCCGGTCGATCGTCTCCGGCAGCGCGCCGCCGGCCTGGAGCAGCGCGAGCAGGGTGCGGATCACCGGGCCGTCGTCGGCGGCGCCGGTGTCGACCAGCCGTCCGAGCAGGGCGCGGACGAGCCGGAGGGTCGCCTCGGTGCGCTCCAGGTAGCGCGACAGCCAGAAGAGGTTGTCCGCCGCCCGGCTCGGCAGCGTGCCGGTGGTACGGCGGATGCGGACCCGGTCGGGCGGCGGCAGGAGGGTGGTCTCGACCACCGGGCGATCGCTGACCACCCAGACGTCCGCCGCGCTCGCGCCCTGCTGCAGCGACACGAAGCGGGCGTCCGGCCGGTCGGAGATGCGGCAGAAGCCGCCCGGCATCACCATGAAGCCGTCCTCGCCGACGGCGGCGACGTAGAGGCGGAGCACGAAGGGCCGGGGCACGAGGCGCCCGTCCTGCCAGACGGGCATGGTGGAGAGCTGCACCGCCTCCTGGCCGACGAAGTCCACCCCACGGGCGCGGATCGCGGCGTCCAGCCCGGCGCGCTCCCCGGGCGAGAGGTCGGCGCCGAGGCCGCCGCGGTGCGGCCCGCCGTTGAACGAGGCGCCGAAGGCGGGGGCGATCACCATCTCGTCCAGGTGGTCGAGCACGGCCTGCCGCTCGCGCGGCTGGCCGCACCACCAGGTGGCGAGGTTGGGGAGCTTCAGGTCCTCGCCGAGGACGTGGCGGGCGAGCGCCGGCATGAAGCTCATCAACGCCCGGCTCTCCACCACCCCGGAGCCGAGGCTGTTGGCGACCGTCACGCCGCCCTCGCGCACCGCCTGCACCAGGCCCGGCACGCCGAGCCGGGAGGAGGCGCGAAGCTCCAGCGGGTCGGCGAAGTCGCCGTCGAGGCGCCGCCAGAGCACGTCGACCCGCTTGAGGCCGGACACGGTGCGCACGTAGACCGCGCCGTCGCGCACCGCGAGATCGGCGCCCTCGACCAGCAGGAAGCCGAGGTAGCGGGCGAGGTAGGCGTGCTCGAAGTAGGTCTCGTTGAGCGGGCCGGGCGTGAGCAGCCCGACGCGGGCCTCGGCGCGGGCGTTGAGCCGGGCGAGTTCGTCGCGGAAGGCCTGGAAGAAGGCGGCGAGGCGCTCGACGTTCATCGCCCGGGCGACGTCCGGCAGGGCGCGGTTGAGGGCGAGGCGGTTCTCCAGCGTGTAGCCGGCGCCGGAGGGGGCCTGGGTGCGGTCGGAGAGCACCCACCAGCTGCCGTCCGGCCCGCGGCCGAGGTCGACGGCATAGAGGTGGAGGTGGCGCCCGCCGGCCGGACGCAGGCCGACCATCGGGCGCAGGAAGTCGGGGCTGCCGGTGACGGCGGCGGCGGGAAGGTGGCCGTCGCGGGTGAGCCGGCCCTCGCCGTAGATGTCGGCGAGCACCGCCTCCGCGAGCCGCGCGCGCTGGACGACCCCGGCCTCGAGCGCCGCCCACTCGCCGGGGGCGAGGATCAGCGGCATCGGCGCCAGCGGCCAGGCCCGCTCGCCGTCCGCCGGGTCGCCGTAGACGCGGAAGAAGACGCCGGCCTCCTCGAGATGGCGGCCGGCTTGGCCGAAGGCGTCGCCGATCGCCTCCGCTCCCATCTGGTCGAGCGCGGCGAGGAAGCGGTCCCAGACCGGGCGGATGCCGCCGCCGGCGGTCATCATCTCGTCGTAGATCCCGGGGAGCGGCCGATAGCCGGCGACGAGGCCCGCCGGCGTGGGGGAGGCCGCCGACTGCGACTGTGTCTGGCTCTCGGTCACCTTCATGCCGCCATCGGCCCGCCCCCGGTACTCGCGACGACTTTAGGGACGGCGGAGCCGGTTGGGAATCCCCTCCGCGCGTCGCCCCGACCGGCCGTCTCGTCTTCGCCGCCGTCCCGCTGCTCGCCCGGACGGCGGCGCGCCTGCCGCCCGTGCCCTCAGCCCAGCCGCGCCCGCAGCCGCGCCCTGGTCGCCTCGTCGCAGAAGGCGGCGTCGAGGGCGGTGCGGGTGACGTCGAGGAGGGCGGCGTCGTCGAGGCCGAAGTGCTCGGCGGCGATGGCGTACTCCCGGCCCATGGAGGTGTGGAAGAAGGGCGGGTCGTCGGAGTTCAGCGTCACCTTCACCCCCGCCGCGCGCAGGCGGGCGAAGGGGTGCGAGGCGAAGTCCGGGTAGACCGACAGGGCGACGTTGGAGCCCGGGCAGCATTCGAGCACGATCCCCTCGTCCGCGAGGCGGCGGACGAAGTCCGGGTTCTCGATCGAGCGCACGCCGTGGCCGATGCGGCGGACCGGGATCGCGTCGAGGGTGTCGCGCACCTCCGTCCAGCCGCGAAGCTCGCCGGCGTGGCAGGTGAGCGGCAGCCCGGCCTCGTGGGCGATCCGGAAGGCCGGCGCGAAGTCCGCCGGCGTCCACATCCGCTCGTCGCCGGCCATGCCGAAGCCGACCACCTCGGGGATGCGCTCGCGCACCGCCGTCTTCGCCGCCTCCACCGCGGTCTCGGGGCCGAAGTGCCGCTCGATCAGCGGGATGATGCGGCCGACGATGCCGTGCGAGGCCTCGGCCCGGCGCATGCCCTCGGCGATGCCGCCGACGTAGTCGGCATAGCCGATGCCGGTGCGCCGGGCGTGGTCCGGGGAGACGAACACCTCGGTGTAGATCACCCCCTCGTCGGCCGAGCGGGCGAGGTAGGTCCAGGCGAGGTCGGCGTAGTCCTCGCCGCTGCGGAACACCGAGGCGGCGCCGTCGTAGGCGCGGATGAAGGAGGTGAAGTCCTCCCAGGCGTAGCCGCCCTCCGCGTCGAACAGCCAGGAGACGTCGACGCCGTATTTGAGGGCGAGGCGGCGGACGAGGTCGGGCGGCGCGGCGCCCTCGATGTGGCAGTGCAGTTCGACCTTGGGGATCGAGGCGGTCATGTCCTGGTCCGTGTCGGGAGGCATTCGCGGGCCGGGCGCCTCACGGGCGGGCGCCGGGCGGGAGCATGCTGGCGCCGTGGCGGCCGGGAGGAAGGCCCAGCCAGTCCGCCACCGTCTCGCCGATGTCGGCGAAGGTCCGGCGCAGGCCCGCCGAGCCGGACGGAAGGCCCGGGGCGGTCATCAGCACCGGCACCCGCTCGCGGGTGTGGTCGGTGCCGCGCCAGGTCGGGTCGCAGCCGTGGTCGGCGGTGAGCAGCAGCAGGTCGCCGGGACGCAGCGCCGCCTCCAGTTCCGGCAGCCGCCGGTCGAAGGCCTCGAGGGCGGCGGCATAGCCGGCGACGTCGCGGCGGTGGCCGAAGTTCATGTCGAAGTCGACGAAGTTGGTGAAGACGAGGTCGCCGTCGCGGGCGTGGGCGATGGCGCCGAGCGTCGTGTCCATGAGGGCGTCGTTGCCGGCGGCCTTGCGCACCTCGGTCACGTTCACATGGGCGAAGATGTCGCCGATCTTGCCGACGGCGAGCACCCGGTGGCCGCTCTCCTCGACGCGGGTGAGGAGGGTCGGCTCGGGGGGAGGCACGGCGAAGTCGCGGCGGTTGGCGGTGCGGCGGAAGTCGGCGGCGGAGGCGCCGACGAAGGGCCGCGCGATCACCCGGCCGATGCCCAGCGGATCGACGAGGCGGCGCGCCACCAGGCAGTGCTCGATCAGCCGGTCGAGGCCGTAGGTCTCCTCGTGGGCGGCGATCTGCAGCACGCTGTCGGCGGAGGTGTAGAGGATCGGCTTGCCGGTCGCCATGTGCGCCTCGCCGAGCTCGGCGATGATCTCGGTGCCCGAGGCGTGCTTGTCGCCGAGGATGCCGGGAACGCCGGTCTCGCGCACGAAGGCCTCGACGAGGTCGCGCGGCAGCGCCGGGACGGTGTGCGGGAAGTAGCCCCAGTCGAAGGGCACTGGCACGCCGGCGATCTCCCAGTGGCCGGACGGGGTGTCCTTGCCCTTGGAGACCTCCTCCGCCGCCGCGAAGAGGCCCTCCGGGCGGGCGTCAAGGTTCGCCGGGCGACGCCCGGTGGCGAGTTCCGCCGCCGCGCCGAGGCCGAGGCGGTCCATGTTCGGCACCCTGAGCGGGCCGGAGCGCAGGCCCTGCCGGTCGGCCGCACCGGCCGCGCAGGCGGCGGCGATATGGCCGAGGGTGTCCGCGCCCTCGTCGCCGAAGCGCGCCGCGTCCGGGGCGCCGCCGATGCCGAAGCTGTCGAGAACCATCAGGAACGCGCGCGTCATCGAGGCCTCCGCCGGGTCGATACCATAAATGCGCCCGCCCGGCTCAACCGGTCACCCGCTCGATGACCGGCGGGCCGCGGACGCCCGCCTCGCCGATCCGGTAGGCCGCCCTCAGCGCCGCCGCGGCCGCCTCCGCCGCCGCCTCGCTGGCGGCGTGGACGATGCCGAGCGGCCGCTCGCCGTCGACCCGGTCGCCGAGGCCGGCGAGGGCGGAGAAACCCACCGCGGGGTCGATCGCGTCCGCCGCCCGCGCCCGGCCGCCGCCGAGGCTCACCACCGCGACGCCGATCGACCGGGTGTCCACCGAGGCGACGGCCCCCGGCCGGTCCGGGTGGACCGCGCGGACGACCGGCGCCCGGGCGAGGTGGGCGTCCGGGCGGTCGAGCAGGTCCGGGGGGCCGCCGAGCAGCGCGACCATCCGCGCGAAGCGCTCCGCCGCCCGGCCAGAGTGGAAGGCCTCCTCCATCGCCGCCGTTCCCGCCGCGACGTCGGCTGCGAGGCCGCCGAGCACCAGCATCTCCGCGCCGAGCGCCACGGTGACGTCCCACATGCGCGGATCCACCCGCGCGCCGGTGAGGAAGTCCACCGCCGCGCGCACCTCCAGCGCGTTGCCGGCGGCCGAGGCGAGCGGCTCGTTCATGTCGGTGATCAGCCCGACCGTCGGCAGGCCCGCGCCGTTGGCGACGCCGACGAGGCTCTCCGCCAGGGCGCGGGACTCCTCCAGCGTCGCCATGAAGGCGCCGCTGCCGGTCTTGACGTCGAGCACCAGGCCGTGGAGGCCGGCGGCGAGCTTCTTCGACAGGATCGAGGCGGTGATGAGGTCGATGCTCTCCACCGTGCCGGTGACGTCGCGGATGGCGTAGAAGCGCTTGTCGGCGGGGGCGAGGTCGGCCGTCTGGCCGATCACCGCGCAGCCCGCCTCGCGCACCACCCGGCGGAACAGGTCATTGCCCGGCTGGCTGGCGTAGCCCGGGATGGCGTCCAGCTTGTCGAGCGTGCCGCCGGTGTGGCCGAGGCCGCGGCCCGAGATCATCGGAACGTAGCCGCCGCAGGCCGCAACCGCCGGGGCCAGCATCAGCGAGACGGTGTCGCCGACGCCGCCGGTGGAGTGCTTGTCGAGGGCGGGGCCGGGGAGGTCCGACCAGTCGAGCACGGCGCCGCTGTCGCGCATGCCGAGCGTCAGCGCCACCCGCTCCGCGGTGGCCATGCCCCGGAAGAACACGGCCATGGCGAAGGCGGCCACCTGGCCCTCGGTGACCCGGCCATCGGTCAGGCCCTCGACCATGAAGCGGATATCGTCGGCCGAGAGCGTGCCGCCGTCGCGCTTCTTGCGGATGATCTCCTGCGGCAGGAATCCCATGCCGTCTCCTCCGTCCCTCTGCGGCGCCAGCCGGTGATCAGCCCGGGTAGCCCGCGGCCACGCGCGGCAACAGCCGCTTCAGCTTCTCCGCCCCCTTGGGACCGTTCTCCTTGGTCTCCTCGTGGCTGAGTTCGGCGCCTGTCATGCCGGCGGCGAAATTGGTGATGGTCGAGATCGCCGCGACCTTCAGGCCGAAGTAGCGGGCGAGGATCACCTCCGGCACGGTCGACATGCCGACCGCCTGGGCGCCGAGGATGCGGGCGGCGCGGATCTCCGCCGGCGTCTCGAAGGACGGGCCGGCGAACCACATGTAGACGCCCTCGGCGAGGCGCACGCCCTCCGCCGCGGCCGCCGCGCGAAGAAGGTCCTGCAGGCCGGGGTCGTAGGCCTGCGTCATGCCGACGAAGCGGCTGTCGCCGTGGGCGCCGAACAGCGGGTTGGCGCCGGCGAAGTTGATGTGGTCGGTGATCATCATCAGTTCGCCCGGCCCGACCTCCGGGTCGAGGCCGCCGGCGGCGTTGGTGAGCAGCACCGCGCTGCAGCCGAGTTCGGCGAAGCACTCCATCGGCGTCGCCATCGCGGCGGCGTCGCCGGTCTCGTAGTAGTGGGCGCGGCCCGACAGCACGGCGATGTCGACCCCGCCGACGGCGCCGATCACCAGTTCGCCGCGGTGGCCGGTGACCCCGGACTTCGGAAACCCGGGCAGTTCGGCGAAGGGGAAGCGGACGGCGTCCGAGAGCGCGTCGGCGAAGGCGCCGAGGCCTGAGCCGAGCACCATGCCGAGCTTCGGCCGGGCGCCGGTGCGGGCGCGGACGACGCGGGCGGCCTCGGCGCCGCGGGGAGCGAAGGTCATTGGTCGGTCTCCAGCGAGAAGCCCGCGGGCAGGAGGTCGCGCATGGCGAAGGTGACGGAGCGGCCGTCGGGGTCGCAGGCGTGCACCCGGACGTCGGGGCCGGCGAACTCGGCGAGCCGCTGGCGGCAGCCGCCGCAGGGGGTGCAGAAGCGGCCGCCGGGCGTGCCGGCGAGGTCGATCCGGTCCGCGATCACCAGCGCCTCGGTGATCCGCCGGCCGCCGGCCATGACCATGAGGCCGATCGCCGTGGTCTCGGCGCACCAGCCCTCCGGGTAGGCGGCGTTCTCGACGTTGCAGCCGGCGTGCAGCCGTCCCTCCTCGTCGACCACCACGGCGCCGACCGGAAAGCGCGAATAGGGCGCGTGGGCCCTTGCCCGCGCGGCGCTCGCCGCGGCGAACAGGGTGTCGAAGTCGGCCATGCTCAACGCTCCTTGGTGTAGGGCACGCCGCCGGCCTTGGGCGGGTTGGCGACGCCGATGAAGCCGGCGAGCAGCACGACGGTGAGGATGTAGGGCAGCGCCTGGAAGATCTGCACCGGCACCTCGCCGACGAAGGGCATCGACTTGCCCTGCAGGCGGATCGCCACGCTGTCGAGGTAGCCGAACAGCAGGCAGGCGAACAGCACCGGCACCGGCCGCCACTTGGCGAAGATCAGCGCGGCGAGCGCGATGTAGCCCTTGCCGGCCGACATGTCCTTGATGAAGGCCGCCGACTGTGCCACCGACAGGTAGGCCCCGGCGAAGCCGCAGAGGAAGCCGGCGCAGAGCACCGCCCGGTAGCGCAGGAAGGTCACCGAGATGCCCGCCGTGTCCACCGCCCCCGGGTTCTCGCCGACCGCGCGCAGGCGGAGGCCGAAGCGGGTGCGGTAGAGCACCCACCAGGAGATCGGCACGGCGAGGAAGGCGAGGTAGGTCAGCGTGTTCTGGCCGGAGATGACGAAGCGGTAGATCCAGCCGATCACCGGGATCTCGCCGATGGCATCGACCGCCGGCCATTCCCAGGCGCCGAAGCGGGCGTCGTTGGCGAGTTGCGGCGTGCGGCCGCCCTGGCTGAACCAGGCCTGGCCGAGCACCACGGTCAGGCCGGCGGCGATGAAGTTCAGCGCCACGCCGGAGACGATCTGGTTGCCCTTGTTGGTGATCGAGGCGAAGCCGTGCACGAGGCTCATCGCCATCGCCACCACGATCGCGCCGGCAAGCCCCAGCCAGGGCGAGCCGGTGACGAAGGCGAGCGAGGCGGCGGCGAAGGCGGCCGCCAGCATCTTGCCCTCGAGGCCGATGTCGAAGATGCCGGCCCGCTCGGAGAAGAGGCCCGCGAGCGCGGTGAAGATCAGCGGGATCGCGAGGCGGATGCCGCCCGGGATGGCGTCGCGCAGGAGGAGGAGGAACTCCATCAGCGTCATCGGGGCTCTCCTCAGGCCTTGGCCGCGACGGCGGGGGAGGGTTTCGGCCGGCGCGCGAAGATCCGCGCCAGCGCCGGTCGGAACATGTACTCGAGCGCGCCGGCGAAGAGGATCACGAGGCCCTGGATCACCACCACCATCTCGCGCGAGATGGTGGGGATCCAGAAGGAGAGCTCGTTGCCGCCCTGGTAGAGGATCCCGAACAGGATCGCGGCGAGGACGATGCCGAACGGGTGCGAGCGGCCCATCAGCGCCACCGCGATGCCGACGAAGCCGGCGCCGCCGACGAACTCCACCTGCAGGCGGGCGGAGGCGCCCATCACCGGGTTCAGCGCCATCATGCCGGCGAGGCCGCCGGAGATCAGCATGGTGACGACCACCGTGCGCACATAGGGGATGCCGGCGTAGATCGCCGCCGTGGGATTGGTGCCGGTGGCGCGGATCTCGTAGCCGAGCCTGGTGCGCCAGATCAGCGCCCAGACCACCACGCACATCACCAGCGCGACCAGGAAGGAGACGTTGAAGGGCGCGGCGCGGATGTCGAGCCCGAACAGGGCGAGCAGCCAGCCGAGCTTCGGCATCTGCCCGCCCTCGGCGAAGATCCGCGTCTCCGGCGCCATCGCCCCCGGCACGATCAGCACGTTGACGAGGAGGTAGACCATCAGCGCCGAGCCGATGAAGTTGAACATGATGGTGGTGATGACGATGTGGCTGCCGCGCGTCGCCTGCAGCCAGGCCGGGATCAGCGCCCAGGCCGCGCCGAACAGGGCGGCGCCGAGCACCGCGAAGGGCATCGTCGCCCACCAGGGCATCAGGTCGCCGAGCGAGAGCGCCACCAGCGCCGCGCCGAGGCCGCCGAGGTAGGCCTGCCCCTCGCCGCCGATGTTGAACAGGCCGCAGTGGAAGGCGACCGCCACCGCGAGCCCGGTGAAGATGAAGTTGGTGGCGTAGAAGAGCGTGAAGCCGATGCCCTCGCCGTAGCCGACGGCGCCCTGCAGCAGCACCGTCATCGCCTCCCACGGGCTCTCGCCGATGAACCACACCACCAGCCCGGAGATCAGGAAGGCGACGGTGAGGTTGAGGACCGGCATCAGGCCGTAGTTGACCCAGGGCGGCAGGGGTCCGGCGGCAGCGCTCATGGTTTCTGGTCCGGATGCGGGGTCACTGGGGAATGCCGGCCATCATCAGGCCGAGGCTCTGCTCGCCGGTGTCCGGCGTCTTCTCGCCGACGACGCGGCCGGCGAACATGACGAGGATGCGGTCGGCCAGCGAGCGGATCTCGTCGAGTTCCACCGAGACGAGCAGGATCGCCTTGCCGGCGTCGCGCATCTCGATGATCCGCCGGTGGATGAACTCGATGGCGCCGATGTCGACGCCGCGGGTCGGCTGGCCGACGAGGAGGATGCGCGGGTCGCGCTCCATCTCGCGGGCGACGACGATCTTCTGCTGGTTGCCGCCGGAGAAGCTGGCGGTCCTCAGCCGGCAGTTGGGCGGGCGGATGTCGTATTTCTCGATCTTCTCGCGGGCGTCGGCGCGGATGGCGTCGATGTCGAGGAAGGGGCCGTTCAGGTACTTCGGGTCGTCGTGGTAGCCGAGGATCGAGTTCTCGTATTGCTCGAACCTGAGGACGAGGCCCATGTGGTGCCGGTCCTCCGGCACGTGGGCGAGGCCGAGGTGGCGCAGCCGCGCCGGGTCCGGCCGGCCGATCGGGCTGCCGCCAATGAGGATTTCGCCGGAGGTCGGGCGGCGGATGCCGGCGATCGCCTCGAGGAGTTCCGACTGGCCGTTGCCGGCGACGCCGGCGATGCCGACGATCTCACCGGCGCGCACGTCGAAGGAGACGCCGTCCACCATGGTGACGCCGCGCCCGTCCTTGACCACCAGGTCGCGGACCTGGAGCAGCACCTCGCCGGGACGGGCGGCGCCCTTCTCCACGTGCAGCAGCACCCGCCGTCCGACCATCAGCTCGGCGAGTTCCTCGACCGTCGTCTCGGCGGTCTTGCGGGTCGCCACCATCTCGCCGCGGCGCATCACCGAGACGGTGTCGGTGATGGCCATGATCTCGCGCAGCTTGTGGGTGATCAGGATGATGGTCTTCCCCTCGTCCCGCAGCACCCGGAGGATGCGGAAGAGGTGGTCGGCCTCGGGCGGGGTGAGCACGCCGGTCGGCTCGTCGAGGATCAGGATCTCGGCGCCGCGCGACATCGCCTTGAGGATCTCCACCCGCTGCTGCAGGCCCACCGGGAGTTCCTCGACGACGGCGTCCGGATCGACCTCCATCTCGTAGTCGCGGGCGAATTGCTCCAGCTTCTCGCGGGCGGCGTCGGTGCCCTTGCCGAGCAGGGCGCCGCCCTCGGCGCCGAGCACGATGTTCTCCAGGACGGTGAAGTTCTCCACCAGCATGAAGTGCTGATGCACCATGCCGATGCCGGCGCGGATCGCCGCCTGGCTGTCGTGGATCTCCACCTTCCGCCCGCGAACGCGGATCTCGCCGGCGTCGGCCTGGTAGAAGCCGTAGAGGATCGACATCAGCGTCGACTTGCCGGCTCCGTTCTCGCCGATGATGCCGTGGATCGACCCCTTGGCCACCGTCAGGTTGATGTTCCTGTTGGCATGGACGGCGCCGAAGCTCTTGTCGATGCCGACGAGTTCGATGGCGGGGGTATGATCGCTCAAGGCTGGCGGCTCCGGACGGGCTGGCTGAACGGGGCGGCAGTCGGGAAGGTCGCAGTTGCGCCGGCCCTCGGGCCCGCGGCCGGATGCAAGGAGGGCGCGGATCCACCCGGCCGGAGCCGCATGCGTCCGCGCCCTCCGTTCGTTACGTCACTTCGGGCAGCTGTTGTCCGACATGTAGTCGTGGACCTCGACCGCGCCGGAGATGATGTCGGCCTTGGCCTTCTCGACGGCGGCCTTCATATCGTCCGTGATCATCGCCTCGTTATGCTCGTCGACCGCGTAGCCGACGCCGTCCTCGGCGACGCCGAGCGCGATCAGGCCCGGGCTGAACTCGCCGTTCTTGGTGTCCATCATGGCGTCGTAGACCGCGAGGTCCACGCGCTTGATCATCGAGGTCAGCACCGAGCCCGGGTGCAGGTAGTTCTGGTTCGAGTCGACGCCGACCGACATCTTGCCGTTGTCCGCGGCGGTCTGCAGCACGCCGAGGCCGGTGGCGCCGGCGGCGGCGTAGATCACGTCGGCGCCCTGGTCGATCTGCGACTTGGCGAGCTCGCCGCCGCGCACCGGGTCGTTCCAGGCGGCGCCGGTGGTGCCGGTCATGTTCTGGAACACCTCGATGTCCGCGTTGGCCGCGTGGGCGCCCTGGACGTAGCCGCAGGCGAACTTGCGGATCAGCGGGATGTCCATGCCGCCGACGAAGCCGACCTTGCCGGTCTCCGACGCCATGCCGGCGAGCAGTCCGACGAGGTAGGAGCCCTCGTGCTCCTTGAACACCACCGAGCGGACGTTCGGCCGCTCGACGACGGAGTCGATCAGCACGAACTGGGTGTCCGGATACTCGCTCGCCACCTTCTCGATGGCCGAGGTCCAGGCGAAGGACACGCCGATCACCGGGTTGAAGCCGCGGCTGGCGAAGTTGCGCAGCGCCTGCTCGCCCTGGGTGTCGCCGGTGGGCTCGAAGTCGCGGTACTCGATGCCGGTCTCCTGCTTGAAGCGCTCGGCGCCGGCATAGGCGGCCTCGTTGAACGACTTGTCGAACTTGCCGCCGGTGCCGTAGACGATCGCCGGCTGGACGTCCTGCGCCATCGCGGGAGCGCTCAGGATGACGGCGGCGAAGGTGGCGCCGATCAGTTTCTTGAACATGGAGTTCCTCGCCTTCTGGAAGGTCCGTGTCTGGAGCACATGCTTGATCGGCGCGGCAGGCTCTCGAGACGTCCCGGCCCGCTCTCCGCCGAATGCCGATACCCAAGCACACTTCGAATCGTTTTGCATCGGCTTTTTCTGCGTTTTTGACCGCATGGAAAAACTTGCGGAGACCGCTATGCGGCGGCTTCTGGACGCGGCGCAACACTCGAAGGATTTTTTATTCGGACCCCTAATTTTTTCGACCGCGGTTGCCTCCACGCCTTTGTCATCCGCGCGGAAAGAGGTTAAGACCCGGGGGAGACCCATGGCGGAGAGGCCGTACGGCCCGCGCCCCGAACCGATCCGATCGCCACGGAACCCGAGATGCCCGCCCGAGCCCCTGTCGCGCAGCATGAAAGGAAGGGTTCGCCGGCGGCCCGGGACCGCGGGCCGGGAGATCCGCCGGCCGAAGGCTGAACCTCGAGAGACCCCCAGATGTCCCGTCCGCACGTCGACCTCCAGGCCCTGCCGTTCCCGGTCCTCTTCGCCGACATCGGCGGCACCAACGCGCGGTTCGCCGTGCTCTCCGACTCCCATGCGGAATTGCGCCACTTCGACACGGTCGCGACCAGCGCCTTCGCCAATGTCGACGACGCCCTCGCCGAGGCGGTGATCGACCGCACCGCGATCCGCCCGCGCTCGCTGGTGTTCGCCGTGGCCGGGCCGATCGGGCCGGAGAGGACGCCGCTCACCAACTGCCCATGGGTGGTCGAGCCGGGGAAGCTGATCGAGGCCTTCGACCTCGACCACGTGATCCTCTTCAACGACTTCGAGGCGCTCGCCCTGGCGCTGCCCGGCCTCGGCCCGGAGGACCTGGCGCCGATCGGCGGCCACCTGCCGCCGCACGACGGCACCAAGGTGGTGATCGGCCCCGGCACCGGCCTCGGCGCCGCGGGCCTCGTCCACGCCGCCCATACCTGGGTGCCGGTGCCCGGGGAAGGGGGGCACATCGACCTCGCCGCCGTCACCGCCCGCGACCGCGAGATCTGGCCACACATCGAGCGGCCGGGCGAGCGCGTCTCCGGCGAGACCATCGTCTGCGGCTCCGGGATGCTGCGGCTGCACCGGGCGATCTGCGCCGCCGACGGGGTGACGCCGACCCTTTCCGGCCCCGCCGAGATCACCGCCGCGGCGGAGGCCTCGGACCAGCGGGCGAGGGAGACGCTGGAGCTCTTCTCCGTCCATCTCGGCCGCGTCGCCGGCAACCTCGCCCTCGCCTTCCTCGCCAGGGGCGGCGTCTACCTCGCCGGCGGGATCGCCCCGCGCATCGCCGGGGTGCTCGCCTCGGGCGGCTTCCGCGCCGCCTTCGAGGACAAGTACCCGCACGAGGGGCTGATGCGGCAGATGGCGACCGCGGTGGTCACCCACGACCGCCCCGCCCTCGCCGGGCTGGTCGACTTCGCCCGCACGCCGACGCGCTTCGGCGTCCACCTCGAAGGCCGCCACTGGGTGCGCTGACGCCGCTATCCGAGGGCGGCCAGGGTGCGGCGGATCCGCTCGAGATGGGCCCGGCGCGCCGGCTCCGGCGCCGTGTCCATGCGGTAAAGCGCGAGGTAGCGCGTCCGGCAGAAGCGGTGGCAGATGGCCCTGAGGCCGCGGGTCAGCGTGCGCCGGCCCGGCTCGCCGACGAGCTTGGACAGCCACCAGCTCGCCCCGCAACTCGTCACCACCACCATCCGGCGGATGTTGCCTAGGTTGCCGCGGATGCCGTGGGTCTCGTCCGGCATCAGGAAGGCGACATGGGGCACCAGCACCCGGTCGAGCCAGCCCTTCAGCATCGCCGGCAGCCCGTACCACCAGGTCGGGTAGACGAACACCAGCGCCTCGGCCCAGCGCAGGTGGCCGATGTGCGCCTCGACGCCCGCCTCGTTGAGGCCGGCATCGTGGTAGCGCCGGCGTTCCGCCTCGGTCATCTCGGGGCGGAAGCGCTCGGCGTAGAGGTCGACGAGGCGCACCTCGTGACCGGCCTCGGCGAGCCCCGCGAGGGCGGCGTCGCGCATGGCCGCGCCGAAGGAGTCCGGCACCGGGTGGCAGTGGACGACAAGCACCCGCATCGGCTCAGAACCGCGCCATCGCCGCCTCGACGCGGGCGAGGAAGGCGGCCCGGCTCGCGTCGGTGGAGCGGTTCATGTCGTAGTGGGCGAGGTAGCTGGTCGGCGCGAAGCCGGTGGCGCCGCGCAGCACCCGGGTGACCAGCCGCCGCGGCGGGTCGCCGACCAGCATCGCGCGGAGCCTCGGCCCGCCGTAGGAGGTGACCGCGGCGAGCCTGCGGATGTTGGTGAGTGACGGCCTCACCCGCCCCGCCTCGAGCCGGAACGAGACCCCCGGCAGGAACACCCGGTCGAACCAGCCCTTGAGGATCGCCGGGAAGCCGAAGTTCCAGACAGGGTAGACCAGCACCAGCCCCTCCGCCGCAAGCAGGCGCTCCACATGGCCCGCCACCGGCGCCCGGTTGTCCGGCACCGCGTGGTAGCCGCGGCGCTCGTCCGCCGAGAGCCGCGGGTCGAAGCCCTCGGCGTAGAGGTCGCAGTCGTCGACCGCGTGGCCCGCCGCCGCGAGCCGCGCCACTGCGGCCCGGTGCAGCGCGCCGTTGAAGCTCTCCGGGACCGGATGGGCGTGGACGACGAGGACGCGCATCGCCGCCCCGCCCTCAGCCGCCGGCCTTCAGGCCGGGGAACAGCCAGGTCTTCTGCGAGCGGAAGTCGTAGGAGGGATCCTCCCAGGCGATCATCTTGCCCGGGTTGAGGAGGCCCCGCGGGTCCGCCTCGTGCTTGAAGGCGAGCTGGACCTCGTCGGTCTGCTTCATGCCGCCCTCCTCGAGGGTGTAGCGGTGCGGGTTGAAGATCGGGCATCCGTTCTCCTCGTGCAGCCGCATGATCTCGTCGAGCCGCTCCTCGGTGGTGAAGCGCACGATCGGCAAGCCGAAGCAGGTGATGTCGCCGTCGAAGCGGACGAACTCGAGGTGGCCCGGCACCTCGTCGCCGAACATCCGCGTCATCGCGGCGAAGCGGTCGATGTGGTGCGGGAACGGGTAGAGCACCTGCAGGTAGGTGATCGACGGATCGACCCTGAGGCCGCGCAGGGTGGTGTGGTTCCAGGCGAGCTCGTAGGTCGGCGGCAGGCCCTTCCGCTCCGCCTCGGTGGCAAGGTCCGAGCGGTAGAGCAGGCTCGCCCGCCGCTCGCGGGCGATGATCGAGGCCACCGCGTCCATGGCGAAGGGGGCGGCCATCACCAGCACCACGGACTGGTCGCGGCGGATGAACTTCTGGTGCCGCAGGAAATAGTCGTGCGGCACCGGCGCGGCGACGACGGCGAGGTTCTTCAGCAGCACCCCGTCCGCCCGGCCGAGCCGGTTGGCGAACTCCGCCGCCGTGACCGGGTCGTCGAAGCCGACGATCGCGTCGACCCAGTCGTAGGCCGGGCCGAGCGGCGCCTCCACCTCGGTGATGATGCCGTTGGTGCCATAGGCGTGGCTGACCTTGTGCAGGTCGTCGCCGGTGAGGTCGAGCACCCGCGGCGTCTCCTCGCAGGTCACGACCCGCAGCCGGATGATGTTGCCCGCGTCGCGCAGCCCGCCCCAGCGGATCGAGCCGACGCCGCCGGAGCCGCCGGCGATGAAGCCGCCGATGGTGGCGGTGCGGTAGGTGGACGGGTGCAGCCGCAGCTCCTGGCCGGAGACGGCGCGGACCTCCTCGTCGAGCCGCTCCATGATGGCGCCCGCCTCGGCCACGACCACGCCGGGGCGCACCTGCTTCACCCGCGTCATCTCGGCGAGCGACAGGATCATGCCGCCGGAGAGCGGCATCGCCTGGCCGTAGTTGCCGGTCCCCGCCCCGCGCGGGGTGATCGGCACCCCGTGGCGGAAGGCGCTCGCGACGGCCCGCACCACCTCGTCTTCCGTCTTCGGGCTGACGACGAGGTCGCCGGTGACGTTCTCCAGCTGCCGCTTCAGCACTGGCGAATACCAGAAGAAGTCCCGGCTCTTCTGCCGGACCAGCACCGGGTTGTCCTCCACCGCGATGCCGTCGAGGTCGCGCTTCAGGGCGTCGAGGTCGATCATGGGCTCACTCCGAGGAGGTCGTCGAGGTCGCGGTAGTCGGGCGGCTCGGCCCGCGAGAGCCGGCCGTCGCGGATCACCGCGCGGTCGGACTGCGGCCGGGAGAAGAGCTCGGTCATGCTGCGCGCGCGGACGGCGACGAAGTCGGCCGCCCGCCCGGCGCCGAGGCGGCCGTGGTCCACGCCGATGATGTCGGCGGGCCTTGTCGACATCACGCCGGCCCACGGGCCGAAGGGCTTGTCGAGGTGGCAGATCCGCACCGCCTCCCGCATCACCTCGAGGCCATCGAGGTCGCCGTAGGCGTAGAAGGGATCGCGGGTGTTGTCCGAGGCGACGGCGACCGGGATGCCCCGCGCCGCCATCTCGTGGACGAGCGTGACGCCGCGCCAGCGGGGGGTGCGGGACGGCGTCCCGGGCCGCCCGTCGTCCTCGCGGTGGCGGTCCTGCAGGTACATGTTGCACATCGGCAGCGAGACGACGGCGATGCCCGCCCGTGCGACGGCGTCCAGCGTGCGATCCTGCAGGTCGCCGTCCTGCACCGCCAGCGAGCAGCAGTGGCCGGCGACGACGCGGCCCTCGAAGCGTTGGGCGATCACCTCCTCGGCAAGGTCGAGCAGCGCGCGGGAGGCGGGATCCTCGGTCTCGTCGACGTGGAGGTCGAGGTCGAGCCCCGCCCGGGCGGCGGCGACCACCGTGTTGGCGATCGCCCGGCGCGACCCCGGCCAGACCGCGATCGCCCCGCCGAAGACGCCGCCGGCGCGGGCGACCTTGGCGGCGAGCATGGCGAGCTGGTCCGGCTCCATCATCGTGTCCGGTCCCACCAGCGACACCGCCTGCAGCTCGATCCGGCCCGCCCACTCGGCCCGCATCGCCTCGAAAACGGGCCAGGAGACGTCCTCCTGCGGCGGGATGGAATCGATGTGGGTGCGGATCGCCCGCGTGCCGTGGGCGAAGGCAGAGGCGAGCGAGAAGGCCATCCGCCGGGCGACGTCCTCCGCCGACCAGTGGGCGCGCCGGTCCTCCCTGACGCCGGAGAGCGCGCTCATGAAGCAGCCGTCCGGGTTCGGCCGCCGCGGCCAGATGTGGCCCTTGTCGAGATGGGTGTGCATGTCGACGAAGAGCGGCAGCAGGATGCCGCGGTCGACGTCGACGACCTGCCGCCCGTCGCGCCCGCCGGCGCCCGCGGGCCGGATCGCCGCGATCCTGCCGCGCTCGACGGAGACATCGACGTCGACGAAGCCTTCCCCGTCCGGGATGAGGCCGCCGCCGTCGTCGAGCACCGCCACCGGCACCCGCGCCCGCGCGACGAGGAACGCGTCGGCGGCAAGATCGAGGCGGTCGAAGGGCTGTCGCATCGCCGATCAGGTCTCCCGGGTGAGGGCGCTCTCGTGCCAGCGGCGGAGCGCGAGGTGGGAGACGAGGCTGGTCAGCCAGAAGACGACCACGCCGGTGGCCGACAGAAGGATCAGCCCGGCGAAGAGCCGCGGGATATTGAGCCGGTACTGGCTCTCGAGGATGCGGAAGGCGAGGCCCGACCCCGCCCCCGCCGACCCCGCCGCGAACTCCGCCACCACCGCCGCGATCAGCGCCAGGCCGCCGCCGATCCGCAGGCCGGCGAAGAAATAGGGCTGCGCCGCGGGGATCTTCAGAAGCAGCAGCGTCTGCCAGCGGCTGGCGCCGTAGAGCTGGAACAGGTCGAGGAGGTTGTGGTCGACCGACTTCAGCCCGGCCACGGTGTTCGACAGGATCGGGAAGAAGGTGACGATGAAGGCGCAGAGCAGCACCGCCGACTGGGTGTCGCGCACATAGATGATGATCAGCGGCGCGATGGCGATGATCGGCGTCACCTGCAGGATCACCGCATAGGGGAACAGCGCCAGCTCGAAGAGCCGCGACTGGGTCATCAGGACGGCGAGCAGGGTGCCGCCGATGAGGGCGAGGAAGAGCGCGAGGAAGGTGATCTGCAGCGTCACCAAGAGGGCGCCCGAGAGGGTCCCGAAGTCGGCCACCAGCGTCGTGAGGACGAGGCCGGGCCCGGGCAGGATATACGGCTTGATGTCGTTCGCCCGCACGTACCAGTCCCACAGGAGCAGCAGCGCCGCGAGGATGGCGAGCGGCACCACCACCCGGAGCAGCCGGTCGCGGGAGAGGAACGGCTCGCGCGGCGGCGCCGCCGGCGCCTCGAGGTCGCCGGACCGGTCCGCCGCGCGGTCGCCCGCATGGTCGGGAGCGTGCGTCATAGGTGGTCGTGCGCCCCCATCGCCTGGTGCAGCGAGGCGGAGACCTCCCGGCAGGTGCGGTTGTAGAGATCGGTGGTGCGGAACTCCTCGTCGCGCACCGCGGGCGCGTCGACGCGCACGTCGGCCACCACCCTCCCGGGCCGCGCCGCCATCACCACGATCCGGCTGGAGAGGTAGACGCTCTCGTAGACCGAGTGGGTGACGAACAGCACCGTCCAGCCGAGCTGCTCGCGCAGCCTGAGGATGTCGTTGTTGAGCTTGAAGCGGGTGATCTCGTCGAGGGCGGCGAAGGGCTCGTCCATCAGCATCAGCTTCGCCCCGGTGACCAGCGCCCGGGCGATCGAGACGCGCATCTTCATGCCGCCGGAGAGCTCCCGCGGGTAGCTCGCCGCGAACGGGGCGAGGCCGACCATCTCCAGCGCGCCCATCACCGCGTCGCGGGTCTCGGCCTTCGGGCGGCCCTTCAGCCGCAGCGGCAGCCAGACGTTGGAGAACACCGTCGCCCAGGGCATCAGCGTCGGCTCCTGGAAGACGAAGCCGATCTCCGGCCGCGCGCCCTCGCCGTCGTCCCGTCCGATCCAGCGCACCTCGCCGGAGGTCGGCGCGGCGAGGCCGGCGAGGATGCGCAGCGCCGTCGACTTGCCGCAGCCGGACGGCCCGAGCAGGCTCAGGAACTCGCCCTGGCCGACCGTGAGGTCGAGCCCGGCGAGGGCCACGGTGCCGTTGGAGAAGGTCTTGCCCACCCGCTCCAGCCGCACGATCGGGCGGCTCTGGGAGGCGATCGGGCGGGCGGCGTCGAGGTCGGCGGTCATGAACGGTCCAGGGGCGGCGGCGGGCGCTCGAAGCGTCCCGCCGCGGTGTCGAAGGCGGCGCCGCCGGGCGCCCCTACGGACGGCCCGGCGGTCCGGCGGCCGGTCGCCGGCGGCTCAGCCGCCGAGCGCCTTCTTCACGTCGAGGCCGATGCCCTTGCAGACGAAGTCCAGCGTGAAGGCCTTCTCGACGTCGACCGAGGCATCGACCACGCCGACCGCCACCATCTTGTCGTAGAAGGACTTGTGCTGCTCCGGCGTCATGCAGCCGATGCCCTTGTCCAGCGCGGCGCCGGACTCGACGATGCCGTAGTCCTTCATCTGCTGGATCGAGAAGGCGATCTGCTCGTCGGTCATTTCCGGGTTGTCGGTCTTGATCAGCGCGTTGGCGGCAGCGTTGTCGCCATGAAGGTAGTTGTACCAGCCGATGATCGAGGCGTCGACGAAGCGCTGGACGAGGTCCGGGTTCTCCTCCACCAGCGACTTCTGCGCCTCGATGGTGGTCGAATAGGTGTCGAACCCCTCGTCCGCGAGCAGGAACACCTTCGGCTTCCAGCCGGCCTGCTGCTCGACCGCGAAGGGCTCGGAGGTGAGGTAGCCCTGCTGGGCCGACTGCGGGTCGGCGATGAAGGGCGCCGGGTTGAAGGTGTAGGGCTTGTACTGCTCGTCGCGGAAGCCGGGGAAGGCCTGCTTCATCCACTGGAAGCCGGTGATGAAGAGGTCCTTGCCGAGGAAGATGGTCGGCAGCTTGGCGAGGTCCGCGAAGGTCTCGATCCCCTGGTCCGGGTGGGCCATGAGGATCTGCGGGTCCTTCTGGAAGATCGCCGCGACGGTGATCGTCGGGATCTCCTGCTTCACCGCGTCGAAGGACTCCATCATGTTGCCGCCCATGTAGAAGTCGATCTGGCCGGCGATCAGCAGCGAGCGGTTGGCGGCCTGCGGGCCGCCCTGGCGGATCGTCACCTTGAGGCCGTACTTCTCGTAGGTGCCGTCGGCGACCGCCTGGTAGAAGCCGCCGTGCTCGGCCTGCGCCAGCCAGTTGGTGCCGTAGGTGACCTCGTCGAGCGCGAGCGCCGGCGTCGCCGCCAGCGCCAGCCCGAGGACGCCTAGCGCCGCGCCTGTCAGATGCTTCATGGACCCACCTCCCGTCGTGTTCGACTTCACCGGCGCGCCGCGGCCCGCGGCCCCGCCGTCCAAGAGCATGCAAGGTGGCAAGAGCCGTGCCAGCGGCAGGCCGCGTCCGCCCGCCCGGCGGATTCTCCCGCGGCGCCGCCCGCGCCGGACGGCCCATCCTCCCCGCCCGGCATGCTAGTCCAGTTCACCTGCCCTCAAAAGAGGCATTTGCACAGCGGACATGCCGCGATCGCCCGGCGGCTCGCCTTGCGGCGCGGCGGCGCGGCGGTCTACCCTTTGCCGGTTCCCGCCGCCGGGCCCGCCGCATGTTCCGACCGATCAACCCCGCCGCCGTCCGCCCGCCCTTCGGCCGCTACAGCCACGGGGTGCTGGTTCCCGCGGGGGCGGAGATCCTCGTCACCTCCGGCCAGCTCGGCATCGCCGCGGACGAGACGGTGCCGGACGACGTGTCGCTCCAGGCGGAGCTCTGCTTCCGCGCCATCGGGGCGATCCTCGCCGAGGCCGGGATGGACTTCTCGAACGTCGTCCGCCTCAACGCCTTCGTCACCCGCCGCGACGACTTCCCGGCCTACATGGCCGTGCGCGACCGCTTCGTCGGCGACCCGCCGCCCGCCTCCACGCTCGTGATCGTCTCCGGCTTCACCCGGCCGGAGTTCAGGGTCGAGGTCGAGGCGACGGCAGCCCGCGTTCCCTGACCACGCCGCGAAGGACCGAAACATGCGCCTCTGGATCAAGGACCCGCTCGCCATCCTCGCCGAGGGGGCCGGCCGCGGCCTGGTGGTGGAGGACGGGCGGATCGCCGAGCTCGTCCCCGCCGGCGGCGAGCCCTCCGCCCCGGTGGACGAGACCTTCGACGCCTCGGCGCACGTGGTGCTGCCCGGCCTCGTCAACACCCACCACCACATGTTCCAGACGCTGACGCGGGCGCATCCGGCGGGGATCAACAAGGAGCTGTTCCCCTGGCTGGAGGCGCTGTTCCCGATCTGGGCGGCCAACGTCACGCCGGAGAACCTCCGCCTTGCCACCCGCCTCGCGCTGACGGAGCTCTTGCTCTCCGGCTGCACCACCGTCTCCGACCACCAGTACCTTTTCCCGCCCGGGCTCGAATCCGCCATGGACATCCAGGCCGAGGAGGCGACGGCCCTCGGCATGCGGATGACGCTGACGCGCGGCTCGCTCAACCTCACCGCCGAGGACGGCGGCAACGCGGTCGCCGGCGCGGTGCAGGACGAGGACGAGATCCTCGCCGACTGCGAGCGGGTGGTCGCGGCCTACCACGACCCCTCCGAGGGCGCGATGCTGCAGGTGGCGCTCGCCCCCTGCGCGCCATTCAACGTGACGAAGCGGCTGATGGTGGAGACCGCCGCCCTCTCCGCCCGCCACGGGCTGCGCATGCACACCCACCTCGGCGAGGCGCGCGACGAGATCGCCTGGTGCCGCGAGCACTTCCGCTGCACCCCGGTCGACTACCTCGAGGAGGTCGGCTGGATGACGGACCGCACCTGGCTCGCCCACGGCATCCACTTCACCGACGAGGAGGTGAGGCGGCTCGGCCGCCACCGGGTCGGCGTCTGCCACTGCCCCACCTCCAACATGGTGCTCGCCTCCGGCCTCTGCCGGACGAAGGAGCTGGAGGCGGCGGGCAGCCCCGTCGGCCTCGGCGTCGACGGCTCGGCCTCCAACGACAGCTCCAACCTGATGGAGGGCGTGCGCCACGCGCTGATGCTCGGCCGGCTCGCCTACGACGCCGCCTCGGTCACCCATTTCGACGTGCTGCGCTGGGCCACCGAGGGCTCCGCCGCCTGCCTCGGCCGCGACGACATCGGCCGCATCGAGGCCGGCCGGCAGGCGGACCTTGCGATGTTCACCCTCGACGAGCTGCGCTTCTCCGGCGCCGGCGACCCGCTCGCCGCCCTGGTCCTCTGCGGCGCCCACCGGGCGGACCGGGTGATGGTCAGGGGACGCTGGCTGGTGGAGGACGGTGCGGCGCGGGGTGTCGACGTCGCCCGGCTGCGCTATGAACACGGGCGGGCCGCCCGGCGCTTCCTGGAGGCGGTGCCGACGGCCCGCTGACGCCCGGGCCCGGATCGCGTTAGGCTGGCCCGCCCGGCGCCCGCACTCCCGCGACCGGCGCCGCCGCCGGCCGCCCCGACAGACGACGAGGACCACCGCCTTGACCACCAGCCTTCCCCGCCGCCGCTGGCAGGAGATGACCACCTTCGACCTCGCCGGCGCCGACACCTCGCGCTGGATCGCCGTGCTCCCCGTCGCCGCGATCGAGCAGCACGGGCCGCACCTGCCGCTCGCCACCGACACGCTGATCGCCGAGGGCGAGGTGGCGCGGGTGATCGAGCTGTTGCCGGACGACCTGCCGGTCACCTTCCTGCCCGTCCAGGCGGTGGGCAAGTCCAACGAGCACATCGACAGCCCGGGCACGCTGACCCTCGACTGGGACACCGTCACCCGCGCCTGGCTCGACATCGGCGACAGCGTCGCCCGGGCCGGCGTCGCCAGGCTGGTGATCGTCACCTCGCACGGCGGCAACGTGCCGATCATGGACATCGTCGCCCGCGAGCTCAGGATCCGCCACGGCATGCTCTGCGTCGCCACCGCCTGGGCCCGCTTCGGCCAGCCGGAGGGCGTCTTCCCGCCCGGGGAGTTCGCCTACGGCATCCACGGCGGCGACGTGGAGACCTCGATCCTGCTCCACCTGCGTCCCGACCTCGTCCGCATGGACCTCGCCGAGGACTTCCGCTCCACCCAGCAGCGGCTCGCCGCCGAGATGGCCCACCTCCGCGCCCACGGCCCCGTCCAGTTCGGCTGGAAGGCCCAGGACCTCAACCCCAAGGGCGCCGTCGGCAACGCCGCCGCCGCGACGGCCGAAAAGGGCCGCGCGTCGCTGGACCATGCGGCGCGGGCGATGGTGGAGCTGCTGGCGGACGTGGCGCGGTTCGACGTGGGGGATTTGGGGTAGGGGGGCACGGGGCGAGGGCCGGGCGGCAGCGCATCGTGTCAAAGCGAGGTTCGACAGAGGCAATCGTATTGACACTGTGGATACGCAGCGCCACATTCGCGTCATGACGAAGGCGCGTTCTCTCTCAGTCGGACCGGTCGACCCGCCGGCCGCCAAGGCGGCCGAGCGCCCCTCGGGCGCCGACCCCAAGGGCAGCATCAATCTGCGTATCGAGACGGACACGCGCCGCCTGATCGATGAGGCCGCCGCGATCCTCGGCAAGACGCGGACGGAGTTCATGGTCGACAGCGCGCGACGCCAGGCGATCGATGTGCTTCTCGACCAGCGTCTCTTCGCATTGGATTCCGATCGCTACGACGCATTCGTCCACGCGCTGGACCATCCGCCCGCGCCGGGACCGCGGTTGCGATCGCTGCTGGGCCGGGCGCCGGCATGGCGGAAGTAGACGAGGAACCGGCGGGCCCGGCGCGCGCCCTCTCCGCGCCCGAACCGATCCGCCCGGACCATGACCTCTCGCGCTTCGACTGTGGCGAACCGGCGCTGAACGACTGGCTCCGCCACCGGGCCCTCAGGAACGAGAGCCGCTTTTCGCGCACCTATGTTGCCTGTCGCGGCGACCAGGTGGTCGCCTACTATTGTATCTCGGCCGGGGCGGTCGAGCGCGCGGCCGCCCCCGGCCGAATACTTTTTTTGGGGGGGGGGGGGGGGGCCGCCCCCGCCCCCCCCCGGCCGCGTCCGACGCAACGCGCCGGACGCGGTGCCGGTCTCCATCATCGGCCGCTTGGCGGTGGACCGGGATCACACGGGGAAGGGTCTCGGCGCCGACATGCTCGCCGACGGGCTGCGCCGGATCGCAATGGCTTCCCGGAGCATCGGGATGGCCGCCGTGCTGGTCCAGGCCAAGGACGACGCGGCGAAACGGTTTTATCTGCGCTGCGCCGAGTTCATCGAATATCCCGGCGATAGCAGGACGCTGTTCTTGCCGATCGAGACGGTAACCGCCGCGTTCGGGCGCCTCCAGGACTAGAGCGCTTTCCGATCAGGTGGAATCACCTGATCGACGAGAAATCGCTCCAGGTTCAAAGCTTGAGCATATTCTTGTCGTTCAGATCGGTTCGATCTGAACGGAATATGCTCTAGACGAACGCAGGACAGGCCCATTCCTGCCCATCCGCGACTCTCCCACCTTCCCCCCGCCCCCCGGATCACCTACCTGTCGGGGACCATTCACCGGACCCGCGCCCATGACCCGCCCGCTCGACCACCCGCCCGAGGCCTCCGCGCCTGCCGCCGAGGCTGCGGTGTTCGACATCCGAGGGATGACCTGCGCGGCCTGTTCGGCCCGCGTCGAGAAGGTGCTGTCTCGCACGGAGGGCGTGCGCGAGGCGCGGGTGAACCTCGCGCTGGAGCGGGCGGACGTGACGCTGGAGCCCGGCGCCGATCCGGCGGCGGTCGTCGCCGCCGTCGAGCGGGCCGGCTACGAGGCGAGCCCTCGCGCCGCCGATCCCGCCGAGGCGCGCCGCCGGCGCGAGGCGGAGGCGGCGGCGCGGCGGGCGGCAGGGCGGCGCCTGCTGGTGGTCTTCGCCGTCTCGGCGCTGCTCACCCTTCCCTTCCTCGTGCAGATGGCGCTGATGCCCTTCGGCGTCGGCCACATCATGAGCCCGTGGACGGAGTTCGTGCTCGCCGGCATCGTCCAGGCGGTCGCGGGCTGGCGCTTCTACAAGGGCGCCTACGCGGCGCTGCGCGGCGGCTCGGCCAACATGGACGTGCTGGTCGCGCTCGGCACCACGGTCGCCTTCGGCTACTCGGCGGTGATGGTGCTGACCCTCGGCCACATGGCCGCCGGCCACCTCTACTTCGAGGCCTCGGCGGCGATCCTGACGCTGGTGCTGTTCGGCAAGCTGATCGAGGAGCGGGCCAAGGCCGGCACCACCGCCGCCGTCCGCGCGCTGATGGCCCTGCGCCCCGAGCAGGCGACGCGCCTCGTCGGCGGCCGCGAGGAGGTGGTCGGCGTCGAGGCGCTCGCCCGCGGCGACCTCGTCCTCGTCCGCCCGGGCGAGCGCGTGCCCGCCGACGGCGAGATCGTCGAGGGCGACAGCCACCTCGACGAGAGCCTCGTCACCGGCGAGAGCGTGCCCGTCGCCCGCGGCCCCGGCGAGCCGGCGATCACCGGCGCGATCAACGGCGAGGGGGCGCTGACGCTCCGCGTCACCGCCGCCGGCGACGACACCACCCTCGCCCGCATCACCCGCCTCGTTGAGAACGCCCAGAGCGGCAAGGCGCCGGTGCAGCGGCTGGTCGACCGGGTCTCGGCGGTGTTCGTCCCGGTGGTGGTGGTGATCGCGGCCCTCACCTTCGCCGCCTGGATGCTCGCCGGCGGCGGGCTCGAGGCGGCGCTGGTGGCGGCCGTGTCGGTGCTGGTCATCGCCTGCCCCTGCGCCCTCGGCCTCGCCACCCCGACCGCCCTCGTCGCCGGCACCGGCGCGGCGGCCAAGGCCGGCATCCTCATCAAGGACATCGAGACGCTGGAGCGCGCCGCCGGCGTCTCGGCGGTGCTGTTCGACAAGACCGGCACGCTGACCGCCGGCCGCCCGGCCATCGTCGACCTCGTGCCGGCGGCCGGGTCCGACCGGCGGGGCGTGCTCGCGGACGCCGCCGCGGTGCAGGCGCTGTCGGAGCATCCGCTCGCCCGCGCGGTGGTCGCCGCCGCCCGCGAGGAGGGGATCGAGCCGGCGCCGGCGACCCGCTTCCGCTCGACCACCGGCCGCGGCGTCGAGGCCGAGGTCGGCGGCGAGCAGGTGCTCGTCGGCAACCGGGCCTTCCTCGAAGAGCGGGGCATCGACGCCGGGGCGCTCGGGGCGGAGGTGGTCCGGCTCGAGGGCGAGGCGAAGACCGTGGTGGCGGTCGCCCGCGCCGGCCGCGTCACCGGCCTCGTCGCCCTCGCCGACCCGGTCCGGCCGGAGGCGCGCGAGGCGGTGGACGAACTCCGGCGGCGCGGGATCTCCACCCGCATGCTCACCGGCGACCACGCCGGCGTGGCCCGCGCCGTCGCCGGCGACCTCGGCCTCGACGGCTGGCAGGGGCCGGTGAAGCCGGCGGAGAAGTCCGCCGCCGTGGATGCGTTGAAGCGCGAGGGCAAGGTGGTCGCCATGGTCGGCGACGGCGTCAACGACGCGCCGGCGCTCGCCGCCGCGGACGTCGGCATCGCCATGGGCACCGGCACCGACGTCGCCATGGAGACCGCCGGCATTACCCTGATGCGGCCCGACCCGCGGCTGGTGCCGGCGGCGCTCGACATCGCCGCGGCGACGGCGGCGAAGATCCGCCAGAACCTCTTCTGGGCCTTCGTCTACAACGTGGTCGGCATCCCGCTCGCCGCCTCGGGCCTCCTGACCCCGGCCGTCGCCGGGGCCGCGATGGCGCTCTCCTCGGTGTCGGTCGTCACCAACGCCGGGCTGCTCACCCGCTGGAGGCCGAAGGGCGCCGGGCGAGCACGAAATCCCACGTGACCGCGTGGAAGGGGTTCGCAACGCCGAGCTCCTCCGCCCGCGCCGGGTCGTCCACCTTCCGGAAGTCGGCGATCAGGCTCTCCTTGACGCCGAACACCGCGTCGGAGTCGAGGTAGGGGCAGTCCGGCGTGAAGATGTGGGTGGTGATCGGCTCGTAGCCGTCGGCGCCGACGATGAAGTGGATGTGGGCCGGGCGGAAGGGATGCCGCTCCAGCCGCTCCAGCATCTGCCCGACCGGGCCGTCGTCCGGGATCGGGTAGAAGCGCGGCTTCACCGAGCGGAACCAGTAGCGCCCGTCGGCGTCGGTGGCGAACACGCCGCGCAGGTTCATGTCCGGCTGCAGGCCCTTCTGCTGCACGTCGTAGAAGCCCTCGTCGTTGGCCTGCCAGACGTCGAGCAGCGCCCCGGCCACCGGCCGCCCCTCGGTGTCGGTCACCCGGCCGGAGACCACCAGCGGCTCGCCCTTGCCGTCGAGGCAGATGTTCGCGCCGTTGTCGTAGCGCGGCGCGTCGGAGACGTGGAAGGGCCCGAGCACCGTCGTCTCGGTGGCGCCCGAGGGCCTGCGGTTGTTGATGGCGTCGACGAGCATGGAGACGCCGAGCACGTCGGAGAGCAGGATCCACTCCTGCCGCCACTCGCTGCACATCTGCCCGGTCTTGGTCAGGAACTCGATCGCCGCCATCCACTCCTCATTGGTCGGCTCCACCTCCTTGACGAAGGCGTGGAGGTGCCGGATCGCCGCCGTCATCACCTCCTTGAGCCGCTGGTCCTGCATGGCGTCCATGCGGGCGATCACCACCTCGGCCGAGTTTTCCTCGCTGAAGTAGGCGTGCGGGCGGGCCTCTGTCGAAAGCGCGGTCATTTCGCTCCTCCCTGTCATTCGGCCGCCGCGGCGGCGGCGGGGCGGGCGCGCCCGAGCACGCTGAGTAGCGCCGCCTCGAGGTCGCCGGCGGCGTTCGCCGAGACGGCTTCGGCCCGCCAGGCGACGTGCTGGTCCGGGCGGACGAGCACGCAGCCGGTCTCCGAGGTCTCGCGCGCCTCGGCCCAGTCGCCGAAGATATCATGGAGGTCGCGCCCCGGCCCGATCACCAGCGCCTCGACCTCGACGCCGGTCGAGGCCGAGACGGCCGTCGCCGCCTCCACCCAGGCCTCGCCGCCGATGCCGGTGAGCAGGGTGAATCGCCCCTTGCCGACGACGTCCAGCGTCGAGACGCGCTCGCCCCGGCGCTCGACCCAGACGTGCGGCAGCCGCGCGCCGGGCCATGTGGTGGCCTGATAGTAGAGCTCCGGGTCGCGCCGCCAGTCGGGCTCGGGCGTTCCGTCCGGCACCACGGCCTCGGAGCGGTAGCGCTGGTTCATCTCGACCCCGTGGCAGTTGAACTCGTAGGACTTGAAGGCGATCGCGCGGCGCAGCTTCTCGCGCTGCTCGGCCGCCTCCGGCGTCGCCGCCTTGCGCGCCTCCATGTTGCGCTTCATCTGCTCCGGGTCGGTGGTGGAGAGGAGCCCGAGGCTCTCGAAGATCGGCCCGAACTCGCCGATCGACTTGTTGGCCCGCTCGACGATCTGCTCGGCCACCGGCGAGCGCTCGACGTCGTAGGTCGCCAGCAGCGACGGGTCGGCCTGGCCCTTCAGCACATAGGCGAGCTTCCAGGCGAGGTTGTAGGCGTCCTGGATCGAGGTGTTGGAGCCGAGCCCGTTGGACGGCGGGTGCCGGTGCACCGCGTCGCCCATGCAGAACACCCGGCCGCGGGTGTTCGACCTGGCGTACATGTGGTTGACGGTCCACAGCGAATGGCTCTCGATCTCGATCGGGATGGTGTGGTCGCCGATGAGGTTGTGGGCCACCTCGCGGGCGAGTTCGTCGGTCATCTCCGGCGGCGCGTCGTTGATGTCGTAGCCCCAGACGATCAGCCACTTGTTCCAGGGCCGGACCATGCGCACGAGGCCCATGCCGATGCCGCCGATGTTGGCGCCGGGCTGCAGCACCCAGTAGAGCACGCTCGGCCGGTGGGCGACGTAGCGGGAAAGGTCCGCCCTGAAGACGATGTTCATCGAGCCGGCGACGCCCATCTTGCCGTGCATCGGCAGGCCGATGTCCTCGGCCACCTTGGAGCGGCCGCCGTCGGCGCCGATCAGGTACTTCGCCCGGATCTGGTACTCGGTCCCGGAGAGCCGGTCGCGCACCATGGCGGTGACGCCGTCGGCGTCCTGCTCGAGCGACAGGTACTCGGTGTCGAAGCGGGCGCGGGTGCCGCGGGCGCAGGCGTTGCCGAACAGCACCGGCTCCATCAGGTCCTGCGGGATGTCGCAGATGATCGACGGCGAGGCGAGGGCGTAGTCGGCCATCCGGCTCGGGTGGTTGCCCCAGGAGTAGAGCCGGCCGAGTTCCTCGCCGGCGAGCGAGGTGCAGAAGACGTTGTTGCCGATGAGCGTGTTCGGCACCGCGTGCATCATCGCCTGGTCCTCGACGCCGAGGTCGCGCAGCACCTCCATTGTGCGCTGGTTGGTGATGTGCGCGCGCGGGGTGTCGGCGAGCCAGCGGTACTTGGTGACGACCATGTTGCGGATGCCGTAGGTCGACAGCGCCAGCGCCGCGGCCGAGCCGGCCGGGCCGGAGCCGACGATGAGCACGTCCGTTTCGATCATGGCGTTTCCTCCTTGAGACCGGTGAGCGGGACGGGCCGCGACGCCTCCTCCGGGCGGGCGGCGGGCCGCACGACGAAGCGGCGGCGGATCGGGAAGAGGTGGATGTCGAAGCGCTCGGCGAAGGTCCCCCACAGGCCGCGGGGGAAGAACAGCATCGCCGCGATGGCGATGGCGCCGAGCAGCATCAGGTACCAGCTGCCGAACTGGGACAGCTGGTCCTGCAGCACGAAGAAGACGATGGCGCCGACGATCGGCCCCTCGATGGTGCCGATGCCGCCGATGACCACGATGAAGATGACGTAGGCGGTCCAGTCGAGCACCGCGAAGGCGGCGTCGGGCGAGATGCGGGCCTTCTGCAGGTAGACCAGCGCGCCGACGAGGCCGGTGCCGAAGGCGGCGAGCAGGTAGACGGCGAGCTTTGTGCGGAAGGCGTCGACCCCGACCGAGCCGGCCGCCGTCTCGCTGTCGCGGATCGCCGAGAGGGCGAGGCCCTGGCGCGAGCGGAGCAGCAGGTAGACCAGCACCACCGTCGCCACGGTGACGACGAGTGCCATCCAGTAGGCGGCGACGTCGCGGGCGGCGGCGGCGCGCAGGTCGAGGAGGTCGGCGACGAAGGTCACGACCGCCGCCTCGTTGGTGACCTCGCGCGGCAGCGAGGTGCCGGTGCCGCCGCCGAGCGTCTTCACCTGCGCCATCACCAGGCGGAACACCTCCGCCACCACCCAGGTGCCGATGGCGAAGTAGGCGCCGCGCAGTCGGAACACGACGAAGGCGGTCGGCACCGCGATCACGAAGGTGACGACGGCGGAGACGACCACCGCGGAGACCGGGTCGAGCCCGACGGAGATGGTGAGCCAGAAAAGAACGTAGGCGCCGAGGCCGACGAAGGCCTGCTGGCCGACGGAGACGAGGCCCGCGAAGCCCGCGAGCAGGTTCCAGTACTGGGCGAGCGCCAGCATGGTCAGCACGAAGAAGAGGTCCTGCACCAGGCCGCGGCCGGCGAACAGCGGCACCGCGGCGAGGACGCCGACGAGGAGCGCGGCGACGACCGCCGCGACGGTGGAGAGCCGGGTCCGGGTGCGGACGGCGTAGCGGCCGGTCGCGACCAGGGCGGGGGCGGGGCTGGCGGTCATCGGCGCGTCCTCAGTCCACCGCCCGCGGGAACAGCCCGCGCGGGCGCACCACCAGCACGACCAGGAAGGCGACATGTCCGGCGAGGATCTGCCATTCCGGGTTGATCGCCGCCCCGAGGGTCTGGGCGACGCCGAGCACCACGCCGCCGGCGAGGGTGCCCCACAGCGAGCCGAGGCCGCCGATGATCACCGCCTCGAAGGCGAAGATCAGCCGCGCCGGCCCGATCGTCGGGTCGAAGTTGGCGCGGATGCCGAGGAAGAGGGCGGCGATCGCCGAGACGGCGAGGGCGAGGCCCATGGCGAGGGCGAACAGCTTGCGATTGTCGATCCCCATCAGCTGCGCCGTCGTCGGGTCGTCGGAGACCGCGCGGAAGGCGCGGCCGACGGCGGTGCGGTAGAAGACCTGGTTGAGGGCGACGATCACCAGCACCGCGGCGAGGAATGTGACGAGCGGCATCACGCCGACGGCGATCCCGGGCGCGATCGGGATCGACGCCGTCTCGATCGCCCCGGCCGACAGGCGGCGGCTGTCCGCGGAGAAGCCCTCGAGCAGCGCGTTCTGGATGATGATGGAAAGGCCGAAGGTCATCAGCAGCGGCGGCAGGATGTCCTTGCCGAGCACCCGGTCGAGGAGGCCGATCTGCAGGAGGTAGCCGATCGCGAACATCGCCGGAAGGACCAGCAGCGCCGCGAACCAGAGGTCGAAGCCGGCGAGGTCGGTCAGCGCCAGGATCAGGAAGGCGGCGAGCACGATCAGGTCGCCGTGGGCGAGGTTGACGAGCCGCATGACCCCGAAGATCAGCGACAGTCCCGCGGCGAAGAGGGCGTAGAGCCCGCCGAGCAGCGCACCCTGGACGAGGATGTCGAAGACGAGCGTCATGGCCGGTCAGCTCCCGAAATAGGCGTCGTGGATGGCTTCGCGGGTGAGCTCGGACGGCCGGCCGGCGAGGGTCATGCGGCCCTCCTGGAAGCAGTAGACCCTGTCGGCCACCTCCATCGCCTTCACGATGTCCTGCTCGACGACGACGATGGCGGTGCCCTCGGCCTTGATCGCCGGCAGGGCGGCGTAGATGTCCCGAATCACCACCGGCGCGAGGCCGAGGGAGATCTCGTCGCAGAGCAGGAGCTTCGGATTGGAGATCAGCGCCCGGCCGATCGCCACCATCTGCTGCTGGCCGCCGGAGAGGGCCGTCCCCGGGCTGCGCCGGCGCTCCTTCAGGACCGGGAAGAGCCCGTAGAGGCTGTCGAGGCTCCACCGCCCGGAGCCGGTGCGGCCCCAGCCGCCGATGAGGAGGTTCTCCTCCACGGTGAGCGAGGGGAACAGCTTGCGCCCCTCCGGCACCATGGCGATGCCGCGGCGCATCACCTCCGGCGCGGCGAGGCCGCCGATCGCTTCGCCGGCGAAGCGGATCGCCTCGCGCCGGGCCGGGAGGAGGCCGGTCACCGCCTTCAGGAAGGTGCTCTTGCCGGCGCCGTTGGCGCCGATGATGGCGACGGTCTCGCCCGGCATCACCTCGAGGTCGATGCCGAACAGGGCCTGGAAGTCGCCGTAGCGGGCCTCGAGGCCGGAGACGGAGAGGAGGGGGGCGGTCATCGTCTCTCCCCTCACGCCGGCGCGCCGAGGTAGATCTCCCGCACCTCGGGGGAGTTCATCACCGCCTGCGGCTCGCCCTCGGCGATCAGCCGGCCGAAGTTGAGCACCACAAGCCGCCCGACCACCGCGAGCAGGGCGTGGACGATGTGCTCGATCCAGACGATGGTGGTGCCGCTCCGGTGGACGGTGCAGATGGTCTCGACCAGCTCGTGGCACTCGCCCTCGGTGAGCCCGCCGGCGATCTCGTCGAGGAGCAGCAGCCGCGGCCGGGTGGCGAGCGCGCGGGCCATCTCGAGGCGCTTGCGGTCGAGCAGGGTGAGCTGGCCGCCGAGGCGGTTCGCCTTGCCGAGGAGGCCGGTGAGGTCGAGGACGTGGCCGCACCAGTCCACCACCTCCGCCTCGCGCCGCCCCTGGCCGAAGCAGGCGGCGACGAGCAGGTTCTCGAACACGGTCAGCTTCTCGAAGGGATGCGGCACCTGGTGCGAGCGGCAGATGCCGGCGGTGCAGCGCCGCTCGGCGGCAAGGCCGGTGACGTCGCGCCCGTCGAGCCGGATGCGGCCCTGGTCGGCGCGCACCGCGCCGGTGACCAGCGCGAACAGGGTGGTCTTGCCGGCCCCGTTCGGGCCGATGACGCCGAGCGCCTCGCCCTCCGCGACGGACAGCGAGAGGTCGTCGGTCACCACCAGCGAGCCGTAGGACTTCCTGAGGCTTTCGAGTTCCAGCAGCATCGGTCGGGCCACCATCCGGTCCGGGGGGAGGGCGAAGACGGGCCGACGCGGGCCGGGCCGGCCCGCGCGCCGTCGCGCATGCGGGGCCCGGGCGGGTGCCGCCCGGGCCGCTGGAGCCTGTTCGTCAGGAGATCGGCTCCATGGCCGCGGCCACGGGGATCTCCGGCGCGGTCTGGTTGTCGGTGACGACGATCTCGTAGGCGCCGCCGTCCCTGAGCTTCCACTGGCCGCCGACCAGCGGCGTCTTGGCGACGTTCTTGCGGGCGAAGGGCGGCACGTTCTCCTGGTTGAACTTCAGCGGCCCGACGATGGTCTCAAGGTCCGCCGCGCCGATCGCCTCGACGTTGGCGGCCGGGTCGGTCGGATCGGCGGAGCGCTTCAGCGCGTCGACGGCGAGTTCGAACAGCGCGTGGGCGAAGCCGATCGGCTGGGTCCACTGCCGGCCGGTCGCCTCCTGGTAGGCGCTGGCGACCTCGCCGGCGGAAAGGCCGTTCAGCGAGGATTTGAACGGGTGCGAGGGGCTCCACCAGACCTCGGAGGAGAGGTTGTGGCCGGCCTCGCCGAGCGCCTCCACCGCGACCGGGAACAGGATCGCCTTGCCGATCGACGCCGCCTTCGGCCTGAAGCCGCGCTGGCTCGCCTGGGTCCAGAAGGTGGTGAAGTCCGGCGGGATGACGACGCCCGTCAGGATCTCCACCTCCGCGTCGCGGAAGGCGGAGATCTGGGCGGAGAAGTCGTCGGTGAGGTTCTGGTAGCGGCCGGGGTCGGTGAGCCGGTAGCCGAGCTTCTCCAGCAACGGCGGGAAGCCGACCACCGGGTCGCCCCAGGCGTTGCCGTCGCCGTCGTTGGGGAAGAGTCCGCCGACCGACCTGTTGGTCTCGAGCTGTCCCCACATGTTGGTGAAGACGGAGATGACGTCCTCCAGCCCCCAGAGGAAGTGGAAGGTGTTGTTGAACGGCGCCCAGGTGGACGGGTCGCCGGGGTTGCCCTGCCGGCCGATGAAGTAGGGCTGCCAGGGCGCCACGGTGGAGATGCAGGGCACCTCCTCGATCTCGCACTGGGTGGACACCGGGTTGGTGGTCTCCGGCGTCGAGGCGACCAGCATGATGTCGATCCCGTCGTCGACGATCAGTTCCTTGGCCACCTCCGCCGCGCGGTTCGGGTTCGACTGGCTGTCCTTGACGATCACCTCGACCGTGTAGTTGGAGCCGCCGATGTCGAGGCCGCCCTTCACGCTGTCGAGGAAGTTGCCGATGATGAAGTCGTCGGCCTCGGCAAAGGCGGCGAGGGGCCCGGTCTGCGGGCTGACGTAGCCGAGGCGGATGGTCCCGGCCGCCCGCACCGCCGGCGCGAACAGCGGGGTGGCGGCGGCGGCGGCGCCGGCGGCGGCGGTGGTCCTCAGGAAGCTGCGCCGCGAAAGCCCGCGGCCATGGATCTGTCGTCTCATCGGGTCTCCTCCCCTCTCGTCTCGTTCCAGCGCCCTCCTCCCGGGGACGGCGCGCATCGTCTCGGCCGGCGCTCAGCCGGCGGGCTCCAGGCCCTCCCAGGCCCTGGCGATCAGGTCGCGGATGGCCTCGCGCTCCAGCGGGCGCGGGTTCCAGTAGGGATTGGCGAGGGCGAGGTCGGCCGCCCGCCCGATGCCCTCGCGCGGCATCCCGAGGTCCTTCAGCGAGCGCGGCGCGCCGACCTTGCCGGCGAGATCGTGGAGCGCCTTCGCCGGCCGGTCGGTCCCGAGCGCCCGCGCGATCCGCGCGACGGCGGGACCGGCGGCCGGGGCGTTGTAGGCGAGCGCGTGCGGCAGCACGACCGTGTGGGTCTCCGCATGCGGCAGGTCGAAGCTGCCGCCCAGCGTGTGGCAGAGCTTGTGGTGCAGCGCCATGCCGACGGAGCCGAGGCAGACGCCGCAGAGGAAGGCGCCGTAGAGCGCATCCGAGCGCGCCGCCCGGTCGAGCGGGTCGGTCGCGATCTTCGGCAGGGCGCAGGCGAGCCGGGCGATCCCCTCCTCGGCCATCAGCGACACGATCGGGTTGGCGTCGCGGGCGTAGAGCGCCTCCACCGCATGGGCGATGGCGTTGATGCCGGAGGTTCCGGTGAGGCCTGCGGAAAGGGTCAGCGTGAGGTCCACGTCGTAGATGACCACCTCCGGCAGCACCTTGAGGGTGCGCTGGGTGGTCTTCAGCCCGTCGCGCGTCTCGCCGATGATCGGCGTCATCTCCGACCCGGCGTAGGTGGTGGGGACGACGATCTGCGGCAGGTCGGTGCGCAGGGCGATCGCCTTGGCAAGGCCCGTGGTGGAGCCGCCGCCGACGGCGACGAGGCCGTCCACCCGGCGCTTCTGCACCACCTCCAGCGCCCGTTCCGTCACCTCCACCGGGGTGTGCATCGCCGCCTCGCAGAAGGCGCCGACCGAGCGGGCGCCGAGCGTCGCGGCGATGCGGCCGGCCTCGTCGGCCTGCTGCGGCGTCGCCAGCACCAGCGCGCGCTGCAGCCCCATCCGCGCGACCTCGTCCGGCAATCGGCCGAAGGTGCCGAAGCCGAAGATCACGCGCGCGGGCAGCGCCTCGTAGGTGAAGCCGTTCATGCCGACGTCTCTCTCCCCGCCCCGATCCCGGGGCCCGCGGCCGATGCCCGCCAAGGGCGCCGCGAGGAGACACTAGCCGGCGAGGCGCCCGCCGTTCCTGCACGAAACGAAGGCTGCTCCTGCACAAAACCTAAGGGGAACCACGGACGCATCCGTTCTGCGGCACGGCGCCGGCCGGCGGCTCAGCGGTCCGGCTTCAGCCAGATCTCGATGGTGCCGCGGCGCGGCAGCGGCCGGTAGGAGGTGAAGTCGTCGAGCCCGACCTCCCAGTCGCCCTCGGCGGCGGCGACGGCCCTGCGGGCGGCCTGGGCCGCTTCCCGGTCCTCCGGATGGAAGTAGCGGACCCCGCTCACCCGCGGCCCGGCCGCGACGACCCGCGTCTCGACGTCGGCGGTGAGGTCGCCGAGCGCCTGCCTGAGGCCGGCCGGGGCGTCCTCGCCGTTGGCGAAGGGCACGTGCACGATCAGCCGGGTTGGTGCGCCCGCGGCGTCGGCGGGTGCGGCGTCGTCCGGGAGCGGCGGCTCCAGCGCGGCGACCGGCGCCCCGGACGGTGACGGCGCCCCGGACGCCAGGCTGCCGGTCTCGTCGACGTCGAACGGGTCCGGCTGCATGTCCGTCTCCGCCCGCCGGGACCGGCGGGCGGGGGGCGGTGGAGGAGGGGCAGAGGGATCGGGGCCGGCTCTGTCGTCCGCACGCTGTTCGGCGAGGAACGGATCGGGACCGGCCGACCCGGGGGCCGGCGGCTCGATCGCCGCAGGCGGGGGATCCGCCGGCAGCGGCTCCCGCCCCGCGAGGCCGTCCGGCAGCGGCGGTCCGACGATGCGGATCCCGCCGTCGGACCCGGCCGGAGCGGCGCTCCGCTCGCCGGCCACCTCCGACGGCTCCGGCGCCGGGTCGGCCGGCGATCCGGGGAGAGAGGTCAGCCGGGTCTCCGGCGCTCCCGCCTGCTCGACGAGGACGGCATAGCCGGCGTATCCGGCGGCGCCGACGGCGATCCCGACGAGGGCGATGGCGACGATCCTCCGGGTCCTGCGGCCGTGCGGTGGCGGGGCTGCCAGCGGCGGGGTCACGTCGATGAACCGGATCGGCCTGGGCGCCTCCGGGTCGAATCCCGCAGGCGGCCGGGGGCCCGGGTGCGATTCGCCCACCGCAGGCTTTGCGTCCGCCGGGCCGCCCATCTCGGGCGGGGCCGCAGCGGCCGCGGTCGCCGCCGCCGCGGAGCGTGACCGTCCGCCGCCCGCCCGGGGACGCCGGCCCGGCCCGCCGGTCCTCGACGAGTCCGAACCCTTGCGGCCGCGCCGGGGCGCATCGGGCGCAGCGGACGGCGATCCGCCGCCCGCGCCCTCGTCGGCGCGGGGCGCATCGCCGGCGGGGACGTCCTGCATCGGTTCGAACAGCCAGTCCCGCCTGGTGGGGGGGCGACCTCTCGCCTTCGCCATCGCTCTTTCACTCCGCCCCGTCGTCTGGGCGGAAACCGTGGCGGGCATGTGGCGGTTCCCGGCGCGCCTGCGGCGGCGGGGCGGGGACCGGGCCGCGGCCGCTCAGCTCACCACGTCGGCGACGGCGTTGCCGGTGTCCTTGAGGTCCTGGCCGACGCCGCGGACGGTGTTGGCGCAGGCTGCCAGGGCGAGGGAGGCGGCGAGCGCGGCGATGGCGGCGAGACGAAGCGGCATGGCATGCTCCAGCGGCGGATCCGACGCCGCACTCTCGCCGAAACGAGCCCGGATTCGCAACATCCGCCGCGGCCTCGGCCCGCTCCGCGGCCTTGGCGCTGTCAGCCGTCCAGCATCGCCCGGAAGCGCTCGAACTCGCCGGCGCCGGCGGCGACCATCTCCCCGGGCTGCGGGAAGGCGCCGCTCTGGACGTCCGCGTGATACTCGCGGAAGGCGGCGACGCGCTCGCGCTGCAGCCGGTCCCGCTCGGCGGCGAAGTTCCGGTAGACCCGGGCATGGCGCGGCACGTGGCCGCGGGTCTCGCCGAGCACGTCGCAGGAGAAGAGGTACTGGGCGTCGCAGCCGGTTCCCGAACCCATCGAGATCATGAACAGCGGCGTGCGCTTCGAGATCTCGGCGGCGACGTCCGGCGGCACCACCTCGATCTCCGCCCCGAACGCCCCGGCCTCCTCGTAGCGCTTCACCATGCGCCAGATCTCCATGGCGCTCTCGGCGGTCTTGCCCACCGCCCTGAAGCCGCCGGTCCAGGTACACTTGGAGGGGATCAGACCGGTGTGGCCGATCACCGGCACGCCCTCGTCGGCGAGCCGGCGGACGGTCTGGAACGAGGCCGCGCAATAGACCGCGTCGGCGCCCGCGCTCATCATCCGGAACGCCCAGCGGAGCGTGTCGTCGGTGGTCCCGCCATCGTAGAGCGCGACGCCGGGGACGGCGAAGACGGAGGGCGCGACGTCGCGGAAGCACGGGTCGAGCAGCAGCTCCGGCGGCACCGAGACCATGTCGATCCCGGCCTCCTCGGCGGCGGCGAGCTCGTCCCGGGTCTCCACCCGCAGCATGGAGTAGAGGTACCTGCCCTTGTTCATCCGGACGTCGAGGACCGTCGGTTTCCTGCGCGGCATCGCTTGCCCCTTTTCGGCTTGCGGTCGGGCGGCGCGGCGGGCGGTCAGCCGACCGCGCCGGAGGGGAGCGGCGGCGTCGGCCGGGCGGTCGGCGGCAGCTCGCGGCGGACGAAGTGGGTGGGATCCCTCAGCTGCCTCATGAGCGTCGGGATGATCTCGCGGTAGCAGGCCCAGAAGCCGTGGTAGGGCGGCGGGCAATCGGCCTGGATCTCCCGGTGCAGCTCCGGCAGGCGGTGGTACGGCACCATCGGGAACATGTGGTGCTCCACGTGGTAGTTCATGTTCCAGTAGACGAAGCGGCTGAACGGGTTGATGTACATGGTCCGGCAGTTGAGCCGGTGGTCGAGCACGTCCTCGGCGAGGCCGACGTGCTGGGTGAGGCCGGTGAGGACGTGGTGCCAGGCCCCGTACATCCGCGGCAGGCCGACGAGCATGGCCGGCAGAATCGAGCCGGTGGCGAGGCAGAGCGCGGCGACCGCGGCATAGATGGCGGTCCAGACCCGGGCGACGCGGTACACCTTCGGCCACTCGGCTTCGGGGATGAAGTCGCGCTCCTCGCCGTCGAGCCGCCCGGCGGCATGGCGCAGCATCGCCGCGAGCGACTTCGGCACGTCGAGGATGCCGAAGACGTTGAGAAGCACCCGCGCGACATCCGGCGGCCGCATCGCCACGATCTCCGGGTCGCGGCCGACGATGATGGTGTCGGTGTGGTGGCGCGAGTGGCTCCAGCGCCACACCGTCGGGTTGCGGATCATCAGGAAGGAGGCGAGCTGGTAGACCGCGTCGTTCTTCCACTGCGTCCGGAACGCGGTGCCGTGGCCGCATTCGTGCCAGCGGCTGTCGCCGCCGGAACCGTAGAGCACGCCGTAGACCAGGAAGAAGGGGGCCGCGATCCAGCTGCCCCAGAACACCGCACCGAGGCCGCCGGTGACGATCATTCCGCCGATCCAGAGGAGGGTGTCGCGCGTCGCCGGCCCGTCGGAGCGCTGCATCAGCTCCTTCATCCGGGCGCGCGGGATCGGCGAGCGGTACCATTCGGCGTTGGCGAGGCCGATCTGGCGGGCGCGTTCGTTGAGCGGCCCCGTGAGGCTGTAATCTCTGGGATAAACGGCCGGGCTCTCGACGACGGCGGACATGGCGACCTCACCTGCCGGCATCCTCGGGACCGAGGCGCGGCGCGGGACATCCTCCGCCCCGCCGGCGCCTCCCGCATCCGGCCGACACCGGCGAGCCTGTCACAGCCGCCCGCCGCATTCAAGCCGGATGTTCGCCGGCTGCCAAAAATGGAATGTATGTTCCATATCGGCCCCTGGCGGGCCGGGTCACATCGAGGCGAGGATCAGGTCGCGGTAGTCGTCGGCCGAGGCCGTGCGCGGGTTGGTGCCGTGGCAATGGTCGGCGAGCGCGCCCGCGACCAGCCTGGGGATCGCCTCCTCGCGGACGCCCAGGTCGCCGAGCCCGGAGGGCAGCCCGAGCCGCCGGTTGAGGCCGGCCACCGCCGTCGCGATCGCCTCGCCGTCCGCCTCGACGCCCATCGCCGCCGCCATCCGCGCAAGCTTGTTTTCCGCCGCGAAGCTCGGCGAGACCGCGTTGAAGCGGATCACCGCCGGCAGCAGCACCGCGTTGAGGGTGCCGTGGTGCAGGGCCGGGTTCATCCCGCCGAGGGCGTGGCTGAGGCTGTGCACGCAGCCGAGGCCCTTCTGGAACGCCATGGCGCCCTCCAGCGACGCCGTCATCATGTCGAGCCGGGCCGCGCGGTCGTCGGGCGCCTCGACCGCCCGGGCGATCGAGCGCCAGCCGCGGGTCAGCCCGTCGAGCGCGATGGCGTCCGCCGGCGGGTTGAAGGCCGGCGCCATGAAGGTCTCGAGGCAGTGCGAGATGGCGTCCATGCCCGTCGCGGCGGTCAGACCCGCCGGCAGCCGCCAGGTCAGCACGGGATCGCAGATCGCCGACTTCGGGATCACATGGGGCGACAGGATCGCCAGCTTGCGGCCGTCGTCGAGGATGAGGATCGCCGCCCGTCCGACCTCGCTGCCGGTGCCGGCGGTGGTCGGGACCGCGATGACCGGCGCCATCGCGGCCGTGATCCGGGCGAGCCCGCCCTCGACAAGGGCGTAGCGCGCCAGCGGGCCGTCGTGCGTGGCCGCGAGCGCGACGCCCTTGGCAAGGTCGATCGAGGAGCCGCCGCCGACCGCCACCACGCCGTCGCAGCCCGAGGCCTGGTAGATCGCCACCGCCTCGCGCACGGCGGTCTCGGTCGGGTTCGACGGCGTCGCGTCGAAGACGACCATGTCGGCGGCGCCCGGCACCCGCTCGATGAGGCCGGCCGCCCGCACGCCCCGGTCGGTCACCAGCAGCGGCCGCGACACCCCGAGCCGCTCGCACTCCGAAGGAAGCAGCCCGGCCGAGCCCTCGCCGAGGTGGATGGTGGTGAGATAGTTGATCGCCGGCATGCCGCTGTCCCGCTTCGTGGTTTCGGTCCCAATCTCGCCGCTGCGCGCGCCGGCGTAAAGTGCCGCCGCGTCCCGCATGGGGCGATCATTCGCAGACCAACGGCCGGAGCGGCCGGTCAGTTCGAACTGCCGGGCGGACGCGGCCGCCAGCCCGTGTCGGCGAGGAAGTCGACGATCCCGGCGAACATCTCCGCCTCGTGGCCGACGTAGACGTGGCCGCCCCGCGGCCAGCCGAGGAAGCGGGCGCCGGGCACCGCCCCGGCGATGTGGCGGGCGGCGTCGAAGGTGCCGAACCGGTCGTCGGCGAAGGAGACCGCGAGCGTCGGCGCGCGGATCGCCGCAAGGTCGACCGGCGCGGGATCGGCGGTGCGCGCCGCGTCGGCGAGGAAGCCGTCGGTGCGCCGCGAGACGGGCAGGATCTCGCGGAGAATGGCGAGGACGCGCTCGCGCTCGGTCGGCGAGGCCGCGCGCACCAGCGCCGGGTCGGTGGCGAGCACCGTGCCGATCATGCGGTCCTCCGCTAGTGTCGTCGCGAGCCAGAACAGGAGGTCGGAGCGGAGCATCGCCTCGAGGGCCGCGGCGGCGGTCGGCGACATCGGCTCGGCCGTGGGCCGGGCCGGCGCGTAGGTGGCCGGGACCACGGCGACCAGCGCGGCGCAGCGGGACGGATGGCGAATGGCGAAGGCGATCGCCGAGAGCGCCCCGGCCGAGCCGCCGACCGCCGCGACGGCCGGCAGCCCGAGGTGGTCGAGAAGCTCGACGAAGGCGTCGGCCTGGGCCTCGGGCCCGGGGTCGTCGGGAAGGTCGCTGCCGAGGTAGCCGAAGCGGGACGGGGCGATCAGGCGGTAGCCGGCCTCCACCAGCGGCCGGCCGAAGGCAAGGCCCTGGTCGAACCCGCCGCCCGTGCCGTGGATCATCAGCACCGCCGGGCCCTCGCCGGCGTCGGCGTATTCCAGCGCGCCGAATCGGGTGGGGATCGTCCGGCTGCCGGTGGAGACGCGGGCCTCGGCCGTCGCCATCGCCGCCCGGAACGACCGGGCGGCGGCGAGGGCGCCGATCCCCCCGGCGGCGACGAGGCCGCCGAGCCCGGCGAGCAGCAGCCTTCTCCTCCAGAACATCGTCGGCCTCCCGCCGCTCTGCTGTCCGGCGCAGCCTGCCGGGGCCGCGGCCCCGGCGCCATGACCCGCTTCGATCCCCGGCCGGGCGGCGCGCCCTGCACGTCCCCCGTTGACTTGCGCCGGCCGGGCGGCTACCCGGCCATGACGGGGCGACGCGGATCGCGCCCTATCGCAGGACAGGGTCCCTACGGCGGAGACGACGCTCCATGACGGTCACCACCAAGCCGCTCGTCCAGAAGGACGCCCACCATCTGGCGCCGCTGATCGCCGCCTACGCCCAGGCCATGCGCCGCGGAGCGCCGCGCCGGCCGGACGAGTACTACGCCGAGCTCCTGACCAACGACCGCACCGCCGAGGTGATCGGCGCCTTCGACGGCGGCGACCTCGTCGGCTTCGTGATGTTCTTCGACCTGCCGGACACCATCACCGGGCTGCGCACCGGCCAGGTCAACGACATCTACGTTCTGCCCGCGCATCGCGGCAAGGGGGTCGGCCGCACGCTCATGGAGGCGGTGAAGGCCCAGTCCGCCCGTCGCGGCTGGGGCGGCCTGCGCTGGATCGTGCCGAAGCCGGTGGATGCGGCGGCGACGGGCCTCACCCACGACACCGAGCTCTACGAGGAGGTGGCGACGCCCTCCACCTCGCGCCTGTTCGAGGTGCCCGTCGAGCGCGAGGGCTGATCAGTCGCGGTCGATCGCGTGGCGGGTCAGCAGCGGCAGCTGCGCGGCCGAGAAGACCAGCGTCAGCGGCAGGATGCCCCAGACCTTGAAGGCGACCCAGAAGTCCGTCGTCTGGGTGCGCCAGACCACCTCGTTGATCACCGCCAGCACCACGAAGAAGAGGCCCCAGCGCAGCGTCAGCTTGCGCCAGCCCTCCTCCGTCAGGTGGAAGGCGCTGTCGAAGACGTAGCCGAGCAGCGCCTTGCCGAAGGCGAGGCCGCCGAGCAGCACCGCGGCGAACAGCCCGTTGACGATCGTCGGCTTCATCTTGATGAAGGTGTCGTCCTGCAGCAGCAGCGTCAGGGTGCCGAACACCAGCACGACCACGCCGGTCACCACCGGCATCACCGCCAGCCGCCGGGTCAGCCACCAGGAGATCGACAGCGACACCGCCATCGCCACCATGAAGGCGGCGGTGGCCGCGAAGATGTCGGCGCGGGCGTTGACGAAGAAGAACACGCCGAGCGGGCCGAGCTCGAGCGCCAGCTTGACCAGCGGGTTCTCCGACCTGGTGGCCGGATCGTTGGGGCCCTTCTCGAATTCCATCGCGCGGCGGCCGTCCTCTCTGACTGAAGCGCCTCTAGCTAGCAGAGACCGGTCCGTCTGTCATGGCCGGCGCCGCGGCGCCCGCCGCGGGTCGGCGTCGGTGCGGGCGCGGCGACGCGGCGGCGCGTTCGGCCGGCGACCCAGGGTAATCTACCGCCGCGGGTTTGCCCGTCCAGCGGTCGCGGCATCCGGCCGCGCGCCTCAGCGGAAGTTGCGCCCCCTGGGCATGAAGCGGTCCGCGCGCGCCGCGCCGCGGCCGACCGCCTCGGCGACGTCGGCGGGCGGCGGGGTCGGCGCCGGCAGCGGCTTCGTCGCCCGGGCGACCTTGGCGCCGCGCCCGTCCGGTACCGGCCGGCGCACCTCGTCGGCGCGGGCGAGCGCGTCGAGGTCGCCGGCGTCGAGCGAGAGGGTCCGGAGGAGGGCGCTCGCGTCGCGCATCTCCTCGGCGACCACGTGGATGACGCCGGATTCCCGCTGCAGCCGGCCGGTCACCTCCACCATCCGCGCGCCGATCACCACCCCGCGCAGCCGCTCGAACACCTTCGGCCAGACGATCACGTTGGCGACGCCGGTCTCGTCCTCCAGCGTCATGAAGATGACCCCGTTCGCCGACCCCGGCCGCTGGCGCACCAGCACGAGGCCGGCCACTGTCACCGTCCGCCCGTTCGCCAGCACCGCGAGGCGCTCGGCCCGCTCCACCCGCCGGGCGTCCAGCCGCGGGCGCAGGAAGGAGACCGGGTGCGCCTTCAGCGACAGGGAGAGGAATCGGTAGTCGTTGACCACGTGCTCGCCGGGCGGCATCGGCGGCAGCCGGACGTCCGGCTCGCCCGAGGGGCCGCCCGCGACGGCGGCGAACAGCGGCAGCGCGTCGTCCGCCCCGGTACGGCCGAGCCCGCGCGCGGCCCACAGCGCCGCCCGCCGGTCGAGCCCGACCGAGCGGAAGGCGTCGGCGTCGGCGAGCCGCTCGATCGTCGCCCGGGGAAGGCCGGTGCGCAGCCAGACGTCGCGCACGCCGTCGTAGCCGCGGCCGCGCCGCGCGACGAGGAGGCGCATCTCCTCCTCGCGCGCGCCCTTGACCTGGCGAAGCCCGAGCCGCACCGCCCGCTCGGCCTCGACGACGCCCGCCATCTCGCGGTGGCGCGGGTGGAGGTGGTCCGCCGCCCGCCGGCCGGGCTCGAGCGTGGCGTCGAAGTCCGAGTGGTTGACGTCGACCGGGCGCACCTCCACCCCGTGCTCGGCGGCGTCGCGCACCAGCTGCGCCGGGGCGTAGAAGCCCATCGGCTGGGCGTTGAGCAGCGCCGCGCAGAAGACGTCCGGGTAGCGCGCCTTCAGCCAGGCGGAGGCGTAGACCAGCAGCGCGAAGCTCGCCGCGTGGCTCTCCGGGAAGCCGTACTCGCCGAAGCCCTCGATCTGGCGGAAGCAGCGCTCGGCGAAGGCCCGGTCGTAGCCGTTGCGGGCCATGCCCTCGATCATCTTCTCCTGGAAGGTGCCGATGGTGCCGACCTTGCGGAAGGTCGCCATCGCCCGGCGCAGCCGGTCCGCCTCCGAGGGGGTGAAGCCGGCGGCGACGATGGCGATGCGCATCGCCTGCTCCTGGAACAGCGGCACCCCGAGGGTCTTGCCGAGCACCGCCTCCAGCTCCCTCGAGGGATAGGTGACCGGCTCCAGCCCCTGCCGGCGGCGGAGATAGGGGTGCACCATGTCGCCCTGGATCGGCCCCGGCCGCACGATCGCCACCTCGATCACGAGGTCGTAGAAGGCGCGCGGGCGGAGCCTCGGCAGCATGGTCATCTGCGCCCGGCTCTCGACCTGGAAGACGCCGACGGAATCGGCCCGGCAGAGCATGTCGTAGACCGCCGGGTCCTCGGCCGGGATGGTGGCGAGCGCGAGGTCGCGGCCGTAGTCCTTGCGCAGCATCCCGAGCGCGCCGGAGAGGGCGGTCAGCATGCCGAGGGCGAGGATGTCGATCTTGAGGATGCCGAGGGCGTCGAGGTCGTCCTTGTCCCACTCGATGACGGTGCGGTCCTCCATCGCCGCGTTCTCGATCGGTACCACCTCGTCGAGCCGGCCGCGGGTGATGACGAAGCCGCCGACGTGCTGGGAGAGGTGGCGGGGAAAGCCGATCAGCTCGCGGGCGAGCGCAAGCGCCTCCGTCACCGACCGGTCGGCCGGGTCGATGCCGGCGCGCCGGGCCTCGTCCGCGGTCACGGAGGTGGACGACCAGCCCCAGATCTGCCCGGAGAGCGCGCCGACCGCGTCGTCCGACAGGCCGAAGGCCTTGCCCACCTCGCGGATCGCCGAGCGGGCCCGGTAGCTGATCACGGTGGCGGCGAGGCCGGCGCGCTCGCGGCCGTATTTCCCGTAGATGTACTGGATCACCTCCTCCCGCCGCTCGTGCTCGAAGTCGACGTCGATGTCCGGCGGCTCGCGCCGCTCCGGGCTGATGAAGCGCTCGAACAGCAGGTCGCCGCGGGCGGGGTCCACCTCGGTGACGCCGAGGCAGAAGCACACCGCCGAGTTCGCCGCCGAGCCGCGGCCCTGGCAGAGGATCCCGCGCGAGCGGGCGAAGCGGACGATGTCGTGGACGGTGAGGAAGTAGGGAGCGTAGCCGAGTTCCTCGATGATGGCGAACTCGTGCCGGATCGCCGCCCGGACCGCCTCCGGCACCCCGTCCGGGTAGCGGCGGGCGGCGCCCTCGAGGGTGAGCGCCTCCAGCGCCGCCTGCGGCGTCGGGTGGCCCTCGGTCGGCTCGTCCGGGTACTCGTAGCGAAGCTCGTCGAGCGAGAAGTCGAGCCGGGCGAGGAGCCGGGCCGCCTCGTCCACCGCCTCCGGCAGGTCGCGGTAGAGCCGGCGGATCTCGGCCTCCGGCTTCAGGTGCCGCTCGGCGTTGGCGGCGAGCCGGCGGCCGGCGCTGGCGAGCGTCACATGCTCGCGGATGCAGGTCACCACGTCGGCGAGGCGGCGGCGGTCGGGGTGGTGGTAGAGCGCGTCGGTGGTGGCGAGGAGCGGCGTCCCCGCCGCGCGGGCGAGCCGGGC
>JAWLBM010000031.1:0-57320 GCA_041687675.1 Pleomorphomonas sp. | reverse complement strand
TGCTCGCGCGTCTGCGGCATCGGGCCGTCGGCCGCCGACACCACCAGGATCGCGCCGTCCATCTGCGCCGCGCCGGTGATCATGTTCTTCACGTAGTCGGCGTGGCCCGGGCAGTCCACGTGGGCGTAGTGACGGTTCTGCGTCTCGTACTCCACATGCGCCGTGTTGATCGTGATGCCGCGCGCCTTCTCCTCCGGCGCCGCGTCGATCTGGTCGTACGCCTTGAACGTCGCACCCCCCGTCTCCGCCAGGACCTTGGTGATCGCCGCCGTCAGCGACGTCTTGCCATGGTCGACGTGACCGATCGTGCCGATGTTGCAGTGCGGCTTCGTCCGCGCGAACTTTTCCTTGGCCATCGACGTCGCTCTTTCGTCCTGCTTCAGAATGGGATCGGCCGGTCAACGGCCCGACGGAAAGGTCCTCGCCACCACGGTTGCCAGGTCCACCCGGCCTCAACGCACGTTCAAGTCGACTGGAGCGGGTGAAGGGAATCGAACCCTCGTCATCAGCTTGGAAGGCTGTTGCTCTACCATTGAGCTACACCCGCACGCCGAAATGCCCAGACTTCATCGGGTGGTGGAGGGGGTTGGATTCGAACCAACGTAGGCTGAGCCAACGGATTTACAGTCCGTCCCCTTTAACCACTCGGGCACCCCTCCGGGAACACCCGACGAAGTCGACCAAACGTCTGTGTGGCCGAGTGAAACCCGCTGACCGACTGGCGCGAATTTCGGGGCGGGTTATGGCCGTTCGAATCCGCCTTGTCAACGGCAATCCGAAACCCCGCCCGAGGCTTTCGCGAACCGGCAGCGGGGCGCCGGAGCGGGCGCCGGAGCCCGCTGGCGCCGCGCCCGGGGCGCCGCTATACGGCGCCATGTCCAGCGACGAACGCTCCCCCCGCCCCTCCCGCGGCCCCGCCGGCCGCGACCGCCGGCCGTCGGCGCCGACGGGCTTCCGCCCGCGACCGAAGCGCGAGCGGCAGGCAGGCGACACCCTCTGGCTCTACGGCCTGCATACGGTCGAACTGGCGCTGAAGAACCCGCGCCGGCGGGCGAACCGGTTGCTCGCCACCCGCAACGCCCTCGCCCGCCTCGCCGAGCGCTTCGAGGGCGTGCTGCCGATCGAGGCGGAGGACGCCTCCCCCGCCTCGCTCGACCGGCTGCTCGGCTCCGACGCCGTCCACCAGGGCGTTGCGCTCGAGGTCGAGCCGCTGCCGCCGCTGAAGGAGGCCGACCTCGCCGGCACCCGCCTCGTGCTCGCCCTCGACCAGGTCACCGATCCGCACAACGTCGGCGCCATCCTGCGCTCGGCCTGCGCCCTCGGCGTCGGCGCCGTGGTCACAACCACGCGGCACAGCCCGGCCGAATCGGGCGTGCTGGCGAAGTCCGCCTCCGGCGCGCTCGACCTCGTGCCGATCCTCCAGGTCCGCAACCTCGGCGACAGCCTCGCCGCCCTGAAGGCGGAGGGCTTCCAGGTGGTCGGCCTCGATTCCGAAGCCGAGGCGCCGCTCGAGGCGGCCGAACTGCGTGCGCCGGCATGCCTGGTGCTCGGCGCCGAGGGCAAGGGCCTGCGCCAGCGCACCCGCGAGCTCTGCGACGTGCTCGCCCGCCTCGACATGCCCGGCCCGATCAAGAGCCTCAACGTCTCCAACGCCGGGGTGCTCGCGCTCTACGTGGTCGGCCGCAAGCTGGACGAGGCCTGACCGGGCCGAGGTGGAGGCCGGCCCCTCACAACAGCGGCCGCGGCACGATGTACTGCGGCCCGTAGCCGTATCTCTCGGACGCGGCGGCGATATCGGGGATGCTCAGGCGCTGGTGCGAGAACGAGATCAGGCCCTGCCGCTTCAGCTGCATCAGCACGCGGTTCGCGTGGACGTGCGACAGCCCGAGGGCATCGGCGATGTGCGCCTGGCCGAGGGGCAGATGGATCGTGTCGCCGGGGTCCGGCCGGTGGGCGCACCAGCGGAAACGGAGTTCGAGGAGAAGGTGAGCCACCGCGTCCACCGCGCTGCGCTGGCCGATGTTGCAGAGATGCTCGTAGAGGATCGCCTGCTCGCTGCGACCGATGCCCGCCATGAAGCCGGCGATGGCGGGGTCCGTGCGGATCAGCAGGCTCACCTTCTCGCGGCTGAGAATGCACATGGAGACGGGTGTCAGGGCTTCGACCGCGTGGTTCCAGTTCCCGTCCGCATCCTCGGCGAGACCGAAGAAGCTGCCGGGGACCGCGAAGTCCAGGATCTGCCGCCGCCCGTCCTCGGTCGTCTTGTATCGGAAGGCCCAGCCGTCGAAGAGGGTCGACACCTCGCTCGAGGCGTCGCCCTCGGCGTAGAGCGTCGCGCCGGCGCCGAGATGGCGAACCGATACCCGCGCGTCCTGCAGCCCCGCGACGGCTTCCGGCGCGAGGTCGACGAAGTTCGGCAGGACCCGCAGGGGGCAATCCCTGCACCGGTTGGGCGGAAGGGCCGCCAGCCTGGTGGTCGCGCGTGCCACGTACGCCGCTCCCCGGGACGCGAGCCTCCGCCCCCACGGGACCGCCGGTACATTCCACACAGGTTAAGGCGGCCGGTCAAGACACATGCCATGGTTGCCGCCCTTCAACGCGCCGAGGATGACTTCGATGGAGAAGATCCGTTCGATCGACGACCCGGCCCGCGGTCGGCCCGGCCTCGGGGCCCGCCGGCCCGGCCATGGGCCGCATGACGACGCCTCCGCCGTCCTCGCCCGGCTCGCCGTCCAACTCGCCAGGCGCCGAGGGCTCGCCGCCGAGGACCTGATCGAGGCCGCCGCCCGGCACCTGGGCGGCCGGCCCATGGCCGCCGAGGAACTGCTTCGCGAAGCTCACCACCGGTACAAGAACAGCCTGCAGATCCTTTCCTCCGCCACCATGGCGGAGGCAGCGCGGCGGCCGGGCGTGGACTGCACGCGCTGCGTTCAGAGGATCCAGGCGATCGCTCGGCTGGAGGACGGTCTCCAGCTGTCCGACGGCCCCGACCTCCGCCTGGACACGCTGCTCGATCGGGTCTGCCGGCAACTGGTGGATGCCTTCGCGGGAGACGGTCGGGTCGCGCTGGAATTCCGGGGACAGCGGATACTGGTTCCGGCGGCGCTCGCCCAGCCGGCCCTGCTGATCGCCAACGAGGCGGTGATGAACGCTCTGAAGCACGCCTTCCCGGACGGCCGGCGCGGCCGCATCGGCGTGGTGCTCGCGCGCGCGGGAGGGGACCGCGTCAGCCTGGTCGTGTCCGACGACGGCCTCGGCGCCGGACGCGCCGGGTCGGCACCTGCGGCGTCCTGGGGCTCCAGGCTGATGCAGTCGCTGGCGCGGACGATCGGCGGCACCCTCGCCACCCGGTCGGACGGGGGCGGCACCCGGCTCGAGCTCGTCTTCCCGCTGGGCCAGGAGGGTTGAGCGAAGGGGGTGGACCCGATGCGGGACGCCGCCCGGACCTCTCTGTCGCGGTCCGGCCGCGGCGACCGAACCGCCCGGTTGCGCCCCGCCCCGACCGTTGCTAATGCTCGCGGGTCGCCGGCATAGCTCAGCGGTAGAGCAGCGGTTTTGTAAACCGAAGGTCGGGGGTTCGATCCCCTCTGCCGGCACCAAGGAAATCGAGGCCCTGGATGCCCTTCCGCCACGCGCCGGGACGGCACTCTCCTTTCAGGGTAACGCCGGGTGTGCCTTTCAGGGTAACGCCGGGTGTGAAAGCGGTGGCAACCAGCCGCTCGCCCTCGACAGCGGCCGCCTCGCCCTGGCGCATCCACCAACACCCCCATGGTCTTCGCGGCAAGCCGAGCAGGCACAGACAGCCGATGGTGGCCGGCGAACAATTTGTTATTTGACGTGGTGCTTCTGCATAACGGTGCCGGCTTCCCAGAACCACCGATCCCAGATTACATCGCCTTGCCAGTCATTGTCCCAAAGCCGGGCATTCTCCTTTCGGAGCGTTGTCGCAAAGAACTTCCAGAACACTTTTCGCTGTCCCTGCGACATCGAACGTCCCTCCTTGTAGCCTGCAATGAACGCCATCCGGTAGGAGTTCTGCGCAACAGCGGCGGCCCCCTGATCCCAATGGTTCGGACCTTCGCCTTGCCGCATCAGAAATCCGCGGGCTCGCTCCGGGCTGTGCCCGAAGGCACCGACCAGCACGCCGTGGGCTACCCCCCTCCGGGCCCGATCCTCGGCGATCTTCTGGCGAGCCTCGAGGTACGGGGCCCCGAGGCCGACCCAAAGCCCGACATAGGCGACGAGGGGCCCGGCCAGGGTGACCGCTTCGGCCGCGGTCAGGGCGACCGTGACTTTGCCTCCCGCACCCGCGCCGGCTGCGGCGATCGCAGCGGCCTCGTTGGCGGCGATCGCTTCCAGCGAGATCTTGGCGGCTCCACTTGCGCCGACGGCAAGCTTCGCCGTCGAGGCGATCTCGATCAGCCCGTTGAGCACGTCCCAGACCTTCAGGCTGAGGTCCATGCCCGCGTAGATTTGGTCGTCCGCGACGTTCTCCGGAATGCGAACGGAAAGGCTGTTGCGCTTGGATTGCACAAGCGCCTGGCGCATGCGATCGGCCTTCATCCGGTTGGCGGCATCGAGAATGGACATGGCATCGTGCCCTCCGGTCGATGGCGTGGAGGCAGGATCAACCCCTCCGACAGGAGACCGCCGTCGGCAGTCATGGACCGGATCGACCGGTACGGCCATGGCGACCATGAGGATAGCGCGGATCCGGGCGCTCGCCAAAGGCTCCGTTCTTTACGGGTTCGCGGCCTTCGGGAATTTCTCGATGGGTCCAGAGCCTACCTGCCGTCGGACCCGCCGAAGCGGGAGGACACCGGCAGCAGCACGACGCAGTGCAGGCCATCCGGTCCGAGCTCGTAGCTCGTCTCCGCCTGGAGCTGGTAGGGGAGCGCCCGCTCGATCAGTTCGCGCCCGTAGCCTTCGTCGTCCCGTTTCCCCTCGGCGCCGAGGTCGAACCGGACCCCGGTTTCCCGCCACTCCAGGCGCAGCCGCGAGGCCCCGTCGACGAGGCGCCAATCGATGCGCAGGCGGCCCTCGGGCGTGCTGAGGGCGCCGTGCTTCAGCGCGTTGGTCAGGAGCTCGTGCAGCGCCAGCGCCAGGGTCTGGATGGTCGCGGAGCGGAGGGAAATGCCGCTGGGGCCGCTCAGCTCGACCTGCGGATCCCGCCCGTCCTCCGCGGTCAGCCCATGTCCCTTGAGCTCGGTCGCGAGGAGCTGGTCGAAGCTGATCCGGTCGCCGTCCTCCAGCCGGGACAGCAGGCCGTTGACGCGCGACAAAGCCATCAGGCGGTCCGTGAACTGCCGGCGGAAGTCGTCGAGCGACGCGCTGCCGGCGAGCGTGCGGCCGCAGATGGACTGGACCACCCCGAGCAGGTTTCGGCTGCGATGCTGCAACTCGGCGAGAAGCACCTGCATGCGGTCGGACGTGCGCCTCTCCTCGGTGGTGTCGCGCCCGATGCCGCCGATGCGCACGACTCGCCCCGAGGCGTCGAACAGGGGGAAGTCGCTGTCCCGGAGCCAGCGGATCTCGCCGTCCGGCCGGCGGATGCGGTACTCGAATGCGGTGCGCTCGCCGCGTGCTGTCCGCTCGATGTGAGCGGACGCGTATTCGCGGTCCTCCGGCACGATCAGGTCCAGCCACGTCCGCAGGCCGCCGGATCCGCCGGCGAGACTGCGCTCGATGCCGTAGATCCGCTCGAACGCCGGGCTGAGGTACTCCCAGTCGAGGCTCTCGGCGCCCCTCACCCAGAGCACGTCCGACGAGGCCTCGCCGAACTGGCTCAGCCGCTCCTCGCTCTCGCGCAGCGCGGCCTCCGCTTCGCGCCGGGCGCTGATGTCGCTGGCGGTGCCGAACCACTCAACGAGCTCGCCCGCCTCGTCCAGGATCGGCACGGCGCGCGAGGACGTCCAGCCCAGCGTGTCGTCGGCGCGCAGCACGCGGTGCTCCAGCGCGAACGAGCCGCGCGCGGCGATCGCCCTGTCGATCTCCGCCTTCACCATCCCCCGGTCGTCCGGGTGGACGTGGCGGTCCATCCAGGCGGCGTCCGTCTCCGCCCTGTCCGAGAGAATTCCACGTCCGTCGAAGTACCGCATCTCGGACCCATCCGGGCTCATCCGGTACATGACGTCCGAGCTTGCGGCGACGAAGGCCCGGAACCGGGCCTCGCTGTTCCTGAGCTCGGCATCGGCGCGGCGGGCTTCGGTCTGGTCCTCGATCGCCAGCAGGATGAGCTGCATGTGGTCGATCCTGCGGGCGTTGAGCACCATCGTCCGCCGGCCGATCCCCTCGAACTCGTGCTGGACCTCGAAGTCGTCGAAGGCATCGTTGCCGGGCAGGACCTTCTCGAGCAGCTCGCGGAGTTCGGGAATGTTCCACTGGCCGTTGCCGAGGTCGAAGACGAGCCGCCCCTCCGTTTCGGAGCGGTCGACCCCGAACACGCGGTAGAACGTCTCGTTGGCGGTCCGCACCCGGAGGTCCCATCCGAGCACCAGCAGGGCGTCCCGCGAGGCGTCGACGATCTTCTCGGCGTACTCCCTGTGCGCCTCGAGTTCCCAGCGCGCCCGCTCCCGCGCCGTGACGTCGTCGATCGACAGCAGGATCCGGTCGCCCCGGCCGCCCCGCTCCATCCGGCAGGCGTTCAGGATCATGACGCGCCGGCCGATGCCCTCGAAGTCGTGCTCGACCCTATAGTCCGCCACCTCGCCGCTTTCGGGCAGGATCGTCTCGAGCAGTCGCCGCAGGTCCGGGATGTCCCACTGCCCGTTGCCGAGGTCGTAGATATTGCGGGCCACTGTCGTCGCGGGATCGACGTCGAAGGTCGTGTAGAAGGCTCGGCTGGCGATCTCCACTGCGAGTTCGCCGTCGAGAACGAGCAGCGGCTGCCGCATGGTCCTGAGGACCGCCTGCAGGTCGAGATTCTGCTCCCGGATCCCCTCCGGTGCATCCTGGGTATCGCTCTGGCCGTGCTGCGCCATGACTTCGACCCGCTGCAAGGGGCCGAGCCTAGGGCGTTCCGGGCCGTGGAACAACACCCGCTCACGGCGCACCGTCCGTCCGGCGCGCCGGCCCGGCCGACCGGCTGCCGGATTTCTGGGCCCCCGCCGGCCTTCCGGGAACCTCACCGCGACCGATCCGTTGACTGGGAAGAGCCGGCGGGTTCCCGCCGACCGGGACGGAAAAAGGACAACAGGGATGGCGCACGCCGACAAGAAGCACATGGGCAAGGGCAGCCAGGGCAAGGGTTCGGGCGCGGGTGCGATGACGCCCGAATCCAGCGTGGACGACGTGCTCGGCGAGAACCAGGTGCTGAGCAACCGCGACAAGGCGGAGAGCCACAACCAGGCCCGCGGGCTCGACTCGCAGGCGATCCAGAACGAGCAGCGGCAGGACAACGCCTCGAACCAGCAGAAGCCGTCCACCGAGGGCGGCCATGGCGGGATGGGCACGCCGCAGTCCACCTCGACCGGCCAGAATGCCAGCGTCGAGCGGCGGCAGGGCAACGCCAAGCCGCTGCCGGAGGACTGAGCCGCCGGCGACCGCCCGTCAGAGGGCGTCGGCGAGGTGCTCGACGGACTCGAGGCACAGGTCGGCCGCCGGCGCCAGCGTCTCGCGCGTCCCGGTGCCGGTCAGCACCGCCACCCTGAGGCCCGCCCCGCCGGCGCGGGCCATCTCCATGTCGTGGCTGTTGTCGCCGACCACGGCGACCTGGCGCGGATCGAGTCCGGTCACGCGGCAGAAGCCGAGCAGCATGCCGGGGTCGGGCTTCGCCCCGTGGCCGCTGTCGTAGCCGGCCACGAAGTCGACGTGGGGGCCGAGCCCGAAGCGCCGGACCAGCCCGCGGATCCCGGCCTCGCTGTCGCTGCTGGCGATGCCGAGGCGCAGGCCCCGCCCGGCGAGGCGGGCGAACAGGGCGGCGAGATCGGTGACGGGCACCATGGCATCGACCCCCGCCGCGAAGAGGGCGTCGAGGTCGGCCGCGAGTCGGTCGGTCTCGAAGGGGCTGCCGGCCCCGACCCAGGCGGCGGCGATCACCCGGTTCGGCGAGGCCGCGAGCAGGCTGTCGGGGCGGGCCGAGCCGGTTGCCGGGTCGTGGCCGCCGACGGCGAGCAGCCTTTCCGCCAGCGCCGGATCCCCCGCCGCGGCGTGGCGGGCCGCGGCGACGTTGAGCGGCCCCCAGGAGCGGGCGTAGTCGATCAGCGTCCCGTCCTTGTCGAACAGGATGCCGCGGATGCCGCCAGGATCGCGCCGGCCGCCGGCATGCTCCGCCTCCGTCCCGACCTGCCGAACGTCCATGTCCGCTCCCCCGCCGCCAACCGGCCCGGTGATACACCATAGCCCCGCCCGTCCGCCACGGGCTCGCAAGGGGTCCCGGAACAGCCTCCTTCGCGGCGTGTTCACCGCCCGCAACCGCCTTCGCAGGCCGGACCGACCCTGACGACGAAAGGAGTCGTGATGAGAACCGCCGCCATCCTAGCCGCCCTCGCCCTGGCCGCCGCGGCCGGACCCGCCGCAGCCGCCTGCTCGGACCGCCTCTCCGAGGTCGCCGGCCGCCTGCCCGACCTGACGGTGGTCTCGATGGAAGAGGCGACGGCCAGGACAGGCCTCGACGAGGAACAGATCGAGGCCGTGCTCGCGACGCTGGACGCGGCCCGCATCGCCGCCGCCGCGGGCGAGGAGGACGGCTGCCTCACCATGGTGGAGGTCGCCGCCGACCTGCTCGACCGCGGCGCGGCAGGCGAGACCGGCGCGGCCGAATAAGACGGCCGCCCGGATGTCTCCGGGCGGCCCGCGCGCCTTCACCCTCGGCGCGACGGCTCAGCGCAGGTAGCCGTTCCCCTTCAGGTGCTCGACGATCCGCTCGGCCAGTTCTTCCGCGGTGGCGGAGGTGGTGTCGAGGCGGATCTCCGGGGTCTCCGGAGCCTCGTAGGGGCTGTCGATGCCGGTGAAGTGCTTGATCTTGCCCTCGCGCGCCTTGGCGTAGAGGCCCTTCGGGTCGCGGGTTTCGGCGACCGCGAGCGGGGTGTCGACGAACACTTCGATGAACTCGCCGGCCTCCACCATGTCCCGCGCCATCCGCCGCTCCGAGCGGAAGGGCGAGATGAAGGAGACGAGCACGATCAGCCCGGCGTCGACGAACAGCTTCGCGGTCTCCGCGACGCGGCGGATGTTCTCCACCCGGTCGGCGTCGGTGAAGCCGAGGTCCTTGTTGAGGCCGTGGCGGACGTTGTCGCCGTCGAGGGTGTAGGTGTGGCGGCCGAGCGAGTGCAGGCGCTTCTCGACGAGGTTGGCGATGGTCGACTTGCCGGCGCCGGAGAGGCCGGTGAACCAGACCACCGCCGGTTGCTGCCCCTTCGCCTCGGCCCGGCTCGCCTTGCTGACGTCGAGGGCCTGCCAGTGGATGTTGGTCGCCCGCCTGAGCCCGTAGTCCACCATGCCGGCGCCGACGGTCAGGTTGGTCAGCCGGTCGATGACGACGAAGGCGCCGGTGTCGCGGTTGACCTTGTAGGGGTCGAAGGCGATCGGCTCGGCCAGGGCGACGTTCACCACCGCGACCTCGTTGAGGCCGAGTTGCTTGGCGGCGAGGTGGCTGAAGCTGTTCACGTCGATCTTGTGCTTGATTTCGGTGACCTGGCCGCCGACGGTCCTCGTCGCCAGCTTGATGAGGTAGGGCCGGCCGGGCAGCATCGGCTCGTCCGCCATCCAGATGAGATGGCAGGCGAACTGGTCGGAGACCTCCGGCCGCGCGTCGGGCGTGGTCAGCACGTCGCCGCGGGAGACGTCGATCTCGTCGGCGAGGGTGATGGTCACCGCCTCCCCGGCGCCGGCCACCTCGAGGTCGCCGTCGTAGGTGACGATGGACTTCACGGTCGAGCTCTTCCCCGACTTCGCCACCACCACCGGGTCGCCCGGGCGCACCGTGCCCGAGGTGATGGTGCCGGAGAAGCCGCGGAAGTCGAGGTTCGGGCGGTTCACCCACTGCACCGGCATGCGGAAGGGCTTGGCCAGCGTCTCGTCGGCGACGTTGACCGTCTCGAGGTGGTGGACCAGCGTCGGGCCGTCGAACCAGGACAGGTTCGGGCCACGCTCCATCACGTTGTCGCCGAAGCGGGCGGACACCGGGATCGCCTCGAAGGTCTCGAAGCCGAGGTCGGCGGCGAAGGCGCGGTATTCGTCGACGATCCGGTCGAACACGTCCCTGTCGTAGCCGACGAGGTCGATCTTGTTCACCGCCAACACCACGTGGCGGATGCCGAGCAGCGAGACGATGAAGGAGTGCCGGCGGGTCTGCGTCAGCACGCCCTTGCGGGCGTCGACCAGGATCACCGCGAGATCGGAGTTGGACGCGCCGGTTGCCATGTTGCGCGTGTACTGCTCGTGGCCGGGGGTGTCGGCGACGATGAACTTGCGCACGTCGGTGGCGAAGAAACGGTAGGCGACGTCGATGGTGATGCCCTGCTCGCGCTCGGCCTCGAGGCCGTCGACGAGGAGGGCGAAGTCGATGTCCTCGCCGACCGTGCCGTGCTTCTTCGAGTCGCGCTCGAGCGAGCGGAGCTGGTCCTCGAACAGCAGCTTGGTGTCGTAGAGCAGCCGCCCGATCAGGGTCGACTTGCCGTCGTCCACCGAGCCGCAGGTGAGGAAGCGCAACAGGCTCTTCTGCTCGTGGCGGGCGAGATAGTCCGTGAAGGCGGCGGGATCGAGCTCTTCCAGGGCGCTCATCAGAAATAGCCCTCCTTCTTCTTCTTCTCCATCGACGCGGCCTCGTCGTGGTCGATCAGGCGGCCGGACCTCTCGGAGGTGCGGGCGATCAGCATCTCGCGCACGATCTCCGGCAGGCTCGCCGCGTCGCTCTCCATCGCGGCGGTAAGCGGATAGCAGCCGAGGGTGCGGAAGCGGATCCGGCGCATCTCCGGCGCCTCGCCCGGCGCGATCGGCATGCGCTCGTCGTCGACCATGATCATCATGCCGTCGCGCATGACGACCGGCCGCTCCTTGGCGAAGTAGAGCGGCACGATCGGGATGTTCTCGGTGAGGATATACTGCCAGATGTCGAGCTCGGTCCAGTTGGACAGCGGGAACACGCGGATGCTCTCGCCCTGCCGGACGCGGCCGTTGTAGATGTTCCAGAGCTCCGGGCGCTGGTTCTTCGGGTCCCAGGCGTGGGTCGATGTGCGGAAGGAGAAGATGCGCTCCTTGGCCCGGCTCTTCTCCTCGTCGCGGCGGGCGCCGCCGAAGGCCGCGTCGAAGCCGTGCTTGGTCAGCGCCGCCTTCAGCGCCTCGGTCTTCATCACGCCGGTGTAGTAGGACGAGCCGTGGGTGAAGGGGGTGATCCCCGCCGCCACGCCGTCCCGGTTCGTATGCACGATCAGCTCGAGACCGAGGCGCCGGGCGGTCTCGTCGCGGAAGGCGATCATCTCGCGGAACTTCCACGTGGTGTCGATGTGCATCAGCGGGAACGGCGGCTTCGAGGGATGAAAGGCCTTCATCGCCAGGTGGAGCATCACCGAGGAGTCCTTGCCGATGGAGTAGAGCATCACCGGATTGCGGAACTCCGCGGCCACCTCGCGGATGATGTGGATGGCCTCGGCCTCGAGACGCTTCAGATGCGTCAGTCGATCAGTGGACACGACCGGTCACCTCGGTACGGCGGGCTGGGAGACGAAGACGACGGCCGCTGGCGGCCCGCCGCGGTGCCGTGGGCCGCGGACGGCGCAAGTCCTAGCGGCGCATGCCGCGCGTCGCAAGACAGTCGCGCCCGGCAGGCCGGGCCCGCCTGGAAAAATTTTGCGGTTCGCGGGTCGCGGGTCGGGAGCGCTTTGCGGGCCAGGAGCGGTTTGCGGGTCAGGACCCCGATGCCGTGCCGTCCGCGACCGGCTCGGCCCGACGGCGCCGGCGCAGCAGCGGGCGGAGCCGGTCCGTCGGCCGCCGGCGGGGAGGCCGCTCCGGCGGAAGCGTCGCCGCGAGGGCGTAGGTCCGCCCCCTCAGGTGCTCGGACAGGGCGCGGCGGTCCGCGAGATGGGCGATCTCCCGGTAGGGAATCGGATCGCCGATCGCCACCGGCAGGCGGGTGCCGATGCGGTCGCGCACCTCCTTGAAGATCAGCGACAGCCTGAGCGCCGGGTGGATATGGCTCGCGACCTGGAACAGGCGGCCGTTCTGGCCGGCGAAGTAGATCGGCACGACGGTGGCGCGGCTGCGCTGGACGAGCTGGGCGGTGAAGGGCTGCCACTCCGCGTCGATGGCGGGCTTGCGGCCGAGCCGGTCCGGCGCCGTCGAGACGCCGCCGGCCGGGAAGACGACGACGCAGCCGCCGGCGTCGAGGTGGCGGCGTGCCGCGCCGCGGGTGCGCACGTTGGTCTCGAGCGCTTCCGGGGTGCCGGCGAAGTCCACCGGCAGCAGGAAGGACCGCGCCTCCGGCGCCCGAAGCAGGACGGCGTTGGTCAGCACCAGGAAGTCCTGGCGGACCTGCCGGACGATCCAGGAGAGCACGATGCCGTCGAGGACGCCGTAGGGGTGGTTCGCCACCACCACGAGCGGACCGGTCGCGGGGATGGCGGCGAGCCGCACCGGGTCGATCTCGACCGCGAGGCGCAGCCTGCGGACGGCCTCGTCGAGGAAGCCGGAGCCGTCGGGGAACTCGCGCCGGTACTCCATGTAGAGCCGCTTGAGGAGCGGCTGGCCGGTCGCGGTCTCGATGGCGCGGATCAGCGAGCGGCGCAGCGGCGGGTCGTGGGGCTCGGCGTAGGAGAAGAGGAGATCGTCCATCTGGGGACCGGGCGAGTCGGGGTCGATGACCCCGACCCATGCGCCCGTCCTGCGACGGCCCGATGACGAGCCGGCTCACCGAGCGCCGGCGGCGGCCTCCCGGGTGCGGCGGGTCTCCGGGGCCGGCCCCGTCGAGCCGCGGACGACGAGGTCGACCGGCCACACCTCCTGAAGCGAGCCCGGGTCCTCGCCGGCGATGCGGGCCATCGCCATCTCGGCGACCCTGGCGCCGGCGGCGCGGATCGACGAGCGCGTGGTGGTCATCGGCGGATGCAGGTGGTCGGCGCGGAAGGACGGCATCTCGTCGTCATGGGCGATCAGCGAGACGTCGTCGGGCACCCGCAGCCCCGCCTCGGCGATCGCCCGCTGGGCGCCGAGCGCCATCAGCACGGAGGAGCAGAGGAAGGCGGTCGGCAGCGGCGTCCGCGACAGCGCCGCCCTGGCGAAGCGGTATCCGTTCTCCACCGACATCTGGCCGGAGAAGAAGAGGTCGTCGCGCGGCTCGAGCCCGGCTTCGCAGAGCGCCGCCTCGAGGCCCTTGCGGCGGTCGGCGGCGAAGCGCTGCCGCTCCTCGCCATTGAGCAGCGCGACATGGCGGTGGCCGAGCTGGACGAGGAAGCGGCCGGCCTGGTGGAAGGCGCCCTCGTTGTCGACGTCGAGATAGGCGATCCGGGCGTCGTCAGCCGGCCGTCCGTGGACGACGGCGGGGAAGCCGGAGCGGACGAGACGGTCGATCCGCTGGTCCCCCTCCCCCGGGCCCGACAGGATCACCGCGTCGACGGTGCCGTTGCGCGCCAGCCGTTCGTAGGTGACGAGTTCCTGCGCCGGGGTCGTCGGACTGACGAGGATGTCGAAGCCGTGGCGGCCGGCGACCTCGCAGACCCCCGCGAGGAACTCCACGAAGTGCGGGTCGAGCAGGACGTTGCGCTCGATCGAGAAGACGACCCCCAGCGCCTGGGCCCGACCGGTGGCCAGCCGGCGGGCGGCGGGGCTCGGCCGGTAGCCGTGCCGCTCGGCCGCGGCGAGCACGCGCTGGCGCGTCGCCTCGCTCACCTCCGGGTAGCCGTTGAGGGCTCGGCTGACGGTCGTCTGGCTGAGGCCGAGCCTGGCCGACAGCTCCTTCAAGTTCATGCAAACCCACTCCGCAATTCCAACCACCCGTCCAAATCGCTTTGGAGGATCGGTCGCGAGAAGCGCGGGAGCGCGCTCCCCGATCCCGTCCGCGTCGGCCTGGGTGGTGTCACAGCCTAACTCATGCAGATCGACGTGTGTAGACATATATCGAAGCGATTTAGGTTTGAAGAGTTTCGATCTTTGACCGGACGTCGCCCGTTTGACGTGATATCCTCGAAGCAGCCTTGACACGCGCTGGTCGATCGATAAGACTGCCGCCGTTCAAAGCGCTTTGGGTCGACTGGCGACAGGATCGGTCGACGGTCGATGTCGTTTTCGCGGTGCATGCCGCGCCGAGCCGCTGTTCCAGAGGGAGGAAAGACATGCGTCATACGAAGGGCCTTCTCGGCCTCGCCACCGCAGCCCTGCTCGCGAGCGTGTCGTTCGCCGGGGCCGTCGAGATCCGGTTCGTCTCCGGCTCCGTCGGCGCCGACATCGAGTTCATGCAGGAGCAGTTCAAGATCTTCGAGGAGCGCACCGGCCACACGGTGACCGTGGTGCCGATGCCGGCCTCGACCACCGACCAGTTCGGCCAGTACCGCCTGTGGCTCGCCGCCGGCAACCAGGACATCGACGTCTACCAGACCGACGTCATCTGGGCCCCGCAGCTCGCCGACCAGTTCCTCGACCTCACCGAGGCGGCCAAGGACGTCATCGACCAGCACTTCCCGTCGATCGTCGAGAGCCAGACCGTGGACGGCCGCCTGGTGGCCCTGCCCGCCTTCACCGACGCGCCGGCGCTCTACTACCGCACCGACCTGCTCGAGAAGTACGGCAAGCAGCCGCCGCAGACCTGGGACGAACTCGAGGCGATCGCCAAGGAGATCCAGGAGGGCGAGCGCGCCGCCGGCAGCGCCGACCTGTGGGGCTTCGTCTGGCAGGGCAACGCCTACGAGGGCCTGACCTGCGACGCGCTGGAGTGGGTGAAGTCGCACGGCGGCGGCCAGATCGTCGAGGCCGACGGCACCATCTCGATCAACAACCCGAACGCCATCGCCGCCATCGACCGCGCCGCCGGCTGGGTGGGCACCATCTCGCCGCCGGGCGTGATCTCCTACCAGGAGGAGGAGTCCCGCGGCGTCTGGCAGACCGGCAACGCCGTGTTCATGCGCAACTGGCCCTACGCCTATTCGCTCGGCAACGGCGACGACAGCCCGATCAAGGGCAAGTTCGACGTGACCACCCTGCCGGTCGGCCCGAACGGCGAGCAGTCGGCGGCGACCCTCGGCGGCTGGAACATCGCCGTCTCCAAGTATTCGCGGAACCCCGAGGTCGCGATCGAACTCGCCAAGTTCATCGCGTCGGAGGAGTTCCAGAAGGCGCGCGCCCTCACCCGCTCCAACCTGCCGACGATCGTCTCGCTCTACAACGATCCGGAGATCGCCCAGAACCAGCCGATCATCCCGCGCTGGAAGGAGGTCTTCCTGAACGCGGTGCCGCGCCCGTCGGCGCCGACCAAGGTCAAATACAACGAGGTCTCCTCGCTGTTCTGGAGCGCCGTCCACGACACCCTCTCCGGCAACGGCACCGCCGCGGAGAACCTCGAGGTCCTCGAGGTCCGGCTTGAGGACCTCAAGGGCGGCGAGGAGTGGTGATCCTCCGCTGACGACCTCGAACCCGGGGGCGGCCCGCCGCCCCCGGGGCTGACGCATTGCCGCCACCGCAGGGGGCGGCGCGAGGGGAGGATCCGCCATGTCAACCGCCGATCCGACGGCAGCGATCTCCACGGCCGACCGAGCGCCCGCGATCAAGTCGGAAATGCTCGCCCAGCGCATCAAGTGGGCGATGATCTTCCTGGCGCCGATGATCCTGGCGCTGGCGATCGTCGCGGGGTGGCCGCTCTACCGCTCGATCTACTTCTCCTTCACCAACGCCTCGCTGACCAACCTCGACGGCGCCGAGTTCATCGGCTTCGACAACTACCTGCGATGGCGCGTGCTGAGCAGCGGCCGCGTCCTCTGGGACGGCCTGCTGGTGGATCCGGTGTGGTGGAACGCGGTCTGGAACACGGTCCGCTTCGCCGTCATCTCGGTCTCGCTGGAAACCGTCCTCGGGCTGCTGGTGGCCCTCCTCCTCAACGCGAATTTCCCCGGCCGCGGCCTGGTGCGCGCGGCGATCCTGATTCCCTGGGCGATCCCGACCATCGTGTCCGCGCGCATGTGGGGCTGGATGCTCAACGACCAGTTCGGCATCATCAACCACATCCTGGTCAGCGTCGGCCTGCTCGAGCGCGGCATCGCCTGGACGGCGAGCCCGGAGACCGCGATGGTCGCCGTGATCATCGTCGACGTGTGGAAGACGACGCCGTTCATGGCGCTCCTCATCCTCGCCGGACTGCAGATGGTGCCGAGGGACATCTACGAGGCCGCCGAGATCGACGGCGTCCACCCGGTGAAGCAGTTCTTCCGCATCACCCTGCCGCTGATCCGCCCGGCCATCATGGTGGCCGTGATCTTCCGGATCCTCGACGCGCTCAGGATCTTCGACCTCATCTACGTGCTGACGCCGAACAGTTCGGCCACCGAGACCATGTCGGTCGTCTCGCGCGAGAACCTGATCGAGTTCGACAAGTTCGCCTATGGTTCCGCGCAGTCGACGCTGCTGTTCCTGCTGATCGCGCTGTTCACGATCCTCTACATCTGGCTCGGCCGCGTGAAGCTCGACGAGGGAGGCCGCTGATGGACGCCGGCGCAATCTTCAAGAAGGTCGCCTTCTACTTCGCCGTCCTCGTGGTGATCGTGGTCGCTGTATTCCCCTTCTACTACGCGATCCTGACCAGCTTCAAGACGGGCACGTCGCTGTTCCAGGTCGACTACATCCCGAAGCAGATCTCCTTTGGCAACTACGTCTCGGTGCTGAGCCAGGGCAGCTTCCCGCGCAACCTGCTCAACTCGGTGGTGGTGGCGACGCTGGTGGTGGCCCTCGCCCTGCTGATGGCGGTGACGGCCTCCTTCGCGCTCTCGCGCGTGCGGTTCCGCGGCCGCGGGCTGCTGCTGCTCGTCATCCTCTCGGTGTCGATGTTCCCGCAGATCGCCGTGCTCGCCGGCCTGTTCGAGCTGGTCCGCTTCTTCGGCCTGTTCAACTCGATCTGGTCGCTGGTGTTCTCCTACACGATCTTCACGCTGCCCTTCACCGTGTGGGTGCTCACCACCTTCATGCGCGACCTGCCGATCGAGATCGAGGAGGCGGCCATCGTCGACGGCGCGAACCCCTGGGTCATCATCACCCAGGTGTTCATGCCGCTGATGTGGCCGGCGCTGGTGACGACGGGCCTTCTCGCCTTCATCGCCGCATGGAACGAGTTCCTGTTCGCGCTGACCTTCACCTCCTCCAACGACACCCGCACCGTGCCGGTGGCGATCGCCCTGCTCTCGGGCAGCACCCAGTTCGAGACGCCCTGGGGGATCATCATGGCCGCGTCGGTGATGGTGACCGTGCCGATCGTCGTGCTGGTGCTGATCTTCCAGCGCAAGATCGTGGCCGGCCTCACCGCGGGCGGCGTGAAGGGCTGACCGGCCGACTACCAACCTCCCCCGGGCGTCCCCGCCCGGCGGCGACCAAAACCCGCATGAAAGATCGACCGCATCCATGAACCAGCCGCTGGGGACCCGCTCCGCCCTCGACCTCGACGCCGCCGACTGGTGGCGCGGCGCGGTGATCTACCAGATCTACCCGCGCAGCTTCCAGGATTCGAACGACGACGGGATCGGCGACCTGAGGGGCATCCTCCGCCGCCTCGGCCATGTCGCCGACCTCGGCGCGGACGCGATCTGGATCTCGCCCTTCTTCACCTCGCCGATGAAGGACTTCGGCTACGACGTCTCCGACTACCGCGACGTCGACCCGATCTTCGGCACCCTCCAGGACTTCGACGCCGTGGTGGAGGAGGCCCACCGCCTCGGCCTCAGGGTGCTGATCGACCAGGTGATCTCGCACACCTCCGACATGCACCCCTGGTTCGCCGAGAGCCGGCGCGACCGGTCGAACCCGCGGGCCGACTGGTACGTCTGGGCGGACGCGGCGCCCGACGGCACGCCGCCGACCAACTGGCTCTCCGTCTTCGGCGGCTCCGCCTGGGAGTGGGACAGCCGCCGCTGCCAGTACTACCTGCACAACTTCCTCGCCAGCCAGCCGGACCTCAACTTCCACAACCCGGAGGTCCAGGACGCCCTGCTGGAGGTGCTGAAGTTCTGGCTCGACCGCGGCGTCGACGGCTTCCGCCTCGACACCGTCAACTACTACTTTCACGACCGCGACCTGCGGGACAACCCGCCGATCGGCGGGGCGCAGGGCGCCCATGACGCCCCGCTGGTCAACCCCTACGGCCGCCAGCAGCACATCTACGACAAGACCCGGCCGGAGAACCTCGCCTTCCTCGAGCGCATCCGCCGGCTGACGGACCGCTACCACGCGGTCACCACCATCGGCGAGGTGGGCGACGGCGACCGCTCGCTGGAGACGATGGCGGAGTACACCGCCGGCGGCAACCGCCTGCACATGTGCTACACCTTCGACCTGCTCGGCCCCGGCTACGGCCGGCGCTTCCTCGAGACCACCGTGAACACCTTCGAGCGGCGCGGCGGCGGCGGCTGGCCCTGCTGGGCGCTGTCGAACCACGACGTGCCGCGCCACGCGAGCCGCTTCCTGACCTACACCGGCGACCCCGCCCGCCAGGCCCGGCTGATGGCCGGCGTGCTGCTGTCGCTGCGCGGTTCGGTCTGCATCTACCAGGGCGAGGAACTCGGCCTGACCGAGGCCGACCTCGCCTTCGAGCACCTGGTCGACCCCTACGGCATCCGCTTCTGGCCGGAGTTCAAGGGCCGCGACGGCTGCCGCACGCCGATGCCCTGGGAGGCGGACGCCCTCCACGCCGGCTTCAGCGCCGGCCGGCCCTGGCTGCCGGTGCCGCCGGAGCACCTCACCCATGCGGTCGACCGCCAGGGCGGCGAGCACAGCGTGCTGGCGGCCTACCGCCGGCTCACCGCCTTCCGCCGCGCCCACCGGCCGCTTGCCAAGGGGGACATCCGCTTCCTCGACCAGGGCGAGGCCGACGTGCTCGCCTTCGTGCGCAGCGAGGGCAACGAGGCGATCCTCTGCGCCTTCAACATGGGACCGGCACCGGCGTCGCTGGCGCTGCCGGAGGGGATTCGGGTCGAGCCCCTCCGCGGCCACGGCTTCGAGGGCGTGCTCGAGGGCGGCCATGTCCGGCTCGACCCGGAGGACGGCTTCTTCGGGCGGATCGACTGACCGCGGGACACGACGACGAGACGAACGACAGGGAGGAGGGACGAGATGGCCGGACTGAAGCTCACCAACGTCAACAAGGCCTACGGTGCCGTGAAGGTGCTGCACGACGTCAACCTCGACATCAAGGCCGGCGAGTTCATCGTCTTCGTCGGCCCGTCCGGCTGCGGCAAGTCCACCTTGCTCCGGATGATCGCGGGCCTGGAGGACATCACCTCCGGCACGCTGGCCATCGACGGGACCGTGGTCAACGAGCGCCCGCCCGCCAAGCGCGGCATCGCCATGGTGTTCCAGTCCTACGCGCTCTACCCGCACATGACCGTCTACCAGAACATGGCTTTCGGCCTGAAGCTCGCAAATGCGTCCAAGCAGGACCTCGACCGGCGGGTGCGCGAGGCGGCGGACATGCTGCAGATCACCGAGTATCTCGACCGGCTGCCGAAGCAGCTCTCCGGCGGCCAGCGCCAGCGCGTCGCCATCGGCCGCGCAATCGTGCGCGACCCCAGGGTGTTCCTGTTCGACGAGCCGCTGTCCAATCTCGACGCGGCGCTGCGCGTGGCCACCCGCATCGAGATCGCCAAGCTGCACGAGCGGATGAGCCGCACCACCATGATCTACGTGACCCACGACCAGGTGGAGGCGATGACGCTCGCCGACCGGATCGTGGTGCTGAACGCCGGCCGCGTCGAACAGGTCGGCTCGCCGATGGAGCTCTATCACCGGCCCGACAACCTGTTCGTCGCCCGCTTCATCGGCTCGCCGGCGATGAACACCGTGCCGGCCCGGGTGGAGGTGGCCGGCGCGCCGGCGAGCTTCCGCACCATCGACGGGGCGGCCTTCTCCGCCCCGGTCGACGTGCCGCCGTCGGCGGCGGGGGCGGAGGTGACGCTCGGCGTCCGGCCGGAGGACCTCGTGCCCACCGACGGCCCGGGCCTCTTCAGCGGCCCGATCGAGATCGTCGAGCAGCTCGGCGAGGTGACGCTCCTCTATGTCGACGTCCGCCACTCCGAGCCGCTGGTGGTCAAGGTCGACGGGGACGCCGCCTTCGCGCGCGGCCAGACCGTCACCGTCACCGCGCCGGCCGAGCACCTCCACGTCTTCGATCCGAACGGGCGCGCCTACGGCCGGGTCCCGGCCGCCGTCGCGGCCTGAGGCAGTCCGTCCCGCATCGGGACGGTTTCGAGCGGAACGACCCTTGCTCCGTGGACGTCCAAGCGTTCACGGAGCTTCGACATGGACCGCCGCTCGTTTCTTTTCGGCACCGCTGCCGCCGGCATCGCCGCACTCGTCCCGCCATCGCCCTCCCGGGCGGAGACGTTGCGGATCCGGCCGGGCGAGTTGCGCGGCTCCATTCCCGCCACCGAGATCGGCCTGACGCCCGGCGCCGTCGACGACCAGAGCGCCGTGCTGCAGGCGGCGATCGACCGGGCGGCCGCCGCCGGCAAGCCGCTGTTCCTGCCGCCGGGCCGCTACGAGGTCTCCAACATCCGCCTCCCGGGCCGGATGAAGATGGTTGGCGTCTCCGGCGAGAGCCGGCTCGTCTACACCGGCGGCGGGCAACTCCTCTACGCCGAGGGCGGCGACGACATCGGCATCGACGGGGTGGTGCTGGATGGCGCCAACCGGGCCCTCGGAGACTACGTCCCGGGCCTCCTGCACATGATCGGCAGCAACGGCATCCGCGTCGAGCGCAGCGAGTTCGTCGGCAGCTCCCGCCACGCGGTGGCGCTGGAGGGCTGCTCGGGCAGCGTCTCCGACTGCCGGATCTCGGGCGCCCGCGAGGCGGCGCTGTGGAGCGTCGCCGCCGGGGGCCTGTCGATCCTCGACAACACGGTGGAGGACTGCGGCGACGGCGGCATCCTGGTCCACCGCTGGGAGGAGGGCCGCGACGACACCATCGTCGCCCGCAACCGCGTCCGGCGGATCGCCGCGAGGTCCGGCGGTACCGGCCAGAACGGAAACGGGATCAACATCTTCCGGGCGAAAGGCGTGATCGTTTCGAACAACCACGTCTCGGACTGCGCCTTCTCGGCGATCCGCTCCAACGCCGGCTCCAACGTGCAGGTCCTCGGCAACCAGTGCCTCGGCTCCGGCGAGACGGCGATCTACTCCGAGTTCGGCTTCGAGGGGGCGGTGATCGCCGACAACATCGTCGACGGCGGCTCGATCGGCATCTCGGTGGCCAACTACAACGAGGGCGGCCGCCTCGCCGCGGTCAGCGGCAACGTCGTCCGCAACCTCCACCGCGGGGCGCCCTACCCCGACGAGATGGGCCTCGACTTCGGCATCGGCATCTCGATCGAGGCCGACACCGCGGTGACCGGCAACGTGGTCGACGGCGCGCCGACCCTCGGCGTGCTGGTCGGCTGGGGCCCGTTTACCCGGAACGTGGTGGCGACCGGCAACGTGATCCGCGCCGCCGACGTCGGCGTCGGCGTCACGGTGGTCGAGGGCTCCGGGTCGGTGACCATCGCCTCCAACGTGATCGCCGATACCCGTCGCGGGGCGGTGCGGGGGATGCGCTGGGCCGAATTCGTCACCGGCGACCTCGCCGCCGGCGGCGCCGAGGCCTTCCCGCACCTCGCCATCGGCGAGAACAGGGTCGGCTGAGCCGTTCAGCTAGATGAACGGGCGGGCCATCACTGGTTCAGCCACAATCGCCAATGATCATGCGATAGCCCACCACCCGGCAGCGCGGGGCGGGCGGATCGCGAGAAAGGTGAACACGATGAAGCTCATGAAGGCCGCCCTGGTCGCCGCGCTCGTTGCCGGCGTTGGCGCCACCTCAGCCCTGGCCGCCGAAGAGAAGCCGCGGCGCAACGACGAGCCGGGCGCGCCCAGGATCCAGGGTCCCGCCGGGCTTCCGCAGCGGACTTTGAGCCTCGAGGGGGTGCAGTCCGCCAGTGTCGGCGACGCCCGGGTGGCGATCGTCTACGACGCGATCGGCCGGGAGATCCTGCGGCAGAAGAGGGTCGTCCGGGTGCGGCTGCCGGCCGGCTCCACCGGGCTCTACTGTATCCGCCCGGCGAACATGTCCAACTTCACCGTGCGGAACCTCGTCCCGCAGGTAACCGTCGAGTACAGCAACAGCATCTTCGACCTGAACGGCGCCTATTTCGCCTACTACCGGCAGAACGGCTGCTGGAGCAGCGAGATCGGCGTGCAGACGGCGCGCATGCTCGACAATGGCGCGGTCGTCCCGTCCGACAACGTCAGCTTCGCGATGGTCGCGGACTGAGGGCCGGCCGCCGCCCTCGCCGATGGCGGGCCCCGAGCGCCTTCCGATCAGGTGGACTCACCTGATCGGCGAGAAATCGCTCCGGATTTTAAGCTTGAGCCTATTCCTGTCGTTCAGATCCGTCCGATCTGAACGGAATATGCTCTAGCGGCCCGCCGCCCGCAGCGCTGCCGAAAAGTCCGCCGACGGGCGCGTCTCGCCGACCACCTCGCCGTTGCGGCTCGTGACCTTCGGCCGGACCAGGGCCATCATCCGCTCGTGCCGGGGGTCCGCCTCGCCGATGCCGAGCAGCGACTCGAGCACCGCGCCGACAGCGGTCTCCGCCGCGCGCGACGCGCCGTCGTCGATCTTGAGCGCGACGCCGAGGCCGAGGTCCGGCAGCGCCGCGGTGTAGACGCCCTCGGCGCCGACCTTGACGAAGGCCGCCGCGCCGAGAAGTTCCATCACCAGGGTGCAGTGGCCGCCGGTCCCCGCCACCATCTCCGGCGCCGCCGCCGCGGCGGCGCGCAGCCGCCGGGCTGCCCGCGCCCGCTCCGGCCCGAGGCCCTCGCCGGTGGCGAAGCGGGCGAATCCCCGGGCGAGGTCCTTCAGCGGAATGGCGAAGGTCGGGATCGAGCAGCCGTCCACGCCCCTTGCCGCCTCGAGGTGCGGCGCGCCGGTCACCGCCGCCATCGCCGCGACCACCTCGCGCATGGTCGGATGGTCGGGCTTCACGTAGCCGGCCGGATCGTGGCCGAAGGCGACGGCGGCGCAGAGGAAGCCGGCGTGCTTGCCGGAGCAGTTGTTGTGGATCCGGGTCGGCCCGCCGCCCATCCGCTGCAGGACCGCCTGGTCGCGCATGCGCTTCGGCCATTGCGGGCCGCATTCGAGGCAGCCCTCATGGAGGCCGGCCGCCGCAAGCATCCGCCGTGCGGTGGCGACGTGCATCGCCTCGCCATGGTGCGATGCCTGCGCAAGCGCGAGTTCGCGGTCGCCGAGGCCGAAGCGGTCGGCCGCCCCGCTCTCGACCAGCGGCAAGGCCTGGAGGCCCTTGATGGCCGAGCGAGGGAAGATGGGCCGGTCCACCTCGCCGAGCGCGAGCAGGACGCCGCCCGCCGCATCCACCACCGCCACCGCGCCGCGATGGCGGCTCTCCACCACGTTGGCGCGGGTCACCTCGACCAGAACCGGATTCGTCATCGCCGTCTTCCCGAACCAGAGGCCGCGGCGATAGCACGGCCGCGGCTGCGGAGGGAACAGCGGCGTCGCGTCTCAGGCGGCCCGGCGCAGGAACCGGGCGAGGCGGTCGAGCGCCTCGTCGAGCACGGCGTCGCGCTTGCAGAAGCAGAAGCGGATGAACTCGGTCGGCGGATCGGAGGCGTAGAAGGCGGACAGCGGCACCGCCGCGACACCGGCCTCCCGGGTCATCCGCATCGCCGCCTCCCGGTCGTCGCCGATCCCGAGCGGGCGTGTGTCGGTGGTGACGAAGTAGGTGCCGGCGCAGTCGAGCACCTCGAAGCCGAGGCGGGCGAGGCCGGCGGAGAGCCGGTCGCGCTTGGCCTCGAGGTCCGCGACGAAGCGCTGGAAATAGTCGTCGCCGAAGCCGAGGCCCAGGGCCACCGCCGCCTGCAGGTCCGGCGGCGTCGTGAAGGTGACGAACTGGTGCGCCTTGGCGATCGGCGCCAGCAGGTTCGGCGCGGCGGTGATGTAGCCGATCTTCCAGCCGGTGAGCGAGAAGGTCTTGCCGGCGGAGCCGATCCTGACCACCCGGTCGCGCATGCCGGGCAGCGCCATCGGGGTGAGGTGCCGGCGGCCGTCGAAGACGAGGTGCTCGTAGACCTCGTCGGCGATGACATAGGCGTCGTGCTCGAGGCAGAGCCCGGCGATCAGCTCGAGCTCCGCCCGGGTGAACACCTTCCCGGCGGGGTTCATCGGCGTGTTGAGGAGGATCGCCTTGGTCCGCCCGGAAAAGGCCGCGGCCAGCGCCTCCGGGTCGAGTTCCCAGGTGGGCGGGGTGATGCGGACGAGCTTCGGGATGCCGCCGGCCTGGCGCACCATCGGCAGGTAGCAGTCGTAGAGCGGCTCGATCAGCACCACCTCGTCGCCGGGCTCCACCAGGGCGAGGATCGCGTCGGCGATCGCCTCGGTGGCGCCGGAGGTGACCATCACCTCGCTCTGCCAGTCGACCTCGAGCCCGTGGAAGCGCCGGTTGGCGTCCGCGACCGCCTGGCGGAGCGCGGGGATCCCCATCATCGAGGGATACTGGTTCGGCCCGGCCATCAGCGCCTCGGCCGCGGCGCGGCGGATCTCCTCCGGGCCGTCGACGTCGGGGAAGCCCTGGCCGAGGTTGATCGCGCCGGTCTCCGCGGCGAGGCGCGACATCACCTCGAACACGGTGGTGGGCAGGCCGGTGAACAGCGGGTTGGTGGGCTTCATCGCCAGGGGTCCGGGACCGGTCGGGAGAGCGGACGATACGGGCACCCGCGCCCGGCGGCAAGCCGGCCCGCGGCGTCAGTCGTTGCGGCGCGGGCTCGCGGCCCAGGCGACCGCGACCACCGCGAGCGCGAGCGCGGCCGGCACCGCCGCGATCATGCTTCCCGCCGCCGCGAGGCCGCCGGCGGCGGCCCAGGAGATCGAGGAAAAGGCCTCCGCGAAGGTGGCGATCCGCGAGGCCGTCTGGCGTCGGCGGAACTGGCTGCGGCGGGCCGCCGTGCGGAACAGGAACTGGATCGCCGTCGCCGAGGCGACCGCGGCGAGGATCGCCGCCAGCGCGACGGCGGCGGTGAAGAGGCTGGTGGCGAGGAGCAGCGCCATCGGCAGCGCCAGCGGCACCGCGACGGCGACCAGCACCGCCTCCACCTTCGCCCGCATCGCCGTCGCGCGGCGGATCGGGGCTGTGGCGACGAGGTCCGGCGCATCCTCGCCGGAGATGGTGAGCCAGGCGAGCCCGCCGGCGAGCTGGCCGGCCGCCATCACCACGATCGGCACCAGCACCGCCGGCAGCTCCACCTGCCGGCCGAAGTTGATCCAGAGCAGCAGCGCCGGCGGCACCAGGTAGAGCACCTGCATCAGCGTCTGGGAGATGAGCCAGGGGTCGCGCAGCAGCAGCCGCAGCTCCTTCTCCCGCAGGCAGGCGGCCGGCGAGCGCAGGCGGAAGCCGATCGCCGCGCGCCGGCCGGTCACCGCCCGCACCGTCGCCACGCCGGCGTTGGCGATCGCCACCGCCGGGAAGCTGCGGCCGGCGAGGACGGCGGTCGCCGTGAACAGCAGGGCGGCGAGACCGACCACGGGGACGAGCGCCGCAACGTCCCCGGCTGCGGCCCGGGCGGGCCACCACAGGGCGCTGTCCGGGCCGGGGGCGATCGCCATGGAGTCCGGCGAGGTGAGGATCGCCAGCCGGCCGAGGTCGCCGTAGAGCAGGATGCCCGCCGCCTGGCCGCCGATGACGAATCCGGCGCCGATGATCGCCGCCACGACCTGCGCCACCACCCGGGTGCGCCGCGCGCCGATCGCCCGGAACAGCGCCAGCGTGAGCGCGATCGCCACCGCGGCCGCCGTCATGCCCATGGCGGCGACCACTCCGTAGCCGGCGATCCAGCCCGGCCGGTGCAGCACCGCCGCCGCGTTGAGGAAGGGGCCGACCAGGAACAGCGCCATGGCGGTGGTGCCGAGGGCGGTGAGGCCGGTGCGCAGCGCGAACAGCCCGGTCGCCGGCGCCGGCGAGGAGAGGATCAGGTCGAGGTCGGCGCGGCCGTAGAGGACCCGGGTCACCGATTCCATCGCCTGCGCCAGCATCAGCGCGAAGGAGAGAAAGCCGATGCCGCTGACCAGCACCAGCATCGGCACGTCCAGCGGTCCGGCGAGCACCGTGGCGCCGCCGAGCGCGGCGAAGGCGACCAGGTGGAACGCCGCCTCGATGACGAGGACCCAGGCCAGCGCCGCCAGCAGCGAGCGCCGCCGCCCGCCGGTGAGGAAGGCGATCAGGTCGCGCCCGGCGAGCCGCGCCTCGTGGCCGGCGAACCAGGCGAAGCGCCCGGCCGCGGCGGTCATGCCGCCACGCCCGGCGGACCGGCGGCGGTGAGCGCGAGGAACACCTCCTCCAGCGTCGCCTCGCTGGCGCCGGCGGCGCCGCGAAGGTCGCCGAGCGTGCCCTCGGCGATCAGCCGGCCGCCGGCGATGAGGCCGATCCGCTCGGCCATCCGCTCTGCCACCTCGAGGATGTGGGTGGTGAGGATGATCGTCGCCCCGCCGGCGACGCGGGCCTTCAGCACGTCCTTGACGAGGCGCGCGGACCCCGCGTCGAGGCCGGTCAGCGGCTCGTCGAGGATGATGAGGCGCGGCTCGTGGATCAGCGCCCCGGCGAGCGCCACCTTCTGCCGCATGCCCTTGGAGAAGCCCTCGCAGCGCTCGTCGGCGTGCGGGCCGAGGCCGAGCAGGCCGACGAGGTCCCGCGCCTCCCGTGCGGCCCGCGCCGGGTCGATGCTCCACAGCCCGGCGACGAAGGCGAGGTATTCCATCGGCGTCAGCTTGTCGTAGATCATCGGCTCGTCGGGGATCCAGGCGGTCAGCCGCTTGGCCGCGACGGGGTCGGCCACCGCGTCGTGGCCGTAGATGCGGATCGTGCCGGCGTCCGGCTTCATCAGGCCCGCGACCATCCTGAGCGTCGTGGTCTTTCCCGCCCCGTTGGGGCCGAGCAGGGCGTAGAATTCACCCGGGGCGACGGTGAGGTCGAGACCGGCCACGGCGGGCCGGTCGAAGCGCTTTTCGAGGCCCGCGAGTTCCAGTGCCGGCACGCGCATGGGTGTTTCCGCCTTTCGTCTCCCCGCCTCTTTACCGCCCTGCGCATTGCGCCGGGGTAAACCGGCAGCCTCTCCGAAGCATGAACGCGAGCGGCGCCGGCGGTGTTTCGCTCCCGCGGCCGCCATTCCGACCGGCGTGGTTGACGGGACCGGGCGGGGATGCCAAACGAGGTCGGGAAAACCATGACGTCCGACGATCCGCGCCGTTCCACATCGCTCACCCGGACCATGAGGCCGGATCCCGACCGCCGCTCCCCGCTGGCGGAGATCCTCGAACGCGCCCTGCGGCGCGGGCCGGACACCTCCCCCCATCCGGGGTTCCCGAACCGCCACAAGCGGCTCGTCGCGGCATCCTACAACATCCACAAGTGCATCGGCACCGACGGGGTGTTCGACCCGGACCGGATCATCGCGGTCATCGAGGAACTCGACTGCGACGTGCTCGCCCTGCAGGAGGCCGACCGCCGCCTCGGCGTGCGCGCCGGGCTGCTCGACGTCGAGGCGATGGAGCGGCGCACCGGCCTGCGGCTGGTCCCGGTCGCGGTCCGGCCGGACAGCCACGGCTGGCACGGCAACGCCCTGTTCGTGCGCGGCGGCAAAGCGACGCGGGTGCGCCGCATCGACCTGCCCTATGCCGAGCCCCGCGGCGCGGTGATGGCCGAGATCGACATCGAAGGCGCCCCGCTCCGGGTGATCGGCGCCCACCTCGGCCTCCTGAAGCGCTCGCGCAAGCGCCAGGCCTCGGCGCTCATCTCCGCCGTCGACCGCACCGACCCGATGCCGACCCTCCTGATGGGCGACTTCAACGAGTGGCGCCCGGACCGGCCGGACTCGCCGCTGTTCGAGCTGGAGCCGCTGTTCGGCCCGTTCGGCCTCTCCCATCCGAGCTTCCCCTCGCGCCGGCCGATCCTGACGCTCGACCGCATCCTCGGCTGGCCGCACGGGACGATCGAGGACATCGCCGTCCACCATTCGCCGCTCGCCCGCGTCGCCTCGGACCACCTGCCGGTGAAGGCGCTGGTCGACATCAGCGTGCCGCTGCCGGTGCACGCCCCGCATCCGCGCGAGGCGCACGGCTGAGACCCGTTCCCCCGGTTCCGGAGCCCATCATGGAGTTCGAGACGATCAGGCACGAGATGCGCGGGTCGGTGCTGCTCGCGCGCATCGACCGGCCGAAGGTGATGAACGCCCTCAACACCACGGTGATGGGCGACCTCGTCGACCTCACCCGCCGCGCCGACGAGGATCCCGAGGTGCGCGCCATCGTGCTCACCGGCTCGGAGAAGGCCTTCGCCGCCGGCGCCGACGTCGCCGAGATGGCCGACAAGAGCTACGCCGAGGCCTTCGGCGCCGACCTCTTCTCCGGCTGGGACCGCTTCGCCTCCACCCGCAAGCCGGTGATCGCGGCGGTCGCGGGCTATGCCCTCGGCGGCGGCTGCGAGGTGGTGATGATGTGCGACATCGTGATCGCCGCCGACACCGCGAAGTTCGGCCAGCCCGAGATCCGCCTCGGCATCATGCCGGGCATGGGCGGCACCCAGCGGCTTACCCGCCTCGTCGGCCGGGCGAAGGCGATGGACCTCATCCTCACCGGCCGGATGATGGACGCCGAGGAAGCCGAGCGGGCCGGCCTCGTCTCCCGCGTGGTCCCGGCCGACCGCCTCCTCGACGAGGCCCTCGCCGTCGCCGAGACCATCGCCGGCCACTCCGTCCCCGCCGTGATGATGGCCAAGGAGTCCGTCGAGCGCGCCGACGAGACCCCCCTCTCCGAAGGCCTGCGCTACGAGCGCCGCCTGTTCCACTCCATGTTCGCCACCGCGGACCAGAAGGAAGGCATGAAGGCTTTCCTGGAGAAGCGCAAGCCGGAGTGGAAGGACGGGTGAGGGATCACGCAGGCCGGTCCTCCGGCGTTCCGGCATAGCCGAAGCGACGCGTCCTACCCGCCCACCGTCGCCAGGTTCGCCTGCACCACGGCGTTATCGGGGGCTAGGTCGGCGGCTTCCTGGAAGATGGCCCTGGCGCGGGCGTGGTCGCCGCGCAGGTACTGGGAGTAGCCGAGGTTGTTGAGGATCTCGGGACGGCGGCCGGCGAGCGCGAGGGCGCGGTCGTAGGCGGCGTCGGCGCGGGTCCAGTCGGCGAGGCGGTCGTAGGTGGCGGCGAGGCCGACCAGCGCCTCGACATTGTCCGGCTCGCGGGCGAGCGCGGCGCGAAAGCCGGTCTCGGCGAGGGTGAGCTCGCCGCGGCGGAAGTGCTCCTTGGCGGTTCCGAGGTCGGCGAAGGCGGCGTAGGCCGAGGGCGTCGCCAGCGGACCGTCGTCGCCCGGCCCGGGCAGCAGCCCCGACCCGCAGCCGGAGAGCCCGGCAGCCACGACCACGGCGGCGAAGCGCAGTGCGATCCCCATCGACCTTCCCCGTTCCGGATCCATCGCCGCGAGTGTGACAGGCCGGCGTCAAGGCCCGGTGGACGGCCGCGGCCGCATTCGACCGGAGCCGTTCAGACTTCGGCAACGGCGCGGCGCGACGGGTCAGTCGATGCCGACGTTCCAGCGCACGATCACCGGCAGGATGGCGATGAACAGCACCACCGGCAGGATGCAGGCGCTGACCGGGACGGAGAGCTTCGCCGGCAGCGCATAGGCCTTCTCCTCGGCCATCGACAGGCGCTTGTGGCGCATGTCCTCGGAAAAGACGCGCAGCGCGTCGGAGAGGGAGGAGCCGAGTTCCTTGGACTGCTGCAGCAGCGTCGCGAAGGCGCGCACCTCGGGGATGTCCATCCGGTCGGCCATGGCGTGCAGGGCCTCCTCGATGGCCCGGCCGGCGCGCACCTCGAGGCAGAGGATCTGCAGGTGGACGCCGAGCACCGGGTACATGTCGGCGAGTTCGCGCGAGACCCGCTCCAGCGCCGCCTCCATCGACAGGCCGGCGTTGGCGCACACGCCCATCAAGTCCATGAAGTCCGGGAATCCGAGCCGGTTCTCCTGCATCACCCGCTTGGCCCGGCGGCCGAGGTATACGTTCGGCGCGAGATAGCCGGCGATGCCGGCGGCGGCGACGAACATCCAGAAGTTCGAGCCCTCCGTCCCGGGGAACAGCGCGCCGATCCCGGCGAAACCGAGGGTGAGGCCGGCGATCGCGCCGAGGCCGCGGGCGAGGAAGAAGGCCGCCACCGCGCCCTGGTCGAAGAAGCCGGCGCGGACGAGCTTCTGCTTCAGCTGCCGGGTGCGCTCCGGCCCGGAGAGCCTGGTGAACACCGTCGCCCGCTGCACCACCTTGTCGGCGATCGTCGCGCCCCGGCTCTTCGCCGCCCCCGGCGTCCCGGCCGCGGCCGCGGCCGCCCCCCTGCCCCGGGCCCGGCCGTCCTGCGGCGGGTCGATCCGCAGCCGCCGCTTCACCGCCCGGTTGCCGCCCGCCGACTGCAGGCCGACGACGAGCCCGCCCACCGTCAGCGCGGCGAGCATGCCGGCGAAGGCGAAGGGGAGCGCCGGATCGGCGAGGAGGGCGGCGAGCATCTGCGGCATGGGATCGGTCCGGGTCAGGTCAGAAGCGGAAGGAGATCATTTTCTTCATCAGGAGGTTGCCCATCACCAGCCAGCCGGCGGCGCAGATCAGCCCGACATGGGTCAGCCGCTCGCCCCAGACCTCGCCGTAGTAGTCGGGCGAGATGAACTGGATGGCGATCATCAGCATGATCGGCATGGCGGTCAGCACGTAGGCGGAGATGCGCCCCTCGGCGGAGATCGCGCGGATCTTGCGGCGCATCTTGATGCGCTGGCGGATCACGTCGGAAAGCGACTGCAGGATCTCGCGGAGGTTGCCGCCGGAGGTGGCCTGGATCGACACCGCGGTGAGGAACAGCGGCAGGTCCTCCTGGCCGACCCGCGTCTGCATCTTGCGCAGCGCCGAGACGAGGTCGGAGCCGTAGGTCACCTCGTCGGCCACCATGCCGAACTCCGAGCCGATCGGATCCTCCATCTCGCGGCCGACGAGGCCGATGGCCACCGGCACCGGATGGCCGGCCTTCAGCGAGCGGACGATCAGCTCGATCGCCTCCGGCAACTGGTTGCCGAACCGCTTGCAGCGCCGGCTCCGCAGCATCCTGAGCGCGAGCAGCGGCAGCAGCATGCCGCCGAGAACGAGGCTCGCTACCGCCTCGATCACGCTTCCCCTGAGGAAGAACACCAGCATGGAGAGCGCGATGCCGCTGCCGACCGACAGCGCCACCAGCTTCGGGATCCCGATGGTGATGCCGGCCTGCGCCACAAGGCGGGCGAGCGCGGCCATCGAGGCGTCGACCTCGCCGGAGGCGGAGATGCCGCGCTCCTTGCGCAGCCGCACCAGCACCGCCTGCCGGTCGCCGTCCGGGTCCGACAGGCGCACCCGGCGGTTGACCCGGTCGCGGGTCGACCGCGTCTCGGCCATCAGCAGGTAGATCGCCTCGACGACGAACACCACGGCAACGACGACGCCGGCGAGGATCAGCTGCTTCTCGCTCATGCCATTCTCACAGCGGCTTGCTCGGGTCGAAGTAGGAACCCGGGATCTCGATCCCCTTGGCGACGAGTTCCTCGAGGAAGCGCGGGCGCACGCCGGTGGCGCGGAAGTGGCCCTCCACCTCGCCCTTCGGCCCCATGCCGGTGCGCACGAAGCGGTAGATCTCCTGCATCTGGATGATGTCGCCCTCCATGCCGGTGATCTCGGAGATGGAGGTCACCTTGCGCTTGCCGTCGGACAGGCGCGTCAGTTGCACGATCAGCCGGATGGCGCTGGAGATCTGGCCGCGGATCGAGGAGACGGTCATCGGCATGCCGGTCATGCCGAGCATCTGCTCGAGGCGGGAGATGGCGTCGCGGGGCGTGTTGGCGTGGATGGTGGCCATCGAGCCCTCGTGGCCGGTGTTCATCGCCTGCAGCATGTCGAACGCCTCCTCGCCGCGGCACTCGCCGAGGATGACGCGGTCGGGCCGCATGCGGAGCGCGTTCTTGACGAGGTCGCGCTGGCGGATCTCGCCGTTGCCCTCGATGTTCGGCGGGCGCGTCTCCATGCGGCCGACGTGCGGCTGCTGCAGCTGCAGCTCCGCCGCGTCCTCGATGGTGATGAGGCGCTCGTCGGGGGCGATGAAGGCCGACAGGGCGTTGAGCATGGTCGTCTTGCCGGTGCCGGTGCCGCCGGAAATGATGGTGGTGATGCGGGCGTTGACCGCGGCGGCGAGCAGTTCGCCCATCTGCCCGGTCAGCGCGCCGACCTCCACCAGGCGGTCCAGCGACAGGCGCTTGACGGCGAACTTGCGGATCGACACCAGCGGCCCGTCCACCGCGATCGGCCGGATCGCCGCGTTGAAGCGCGAGCCGTCCAGCATGCGCGCGTCGCACATCGGGTGGCTCTCGTCGATGCGCCGGCCCACCGCCGAGACGATCTTCTGGACGATGCGCAGCAGGTGCGCCTCGTCCTTGAAGGGGATCTGGATCGCCTCCAGCTTGCCGGAGCGCTCGACGTAGCAGTTCTGGTGGCCGTTGATCAGGATGTCGTTGATGGTCGGGTCGCGCATCAGCGGCTGCAGCGGCCCGAGGCCGATCATCTCGTCGAGGATGTCGGCGACGAACTCGGCGAACTCGTCGCCGTTGAGGGCGAGGCGCTCCTGCTTGGCGTACTCGGCCACCATCTGGCCGATCTCGCGCTGCATGGTCTCCGGCGGCAGCTGCTCCAGCGCCTGGAGGTTCACCTCCTCGATCAGCTTCTGGTGAAGCTTGACCCTCGCCGCGATCAGCTTGTCGTTGGACGCGCGGGCCGTCGCCGCGGGCGGCGGCTCCGGCGCGATCGCGGCCGGCACGGTGATCGGCCGGACGACCGGCTCGGCGATGGCGACCTCGGCGGCGGCGAGGTTGGAAAAGCGGTTGCGCATCGGCCCCTCCCCTCAGCGCGCCGCGGCGAGGCGACCGCCGAGCCAGCCGAGCGGCGACAGCCGTGCGAGCGGCGAGCGCTCGGCCCTCGTCTCTCCGGGCAGCACGGCGCGGCGGAGGTCGGCGAGGACGTCGCAGTTGGCGGCCACCTCCTTCAGCGGCACCCCGCGGTCCAGCGCCTCGCGGACGACCCGGTAGTTGTTCGAGATCCGCCCGGCGTAGAGCGGCCCGAGGACCTCGCCGATGTCCTTCTCCTTCAGGCCGACGCTGCCCGCGCGGGTGTCGGCGCGGTTCACCAGCACGCCAAGGTGGACGTCCTTGCCGGCGCGGTCCTGGATCGCGCGGGTGAGCCGCTGGGTGTGCCTCAGCGCCGGCACGGTCATCTCGGTCACCACGAAGACCCGGTCGGAGCCGGAGAGGATCGAGTCCGTCCACGGGAACCAGGTGCGCGGCATGTCGATGACGACATTGTCGAAGTAGGTGGCGACGAGGTCGAGGAGGCGCGTCACCAGGTCCGGGCGGAAGCTGCGCATCTCCCAGGGGCACGGCGGGGCGGAGACGACGGCGAGCCCCGACTTGTGCCGCGACAGCATGACTTCCAGCAGTTGCTTGTCGAGGCGGTCCGGCTGGCCCTCGATCTCGGAGAGGTCGAAGCGCGGCTCGAGGTCGAGATACTCCGCGCAGGAGCCGTTCTGGAGGTTGAGGTCGACGACGCAGGTGCTCTGCCGGCGCTCGGCGGCCTGCTCGTGCAGCAGGAAGGCGGTCTGCAGCACCAGCGTGGTGTTGCCGGCGCCGCCGGTGGCCGGCACGAAGGTGTAGATCCTGGCGTCCGCCACCTCCTCCTCGTCGGCGGTGTCGAGCATGCGGCGGACGGTGCGCAGGAGGTCGGCAGAGGCGACGGGCTTCACCAGGAAGTCGGAGAGCTTCAGCTTCAGGAACGCGCGCGCCGCCTCCGGATCGAAGCTCGAGGTGACCACCAGCGTCGGGATGCCCTCGCCGCCGCGACGCACGAGGCCGCGCAGGGCGGCGAGCGTGTCCGGGTCGGCCTTGCCGCAGTCGAGCACCAGCGCGGCCGGGCGCTCGCGCCGCAGGTCGAGGTCGACGGTGGCCAGGGAGCTTTCGAGAATGGTGTGCTCGAAGTCGTCGTTGCCCTGCAGCACGCTCTTGGCCGTGCCGATGAAGGAGCGGTCGTCGGAGACGACGACGAGGCGCGGGCGCGGCGAAGCTTTGGGGCTCATCGATGGCGGCTCATTCGATCGGAAGGTCGAGGATGTGGCCCCCCGCGGGGGCGGCGGTCAGGATCGATCCGGTCTCGCCCGCCGGGGCGGCGGCGAGCACCGCGACGGGGCGGGAATCCGATGCGGGCCGCTTGGGCCTCGCCGCGGCGGCGAGGCCGGCGGCGGGCGCGGCGCGGGCCTCGGCCGGGGCGGGCCGGCGGATCGGCGCGGGCGCAAGGTCGGCGCGGTCGGCGACGGCGGGCGCGGGCGCCGGGACGGAAGCCGGCGCTTCCCCGGCGGCCTCGGCCTCGCCGGCCGGGACGCGGTACTCCGTCGAGACCATCGCGCGGGTGACGCTGACGGCCGTCGCCGTGTCCCGGCGCGGCGCCTCGACCGGTGCGGCGGCGACCGGGGCCTCGCCCATCACGGTCTGGCGGCCCGCGCCGATGACGTCCTCCAGCGTCACCGCCGCGACCTCCGCCGGGTCCGCCTCGCCGGAGGGGCGCAGCGACAGCGACAGGGCGCCTAGGCTCTGGGCGAGCGAGATCTTCTGGGCGCCGGGCGGGTCCACCTCCAGCGTCACCGCCTTGGCGACCACCGGCTCGCTGGCCCGCTCGTCCGCGACCTGGTCGATGGAGAGCACGCGCACGTTCTGCAGGATGACGTGGGTGGTGGTGGTCCGGTCGCGTTCCACGGTCAGCACCACGTCGACCCGGTCGCCCGGCAGCACGAAGCCGGCGACGCCGGCGACGTCGTTGACGCGGACCGTCACCGCGCGGTGGCCCCCGGTGATCAGGCGGGCGAGGCCGGCGCGCTCGCCGGGGCCGGTGATCTTGGCGGCGAGCACCGGCTCGCTCGGCTCGAGCGGCGAGAGCACGGACCGCGGCTCGCCGCCGACGATCTCCTCCACGCTGCGGAATGCGCTCGGCGGCACCTCGCCGTCCGGCCAGGGGATGGTGCGCAGGTTGCCGGCCGTCAGCACCGCGCCGAAGCGCAGCGGCTCGGCCGCGACGACGATCGAGCCGAACTCGGGCCCGGGCCGGTCCACCACGCTCTCGATCGCCTTGAGGCGGGCGCTCTCCTGGCCGTCGAGCCAGGCCCGGGCCATCACGAGCGAGGCGCCGCCGCAGACGACGGCGAGAAGGAGCATCACCAGAATTCGAACGCGCACGGACGTGTCCCCGCTGGTTCCTGTCGGATCGATGCGAGGTTAGCCCGGCCCGTTGAAGGCGAGGTCAAGACGGCGCGTTGAAATCGAAGGGAATCTTTACCGGCCGTCAACCTCAGGAAGAGGTTTGCCGGCCGGGCGGCCGCATGCGGCTTCGTTGCCCCCGGCCCGGGCCCGCAGCCCCCTTCCGGAAAGACGCATCCCGTAATATACGAGTGTTATTTACTGCATTCTGCAGTCGCGACCGAAGACGGGACAGCCGATGACACTCGACGCAAAGCTCCACCGCCGCCGCGCGGGCACGCTCCTCGCCCTCCTCCTCTCCACCGCCGCCCTGTGGCCTGCCCCCGCCTCCGCGCTGGTGATCTGGGGCACCGGCGCCGGCGACGACCTCGTCGGCACCGACGGCGACGACGTCCTCCGCGGCGAACCACTGGCAGGGGACGGCCCGATCACGGGGATCGCCCGGGTGAGTGAGCAAGCAACGCCCGTCGTTGCTTCCGGCGCGCTGGAATTCGCCCTGTCCGAGGACGGCAAGTGGATGGCGTTCATCAGCGACAGCGCTTATGTAGCCGGCGACACGGGAAAGAACGTCTACCGAAAGAATCTAACGACGGGCGAGGTATTCCCCGTCACCGGCACCGGCGGCATCGGCCTCGTCGGAGATCACATGGACGTCGCGATTTCCCACGACGGCAGCAGGGTCGCCTTCTCGACGGATGCCGAACTGGACGGCCTCAATCCGATGAAGATCCGGCAGGTCGTGGTCGCAGACCTGGTCGCGGGCTTCATCATCCTGGTGTCGGACGCAAACACCGATCCGATGCTGTCGGCCCAACCTGGTGATGGGACGAGCCGCTACCCAGCCTTCCATCCTTCCGATTCCAGCCGGATCGCCTTCGTCACCGCGGCTAGCGACCTTCTGCCGAACGACACCAACAACACGTCGCCCAATCCAAGTCAGTACTACGACACACTCGTCGCGACGCTGAACCCGGTCGGACCCGCGGGCGTCAGCTTCGTCCGGGCAAATGCAGACGCCGATGGTGTCCAGCAGTTGGGCGCGGGGGCAGTCAGGCCGGTGTTCAGCCCGGACGGGGCGATGCTGGCCGTGGGCGTCACCGACAACGGGTTCGGCTATTCTTTGAAGTCGCTTGCCGGTGCTGCGGCGGACCCGGACGGCGATCTCGTGAGCACGCTGCTCGATCTGCCAGGCTCCGGCGTCAGCTCGCCGGTGGCTTTCGCCCCGGATGGCAAGGAAGTCGCCCTCAGCACGGGTACGAAGCTCCTGCCGGGCGACGCCAACAACATCAACGACGTCCATGTCGTCACATTGTTCGACGGCGCTTCCAGTGGTCTGCCAGTCGGCTCGGTGCGGATCGTATCCTCCTTCGACGGCTTGTCGTCGCCCGCCGACGCATCGGACACCTTAGAAGTGACTTGGTCCCCCGACGGTCGCAAGATCGCCTTCGTCACGAACCGCGCGGACCTGATCGGGGCGGCCACAAAAGCCCGTCGCCTGATTGTCAAGGATCTTGCTTCGGGAAGCTTCATCGATGCGACCCAGCCTGCGGACGGAAGTGCGTCGCAGAACAGCTTCTGCGGATCAGCGTCCTATATCGGAGCTCGCTTCTCTCGCGACGGCCGCCTCTTCTACTGTTCCTCGGCGTCAAACCTCCTCGGCCCCGGCGTCGACACCAACGGCATGTCCGACGTCTTCGTCGCCACCCTCCCCCCGCCCGGCGCCAGCGACGACAGGCTCACCGGCGGCAAGGGCGACGATATCCTCGATGGCGGGCCCGGGACGGACACGGCGGCCTACCCGGGTCCGCGGCGGCGCTACCAGATCTCCACCCCCGACGGGGGGAAGTTCACCGTCCTCGACCTCGCCGGCGCCAACGGCGCGGCGGACGACCAGGGGTCCGACCAGCTCGTCTCGGTCGAGATGCTCGAGTTCGCGGACGGAACCGTGCCGGCCGCCGATCCCGGGCCGGCCAACCAGATGCCCGCTCCGGGCGGCGTGACGATCAAGCTGGTGAAGGGCGCAACGGCCGGTCCGTTCCCCATCGGCAGCGACCCGGACGGGGACCCGCTCGTCATAAGCGTGATCCAGGGACCGACGGCGGGCGAGATCCAGATTTCCGGCGGCACGGTCACCTACACCCACGACGGCGGCGCGGCGACGGCGGACAGCTTCGTCCTCGCCCTCACCGACGGCTACGCGATCCCGGGCGATGAGCCTGCATTTGCGACCTTCGCCGTGGAGGTCGTCGCGCCAGTCGGCGGCGACGGCGACGACACGTTCTACGGCGGGCCGCTGGCCGACGTAATGACCGGCGGCGGCGGCAACGACGCCCTCTTCGGCGGCGCGGGGAACGACACGATCGACGGCGGGGTCGGCAACGACCAGATGGCCGGCGGCGCGGGGGACGACAGCTATGTCGTCGACTCCGCCGGCGACCAGGTGACCGAGAACGCCGGCGAGGGTGTCGACACCGTGACTGCCTTCATCTCCTACGTCCTGCCCGCCAACGTGGAGAACCTCATCCTCGCCGGCACCGGTCCCCTCGCCGGCACCGGCAACGCGCTCGACAACACGATCACCGGCAACGCCGGCGACAACGTGCTGAAGGGCGAGGCCGGCGACGACAAGATCTCGGGCCTCGGCGGCAACGACATGCTCTACGGCGACGCAGGCAAGGACGCGCTCTCGGGCGGCGACGGCTACGATCTCCTCGACGGCGGCGACGGCGACGACGCCCTCGACGGCGGGGCCGGCAACGACGCGCTCTCCGGCGGCGAGGGCAACGACAAGGTCCTCGGCGGCGACGGCGACGACGTGATCGAGGGCGGGCCGGGCACGGACGACCTCGACGGCGGGGCGGGCGTCGACACCCTCTCCTTCGCCTCGTCGACAACGGGCGTCAGGGCGAACCTCGCGGCCGGCACCGCCGACGGAGACACCGTCAAGGGCTTCGAGAACCTGGTCGGTTCGCCGAAGAACGACGTCCTCGTCGGCGACGGCGGCCCGAACGTCATCACAGGGGGCCGCGGGCGCGACGTGATGCGCGGCGGCAAGGGCGCCGACGTCTTCGCCTTCGCCTCCGCAAAGGACAGCCGGCCGAGGTCCCCCGACCGTATCCGCGACTTCAAGGTGGCCGAGGGCGACCGGATCGACCTCTCCGCCATCGACGCGAAGCCGAGGACGAAGAAGCGCGACCGGTTCGCCTGGATCGGCGCCACGCCCTTCTCGAAGAAGGCGGGCCAGCTCCGCTTCGCCAAGGGCCGGCTCGAGGCCGACCTCAACGGCGACGGCAGGGCCGACTTCGCCGTGCGGCTCGACAAGGTGGCCAAGCTGCCGAAGAGGGCCATCAGGCGCTGAAGCAAGGGCCCGCCCGGCAACGCTCGGGCGGCCGTTTCACGGCCGCCCGGAGTGCCCGGCCGGGCGGCACGCCCGCCCGTTGGCGGGCGGCTCCGTCCTCCGCGGAAGGCCGCGGGCAGGTCGACGGTCGGTCTCCGCGCCGCTCAGTCCCGCAGTTCCGGCAGGTCGCGGAAGAGTTCCAGCGCCTCGGGGTTGGCGAGCGCCTCGCGGTTCCCGACCGGGCGGCCGTGCACCACCTCGCGGACGGCGAGTTCGGTGATCTTGCCCGACTTGGTCCGCGGGATGTCCGCCACTGCGACGATCTTCGCCGGCACGTGGCGCGGGCTGGCCCCGGTGCGGATCGTGGTGCGGATGGCCTTGTCGAGGCCGGCGTCGAGCACCGCGCCGGGGGCGAGGCGGACGAACAGCACCACGCGCACGTCGCCGTCGAACTCCTGGCCGATCGCCAGCGCCTCCAGCACCTCCGGGATCCGCTCCACCTGGGCGTAGATCTCCGCCGTGCCGATGCGCACGCCGCCGGGGTTCAGCGTCGCGTCGGAGCGGCCGTGGATGACGAAGCCGCCGTGCTCCGTCACCTCGGCGAAGTCGCCGTGGTGCCAGACCCCCGGGAATCGCTCGAAGTAGGCGGCGCGGTACTTCGCCCCGTCCGGATCGTTCCAGAAGCCGAGCGGCATCACCGGGAACGGCCGGGTGCAGACGAGTTCGCCCTTCTCCCCCACCGGCGCCGGCCGCCCCTCCCCGGTCCACACCTCGACGGAAAGGCCGAGGCCCGGGCCCTGGATCTCGCCCGCGAAGACCGGCCGCGTCGGGTCGCCCAGCACGAAGCAGGAGACGATGTCGGTGCCGCCGGAGATGGAGGCGAGGTGCACGTCCCGCTTGATGCCCTCGTAGACGAAGGCGAAGCTCTCCGCCGACAGCGGAGACCCGGTGGAGGCGATGCCCTTCAGCGCGGCGAGGCGGTGGGTCGCGATCGGCCGGACGCCCGACTTGCGCACCGCGTCGATGTATTTCGCCGAGGTGCCGAACAGGGTCATGCCCTCCTCGTCGGCCCAGTCGAACAGCGTCTCCGGACCCGGATGGAAGGGCGAGCCGTCGTAGAGCATCAGCGTCGCGCCGCGGCCGAGGGCGGAAACCAGCCAGTTCCACATCATCCAGCCGAGGGTGGTGAAGTAGAACACCCGGTCGCCCTGCCGGGTGTCGGCGTGCAGCGCGTGTTCCTTGAGGTGCTGCAGCAGCACGCCGCCGGCGCGGTGGACGATGCACTTGGGCACGCCCGTGGTGCCGGACGAGAACAGGATGTAGAGCGGGTGGTCGAAGGGCATCCGGCGGAAGGCGAGCGCATGCCCGCCCGGCCACGGATCGAGGAAGGCCTCCAGCGTCACACCGTTGGCGAGCCGGGCGGCGGTGGCCTCCGCCGCCCCGAGATAGTCGACCACGACCACCCGGCCGACCGTCGGCAGCTGCGGCACGATCTCCTCGAGCTTCGGGCCGATGTCGATCCGCTTGCCGGCGTACCAGTAGCCGTCGCTGGCGATCAGCACCTTGGGCTCGATCTGGCCGAAGCGGTCGAGGACCCCGCGCGGGCCGAAATCCGGCGAGGCCGAGGACCAGACCGCGCCGAGCGAGGCGGTGGCGAGCATCGCCGAGACGGCCTCGGGCATGTTCGGCAGCAGCGCCGCCACCCGGTCGCCCTCGCGCACGCCGGCGGCCCGGAGCGCCTGCTGCAGCTTCAGCACCGTGGCGCGCAGCTCGTCCCAGGACCAGCGGCGGGCCACCTTGTCCTCGCCGCGGAAGACGATGGCGTCGCCCGCGCCCTCGCGGCGCAGGAGGTTTTCGGCGAAGTTCAGCGTCGCGTCGGGGAAGAAGCGGGCGCCCGGCATCCGCTCGCCATCCTCGACCAGCCGGTGCCCCTTCTCGCCGACGACGCCGGCGAAGTCCCAGACCGCGTCCCAGAAGGCCCCGGGCTCGTCGATCGACCAGCGGTGCAGCGAGGGCGCGTCGGGGAAGCTCAGGTTGGCGCGCGGCTCGGCGAAGCGGCGGAAGCGGGTCATCTCCGCCGCCTCGATCCGGTCGTGCGAGGGGATCCACAGCGGCGCGCTCATCGCGAGCCTCGCTCCGGTGCGCGGTGCAGGCATGCGGGTCTGGTCATCACGCGAACTCCAGCCTCTTGTCCAGGGGGCGGCCGCGTCTGCTGGCGTCGCCCGAAGTTTCTCCGGAGGGAGTTGGATCGTGGTGCGGGCGGGCGATATAGGCAACCCCCCGCCATCAGCCGGGCGGCGCGATCCCCCTCGGGCCGTCCGGGGGAGACGGGATCCCGCTCACCCCCGGGCCGACGGCCGGAGGCACTGTCCGGATCCGCGGCCTCCGTGCCTTCGCCGGACGACGCCCTGCGGGCCGCACTTGCCGGGCCAACGCATCGGGGACCGAGCCTGGAGCGCCCGCACGCAGCATAGCTCCGGGACGACCGGCCGTGTGGCTCGCGTTTCGGCAGATGCGGTTGGAGGCCGCTCCGGCCCGCCGTGGGGCACGGCGGCACCGGCGGGAGCTTCCCCCCTGCCGGATCGTGATCGTCGAGAACCGGAAATGAGGACGCCGGGGGGAGCGCGCGCCCGCCGGGGCGCGCGCCCTTTCGGCGAGCCGTCAGGTGTAGGCGCGCGCCACCGTGAGGGGCGGGCGGGCGTCGCGGTGCGGCGCCTCGTCGCGCAGGCCGAGACGACGCTCGAGGTCCTGCAGGACGGTGAGGCGGAGGGCGCTGGCGAGGTTCTTGCCCTTGCGGTTGCGGTCGACATAGGCGACGAAACCGGCAAGGGACTGCCCGCGCTGGAGAGCGAGACGGTCTACGGCGGACCAGAATTCGGGTTCGAGGGCCACCGACGTGCGATGACCGGCGAGCGAGACGGAGCGTTTTTCGGTCACGTTTCAGGCCTCATCCTTATCGGGCACGCGGTGGCCTTCGAGCTTCTTCGCCTCGAGGTCGTCCACTGCCCGCCTCAGCTCCTTGTCCGCCCTGGTCCGACCGAACTTGACGCGATTCTCCGCCGCTTTCTCTTCGCGTGTCGCCCGGTCCTTCCGCTTGCGGTAGAGCCGAAGATTGATCACGTCTCCCATGGCGGCACCTCGCTTGCATATTCCTTTCAGAATAAGCCCTCGCGAGCCCCCACGGAAGGGCTGCTCCGATCCGCGTCGGATCCCGGAACGGACCTCCACCCGAAGTCCGCCACCCGGATCAGCGCATTCCGGTTGCCGCCGCTTGTAGCCGGGATCTCTCCCGAACCGACCGGCGCCGGCGTGATCATGAGGTACCATGAGGTGCGGCTCGGACAGAACCGACGGTTCGCCTCCGGTCAACGTGTGTTCGCGCAGGTCCAATAGTCTGAATTCTTTTTCTCGCATCGATGGTCGGCGAATCGCCGAAATCGCCGCGGGGTTGCAGTCCCCGGCCCGCCGCGACACCCGTTCCGGCGCGAAAATGCGACGAATCTCCTAAACCGGTCGGTAAGCCCCCGGTTGTGGCGCCGATCGTCCCGGCGACGCGACGTTACCGCCCGACCATGGACTGCGGGCGAACAAGCCGGTCGAAGGTCTCGCCGTCCACGGCGCCGGAGGCGATCGCCTCCTCGCGCAGCGTGGTGCCGTTGCGGTGGGCCGCCTTGGCGATCGCCGCCGCCCGGTCGTAGCCGATCGCCGGCGTGAGCGCGGTCACCAGCATCAGCGAGCGGCCGACCAGTTCGGCGATGCGCTCCTCGTTGGCGCGGATGCCGGCGACGCAGCGGTCGGCGAAGGAGCGCGCGCCGTCGGCGAGGAGGCGGATCGACTGCAGCACCGCCGCCGCGATCACCGGCTTGTAGACGTTGAGCTCGAAGTGGCCCTGCGCGCCGGCGAAGGCCACGGTGGACTGGTTGCCGACCACCCGCGCCGCGATCATGGTGAGCGCCTCGGCCTGGGTCGGGTTCACCTTGCCCGGCATGATGGAGGAGCCCGGCTCGTTCTCGGGCAGGATCAGCTCGCCGAGGCCCGACCGCGGCCCGCTGCCGAGGAAGCGGATGTCGTTGGCGATCTTGTGGACCGACACCGCCACCGTCTCCAGCGCGCCGTGCAGGAACACCAGCGCGTCATGGCTGGCGAGCGCCTCGAACTTGTTCTCCGCCGATACGAAGGGAAGGCCCGTGGCGTCGGCGATCCGCCCGGCGATCCGGTCGGCGAACTCGGGGTGCGCGTTGAGCCCGGTGCCCACCGCGGTGCCGCCCTGGGCGAGCGCGAGCACCCCCGGCAGCGCCAGCTTCACCCGGGAGATGCCGTACTCCACCATCGTCCGGTAGCCGGAGAACTCCTGGCCGAGGGTCAGCGGCGTCGCGTCCTGGGTGTGGGTGCGGCCGATCTTGACGATGTCGGCGAAGGCCTGCTCGCGCTCGCCGAGGGCGTCGGCGAGGCGTTCGAGCGCGGGGACGAGCTCGCCGGCCACCGCCCGCGCCGCCGCCACGTGCATCGCCGTCGGGAACACGTCGTTGGACGACTGGCCCATGTTGACGTGGTCGTTGGGGTGCACCGGCTCCTTGCCGCCGCGGCGCCCGCCGAGGCGCTCGTTGGCGAGGCTGGCGATGACCTCGTTGACGTTCATGTTGGTCTGGGTGCCCGACCCGGTCTGCCAGATGGTGAGCGGGAACTCCCCGTCGTGGCGCCCGGCCGCGATCTCGCCCGCGACCGCCTCGATCGCGTCGGCGAGCCGCTGCTCGAGGAGGCCGAGATCCGCGTTCACCCGGGCGGCCGCCCCCTTCACCGTGGCAAGCGCGTGGACGAGCGGGATCGGCATCCGCTCGGACAGGCCGCCGATCGGGAAGTTTTCCAGCGAGCGCTGGGTCTGCGCGCCCCAGGCGCGATCGGCCGGCACCTCGATCGGGCCGAAGGTGTCGGATTCGGTGCGGGTGGATCGCGTCATGCGTTCGTCTCCGGGACGCGGGCGACGCGCCGGGCGCGGCGGCCGGCGATCCCGCGAACGTCAGGGCTTCTTGCGGAATTGGTCGAGCGAGACCACCGAGGCGGTGCGGGCGCCCTCGCCCTCCGCCGGCCCGGGCTCGCCCTCGGCGGCGGCGTCCCTCGCCTCCGGCTCCGGGAACGGAACGGCCTCGCCGTCGGCTTCGTTCCCCTCGCCCTCCTCCGCCTCGTCCTCGGCCTCGTGGACGACCTCGAACTCGAGGCCGAACTTCACCGACGGGTCGAAGATGCCCTTGATGGCGCTGAAGGGCACCAGCAGCCGCTCGGGGACCCCGGAGAAGGACAGGCCCACCTCGAAGGCGTGCTCGGTCACCTGCAGGTCCCAGTACTGGTGCTGGATGACGATGGTCATCTCCTCCGGATAGCGCTCGCGAAGGCGGGAGGAGACCCGCACGCCGGGGGCGCGGGTGTCGAAGGTGACGTAGAAGTGGTGGTCGCCGGGAAGGCCCGTCCGCGCGACCTCGCCGAGCACCTTGCGGACGACGCCGCGCAGTGCCTCCTGGACGAGCACGTCGTAACGGATCTGATCCTCAGCCATCCCTCGCCTTCCCCTTGCGCATCGGCCGGCGCGACCCCTCGGCAGACTGGTATAGAACCCCCGCCGGGCCCTGTCGAGAACGCGGCGGTCCGCCGGACGAGGACGACCGGTCGGAGGCATCTGTGCTGAAGGAGGGTAAGGTGGAGGCTTCTGTTGCCAGGTGCCTCCGGACCCCGCCTGAAAGTGCTACCCCCCAGGGCTTAAACCCAGTACCGGAGCCGCATTACGCGGCGACGGCCACCGGAGCATAGTTGTCATTCGCAACTATATGATCGGCCCGATGACGGCGGAACCATGCCGAGCGAAAGATCAGCCTTTACACCCTCGTCGATCCTATTTCGCCCCCGCCGAAACCCGCGGACCGCCGCGGGCTTGGGTGGAGGCGCCGGGTACCGCCCCCGGGTCCGAATGGTTTATTTCGCTGCCCATTTATCGCCATAGCCGGCTTGCGCCGGCCCTTCAGATATAGGCGGGGGCGAGGGTCTTGTGAAGGGGGGCGGCTACGGATCCGGACACCCCCGGTGCTGCGCACCCCGGGCACGCGAGGGCAAATCCACAGCCCGATCGAGTTCAAGGCTTCCGATCAGGGCCGGTTCGGTCCATTGAAGGCTGTCGAACCGGGGCGACCGCCATGCAGCAGTACCACGAGCTCCTCCGCCGCATCCTCGCCGAGGGCGTCCGCAAGGGCGACCGGACCGGAACCGGGACGCTCTCCGTCTTCGGCCACCAGATGCGCTTCGACCTCGCCGACGGCTTCCCGCTGGTGACGACGAAGAAGCTGCACATCCGCTCGATCGTCCACGAGCTCATATGGTTCCTCGCCGGCGACACCAACATCCGCTACCTCAAGGAGAACGGCGTCAGCATTTGGGACGACTGGGCCGACGAGGCGGGCGACCTCGGCCCCGTCTACGGCCACCAGTGGCGCTCCTGGCCGACGCCCGAGGGCGGCGCCATTGACCAGATCCGCTGGGTCGAGCAGGAGATCCGGCAGAACCCGGACTCCCGCCGGCTGATGGTCACCGCCTGGAACCCGGCCGACGTGCCGCGGATGGCGCTGCCGCCCTGCCACGCGCTGTTCCAGTTCTACGTCGCCGAAGGCCGCCTCTCCTGCCAGCTCTACCAGCGCTCGGCGGACGTCTTCCTCGGCGTGCCGTTCAACATCGCCTCCTACGCGCTCCTGACGGCGATGATGGCGCAGGCCGCGGGGCTTCGGCCCGGCGAGTTCATCCACACCTTCGGCGACGCCCACCTCTACCTCAACCACCTCGAGCAGGCCGAGCTGCAGCTCTCCCGCGCGCCGCGGCCGCTTCCGAAACTGAAGCTCGATCCGCGAGTTGGTTCAGTGCTCGATTTCCGTTTCGAGCATGTCGCGATCGAGGGTTACGATCCGCATCCGCACATCAAGGCTCCCGTCGCCGTGTGAAAGGCCCCGGGCATGAGAAGCGCCGCTCTTCGTCTCGCCTTCGCCGCCGCCCTCCTGGCGGCACCGGCCGCCGCGAGTGATTCGATCGCCGAGCTCAGGCCGGGCGGCCTGGTGTTCGTGGCGAGCGGCCAGCTGACGATCGCCGCCGAGGACCTCTACATCTCGCCCGGCGAGGTCAGGGTCGACTACGTCATCGCCAACCCGACGCAGACGCCGCTCGCGGCCACGGTGGCCTTCCCGATGCCGCCCCTGGAGGGCGGCCCCGACGGCGCGCCGGCCCTTCCCGACGGCGAGGCGCCGAACTTCCTGGGCTTCTCGGTGACGGTCGACGGGGTCGCCGTGACGCCGAAGGTGCAGCAACGCGCCGAGATCGCCGGCATCGACGTGACCGGGATCCTCACCAACGCCGGCGTGCCGCTGGAGCCGTTCGCAGCACGCACCGCCGAGGCGGTGGCCTCCCTGTCGGAGGAGGCGCGCCGGGACCTCCTGCGCCGCGGTCTGCTCGCCGTCGACCGCCACGACGACGGGACCGGGACGAAGGACCGCTTCGTGCCTTACTGGACCCTGCGCACGACCTTCCACTGGGACATGGTGTTCAAGCCCGGCGCCGAGACGCGGGTCTCGCACCGCTACCGGCCGAGCCTCCACGTATCGGCGGGACTGGGCTTTCTCGTCGACGGAGGCTTCGGCGGCGAGGCCTTCGAGGCGTACCGCCGCCGCTACTGCATGGACGACGCCTTCCTCGCCGCGGTGGAGCGGCGCGTCGGCGAGGTCGGCGCCGGAGCCCTCCGGGAGATGCGCCTCTCCTACGCGCTGACCGCCGGCCGCAAGTGGCTCGGCCCGATCCGCCGATTCCGCCTGACGATCGACAAGGCAGACCCGCACCACCTGGTCAGCTTCTGCGCGCCGGGCGTCGAGAAGACCGGGCCGACCGAGTTCCGCCTGAACCGGGAGAACTTCGTCGCCGAGCGCGACCTCGACATCCTCGTCGTGGGGACGGATCCGTGAGCGGGGCCGCGGGCGACGTCTCGCTGGTCCTGGTGGCGGCCGTGGCGGAGAACGGCGTCATCGGCCGCGAGGGCGACATGCCCTGGAGCCTGCCGACGGACCTTCGCCACTTCCGCCGGCTGACGCTCGGCAAGCCGGTGGTGATGGGCCGGCGGACGTTCGAGAGCATCGGCCGCCCGCTTCCCGGCCGGCACAACATCGTGGTGACGCGAGACCGCGGCTTTGCCGCCGAGGGCGTCGAGGTGGTCCACGGCGTGGAGGCGGCGCTGGAGCGGGCGCGCGAGGTCGCTGCGGCCGGCGGCGCGACCGAGGTCGCCGTCGTCGGGGGCGGCGCGCTCTACCGGGCGACGATCGGCCGCGCCGACCGGCTCTACATCACCCGCGTCGAGGCATCGCCGGAGGGCGATACCCGTTTCCCGGAGATCGATTCCGCCGTCTGGCACAAGGTTTCCGAGGAGCGCCCTCCCCGCGCCGAGAAGGACACCGCCGCAGTGCACTTCACCGTCTATGAACGGCGGCCGGAATAAAAAGCGCGAAAAGAAGGTCCTGCGCTGCCACGCCACGCGGTATTCCATTGATTTGCGGCGGGTCGGTCACCACTTCCGGGGTTGCGTGCGCCGGCCCGGTCGTTGATGCCTGGCCGCAGAGCCGATATATGCGCCGCAAGGGGTGTGGGGCCGCCGTAGAAGGGCGAAGGCCTCGCCGGTGAACGACGAGGAAGGAAGACACCTGATGCCTTGGAGCAACCAGAGCGGTGGGGGCGGTTGGAAGGGAAGCGGCAACGGCCCCTGGGGCCAGCCCCCGCGTGGACCCGGCGGCCCTGGCGGCGGCAACAATCCACCCGATCTCGAGGAGCTTCTGCGCCGCGGCCAGGACAAGCTGCGCCGGGTCATTCCCGGCGGTTCCGGTCCGTCCGGCGGCGGCGGTGGCGGTGGCGCACGGATCGCGATCCCGCTGATCCTCGCCGGCCTCGTCGGCCTGTGGCTCTACGAGAGCGTCTACGTGGTCCAGCCGGACGAGGTGGGCGTCGAGCTCCGCTTCGGCCAAGTCAAGCCCGAGCTCAACGATCCCGGCGTGCACTTCCTGCTCTGGCCGATCGAGTCGGTCGAGAAGCCGCCGCTGCTGCGCGAGAACCAGGAGAACATCGGCGGCGGCGCGGGCCGCAACGGCCAGGGCACGATCATGCTCTCCGGCGACCAGAACCTGGTGGACGTGGAGTTCACCGTGTTGTGGCGCATCTCCGACCCGGTGCAGTATCTCTTCAACGTCGCCAACCAGCAGGACATGGTCCGCGTGGTCGCCGAAAGCGCCATGCGCGAGTATGTGGGCCGCACCCGCGCCGACGAGTTCCGGACCCGCGGCCGCGAGGATGCGCAGGCGCAGGTCCGCCAGCTCATCCAGGAAACCCTCGACAGCTACGGGGCCGGCATCATCGTCACCGGCGTCAACCTGGAGCGGGCCGACCCGCCGCGCGAGGTGATCGACGCCTTCGAGGAGGTGCAGCGCGCCCAGCAGGACCAGGACAAGTTCAAGCAGGACGCCCAGGCCTACGCCAACAAGCGGCTCGGCGACGCCCGAGGCGAATCCTCGCAGGTGCGCGAGGCCGCGCTCGGCTACCGCGATCGCGTGATCGCCGAGGCCACCGGTGAATCCCAGCGCTTCATCTCGATCTACGACGAGTTCGCCAAGGCGCCGGAGGTGACCCGCCAGCGCATGTACCTCGAGACGATGGAAGACGTGCTCGGACGCTCCAACAAGGTGATCCTCGATGACGAGAGCAGCGGCGGCGTGGTGCCCTACCTGCCGCTCAACGAGCTCAATCGCCGTCAGACCTCCGAGGAGTCCCAGTGATGCGCGGTATCGCCCTTCCCGCGGCGCTCATCGGCGCTGCCATCGCCCTGTTCATCGCCTACACGTCCACGTTCATCGTGTCGGAGCGCGACCAGGCCATCCACCTGCGCTTCGGCGAGATCCAGCGCGTGATCGACGAGCCGGGCATCTACTTCAAGTTCCCGACCAACATGGTCGACACGGTGCAGATCGTCGACAGGCGGCTGCTCTACCTGGAGCTCGCCGACAAGGTGGTTCAGGTGAACGACGGCCGGCGCTATGTCGTCGACGCCTTCGCCACCTTCCGCATCACCGAGCCGCGGCGCTTCCGCGAGGCGGTGTCGGGCAACATCAACCTCGCGGCCGAGCGACTGCGCACCCGCCTCGACGCGGCGCTGCGCCGGGTCTACGGCCTGCGCTCCTTCGACGCCGCCCTCTCCAGCGCCCGCTCGGAGATGATGGTGGAGGTGCGCGAACTGGTGCGCGCGGAGGCGGCCGACCTTGGCATGAACCTCGTCGACGTGCGCATCCGGCGGACCGACCTGGTGCCCGAGGTCAGCCAGCAGACCTACGCCCGCATGGAGGCCGAGCGCCTCGCCGAGGCGGCGGAACTGCGCGCCCAGGGCACGCAGGAAGCCCTGCGCATCCGCGCCGAGGCCGACCGCCAGGCCACCGTGCTGGTCGCCGAGGCCAACCGCGACGCGGAGATCCTCCGCGGCGATGGCGACGCCGAGCGCAACCGCATCTTCGCCGGCGCCTTCGGCCGCGATCCGGAGTTCTTCGAGTTCTACCGGTCGATGCAGGCCTACCAGACGGCCCTCGGCTCCGGCGAGACCACCATGGTGCTGTCGCCGACCTCGGAGTTCTTCCGCTACTTCGACGACCTGGGCGGCGTCGGGCGTGCGGGCCGTGCGGCCGCCGGCAACGGAGCGCTCCCCGCTCCGGGCGCGCCCCCGGCGAACGGCGAGATGCCGGCTCCGGCCGCGCCGCCGGCCGACGCCTCGCTGCCGGCTCCGGAGACGCCTGCGGCCGAGGCTGCCGAAAGCACGACGACCACCGCCACGCCATGAGGCGTGGCGGCGGTCGGCCGGTCCGATGAGCGACCTCCTCGTCGCCCTCGGTCTCGTGGCGGTGATCGAGGGCGTCCTCTACGCGGCCGCCCCGACCCAGATGAAGCGCATGCTCCGGCAGGTGGAGACCATGTCGGAGCAGGCGATGCGGGTGGCGGGCCTCGTGGCGATGGCGGCCGGCGTCGCCCTCGTCTGGCTCGCTCGCGGCTGACCGGTTCGCGCGGACGTGAACGGCCCGGCGGGGAAGTTCACCGTGCCACACTTCCGTCGCCGACCTGTTGTCGGCTACCGTTCGACGGGGGCGCGGACACGGGGCGCAACCCGAATCGGAGGTGGAGAGCCAATGGCTGAGAGTACGGGTAACCTTGGGCTCGGACGGCGGATCGCCGCGGGCCTCCTTTCGGTCGCCCTCGTGGCGGGTGGCCTCGCGGCCGCGCCGCTCATGGTGTCTCCGGCCGCGGCGAAGGGGCCCGAAAGCGTGGCCGACCTTGCCGAGGACCTGCTCGACGCGGTCGTCAACATCTCCACCTCGCAGAATGTCGGCGGCAGCAGCCGGGAGGTGCCCCTTCCGGAGGTGCCGGAGGGCTCCCCCTTCGAGGAGTTCTTCGACGACTTCTTCAACCAGAATCCCAACGCGCCGGGCGGGCCGCCCAACCGCCTTCCGCGGCGCGTCCAGTCGCTCGGCTCCGGCTTCGTGGTCGACCCGGCCGGCATCATCATCACCAACAACCACGTCATCGAGGGCGCCGACGAGATCATCGCCAACTTCCCGGACGGCTCGAAGCTGACCGCCGAGCTGATCGGTCGCGACGAGAAGACCGACATCGCCGTTCTGAGGGTCTCCCCGCCCGAGGGCAAGACGCTGAAGTCGGTGCAGTTCGGGCCCAGCAACACCCTGCGCGTCGGCGACTGGGTGATGGCGATCGGCAACCCGTTCGGCCTTGGCAGCACGGTGACCGTGGGGATCGTCTCCGCCCAGAACCGCGACATCAACTCCGGACCCTACGACAACTACATCCAGACCGACGCCGCCATCAACCGGGGCAACTCGGGCGGCCCGCTGTTCAACATGGAAGGCGAGGTCGTCGGCATCAACACGGCGATCATCTCCCCCTCCGGCGGCTCGATCGGCATCGGCTTCGCCATTCCCTCCGAGACCGCTTCCGCCGTCGTCAACCAGCTGATCGAGTTCGGCGAGACCCGGCGCGGCTGGCTCGGCGTCAACATCCAGCAGGTAACCGACGACCTTGCCGAGAGCCTGGGTCTCGAGCGGGCGCGCGGGGCACTGGTCGCCGGCGTCACCGACAACGGGCCGGCCGCCGCCGCCGAGATCAAGCCGGGCGACGTGATCGTCGAGTTCGACGGCCGGCCGATCGGCGAGATGCGCGAGTTGCCGCGCCTCGTCGCCAACACCCAGATCGGCCGCGAAGTTTCCGTCCGCCTCATCCGCAAGGGCGAGGAGATGGAGGTCAAGGTCACGCTCGGCCGGCTCGAGGAGGCGGAAGGCCTCGAGGTGGCTTCGACCTCCGAGGACGAGCCGGCGGATCCCCAGCCGACCGAGCAGGTGCTCGGGATGACGCTGAAGGAGCTGGACCCGGCCTCGCGCGAGACCTTCCAGATCAAGCCGGATGTGGAGGGCGTGCTCGTCTCCAACGTCGCCGACGGCAGCGCCGCGGCCGAGAAGCGGATCCAGCCGGGCGACACCATCGTCGAGGTGGCCCAGGAGGGCGTCTCCACCCCCGAGGACGTCGCCAAGGCAGTGCAGGACCTCAAGGAGAAGGGCCGCAAGTCCGCCCTCCTCCTCCTCGCCAATCCTTCTGGCGAGCTCCGCTTCGTGGCGGTGCGGATCGACTGAGGCCGCGGGGATCCTCCGTTACCTCTCCCCGCTCGGGAGAGGTGACGGAGATTTCGCTGGCCCTGCGCGACAAGTCCTCCCACCTGTCGAGTGACGGCTCGGCGTTGGCCATCGCGGCGGGTCCCCTCCGCCCTTCCGGCGCACTCTGCCCTGGTGAGGCCGACGATCGCCTTCGGCGGGGCCGGGCCTTTTCCACCGCCCGCCCCGCCCTTGCCGCGACGGGTTGATACTTCCGCCGATCGGCGAACAATGCGGGAGGCGAATCGCCGCCGCGGTCGACCAGCGGAGATCAGATGCGGATCCATCGACCCCTTGCCGTCGTCCTGGCCACGCTCCTCGTGCTCGGGGTCGCCTCGGCGCCGGCCGCGGCCCAGGTGCTGCCCGGAACCCCCGCCGCACCGGCGGCACCGGCCGAGCCGCCGGCGGCCGAAACGGGGATGACCAGCCAGGAGGCGGCCAGGGCCCTAATCGGCATCCTCGACGACGAGGCCGCGCGCTCGCGGCTCATCGGCGAGCTCGGCCGCATCGCCGCGGGCGTCGAGCCGGCCGCCGGGGCCGGTGCGGAGGCGGCTCCCGAGGAGACGCTGCTCGAGACCACCTTCGCCCAGGAGCTGGGCGTCCATACCCAGACGATGATGCGCGAGGTCGTCGAGGTCTCGACCCGGATCTGGATGCGCCTTTCCAACCTCGCCGACGTCTTCACCGGCCGGGCGGCGATCGACTGGCCGGCGCTGCTCGATCAGCTCCGCTCGCTGGCCATCGTCGCGGCCATCGCCTTCGGCGTGCTCTGGCTTGCCCGCATTCTCGCCCGCTGGCCGCTCGCCTCGCTCGCCGAACTCGCCGCGAGCCGCGGGGCGGTGCTGCGCGTCGCCCTGCTCGCCCTGGCGGCGGTCGTGGAGTTCCTCTGCCTCGCCGTCGCCTGGGCCGCCACCCTCGCCGCGGTCGGCTCGCTCGCCGCGGCCGGCGACGGCCGCGTCGGGCTGGTGGAGAGCATCTTCGCCAACGCCTTCGCGGCGATCGAGGCGGTGAAGATCCTGATCCGCATGGGCTTCGCGCCCCGGCGGCCGGGGCTCCGACTGTTCCCGATGTCCGACGAGACCGCCCGCTACTGGAACCGGCAGCTGGCGCTGATCGCCGACTTCATCGGCTACGGTCTTCTGCTCGTGGTGCCGATCGTGACGGCGACCGTGTCCTTCGCCGTGGGGCTCGGCCTGCGCCTTGCCATCGTGCTCGCCGCCCTCGGCTGGTGGCTGGCGCTCATCGCCCGCAACCGTCAGCGGGTCCGCGCGGGCCTCGCCGACGCGGGGGCGCGGACGCCGAGCGTCACGCTGACCACCGTGCTGGCGCTGGTCGCTCCGGTCTGGCACCTGATCCTCGGCGGCTACGCGGTGGTCGCCTTCCTCGTCTGGGTCACCCGCCCCTTCGACGCGATCGGCTTCATGGTCTCGGCGACCCTGCAAAGCGCCGCCGCCGTGGTGGTCGGCGGCAGCCTGATGGCGCTCATCTCCCGGGCGATCACCGGCGGCGTCCGCCTGCCGGCCGACGTCAAGGGCTCCCTGCCGCTCCTCGAGGAGCGCCTGAACATGCTGGTGCCCGGCGTCCTCAGGGCCCTCAGGATCGTCATGGCGGGGTTGATCATCGCCGGCGTGCTGCAGGCCTGGGACCTGATCGACGTCGGCGCCTGGGCCTCCGGCGAGAGCGGCGCGCTGGTGATCCGCCGCTCGATCACCGCCGTCGTCATCATCGTCGTGGCCATGGCGATCTGGATCGCGGCGACGTCCTGGATCGAGTACCGCCTGCATCCCGCCGGGGGCCGCGTCTCCACCCCCCGCATGCGCACCCTGCTCTCCCTGTTCCGGAACGCCTTCACGATCCTCCTCGTGGTGATCGCGGCGATGCTGGCGCTCTCCGAACTCGGGGTCGACATCGCGCCGCTGATCGCCGGCGCCGGCGTTCTCGGCCTCGCCATCGGCTTCGGCTCGCAGAAGCTGGTGCAGGACATCATCAACGGCGCCTTCATCCAGTTCGAGAACGCGATGAACGAGGGCGACGTGGTGACTGTTGCAGGGATCTCCGGGGTCGTGGAGCGCCTGACGATCCGCTCGGTGGGGCTGCGCGACCTCAGCGGCGTCTACCACATCATCCCCTTCTCGTCGGTGGACAGCGTCTCCAACTTCATGCGCGGCTTCGCCTTCCACCTCGCCGAACTGCGCGTCTCGCGCGAGGAGGACGTCGCCGAGGTGAAGCGGCTGATGTTCGAGGCCTTCGACCGGCTGGCCGCCACCGAGCACCGGGCGTCCATCCTCGAGCCGCTGGAGATGCACGGCGTCACCGACTTCATAGACGGCGCGGTGATCGTCCGCGCCCGCATCAAGACGCTGCCCGGCAAGCAGTGGGAAGTCGGCCGCGCCTTCAACGAGATCGTCAAGGCTGTGTTCAACGAGAACGACATCGCCCTGCCGGCAGCCCCCGCCAGCGTCTGGATCGAGGGCGCCGCCAACGAGACGGTGCACCGGCGCCCGGCCCGCACAGAGGCGGTGCGTCCCGCACCGGAGGAATCCGATGCGGCCGGCGACGGTTGACAGCGAGGGCGGCCGGGGGTTTCTGGGCGGCGGATTTGGACAGGTCCCGCCCGTCCGTCATAGGCTTGCCTTCAGCGAATCGTATCGAAGGCCGGTGTCGGCGCCGCCGACTCATCGCGAGGACGCCGCCACGTGCTGAAATCGGTCGACCACAAGCCGCGATCGCCGGCCGCGGAGACGACCCCCCTGAGGCGCGCGCTGCGCTACGCGGGCCCGGCGATCGCCATTGCTCTGATCGTCTCGGCCGCCGTCGTGCTCTGGGAGATGGTCACCACCATCCGCCTCGCCGACGTGGAACTGGCTCTGGAGCGCATGTCGGTGGTGTCGATCGCCATGGCGGTGCTGCTCACCGTGGTCGGCCACGTGGCCCTCGCCTCCTACGACGTCCTCGCCGTTCGCGCGATCCGCGCCTCGACCCGCATCTCCACCCGGCGGGCCGCGGTCGGGAGCCTCGTCGCCAACGTCTTCGCCAACACCCTCGGCCTGCCGCTGCTCTCCGGCGGCTCCGCCCGCTACCGGATCTACTCGATGGCCGGGGCCGGCCTCTCGGTGGTTGGCCGGATCATCGCGATGAGCTGGGTCACCATGTGGACCGGCATCGTCTTCGTGCTCAGCCTGTCGCTGATCGTCTCCCCGCCCGACTTCCCCCCGCTCCTTCTCGACCGCTGGCTCGACCGTGGGCTCGGGCTGGTGATGCTCCTGGGGCTGGTCGGCTTCGTCGTCTGGGTCGGCTCCAAGCGCCGGGCGATGCGGATCCGGGGCTGGACGGTGCGGCTTCCCGGTGCCGGCGTCGCCATCGGCATGGTGGCCGCCGGCGCCGTCGACCTGCTCGCCGCCGCCGCGGCGCTCTGGGTGCTGCTGCCGGACGACGTCGCGCCCGACCTCGTCCTCTACATCGTCACCTACACCGTCGGGCTCGTCGCCGGGATCGCCGCGTCGACGCCGGGCGGCCTCGGCGTGTTCGAGGCGGCGATCGTCACCGGCCTGCATGTCACCGACCGGCCCGACGTGGCGGCCTCGCTGATCGTCTTCCGCATCATCTACTTCGCCGCGCCGCTGCTGGTCGCGCTCGCGCTCCTCGCCCTCGTCGAGATCCGCCACCGGCGCCTGCGCGCCCACGCCCGGCGGACCGGCGCGGCAATCGGCGAGATCGACGCGCCCTGAGCGGCGCGTGCGGCCGTCTCCGGGCCGCCCCGGCCGCCCACCGACGGGCCGGCGCCGCCCGCATCCGCCCCGGTGACGCGCGGCCTTCGCCATGCTACAGCCGGCATCCCCGCTCCGCCCCGTCGGTGGACCGCGGGTCCCGCCCGGATTTCCGCCCGCATGCTCGGACTGCCGTCGCTATCGTCGCCCGCCAACCCGTTCCACCGGCGCAGCTTCACCTTCTACTGGGCCTCGCGGGTTTCCGCCTCGCTGGCGGTGCAGATCCTCTCCGTCTCGGTGGGCTGGCTCGTCTACGACGTGACGCGCGACCCGCTGGCGCTCGGCCTCGTCGGCCTCGTCCAGTTCCTGCCGTCGCTGGCGCTGGTCCTGTTCACCGGTGCGGCGGCTGACCGCTACAGCCGCCGAGGCATCATGGCCGTCTGCCTCGCCGCGGAATTCGGCTGCGCGCTCGCCCTGCTGCTGATCACATTCGAGCACGGCTCCGCGATCTGGCCGGTCTTCGCCACCCTGGCGGTCCTCGGCGTCGCCCGCGCCTTCTTCGGCCCGGCGATGCAGGCGCTGGTGCCGAACCTCGTCGCGCCGGAGGCGCTGGCGACCGCGATCGCCTGGAACACCGCCGCCTGGCAACTGGCAACCATCATCGGCCCGATGGTCGGCGGCCTCCTCTACGGAATCTCGGCCTAGGCGGCCTTCTCGACCTCGCTCGTGCTCTTCGCAGCCTCGCTGGTCCTGGTTCTCGCAATCCCGAAGCAGGCCCGCACCGAGCGGATGAAGGAGAGCGCGGCCTAGATGCTGTCGGCGGGGCTGCGCTATGTGTTCCGCACGCGCCTGGTCCTCGGCGCCGTGTCGCTCGACCTCTTCGCGGTGCTGCTCGGCGGCGCGGTGGCGCTGATGCCGATCTACGCCCGCGACATCCTCGACGTCGGCCCCTGGGGGCTCGGGCTGATGCGCGCGGCGCCGGGCGTCGGCGCGCTCGCCGTCAGCGCCGTGCTCGTGCTGAGGCCGATCCGCAGCCGGGCGGGGCTGTGGATGTTCTTCGCGGTCGCCGCCTTCGGCGCGGCCACGGTGGGCTTCGGCCTCTCGGTGACGCCCTGGCTGTCGATCCTGATGCTGGCGCTGCTGGGCGCCACCGACATGGTCAGCGTCTACATCCGCGAGACGCTGATCCAGCTCGCCACGCCTGACGAGGTCCGCGGCCGGGTCAACGCCGTCAACATGGTCTTCGTCGGCGCCTCGAACGAGCTCGGCGAGTTCCGCGCCGGCGTGGTTGCCGCGCTGGTCGGCGCGGTGCCCGCCGTGGTCCTCGGCGGCCTCGGCACCATCGCCGTCGCCGGCCTGTGGGCGAGGTGGTTCCCCGAGCTCCGGAGGGCCCAGCGGCTGGACCAGGTGGGCTGACCGGCAGATCGGTCCCGCCGCCGACCTCACGGCCCACCCGACACCCCGGACGGCGGCGATCACGGATCCGGGCTGCTCGCCGCCACCTGGAGGGTCCCGGTCGCGGTGCGGCGCATTCTGGTTCAGGTGGCCTCACCCGGTCCACGGGAAAGCGCTCCAGGGTCAACTCCGTGTTCGCGCGCGGCTCAAGGCCCGGTCAAGGGTGCAGGCGGCCCGACCCGGATCATGCAGCAGAGAGCAGATTGCGCCGTGAGTTGGTTTCAGCGGCGAACGACAAGTCTCACCAGTGAGATCATGGAGCCAAGCACAATCAGCAAAACACCCGTCGTTTGAATTGCTTCGGCGAGACCCGAGTGAAAGCTCCATGAGGCCTGCAGTTCAGGCGTCGGATCCTGGTAGGGAATTCCGGCAAACACCAGGTCATAGCCGAAACCACCAGCCACAACGCCGGCACCGGCCAGGATCAGCATCCTTGGTCCCGCGCGGTAACCCTCCGATGAGGGCCGCGGTCAGGCCGCTTTGGCGGTGATCGCGGTCGCCGTCCAGTTCCACGGCAGGAGTTCGGCCAACCGGCTTTGCGGCGTGTCGGCGATGCG
>JAWLBM010000030.1:0-57755 GCA_041687675.1 Pleomorphomonas sp. | reverse complement strand
ATCGCCACCGCGAGGAAGCTCCTGACCATGCTCAACGCCATCCTCAGAGACCAGAAAACCTTCGCAGCCTGACCCAGCAGACACAGTTGCCGGCTTTCGTCGGGATGACCGTGAAGGGGGACGCGCGCCCCCGCCTGTCCCGCCGCGGGATCCCGGAGCCACGCCGGCGGCCCGCCTTGATTCTCCCGCTGCTTTCGCCTATTCGATCTCCTCCACGTGGTCATTTGAGCCGGCCGGCTTGCCGCCACGCTAAACAAGGAAGCTAAAAGGCCGGGACGGATGAGCGGAGACCCGCGAACCCGGCCAGGCCGTCCGCCCGCCGGGACGCGCCGCCCCGACGGGTCAACCGACGAGACCCGACACGATGACCGACGATCCCCGCGACTGGCATCCCGACACCGCCCTCGTCCACGGCGGCACGCTGCGCTCGGCCTTCGGCGAGACCTCGGAAGCGATGTTCCTCACCCAGGGCTACGTCTACGAGAGCGCCGAGCAGGCCGAGGCCCGGTTCCTCAACAAGTCGCCGGGCTACCAGTACTCCCGCTTCTCCAACCCGACCGTGACCATGTTCGAGGAGCGCATGGCGCTGCTCGAGGGCGCCGAGACGGCGCGGGCGACGGCGACGGGCATGGCGGCCGTCACCGCGGCGATGCTCTCCCAGCTCTCCGCCGGCGACCACGTGGTGTCGGCCAGGGCGCTGTTCGGGTCCTGCCGCTACATCGTCGAGGACCTCTGCCCTCGTTTCGGTATCGAATCGACCCTCGTCGACGGCCGCGACCTCGACGCCTGGAGGTCGGCGGTGCGGCCGAACACCAGGGTGTTCTTCCTCGAAAGCCCGACCAACCCCACCCTCGAGGTGGTGGACGTCGCCGCCGTGGCCGAGATCGCCCATGCGGCCGGGGCGCGCCTCGTCGTCGACAACGTCTTCGCGACGCCGCTCTACCAGAAGCCGCTGGAGCTCGGCGCCGACGTGGTCGTCTACTCGGCGACCAAGCATATCGACGGCCAGGGCCGCTGCCTCGGCGGGGTGGTGCTGTCGTCGAAGGAGTTCCTCGACAAGTACCTGCAGGTGTTCATCCGCCAGACCGGGCCGTCGATGTCGCCGTTCAACGCCTGGGTGCTGCTGAAGGGGCTCGAGACGCTGCCGCTGCGGGTCGAGCGGCAGACCTCGAGCGCGGAGAAGATCGTCGCGGCGCTGAAGCGCCATCCGGCGGTGACCCGGGTGTTCTACCCCGGCGACCCCGCCCATCCGCAGGCGGAGATCTGCGCGCGGCAGATGAGGCGCGGCTCGACCATGGTGGCCTTCGAGGTGGCCGGCGGCAAGCCGGCGGCCTTCGCCGTCTCCAACGCGCTCAGGATCGTCAAGATCTCCAACAACCTCGGCGACGCCAAGAGCCTCGTCACCCATCCGGCGACGACCACCCACCAGCGCCTCAGCGAGGAGGCGCGCGCCGAGCTCGGCATCGGCCCGGGCCTGTTGCGCCTCTCCGTCGGGCTCGAGCACCCGGACGACCTGATCGCCGACCTCACCCGCGCCCTCGACGCGGCGGCGGATGTGCGGAGCGTGGCGGAGTAGGCGGTCGGCCGCTCACCCCAGCCGCCGCGCGGCGAGCACGATGCGCGCCACCGCCGAGGCGGCGGTGACCGCGGCGAAGGCGAAGGCGAGCGGGGCGAACCAGGCGGGGAACAGGCACCAGGCGAGGAACACCGCCACCGTCTCGCCGCCCTCGGCGATGCCGGCGAGATAGTAGATCGACTTGCGCCCCTGCGCCTCGGTGGCGAGCCCCCGCGTCCCGGCCACCGCGGCGAAGGCGAGGAAGGCCGAGCCGTTGAGGTAGAAGGCGGCGAGCACCGTCGCGGCGGCGAGGGCGTTCGCGGCCGGGTCGGCGACGGCGAAGGCGAGCGGGATCACGCCGTAGAAGGCGAAGTCGAGGGTGATGTCGAGGAAGCCGCCGCGGTCGGTCGGCCCGCGGAGCCGGGCGACGGCCCCGTCGAGGCCGTCGAGCAGGCGGTTGGCGGCGACCAAAAGGGTGGCGAGCGCCAGCCAGCCGGCGACGATGGCCGCGGCGGCGGCGAGGCCGCAGAGGAACCCGGCAAAGGTCAGCGCGTCCGCCCCGGCGCCGAGGGCCGCAAGCCGGCGGGCGGCGGCGTTCAGGGGCGGGTCGATCAGCGGGCGCAGGCGGGCGTCGAACACGGGCGTCCTCCGGAAGCTGTTACACCCGTATAGCGCGGCAAGGCACTCCCATGCTTTGCCTTTTCGCCGACGCACCCTATGATCATCCGGCCGCCGGCGCTCGGCCGGCGACACTCGCCGACAGGGCTCCGGGGGCGATCCATCCCATGTTCCACGCCGTCACCAGAGACATCGTCGTCACGGTGGAACCGACCTATCTGCCGAACGATTCGGATCCGGACGAGAACCGCTTCGTCTGGGCCTATCACGTGACCATCGCCAACCGCGGCGGGGTCGGCGTCCAGTTGCTCTCGCGGGAGTGGCTGATCACCGACGCGCACGGGCTGCGGCGCGAGGTGAGCGGCCGCGGCGTGGTCGGCCAGCAGCCGACGATCCCGCCCGGAGGCAGCTTCGAGTACACCAGCGGCTGCCCGCTCACGACGCCCAGCGGCTTCATGGTCGGCACCTACCGGATGGTCTCGGAGACCGGCGACGTCTTCGACGTGGACATCCCCGCCTTCTCGCTCGACACGCCCGACGCCGACCGCGTGCTGAACTGACGGGTCTGGACAGGCGGGGGCACGGATGACTATCTGCGGCTCTGGCGGGCCGCAGGCGCGCGCCGCGATGGAGACCCGAGCCCGATGCAGTCCCTCACCCGCATACTCGGCGACACGCCCGGCCGGGTGCTCGTCCGGCTGATCTTCCTGTCCTTCGTGGTCGGCGTGGTGATGGCGGCGCTGGGGCTCGAGCCCCGCACCCTGCTGCAGAACCTCGTCGACATGGTCGAGGGCCTCTGGAACCTCGGCTGGGGCGCGGTGGAGAAGGCCTGGCAGTATTTCGTGCTCGGCGCCGTGGTGGTGGTGCCGGTGTGGATCGTGCTGCGGATCCTGAGGGTGGGCTCCGGGCGGAACTGACCCGCCGGCTCAGTCGAACATCATCGCCGTCCGGTGCAGCGTCGCGTGGCGGCGGGCGAGGCGGTCGACGTCGAGGTCGTAGCCGCCGCCGATCACGCCGACCAGCGGCAGGGCCCGCCGGCGCACCGCGGCGATCACCCTGGCGTCCCGCCGGGCGAGCCCCTCGTCCGAGAGCGACAGCCGGCCGAGGCGGTCGTCGACGTGCGGGTCCACCCCCGCGTTGTAGAACACGATCTCCGGCCGGCTCGCGTCGAGGAGCGGGTCGAGGAGGTCGTCCAGGAGCGACAGGTAGGGCGCGTCGCCCTCCCTGTCCGGCAGGCCGATGTCGTGGGTCGAGGGGATCTTGCGGTGGGGATAGTTCCGCTCCGCATGCACCGACAGCGTCACCACCCGGTCGTCGCCGGCGAAGACGTCGGCCGTACCGTCGCCCTGGTGGACGTCGAGGTCGATCACCAGCACCCGCTTCACCAGCCGCTCGGCGAGGACCACCGAGGCCGCCACCGCCACGTCGTTGAAGACGCAGAAGCCGGCGCCCTGCGATCGCCGGGCGTGGTGGCTGCCGCCGGCGGTGTTCAGCGCCAGCCCCTGCTCCAGCGCGAGCCGGGCCGCGAGCACCGTGCCGCCGGTGGCCGCGCGGGCGCGGCGGGCGACGCTCTCGGTCATCGGGAAGCCGATCTCGCGGGCGACGCGGGCGGGCACCGTGCCGGTCAGGACCGCGTCCACATAGGCGCCGTCGTGGGCGAGCCGGAGCCAGGACTCCTCGGCGGGATCCGGCTGGTGGAACCCGCCCGGGGCGACGATGCCCTCCTCGACCAGCACCTCCGCCAGCCGGCGGAACTTCCCCATCGGGAAGCGGTGATCGGCCGGGATCTCGGCCTGGTAGGCGGGATGGTGGACGATCGGCGGCATCGCCGGGAGGATGTCGCGCCGAGGCGGCGCCGTCCAGAGGGAGCGGCGACCTCCCGGGTTCCGGATGACGGCCAGCCGGATCCCCGCCGCCGCCGAAGCGCGGGGGCGGCGGGACCGGCGGGCGGAAGAAAGGCCTCGCGCTGCGGCGCCCGTGTTTCCGGTACCCTTTTCTTCCCGGCGGCGCTAGAGATCGCGCCGACGGGCGCCATCTCCCCTGCCTGTCCGGATCCCGCCCGCGCATGAACAGGCCGCAACCCGCCTTCGAGGTCGACAGCCGCGCCGTCTTCCGCATCGCGCTGCCGATGACGCTCGCCTTCCTGTCCACCCCGCTGCTCGGGGCGGTGGACACGGCCGTGGTCGGCCAGTTCGGCAGTGCTGCGCTGCTCGGCGGCATCGCCGTCGGCGCGCTCCTCTTCGACGTCCTGTTCTCCACCATGAACTTCCTGCGCAGCGGCACCACCGGCATCACCGCCCAGGCGGTCGGCGCGGGCGACGTTCCCCGCCAGGGGGCGACGCTGCTGCAGGCGCTCGTCATCGCCACCGGCCTCGGCATCGCCTTCATCCTCCTCGCCGTGCCGCTGCTCGAGGCCGGCCTCCTGCTGGTGGACCCGAGCGCGGCGGTGGCGGCGGCGACCGCGGAATATTTCCACATCCGCATCCTCTCCTCGCCCTTCGCGCTGGCGAACTACGCGATTCTCGGCTGGGTGCTCGGCTTCGGCCGCGCCGGGCTCGGCCTCGCGCTGCAGGTCCTCCTCAACGGCACCAACATCGCCCTCTCGATCGCCTTCGGCCTCGGCCTCGGCTGGGGCATCGCCGGCGTCGCCTGGGGCACGCTGGTCGGCGAGGCGCTCGCCTGCGCGGTCGGGCTCGTCGCCTGCTGGCGGATCGCTGGCGGAGGCTTCGCCGCCGCCCTGCCGATCGCACGCGAGCGGGCGGGCTTCCTCAGGATGGTGTCGGTCAACCGCGACATCATGATCCGCTCCTTCGCCCTGCTCATCGCCTTCGCCATGTTCACGCGGGCCGGCGCCGCCCTCGGCGACGTGACGCTGGCGGCGAACGCGCTGCTGATGAACTTCTTCCTGATCGGCGGCTACTTCCTCGACGGCCTCGCCACGGCGGCCGAGCAACTGGTCGGACGGGCGGTCGGGGCGCGGCAGCGCGCGCCCTTTTCCCGGGCGGTGCGGCTCACGGTCGTCTGGGGCTTCGTCTTCGCCGGCGTCGCCTCGGCGGCGCTGCTCGCCGGCGGCGAGGGGATCGTCGCGCTGATGACCACCAGCCCGGAGGTGCGCGCCGAGGCGGCCCGCTACCTCGCCTGGGCGGCGCTGACCCCCATTGCCGGGGTGCTCGCCTTCCAGATGGACGGCGTCTTCATCGGCGCCACCTGGTCGCGCGAGATGCGCAACATGATGCTCGCCTCGCTGGCGGTCTACCTCGCGGTGCTGTGGACGGCGGCGCCGCTTCTCGGCAATCATGGTCTCTGGCTGGCGCTGCTCATCTTCCTCGGCGCCCGCGGTATCACCCTCTCGGCCCGGCTCGGGCCGCTCGCGGCCCGCACCTTCCCGGCCTGACCCGAGGAGCCTTCGACAAGACGATGTCCTTCACGCTCGACCCGCGCCTCGCCGGCGACACCGTGCCCGTCGGCGACCTTGCGCTCTGCCGCCTGCTGCTGATGAACGACGCCACCTGGCCCTGGCTGATCCTGGTCCCGCGGCGGCCCGGCCTTGCCGAGGTGATCGACCTTCCGGCCGCCGATCGCCACCTGCTGATGGACGAGATCGCCGCCGTCTCGGAGGCGCTGCGCGACGCGACCCGGCCGGTGAAGCTCAACGTCGCCGCGCTCGGCAACATGGTCCGCCAGCTGCACGTCCACGTCATCGCCCGCTTCGAGACCGACCCGGCCTGGCCGGGGCCGGTCTGGGGCAAGGCGCCGGCGGTGCCCTACCACCCCGCCGCGGCGACGGCGATGGCCCGCCGCATCGCCGATGCCCTCGGATCCGCCCTCGGGCCGATTGGACCGGGATGAGCCCGCCCCCGGATGGAGACCGCATGACCCTTCCCGCCGACGATCCCTCCTGCGCCATTCCCTACGGCCTGAACCCGCTCGACCGCCGGTCCGAGAAGCGCGGCAATGCTGCCGAGCTGGAGGCGGCCCGCAGCCATCCCCATGCCCGGGCCTATCTGCTCGCCGGCGACCGGGTGCTGCTCGCCGGCGGCGACGATGCGGCGGCCCACGCCCCGGACCTCGCCCGCGGCCTCGGGGTCGAGCTCGCGACCGCGATGCTGCTCGGCTGGCAGGCGGACGGCGCGCCGCGGCTCGCCGGGGCTCTGCCCGCCGGGATGGAGCCGCCCGCGGGGATGGAGTTCGTCGACCTGCGCAGCATCGCCGCCGAGGCGCGGGTGTCGCCGGGCGTGCTCGGCCAGCTCGCCCAGGCGCGGTCGATGCTCGCCTGGCACGCCCGCCACGGCTTCTGCGCCAACTGCGGCCATGCGACGGCGATCGCCATCGGCGGCTACCGCCGCGACTGCCCGTCCTGCGCGGCGCAGCACTTCCCGCGGGTCGACCCGGTGGCGATCATGCTGGTGACCGACGGCGAGCGGGCCCTGCTCGGCCGCCAGGCGCATTTCCGCGCCGGCAGCTACTCCTGCCTCGCCGGCTTCGTCGAGCCGGGCGAGACGCTGGAGGACGCAGTGCGCCGGGAGACCTTCGAGGAGGCGGGGATCCGCGTCGGGCGGGTCCGCTTCCACGCCAGCCAGCCCTGGCCCTTCGTCTCCTCGCTGATGCTCGGCTGCATCGGCGAGGCGCTCTCGGCGGAGATCGTCATGGACGAGACCGAGCTGGAGGACTGCCGCTGGTTCCCCCGCGAGGAGGTGATCCGCATGGTCCGCGGCGACCATCCGGGCGGGCTCGCCTGCCCGCCGCGCCTCGCCATCGCGCGCCACCTGATCGAGCACTGGCTGGCCGGCGGCTGAACCGCCGGACGGCGCCTATTCGCCCGGGCGCAGCGCGCGGTTCGCCTCCGGCTCGCGGATCTTCTCGCGGAAGGGGCTCGCCGGGTAGCTGCCCAGCATGCGCACCTCGTGGCTGAAGAAGGCGAGTTCCTCGAGCGCGTAGACGAGGCCCTGGTCGTCCGGGTGCGCCTCCACGTCGGCATAGAACTGGGAGGCGTAGAACTGGCCCTCGAGCTGGTAGCTCTCCAGCTTGGTCATGTTGATCTTGTTGGTAGCGAACCCGCCGAGCGCCTTGTAGAGCGCCGCCGGCACGTTGCGCACCCGGAACACGAAGGAGGTGATCGTCAGCGTGCCGCGGGCCGGGGGCCGGTCCGGTTCGGGCGCGAGGATGATGAAGCGGGTGGTGTTGTGGGCCTCGTCCTCGCAGTCCGCCCGGAGGATGGAGAGGCCGTAGATCTCCGCCGCGAGGCGCGAGGCGAGGGCGCCGCGGCTGCGGTCGCCCGCCTCGGCGATCTGCCGGGCCGAGCCCGCCGTGTCGGCGCCGATCACCGCGGTGAGGCCGAGGCTGCGCAGGGTCCGGCGGCACTGGCCGAGCGCCTGCACGTGGCTCTGCACATGGGTGAGGTCCCCGACCGTGGTGCCGGGCAGCCCGAGCAGCTGGTGGTGCACGGGGAGGAAATACTCGCCGATGATGTGGACGTCCGCCGCCGGCAGCAGGTGGTGGATGTCGGCGACCCGGCCGTTGACCGAGTTCTCGATCGGGATCATGCCGAGGTCGGCGGTGCCGGCGGCGAGCGCGGCGAAGCAGTCCTCGAAGGTCGGGCAGGGCACCGGCTCGCAGTCCGGATAGACGTCGAGGGCCGCGAGGTGCGAATTCGCCCCGGGCTCTCCCTGGAACACCACCTTCAGCTGCTTCGGCATGGATGCGTGCCTCTCTCCCCGTCGTCGACGACGCGGGTGGTCTACAGCTTATGGGCCGCCGGCGGAAGGCCCGTCGCCGCCGCGGGCGCCGCGCCGGGGAAGGTGTCAAAAAGTCTCAGGGGGCGATGCGCCGGTTTCATGTGGACACGACCGCCGGACTTTATGTAGGTTCCGCCCGGATTTCGGGATGGCTGCGGGCGGCAGATCCTTTTCGCGCGCAGGTCGCCCGACTGTCGTTCCGGTCGGCCGCGTCCGCCTCCGGCCATACTCGCTGTCGCTTCTGGAGCCATTCATGTCCCTCGAATTCAACAAGGTGTCCGGCGCCATCCTCGGATCCCTGGTCTTCGCCATGGGCGTCGGTTTCGTCGCCGACCTGATCTTCCACGTGGAGGCGCCGGAAACGCCGGGCTTCGAGGTCGCCGTCGCCGAGGACGCTCCTGCGGACGCCGGCGCAGCCGAGGAGCCGACCGTGGCTCCGATCGCCGTGCGCCTCGCGTCGGCCGATGCGAGCGCGGGCGAATCGTTGACCCGCGCCTGCGCCGCCTGCCACGACTTCAGCTCCGCCAACGCCAACAAGGTCGGGCCGGGGCTCTGGGACATCGTCAACCGCACCCCGGGCACCCATGCCGACTTCAGCTATTCTGCGGCATTGACCGAGTTCGGGCAGGAGAACGTCTGGGACTACGAGCACCTCGACGAGTTCCTGGCGAACCCGAAGGCTTACGTCCCCGGAACCAAGATGGCCTATGCGGGCATGAGGAAGCCCGAGGACCGCGCCGACCTGATCGCCTACATGCGCACGCTGTCCGACAATCCGGCGGAGCTGCCGGTGGCCGAGGCCGCCGCTCCGGCCGAGGAGGCGCCGGCCGAGGCCCCGGCCGAGGAGGCGCCCGCTGAGGAAGCGCCCGCTGAGGCTCCGGCCGCGGAGGCCCCCACCGAGGCTCCGGCTGCGGAGGCTCCGGCTGCGGAAGCTCCCGCCGAGGCTCCGGCTGCGGAAGCTCCCGCCGAGGCGCCCGCGGCCGCGGAGCCGGTCGTGCAGGAGCCGGCGGTGCAGGAGCCGGCCCCGGCGCAGTAATCCGGAAACGACCGAATGCGGTCCCGAGGGGCCCGGCCGCCGACGCCGGGCCCTTCGCCGTTTCCGGCCCTCGCCGGAGGGCGCCGGTCAGGCCGGCGGGATCGGCCTCGACGCCCACTCCCCGGTCCGGCTGTCGCGCACGGCGGCGAGCGAGGGCGCCCGCGCCTCGTCCAGCCGCACCGCCATGCGGGCGAGCACCCGGGCCGGCAGCGACGGGCCCCCGTAGACGAAGCCGGTGTAGACCTGCACGAGGTCGGCGCCCGCCTGCACCTTGGCGAAGGCGTCGTCGCCGTCCATCACCCCGCCGACGCCGACCAGCACCGGCCCGGGCCCGAGCCGGCGCCGCATCTTGGCGAGCACGATGGTCGCCCGCTCGAACAGCGGCCGGCCCGACAGCCCGCCCGCCTCGCCGGCCGCCCGTCCGGACACGCCGCGCCGCGACAGGGTGGTGTTGGAGACGACGAGGCCGTCGATGCCTCGGGCGAGCGCCACCTCCGCGACGTCGTCGAGCCCCTCCTCCGTCAGGTCGGGGGCGATCTTGAGGAGCACCGGCACCCGCCGGCCCTTGGACGCGGCCGCCCCGTCGCGGGCCTCGACCACGCGGGCGAGCAGGTCGTCGAGCGCCCCGCGCGCCTGCAGGTCGCGAAGGCCCGGCGTGTTCGGCGAGGAGACGTTCACGGTGAAGTAGGCGGCGAGCGGCGCGAAGCGGCGGATGCCCGCCACATAGTCGGCCGCGCGGTTCTCGGTGTCCTTGTTGGCGCCGACGTTGACGCCGACGATGCCGGGGCGCCCCGCCCGGGCCCGCAGCCGCGCCTCGGCGGCGCCGTGCCCGTCGTTGTTGAAGCCGAGGCGGTTGATCACCGCCCGGTCCGCGGGAAGCCGGAAGATCCGCGGCCGCGGGTTGCCCGGCTGCGGCCGCGGCGTCACCGTGCCGACCTCGACGAAGCCGAAGCCGAGGGCGAGCAGCGGGTCCGGCACCTCGGCGTTCTTGTCGAAGCCCGCGGCCATGCCGAACGGGTTCGGGAAGGACAGCCCCATCCGCTCGACCGCGAGGCGACGGTCCGCCGGCGGGCGGTGCGCCCGCACCAGCCCCGCGCGCAGCACCGCCAGCCCCAGGCCGTGGGCGCGCTCCGGGTCGAGCCGGAACAGGAGGGCGCGGCCGAGGCCCTCCGCAAGGTCGTCGAGGCTCACGCGCCGCCCCCGTCGAGCGGCAGGTGGTGGCTGCCGTCCGGCCGCATCGGCATCGCCCGGACCCATTCGACATGGGAGAGGTCGAGCGGCTTGTAGAGATGCGGGAAGAGGTCGCCGCCCCGCGAGGGCTCCCACTTCAGCGCGTCGCCGAGGCCGGCGGTGCGCACCGCGACCAAGAGCAGGTCCTCCTGGCCGGCATAATGGCGGCGCGCCGTCTCCCGCACCTGGGCGGCGGTGGAGAAGTGGATGAAGCCGTCGGCGAGGTCGACCGGCGAGCCGGTGAAGCGGCCCTCCGCCTCGGCGGCGGCCCAGAGCGGCCGCGGGGCGATCTTGTAGATGACGGAAGCGTCCATCGGCGAGCGGTCCTCCTTGGCGCCGGCCGAGCGCCGGCCTGCGGGTCGGGCGAACGAGTAGCCGCCGGCCGACGATCGGACAAGTACGCATCGCCCGGGGCGCATCGCCTTCGCCCTGCCATCGCGGCGCGGCGATGCTACGATTGCGAGCGCCGCGACGGCTCGCCACCTGAACGCGACCGCCCCTCCGGCCGGGGACCACGCAGCGGCCAGTCGACAGGAGCGATACCGACGTGATCTCGCACGAACGCATCTGGGGCGCCATCGACGCCATCGCCGCCCGCAATGGCCTCTCCGTGTCGGGGCTGGCCCGCCGGGCCGGCCTCGACCCGACCGCCTTCAACAAGTCGAAGCGGATCGCCGGCGGCGGCCGCCTGCGCTGGCCGACGACCGAGTCCCTGGCCAAGATCCTCGACGCCACCGGCACCACGCCCGAGGAACTGGCCCACCTTCTGCGCGGCGCCGGCGACCGGGCCCGCCGCATCGCGGATGCGGCGCCGCCGGCGCCCGGCTTCTCGCCGGCCACGGAAACCCTGGCTGCGATCCGGGCGTCCTCGGGTACGGGGCCGGTCCTCGTCTACGAGGTGCCGGACGGCCGCTTCGAGCCGGTCTACCGGGCCGGGGACCGGCTCCTGGTCGATCCTTCCGCCCCGGTCGAGATCGGCGCCCGGATCGTGGTGGTCGACCGCGACGGCGCCGTGCACGGCGGCGAGGTGACGGCGCTTTCGGAGGAACTGGCGCTTGCCTTGCCGGGCTCTGCGGGCGAGACTCGCCGTGCGCGGCGCGACGTCGCCTTCGCCGCGCGGATTCTCTGGGCGAGCCAGTAGGCGGAGCCCGACGGGCCGGGTGGCCGGCCGCCTATGCCGGGAGCGGTGTCTTGGCGCAGCGCCGTCTGAGATCGAAGGTCCTCACCAACGTCCTGCTGCCGCTCGCCGGCGGCACGGCGATCACGGCCGCCGCCCTGGCCGGCTTCGTGCTGTGGGCGGACGTCCCGCTGGCGCCGGCGGGGCGGTCGATCGACGCCACCGGGGCGCTGCCCGCGGGGGAGACGGCCGGCGGGGCCGCCGAACTGGTCGCGGCGCCCGACCGCAACGTCACCCCCGACGGGGTCACCCCCGGGCCGAGGATCGAGGGCCCCCTGCTGCGCGCCGCGCCGGAGGCGGGCGACCGGCGGGCCGACCCGGAGCCGGAGACCATCTACCGCCGGGTGGTGGTGCTCGACGGCTCGCACTTCCGCACCGTCCGCGACCGGACGCCGATCGTGGTGCGGATCGCCGGCATCGAGGCGCCCGAGTTCGCCAAGACCTGCACCGATCCCGACGGCAAGGTCTGGAAATGCGGCGCGCGGGCGCGGGCCGAACTCGCCCGGCTGATCGTCAACCGCTCGGTCGCCTGCGTGGTGGTCGACGAGACGGACCCCGCCGCCCCGGTCGGGCGCTGCCGGGTCGGCAGCTTCGACCTCGCCGACTGGATGGTCCGCCGCGGCTGGGCCGCCCCGGCGGCCGACGCCGGCCCGGAGCTCCGGGCTGCGGGGGAGGAGGCGCGGCGGAGCCGCCGCGGCCTCCACGGGCCCGCCCCCTCCGGCGTGATCGCCGGCTGAGGGATCAGCCCGCCCCGAGGCGGCCGGCGAGCGCGTCGTCGATCATCGCGATCGTCTCGTCGATGCCGTAGAGGGCGACGAAGGAGCCGAAGCGCGGCCCCCTCTCCTGGCCGAGCAGGATCCGGTAGAGCGCCGAGAACCACTCGAGCGAGACGCCCGGCCCGCCGTCCGGGCCCTTCTTCGAGGGATCCCGGAAGCGCTCGAAGCTGCGGCCGACGGAGAGCACCGCGTCCTGGATCGTCTCGCCGGCCGCATCGCGCGGCAGCGCGTCGAGGGCGGCGCGGAGCGCCTCGAGCGCCTGGCGCTCCACCTCGTCGGGAGCATGGAACACCTTGAACGGGCGGACCCGGTCCTCGTAGTAGCGGATCGCGTAGCCGGCAAGCTCGTCGAGCTTCGGGTGGGTCTGAGGGCCGACGCCCGGCTGGTGGCGCGAGATGTAGCCCCACAGCACGGACTTGTCGTGCGCGTGGCTCGCCGAGACGAGGTTGAGCAGCATCGAGAAGGTGACCGGCATTGTCTCCGCCGGCGGCTGGCCGGAATGGATGTGCCAGACCGGGTTGGCGACCCGGGCGTCCGGGTCCTGCTCAGGGTACTTCTCGAGGAAGGTGAAATACTCGTCCACCGCGCGCGGGATCACGTCGAAGTAGAGCCGCTTGGCCGTCTTCGGCTTCTGGAACATGTAGAGCGCGAGGCTGTCCGGCGAGGCGTAGGTCAGCCACTCGTCGATCGTCAGGCCGTTGCCCCTGGACTTGGAGATCTTCTCGCCGTTCTCGTCGAGGAAGAGCTCGTAGTTGAAGCCGTCGGGCGGCGTGCCGCCGAGCACGCGGCAGATCTGCGACGACGTCTTCACGTTGTCGATGTGGTCCTTGCCGCTCATCTCGTAGTCGACGCCAAGCGCGGCCCAGCGCAGCGCCCAGTCGGGCTTCCACTGCGCCTTGGCGTGGCCGCCGGTGACCGGCGTCTCGAAGCGCTCGCCGGTGTCCGGGTCGGTCCAGGTGATGGTGCCGGCGCCGGGGTCGCGGGCCTCGACCGGCACCTGCATGACGACCCCGGTCCGCGGATGCACCGGCAGGAAGGGCGAGTAGGTCCGGCGCCGCTCCTCGCGCAGCGTCGGCAGCATGATCGCCATCACCTGGTCGTAGGCCCGGAGCATGGCGAGCAGCGTCTGGTCGAAGGCGCCGGAGGCGTAGACGTCGGTCGCCGACATGAACTCGTAGTCGAAGCCAAAGGTGTCGAGGAAGCGCCGCAGCATGGCGTTGTTGTGGTGGCCGAAGCTCGGCTCCGGGCCGTCGAAGGGGTTCGGCACCCGCGTCAGCGGCTTGCCGAGGTGGGCGCGCAGCATCTGCTGGTTCGGGACGTTGTCCGGCACCTTGCGCATGCCGTCCATGTCGTCGGAGAAGCAGACCAGGCGCGTCGGCACACGGTCCTCGGTGAGGACGCGGAAGGCATGGCGCACCATGGTGGTGCGCGCCACCTCGCCGAAGGTGCCGATGTGCGGCAGGCCGGACGGGCCGTAGCCGGTCTCGAACAGGACGCCCTTCTCCGGGCTGCCGCGTTTCTCCAGCCGATCCACGATCTTGCGGGCCTCCTCGAAGGGCCAGGCCCTGGAGCGGCCGGCCGCGGCGAGGAGCGCGGGATCGGAGAGGGTGGCCGGATCGGCGGAGGTGGTCATCGCAGGGTCGTCCTCGGGAAAAGCCCGCCCGTCGGCGGGACGGCGGACAGTATGGAGCGCGCCCGCCGGCGTCAACGGCGGAACGGGGCGGCGCCGCGGCGCACCGGCGGAGGACGGCCCGCTAAGGGATTGGCAAGCACGCCGGGGCTAGGGTCGAGGTCGATCCGCGGCGGCCGGAGGGGCCGGCCGGGGCCGATGCCGGGACGGTAAGACCTTGGGCTGGTGGAATTCGGATACGCGCGGCGGACCGCCGCTGCCCGGGCGCGCCCTCTCCGGAGGAGCGGGCGGCCTTGGCGGCGACGCTGCCGGCTCGGAGCACGGCTTCGGGCGGCCGGCGGCCGAGTCCGGCCTCCCGGGCCTTGACCCCTCCCCGGCCGGGCCGATGTCCGCCCGCGGGCACGGCGCCGCGGCTGCCGCCGGCTTCGCCGCGGTGGCCATGGCCGCGCTCGCCGCCGCGGTGCTCTCAGCCCGCAACGGCCAGATGACCCTGGCCCTCCTTTCCGCCTGCTTCGCCGGCGCGCTCGCCGGGGCGATGCCCTTCGTGCTCTCGGCGGTCGCGCGGGCGGCCCCGGCGGGCCTCCCCGACGACGGCCGCGCTTCCCGGGCCGAGGTCGCCGCCTTCGTCGAAGCGGCGCGCGACGAGGCCTTCGCCGCGGCCGAGGCCATGCATGCCGCCCGCCGGCGACCCGCCGCCGCTCCGGACGCCGCCGGCGAGCCGACCATGGCCGGGCCCGCGGCCGCAGAGGCCGCCCGGTCCGGCGACGGCGCCGCCCTCGACAGCGCGCGGCGCCGGGCGGAGGCCTCCAGCGCGGCGAAGTCCCGGTTCCTCGCCATGGTCAGCCACGAGATCCGCACCCCGCTGAACGGCATCCTCGGCATGACCGGGCTGTTGATGCAGACGCCGCTCACCGCCGAGCAGCGCAGCTACGCCCGGGCGGTGGAGACCTCCGGCGAGGCGCTGCTGCTGCTCATCGAGGACCTCCTCGACTTCTCCAAGATCGAGGCGGGCCGCCTCGACCTGCAACTGCGGCCGACCCCGCTCGCCGCCACCGTGGAGGAACTCGTCGAGCTGCTCGCCCCGCGCGCCGCCGCCAAGGGCATCGAGCTCGCCGCCTATGTCGATCCCAGCCTTCCCTCCGAGGCGGAGATCGACCCGGTGCGGCTGAAGCAGGTGCTGTTCAACCTCGCCGGAAACGGCATCAAGTTCACCGCCGAGGGCGGAGTCGCGGTGGAGGTCTCCCCGGCCGGGGAGGCCGGGGACGGGCGGGCGCTGGTGCTGTTCCAGGTGCGCGACACCGGCATCGGCATCGAGGCCGCCGACAGCGAGCGCATCTTCCGCGAGTTCGAGCAGGCCGACCCCGGCCCGGCCCGCAGCTTCGGCGGGACCGGGCTCGGCCTCGCCATCGCCCGCCAGCTGGTGCAGCTGATGGGCGGCGACATCCGCCTCGACTCCCGCCCGGGCGCGGGCGCATGCTTCTCCTTCACCATCCCGCTGCGGCCGCTGTCCCCGGGCGAGGCCGGCCCGGTCGGCCGCGCCGACGAGGCCGGGATCCAGCGGCTCGCCGGCGCCCGGGCGGCGCAGGAGCGCCTCTTCGCCGTGTTCGGGCGGACCCGGCCCGAGGCCGGCGCCGCCGACGACGCCCCGGCGGGCCCGCACCCGGTGGAAGGCCGGCGCATCGCCGTGGTGAGCCACTCCCTGATCGAGGCCCCCTTCGTGGTCCGCCGCCTGTTCGACGCCGGCGCGGAGGCCGTGCTGGTGTCCCAGGCCGAGCTGGAGCGCGCGCTCGCGACCGGCCCCGCCCCCGACGCCGTGCTGGTCGACGGCGCCGCCGGCGACCCGCTGGCGCTGATGGACCGCGTCCGCGCCGTCACCGACGCCCCGGCCTGCATCCTGATCGCCCCGCGCGAGCGGCCGCTCCTGCCGGAGCTCCAGGCCGCCGGCTACGGCGCCTATCTCGTCAAGCCCGTGCGCGCCCGCTCGCTGATCGCGGCGGTGACCATGCTGACCACCAACGCGCCCTTCGGCATGCCCCGCCGGCCGGGTGGCCTGATCGCCGCGGCGGACGGCGAGGACGCGGAGGAGCCGCGCCCGGGCGACGGCCTCAGGGTGCTGCTCTGCGACGACAACGAGATCAACCTGCTGCTCGGCCGGGGCCTCGTCGAGCGGCTCGGCGCCGAGGTCGCCACCGTCGGCGACGGCCGCCACGCGGTGCGGGCGGTGGAGGCCGCCGAGGCCGAGGGGCGTCCGTTCGACCTGGTGCTGATGGACCTGCACATGCCCGAGGTGGACGGCGCGGAGGCGGCCCGGCGGATCCGCGAACGCCTCGGCGCGGCGAGCCCGCGGCTGATCGCCCTCACCGCCGACCTCGCCGAGGAGACCCGCGAGGCCTGCGACGACCTGTTCGCCGACTGGCTCGCCAAGCCGCTGATGCCGGAGGCGCTCACCCTCGCGCTCGCCGGCGCCCGGGCGGCCCCGCCGCCGCCCGTCGCCGAGGGCTGACCGCTTCGGTGGACAGCCGCCGCGCGCCTGTGCGAATGCCCAAAGCGTCGGCTTGACAACGGCTTGTGCAGGGCGTCCCCTTCCGCGGTTCGGCCGGGTTCCGGCCGCCTTGCGACCGGCGCCACGGGTCCGGTCGTCGTCCAAGGGGGAATGCCATGACGGGTTCACTGACGCGCCGCCGCTTCATCGCCACCAGCGCGGCGATCGGCGCGCTGCCGCTCCTCGGCGGCGCCGCCTTCGCCGCCGGCCCGGTGAAGGTCGCCGGCGTCCACGCCTCGCCGGTCGAGAACGCGTGGAACTCGCGCATCCACGAAGCCATGCAGTCGGCGGCCGCCGACGGGTTGATCGAGTACACCTTCTCCGAGGGCGTCTCGGCCACCGACTATGCCCGCGCCATGCGCGAATACGCCGAGAGCGGCGCGCAGCTGGTCTGGGGCGAGTCCTACGCGGTGGAGACCGAGGCGCGCCAGGTCGCGGCCGACTACCCGGAGACCGCCTTCCTGATGGGCTCCTCCGGCGGCCCGTCCGGCGACAACTTCGGCGTCTTCGGCACGCGCAACCACGAGGCCGCCTATCTCGCCGGCATGCTGGCGGCGAAGATGTCGAAGACCGGCGTGTTCGGCTCGGTCGGCGGCTACCCGATCCCGGAGGTGAACCTCCTGATCAACGCCTTCCGCATGGGCGTGAAGGAGGTGAACCCGGACGCCAAGTTCCTGATCGGCTTCATCGGCACCTGGTTCGACCCGCCGAAGGCCAAGGAGGCGGCGCTGGCGCAGATCGACGCCGGGGCGGACGTGCTCTTCGGCGAGCGCATCGGCACCGCCGACGGCGCGGCCGAGCGCGGCGTCCTCGCCGTCGGCTCGCTGATCGACTACACCCCGCGCTACCCGGGCACCGTGTTCGCCAATGCCATCTGGAACTACCGGCCGACGGTCGAGGCGATCGTCGCCGACATCGCCGCCGGCAAGCCGGTCGGCCGCGACTACACCGAGTATTCCTTCATGAAGCACGGCGGCAACGAGCTGGCCTTCGTGAAGGACCAGGTACCGGCCGAGGCGGTCCCGGCGATGCAGGAGAAGGAGGCCGCGATCAAGTCCGGCGCCTTCGAGGTGCCGATCGACGAGAGCGAGCCGACCTGACGCCCGCCGACGGTCGCCGGGGGGATGGCCGACGCCGGACGCCTTGCCGACGCCCCCCACCTCGCCGCCGCTATCCGGGGCGGCGGGACGAGCGCGCGCGCCGTCCTCGAGGCGTCCCTCGTTCGCGCGGCCGCCCTCGCCGACCTCGGCGCCGTCGCCCGCCTCGAGCCGGACCTCGGCCGCGCGGCGGCGGAGCGCTTCGACGCGCTGATGCGGCGGGGGAGCCCTCGGGCGACCCGCGCGCCGCTCGGCGGCGTGCCGATGCTGATGAAGGACCTCGGCGCGGCGGCGAGCGGCCTCGCCCCCGCCGCCGGCAGCCCGGCGATCGCCGCGCGGACGCGGCCGCCGGCCGGCGACGACGACCTCGCCAAGCGCTTCCGCCGCCTCGGCCTCGTGCCCTTCGGCCTCTCGGCGACGCCGCCCTTCGGCCTCGCCCTCACCTGCGAGCCCCAGGGCGGGCCGGCCGGGCGCAATCCCTTCGACCGGACGCTGTCGCCGGGCGGGTCCTCCGGCGGCGCCGCCGCCGCGGTGGCCGCGGGGATCGTCGCCATCGCCCATGCCACCGACGCCGCCGGCTCGATCCGGGTGCCGGCCGCCGCCTGTGGCCTGTTCGGCCTGAAGCCGACCCGCGGCGCGACCCCCGGCGGGCCGTCCTTCGGCAACCATCTCGCGGGCCTTGCCGGCGAACTGGTGGTGGCCCGGTCGGCGCGCGACGTCGCCGCCGTGCTCGCCGTCGCCGCCGGCGACGCCGCGGGGCCATGCCCGGACCCCGACCTCGCCGGCCTCGACCCGGACGGCGGGCCGCTGCGCGTCGCCGTCGTCGAGGACGGCGCCGGCCTCGCGCCGATCGGCGCGGCGGAGCGCCGCGTCCTCGCCCTTTCCGCCGACGCGCTGGACCGCCTCGGCCACCGGGTGGAGCGGATACCGGCCGGGCCGCTCGCCGGCCTCGCCCGGCGCTCCGACGCGGTCGCGCGGGCGGTGCTGTCGGTCTCGCTCGCCGCCTGGCTCGATGGACACGACATTGCCGATGCCGAGATCCCGCCGCTCGCGGCGGCCGTGCGGCGGGAGGGGCGGGCGACCGGCGGGCCGGACCTCCTCGCGGCGCTCCACGACGGCGTCCTCGTCGCCCATGCGCTGTGGCGCCTCTTCGAGCGCCACGACGTGGTGCTGACGCCGATGCTCGCCGAGGGGCCGCCGCCGGTCGGCGCGATGCCGCTCGACCACGAGGACGCCGACCTCCACTGGTCGCGGATGGCCGCGGCGGCGCCCTTTGCCGCGCTCGCCAATGTCGGCGGCGTGCCGGCGGTCTCGGTGCCGCTCGCCGACCCGGCGGGCGGTCGGCTGCCGCGGGCGGTCCAGCTGATCGGGCCGATGGGCTCGGACCGGCTGCTCCTCGCCCTTGCCGGCCGGCTCGCCGCCACGGCGCCCGTCGTCATCCCCTTCCCGCTCGCCGGCATGCCCGGCGCCGCGACGGAGGGCGCCGGATGACCACCGTCCTCGAACTCTCCCACATCACCAAGCGCTTCGGCGCGCTGGTCGCCAACGACGACGTGTCGCTGACGCTCGCGCAAGGCGAGCTGCTGGCCCTCCTCGGCGAGAACGGCGCCGGCAAGACCACCTTGATGAACATCCTCTTCGGCCACTACACCGCCGACGAGGGCACGGTGCGCGTGTTCGGCCGCGAACTGCCGCCGGGCCGGCCGCGGGCGGCGATCGAGGCAGGCGTCGGCATGGTGCACCAGCACTTCACGCTGGCGGGCAACCTCACCGTGCTCGACAATGTGATGATCGGCACCGAGCGGCTCATGCGGCTGTCGACCGACCGCGCCGGCTCGCGCCGCCGCCTCGCGGCGCTCGCCGAGCGGTTCGGCCTCGCCGTGGAGCCGGACCGGCGAGTGGCGGACCTCTCGGTCGGCGAGCGCCAGCGGGTGGAGATCCTGAAGGCGCTCTACCGCGACGCCCGCATCCTGATCCTCGACGAGCCGACCGCGGTGCTGACCCAGCCGGAGGCCGAGCGGCTGTTCGCGACGCTCCGGACCATGGCGGCCGAGGGCCTGGCGCTGATCTTCATCAGCCACAAGCTCAACGAGGTGATGGCCGCCGCCGACCGGGTGGTGGTGCTGCGCGGCGGCAAGGCGGTGGCGGAGCGGCTGACCGCCGCAACCGACCGGGCCGAGCTCGCCGAGCTGATGGTCGGCCGCCGGGTGGTGCGGCCGCGGCGCGAGCGCCAGCCGGCGGGGGAGGTGGTGGTCGAGGCGCGCGGCGTCTCGCTGGCCGAGCACGGCGTCACGCGTCTCGACGACATCTCCTTCGAGGTGTGCGCGGGCGAGATCCTCGGCCTGATCGGCGTCGCCGGCAACGGCCAGGCGGCGGTCGGGCGGCTCGTCACCGGCCTCGCCGCCCCGACCTCCGGCAGCCTGACCCTCTCGGGACGGCCGATCGACCGGGCCTCGCCCGCCGACCTCGTCGCCGCCGGCGTCGGCCGGATCCCGGAGGACCGCCATGCCGAGGGCGTCGTCGGCGAGATGGCGGTGTGGGAGAACGCGGTGCTGGAGCGCGTCGGCGAGCCGCGCTTCTCCCGGCGCGGCTTCGTCCGCCGCGGCGCGGCGAAGGCCGTCGCCGCCGACCTCGTCTCCCGCTTCGACATCCGCGGCGCCGGGCCGGATACCCGCACCCGCCTCCTCTCCGGCGGCAACATGCAGAAGCTGATCCTCGGCCGCAGCCTCGCCGGCGCGCCCCGCTTCGTCGTCGCCAACCAGCCGACCCGCGGCCTCGACGAGGGCGCCATCGCCGCCGTCCACGGCGAGTTGCTGGCCGCGCGGGGAGCGGGGGCCGCGGTGCTCCTCATCTCCGAGGACCTCGACGAGGTGGCGGCCCTTGCCGACCGCGTCCAGGCGGTGGTGAAGGGTCGGCTGTCGCCGCCGGTGCGCGCGGAGGAGGCGGACGCGCGGCGGATCGGCCTGATGATGGCCGGCGTGTGGGAGGGCTGAGCCGATGCGCCTCGAACGCCGCGCCCATGTTCCCGTCACTCTCGCCATCGCTGCGCCGCTCGCGGCGGTGGTGGCCGCGCTGGCGCTGTCGGGCCTCTTGATCGCCGTCGCCGGCGCCAGCCCCTTCGAGGCCTATGCGCGGATGCTGACCGGCGCCTTCGGCTCGCGCCTGTCGATCACCGAGACGCTGACCCGCACGACGCCGCTGATCCTGACGGGCCTCGCCGCCGCCGTCGCCTTCCGGGCGCGGCTCTGGAACATCGGCGGCGAGGGCCAGTTCTACCTCGGCGCCCTCACGCTCGCCGCGCTCGGCTCCGGCGGCGCGCTCGGGCTGCCGCCGCTCCTCGCGCTCCCTCTCCTGATGCTCGCCGCCGCCGCGGCCGGCGCGCTGCTGCTGCTCGGGCCCGTGCTCGCCCGGCTGCGCTTCGGCGTCGACGAGGTCGTCACCACGCTGCTGCTCAACTTCATCGTCCTGCTCTTCGTCTCGATGATGATCGAGGGGCCGCTGAGGGATCCGATGGCCTTCGGCTGGCCGCAGTCGACGCCGGTGCCGCCGGACCTGATGCTGGCGAAGCTGGTGCCGCGCACCCGGCTCCATATCGGCCTGCTCGTCGCGATCGCCGCCGCCCTCCTCGTCTGGCTGATCCAGGCGCGCACCGTGTTCGGCCTCAGCAGCCGCGCCGCCGGCCTCAACCCGGCGGCCGCCGCCTTCGCCGGCGTGTCGCTGCCGCGCACGCTGATCGCGGTCGCCTGCCTCTCCGGCGGGCTCGCGGGGCTCGCCGGGGCGATCGAGGTCACCGGCCTCAAGGGCTACGTCACCACCGACCTCTCGCCGGGCTACGGCTACTCCGGCATCGTGGTGGCGATGCTGGCGGGGCTGCACCCGGTGGGGGTGGTCGCTGCGGCGCTGTTCGTGGCGGTGGTCTTCGTCGGCGCCGACGCGATGAGCCGCGCCCTCCAGGTGCCGACCTTCATCGCCGACGTGACGGTGGCGATCTCGCTGCTCGCCATGCTCGTCTCCCTTCTCTTCGTCAGCTACCGGGTGCGCCGATGACGGAGGCCCTCGAGATCTTCACCACGGCGAGCCTCTGGGCCGCGGTCCTGCGCATCGCGACGCCGCTGATCTTCGGCACCCTGGGGGCGCTGATCTCGGAGCGCTCCGGCGTGCTCAACCTCGGCATCGAGGGGATCATGACCGCCGGCGCCATGGTCGGCTGGATGACGGTCTACCAGGGCGGCGACCTGTGGACCGGGCTCCTCGTCGCCGCGCTCGCCGGCGCCGCCTTCGGGCTGGTGCACGCGATCCTGACGGTGCCGCTCGGCCTGTCGCAGCACGTGACCGGCCTCGGCATCACCCTGTTCGCCTCGAGCCTCACCTACTTCGTCTTCCGCCTGTCGCTGCCGGTCTCCTCCTCGCCGCCGACGATCGAGCCGTTCCGGCCGCTGGAGATCCCGCTCTTGTCGGACCTGCCCTTCCTCGGCGAGGCGCTGTTCTCGCAGACCGCGCCGACCTATCTCGCGATCGCGCTCGTGGCGGCGGTCGCCTTCGTGCTGGCGCGCACGCCGCTCGGCCTCGCGGTCCGGATGGCCGGGGAGAACCCGCACGCGGTCGAGGCGCAGGGCCTCGACCCGATCGCGATCCGCATCGGCGCCGTGGTCGCGGGCAGCGCGCTGATGGCGGTGGGCGGGGCCTTCCTGACGACGGCGGCCTTCAACAGCTTCTTCCCGACGATGATCCAGGGCCGCGGGTGGGTGTGCATCGCGCTCGTCGTGTTCGCCTCCTGGCGGCCGGGCAAGGCGCTGCTCGGCGCGCTGCTGTTCGCCCTGTTCGACGCCTACCAGCTGCGCCTGCAGCACGTGGTCGAGGGCGCGGTGCCCTACCAGTTGTTCCTGATGGTGCCCTATGTGCTGTCGATCGCGGCGCTGGTCGTCATGGCCCGGCGCGCCCGCGTGCCGCAGGCGCTGATGCAGCCCTACCGTCGCGGCGAACGCTGAGGACCTTACCTCAGCGCCCGCAGCAGCGCCGAGTCGGGCCAGCCGTCGGCCGGAAGGCCGAGCTGCATCTGCGCGGTGCGCACCGCCTCGCGGGTCAGCCGGCCGAGCTTGCCGTCGATCGGGCCGGGGTCGATGCCGCGGGCGGCAAGGCCCTGCTGCACCGCCTTGATGCCGTCGGCCCGCAGCACCTCCACCTCGCCGCCGCCGTTGCTCGCCCGCGGCGCGCCGGTGAGGCGGCTGGCGAAGTAGGCGGCGGTGGTGGCGTAGACGAGCGACTCGTTCCAGCCGAGATAGACGTCGAAGTTCGGATAGGCGAGGAAGGCCGGCCCGTTGCGGCCCATCGGCAGGTAGAGAGCGGCGTCGCCGGGCGGGATCGCTCCGCCGCGGCCGGTGACCCCCATCGCCTGCCAGGCGGAGACGGGCTTCTTCTCGGCCAGGTGCGCCTCCTCCCAGGGCAGGTCGCGCGGCACCTCCACCTCGACCAGCCAGGGCTGGCCCGGCTGCCAGCCGAGGCGGGCGAGGAAGTTGGCGGTGGAGGCGAGCACGTCGGGCGACGAGCGGATCAGGTCGCGCCGGCCGTCGCGGTCGTAGTCGAAGCCGTAGATCAGGTAGTTGGTGGGCAGGAACTGGGTCTGGCCGAGCTCGCCCGCCCAGGCGCCGCGCATCGACTGCGGCGTCTGGTCGCCGGCCTCGATGATCTTCAGCGCCGCCATCAGCTCGGGGCGGAACAGCTCCGGCCGGCGGCAGTCGAAGGCGAGCGTCGCCAGCGAGCGGAGGGTGGACATGTCGCCCGTGTTGCCGCCGAAGTCCGATTCGAGGCCCCAGATGGCGACCAGCACCTCCGCCGGCACCCCGAAGTCGGCCTCGATCCGGTCGAACAGCTGGCGGTTCCTGGCGATCTGCGCCTTGGCCTGGTCGAGCCGGTAGCCCTCGACCATGCGGCCGGCGAACTCGAGGAAGGTCTGCGAGAAGACGCCCTGGCCGCGGTCGCTCTTGATGACCGAGGGATCGTAGCTGATGCCCGTGAGCGCGCTCTCGACCACCTGCGGCGAGATGCCGGAGGCGACCGCCTCCGCCTTGAAGTCGCGCAGCCAGGCGTCGAAGCCGTCGCCGCTGGCGCGGCAGTTGGCGCCGGCGGACGTCGCGGGCAGGGCGATCAGGGCGGCGAGCGCCAGGGCATGCACGGAGCGGGCGGTCATAAGCGAGAACCTCGCGGCTTCGGGTCCGGGGGCGATTCGCCCGGCACGATAGCCCGAACCGCCCCCGGCCCGGAAGCGTTCCCGCCGCGGCGGCCGGTCACGGCAGCGGGATGAACTCCACCTCGTCGTCGGGCACCTTGTGGAACTTGCCCGCCGCCCATTCGGCCTTGGCGGCCTCGATGCGGTCGAGGTCGGAGTGGACGAAGTTCCACCAGATGTGCCGCGGCCCGTCCATCGAATCGCCGCCGAGCAGCATCAGCCGGGCATCCTCCTCCGCCGTGACGGTGATCGCGTCGCCCGGCCGGAAGACGAGCAGCTGGCCCGGTGGGAAGCGGTCGCCGGCGATGGAGACGGTGCCGGAGAGGGTGTAGATCGCCCGCTCCTCGTGGTCGGCGGCGATCGGCAGCTTCGCCCCGGCGGAGAGGATCACGTCGGCGTAGAGCGTTTCCCATGCGGCCTTCACCGGCGAGCTTGCGCCGAAGGCGCGGCCGGCGATGACCCGCACCCGCTTGCCCTCGCCCTCGACCGTCGGCAGGTCCGCCTTGCCGACGTGCTCGAAGGCCGGCGCGCCGTCCTCGTGGCTCTTCGGCAGCGCCACCCAGGACTGGATGCCGAACAGCTTCGAGCCGGCCGCCCGCAACTCCGGCGCCGTGCGCTCGGAGTGGACGATGCCGCGGCCGGCTGTCATCCAGTTGACGTCGCCGGGACGGATCGGCAGCTGGGTGCCGAGGTTGTCCCGGTGGAAGATCTCGCCCTCGTAGAGGTAGGTCACGGTGGCGAGGCCGATGTGCGGGTGCGGGCGGACGTCGATCCCCTGGCCGGTCAGGAACTCGGCCGGGCCGGCCTGGTCGAAGAAGATGAAGGGGCCGACCATCTGCCGCTCCGCGCTCGGCAGCGCCCGGCGCACCTCGAAGCCGCCGAGGTCGCGGGCGCGCGGGATGATCACCGTCTCGATCGAGGGGTTGCCGTAGGGCTCGGTGGCGATGGTCATGAGGTCTCCTCCCGGACCGTTTCGCCGGCGACTATATCGCGGCGGCCGTCCGGAGTCCGGCCACATGCGGGGAAACGCACTGTTCACGCCCGCCGCGACGATCGGCTCAGGCGATGCCCTCCGGCCGAACCGTCACCTCGCCCTTCACCTTCCGCTCGCGCAGGAAGATGAAGAGGCCCGCGCCGATGATGATCGCCGCGCCGAGCAGCATGCGCGGCTGCGGCACGTCGCCGAAGACGATGTAGCCGTAGAGGATGGCCCAGAGCAGCAGGGTGTAGTGGATCGGCGCCAGCAGCGCGGCGGGCGCCAGCTTCAGCGAGCGGACGATGCAGACATGGGCGAGGAGCGCGACCACGCCGAGCAGCGACAGCAGCGTGAAGTCGAAGGCAGTCGGGGTCACCCAGCCGAAGGGGGCCAGCAGCGCGCCGCCGACCAGGGCGCCGACGGTCTGCCAGAACACCAGCGCCGTGTCCGAGGTCTTCCGCAACTGCCGGCTCTGGATCACCAGCAGGGCGAAGGTGAGGCTGCCGGCGACGGAGATCAGCGAGGCCAGCGACAGCGTCTCAGAGGAGGGCCGGAGCGCGATCACGACGCCGACGAAGCCGATCACGATCGCCGTCCAGCGCCGCCAGCCGACATGCTCGCCGAGCATCCACGGCGACAGCGCGGCGACATAGATCGGCGCTGCGAGGTAGAACACCATGACGTCGGCGATCGGCAGGAAGTAGACCGCCCAGTAGAAGCAGAGCACCTCGAAGGTGGCGAACACCACGCGGAGCACCTGCACCCGCGGTTGCTCGAGGTTCCACAGCGGCTTCACCCCGCTCTTCACCAGCAGCGGGATCATTATCAGCAGCGCCGCCGCCGAGCGGATCAACAGCAGCTGGCCGACGGAGTAGGTCGCGACCAGCCACTTGCCCAGCACGTCGTTGGTCGCGAACATGAAGTCGCCGAGGAACATCAGCGCGACGCCCAGGCCGGCGGTGCCGGCGGGCCGCCTCCAGCTTCGGCCGGCGGGTGTCGTGGACTCGCTCATGATCTCTGTCGCCGGGTGCGCGGGTGGGCCGCGGAGGTGGGTATCCCCCCGCATACACGCACCGCGGGCGAATTTCGAGCGGTCAGTAATGCCGAGCGTCAGCCGCCGGGGGCGGGCGGCGGGGCCAGCGGCGCGACCATCTCCACGGAGAAGCCGAGCCCGACCATGCAGGCGGCGGCGTGGACGAGCGGCAGGGCGGAGCCGAGCGGGTCGGCGACGATCCGGCGGAGGCGGTCGAGGCCGGTCCGGGCGAGTCGCCCGGGAAGGCGGGCACCCGGCGAGGCGAGGCGCTCCAGCGCCCGCCCGGTGCAGGCGAACACCACCCCCGGGGCCTCCTGCGCGGCGGCGGCTGCGAAGAGTTCCTGTGCCGGAGAGGCGAGCCCGATCAAGCAGAGCCTCGCCCGCGATGCCTCGACCCTGCGGGCGAGGGCCCGCGCCTCCTCGCCGGCGGGATCGGCTCCGGGAGCGAGCACGGCGATGCCGACGACGGCGAGCCGCGGGGCGGTCTCGACGAGCCGGTCGGCGGCGGCCTCGAGCCGGTCGGCCCGCTCGCCGACGAGGTGCACCGGGACGCGGGTCATCCCCGCCGCCCGGGCCAGCGGCAGGAGGAGATCCCCGCCCCCGGCGCGGCTCACCGGCAGGCCGGCCCGCCGGCCGAGGCGGGCGAGCGCCGAGGCGCCCGCCGTGACGTGGCTGGCGCCTTCGAGCGCGGCCGCGAGGGCCGGATCGCCGGGGATCCGGGCGAGGTGATCGAGGGTCAGCGGGATCGCCGTGCCGCCGCGGTCGGCGACAGCGTCGGCGAGGATCCGGCAGACCGCCTCGTCGGCATCGAGGGCGTTGATCCGGGCGCCGCCGATCCTCAGGCGCGCATGCACCCGAGGCGCGGCGCGGCGGGCGGTCTCGGCGGGTGGCGGGACGAAGGGCATGATCCGGCTGGCGTTTCCAAGGCGGGTGTCAGGATCGACACTGCGGAGATACGCCGATGGTTCGGGGCTGGGAAGGAAATCCTTAACTGAAGGTTAACGCGCCGCGTCAGTCCTCGACCAGGATCGTCCGCTCGACGTTGATGCCGAAGCCGCCGAGGCCGACGTAGGAGCGCTCGCGGGTGGAGAGGATGGCGATCGACGAGACGCCGAGGTCGCGCAGGATCTGCGCGCCGACGCCCACCTCCCGCCAGCGCTGCATCCGCTTCAGAGCGCTGCCGTGCCGCTCGCCGTCGGCGCCGTCGCGGCGCTCCTCCTCGCCGGCGCCGAGGTCGTCGACGACCGGGTTGCGCAGGAACATCAGGACGCCGCGGCCGCCGTTGCGGCGGAATTCGTCGACGGCGACGTCCACCCAGGTGCGCGCCCCGCCGGTCCGGGCGAACAGGTCCCGCGTCGGCTCCTCCCGGTGGATCCGGCAGGGCACGTCCTGGCCCGAGCCGATGTCGCCGAAGACGGCGACCACGTGCTGCATCGGGTCGAAGGGCGTGGCGTAGGCCGACACGGTGGCCCTCAGCCCGCCGACGGTCATCTCGCCGAGGGCGGTGCGCTGGACGAAGCGCTCGGTGCGGATCCGGTAGGCGATCAGGTCCTCGATGGAGACGATCTTCAATCCATGCTCGCGGGCGAAGGCCACGAGTTCCGGCAGCCGCTTGACCGTGCCGTCGTCGTTGACCACCTCGGCGAGCACGCCGACGGGCTCCAGCCCCGCCATGCGGGCAAGGTCCACCCCGGCCTCGGTGTGTCCCGAGCGGGTCAGCACGCCGCCCGGACGGGCGATCAGCGGGAAGATGTGGCCGGGGCGCAGGAAGTCGGCGGCGCGGGCGTTGTCGTTGGCGAGCGCGCGCACGGTGTTGGTGCGCTCCTCCGCCGAGATGCCGGTGGTCATCCCGACCCTGTAGTCGACGGACACCGTGAAGGCGGTGCGCAGCGGATCGAGGTTGTTCGCCACCATCGGCGGCAGGTTCAGCGCGTCCGCCCGCTCGGCGGTCATCGGCACGCAGATGATGCCGCTGGTGTGGCGGATCATGAACGCCATGCGCTCGGGCGTGGCCTTGCTGGCGGCGAGGATGAGGTCGCCCTCGTTCTCGCGGTCGGTGTCGTCGACCACCACCACCGGTTCGCCGGCGGCGATCGCCGCGACCGCGTCTTCGATCCTGTCGAGCTGCATGGACCCTCGCCTCGTGCCGGCCGCGAAGCGTCGCGCCGCGAGGCCTTTTAGGCCGCCCGGAGGCGGGGATCAATCGTCGTAAGGCCCGGCACGGCGCGGCCTCAGGGGAGCCGGACCACGAACACCTTGCGGGTGGTCTCGACGACTTCCCAGAGCCCGGTGAAGCCGGGGCGGATCACGAAGCTGTCGCCCTCGCGCAGGACATGCGGCGCCGGCGCGCCGTCCTCGTGCAGGATGCTGACGCCGGAGACGATGGTGCAGAACTCCCACTCGTCGTAGGCGATCCGCCAGGTTCCCGGCGTCGCCTCCCACACGCCGGCGATGGTGGCGCCGTCGTCGGCCTCCTCCAGCGTCCAGGTCCGCGTCCGCGGCTCGCCCTTGACAATCCGCTCCGCCGGCGGCGCGCCGTCCTCGGGCTCGATGTCGGTGAGGTCGAAGGGAACGAATCGGCGGGCGTCTGTCATCCGGGGTCTCCTTGGGCGCGCTGAGCCTAGGCGAGCGGCGGGCCTGCGGCAATCGGGCGAAGCCCGGATCGGGCCCCGGACCGGGCGGAACGGTCCCGCCCGACCTCGCCGGTCGCCAAAGTGCTTGAAACAGGCCGCGGTTCCGGATGCCATGGGGCTCCGACCAACATTTCGACCCGGATCCTCCCCATGCTCGACCTCCTCGTCACCGGTGCCAACCTTCCCGACGGCCGCAGCGGCGTCGACATCGCCGTAGAGGACGGGCGGATCGTCGCGGTGGAGCCACGGATCGAGGCGGAGGCGGCGCGACGAATGGACGCGACCGGCCGGCTGGTGACGCCGCCCTTCATCGACCCGCACTTCCACATGGATGCGACGCTGTCCCTGGGCCTACCGCGGATGAACCGCTCCGGCACCCTGCTCGAGGGCATCGCGCTGTGGGGCGAGCTGAAGCCGCTGCTCACCCAGGAGGCGGTGATCGAGCGGGCGCTGCGCTACTGCGACCTGGCGGTGAGCCAGGGCCTCCTCGCCGTGCGCAGCCATGTCGACGTCTGCGACGACCGGCTGCTGGCGGTCGAGGCGCTGATCGAGGTGCGCGAGCGGGTGAGGCCCTGGCTCGACCTGCAGCTGGTCGCCTTCCCGCAGGACGGCTTCTACCGCTCGCCGAACGCGGAGCGGAACCTTTTGCGCGCCCTCGACCTCGGCGTCGACGTGGTCGGCGGCATCCCGCACTTCGAGCGGACCATGGAGGAGGGCGCGGCCTCGCTCCGCCGGCTGTGCGCCATCGCCGCCGACCGGGGGCTGCCGGTCGACATCCACTGCGACGAGACCGACGACCCGATGTCGCGGCACATCGAGACCCTGGCGGCGGAGACGGTCCGGCACGGCCTTCAGGGCCGCGTCGTCGGCTCGCACCTCACCTCGATGCACTCGATGGACAACTACTACGCCTCCAAGCTGATCCCGCTGATCGCCGAGGCGCAGATCCACGCGGTGCCGAACCCGCTCATCAACATCACCCTGCAGGGCCGCCACGACACCTACCCGAAGCGCCGCGGCATGACGCGGGTGCCGGAACTGATGGCCGCCGGCGTCAACGTCGCGCTCGGCCAGGACTGCATGATGGACCCCTGGTACGCGATGGGGTCCGCCGACATGCTGGAGGTGGCGCACATGGCCGTTCATGTCGGCCAGATGACCTCGCTCGACGCCATCCGCTCGCTGTTCCTCGCCGTCACCGAGAACCCGGCGCGGGCGATGGGGCTCGAGGGCTACGGCCTGGCGCCCGGCTGCCATGCCGACTTCGTCGTGCTGCAGGCGCGCGATCCCTTCGAGGCGATCCGGATGAAGGCGACGCGGCTTCACGTCGTCCGCCGCGGCAAGGTGATCGCCGAGACGCCGGCGAAGGTGAGCCGGCTCGACCTCGACGGCCGGCCCGGGACGGTGGACGGCTCGACCTATGCCCCGCCCGGACCGACCTGAGCGAGCGGTGGATGGGGCGCGGCGGTCGCTGGCACGCCGGCTGCGGCGCGGGTAAGGTCCGCCTCCCGTAGTCCGAGGAGCCGAGCCCATGGCCGTCGACGCCGCCGCGACCACCGCCGCCATAGCCCGCACCATCGCCGCCGAGATCGCCTGCCGGCCGGAGCAGGCCGCCGCGGCGATCGCCCTCCTCGACGAGGGCGCCACGGTTCCCTTCGTCGCGCGCTACCGCAAGGAGGCGACCGGCGGCCTCGACGACACCCAGCTGCGCACGCTGGAGGACCGGCTTTCCTACCTGCGCGAGCTCGAGGCCCGGCGGGCGGCGATCCTGAAGTCGATCGAGCAGCAGGGAAAGCTCGACGCCGGCCTCGCCGGCCGCATCGCCGCCGCCGCGACCAAGGCCGAGCTCGAGGACATCTACCTGCCGTTCCGGCCGAAGCGGCGCACCAAGGCCGAGATCGCCCGCGAGAAGGGCCTCGAGCCGCTCGCCGACGCGATCCTCGCCGACCGCCGCCTGGTCCCGAGGGATGCCGCCGCCGCCTTCGTCACCGACGCGGTGCCGGACGTCCAGGCCGCGCTCGACGGCGCCCGCGACATCCTCGTCGAGCGGATCGCCGAGAACGCCGACCTGGTCGGCCGCCTCCGCCGGGAGATGTCCGGCCGCGCCGTGCTGCGCGCGCGGGTGGTCGAGGGCAAGGAGGCGACGGGGGAGAAGTTCCGCGACTACTTCGACCACGCCGAGCGCTGGGCGACCGTGCCCGGCCACCGGGCGCTCGCCATGCTGCGCGGACGCAACGAGGAGGTGCTCTCGCTCGACCTCGAGATCGACGCGGATGACCCCGGCCCTGTCAAGCCGGTGGAGCGGATCGTGGCGGAGAGCATCGAGGTGCCCGTCCCGCCGAGGACGGCGGCCGACGAGTGGCTGCTCCAGGTGGCGCGCTGGGCGTGGCGGATCAAGCTGTCGCTGCACCTGTCCCTCGACCTCATGACCACGCTGCGCGAGCGCGCCGAGGAGGAGGCGATCCAGGTCTTCGCCGCCAACCTCAAGGACCTGCTGCTCGCAGCCCCGGCCGGCGCCCGGCCGACGATGGGCCTCGACCCCGGCATCCGCACCGGCGTCAAGGTCGCCGTCGTCGACGCCACCGGGAAGCTGGTGGACACCGCGACGGTCTACCCGTTCCAGCCGCGGATGGACGTCGCCGGCGCGATGGCGGAGATCTCGCGCCTCGTCCGCCGGCACAAGGTGGAGCTGATCGCCATCGGCAACGGCACGGCGAGCCGCGAGACCGACCGGCTCGTCGCCGCCATGCTCGGCGAGATGGCGCCGCCGAAGCCGGTGAAGGTGGTGGTCTCCGAGGCGGGCGCCTCGGTCTACTCCGCCTCCGCGACCGCCGCGGCCGAGTTCCCGAACCTCGACGTCTCGCTGCGCGGCGCCGTCTCGATCGCCCGGCGCCTGCAGGATCCGCTGGCGGAACTCGTCAAGATCGAGCCGAAGTCGATCGGCGTCGGCCAGTACCAGCACGACGTCGACCAGTCGCGGCTGGCGAAGGCGCTCGACGCGGTGGTCGAGGACGCGGTGAACGCGGTCGGCGTCGACCTCAACACCGCCTCCGCCTCGCTGCTCGCCCGGGTGTCCGGCCTCGGCGCCTCGCTCGCCGAGGCGATCGTCGCCCACCGCGACGCCAACGGCCCGTTCCGCAGCCGCCGCCGGCTGATGGACGTGCCGCGCCTCGGCGCCCGCACCTTCGAGCTCGCCGCCGGCTTCCTCAGGATCCGCGACGGCGAGGAGCCGCTCGATGCCTCCTCCGTCCACCCGGAGGCCTATGGGCTCGCGCGCCGCATCGTCGCCGCCTGCGGCCGCGACCTCAGGCAGGTGATGGGCGACAGCTCGACGCTGAAGGGCCTGAGCCCGGCCGCCTTCGTCGACGACCGATTCGGCCTGCCGACCGTCCGCGACATCCTCGCCGAGCTGGAGAAGCCCGGCCGCGACCCGCGCCCGGAGTTCCGCACCGCCGCCTTCGCCGAGGGGGTGGAGGAGATCTCCGACCTCAAGCCCGGGATGGTGCTGGAGGGGACCGTCACCAACGTCACCGCCTTCGGGGCCTTCATCGACGTCGGCGTCCACCAGGACGGGCTGGTCCACGTCTCGCAGCTTGCCGACCGCTTCGTCAAGGACCCGCGCGAGGTGGTGAAGGCTGGCGACGTGGTGAAGGTGACCGTCGTCGACGTCGACGTGAAGCGCCGCCGCATCGCCCTGTCGATGCGCAAGGACGGCGGCGCCGGCGCGGCGCGGCCGGGGTCCGGCCGGGACGATCGTCCGCCCCCCGGCGGCGGCCCCCGCGGCGGCAAGCCACCCGCCTCCGGCGGCGGGGCGCTCGCCGAGAAGCTCGGAGCGGCGCTGAACCGCGGCCGTTGACATCGGCAGGGCGAAGCGGATTTCTTGGCATGTGACACGTTCGCGCCGAGAGGACCTTCCCCGTTGGAAACCGCATTCACGCCGATGGCTTCGCTTGCCGGTGGAGCCCTGATCGGGCTTGCCGCCGTTCTGCTCATGCTGTTCGAGGGCCGGATCGCCGGCGTCTCCGGCATTCTCGCCCGCCTGCTGCCGCCGCTGGACGGGCTATTCCTGCGCCGCCTCGCCTTCGTCGCCGGCCTGTTCGCGGCCCCCTTCGCGGTGGCGCTGGCGACCGGCGCCGCTGTCCCCTTCCACCTCGAGGCGGGCACGGGAACCCTGGTCCTCGGCGGGCTCCTGGTCGGCTTCGGCACGGTGATCGGCGCCGGCTGCACCAGCGGCCACGGCATCTGCGGCCTGTCGCTGCTCTCGCCGCGCTCGATGGTGGCGGTGCCGGTGTTCATGGCGACGGCGGCCGCGACCGTCTTCGTCGTCCGGCACCTGGCGTGAGGACCCCGGGATGGCGATCACCCTGAACTTCCTCATCGGCCTCCTGTTCGGACTCGGCCTCGTCGTCGGCGGCATGACCAATCCGGCCAAGGTGCTGAACTTCCTGGATTTCACCGGCAGCTTCGATCCGAGCCTCGCCTTCGTGATGGGGGGCGCGGTGCTGGTCGCGGCGGCGGGGCTGCGCCTCGCCATCGCCCGCGGGCGGCCGCTGTTCGCCTCCGCCTTCGAACTGCCGCGCCGGCGCGACATCGAAAGCCGCCTGGTCGGCGGCGCGGCGCTGTTCGGGATCGGCTGGGGACTGGTCGGCTTCTGCCCGGCGCCGGCGGTCTCGGCGCTGGCGACCTTCGAGGCCGGCCCGGCGATCTTCGTCGCCGCTATGCTGGCGGGCATGGCCGGCGGGCGGATGGTCGCCTCGCGGGCGCCCGCCGGATCCTCCGCGCCCGTACCGGGAGAGTAGGGCCGCCGCGCCTCCGCGGACAGGCACGACGCGGGCGAGGTTCTCTAAAAAGAGGCCCTCAAAAAAAGGGGCCACCCGGCGGCTTTCGCCGGCCGGGTGGCGCGGGCTCGCGGAGAGGCTTTCGCCTCAGATCGCGGCCCTAATCCAGTTCGAGAGATCGCTCTTCGGCGCCGCGCCGACCTTCATGGCGGCAGGCTGGCCGTTCTTGAAGAGGATCAGCGTCGGGATGGAACGGACGCCGTACTTTATCGCGGTGTTTGCGTTCTCGTCAATGTTCAGCTTCACGATCTCGACCTTGCCGTCCATCTCCTTGGCGATCTCGTCGAGCGCCGGGGCGATCATGCGGCAGGGTCCGCACCACTCGGCCCAGAAGTCCACGACGACGGGGGTCTCGGCCCCGAGCACGTCCGTGTCGAACGACTGGTCGGTCACTTTCTTCGCAGGCATATGTCACCTCGTGGGGGCGCCGCGGCGGGCGCCTTGAAGAGACGGAACGAGCCTCGGCCGTTCCCGGTGTCGGCCGAACGTAGGTGCGCCTTCCGGACCCGTCAAGCGGGAGCCGGCGCCGAGGTCGTTCCCATGTTCGTGACGATCCGCGCGAGGATCGCGTCCATCTCGGCGGCCGGCAGCTCGTCGAGCCGCGGCGCCTCCGTCCAGAGGATCGCCGCCCGGACCGTCGCGCCCGGCCGGATCCGCAGCATCAGCGCCCGGTAGAGGGCGAGCTGGGTGGCATAGGGCAGCGGAATCGCATCGGGCACCTTGCGGCCGGTCTTGAAGTCGACGATCAGCACCTCGTCGGCGCCCACCACCAGCCGGTCGATCTGGCCGAACACCGGCACCTCGCGCCCGTCGGGGAGCGGCACGGCGCCGGCGAGCGAGACCTCGGCCCGGCCGCCCGGCCCGAACACCTCCGCCCAGCGCGGGTCGTCCATCAACGCAAGGACCGACCCGGCGATCGCGGCGTGCTCCGCCTCGCCGAGGTCCGGCGCCATCCGGGCGAGATGGTCGAGCGCCCGCCGGCGACGGCCGGCGGGCGGCGCCTCGGGCAGGATCTCGAACAGGCGGTGGATCAGCCGGCCGCGCCGGGCGGCGGGGCTGTCGAGCCCGCGCGCGCGGTCCATCGGATCTTCGCCGGAAAAGCCGGCCGCCGGGCGGTCCTCCTCGTCCTCGGCGAGCAGCGCGGCCGCCGAGGAGGGCGTCAGCGCCCGCGGCTGCACCGGGTCGCGCAGCGGCCGGGAGAGCCACTCGGGCAGCGGCGGCGGCGCCGGCCGCACCGACGCATCGTCGACAGGCGGCTTCGCCGCCCGGGGCGGCGGCGCGCACCAGACCCAGCGGTCGATCGAGCCGTCGGCGGCGGTCACCGCCTCCGCCTCGCGGCCAAGGGCGGACGCGACCAGGGTGTGCCAGCGCCCGTCGGGCTTGGAGCGCATGCCGCGCATGCCGCAGACGATCAGCCGGTCGGCGGCGCGGGTGAGGCCGACGTAGAGCAGGCGGCGATACTCCTCCTCCTGCTTCAGCCGGTGCGCGGCGACCGCGGCCTCGACCAGCGGCGGCTTCGGTCCCGGGCGCAGCCAGACCAGCGGCGCCCCGCGCTGGTTCTCGAGCGGCAGCACCGTCGGGTCGAACTGGCCGGACGAGGGCGCCGAGCCGGGATCGACCAGGAATACCACCGGCGCCTCCAGGCCCTTGGAGCCGTGCACGGTCATCACCCGCACCTCGTCGCGGGTGGTGTCCACCTCGCGCTTGACGTCCTCGCGCGCCTCGGCGGTGAGGGCGAGGAAGCCGGCGAGCGAGGCGGCGCCCTGCTCTTCGGCGGCGAGGGCGAGCGCCAGGAACTCGTCGATCACCTCGTCGGCCTCGCGGCCGATGCGGGCGCGGAAGGCGGCGCGCCCGCCGTTGCGGCCGACCAGCGCCGCGAAGAAGCCGTAGGCGTCGCCGGCGTCGGCCCGGGCCATCAGCGCCTGCACCCGGTCGGCGAGGCGCATCGCCGGTCCGGAGCCCGCCTCGGCCGCCTCGCGCACTGCCTGCCATAGGCTGGCGCGGCGGCCGTGGGCGAGGGCGAACAGCTCCGCGTCGGTGAGGCCGGAGGAGCCGCCCCGCTCCGCCGGCGGCACCAGCGGCGAGCGGGCGAAGGCGGCGAGGCTCAGGTCGTCCTCGGGCAGCAGCGCCACGCGCGCCGCCGCCATCAGGTCCTCGGCGACGATGTGGCCAATGACGTCCAGCCGGTCGGCGCCGGCGATCTCGATGCCGCGCGCCTTGAGCGCCCGGTTGACCGCCTCGACGAAGGCGCCGCGCTTGCGCACCAGGATCATCACGTCGCCCGGCCGGATCCGCCGGCCGGTGGCGGCGATCCGCTCGCCGCGGGCGAGCCAGCCGGCGACCTCGTCGGCGATGCGGGTGGCGAGCCGCACCTCCGGGCTGCCGGGGCCGGTGACGTCGACCGGATCCTCCCAGCGCTCGGGCTTCGGCGTCTCCGCCGGCTCGACCTCCGGCCAGACCTCGACCAGCCCGGGGTCGTCGGCGCGGTTGGTCTCGTGCACGGTCGGGGCCGGGTCCCGGGTGAGCCCGGCGTGCGCGGCCGGGTCGGCGAAGACCGCGTCGACCGCCTTCACCACGTCGCGGGTGGAGCGGAAGGAGATGTTGAGGCTGATCGGGTGGAAGGCGGCGCCGCCCTCGCCGGCCAGCCGCCCGAAGGCGACGCCGTTGTCGGCGAAGAGATGCGGCTCGGCGCCCTGGAAGGAGTAGATCGACTGCTTCTCGTCGCCCACCGCGAAGACGGTGCGCGCCACGCCCTCGCGCGCGCCGGCCCCGGCGAAGAACTCGCCGGTGATCGCCCGGACGATCTTCCACTGGTCGGGGCTGGTGTCCTGCGCCTCGTCGACCAGCACGTGGTCGAGGCCCTCGTCGAGCTTGTACTGCACCCAGGCGGCGGCGTCCGAGCGGGCGAGCAGCGAGACGGTGCGCTGGATCAGGTCGTCGAAGTCGAGGGCGCCGGCGGCGCGCTTCAGCGCCGCGTGGTGGCCCATCACCCGGTCGGCGAGGCGGATCGCCGCCGCGGTCATCTCGGCCACGTCGCAGGCGGCGATGGCACCGTCGAGCTCGACCAGGCGGGAGGCTTCCCGGGCGCAGCGCTCCAGCGTGCCGGGAATCGACTGCTCCACCACCTTGGTCACCGCGCTCGCCCGCGGCTTGCCCTCGCCGGTGAGGAAGGCCGAGCGCCAGAGGCGGGCCCGCTCGGCGGGGTCGAGCTCGCCCAGGGCCTGGCGCAGGCACGCGGCGAGGTCCTGCATGGTCTTCGTGGCGCCGTCGAGCACCGGCAGCAGGGCCCGGACGATGTCGTCGCCGAAGTCGGGCGAGCGGCCGCAGGCCTGGACGAGGGCGGCGCGGTCCATCCCCGCCGGCACGCCGAGGGCGGCGGGCAGCGAGGCGAGCGCCGCCTCGAGCGAGCCGTGGCCGGCGATCCAGGCGAGGTAGTCCTCGCGGCGGCGGAGAAAGCCGTCGATCACCGCGTCGAGCCCGCCGTCGGTGGTGCGGGCGAGGACGAGGCCGAGCGCCGCGCCGAGCGGCCCCTCGCCGTCGGCGACCGCCTCGCGGATCGCCGTCGCCCGCGCCTCGGCGAGGAGGGCGAGGCCGCGGCGCTCGTCCATCACCTCGAAGCGGCCGGGAAGGTCCGCCTCGACCGGAAAGCGCTGCAGCAGCGCCTCGCAGAAGCCGTGGATGGTCTTGATCTTGAGCCCGCCCGGGGTCTCCAGGGCGCGGGCGAACAGCCGCCGGGCGGCGGCGATCCGGGCGGCGTCCGGAACCGCCCCCTCGACGTCGCCAAGCGCGCGGGCCAGCTCCGGCCCCGGCATCACCGCCCACTCGCCGAGCAGCTTGAACACGCGGTTGGACATCTCCGCCGCCGCCGCCTTGGTGAAGGTGAGGCAGAGGATCCGCGACGGCTCGCAGCCGGAGAGGAGCAGCCGGATCACCCGGCGGGTGAGCACGTAGGTCTTGCCCGATCCGGCGTTGGCCGACACCCAGGCGGAGGCGCGGGGGTCGGTGGCGCGATGCTGCCGGGTCCGGGTATCGGGTCCGCTCATGGCTCCTCGCCTCCCGCCTCGTCCGATCCGATCGACCACTCCCTGACCCGGGCGAGGTGGTCGTAGGGCTCCCTGTCGCCGCGCTTGAAGGGGTGGGCGCGGGAGAGGTAGCCCTTCGCCTCCACCGCATAGGCGGCGACCAGCCCCCGCAGCGCCTCCTCGGTCCTCTCCACGGTCTCGGGGAGGGAGCGGGCCGGCGCGTCCCGCCCGCCCTTGTAGCCGTCGAAGACGCAGAGCCTGTCGCGGCCCTCGATGCCCTTGAGCACCACATGCACCAGTTCGGCCGCCTCGCCCTCCGGCACCCCCTCGAAGCCGCCGCGCCGGGCGATCGCCGCCTCGAGGGCGAGCTGCGGCGACTCGCCGAAGGCGATCTGCTTGGCGCTCGGCGCCGTGCCCGACTTGAAGTCGACGATCGACAGCCGCTCGTCGGGGAGAAGGTCGATCCGGTCGGCGCGGCCTGTGAGGAGGAAGCTCCCGGCCGGGCCGTCGATCTCCCAGCGGCCGGTGACCTCGGGGAAGCGGCGCACGTCCGCCCGCTCCGCCTCGAAGCTGCCGACCAGCCATTTCGCCGCCGAAACGAAGCGCGGCCACCAGAGCGCGTGGATCTCCGGGAAGGCCTCGATCTCGCGGAATTCCTGCCGGCCGATCTCGACCAGCGCCGCCACGGCGGTGTCGTCGAAGGGCCCGTCCCATTCGCGGGCGAAGCGGGCGAGGGCGGCGTGCAGCACCGAGCCGCGGGTGCCGAAGTCCGGCCGCTCGCCGAGGTCCGGCAGCGGCTCGAGGGCGAGCACCCGGCGGGCGTAGACGGCGTAGGGGTCGCGGATCCAGCGCTCGACCTCGGTGACCGACAGGCGGGTCGGCCGCGCCGCCACCGGCGGGGTGGGACAGGGCCGGACGCAGCGGCTCTCGGAGGGGCGGTCGTCGAGCCGGCGGGCGCGGTCGAGGTGGCGGGCGCCGCGCGCGGCCATCGCCGCCTCCGCCTGCGGCCCGACCAGGCCGAGGAGGCGGGTGAGGAAGCGGGTCGGCACCGTCGGCGCGCCGCCGCTCTTCGCCGCCCGGGTGAGCAGCACGTCGGGGGCGCCGAGGGCGGCGGCGAAGTCGTGGGCGCCGAGGCCGATCCGCTGCTCCGGCGGCGGAAATCCGAGGGCGGCGCGCATCGGCCGCGACAGCCAGGGGCCGGTGTTGGTCGCCGGCGGCCAGACGCCCTCGTTGAGGCCGCCGACGACGAGGCGGTCCACCGTCATCAGCCGCGCCTCGAGCTGGCCCCAGATGGAGACGCGGGCGGCGCGCACCGGCCGGCGCACGGTCTCGCCCTGCATCAGCGCCCGCAGCAGCGCCGGAAGGTCGGCGAGCCGGGCCGGCAGCGGCGTCGCGGGCGCATCGAGGTGGCCGGCGAAGAAGCGGGCGAGCGCCGCCCCGGCCGGCCCCTCGAACAGGCGGGCGTCGGAGCCGGTGTCGTCGCGGGCGATGGCGTGGAGGGCGGCGAGAAGCGCCTCGAGCAGCTTGCGGTGGTCGCAAGCGCCGTCGGCGGCGAGCGCCTCCACGGGCGCGGTGGCGTCGCAGAGGCGCGCGGCGAGGCGCCGGGCGGCGGCCATGTCGTCGGCGTCGAGCCGGCTCACCGCCGGGTGGACGCCGAAGCCGCCGCGCCCGCCGATCGCCAGCCGCTCCGCTGCCTCCGCCAGCGCCTTGCCGCCGGCGGCGAGCCGAGGGCCGCGCAGGCAGGCGACCTCGAGCGCCCGGGCAGCAGCGCGGGCGACCGGCCTCGCCATCCCGAAGGCGGCCAGCGGATGGCGGGTCAGCGCCACCAGCCCGACCGGGTCGAGCCCGGCGGCGATGCAGTCGGCGAGGAGCAGCGCCAGCGCCCCGGGGGGCGTGCGCGACAGCGGCACGCCGGCCGAATCCTCTGCCTCGACGCCGAAGCGGGCGAGTTCGGCGGCGACCCGGCGGGCGAGCACCCGGTCCGGGGTGACCAGCGCCGCCGTCGCCTCCGGCGTCTCCAGCGCCTCGCGGAGGGCGCAGGCGATGGCGAGGGCTTCCTCCGCCTCGTTGGCGGCGACGGCGAGGGAGACGCCGTCGAGCGCCGCCCGGGTGCCCTCCGCGTCGGCGGCCAGCCGGGCGGCGACCTCGGGCCAGCGGTCGGTCTCCGGCGCCGGAAGCAGCGCGTCGGAGATGATCCGGGCGCGGGTCGCCAGCGCCGGCGTCGGCGCGCCGAGGTCGACCACCTCGCCGCGGCCGATGCCGATCACGCCGAGAAGCCGGGCGAGCGCCGCCTGCGGATGGCTCGCCGCGCCCTCGATCCGCCCCTCGGCGAGGGCGGAGACGGTGGCCTCGCCGAGGTGCCGGTCGAGCCCCGGCAGCACCACCGCCCCGTTCGCCATCCGGGCGACGGCGGCGAGCAGCGCCGCGGTCGCCGGCTGCGAGCCGGTGGAGCCGGCGGCGACCACCGGGCGGTCGAGGTCGCCGCGGGCGAGGCGGGCGGCGACGGCGCGCAGGACGGCGGTCCGGTGGGCGATCGGGTCCATCCGCCCGGCCTCGGCGAGGTATGCCGGCCAGGCCTCGGTGGCGATGCCGAGGAAGCCGAGCGTCAGCTGCCACCAGCCAGCGTGGTCCTCGGGCACCAGCGTCTTCAGCCCGGCCCAGTCGACGCCGTCGACGGTCGCCTGGTCGATCAGGGCGAGGAGGTCGCGGGCAAGGTGCACCGCGTCGGCGGCCGACGCCGGCACGGTGATCCGGTGGCCGGAGGGCGTCACCAGGCTTTCCGGGCCGAGATGCCGGCGCCAGGCGAGCACCAGGCCGGCGAGCGCCACCAGCCGCGCCGGTCCCTCCAGCGGCGGGAGGAGGTCGAGTTCGGCAGGGTCGGTCAGCCCGTCGGCGCCGTCCTCGTCGACGTCGCCGAGCGGGCGGATCCGCGGCAGCACGGCCGCGCCCGCGCCGAGGCGGCGGACCAGCGTTCCGGCGAGCGCCCGGGCGGCGCGACGGGTCGGCAGGAAGACGGTGAGGTCGGCGAGGGCGAGCGGGTCGTCGCGGTAGACCTTGCCCGGCACCAGCGTGCCGTCGAGGATCGCGTCCACCAGCGTCGGCAGGAAGGGTGCCCCGGCGGGGACGTTGAAGACGCGCGGCTCCCGTTCCATGCACCCTCCCTCAGGCTGCCGACAGGGCGATCGACGCCTCCGCCTCGCGAATGGCGCCGGGCGTGCCGACGTGCAGCCAGATGCCGTCCATGCGCATGCCGAAGAGGCGGCCGGCGGCGATCGCCTCGTCGAAGATCCGGTTGAGCGAGAAGGGCTCCACGGCAAGGCCGGCGAACAGCCGCGGGTGGAAGATCGCCGCGCCCGCGTAGACGAACGGCGCCACCCGCCGCTCCGCCCGCCTCTGCAGCCGCCCCTCCGCGTCCATCTCGAAGTCTCCGGCCCCGTCGTAGCCGACCGCGGTGACAGTCGGTGACAGCATCAGCATGCCGTCCATGCGCTCGCCGTCCCAGCGCTCGGCGAGCACCTCGAGGTTCGGCCGGGCGCCTTCGACCCAGATCGTGTCCGAGTTGAGGTGGTAGAAGGGCTCGTTGCCGAGGAGGTCCAGCGCCTTCACCACCGCGCCGCCGGTGTCGAGCAGCCGCTTCCGTTCGTCGGAGACGGCCACCGCCGGCGCCCGCCGCTTGCTGACGTGCACCTCCACCAGGTCGGCGAGGTAGTGGACGTTCACCACCGCCGTCTCGACGCCCGCCGCGGCGAGGCGGTCGAGCACGTGGTCGACCAGCGACCGGCCGGCCACCTCGACCAGCGGCTTCGGAGTGGTGGCGGTGATCGGGCGCATGCGCTTGCCGCGTCCGGCGGCGAGCACCATCGCGGTCCGGGGGCTGTGGCGTCGGGAATGGTCGGGCATTCGGGGAATCGGCCTGGCTGGCGTCAGTCGAGACAACGGTGGCGTTCATACCAGAGCCGCAGCGGGCGGAGAACCGGATGCTCGAGCGCCGCCGCGACCCGCCGCCGCACCCGGGGCAGATGATCGAGATATCCCCGCTTTCCATCGCGGACGGCGAGGCGGGCGAAGCCGCCGAGGATCTTCGAGTTGCGCTGCGCGGCGGTGAGCGCGAGGGCCGCCTCGAAGCCCGCGTCGTCGAAGCCCGGGTCGCCGGCGCGGCGGACGGCGCGGTAGGCCGCCCGCATGTCGGCGACGAGGCCGTCCGCAAGGTCGAGCCGGACGTCGGTGACGAGCGACATCAGGTCGTAGGCCTCCGGCCCGACCATGGCGTCCTGGAGGTCGAGGAAGCCGATCCGCGCCCGTCCCTCGCCGCCGCGCCAGACGAGGTTCGCCGCGATGACATCGCGCAGGACCAGTCCGCGCGGCAGCCGCCCGATGGCCTCCACCAGCGGCGCCCAGAGATCGAGGAACTCGGCGCGATGGGCCGGATCGGCGGGCTGCCCGGAGACGAGCGGCAGGTACCAGTCGGGCAGCAGCGACAGCTCCACCGCGAGCGCCCGGGCGTCGAAGTCCGGCAGCCGCCAGCGGCCCCGGCCGGGAACGTCGATCTCGCGCGGGAAGCGGGTGGCGTCCTTTTCGGCGACCACCTCCGCGGCGGCGAGGAAGCGCTCCGGCAACGGCGCCCCGGCGGCGAGCAGGCCCTCGGCGCCGAGGTCGTCGACGAGGAGCAGCCCCTCGGCGAGGTCGCCGGCATGGAGGCCGGGCGCCACGAAGCCGGCCCCGCGCAGCGCCTCGGCGACGGCGACGAAGGCGAGCGGATCGTCCTGGACGTGGACGAGCTCGGGGTAGGAGAGCCCGTCGAGGAGGGCCGGCTGCGGCGGCCGGCGGGGCCAGTCCATCACGACCAGCCGCTCGTCGCCGCGGCGGACCCGCTCGAAGCGGCGCGCCGAGGCATCGCCCGCCATGCGGCGGCGGACGGCGGGCGGCGCGCCCGGCGCCTCCAGGAGGGCGCGGATCCGCCGGGTGCGCTCGAGCCGCGCCGCCCATGCGGCGGGATCGCCGTCGAGGGTGAAGCGCCGGCCCTCGGGGCCGCCGTCCTCCTCGATCAGCACCCGGAGCGAGTCCGGCGGCAGGGCGCCGGCGGCCCGGTCCGGCCATTCCACCAGCGCGGCGCCGGTGCGGATCGCCTCGTCGAAGCCGATCTCGACGAGTTCGCCCGGGTCGCCGAGGCGGTAGAGGTCGAAGTGGGCGACCGACAGCCCCGGCAGGTCGTAGGCCTGCACCAGCGTGAAGGTGGGGCTCGGCACCTCGAGGGCGGGGTCGTCGGCGAGGGCGCGCAGGAGGGCGCGGGCGAAGGCGCTCTTTCCCATGCCGAGGTCGCCGGCGAGCGCGACGACGTCGCCCGGCCGCAGCACCATGGCGAGGTCCTCGGCGAGGCGCCGGGTCCCCGCCTCGTCGGCGACGGTGAGCTCCAGAAGCGGCATGGCGGCGGCCTTTCCGGCCCGGTGCTACTCGGCGGCCTCGGCGAGGCGCGGCGCCGCCGGGAAGCGGCAACGCACCAGCGTCCCCTCGCCCTCGCGCGAGGCGATCTCGACGGTGCCGCCGTGGAGCTCGACGAAGCTCTTGACGATCGACAGCCCCAGGCCGGCGCCGCGGCGGCGCGCCCCGGTCGGCCGGCTCTCGAAGCGCTCGAACACGGCGTCGAGGTAGTCCTCGGGGATGCCGCGGCCGTCGTCGCGCACCTCGAACAGCACGTCCTCGCCCTCGCGCAGGCAGCCGATCTCCACCGCGCCGCCGTCCGGCGTGAAGGATATGGCGTTGGAGAGCAGGTTGAACAGGATCTGGCGCACCCGCTTCTCGTCGGCGACGAAGCTGCCGATGTCGTCCGGGACACGGTTCACCAGCTGGATCCGCGCCTCCGCCAGCCGGTCGCGCAGCCCCGTCGCGGCCGCCTCCACGGTGGCGGCGATGTCCACCTCGGACAGCTCGAGCTCCATGATCCCGGCGTCCACCGTGGCGAGGTCGAGGATGTCGTTGATGATGGCGAGGAGCGCCCCGGAGGACTCCATGATGTAGCCGGTGTACTCCCGCTGCTTGACGTTGAGCGGGCCGGCGTTGTCGTCGGCGAGCAGCTGGGCGAAGCCGATGATGTTGGTCAGCGGCGAGCGCAGCTCGTAGGAGACGTGCTGGATGAAGGCGTTCTTCAGCTGGTCGGCCGCCTCCAGCGCCTCGTTCTTCTCCATCAGCGCCCGCTCGACCGCCACCCGGTCGGTGACGTTGACGAAGGTCACCAGCGTGGCCCCGTCCGGCAGCGGCACCGTGCCGAAGTCGACGACGCCCTGCGGGCCCTCGAGGCGGCCGCCGAGCCGGGTGCGCTGGTCGGCGAGGCCGGTCACGGCCTCGCGGATCCGGTCGAAGGCGGCGCGCTCGTCGTGGACGCGGCGGCAGGCCTCGATCACCTCGCCGACATGCGCCTTCCTCGCCAGCATCGCCTCGTCCAGCTTCCACAGCGCCACGAACGCCGGGTTGAACAGCCGCAGCCGGCCGTCCGAGCCGAACACGGCGACGCCTTCGGAGAGGTGGTCCAGCGTCTCGCCCTGCACGCGGATCAGCGCGTTGTAGCGGCTCTCCAGGTCGAGCCGCTCGGTGACGTTCTCGTAGACGTAGGTGACGCCACCCTGCGGATGCGGGTTGGCGATGACGCGGAGCGTCTGCCCGCCCGGCAGGTGCCACCAGCTCTCGCGGGCCTCCATGGCCTGGTAGGAGGCGAGCATGTCGCGCTTCCAGGCCCGGTAGTCCGCCTGCTCGGGCAGCTTGCGCAGGGCCCGGAGCTGGTCGAGCACCGCGCCGTCCTCCGGCCCGGCCTCGAGGAAGGCGGGATCGAGGCCGAACAGGCTCCCGTAGGCGGCATTGTAGAACTGCAGCCGCCGGTCGGCGCCGAAGATGGCCACCGCGGTGGCGAGCTGGTCGAGCGTGCGGGCGTGGTTCTGGATGGTGCGCCGGAGCTCGGACTGCACCTTCTCCAGTTCGCTGACGTCCGTGGCGATGCCGGCGCTGGCCTCGCCGGTCGAGGCGTCGACGATGTCGAAGACGCGCCGGGTGCCGGCGACCACGACGGAAAGTCGGCGGGCGAACACCGGCCCGGAGGCGCGGCTCTCCTTCACCTGCTGCCGGCCGGAGGCGTCGAGCAGTTCCAGCTGGTTGGTGACGGCCTGTGCCGGGTCGGGCGATTCCACCGCGCGGGCATAGGCGCGGTTGGCATAGGCCAGGCGCCCCGAGCGGTCGCGCATCCAGACCGGCATCGACAGCGCGTCGAGCAGCCCGTGCAGCGTCTCGGTCTCGCGCGACAGGCGGGCGTGGCGGTCGGCGAGCTCCACATACTGCAGCCGCTCGCGCGAGATGTTGCGGAAGCGCACGAAGCACAGCGACCCGGAGGTGCGGCCGGTCGCCTCGACGTGGGTGCCGGCGGCGGTGCGCAGGATCTCCTGGAAGGCCTCGCCGGTCTGCCTGAGGGCGGCGACTCGGTCGTCGAGCAGCTTGGAGGAGGCGGGCTCCAGCCACTGGCCGAAGGCGAGGAAGGCGAGGCGGCCGCGCGGCACGCCGGTCGCCTCCGGCAGCGAGCCCATCACCGTCGGCGTGTCCGCCGCGGCCGGCCAGATCACCACCCGCTGGTCGTCAGCGGACAGCACCGCCTCCGCCCGGTCGGCGGCGAGCTTCAGGTCCGCGTTCTCGCGGGTGAGCCGGTCGCGCTCCTCCTCCGCCCGGGCCCGGGCGCGGATCAGCATGGCGGCGGAGACGACGGCGAAGCAGATCGCGCCGACCATGGCGGAGAACCAGGCGATCTCCAGGCTGCCGAGGCGGTCGCCACCCCCGGTTGTCTGCGCCGCGGCGGGCAGGACGGCGGTGGAGAGGGCGGTCGCCGCCACCAGGGCACGGCGGAGGCGGATCGCGGGAATCCTTCTCCGTTTCCGGCCGAACTCCGGCATGTCCACGTCCTTCTCCGGTCGCGAAAGAACCGCCAATGGACGCGGCGGCGATGCTCGCCGCGCCCCGGTCGCCAGCCCCGTCGCCCCCCGAAGCCGCTGCGAATCGCTTCAAAATACCGTCTTTCCGGAGGGGCAAAAAGAGTCCGCCCCCGGCGCGCGCCGGTCGTTCGGACGTGGTGCCAAAACGACACAGTCTGTTCACGGAATGTTCGACTCCGGGCATGAAAAAGCCCTCCCGGCGGCGGGCCGGGAGGGCGACAGGACGGCGGGAATATGGCGCGGCGGGCCGCTCAGTAGCGGTAGTGCGCCGACTTGAACGGGCCGTTCTGCTTCACGCCGATGTAGGCGGCCTGGTCGTCCGACAGCCTGGTGAGCCTGGCGCCGAGCTTGGCGAGATGCAGTTCCGCCACCTTCTCGTCGAGGTGCTTCGGCAGCACGTAGACCTTGTTCTCGTACTTCGAGGCGCGGGTCCACAGCTCGATCTGGGCCAGCGTCTGGTTGGAGAAGGAGGCCGACATCACGAAGCTCGGATGGCCGGTGGCATTGCCGAGATTGACGAGCCGGCCCTCCGACAGGAGGATCATCCGCTTGCCGTCCGGGAACTCGACGAGGTCCACCTGCGGCTTGACGTTGCGCCAGCGGAAGTTGCGCAGCGCCGAGACCTGGATCTCGTTGTCGAAGTGGCCGATGTTGCAGACGATCGCCATGTCCTTGAACGAGCGCATGTGGTCGACGGTGACGACATCCTTGTTGCCGGTGGCGGTGACCACGATGTCCGCGCGCGGGGCGGCGTCCTCGAGGGTGACCACCTCGAAACCGTCCATGGCGGCCTGCAGCGCGCAGATCGGGTCGACCTCGGTGACCATCACCCGCGCGCCGGCGCCGGCGAGCGACTGGGCCGAGCCCTTGCCGACATCGCCGTAGCCGCAGACCACGGCCACCTTGCCGGCCATCATCACGTCGGTGCCGCGGCGGATGGCGTCAACCAGCGACTCGCGGCAGCCGTACTTGTTGTCGAATTTCGACTTGGTGACGCTGTCGTTGACGTTGATCGCCGGGAACGGCAGCTCGCCGCGCTCCTGCATCTGGTAGAGCCGCATCACGCCCGTGGTGGTCTCCTCGGAGACGCCGCGGATGTTCGCCTTGCAGCGCGAGTAGAAGGTCGGGTCCTTCGAAAGGCGCGCCCGGATCGTGGCGTACAGGCACTCCTCCTCCTCGTTCTTCGGGTTGGCGATCACCGAGGGATCCGTCTCGGCCTTGGAGCCGAGGATGACCAGCAGCGTCGCGTCGCCGCCGTCGTCGAGGATCATGTTGGCGGTCTCGCCGTTGCCCCAGTCGAGGATGCGGTCGGTGAAGCCCCAGTACTCGCTCAGCGTCTCGCCCTTGAAGGCGAACACCGGGACGCCGGCGGCGGCGATCGCCGCGGCGGCGTGGTCCTGGGTGGAGAAGATGTTGCAGGACGCCCAGCGCAGGTCGGCCCCGAGCGCCTTCAGCGTCTCGATCAGCACCGCGGTCTGGATGGTCATGTGCAGCGAGCCGGCGATTCGGGCGCCCTTCAGCGGCTGGCGCGTGGCGTATTCCTCGCGCACGGCCATCAGGCCTGGCATCTCGGTCTCGGCGATCTCGAGCTCGGTGCGACCCCAGTCGGCGAGCGAGATGTCCTTGACGACATAGTCGGTGAAGGCCATCGGGGCGGTCTCCTTGGCGTGTTCGGTGGTCCGGTCGGACGAAATGGCGTGCGCCCGCCCGCGCGGAGCGAGCGCCCTCAACGGACGTTATAGGCATATCCGCGCCGGAAGGCAATCAGGATATAAAGATGCCTTTATGTCCCTCGCCCGCTCACCAGTCGCCGAGCTTCATGTCCGGCTGGTAGTCCACCCCGTCGACCTCCTTGACGATCGCCTGGCCGCAGATGGTCCGGCCCTGCACGCGGTCGAAGGTGAGCGAGGGCGGGCCGTGCAGCGCCCAGCCCTTGTTGAGGGCGGCGGTGACGCGGTGGCAGAAGGCGCTGTCGTCGACGCCGGTGATGAGGCGGTAGAGCTTCATGGGGGTCCTCGGGCGGCCGGTGCGGCGCGCGGGATCCTGCCGCGGCGCGGCCGGGGAGGCAAGCGGCGCCGGCAGTGCGGGCGCGCGGAATGGCCGGGCCGGCGGACGAGGATCGCGCCGGGAGCGGCGGTGCGGCCGGGGCCCGCGGAGCCCCGGCCCGTCCATCGGAATGGGCCCTCAGCCCTCGAGCGTCACCAGGTAGTCGACGAAGCCGTCGGCGGCGTCGCCGGCCTTGCGGATGGCGATGCCGGGGGGCACCGGCGCGCCCTCGGCATTCGGCGATGAGACCAGCGTCACCTCGGCCGCGCCCCAGGGCACGAAGGTCCAGTTGCCGTCGGCGGAGGGGTTGATGGTCTTCTCCGAGACGATGTAGCGGACGATCACGTCGCGGTTGGTATCCGGCGCCTCGTAGACGATGGTGGTGCCGTCCGCGCCCGGGAAGTTGCCGCCGCCGCCCGCCCGGTAGTTGTTGGTGACGACCAGGAACTCCTGGTCCTCCGCCACCGGCTTGCCCTCGAAGACGAGGTCGGCGATGCGATGGGCGTCCGGGTTCTCCAGCGCGCCGTCCTTGTCGTAGCGGCGGGGCTGGGTGACGTCGATGCGGTAGGCGACGCCGTCGATCACGTCGAAGTTGTAGGCCGGGAAGGCCGGGTCGACGAGCGGCTGCGGCCCGGAGGCTGCCGGGTCGATCCGGTTGAAGATCCCGGCCGAACGCTCCAGCCACTCGCGCAGCTGTCCGCCGGTGATCTTCACCACCCGGAGCGTGTTCGGGTAGAGGTAGATGTCGGCGACGTCCTTGATCGCCACCGGACCGGTCTTCACGTCGGTGTAGTAGTCCGGGCCGCCGCGGCCGCCGGACTTGAACGGCGCCGCCGCCGACAGCATCGGCAGCGCGGGCAGCGCGCCGGCCTCCATCAGCTGGCGGCCGTACCAGAGCTGGGCCTGGCTGACGATCTGCACCGACGGGTCGTCCGCCGCCAGCGCGAAGTAACTGTGGATCGGGGCGGTGGTCTCGCCGACCGGCCGGCGGACGTAGCCGAGCGCGGCGTCGTGGTCGGCCTCAGCCGCGGCGAGCACCGTCGCCACCGGCTCGACCAGCGCGGTGATCGAGCGGTCCTCGTTGCGCAGGTAGATCGGCCGCGCCTCGCTGGCGAAGTCCCCGATCGACCAGCCGGCGTCGTCCTTGACGAGCGTGAGGTCGACCAGGCCGAGGTGGCTGCCCCAGAAGCCCGGCATCACCGCCGGCTTGCCATGAAGGGTGCCCTTCGCCGCGTCGACCCCGTCGATGCCCTCGAAGTCCTTGCCGGGGAAGACGAGATGCTGGTGGCCGGTGACGATCACGTCGATGCCGTCCACCTTCGCAAGGTGCAGCGCCGCGTTCTCCTCGCCGCCCTTGCGCTCGCCGCCGGCGATGCCCGAGTGGCAGAGCGCGACGACAATGTCGGACGCCGCCCTGAGATCCGGCATGTGCGCCTCGGCGGCCTCGACGATGTCGATGGTTGTCGCCTTGCCGTCGAGGTGGCCCTTGTCCCACTGCACGATCTGCGGCGGCACGAAGCCGATCACGCCGACGCGGAGCGCGTGGGCGCCGCCGGACTCGTCGGTGACCTCGGTCTCGACCACGGTCCAGGGCTTCACCAGCGGCGTTCCGTCGGCCTTCAGCACGTTGGCGCAGACGGTCGGGAACATCCCGTCGTCGAGCGCCGCGGCGAGGTAGTCGAGGCCGTAGTTGAACTCGTGGTTGCCGAGGGTGGCGCAGGCGTAGTCGAGGGTGTTCATCGCCGCCACGATCGGGTGGACCACGCCGTCCGGCAGGCCCTTCTCGTAGGCCATGTAGTCGCCGAGCGGCGAGCCCTGCAGCATGTCGCCGTTGTCGAACAGAAGGCTGTTCGGCGCCTCGGAGCGCGCCGCCGCGATCAGCGCCGCCGTCTTGGCGAGGCCGACGGTGTCGTCGGCGCGGTCGCGGTAGTAGTCGTAGGGGAAGACGTTGACGTGGAGGTCGGTGGTCGCCATCAGCCGCAGCTTCACCGTCCCGGCGCCCTCGGCGCGCGCGACGGACCCGCCGAACACGGCGAGGGCGGCCGCCGCCGTGCCTCCCTTCAGCAGCTGGCGGCGATCGACGACGAATCCTGGCATGGCTGACCTCTCCCTTTGCCGGCTCCCGAAGTCCGGACCTTGTCCCAAATCGTCACAAATGGCAATTCGCTGCGACGCCGGCGGCACCTTGCCTCGCCCGCATGGCGGGCGGATGACGAATCCCGACCGTCGCCGCTGTGACGAAGGCGCAGGTTGAACCGGGAGCTTTCCCGGGAAAAGATGTCGGAAACCGCCATCGCCGCCGCCTGGGCGGATCCCCCGCCGCCGCTTTCCGTGGGAAAACGGCCGCGCCGGCGTGCCCCGCCGCCGCGGATGCGCTAGCGTCCCGGGCATGAACGAGACCGCCCCGATCAGCGAGCCGGCCGGCCACGTGACGCCGGTGATGGCGCAGTTCATCGAGATCAAGGCCGCCAACCCGGACTGCCTGCTGTTCTTCCGGATGGGCGACTTCTACGAACTGTTCTTCGACGACGCCGAGGTCGCCTCGCGCGCCCTCGGCATCACGCTGACCCGGCGCGGCAAGCACCTCGGCGAGGACATCCCGATGTGCGGCGTGCCGGTGCACGCCGCCGACGACTACCTGCAGCGGCTGATCGCACTCGGGCACCGGGTGGCGGTCTGCGAGCAGATGGAGGATCCCGCCGAGGCGCGGCGCCGCGGCTCGAAGTCGATCGTCCGGCGGGACGTGGTGCGGCTGGTGACCCCGGGCACCCTCACCGAGGAGGCGCTCCTCGACGCCCGGCGGTCGAACTTCGTCGCCGCCGTCTCCCGGCAGAAGGGCGCCGGGCCCGCCGACGACCGCTTCGCAGTCGCCTGGGCCGACATGTCGACGGGCGCATTCCGGGTGTCGGAGACGGGCCGCGGCGGCCTTGCGGCGCTGATCGCCCGCATCGATGCGCGCGAACTGCTGGTCGCCGACGCGACCCTCGAGGACGACGACCTCCGGCGGCTTTTCCGCGGCGCCGGTGGCGCGCTGGTGCCGCTGCCGCGCGCCTTCTTCGACGGCGCCACCGCCCACGACCGGCTCGCCGCCTTCTACGGCGTGCGCTCGCTGGATGCCTTCGCCGCCTATTCCCGGCCGGAACTCGCGGCCGCCGCGGCGCTGGTCGCCTATGTGGAGAAGACCCAGGCCGGCGCTCGGCCGCCGCTCGATCCGCCCGGCCGCGACGCCGAGGACGGGGTGATGGCGATCGACGCGGCGACGCGGGCGAACCTCGAGCTCGTGCGCACGCTCTCCGGCGAGCGGCGCGGCAGCCTTCTCCACGCCATCGACCGCACGGTCACCGGCGCCGGCGCGCGCGTCCTCGCCGAGCGGCTGGCGAGCCCGCTCACCGACCCGGCCGCGATCCGCGACCGGCTGGACGCGGTGGAGCTGTTCGCGGCCGAGGCGGCCCTGCGCGGGCGGGTGCGGGAGATCCTCCAGCGCGCGCCCGATGTCGCCCGGTCGCTGACCCGGCTCAGCATGAACCGCGGCGGCCCGCGCGACCTTTCCGCGGTGGCGGCGGGGCTCGCCGCCGCCCGTGCCCTCGCCGGGCTGCTCGGCCCGGTCGCCGCCGCGGCGGCTTCGGTCGCCGAGGCGGTCGCCGGGCTCGAAGACGCCCCGCATGACCTCGCCGAGGCCATCGCCGGCGCGCTCGCCGACGAGCTGCCGCTCCTGAAGCGCGACGGCGGCTTCGTCCGCTCCGGCGTGCTGCCAGCGCTCGACGAGGCGAGGGCGCTGCGCGACGAGAGCCGGCAGGTGATCGCCCGCCTGCAGCAGACCTATGCGGAGCTCGCGGGCATCAAGGCGCTGAAGGTGCGCCATAACGGGGTGCTCGGCTACTTCGTCGAGGTGCCCGCCCAGCACGCCCCGCCGATGCTGCAGGACCCGCTGGCGCGGACCTTCATCCACCGCCAGACGATGGCGGGCGCGGTGCGCTTCTCCACCACCGAGCTTTCCGACCTCGAGGGACGGATCGCCTCCGCCGGCGAGCGGGCGGTGTCGCTGGAGGTGGCCCTCTTCGACGACCTCTCCGCCCGGGTGGTCGCCGCCGGCGAGGCGCTGAAGCGCGCCGCGGCGGCGATGGCGGCGATCGACGTCGCCGCCGCGCTCGCCGAACTCGCCGAGGCGGACTCCTACGTGCGTCCGAAGGTGGACGACAGCCTCGCCTTCGCCGTGGAGGGCGGCCGCCATCCGGTGGTCGAGCAGACGCTGCGGGCCGAGGGACAGTCCTTCGTGCCCAACGGCTGCGACCTCGGCGGCGACGAGGCCGGGCGGATCTGGCTGGTGACCGGCCCCAACATGGCCGGCAAGTCGACCTTCCTGCGCCAGAACGCGCTGATCGCCCTGATGGCGCAGGTCGGTTCCTTCGTGCCGGCCGCCTCCGCCCACATCGGCGTCGTCGACCGGCTGTTCTCCCGCGTCGGCGCCGCCGACGACCTCGCCCGCGGCCGCTCCACCTTCATGGTGGAGATGATCGAGACGGCGGCGATCCTCAACCAGGCCGGTCGCCGCTCCTTCGTTGTGCTCGACGAGATCGGCCGCGGCACCGCCACCTTCGATGGCCTCTCCATCGCCTGGGCCACCATCGAGCACCTGCACGAGGCGAACCGCTCGCGCGCCCTGTTCGCCACCCACTACCACGAGCTCACCGCCCTCTCCGAGCGGCTGCCGCGGATCGAGAACGCCACGGTGAAGGTGAAGGAGTGGAAGGGAGACGTCGTCTTCCTGCACGAGATCGTGCCGGGCGCCGCCGACCGCTCCTACGGGATCCAGGTCGCCCGGCTCGCCGGGCTGCCGGCGCCGGTGGTGGAGCGGGCCCGGGCGGTGCTGGAGGAGCTCGAGAAGTCCGGCGGCAACAATGCGGTTGCCGTGCTCGACGACCTGCCGCTGTTCCAGGTCGCCCGCCGCCGCGCCCCGGCGGCCGCGCCGGCCGAGGCCGACCCCGCCGCCGCCGCGGTCCTCGCCCTGCTCGACGGCCTCGCCCCAGACGACCTCAGCCCGCGCGAGGCGCTGGTGGGGCTCTCCCGCCTCAAGGCCGCGCGCGCGGCGAGCGGCCGGGAGTGAGCCTGGGCGGGCATCGCGCCCTCGGGGGACAGCAGGGGAAAGCGCCGCCCGGTCGCCCCGCTCAGCGCGGCGGCGTGCCGTTGGCCGCCAGCACGTCGCCGGCGAGGTAGAGAGACCCGCAGATGAGCACCCGCGGCGGCCGCTCGAGCCGCCAGCCGGCCGCAAGCAGGCCCAGCGCCTCGCGCGGGCTCCCGACCGGCTCGGCGGAGAGGCCGGCCGCGCGCGCCGCGTCGGCGAGCGCCTCCGGCGTCCATGCCGCCTCGGAGCCGGGGATCGGCACCGTGAAGACGTGGCGGACGAGGCCCTTGAAGGGGGTGAAGAAGCCTGTCGGGTCCTTGGTGGTGAGCATGCCGGCGACCAGGAACAGCGGCCGCTCGACCCGGTCCTCAAGGTCGGCCATGGCGCTCGCCACCACCTCCCCGGCGCCCGGGTTGTGGCCGCCGTCGAGCCAGATTTCGGTGCCGGGCGTCGCCGCCTCGACAAGGCTGCCCTGGGTCAGCCGCTGCAGCCGGGCCGGCCATTCCACCGTCTCCAGCCCGCGCTGGATCGCCTCCGCCGGCACCCTGAGGCCGGCGAGGCGCAGGGCGGCGATGGCCGTGCCGGCGTTCTGCAGCTGGTGGCGGCCGACGAGGCGCGGCAGCGTCAGGTCGAGCAGGCCGTCGCCGTCCTGGTAGACGAGGCGGCCGTGCTCCTCGAAGGCGGTCCAGTCCTGGCCGCCGATCATCAGCGGGCCGGCGCGCACCGTACGGGCCACCGCCTCGAAGACGGCGGTCACCTGGTCCGGGTTGGGGCTGAACACCGCCGGCCGGCCCGGCTTCAGGATGCCGGCCTTCTCGAAGGCGATCTTCTCCACGGTGTCGCCGAGATAGGCCTGGTGGTCCATGGAGATGGAGGTGATCACCGTCACCAGCGGGTCGCGGATCACGTTGGTCGCGTCGAAGCGGCCGCCGAGGCCGACCTCGAGCAGCACCACGTCGGCCGGGCGCTCGGCGAACAGCAGGAAGCCGGCGGCGGTGAGCAACTCGAACAGGGTCACCGGCTGGTCGGCGTTGGCCGCCTCGGCGCGGGCGAGCGCGTCGGAGAAGGTGTCGTCGTCGACGAAGGCCGACCGGCCGGGCCCGGCGGCGAGGCGGTAGCGCTCGTTGTAGGAGACGAGATGCGGCGAGGTGTGGGTGTGCACGCGCCGCCCGTCCGCCTCCAGCATCGCCCGCAGGAAGGCGATGGTGGAGCCCTTGCCGTTGGTGCCGGCGACGTGGATCACCGGCGGCAGCCGCGTGTGCGGGTCGCCGAGGGCGGCGAGCAGCCGCTCGATCCGGCCGAGGCTGAGGTCGAAGCCCTTCGGCCAGCGGGCCGCCAGCCGGTCGATGATCGCGAGGGTGGTGGACATCGCCGTCTCGCCGGCTCCGCTGTTGGTCGGGCGCGCGGCGTCAGGCCGCGGGCTTCTGCTCGCCCGGGGACGCCTGCGCGGCCTTGTCCGCCTTGCCCTTGCCCTTCGGCTTGCTGGCGGCCTCGCCCTCGGCGGGGATCGCGGCGACGGCGGGCGGCACGGAGGCGCGGGTGAGGATGCGGATCAGCCGGGCGATGGTTTCGCGCAGCGCGTGGCGGTGCACCACCATGTCGACCATGCCGTGGTCGAGCAGGTACTCGGCGCGCTGGAAGCCCTCGGGAAGCTTCTCGCGGATGGTCTGCTCGATCACCCGCGGGCCGGCGAAGCCGATCAGGGCGCCCGGCTCGGCGATGTGGACGTCGCCGAGCATGGCGTAGGAGGCGGTGACGCCGCCCATGGTCGGGTTGGTCAGCACCACGATGTAGGGCAGCCCCGCCTCGCGCAGCATCTCCACCGCCACCGTGGTGCGCGGCATCTGCATCAGGGAGAGGATGCCCTCCTGCATGCGCGCGCCGCCGGAGGCGGAGAACATCACGAAGGGCGTGCGCCGCTCCAGCGCCGTCTCGAGCCCGCGGATGATCGCCTCGCCGGCGGCCATGCCGAGCGAGCCGCCCATGAACTCGAAGTCCTGCACGGCGGCGACCACCGGCAGCGTCTCGATCCGGCCGGCGCCGACGAGGACGGCGTCGTCGCGGCCGGTCTTGGCGCGGGCGTCCTTGAGGCGGTCGGTGTAGCGCTTCTCGTCGCGGAACTTCAGCGGGTCCGCCGGCACGGAGGGCACCGCGATCGTCTCCACGGCGCCGTCGTCGAACAGGTGCTTCAGCCGCTGGTCCGGCGGCACGCGCATGTGGTAGCCGGAATTCGGCACCACGTACTGGTTGGCCTCGAGGTCGCGGTGGAAGACCATCTCGCCGGTCTCGGGGCACTTGACCCAGAGGTTCTCCGGCACCTCGCGCTTGGTGGACAGCAGCGAGCGGATCTTCGGGCGGACGACGTTGTTGATCCAGTTCACGGGCGGATTCCGTTGTTCGCGGTCGGCACGGGACCGACCCTGCAGATGCGCCCTCGGGGCGCCGTCCGCAAGGCCGGGCGGCGCATCATTCGGCGGCGGCGACCCGGGCGGCGCGAACGCCGGCGGCGAGTTCGGCGACGAGGCCGGTGACGGCGGAGACCGTCCGGTCCGTCGCCCTGCCCTCGCCGTCGAGGCTGTCGCGGACCGCGTTGACCAGCGCGGAGCCGACCACCACGCCGTCGGCATAGGCCCCGATCGCGGCGGCCTGCTCGCCGGTGCGGATGCCGAAGCCGACCATCACCGGCAGGTCGGTGTGCCGCTTGATGCGGCCGACCGCGCCGGCGACCCGCGCCGGGTCCGCCGCGGCGGTGCCGGTGATGCCGGTGATCGACACGTAGTAGACGAACCCCGAGGTGTTGGCGAGGACGGTCGGCAGGCGCCTGTCGTCGGTGGTCGGGGTGGCGAGGCGGATGAAGGAGACGCCCGCCTCCAGCGCCGGCAGGCAGAGCTCGTCGTCCTCCTCCGGCGGCAGGTCGACGACGATCAGCCCGTCGACGCCGGCGGCCCGGGCGTCGGCGAGAAAGCGCGGCACGCCGTAGATGTAGATCGGGTTGTAGTAGCCCATCAGCACGATCGGGGTGGTGTCGTCCGCCTTGCGGAACTCCCGCACCATCTCCAGCGTGCGCTTCATCGTCTGGCCGCCGCGCAGCGCCCTCAGCGTCGCCGCCTGGATCGGCGGGCCCTCGGCCATCGGGTCGGAGAAGGGCATGCCGAGCTCGATGATGTCGGCGCCGGCGCCGGGCAGGCGGCGCAGGATCTCCATCGCGGTGTCGCGGTCCGGGTCGCCGGCGGTGACGAAGGTGACCAGCGCCGGGCGGCCCTCGGCGCGGAGGGCCTCCACCTTGGCGTCGATGCGGGTGACGGGTCGAGCGGTCATCGCGGGCACCTCAGAGATCGAAGCCGAGCAGCTTGCCGACGGTGAAGACGTCCTTGTCGCCGCGGCCGCAGAGGTTCATCACGATGATCTGGTCCTTGTCCATCGACGGCGCCATTTTCATCACCTGCGCCAGCGCGTGGGCGGGCTCGAGCGCCGGGATGATGCCCTCGAGCCGGGTGAGCAGCTGGAAGGCCTCCATCGTCTCGTCGTCGGTGATCGGCACGTACTCGACCCGGCCGGTCTCCTTCAGCCAGCTGTGCTCCGGGCCGATGCCGGGGTAGTCGAGGCCGGCCGAGATCGAGTGGCCCTCCAGGATCTGGCCGTCGTCGTCCTGCAGCAGGTAGGTGCGGTTGCCGTGCAGCACGCCGGGCCGGCCGCCGGTCAGCGACGCGGCGTGGCCGTTGTAGGCGTCAAGGCCGTGGCCGCCCGCCTCGACGCCGACGATGCGCACGTCCTTGTCGTCGAGGAAGGGATGGAACAGGCCGATGGCGTTGGAGCCGCCGCCCACCGCCGCGACCAGCAGGTCGGGCAGGCGGCCCTCGGCGGCGAGCATCTGCTCCTTCGTCTCCTTGCCGATCACGCTCTGGAAGTCGCGCACCAGCATCGGGTAGGGGTGCGGGCCGGCGGCGGTGCCGATCAGGTAGTAGGTGTCCTCGACGTTGGTCACCCAGTCGCGCAGCGCCTCGTTCATGGCGTCCTTGAGGGTGCCGTTGCCGGCGGTGACCGGATGCACCTTTGCGCCGAGCAGCTTCATGCGGAACACGTTGGGCGCCTGCCGCTGCACGTCGGTGGCGCCCATGTAGACCTCGCAGGGCAGGCCGAAGCGCGCCGAGACCGTGGCCGAGGCGACGCCGTGCTGGCCGGCGCCGGTCTCGGCGATGATGCGGGTCTTGCCCATGCGCCGGGCGAGCAGGATCTGGCCGAGGCAGTTGTTGATCTTGTGGCTGCCGGTGTGGTTCAGCTCGTCGCGCTTGAAGTAGATCTTCGCGCCGCCGAGGTGCTCGGTCAGCCGCTGGGCGAAGTAGAGCGGGCTCGGCCGGCCGGTGTAGTGCGCGTTGAGCGAGGCGATCTCGGCCTGGAACGCCGGGTCTTGCCTGGCGGCGGCGTAGGCCTCCTCCAGTTCTAGCACCAGCGGCATCAGCGTTTCGGCGACATAGCGGCCGCCGAAGATGCCGAAGTGGCCCCGCTCGTCGGGCCCGGTGCGGAAGGAGTTCGGCTGCGGCGCGCTCATCGGACGGATCCCTCGATGCTGTCGGCCCGTTCACCGGCCGTCGCCGCGCGGGCCGCGGCGACGAAGGCGCGGATCAGGCCTTCATCCTTTTCGCCGGGCGCCCGCTCGACCCCGGAGGAGACGTCCACCCCCGCCGGTCTCACGCGCGCCACGGCCTCGCCGACGTTCGTAGGGCCGAGACCCCCCGAAAGCAAGACGGGCGTCGCGACGCCGCCGCCGGCGGGAGCCGACCATCCCTCGAGCAGCGACCAGTCGAAGGGCTCGCCGAGCCCGCCGGGGCGGGTCGCGTCCTTCGGCGGCCGCGCGTCGAACAGCAGCATGTCGGCCGCGCCGGCATAGCGCCGCGCCGCGGCGACGTCGGACGCGGCTCCGATGCCGACGGCCTTGATGACCGGCAGGCCGAAGTGCGCCCGGACCGCGGCGACCCGCTCCGGCGTCTCGCCGCCGTGCAGCTGCAGGAGGTCCGGTCGCGCCGCCGCGACCAGGGCGGCGAGCAGGTCGTCGTCCGGGTCCACCGTCAGCAGCACCACCCTGGCCCGGCCGCGGGCGTGGCCGGCGAGCGCACCGAGCCGGTCGAGGCCGACATGCCGCGGGCTCCGTGCGAAGTGGACGAGCCCGACCATGTCGGCGCCGGCGTCGATCGCGGCGTCGAGGGTGGCGGCCGTGCCGAGGCCGCAGATCTTGACGAGGAACGGGTTGGTCATGGGGTCTGGGTGCCATGGAACGGGGTGGCGAGTCGAGGGCGTTCGCCGGCGCGGCGCCGGGATGCCCTGCAATGCGGAAGGCCCGGGCGCCGTTCCGGCCGGCGCTCCCGCCCGGCCGGCGGGCGCATCTGCGGCGCCGGGCGCCCGCCTAGCAGGCTGTTGAAGAAGTCGCTCGCCTGTCCGACCTCGCCATGATTCACTCGCCTGATCGGCGCGGGAGGCTTGGCGGTGCGGGGATCGGACGAG
>JAWLBM010000029.1:0-59945 GCA_041687675.1 Pleomorphomonas sp. | reverse complement strand
GCGCCCCTCATCCGCCGGCATGCGCCGGCACCTTCTCCCCCGAGGGGGAGAAGGGGAGCAGGCCCGCGGGCCTTGCCAATCCACGCGTCCGGGGCTCGCCTTGTCTGCAAGGACGGGTGTCCGCTAGCCCTCGGGGGCGTCCTTTCCCTTCTCCCCACCGGGGAGAAGGTGCCCGAAGGGCGGATGAGGTGGGACCCCCGCCGCCCGCGCGCCCTCCGGCCGGGCGCCCCTCATCCGCCGGCATGCGCCGGCACCTTCTCCCCGAGGGGGAGAAGGGGAGCAGGCCCGCCGGGCCTTGCCAGTCCCCGTCCGCTTGGGCTTGCATTCTCCCCAACGTGCTGGTCCCTGTCCGCCCGGCCACCCGCCCGAATCCCGTTGATAGTGCCGGCGGCGGCGCTTTGCCGGGGCGGCGGGGTCGGATACGGTCGGGCGCGAGGAAACGTCAGGGAAAGGTCCGGAGCCGTGGGCGTGAAGGTGATCGATCACCCGCTGGTGCAGCACAAGCTGACCATCATGCGGAACAAGGAGACCTCGACGGCGAGCTTCCGCCGGCTCCTGCGCGAGATCTCGACGCTGCTCTGCTACGAGGTGACGCGCGACCTCGAACTCACCGAGGTGGAGATCGAGACCCCCCTGCAGACGATGAAGGCGCCCGTGCTGGTCGGCAAGAAGCTGGTGTTCGCCTCGGTGCTGCGCGCCGGCAACGGCCTGCTCGAGGGCATGCTCGACCTCGTGCCCGCCGCCCGCGTCGCCCACATCGGGATCTACCGCGACCACGAGACGCTGCAGCCGGTGGAATACTACTTCAAGGCGCCGGAGGACCTCGCCGACCGGCTGGTCATCGTCGTCGACCCGATGCTGGCCACCGCCAACTCCTCGATCGCCGCCATCCAGCGGCTGAAGGAGCGCGGGGCGCGGGACATCCGCTTCGTCTGCCTGCTCGCCGCGCCCGAGGGCATCGAGCGCTTCACCGCCGCCCACCCGGACGTGCCGGTGTTCACCGCCGCGATCGACAGCCACCTCAACGAGAAGGGCTACATCATCCCCGGCCTCGGCGACGCCGGCGACCGGATGTACGGCACCAAGTGACGGCGGGGGAGGGTCCGGTGGTCGCGCGCACCCGGCTCAAGGTCTGCTGCATCCAGTCGGTGGAGGAGGCGCGGGTCGCGGTCCGCCACGGCGCGGACGCCGTCGGCCTCGTCGGCCGCATGCCCTCCGGCCCGGGGCCGATCGAGGACGACCTGATCGCCGAGGTGGCGGCCTCCGTGCCGCCGCCGGTGGCGGCGGTCCTGCTCACCTCGGAGATCGAGGCGGAGGCGATCGCCGACCATGTGATGCGCACCCGGCCGGGCGTGGTGCAGATCGTCTCCCATGTGGAGCCGGCGGTGCTGGCGCGGCTGAAGCGGCTGATCCCGTCGACGCGGCTGCTCCAGGTCGTCCACGTCGAGGGGCACGACGCGCTGGCGCTGGCGCGCGGCTACGCCCCCCTCGCCGACGCGCTGCTCCTCGACAGCGGGCGGCCGTCCGCGGCGGTCGCCGAACTCGGCGGCACCGGCCGCGTGCACGACTGGGCGGTGAGCCGGCGGATCGTCGAGGCGGTCGACCGGCCGGTGTTCCTCGCCGGCGGGATCGGCCCGGACAACGTCGCCGAGGCGATCGCCGCGGTGCGGCCCTTCGGCATCGATCTCTGCTCGGGGGTCCGTTCGGGCCTTGCGCTCGACCCGGTCCGCCTCGCCGCGCTCACCGCGGCGATGCGGGCGGCCGACCACGGGCGGATCGGCTGAGGACGTTCAGGCGAGGGCGGCCGCCACCGGCAGGCCGAGGTCGGCGAGGCGGGCGCGCAGGTCCTCCGGCGAGCGGAAGTGGATCGCCGCCATCCCCGCCGCCTCGGCGCCGGCGACGTTCTTCGGCGAATCGTCGATGAAGACCGACTCTCCGGCCGAAAGGCCGTTGCGCTCGAGGAGGAGCCGGTAGATCGCCGGGTCGGGTTTCAGGAGGCGCTCGTGGGCGGAGACCACGGTGTCGCGGAAACGGCCGAGGAAGGGGAAGCGCCGGAGGGCGAGGGCGAACTTCTCCGTCGAGAAGTTGGTGATCGCGTAGAGCGGCACGCCGGCCGCCTCCAGTTCGTCGAGGATCTCGACCGTGCCGTCGATCGCGCCCGGCACCATCTCGTCCCAGCGCTCGTCATAGGCGCGGATCAGCGCCTCGTGCTCGGGGAAGAGGGCGACGCGCTCGGCGACCGCCTCGGCGAAGCTTCGCCCGCGGTCCTGCTCGAGGTTCCAGGCGTCGGTGCAGACCTCGGCGAGAAAGCGCTCCATCGCCGCCTCGTCGTCGAGGAGCTTGCGGTAGAGATGGCGCGGATCCCAGCGGATCAGCACGTTGCCGATGTCGAAGACAACGGTGGTGACGCGGTTCATGGCTCTCTCCGGATCGATGTGCGGAACATCCTGCGGCGCGAATGTGTGCGTCTCGCGACGTCAGCGCGCCTTCACCGTGGCCATGCGCTCGGCGGCGCCGCGCAGGACGAGGCGGAGCACCGTTCCCTCCTCGGTCGCGGTGAATTCGGAAAGCTGTCCGTTCGCCTTGCGGATGGCGGTGCGCAGGGCGGCGAAGGCGACCTGCCAGTCGGCGACGACCTCCTCGTGGGCCTCAGCCGAGGCGGCGGGCTGGGCGCGGATGGTGACGCCGGCGGTATCGAAGTTGATGCCCTTGGCGTCGACGATCAGGTCGGCCGGAGCGCGGCCGCAGCGGGCGTAGGAGACGAGGAGGGCGAGCCGCATCACCGCCTTGAGGTCTGCCACCGGCCCCTGCACCGTCGGGCCCTCGGCGGCGAGCACCACCGTCTCGGCCGCAAGCCCGGCCTCCTTGGCGCCGGCGAGCCACTCGACCGCGAAGGGGAGGGCGTCGAGCCGCTCCTCCTCCTCCCGGTCCGGCCCGCTCATCAGGGCGATGCAGGCCTCCAGCGTCAGCTTCAGCTCGAGTTCGCGGCGGCGCGCGCTTCTCAGCCTGGCGTTGCCGGTCGCAAAGCGCGTCTCCGCGTCGATTCGCGCCAGGTGCACCTCGGTGACGTCCGAGAGCATGGCGATGGTGGCGGCGTTCCGCGGATCGGCGCCGACGGTCAGGCTGCCGGCCACCGCGTAGCGCTGGCCGGTGGGGCTGGGCACCTCGACCGACCGGCAGGCGCCGCGATGGCGCAGGAGGTGCTCGCGCAGCGGCGACACCGACCCGGTGGCGAGATCGCGCACCACCAGCGGCTGGGCGGTCTGGCCGCGGACGACCTCGCGCTCGAAGAGTTCGGCGGCGGCCGGGTTGGCGAAGGTCGCGGCGCCCTCGGCGTTGAACTGCAGGACGCCGAAGGGCGATCGGTCGAGGATTGCGTCGGCGACGGCCACCTTCGTCCGCCACACGTCGGCGAGTGCGCCGCGGAACCGCTCCAGGGTGGCGGCGAGATCGCCGACCTCGGCGAGGGCGGCGATGCGCGGCGCATCCGCCTCTGCCCCGCCGGGATCGGCGGCGATCCGCTCCATGGTCCCGGTGATCCGTTGCAGCGGCGCGGCGACCGTCCAGTGCGCCAGAAAGAAGGCGACCAGCCCGGCCGTCGCGGCACCGACGAGGGCGAACAGCACCCGCCGCTCGGCACTGTCCCGCTCGAGCGCCGTGGTCGAGGTGGCCTCGACCCGCGCGAGCAGGTGGACAGGGGTGCCGATGGATCCGGGAGGGTAGTAGAACTCGACCCGGCGCGGGTCGCGGGCCGGAAAGATGGCGCCGCCGTCGTGCTCGATGGTCTGGAAGGAGGTGTCCGGCACTTCGCCGAAGGTCTGCTGCAGGTGGCCGGAGTCGTCGAAGATGGCGCCGCCGCGGATCGCCTCGATGACGACCAGCCGGTCGAGCACCCGGTTGACCTCGTCGGCCTTCGACTGGAACCTCGGGTCGATGGCCGCCTCGAAGACGCGCTCGACCTCTGCATGCAGCCGCACGAGGTGCGCCGAGGCGTCGGAGCGGGACACCCACCACATCACCCCCAGCGTCGCCGCAGCGGTCGCGAGGGCGGTCGCGACGGCGACCAGCATCGCCAGCGAAGCGAAGATGCCACGGCTCCGGTGCGGGTCGGCCAACCCATCCCTCCAGGTCCTGCCGGCCCGAACCGGGCCGCGCCGGCAGAGAATGCGGGACGTGACGTGAAGGGGGCGTTAATGACAGGCCTTGCAGAAATATGTTAGTTCTGCCATGTGATCGCCATGCCGAGGCGGGGCCGGAGCAGGAACTCGTGATCGAGCTGGTAGCTGGTCTTTCCGGTGATGTTGGACATGAAGCTGGAGAAGGGCGAGGTGTAGGAGTAGCGCACGCGCGCCACGACCACCTGCGAGCCGACCGTGGCGATGTCCGAGGGGATCGCCACGGGGGAGGCCGATCCCGCAGCGGGGGCGGTGTCGTTGTAGGCGCCCGACCAGGCGACGGTCCGGGTGGTCGAGGAGACGATGTTGACCCCCGCCGTCATGATCTGGATGCCGGAGGTGGAGTAGGGCTCCATGATCGACGCGCTGGCGGCGAAGATGTTGTTGAGCTCGGCGGTGGAGATCGTCGAGCGCTGCGACACGAGGTCGCCGACCGTCGAGGCGAGCTGGTTGACCTTGCGGTCCACCGACAGGGCCTCGCTGAGCTCGACGCTGCCGGCGTAGAGCAGCAGCATGATCGGCAGGATCAGGGCGAACTCCACGGCGGAGACGCCGCGGCGGTCGCGGAGGAGCTTTGCGAGGCGCATCGGGCTCACCATGGGAACGGCTCGTTGCGGAAGGCGCTGACGGAGGCGAGCAGCCGGTCCCCGCTCGGCAGGTCGGAGCTCGTCGGCAGCAGCGTCACGAAGGTCGGCCAGGTGTAGAAGGCGCGCACCACCACGATGTCCGAGGCGCCGCCGATATCGTACTGCATGGACTGGAAGTTCCCGGAGCCGTCGAGCGGCGAAGCCAGCGAGACGGTCCCGAAGCTCGAGTAGGTGCGCACGTCGAGCCTCAGGTTCGACTGGCAGTTGACCAGGTTCGCCATGCCCGAGCAGATCTCGTCGGTCATCTGCTGCTGGGTCATGCCCGACTGCTGCGCCTGGCCCGTGCGGATCAGCCGGGCCACGTTGCTGGTGGAACTGTCGAGCATCTGGCCGACGAAGAAGATCAGCCCCGTCTCGATGATCGCGAAGAGAAGGCCGAAGAAGGGCAGCGAGACGAGCGCGAACTCGATCGCGGTCGCGCCGTCCCGGGCCGCGAGCAGCCGGCGGACGCCGCGCGCTCGCTGCCGGCCGCCTTCCGTCCGAGTCTGGCTGTCTTGCATGCGTCCAATCCGAATGAGGTGGGGCGGGGCGGCCGGGACGGTCGCCTCCCCCGGACCTCCGATTGCAGTCGGATTGGGTTGAGGAACCGTATAGACGGCCCCGCCTGCGGCAGACGGATGGGGATCGCCGTTAACGGCGGGCTACCGCGATGCCCTCAAACTGCGGCCGCTCACTGGACCGGCGCGGCGTTGCCGGCGGCGACGCCCGTGCGTGTGCTGTTCTGGGCAGTGATGTTGCCGAAGAACTCGGGGTTGTCGCCCGGCACCACGTTGGGCTGGCAGTTCGGCGAGCAGTTGAAGCTGAACCGCGTCGTGCCCTTGTAGACGCTGATGTTGTTCTCCACCGGACCCTGCACCGAGATGAGCTTCTCGGCGACGGGCTCGCCCGCTTCGTCGAGGATGATGAGGTTGGTGGTGCCGCTGGAGCGGCCGGTGATCACCAGCGTCTGCGAGTCCTGCATGGTGGCGTCGGCGATCGCCGGGTTGCCGATGATCACGGTTGCCGCCGGCGCGGCGATGCGCAGGAGCTTGGCCTGGTCCTGGGTGACGACGAAGCTCTCGCCCTCGAGGGCAGCGGCCGGTCCCGCAACGACGAGAAGCGCGATGAGCGCGGACATGAACGTGCGTGTGCGCATGGAATCCCTCCGGACGGCTGCGGGGAAGAGCCTGACCGACCTTGGTAAACAAATGGCAAACACTGCATAGCGAGGTGGCCCGGAGCCGAGCGCGGCTCCCTCCGACCTCCGAACCAACATCATCGGTGAATCCCAAGGTTAACTTCGGGCTAACGGTCCGTCCATTGGGGGATGCTTAACCAATCGGGCGGTTCAAAGGGTTCGCCGCCGTTTGGATGCTGGTCTTAACTTGGTGGCAAGGCGAGGCGTCTAGTGTCGGTCTCGGTTCAAATCGGTCGGGCAAACAAGAACTAGACCTGTGAACCGGTGCTGTCGAAGAATGAGCTAGGAGTATTATCATGAAGAACCTGATCCAGCGTCTCATCAAGAACAAGGCCGGCGCCACTGCGATCGAGTATGGCCTGATCGCCTCCCTGATCGCGGTCGCCATCATCGTGGCCACCCAGACGGTCGGCACCAACCTGTCCGGGACCTTCAACACCGTCGCCGCCAACCTCCAGTAAGGTCGGTGTGACGGCAGGGTTCCCGTCGATCGAGACTGCGGGGCGATTCGCCGGGAGGCGGGTCGCCCTCGCCTGCTTTGTGGACATGGTTCGGGAGGCGCGGAGATGATGGAGACGGTGCTCCAGGCGGCCGGGGCCGGCTTCCTGCTTCTCACCCTCGCCGCCGCGGCGACCGACATCGCCTCCATGACCATTCCGAACCGGATCCCGGCGGGGCTGGTCCTCCTGTTCGCCGTCGCCGCTCTTGCCGCGCCGCTGTCCCTGGCGGACGTCGGCTGGCATTTCGTCGCGGCCCTTTCGGTGTTCGCGGTCACCGCCGCCCTGTTCGCCGCCGGGACCTTCGGCGGCGGCGACGCCAAGCTGATGCCCGCGGTGGCGCTCTGGATGGGGCCGGCCGCGACGCTCGACTTCGTCTTCCACACCGCGCTCGCCGGCGGCGTCCTCGGGCTGCTGTTCCTGGCCATGCGCCGGGCGCCGATGCCGGCCGGCCTTGCCGCCCGGCCCTGGGTCGCGCGGCTGATGGCCCGCGACAACGGAATTCCCTATGGAATCGCGATCGCCTGGGGCGCCCTCGCGGCCGCGCGGACCGCACCGCTGCCCGCCGCCGCCCTGCTTTGAGGGGCCGCGGACATAGAAGTATTTTAAATGTAACGTTAACCATAAATTCAGGTCTGGCCTCTCTACTGACAGCGGAAATCAGCGGAATCCGCGTCTCAACCGAGAGGCCAACATGCGTCCCATCCAACTCGTGATCCTACTGGTCGCCTTCGTGGCGGCGGGGGCCGCCGGCATGATCGCGATGAACCTGGGGCGGTCGCCGACCACGGTGGCCGACGCCCCGGCCCCGGCAGCCCCGCAGATGCAACTCGAACAGGTGCTGGTGGCCTCCACCGGGGTCAGCATCGGCTCCCAGTTGAACGCCGAGGGCCTCTCCTGGCGGTCCTGGCCCGCGGAAGCCCTCGGCGAGGGCTTCATCCTGAAGGACCAGCGGCCTGAGGCGATCGCCGAGCTGGCGGGAACCCTCGCCAGGGCGCCAATCCTCGCCGGCGAGCCGGTCCGCGAGGCGAAGCTCGTCCGGAGCGACCGCGGATTCCTGTCGGCCGTGCTGCCGAAGGGAATGCGGGCGGTGGCGGTCCGGGTGAACGCCGCCTCGACGGCCGGCGGCTTCATCCTGCCGAACGACCGGGTCGACGTCCTGCTGGTGCGCCAGGCGGCGGGCGGCGGGCAGGTGAGCTCGGAGACGATCCTCAACAACATCCGCGTGCTGGCGATCGACCAGACCATCGAGACCAAGGACGACGCCGAGCAGAAGGCCGTGGTGGTCGCGCAGGACACCGCGACTTTGGAACTCACCCCCGAGCAGGCCGAGCTGATCGCCCAGGCCCAGCAGGTCGGCTCCATTTCGCTGTCGCTGCGCTCGATCGAGGACAGCGAGCCGGGAACTGTCACGGCCCCCCGAAACAACGGGGTCAGCGTCGTCAAGTTCGGCATTCCCTCGCGGGTGAGCGCCCCGGATCCGATCCGGGCCGAGATCCCCGTCAACTGACGGCCGAGCCGCAACACATCAAGGAACGACGAGAATGATCCGGATCGTCAGGACCCTCGCCGCGGCCCTCGCCCTCGCCGCCGCCGCCTTCACCGTCGCCGTGCCCGCGCAGGCGGCCGACGTGACCCGGTCGATCGCCGAGGTCTCCGGCCGCGTGGTCAACCTCGGGCTCAACAAGTCGCTGGTCATCGACCTCGACGAGGACGTGCGCGACGTGCTCGTGTCGAGTCCCGGGGTCGCCGACGCGGTGGTCCGCTCCAGCCGCCGGGTGTTCCTCATCGGCGTGTCGCCGGGCGAGGCCAACGTCTTCCTGTTCGGCGACGGTGGCCGTCAGATCGCCGAGTTCGAGCTGGTCGTCAGCCGCGACGTCGTGGGCCTGCAGGAAATGCTCGACCTGTCGATCGAGGGCTCCTCGATCACCGCCCGGACCATCGGCGACAGCATGGTGCTGACCGGCACCGCGCCCAGCGCCGACGCCGCGGCCATGGCCGCCGACCTCGCCGCCAAGTTCATGGGCGGCAAGGACAAGATCGTCAACATGCTGACGGTCGCCGGCTCCGACCAGGTCCACCTGAAGGTCGTCGTCGCGGAGGTGGAGCGCGAGACGCTGAAGGACCTCGGCATCGACACCAACACGCTGCTCGACCAGACTGCCGTGGCGATCACCCTCTCCGCCGGAAACGGCACCAGCTCGGCCCTCGACGCGGCCTTCCTCGGCAGCCTGTCGAGCGTCGTCAAGCTGATGGAGGAGCGGCGCGCCATCCGCCTGCTGGCGGAGCCGACCCTGACCGCCGTCTCCGGCGAGAAGGCGCAGTTCCTCGCCGGCGGCGAGTTCCCCGTCCCGGTGCCGGACGGCGAGAACGGCATCACCATCGAATACAAGCGGTTCGGCGTGCAGCTCGCCTTCCGCCCGGTGGTGCTGACCGGCGGCCGGATCAGCCTGCAGATCGCCACCGAGGTGAGCGAGCTCTCCGACGCCGGCTCGGTCCTGATCGGCGGCGTCCGGGTGCCCTCGCTGGTCATCCGCCGCGCCGAGAGCACGGTGGAGCTGCCCTCCGGCGGCTCCGTGGTGATGGCCGGCCTCATCCGCGAGAGCGTCCTCCAGAGCATCTCGGGCATGCCCGGGCTGATGGACCTGCCGGTGCTCGGCAATCTCTTCAAGAGCCGCGAGTTCCAGCGCAAGCAGACCGAGCTCGCCATCTTCGTCAGCCCCTACCTGGTCGATCCGGTGCCGACCGGCGCCTTGCAGCGGCCGGACCAGAACCTCGGGCCCGCGACCGACTCCCGGGCTCTTTTCCTGAACCATGTCAACAAGATGTACAGCCAGGGCGGACGCGCCGACGGCCGTTACCAGGGCAATGTCGGCTTCGCCTTCGAGTGATGCCGCGACCAGACGGAGTGCCTCGATGATGCGCCTCGAAACCACCACCGACATCGTCCGGCGGCCGGCCCGCCCCCGCGGCGCGGGCCCGATCCTCGCCCTCGCGGTCACCGCCGCCCTTCTCGCCGGCTGCGGCGGGGCGGCCGACCGCTACACGGAAGGCCCGCCGACCGACGGCTACCGGACGAAGTACCCGATCGTGGTCGCCGAGGGAGAGGAGACCATGGACATCCCGGTCGGCATGGGCTTCGCCGGCCTGTCGGAGACCACCCGCGCCAACGTGCGGGCCTTCGCCGCCGACGCCTCCTCGCGCGGCACCTCCTCGCTGGTGATCCTGGCCCCCTCGGGCTCCGGCAACCAGCGCGCCGCCGCGGCGGCCGCCCGCGAGGCCCGCGCCGAAGCGATCTCCGCCGGCATGACGGCGAACCTCGTGGAGGTCCGCCACTATGCGGTGGGCGACAGCCGGTCCGCGGCGCCGATCCGCCTCTCCTACAACCGGATCAAGGCGATGAGCCCGCCCTGCGGCCTCTGGGAGGAGCAGATGCTCCCCGGCCGCGACAACGGCGACACCGCCGAGTTCGGCTGCACCACCCAGGCCAACCTCGCCGCAATGATCGCCAACCCCGAGGACCTGATCACGCCGCGCGCCTCGACGCCGCCCTCCGCCGTCCGCCGCGAGAACGTCCATATCGCCTGGCGCGAGAACGGCTCGGTGTGGAGCGATGGCGCCGGCGGCGGCGGCGGCGACGCCGGCGGCACCACCGGAGGCGAATGATGAAGCCCGATTCCGAGGAGAACGCCGGCATGACGACCACCGAGGCCAGCGCCAGCGGGGCCGACCTCCGGCCCATACCGCGGATCGCCATCCAGGCCTTCTGCGAAACCCCGGACGTCGCCGGCGTGATCGAGCGCGCCGCCACCGACCGGCGGATGGTCAAGACCCACGTCAAGGTGCACATGGGCGGCGCCGCCGGCGCGGTCGCCTTCTACGCCAGCGCCCCGACGCCGAACTTGCTGGTCGTCGAGAGCAACCAGTCCAGCGACGGCGTGCTCGCCGACCTCGACAGCCTCGCTTCCGTCTGCGACCCGGGCACCAAGGTGTTCGTGGTCGGCCACCAGAACGACGTGCTGCTCTACCGCGAGCTGCTGCGCCGGGGCGTCAGCGCCTACCTGGTGGCGCCCTTCGACGTGTTCGTCCTGATCCGCGAGATCGGCGAGCTCTACCTCGACCCGCAGGCCGGGCCCGTCGGCCGCACCATCGCCTTCGTCGGCGCCCGCGGCGGCACCGGCTCGTCCACCATCGCCCACAACGTCGGCTTCGCGCTGTCGCGGCAGACCTCGGCGGACGTCCTGATCGCCGACATGGACCTCGCCTTCGGCACCGCCGGCCTCGACTTCAACCAGGATCCGCCGCAGGGCATCGCCGAGGCGGTGTACTCGCAGGACCGGGTGGACGAGGTCTACCTAGACCGGCTGATGGCCAAGTGCGCCGAGCGGCTGAGCCTGCTCGCCGCGCCGGCGACGCTGGAGCGCTCCTACGACTTCGAGCCGGAGGCCTTCGACGGCCTGATCGACGCGGCGAGGGCCGGCGTGCCGAATGTCATTCTCGACGTTCCGCACCAGTGGAGCGCCTGGGTGCGCCATACCCTAGGGCTCGCCGACGAGGTGGTGTTGACGGTGACTCCCGACCTCGCGTCGCTGCGCAATGCCAAGAACCTGGTCGACCAGCTGAAGGCCTTGAGGCCCAACGACAAGACGCCTCACTACGTGCTGAACCAGGCCGGCGTCCCGAAGCGGCCGGAGCTCAAGGCCGACGACTTCACCAAGGCCTTCGGGCACGAGCCGCTGGCGGTCATTCCCTTCGAGCCCCAGCTGTTCGGCACAGCCGCCAACAACGGGCAGATGATCGTCGAGGTGAACCCGAAGAGCCCGGTCGCCGGCCTGTTCAACGAGGTCGCCCGGGTGGTGAGCGGCCGCGGCGAGATCCGCCGGGCCAAGAAGCGGTCCCTTGCGCCGCTGCTGTCGAAGCTGCAGCTCGGCCGCCGCAAGTCGGCCTGACACGGGAACTGGGAGAGGGCATATGTTCGGAAAGCGCGGCAGCTTCGGAACGGCGGACACCAAGGTCCCGCCGCAGGCGCCCGTTGCGGCGCCGCAGACGCCCGAACGGTCGCAGCCGGCCGCCGCCGCGCCGGCGGCTCCTCCCGCGGGCCGGGCGGAGCCCAAGGCGCCGGCGCCCGCTCCGGCGCCGGGCGAGCGGCGCCGCTCGGACAACTACTACGACGTCAAGTCGTCGATCTTCTCGGCGCTGATCGAGACCATCGACCTGTCGCAGCTCTCCAAGCTCGACACCGAGTCGGCGCGCGAGGAGATCCGCGACATCGTCAACGACATCATCTCGCTGAAGGCGGTGGTGCTGTCGATCTCCGAGCAGGAGGAACTGCTCGACGACATCTGCAACGACGTGCTCGGCTACGGACCGCTCGAGCCGCTGCTCGCCCGCGACGACATCGCCGACATCATGGTCAACGGAGCCGGCCAGACCTACATCGAGGTCGGCGGCAAGGTGACCAAGACCGCCGTGCGCTTCCGCGACAACGGGCAGCTGATGAACATCTGCCAGCGGATCGTGAGCCAGGTCGGCCGCCGCGTCGACGAGGCCAGCCCGATCTGCGACGCGCGCCTCCCGGACGGCTCCCGCGTCAACGTGATCGCTCCCCCGCTCGCCCTCGATGGGCCGACCCTGACGATCCGAAAGTTCAAGAAGGACAAGCTGACCCTTCCGCAGCTGGTCAAGTTCGGCACGATCACCCCCGAGGGCGCCACCATCCTGGAGATCATCGGCCGCTCGCGCTGCAACGTGATCGTCTCGGGTGGCACCGGCTCGGGAAAGACGACGCTGCTCAACTGCCTCACCGCCTTCATCGAGCCCGACGAGCGCATCATCACCTGCGAGGACGCGGCGGAGTTGCAGCTGCAGCAGCCGCATGTGGTGCGCCTCGAGACCCGGCCGCCCAACCTCGAGGGCGAGGGCCAGATCACCATGCGCGACCTCGTCAAGAACTGCCTGCGCATGCGTCCCGAGCGGATCATCGTCGGCGAGGTGCGCGGCCCGGAGGCGTTCGACCTCCTCCAGGCCATGAACACCGGCCACGACGGCTCGATGGGCACGCTGCACGCCAACTCCCCGCGCGAGGCGCTGAGCCGCATCGAGTCGATGATCTCCATGGGCGGCTTCAGCCTGCCCTCGCGCACGCTGCGCGAGATGATCGTCTCCTCCGTCGACGTGGTCGTCCAGGCGGCGCGCCTTCGCGACGGCTCGCGTCGGATCACGCACATCACCGAGGTGGTGGGCATGGAAGGCGACGTGATCGTCACCCAGGACCTGTTCGTCTACGACATCATCGGCGAGGACGACCACGGCAACGTGCTCGGCCGGCACCGCTCGACCGGCATCGGCCGGCCCCGCTTCTGGGACCGCGCCCGCTACTACGGGGAGGAGAAGCGCCTGGCGGCCGCCCTCGATGCGGCCGAGGTCGAGGAACGGGCCGGGTTCAACTGACCGAGCGGGGGCGCCCCGCCGCGCCCCGCTCCAATGGAGCATGTCGATGTTCGATCCGCAGACGATGATGATCGCGATGATCGCGCTGGTCGGCTTCGCCATGGCCGGCGTGCTCTACGCCCTGTTCTACAACCGGATCGACACGGAGACGCGCCGCGGAAGGCGGATGGCCGAGTTCACCGCGCCGGTGGCCGTCCGTGTGACGGGCGGCAAGAAGGTCGACGCCGCCGTTCGCCGCCGCAACGTGCAGGACACGTTGCGGGAGATGGAGCAGAAGCAGAAGAACAAGGCGGCGCGCTCCACCAACCCGGGCCTGCGGCTGAGGCTGCAGCAGGCCGGGCTGAAGATGTCGGTGCCGAAGTTCGTGGTGGTCAGCGCCGTGTCCGGGGTGGTCGGGTTCGTGCTGGCGCTGTCGCTGCAGGCGCCGTTGCTGCTCGCCGCCGGCATCGGCTTCGTCTCGATGCTCGGGCTGCCGCGCTTCGTCGTCGATCGGCGCCGCAAGACGCGCCAGAAGGCCTTCATCGAGGAACTGCCCAACGCGGTCGAGGTGATCGTCCGCGGCGTCAAGGCGGGCCTGCCGCTGAACGACTGCCTTCGGATGATCGCCGCCGAGGCCAAGGAGCCGGTGCGCACGGAGTTCCGCGCCATCGTCGAGGCGCTGCAGCTCGGCATCCCGATCGACGAGGCGGTCGGCCGGCTCTACGAGCGCATGCCGCTCGCCGAGGCGAACTTCTTCGCCATCGTGATCGCCATCCAGTCCAAGGCCGGCGGCAATCTCTCCGAGGCGCTGGGCAACCTCGCCAAGGTGCTCCGCGAGCGCAAGAAGATGCGCGCCAAGATCAGGGCGATGAGCGCCGAAGCCAAGGCCGGCGCGGGGATCATCGGCTCGATGCCGATCATCGTCGGCGTGCTCGTCTACCTCACCAGCCCCGACTACATCAGCCTGCTGTGGACCGATCCTCGCGGACAGGTCGTGCTCGGGTGCTCGGTGCTGGTGATGGCGATGGGCGTCCTCGTCATGCGCAAGATGATCAATTTCGACTTCTGAGGACGGGCCCCGTGCAGATCATCGACACCATCCGCGATCCGGTCCTGCTGATGTCGGTGGCGACGGCCATCGCGATCTTCGCGACCGTGCTGTCCATCTCCATACCGCTGTTCGCCGGCAACAAGCTGCAGACCCGCATGAAGGCCGTGGCGCTGGAGCGGGACCGCCTCAGGGCCCGCGAGCGCGCGCGCCTGCAGGCCGAGAGCCAGCGCGGCTCGCTCCGCGCCAAGGAGAGCAAGCGCTACATGAAGGACCTCGTCGAGAGGCTGAGCCTGCGCAGGGCCCTCGTCGACGACAAGACCTCCGAACTCCTGACCCAGGCCGGGTTCCGCGGCGAGGCGCCGCTGACCGTGTTCCTGTTCGCCCGCTTCGTGCTGCCCTTCCTGTTCATGGCGCTGACCGCCTTCTACATCTTCGTGGTGATCGAGTTCGACCGGCCGCCGGCGTTGAAGCTGCTGATCGTGATCGGCAGCGGCTATGCCGGGTTCTACCTGCCGATCCTCTACGTCAAGAACGTGCACTCCAAGCGGCAGCTGTCGATCCGGCGCGCCTTTCCGGACAGCCTAGACCTGCTGCTGATCTGCGTGGAATCGGGCATGTCGATCGAGGCGGCGTTCAGGAAGGTGGCCGAGGAGATCGGCATCCAGTCGGTGCCGCTCGCCGAGGAACTGAGCCTCACCATGGCCGAGCTCTCGTTCCTGCCCGACCGCAGGTCCGCCTACGAGAACCTCGCCTCGCGGACCGGCCTCGACGGCGTCAAGTCGGTGGCGCTGGCGCTGATCCAGTCGGAACGCTACGGCACCCCGCTCGCCACCTCGCTGCGCGTCATGGCGCAGGAAAACCGCGACATGCGGATGTCCGAGGCCGAGAAGAAGGCAGCCTCGCTGCCGCCGAAGCTCACCGTGCCGATGATCATCTTCTTCCTGCCGGTGCTGTTCGCCATCATCATGTCGCCGGCGATCATCCGCGTCATGGACATCTAGCCCCGGGGCAGCGCCGCTTCGGCGAGCGTGGCCCAGAAGGAGACCCCGGTGGCGATCGCCCCGTCGTCGAAGTCGTAGGCGGGGTGGTGCAGCCCGGCAGAGGGGCCGTTGCCGAGGAAGAGGTACGCGCCCGGCCGGTGCTCGAGGTAGTAGGCGAAGTCCTCCGCCCCCATCATCGCGGTGGCCGCCTCCACGGCGGCCTCGCCGACCACCCGCCGGGCCACCTCGCCGACGAAGGCGGCGGCGCCGGGATCGTTGACGGTGACCGGGTAGCCCCGGATCATCTCGACCTCGGCGACCGCGCCATGGGCCTCGGCCGTCAGCCGGGCGATCCGGGCCAGCCGCGCGGCGACATCCTCCCGCAGGGCCTCGTCCAGCGTGCGGACGGTGCCGGCGAGGAAGGCGGTGGCGGCGATCACGTTGTCGGTCTCGCCGGCGCGGAAGCGGGTGACGGTCACCACCGCCGGCTCCAGCGGGTCCACGACGCGGGCGACGATCGACTGCAGGGCGACGACGATCTGCGATCCGACGAGGAGGGGATCGACCGCCTGGTGCGGCATCGCCGCGTGGCCGCCGCGCCCGCGGATCTCGATGCGGAACCGGTCGGCGGCGGCCATGGTGGGGCCGGGCTTCACGGCGATGCGGCCGACCTCAAGGCCGGGCAGGTTGTGGATGCCGAAGATGCGGTCGATCCGGACCCGCTCGAACAGGCCGTCCTCGATCATCCTGAGCGCCCCGCCGCCGCCCTCCTCGGCGGGCTGGAACACGAAGACGACGCTGCCCTCGAAGGCGCGGGTCTCGGCGAGGTAGCGGGCCGCGCCGAGCAGCATGGCGGTGTGGCCGTCGTGGCCGCAGGCGTGCATGCGGCCGGCGCGAGTGGAGGCCCAGGGCTTGCCGCTCGCCTCGGTGATCGGCAGCGCGTCCATGTCGGCGCGCAGCGCCACCGTCGGCCCGCCGGGGCCGGAGCGCCCGTGCAGCACCCCGACCACCCCGGTGCCGGCCAGTCCGGTGATCACCTCGTCGATCCCGAAGGCCCGCAGCTTCTCCGCCACCAGCGCCGAGGTGCGGGGCAGGTCGTAGAGGAGTTCCGGGTGGCGGTGGAGGTCGCGGCGCCAGTCGGTGATCTCGGGCACGAGGTCGGCGATGCGGTTCTTTACGGGCAAGGCTCTTGTCTCGCTGAGGAAAAACGGGTCGGGGGAGACTATCCGCATTCGAATGGGTTGGCCACGGCGGCGGCGCCGCAGAAATGCCGCGCCGGCCATGGTATTGCGGGCGTCAGTCTGGTTCCGGAGCCGATTCGCGCCATGCCCGCTGTCCGCATCGCCGTCCTCGCCGCCGTCGCCCTGGGGCTCGCCGCCTGCCAGAGCGACCCGCCGCCGCCGCCCTCGGTCAAGCCGACCTTCTACGACGATCTCGCCCGGCCGGGCGCCGCGGTCGACGCGGCCAAGGCGGTGGAGATGATCAGCGGCTACCGCGCCCGCTTCGACGTTCCGCCGCTGCGCCTTGATCCCGAACTGTCGCGGATCGCGGCCGACTACGCCCGGCAGATGGCAGAGGCGGACCGGATGACCCATTCGCTCTCCCCCGACCAGAAGATCGGGTCCCGGCTCAAGGCCGCCGGCTACGCCTTCGACGCCGCCGGCGAGAACATCGCCGCCGGCTACCGCACCCTCGCCGAGGCCTTCTCCGGCTGGCGCGACTCGCCGCGCCACGACGCGGGCATGAAGGACGCGGAGATGACGGTCATGGGCATCGGCACCGCCTACAACCCGGACTCCAAGTACAAGGTGTTCTGGTGCCTGATCCTCGCCCGGCCGAAGGGGGAGGCGGTTGTGGTGCCGGGCGTCGGCCCGTCGCCCGTCCCGGTCGCCCGGCCGGACTGATCCGCCGGCGCGGACGGGAACCGGCAGCCGCGCCGGGGTTTTCCTTGCTGCGATGCGGCGCTAGATTGTGCGCCGCGAAAGGGCCGCACCCGCGGCCCTGCATTGCGCGCCCGGTCCACGCCATGTCCGCCAGAACCGCCTTCGACGACCTCGCCGCCTCCTTCCGCTGGGCCCTGCCGGCGCGTCTCAACATGGCGGTGGACGCCTGCGAGCGCTGGGCGGCGGCCGACCCGCGGCGGCCGGCGCTGGTGCTGCACCGGCCCGTTGGCGGGCCGGAGGTGGTCGACTACGGGCGGCTGTCGGCGTTGACGGCCCGGGCGGCGAATGCGCTCGTGGCGCTCGGGCTCGCGCCCGGCGACCGGCTGGCGATCCTGCTGCCGCAGGGGCTCGAGGCGGCGGTCGCCCACCTTGCCGCCTACCGCATGGGCGCGGTTGCGCTGCCCCTGTCGACGCTGTTCGGCTCCGACGCGCTCGCCTACCGCCTCGACCGGGCGGGCGCCCGCGCGGTGGTCACCACGGCTGCCGGCGCCGAGCGGCTGGAGGCGCTCCGCGATCGCCTGCCGGATCTGTCGACGGTGATCTCGGTGGACGGGCCGGCCCCCGCCGCGCGGGCCTGGGCGGATCTCCTCGCCGCCGCCTCCGATCGCCACCAGCCCGCGGCCACCGGCCCGCGCGACCCGGCGCTGATGATCTTCACCTCCGGCACGACCGGCATGCCGAAGCCGGCGCTGCACGGTCACTCGGTGCTCGAGGGCCACCGCCCGGGCATCGACCTCGCCCAGGACGGCCTCGGCCGGCCCGGCGACCTGATGTGGACGCCGGCCGACTGGGCCTGGGCGGGCGGCCTGCTCAATGCCCTCCTGCCGGCGCTGGCCGCCGGGGTGCCGGTGCTCGCCCACCGCTTCGAGAAGTTCGACCCGGACCTCGCCTGCCGCCTGATGGCCGACCACCGGGTCACCAACGCCTTCCTGCCGCCGACGGCGCTGAAGCTGATGCGCCCGCTCGGGCGGGTGCGCGAGCGCTACGGCCTTTGCCTTCGCGCCGTCGGCTCGGCCGGCGAGGCGCTCGGCCGCGAGGCCTACGACTGGGGGATGGAGGCGCTCGGGGTGCCGGTGAACGAGTTCTACGGCCAGACCGAGTGCAACGCGGTGATCGGCTCCGCCCACGCCCTCGGCGTCGGCCGCCCGGGCGCCATCGGCAAGCCGATCCCCGGCCATGTGGTGGCGGTGATCGACGGGGCGGGCCGCCCGCTGCCGCCGGGCGAGGCGGGGCAGATCGCGATCCGCCGCCCGGACCCGGTGATGTTCCTCGGCTATGCCGGCGACGAGGCGGCGACGGCGGCGAAGTTCGTCGGCGACTGGATGACCACCGGCGACAGCGGCGTCGCCGACGGCGACGGCTACATCTCCTTCGTCGGCCGCGACGACGACGTCATCACATCCGCCGGCTACCGCATCGGCCCGGGCGAGATCGAGGACTGCCTGATCTCGCATCCGGCGGTCAAGCTCGCCGTCGCCGTCGGCAAGCCGGACCCGGTGCGCACCGAGATCGTCAAGGCCTATCTCGTGCTGAAGCCCGGCGTGCGGCCGGGACCGGAGCTGGAACGGGAGATTCGCGACCACGTGCGCCGTCGCCTCTCCGCGCACGAGTATCCGCGCGAGATCGGCTTCGTCGACGAGATCCCGATGACCACCAGCGGCAAGCTGATCCGCCGCGGCTTCCGCGACCTCGCCCGGCGCGAGGCGGAGGGCGCGGTCAGAGCCTGAGCCGGGCGGCGAGGCGGCGCACCTCGCCGCGAAGGCGCATGTGCGTCTCGTGCGCGGCGGCGAGGCGCCGGGCGAGCGGCACGGCGCCGGCGTCGAGCGCGAGGAACAGGGTGCCGATCGCGATCCGGCCGTTCCACAGCCGGTCCATCAGCGGGTGGTCGGCGGTGGCGAGGCTGTCGACGACCCGGATCGCGGGGTCGGCGAGAAGCCGCAAGGTCGCCCGCCGGGCAACCTGCACGCCGGGGGAGAAGGCGGCGAGCGCCGGGTCGTGGGCGATCTTCCAGAAGAAGCCGGTGTCGCCGGAGACCAGCGTCAGCACCACGGCGACGATCCGCCCGTCCACGGCCAGCGTGTCGGCGCGCACGCGCTCGTCCGCGGCCAGCGCATGGACGAGGCGGCGGGCGAAGGCGAGACGGCGGCCGTCGTCGGCGAGGGCGCTGCGGCGAGCGCCCTTCCAGCCGAGCTGCTCGAGGTCGATGAAGGCCTCGAGCGCGGCGTCGATCGGGCCGGGCTCGGTCTCGTGCCGGTGCACCGGGTCGCCGAGCCGCCGCCATTGCCGGTCGAGGTCGCGCAGGCGCCGGCCGACGAGGCTCGGCCCCACCGCCTCCGCGGCGGGCCGCGCCGCCTCGAGGAGCGCGCGGTGGTGGGCGTCGGCGACGACGACCTCGCCGCCGCGGCGCAGGACGGCCGCGGTGATCGCCGCCGTCGCCGGGCCCTCCAGCGCCTGGTTGGCGAGCCGGACCACCTTCGCCTCGGCCGCCAGCGCCTCGACCAGCCGGTCGGCCGCGTCCGGGCAGTCGCGGCGCAGCAGCGGCGGGTTCCGCGGGCCGTAGTGGCTGTGGAAGCCGTCGACCAGCCGCGGGCCGACGAGGGGGATCGACCACGCCGGCCGGACCAGCAGCAGCCCGTCGAGCCGGTCGCCGTCGAAGGCCCGCACCGCGGTCCAGTGCTCCTGCTCCACGGTGCCCGCCGCCGCGGCGGCCATGGCCGGCCCGGAAAAGACGCTCGGCTCCAGCGCGGCGTCGGCGAGGTCCGTCCAGGCCGGAAGGTCGGTGAGCGCCTCGCCGAGCGGCACCGCGTCGGCTCGCCTGCCGGCGGGAGCCGCGCGCGCGGCGGGGCGATCCTGGAGGTAGAGCAGGGCGCTCATGACGGGGTCTCCGAGGCGGCCCGCGGGCCTACGGTGTCGAGGCTGAACACCGTGGCGACGAAGCCGAAGTGGCGGCGCACCGCGACGGATACGGCCACCGCCTCGACGACCATGGCCGTCGATGTGGCAACCGCGGCGCCGGTGAGGCCGAAGGCCGGGATCAGCACGAGGTTGAGCGCGACGTTCACGGCGAAGGCGATGCCGAAGGCGATGGCGCAGCTCGTCTGGTGCCCGGCCATGGTCAGCAGGCTCTCGACCGGACCGATCGAGGCCCGGGCGAGAATGCCGACGACCAGCACCGCCAGCAGCGGCCAGCCCTCCGTGAAGCCGCTGCCGAACAGCGACAGCAGGACCTCGCCGAAGGCGAGCACCACGGCGGAGACCGCGACCGAGGGCCAGAAGGTCCAGCGGATCGAGGTGCGGATCATGTCCCGGAGCGCCTCCGGGTTGCCGCCGTGGTGGTGGAAGGAGAAGCGGGGGCCGCTTGCGGCGCGCACGGCATAGAAGACGAAGTGGACGAGCACCAGCGTCTTGGCCGCCGCGTAGTAGACCGCGACGTCCTCCGGCCCGGCGAAGGCCGAGACCATCAGCACGTCGACCGAGGTGAGCAGGGAGTAGAAGCCCTCCGAGAGCAGGATCGGCAGGGACACGAGCACCCAGGTCCTGAGGTCGTATCGCCGCGTCGTCCGCGGCACCGCGGCGGCGGTGCGCCTGTCGACGAGGACCAGCTGCACCACCGCGGTGAGCCAGGTGCCGACGATCGCCGCCGTGCAGGCGGTGACGGCGGTCATCGGCAGGCCGGCCTCGTGGGCGGCCGCCATGGCGGCCAGGATCGCCAGCGGCCGCCAGATGTAGCTCGGCCCGAAGGCGAGCTGCGACCAGTGGAAGGAGCGGGCGATGCCGTCCTGCACCTCGGTCAGGCAGAACATCGGCAGGCAGATCGCGCCGAGCAGGATCGGGACGAGGTAGTGCTCCTCGACGAGTCCGGGCACCGCCCACACGATGCCGACGCCGGCCGCCGCCAGCAGCGTCGAGAAGCCGAGCGAGACGAGGCGGCCGGCCCGGATCACCCCGTGCAGCCGGCCGGCGTCGCCGGTCGCCTGGTACTGCGGGATGAAGCGGATCACCGAGGAGGAGAAGCCGAAGTTGCCGAGCTGGCTGAGGATGGTGATCCACACCCAGACCACCACGAAGACGCCGTACTCGAAGATGCCCATCCAGCGGGCGAGCAGGATCTGCGAGAGATAGGCGATCGCCGCGCCGGCGACGCGCAGCGAGAAGGCGGAGAGGGCGGTCCGGCCGGCGAGGAGCGTGTCCGCGGAGGCGCGCGCGAGGAGCGCGTCGAGCCTGGCCGCCTGCCCGTCGGGCAGAACGCGTCTCATCCTGTCGGCCAGCACGGCGATCAACGGGAACACTCCGGATGGGAGCGCGGCGGCGCTCCGGGTCGTAGCGGCATCCTGCGCCCGGCACCGTTAACGTGCGCTTTGCTCGCGCCGCCGCCGCGTCAGCGGACGGCGGCCACCGCGCGGGCCGGTCGGAGCGCGCCCGACAGTGCCTCGAAGAGCTCGCGCGGGGTGAAGGGCTTGGCGACCCGGGCGGCGATGCCGGCGACGGGCGGCAGCCGCCGCTCGCCGGTGACCAGCACGATGGGCGGCATCGCCTCGCCGAGCGTCCGCCGCAGGCGGTCGATCACCTCCGCGCCGGTTTCGCCCGCCAGCGACCAGTCCATCACGATCACGTCCGGGCGCCGCGCGGCGACGAAGGCTTCGGCCTCGCCGCCGCCGGAAACGCTCGAGACCGCCATGTCGAAGGAGGTCAGCATCGCCGTCATCAGCAGGCGCGAGATGGCGCTGTCGTCGACGACGAGCGCCTCCGATCTTGCGAGCGGCCAGTCGGGCGTCGGCCGCGGCGCGGCCGGCACGACCTCCGCCGTCGGTGCCGGGGCCGCGGTCCGGCCCTCGTCCGGGTTGGCCGCATCGAGGACCACCGGGATCTCCAGCTGGGCGACGGTTCCCGTGCGCCGGCGGGCGAGCCGCAGGCGGCCGCCGAGCGCGGCGGCGAGGCGGCGCGACACGGAGAGCCCGATGCCGAGGCCGCCCCCGGGCTCCGCGGGCCCGCCGCCCTCGTCGCGCACCTCGAAGACGATCCCGCGCGCGGAGCGGGCGACGCGGAGGGTGATGGCGCCGCCGGCCGCGTAGCGGGTGGCGTTGCTGACCAGATTGAACAGGATCTGCCGGATGCGCCGCTCGTCGGAGACGATCCGGGGCGGCAGGTCGTCGGCGCAGCGGACCTCCACCGGGCGCTCGGCGCCGGCGAGCGGGGCCCACAGCGCGGCGAGCGTGCGCGCCGTCTCGGCCGGTTCGAAGGCCGCCGCCGCGGGCCGGAGGCGGCCGGAGGAGAGGCCCGCGTCGTCGACGAGGTCCTCCGCGACCGCGCGCGCATGGCTGCCGGCGAGGCGGATCAGCTCGACCAGGCCGCGCTGGTCGCCTGGAAGGTCGCGGGCGAGCAGCAGGTCGGAGAGGGCGACCACCGCCCCGAGCGGGCCGCGGATCTCGTGGCCGAGCACGGCGGCGGCCGACGGCCGCGCAGGCCCCGCCCCGCCCCCGTTGCTCCGCCCCGTCTTCCGAGTTCCGCCCATGTCCGGCTCCCGCACGTCGAGGCACGCTCGCACGGCGGGCTTAAGTGCCGATTAAGACGGCAGGATCCGGTCGGGGAGGGAGGCGGCGAAGCGCGAGGGAGAAACTGGTGCCCCAGCCCCGACTCGAACGGGGATGCCGTAAGGCGAGCGATTTTGAGTCGCTTGCGTCTACCGATTCCGCCACTGGGGCCCGGGCCACTCTATAGCCGCTGTGCGGGCGCGGCGCCAGTGCGTCGATCACCGCCCGCGCCGGCGCCGCGAGGTCAGGCTGCGGCCGCGGAGCCGGCCCGGTCCGGCCGCTCGCCCGAGTGGCCGGCCAGGCTGTCGAGGAGTCTTTCGGCCATCAGGTTCCCGTCGCGGACCGCATAGTTGGTGCCCCGGTCCATCGGGTAGATCTGCGAGAAATTGCACATCAGGACGCCGGGGCAAGGCGTCTCGTGCGGCACCAGCTTGTTCTGCTCGAAGCCGATGTCGACGATGTGCTGGGCGTTGCGCATCCGGAAGAGGGCGTCGTCGACGACCCGGGAGGGATCGAACTCCGGGAAGATCTTCTTCAGTTCGCCATACCAGCGCCGCTTCAGCGCGTCGGCGTCCATCGACATGTACTCGTGCTCCGGCGGAACGTAGTCGCCGATGTAGTAGATGTTGAGGCCGTTGTAGGATTCGCTGCCCACCAGGTTGGTGAGGCTCAGGAACACCACGAAAGGTGCGTTCGGGGTGTTGATGTTGTGCCAGTAGTACTTCGTGAACTTCTGGTCGGTGGCGAACACCTGAACGCAGGCGTCGAGGTAGTCGATGCTGCGGATGCGCCGGAAGTAGGACGGATCGCGGCTCTCGTAGGGCTCGATCATCCGGGCGAGCACGTGGCTCGGCACGGTGGCGAGCACCCGGTCGAAGCGCTCCTCGCCGGCGGCGGTGGTGACGACCACCTGGTCCGTCTCCGGGTCGTGGCTGAGGGACGAGACCTGGGTGCCCAGCCGGATCTCGTTGCCGGCGGCGCGGATCGTGGCCTCCAGCCCGTCGGTGATGCAGCGGAACCCGCCGTCGAAGTAGCCGAGCACCTCGCCGCCGGCCGTCTTGTCGCGGCTGTCGACGCGCTGCAGCACCCGGCCCCACAGCCAGGACATGGTCACCTTGTCGAAGTAGCGGTCGAACTTGCCGCGCAGCAGCGGCTCCCAGATCACGTCGGCGACCTGGCGGCCGGCGTACTTGCGCAGCCATTCGAGCGCGGTGATCTCGCTCAGCTTGCGCCAGTTCTTCTCGCGCTGCAGCCAGAGCACCGTCACGCCGGCCCGGATGCGGTTGACGAAGCTCAGCGGCTTGAAGCTCAGGAGATCGACGGGGGTCTCCATCGGGTAGAGCGTGTCGCCGTAGAACGTGGACACCGACGACTTGTGGAACTTCAGCCGGTTCCTGACGCCGAGTTCGTCGGCCAGGGCGAGGATGTACTCGTCGGTGCGGTAGAGGAAGTGGTAGGCCTGCTCGACGCGATGGCCGGCGAGTTCGAAGCCGGCGGCGAGGCCGCCGAGACGGTCCGAGCCCTCGAACACGGTCACCTTCACGCCCTGCCGGGAGAGACGGTAGGCCGCGGTCAGCCCGGTGAAGCCGCCGCCGATGATGGCGATGTGCGGTCTGGTCATGAAGGACTCCGCAACTCTCGATCGGTTTTCAGGCCACCCTCCTCCGGAACGTGATCCTGCTGTTCAGAATGTACTGAACGATGAACACGACCGGCAGCGAGAGCACCTTTCCCACATTCGCGCCGAAGCCGACGGCCATCGCCGCCTCGATCACCGCGTAGCCGCAGGCGTAGCCCACCAGGCAGACCAGGGCGAAGGAGAGAAGCCGGAGCCAGACGTGGTCCGTGGTCCTGAAGTTGTGGCGTGCGTTCACGACGAAGCTGAACAGCACCGCCGCCGGCACCGAGACCGAGTGCGCCACGAGCGGTGTCTGTCCGAGGACGTTGAAGATGAGCAAGAAAAGGATGACGTCGATCGCGCTGGCAGTGCAGCCGATGAGGAAATACTTCACGAGCGTCTGGTGCCGCTCGTAGAGCGCCCGCAACGTCTCGCCAATGGGGGATTTGCGCGCCCCGGTCTGGGAAATGGCCATGCTACACCTGTCGATGCAAATGAATACCTTCAAATCGGAAGACCGATCTGCCGTGCGGGTCGGTCATGGCGTTCCGGGGCCGGCGCCCGCCGGAGCCGTCCCGGCCCGTTCCGCGGCGGAGCGGCCGGAGGCGAACAGCCGCTGGCGCCCCCAGACGAAAGCGTGTGTTGCGACATAGTTCCACACGACGGTGATCAGCGCCCCGGCGAGTGCAGGGAAGACGTACCAGACGGCTGCGAACTCCTTGTGAAGGAGGGTCGCCACCCCGACGTTGCCGAATATGCCGACCGAGCAGAGGACCGAGAAGACCACGAAGCCGGTGAAAAAGTCGGAGCCCCTCAGCCTGCGGTCGTGATAGGTCACCGCGTTGTTGATGGAGAAGTTGAAGAACATCGACAGCGCCGTGGCGAGGAGCTGCGCCACCGCGAAGCTGGTGCCGATGTTCACCGACGCCATGAGCACGGCGAGGTGCACAAGGATCCCGACGCTGTTGATCAGGGCGAAGGAGATGAACCGCGCCGAAACCGGGAGGAAGCGGCCGACCTTCTGCTCGAGGAAGAACAGGAAGAAGTCGTACATCACCCGGTTGTCCAGCTTGGACTCCCCGTGCAGGCGGGAGCGGAACGTGAACGGCACCTCCACCACCTTCGGCCGCGGCCGGGCGGCGGTGACGAGGTCGAGCAGGATCTTGAAGCCGATGCCCGAGAGGTTCGGCAATGCGCGGTCGAGCACGCTCCGGCGCATCACGAAGAAGCCGGTCAGCGGGTCGGACATCTCGAGGTGGAAGAAGCGGTTCGCAAGACGGATGCCGGTGCTGCTGATCTTCAGCCGCCGCTCGGAGGACAGGCCGGCGGCTCCGTCGTCGTCGAGGAAGCGACTGGCCGAGGCGAGTTCGGCCCGGCCCTCGACCACCTCGCGGTAGAGCCGCGGCAGCGTGGTCTCGTCGTGCTGGAGGTCGCCGTCCATGACCGCGATGACGTCGGCCGCGGCCGCGAGCGCGCCCTCGACCACGGCCGAGGACAGCCCCCGACGATTGTGCCGCGAGATCAGCCGGACGCGGCGGTCGATGCGCGCGAGCCGCCGCACCTCGTGCGCGGTGCCGTCCGGCGAGGAGTCGTCCACGAAGATGACTTCCCAGCGGATGCCGTCGAGCGTGGCGTCGAGACGGCTTACCAATTCCGCCACGTTGGCCCGCTCGTTGAACACCGGGACCACGATGCTGAGCTCGGTGGCGGCGGCACGGTCACTCATGAGGGGCGCAACGTCCTTGACGAGCCGGCGGATGGAAAACAACCCTGGATCCACGATGCCGCCACGGTTCAGATGCCGGCCGGGCGAGCCGCGAGATAGAGATGCGAAAAGATCTATACGACCAATCGAGGCGGCCGACCAATCGAGGCGGAGGAACATTCATTAACCAATAATTAATATATCGAATCCCGCCACCGTTGTCACGCCACCCGCAGGGCTGTCCCGCCGGTCGCCGCGGACTTTGCGCCGCCGGCCGCCGGCGGGCGCCCACCGGCCGGCGCCGGTGCGGGTCGCCGGTCGCGACAACTTCACGCTCCGGCCGGGAGCGCTTCAAGCGTCCCAAAGGTCAGTGGCGCCCGCCCCTGTAGTAGCTCCTGTAGGTCGGGCTGTAGTATTCGCTCGTACCATGCGCGGCGTAGTACTTGAGCCTGCTCGGATCGACCTTGTTCAGGACGACTCCGAGGCAACGCTCGGTGATCAGCGGCTCGGAGCGCATGAGGTTCTTGACCACCTTGCGCGAGGTCTTCCCCCACTCCACGACGAGAATGAACCCGTCGATCTTGCTGGAGATGGCGCGGGCGTCGATCACCGGGGCGATCGGCGGGAGGTCAATCACGACGTATTCGAACGTCTTGCCGGCTTCCTCGAGCAGTTCCGACATGGCGTCGGAGGCGAGCAGTTCGCTGGTGTGGTTGATGCGGAACTGGGCGAAGGCCGGCAGCACGGAAAGCCCGGTGTCCGGGTTTCTCAACAGCAGCTTGCCCATTTCACGGCGCTCGACCAGCGCCTCGACCAGTCCTTCGCGCGCGTGGCTCGCCACCGCCTTGGTCAGGCCGGGCCTGCGGAGGTCGCCGTCGATCAGGAGGGTCTTGATGCCCATGGAGGCCAGCATCTCGGCGAAGTTGATGGACACCGTGCTCTTGCCCTCGCCCGGGATGATCGAGGTCACGCCGATGATCTTCGGCTTGCGGTCTCGCATCGTCACATCAGCGGCCAGCTTGGCGCTGCGCATGGTCTCGGCGAACTGGGACAGCGGGTGGTCGAGAACATGGCTGGAGGCGGCGTTCACCTTGTGGAGGACGCCGGGGTGGATGTGGTCCGCCGAGCGCCGGCTGGCGTTCGGCGACGGACGGCTGCTGACCATGGGCGTCGAGCCGAGGAAGCTCAGGCCGAGCTCCTCCCGGACCTGGTCGCCGGTGCGGAAGAAGCGGTCGCGGAATTCCCGGACGGCGCCGACGCCCGCGCCGGCGAACAGCCCGATCGCGACGGCGAGCGCCATGACCATCGAGTTGCGCGGATGGCTCGGGAAGTTCGGGATCTTCGCCTCGGTGATGATGCGGGCCTGGGCGACCGGGAAACTCTCCTGCTGCACCGCCTCCTGGTAGCGCTGCAGGAACGACTGGTAGAGCGCGCGGTAGGTTTCCGCCTCACGCTCGAGCTCGCGCAACTGGACCATGAGCTCGGAGTTGGATCCACTGAGGTCCATCGCGTCCGAGAAGCTTCTGGAGATCGCCTGCTCGCCGAGCCGGGCGACCTCGACCTCGCTCTTGTAGCTGTCCGCGATCCGGCGGAGCTCCTCGAAGATGAGGCGGCGGTACTCGGACATTTCCGCGCGGAGCCGCGTCGCGGAGATGTGTTCCGGGCCGAGCTGTTCGGAGATCTCGGCCTCCCGCTTGGACGCCTCGAGGAAACGGGTGCGGAGCTGGTTGATCAGCGAGCTGTCGAGCGCGTCGCTGACCACGGCGTCCGGGTCGCCGGCCTCGATAATCGACTGGATGCGCTCGTAGCGGGCCTCCGCCTGCGCCGTCGCCGCCTGCGCCTCGACGAGCCGGGTGTTCAACTGGGAGAGGTTCTGGTCCGACACAAGGGATCCCTGGGCGGCGATCAGGCCGTTCGCGACCTTGAACCTCTGCACCGCGATGTCGGAGTCGATCGACCGCTTCTTCAGGTCCGCGATGCGCTTCTGCAGCCAGTCGCTGGCGCTTCGGGTCGCGGCGTACCGGGCCTCGAGCTGCTCGGCGAGATAGGCTTCGCCGACGGTGCGCGAGATGGTCGCGGCCAGCTCCGGGTCGCGGAACGTGAAGCTGACGGAGAGGACGAAGGTCTGGCCGACGCGCGAGACGTCGGTGTTCCGGAGGACACGGTACATCGCCGCAAGGCGCATGGCGTCCGTGTCGTCCTCGACCTCGCCCCCTCCGGTCGAGCCGGTCGCGAGCTGGATCCCCTGGCGGATGAAATCCTTGGCGAGGTCGATCGGGTCGCCGTCGCTGGCCATGAAGACCGGGTTGTTCGACAGGTCGAGCACGTCCACCACCCGCATCGCGACCTTCTCGGAGCGGAGGATCTCGACCTCGCTCAGGATCCGCGCGGAGTCGTCGCGGACTCCCATCACCGGATCGGCCAGGTCGCTGACCACCCGGGCGGGGTTCTCGTTGACGATGATGTTGATGGTCGATGTGTAGAGCGGCACCGCCGTGGCGATGTAGGCGGCGGCCAGCGACACGGCCACGACCACGAAGACGGCCACGATCTTCCATTGCCGGCGTGCCGCGGCAAGCAGCAGCTCGAGCGCTTCGGAGGGGCTGGCGCCCTGATCGCCGTCGCCCCAGGAATCGGGGCCGCGGACGTCCGCCGTGTCGATCCGATTGTAAAGCATCATCGGTCCATTTCGAAGAATGTTCGGGTCGCCATGATGCGGCCCGGACAACCAATATAATACAAAGTTGCCACCTCACTCGTTACTCAGAGATTGCGGCCGGGGCTGGGCGAACCCGCGTCGCCGCCCCGCCCGTCATCAGTGTCCAAATCCCGACATTCCGGGCCAAGGCCGCCGAAGCAGGCCGAATATCAACAACGTCACGCGGAACGGAACGCGGACAAGCAAGCAGGGCGAAGGGCTCCGCTACCGAAATCTAAGGAACCGACTAACACAATCTTAACCGTCTGAGAACGTTAGAGCGAGGGCAATCGTTCAACATGATGAACGGAACCTCCGGCCCGCGGGGGTTGCCGGGAGCTGCCCTCTTTCGCGGCCGGCGCCGCGCGGGACGGGCGCGCGGCGTAGCCGCCGGGCCGGGGCGGATGCCCGCCGCAAGCGCGCCCAGGGTCCCGCCGCACCCGGCATTCAGCCACCACGTCTGGACTCGGAGCGGCGTATGAGTCAAGACAGCTGAACGCACCGCCGAAAGTTCCGAGTCTCTGGCGGTGCCGGAAGAGGCAGTCACGGACCGTTGTTCCAGTCGGCTTCACCCCCTCTGCCCGGGATCGTCGCCTACGCGATCACCGCGCTCTGTATGGTGATCGTGCTCCTCAAGGTGCGCGGCACCACCGACCGGCTCGCGCAGTTCCTGGCGCTGGCGATCTACCTGCGCTTCACGATGTCGGCGTTCCCGGGCATCTCCTACGACCAGATCCTGCCGGGCCTCTCGATCAACGCCCTCGGCTCCGCGCTGGTCGTCGGTGTCGGCGTCCTCCTGATCAGGCCGGCTGAGTTCCGGCGTCGGGAATACCTGCCGATCTGGGCGTTCCTCGGCTGGGCGGGCGTGAGCGCCCTCGCCAACCTGGCGTTCACCGGCTTCATCGAGGTGATGCTGAAGTGGCTCTACATGGTCGTGCTGGCGAGCGCGATGTACATGGTCCTGCGCAAGCACGGTCCGGCGAAGACCGTCCGGCTGCTGCTGCCCTCCTTCGTCCCGCTGCTGCTCTACCAGGGTGCGTCGATCGCCCTCGGCATCGCCAAGGCGTCGGAGAGCGACGGGTCCGCCAGCTTCATCGGTGGCTACAACCACGAGGCGGCCTTCTCGGTCTCGCTGTTCGCGTTCCTGGTCCTCGTCTCGATCCCGTTCCGGCCGGCCAGCACGATCGGGCCCGCCGGCATGGTGCTGACCGTGCTCGGCATCGTGATGGCCAACTACCGGACGACGCTCCTCGCCAGCGTGCCGATCCTGCTGGAGTGGGTGTTCGCCCGCTCCGTCCGGACCTTCGAGCGGAGCAAGCGTGTCATCGCGCTGATCGTGCTGGGTCCGGCGCTCGCGCTGGGCATCGTGCTGCTGGCCTCGCTGTTCACCGAGCGCTTCGCCGAACTCTTCGACACGGTCGTCCAGCTGCCCGGGCTGTTCAAGGCGCCCTACGAGTACACTTTCGTGGAGGCGCGGTTGCTGTCGTCCCGCCCCTATCTGTGGGCGAGCTACATCTATGCCTGGGCGAACGCGCCGCTGCTGCAGAACATCTTCGGCTTCGGGCCGGATTCCTGGGGCGACAGCGGCGTGATCACCTACGCCCACAACACGCTGGTTTCCCACCTCTACGAATTCGGCGTCGTCGGCGCGCTCCTTACGATCTGGATCTGGGCGCGGATGTTGGTCGTCGCGCTGTCGGTCACCGGCGAGAGGAAGACCGGCATCCTGGCCGCCCACGCGGGCTTCTTCATCCTCAACATGGCCACGATGCCGCACTGGATGATCGAAGGGAATATCGCCTACGCGCTGATCATCGGCTACACCATCGCCTGCCGTGACCGGTCGAGGGCGCTGGCCCGCGCCCGCGCCAGCCGGGCCATTGCGAGGGCGCCGATCATCCCGGCGCCGGTGCGCGGCCTCGCCGCGCGGGTGCCGGTCACTGGAGCGGAGTGACCGTCGCCAGGCCGCCGTGGATGTCGATGTCGTCCTCCGTGAGCGGCTCCCCGTCGATGGTGACGCGCCCGAGCTCGAGCACCGCGCCCTCCCGCAGCCAGACGGCGACGGTGTTGCCGGCGGACTGCGTCTGGGTAACGACGCTCCCGTCCGGCTGCACGGCCGAGGGCAGCGCCAGATTGGTGATGGTGACGCCGTCCGCCCGGGTGACGCCCCAGACCCGCAGGCCGCGCTTGACGTTGTTCGCGCTGACGTCGGTCACGACATGGGGCCGCTCCGCCGTGCCGCCCTTGAGATCGAAGCCGCTGTCGCTGGAGCCGTCCACGTGGACGTTCTCGATGGTGACGCCGAAGGTGTCGTTCTCCAGGGCGATGCCGTCCCCGTTCCAGTATTTCTCCGGGTTCCCCTCGGCGCTGTTCAGCAGGTTGCGAACCCGCATGTTCCGGATGGTGACGTCGTGCGACACGCCGTCCATGTGGACGCCGAAGGGGAGCGGGTCGCCGTCGGTGAAGGCGCTGTCGATATCGATGTCCTCGATCAGCCCGTCGGAGGCGTTGGTCAGCTGGACGAAGCCCTTGGAGAACTTCGAGGAGGTCAGCCCCCGGAAGGTGAAGTCGGTGAGGCTCGCCTCGCCGTCCATGTTGACCAGGTTGCGCAGGTCCGTGCCGTCCACCCGCTCGAGCGTGAGGCCGGTCCGCGCGCCGAAGAGGTAGAACGCGCCTTCGCCGACCTTGGAGAAGCGCCAGCCCGAGAAGACCAGGTGGTCGGCGCCGTCGCCGAGGTCGAAGAAGCGTTTCCGGTTTCGACCGACGGCCTCCACGAGGGCCGGCTCGCCGTCGATGCCGACGCCGGTCAGGGTGACCGGCGAGCCCGGTGCACCGCCCGTCTTGATCCCGAAATAGCGGGCGCGATAGGGACCGAGGTCGGTGCGCAGCAGCACCCGCCCTCCGGGCCCGGCGCGTTCGATCATTTCGTTGAGCTTGGAGAAGGACGCCGCGTCGTGGATCGAGGAACCGTCCTCCGCGCCCATCCCCTTGGGGGCGACGTAGACGTCGGCCGCGTGCGCGGCCGCAAGCCCGGCGATCCCGAGCGCCAGAAGAGCCAGTAGCAGGCGAAGCATTGCGATATCCCGAGCCAGAGCGGGCGGAGCGTCTCGCCCCGCGGGAGCATATTCCGTTCCGATCGAAACCGATCCGAATGACAAGAATATGCTCAAGTTTGAAACTGGAGCGGTTTCTCGTCGACCAGGTGAGTCCACCTGATCGGAAAGCGCCCTAGTCCTGCGTTTGTCCGGCGACCTTCGAAACCGAGCGTTTGCGCGCCTTCGTGCTCGGTCGCCGCGACATCAGTCCGTGATAGGTCTCAAGTGTCTGTCGGGCGATACCGTTCCAGTCGAACGGGCCGCGCAGCGAGGCGTAGTCGACGGCGAAGGACGCACCCGGCACGCGGAGCTTGCCGATCAGGGCGTCACGGTCGCCGGCGGGGAAGTAGTTGAAGGGGGGCAGCCCGAGGTCCCGGTTCGCGGCGATGTCGCTGATCAGGATCGGCACCTCGGCGGCCAGCGCCTCGAGGCCGACGATCGGAAGCCCTTCGTGGAAGGAAGGCAGCACGAACAGGTCGGCATTCTCGGCGAGCTTGCGGACCTCGGAGCGCGGCAGCCGGCCGGTGAACACCACGTCCGACCCGGCGCTGGCCAGAAGCGACCGGCTGTAAGCGGTCTCGTGGTCGCTGCCTCCGGCGATGACCAGCTTGCGCTCGAGCCCGGCCGAGCGGTAGGCGTCGACGAGAAGGTGGAAGCCCTTCTCCGGCACGAGCCGGCCGACGGCCAGCAGATAGCCCCTCGGGGCCAGGCCGAACCGCTCCAGCGGGTCGCAGTCGACCGGCTCGGGCTCTGCCGGCGCACCGTTCGGGATGTGGACGATCCGCCCGCGCTGCCGCGGGAAGCGGCTCCTGAGATCCTCGGTCAGCGACGGCGCCACCGCGATCACCGCGTCGGCGAAGGTGACGCCGAGCCTTTCTCCGACCCGCAGCGCCGTTCGCGCCAGCGGGCCCCACTTGGCGCGCTCGTAGTCGCGGCCGTGGTGGGTGACGACGATCCGGTAGCCGAGCAGGCGGCCGAGCGGGGTCAGCAGCGCCGGCCCGATGCCGTGGATGTGCAGGATGTCGCCGCGCCCGGAGGCGGCGTCCTTGACCAGCGCGAGGAACGTCGAGAGCAGCGCCTCGACGGCTTCCGATCGCGTGGACGGCACCGGGACGACACGTACGCCCCCGTGAAATCGCGTTTCGCCGCCGACATAGGGCCGGCGCGCCATGACGTCTATCTCAATATCCGGTTCGATGGCCTTGATCCGGGGGTAAAGTTCCTCACAATGGGATTCAACGCCCCCCATCACACCAGGCATGCCCCGGGTGCCGACAACGATAATCTTGACCATTTTTGTCCAACCAAGAATTAAATAATGAATAAACGATACTACGGCTCTAAACGTGTGCCGAGTGGCTGATTGTCGCTATCATTTGAGATGGTGAATATGCCCAGATTCGCGGGGATGGGCGTCAATGCCTCCAGAATTCGGGGTTCGTGTGCAGAAGCGCGTCCTGTTCATGATCAACTCCATGACCGGCGGCGGGGCGGAGCGGGTGCTCTCGACCATCCTCGGCCGGAGCGAATCATTAAGGCGGCTGGCGAGCGTCGAACTCGCGCTGCTCGACCGCGGGCCTCAGGCTTATCTGGTGCCCGACTGGGTTCGCGTCCACCAGCTTAACTGCCGGAAGCGCACGCTCACAAGCCTCATCGAAGCGCGTCGACTCGTCAAGCGAGTCGAGCCGGATCTCACCTTCAGTTTCCTCACCCGCGCCAACGTGGCCGCGGCTGTGGCCAACGCGGGCCGCACCGCGCCCTGGATCGTCAGCGAGCGCGTCCATACCTCCTCGCACCTCGGCGGCGGGTTGCGGAGCGCTCCGGCCAAGGCGCTGATCCGGATCGCCTACCCCCGTGCGCACCGGGTGGTGGCCGTGTCGGACGGGATCAAGGAGGATCTCGTCGCCAACTTCGGTGTCGATCCGTCCCGCATCGACGTGTTTCCTAACCCCGTGGACATAGAATCGATCCAGCGGCAGGCGGGCGAGGCGCCCGAGGTCGCGATCGAGGGGCCCTATGTGCTTGGCGTCGGCCGGCTGGTGCGGCAGAAGAACTTCGCCCTGCTCGTCCGCGCCTTCGCGGCCTCGGGCCTCGACGGCAGGCTGGTGATCCTCGGCGAGGGCCCGGAGCGCGAGGCGCTGGTCCGGCTCGCCGCCGAGGTCGGGATCGGCGACCGCGTGCTGCTGCCCGGCTTCGTCCGCAACCCGTTCGCCCTGATGGCGCGGGCTCGCATCTTCGCCCTGCCCTCCAACGCGGAGGGCTTCCCGAACGGGCTGGTGGAGGCGATGGCGTCCGGCGCGCCGGTGATCTCCACCGACTGCAACTCCGGACCGTCGCAGATCCTGGCCGAACGCCCGCGGGGCGAGGTGACCGGGGTCTCGATGGCGCCGCACGGCGTGATGACGCCCGTCGACGACGTCAATGCCATGGCCGAGGCGCTGCGACGGATGGCCGATCCCGCGATCGCCGCCGGCTACCGCGAGCGGGGGCGCCTCAGGGCGGGGGACTTCGGCGTCGACGAGTGCTGCCGCCGCTACCTCGACCTCGCCGCGGCGGCGCTGGGCGGAGCCCCGGTCGGCGAGCCGGGGCCGGCCCAGAGCGCCTCCCGGTCAGGCGGCGTCACCTGATCGACCGGACATCGCTCCAGGTCCAGGGCTCCACGCATGATCCTGGCGTTCAGACCGATCGGATCTGAACGGTACATGTTCTAGCCGTCCGCCGCCGCCAGCGGCGTCCGGCCGCTCGCCCGCAGGGCCGCGTCGATGGCCTGTTCCAGCCGATCGACGAATGTCAGCACGTAGGCGATGGTCAGGTGATGCTGGTCGCGGTAGCGCAGCAGGCCGTCCTCGGCCACGGGACAGGCGTCTCCCGGGCAGAAGTCGTCGCTGAAGTCGACGAAGCGGACGTTCGGCAGGTCGAGGCCGAGATAGGGCGGCGGGTCGAGGTACATCTCGCTTCGCGGCGAGGCGCAGCGGCCCATGTCGTCCGCGTTGAGCTCGACGCAGAGCGGAGCATCCTCTTCGAAGCGCGGGTTGTCGCGCAGGGCGAGGACGGGGATCCCGGCCGCGCCGAGCCGGCCGATGGCCTCGACCACCTCCGGGACCATGATCTCGAGATCCGTCTCGACCCTGGTTCCAATGGTGATGAGCAGGTCGGGCCGGATCTCGATGATCCGGGCCTGCGCGCGCTCGTTCCAGAGCTCGCACGAGGGATCGCTATAGGTTCCGGTGCCCGGCGCCCCGAGCAGGCAGGCGCTCTTCAGCGCGGTCACGATCCGCAGGTCGCGGCGCTCGGCGATCTTTTGCAAGGCGGGCAGCCACTGGGTGCTGTGCGATCCGCCCGCGAGGACGATGGTGATGCTGCCGTCGGGCCGCCCGTAGACGCACTCCTTCAGCGTCGGATCGTCCTTCTCCTGGTGGCAGCCGTCGTCGTAGGCGACAGGCAAGTCGCTGCGCACGATCACGGGGTGCGGGACGAGATCCCCGTCTGGGGTGGCGTAGCCGTCCGACGCGACCATGAAGGCGCGGGCCTCGGCCGTGGCCTCCCGCTTCTCACTGAAGAACACCGCCGCCCAGGCGCCCGTCGCGGCCACAGCCGGCACCATCAGCGCCCCGGACAGGACCAGGGAGAGCGCCGGCCGCGTGACGAGCCGCGGACTGCGGCGGAACGGGGTCTCGAGCAAAGCCGTTCCGGCATAGGCGAGCAGGCCCGCAACGACGATGACGGCGGCACCGCCGAGGAGGCCGACCTCGCCGCCGTTCACGTACCGGAGCGCGATCAGCAGCGGCCAGTGCCAGAGGTAGAAAGCGAAGGAGATGTCGCCGGCCCGCATCACCGGCTTCCAGGTGAGCACCGGCACCCGCCCGCCGTTGCGCGCGGCGATCATCACCGCTGCGACGCCGAGCACCGGGACGAGGGCGGCGTAGCCGGGGAACTGCCGCGAGACGTCCATCGCCAGGCCGAGGAGGACGATGACGGCGAGGCCGGCGATGCCGAGCACCCTGGCCGTCGCCGGCGAGACCACGATGCGGTGGGCCGTCAGTGCAAGGATCGCGCCCGCCGCGAACTCCCAGGCGCGGGCGCCGGTGTCGAAATAGGCCCAGGCCTGGTTCTCCGCGGTCATGTAGAGGCTGTAGGAGAAGGAAACCGCGAACACTGCGGCGAACGCGGCGACGAGCGCCCGCGCCGGCGCGACGCCGCTCCTCGTCCCGATCCGGACCGCCGCCCATGCGAGCAGCGGGAACAGCAGGTAGAACTGCATCTGGACCGAGAGCGCCCACATCTGCTGGAACAGCGAGGCGGTCAGACCCTCGTCGAGGTAGTCCGTGTTGCTCACGGCCAGTCGCCAGTTCTCGACCTGCGCGATGCTCGCCGCCGCGTGCCGGATCTCGGACGACCACATCACCTGCGGGACGACGAAGTACCCGATCAGAATGGTGGCGACGATCACGGTCGTCGCCATCGGCATCACACGGCGAAGGGTCGCGACATGGTAGGCGAAGACCGCGCGAAACGGCAGCCCGCCCTCCCTGGTGAGGGACAGGATCATGAAATAGGAGGCCACGACGAAGAAGACGTCGACGCCGCCGGACACCCGGCTGAACCAGATGTGATAGACCGCCACCATCAGCGCGGCGACGGTCCTGAGGCCTTGTATCTCGTCGAGATATGGACGCGAGCGCGGGGCGTCGGGCCGGGACGGAGCTATCATCGGGCTCATGGCGACTTCCTGAACAATGAATAATGAAAATATGTACTTAGATATAGTGCACCACCACCCGAAGTTCGAGTGACAATGAGCCTCATCGGCGACCGTCGCGGCGGCAGGCCAGGTCCCGGGCGGACGGCCGCCCCGCCGGTCAACCGGTCAGGCCGCGGGCGAGGGTCATGCCGCGGCGGACCAGGGACAGGCGGAACAGCCTCAGGGCGAGATAGCGCAGCGGATCCACGTCGGCGTAGAAACCGTCCAGCGCCGCGCTGCTGAATTGCCCCCGTGCCGCTGCGCGCCGGGCGTAGAGGTAGGCCTCGAGATTCCACAGGCGCTTGAGCAGGCGGACCTCGCCGGCAGGCGCGCCTTCGATCAGGCCCTCCACGGTCGGGCGGATGCAGTGCGAGAAGGTGGTGACGCCCCGTTCCGTGACCATGTTTACGGAGTCCCGGCGGTAGATGGCGTGCGGCCGTGGGTCGCAGAGCGCGGCGGTGTGGCGCATCACCCGAAGCCAGGTGTCCTTGTCGCCGCCGCGCCGGCAGCGATCCTCGGGAAACATGCCCGTCTCCAGCAGCACGTCGCGGCGGATTGTCACGGCGCTGGTCCAGATCGGGCAGTCCCCGTCGGCGAGCCAGTTCTCCAGGAGACCGGCGAAGTCCATCCGGTGCACGCCGGCCTCCGCGTTGCGGCGGAAGTAGCGCAGCAGGAAGCGGCCGCCGTCCGGCGCGACGTTGTCGAAGCCGGTGAACAGGCAGCCGACCTCCCGGCCCGCGGCCGCGGCGAGGGCCGTCACGGCGTCCAGGTATCCGGGCGCCCACTGGTCGTCGGCGTCGAGGAACGCGATCCAGGGCGTTTCGGCCTGCCGGATGCCCTCGTTCCGGGCAGCGTAGCCGCCAGGCCCCGGCCGGTCGCGGCGGATGAGGCGGGCGTTCGGCCATCCGAGCGCCTCGAGGTACTCGCGACCGCCGTCGGTGGACCCATCGTCGACAAAGAGGATCGCGTCGGGCGGGACGGTCTGGGCGGCCAGGGACTCCACGCTGCGTCGCAGGTCCGGCATCTTGTTGAAGACCGGGACGACGACGGTGATCCCCGTGATTGCCAACTTCGAGCCTCGCCAACGCCGGGGCGTCCGTCACGGCCAGCCCAGATCATCACGGATTCTATGATAAGGGTCTGCATTCTGCAAACGCCGTGCGCCGCGCGGCGTGCTCCGTGAGTTGAACCAAATCGTAGGTTTTCAAGGACAGGGTGTCCGGGGCGGGTCTGCGGACCTGCCGTCGTCCCTTGCCCCCGAGCGCCGGACCGCCGGCGGATCGAGCGGGACGGTCGCCCCTGCGGCATGCTCGAAGTTCTGCGGGCCGGCGGCCCGGAAAGGCATCGCACGTATGAACATCAGGCACCATTTCGCGCTGGGTGTCGCGTGGAGCGCATTCGGGGCGGCCGTCCGGAACATCTCGGCGTTCGTCGTCTTCATTGCGATCGCGCGCCTGCTCTCGCCGGCGGAAATCGGGCTTGTGGCGTTCGCGATGGTGTTCATCGACGTGAGCCGGGTCGCCCTGGTCAACGGGATACCGGACGCGCTGGTGCAGCGGCCCGAGTGGGACCAGTCGGTGGCCACGTCGGCCTTCTGGATGGTGATGGTGATCAGCATCGGCCTGGCGGTGGCGCTCGGGGGCGTGGTCGCGCCGATCGCCTACAAGATATATGACGAGACCTTCGCGCTGGTGCTCGCCTCGCTGTCGCTGCTGCTGCTGATCGAAGGATTGTCCGCCATCCACGTGGCCGAGCTTCGCCGCACCTTCCAGTTCGACGTGCTGGCCAAGCGCGGCATGATCCTCGGCATCGGGGGCGGCATCGGCGGCGTCATGCTGGCCTGGTACGGCTGGGGCGTTTGGGCGCTGGTGATCAGCCGCATCGCCGCCCTGCTCGGAACCTCGGTGCTGCTGTGGGTGAGGAGCGGCTTCCGCCCGGGCTTCTCCTTCGCGGCCGCCGACGTGCGGCCGATGCGCGGCTATTCCGTCCGGCTCGGCGGGAGCGCGCTGCTCGGCGTCACCAACAGCCAGCTGCCGTCCTTCGCCATCGGACTGTTCGTCGGCCCTGCGGCGCTCGGCATCTTCAAGGTGGCCTCGAACGCCCTCTACACCCTGATCTCCGTGGTGTTCTGGCCGGTGCAGAACGTCGCCATGTCGGCCTTCTCCCGGCTGCGGGACGATCCGCAGCAGTTCCAGTCCGCCTACATCGACATGGTGCGGGTCTACGCCTTGCTGTCCTGCCCGATCTTCATCGGCGCGGCAGCGATCGCCCCCGACTTCGTGGTGCTCGCCTTCGGGGAGAAATGGTCGGAGGCCGGCATCATCATGAGCCTTCTCGCCCTGGCGGTGGGGGCGCAGGTGCTCGTCTACATCAACGGACCGGCCCTCGCGGCCACCGGGCGAACCGACCTCAACCTCAAGCAGAGCGCGCTCGACCTTCTGAGCACCGTCGCAACGCTGGCCGTCACCGTGCCGGCCGGCCTGCTCGGCATCGCCTTCGGCCAGTCGGTCAGGGCCTATGCGATGATCCCGATCACCCAGCGCCTCGTCCGGATCGGCACGGGGATCGCCGTCTCCGACGCGTTCCGCGCGGTCGCGCCGGCGCTCGCCGGCGCCGCCGTGATGGGGGCGGCGGTGTCCGTCCTCAGGGTCTATCCCCTGGCCGACATGCACCTCGTCGTCCGGGTGGCGCTCTGCGTCGCCGCCGGCGTGCCGATCTACCTCGCCGCGATGCTGATCCTGTTCAGGTCGTACACCATGGGCGTCTGGCGGGAAGCGGAGCGCGTGATGCCGGCGAAGTTCCGGCGCTTTGTGCCCGGCGGGCGGCGGTCGTCACGATGAGGAGACGGTCACAGGACGCCGGCGCGACGGCTCCGGGTCGTCGACGCGGGCGCCCGGAGCCGCATGCCGCGACCGCGCCAATACCAGCGCCTGCTTGAGCGGCACCACCACCCCGAGGACACGGGCCGCGATCGCGGCCGGCGCATATTCAAGGACCCTGTAGAGCGCCAGGGAGCGAAGTCCCCTCGGCCGGATCTCCCGGACGAGGTCCGCCAGCCGCGCGAGATGACGCCTGCGGTCCGGGCCGCGCAGGCAGAGGGCCGCGACGTAGCCGCGGTCCAGGCTGCGCGCCAGCGAGCGCTGGACGTAGGCCTCGAGCCTCTCGGCGGCGATCGCGAGGTTCTGCCGGTCGTCGTCGCCGGTGTAGCGGCGCCCGGCGTCGGCGAGGATCGCGGTGCACACGCCCCGCATGTCGAGGTTGGTGGCGATGTAGGCCTCGTAGTCGAGCGCACGCTCCGACGAGAGGGAGCCGCCGTGCAGGCGGATCTTGACCAGCGGATCGGGAAGGACCCTCACCGGACCGCCCGCGCCCAGCATGGCCCAGGCGATGCGGTCCGAATGGATCCCCTTGTGGAAGGGCCGGAAGCCGCCCAGTTCCCGCAACGCGGCGGGCCGGAAGAGGACCCCGGTCAGGTTCTGCACCGAGGTGGCCTTGGGCTGCTGGAAGATCTCCCTCAGGAATTCGGTGGCGCTGCTGCGCTCCGGCGCCGCGCGGTCGAGCCCGACGGAACGGCCGTCGGCGTCGATCAGTTCGTAGCGGCTGCGCACCAGGGCGGTGCCTCGCTCCGCCTCGGCGGCCGCGACGAGGCGGGAGACGGCGGAGGGCGAGACGAGGTCGTCGTCGCACACGATCAGCGCCCAGTCGGTGCGGCAATCGGCAAGAAAGCGGTTCAGCTTGCCGATCAGGCCGGCGTCGTCGGCGAAATGGCGGTAGCTGACCCGGTCGCCGGCGATCTCCCGCACGATCCGGGCGAGGCTGTCGTCGGGCGTGTCGTCGAGCACCACGATCCCGAGATTGTCGTAGTCCTGGGCGAGGCAGCTGGTGAGGCAGCCCTCGAGGTAGGTCCTGCGGACGTGGACCGGGATGCAGATGGTGACGCTCGGCCCGGGCATCTCGTTCTCCAGTATCAGACAGGCTCGCCGAAGTCCGAAAACCGGCTCGAACAGGCCACCTGGCGGGGCACCGGCTCGCAGACGACCGGTTCCGCTGCCGGTTTGTCCAGGTCGAAGAAGTTCGACTCGGTCAGGAAGCGGGTCAGCACGTGCCTTGCCATCAGTTCGAACCGCTGGTCCAGCGACGCGGGCACGTCGACGCCGGCCACGCCGTAGGCGACGCCGGCGATCCGCTGCTCGACGAAGGACCACTTCTTCTCCGTCGACTCGGCGATCAGGGCGCGGGCCGAAGCCTCGTCGATGGTGACACCGGGCAGCATCTCCCTCAAGTAGGCGAGCAGCGCCATCTCGGTTCCCTTGAAGCTGATCCAGGCGCCGCCCGCCGCGCCGGCGGCGGCCGCGGTGCCGGCGACGATCAGCGCCCGTCGCGTCAGGCCGACTGCCATTTCGAGTTCCCCAGGAGTTGCGCCGCCCGCAGCGACAGGGCCGCGGCGGTGAGGCTCGGATTGGACATCGTGCATGTGGCCCACACGGCGGTCCCGAGGACCATGAGGTTGCGGACCTGGTGGTGAACCAACCCGCCGTCGACGATGGAGGTCGCCGGGTCGGCCCCCATCCGGCAGGTGCCCTGGACGTGCGAGCCGGTCGGCACGTCCGGCCGGCGGATGATGTCCTCGACGGGAAGCGCGGCGAGCACGTCGGGCAGCCTTGCGATCACGCGCTCGACCCCCCTTCTGCAGTACTCGGACCGCGAGGCATGCGAGACCCGCGGCATCTCGCCGCCATCGTCGAGGACCCGGTTGGCCTCCTGCGGGAGATCCTCCACGAAATACTCGAGTGGCAGCGTCTGGCGCCAGCGGCCGTACACCGGGCGGAGCCCGTCGCGGCGGTAGTTGTTCATGAAGTAGCCGAGCGCCCCGGCGGTGTCCCGGCGGTGCTCGCCGTCGAGCAGCATCGTATTGAGGCCGGTGGTCGGGATCCCGCCGTCGAAGTGGTCGAGCCCGTCGAGCAGCACCTCGAAGGTGATGATGTGCTTCTCGTGCAGGTAGCGGCCGAGCGCCGGGTGATCGAGGCCCGAGCGCATCAGGATGAACGGGGTGTGGATGCCGTTGCAGCCGATCGCGACCAGGTCGCCGGCGATCCGGCGGTCCTCCCCGCCGACTGTCACCACCACGCCCTTGGCGGTGCCGCCCTCGAGGTCGACGGAACGGATGCGCGCGCCGGTGAGGACGTGGACGTTCTCCCGCTCGACCATGGGCCCGAAGGTGTTGAGGGCCGTGAACTTCGCCTCGACGGGGCAGAACCGGCAGTTGGCGGTGTTACAGCACGGGCCCCGGCCGTCGATGGGCCGACGCAGGCGGGCGGTCGGCAGCGCGAAGTGCCGGTCCGGCATGCTGGCCTTCAGCATCCGGTCCGCCGTGGTGAGATTGTGCGGCGGCTGCGGGTAGGGCTTCGAACGGGGGTAGACCGCGCCGATGTCGTCCGGCCCGGCGACCAGCATGATCTCCTCGGCCTCGACATAGTAGGGCTCAAGGTCGTCGTAGCTGATCGGCCAGTCGGTCCCCACGCCGTAGGTCGACTTCAGCTTGAAGTCGGTCGGAAGCATCCGCGGCGTATTGGCCCACCAGCAGTTGGTGCCGCCGCCGTAGCCGACGGTGTAGTTCCACGGCTTCTCGCCCGCCTCGCCCCGGTAGGTCTCGGCGTCGTCGAGGAGGGAGTTGCTCTGGTGCTCGACCTGCCAGGCATGGTCGCGCAGGTCACCCCACTCCACCAGGAGGATGCGCGCGCCCGGTCGGCTGCGCAGGAGGCCGGCCAGGAAGAACATGGAGCCGAAGCCGGTGCCGCCGATGACGACATCGTAGCCGTCGGCCAGCTGGCTCGTCTGGATAAAAGGCATGAAGAAACCGCCCCCTGCTGGATCCGTCGTCGCGCACCCGGTCGAACCCGGGCACATCTGCCGAGCGCCTATCTCCGTCGCCCGGGTCGGTCAAAAGCAATTTGCGCAATTCAAGAACTCTTATCCCTGGCGGCGGTTCATCGCAATGCCGCCATGCATTGTCCGGCGCCGCGACGGGCCGGCATGACGCTTCGTGGTTAACCGGTGGCCGGGTCGTGCTGGCGCACGGGGCGCGCGCCGCTGCGGCCCGACGGCGTGCGGCCCCGGGGCTTCAGGTCGATCCCGAGGAACAGCAGCGCCGTCGCCGGATTGCGGATGAAGAGGTGCCAGACCCCCACGGGTCCGGCCAGCCCGGCCACCAGGCCGGCCAGGAACAGCGACCACGGATCGGTCCAGTCGAACATGCGCTCGAGGACGATGCGCGATCCGGCCGTGAAGAACACGTGGTAGAGGAAGATCGCATAGGAATAGCCTCCGATCCGGACGAGCGGCGACCAGACCGGGCGCACCACGAACAGGCCGATGCAGACCGAGAGGCCGACCGCGATGGAGACCGCGTCGCGGGACCAGGCAGCCGGCGCGGCCGCATCGGTGGCGGTCTGGACCGCCACCATGACCGCGAGGCCGAGCAGGGCCACCGCCGCCGGCCCCCGCCAGCGCGACTGTGAGAGCGCCCGGAGGGCGTCCCGCGCCGCACGCCAGTGGCCCGCCAGGTAGCCGGTGAAGAAGAAGGCGGCGAGGTAGGCGGCCTTGTAGCTGGAGAAGACGTCCGGGCGCCACCGGTCCAGCCCGACGAACAGGACCGCCCCGGCGACGAGGAGGATGCCGGCGGCGCGCACGTCGCGGCCGCCGAGCAGCGCCGTCAGCGCGTAGTGCGCGGCCATCAGCAGGAAGGTGGCCTGCAGGAACCAGAAGTGCTCGTAGGGCAGCACCAGGATGTGCCACAGCGGTCGCTCCTCCTCGACGGCGAGACCCTTGGCGAGCCAGTGGAGCGTGCTTACGAACACCATGGGCACGAGCAGTCGCCGGGCCTTCCTGGCGACGGACGGCAACACGCCCGACCAGCCGGGACCGGCGATCGCGTGGAAGACCAGCCCGGAAAGGAACGAGAACAGCGGCATCCGCATGTCCACGAACAGGTGGTTCGCCGCGGACAGCGGGTGATCGAGGGGCAACTGCAGGCCGTTCATCGGGGTGTCGCCGACCACATGGTAGGCGACGAGCATCAGGCAGGCGAGCCCGCGGATGGTTTCGACATGGGCGGCCCGGTCTGTCACGGCGGGAGTCACGGTAGCGGTCCTTTCGAACGCACCGGTAGTGCCGATGACGTGGTCGGCAGCCACAAGTGGTCAACTTATATAGTTCAGAAACGTCTATAATCAACAAAGGTTATAATTGAATGTAAATGACTATTCGAAAGAGTGTAGCGGCCACCACAAGGTGCCGCAAGGCCGGCCGAAACGTTTTCCGCTCGGTTCTCTTAACCGGGGATTCACAACCCGCAGGGGCGGCGGCTCGAAGGCTGCTCGATATCCTTGCAAAGCTCGGGAACATCGGGCGACAGGAGAACCGTTCGCGGTACAAGTCCTGCCGGGTCGCCATTAACCCTGTTTCCGGTCTCCTCGGTCTTGCGGGCTCCGGAGCGGACATAGTGCTTGCGGCGGGTCGCGCAGATGACTAGCATCACTTTATAGATTGTTAATACATAATTTGCGGATCCGCAGAGTGGGCCGCGGTCCACTCACTCGCAACCGGCATTGACGCCGCGCCCCCGGGCGCGGACCCGCCGCAGGGCGGAACGATCCGGAAAAGCGGGCGCGACGAGCGCCACATTCTCGATCGCCTGCGTGCGATCACCGAAACGTCACGCCGCGGAACCGAGGGATTGCGGCGCGCCCGTTGGTTGACATTCGATGTGTTCTGGGAGCTGGGGTTGCCATGCTGACGAAGAGCCACACGCCTTCCAAGTTCCGGGAACTGGCCGGGACCTATTTCGGCGCCGTGAGCGCCGCTCTGGCCGAGGTCGATCTCGCCGAGATCGAGGGCGCCACCCGGATCATCCGGACCGCCCGCGACGCCGGCGGCACCGTGTTCATCGCCGGCAACGGCGGGAGCGCCGCCACCGCCTCGCACTGGGTCAACGACCTCGGCAAGGCGACGAAGAAGTCCGGGCGCCCGCCGATCCGGGTGGCCGGCCTCGCCGACAACCTGTCCTGGCTGACCGCCCTCGGCAACGACGAGGGCTACGACCGGGTGTTCGCCGGCCAGCTCGAGAATTTCGCCCGGCCGGGCGACGTCCTGATCGTGATCTCCGCCAGCGGCAATTCGCCCAATCTCGTCCGCGCGGTCGAGATGGCGCGCGAGCGTGGCGTCAGCACCATCGCCCTGCTCGGCTTCGACGGCGGGGCGCTCCTGCCGATGGTCGACCAGCCGGTGCTGATGCGCACGGAGAAGGGCGCCTACGAGCTGGTCGAGGACGTCCACTGCGTGATCTGCCACGCGATCACCCGCAACCTCGTGGCCGATCGGGCGGAGACCGACTGATGACCCTCGGTCTGAAACGGCCGTCGGATCTCATGGCCGCCGATCCCGTCGCCTCGGTCGAGGGACGCACCTACGTGCGCCCCCGCCAGGCGGTGATCCTGGCCGGCGGCCGCGGCACACGGATGCAGCCGATCACGCTCGACCGGCCGAAGCCGATGGTCCCCGTGCTCGGGCGGCCGTTCCTGGAGTACCAGGTCGAGCAGCTGCGCGCCGAGGGCTTCGAGCGGATCGTGCTGCTGCTCGGCTACCTGCCGCAGGTGGTCATCGACCACTTCGGCGACGGCAGCCGGTTCGGCGTCGAGATCGTGTACTCCGTCACCGGCCCGGACGACCTGACCGCCAGCCGGGTCGCCAACGCCCGCCACCTGCTCGATCCCTGCTTCCTGTTGCTCTACTGCGACAACTACCTGCCGTTCCGGATGGACCGGCTGTGGAGCCGCTTCTCAGCCGCCGGCAAGCCCGCGATGATCACCGTCTATGCCAACGACGACGGTCTGTCGCGCGACAACGTCGTGGTCGAGCCGGACGGCACCGTGGCGGTGTTCGACCGCAGCCGCACCGCCCCGAACCTCAAGGGCGTCGAACTCTCCTACGCCGTGATCACCGACCTCGCGCTCGAGCACCTTCCCGCCGAGGACATGCTGTTCGAGGAGGCGATCTACGTGCCGCTCGCGGCCGAGCGGCGGCTCGCCGCCAACGTCACCGGGCACCGCTACTACAGCTGCGGGTCGCTGAACCGGCTGCCGGTCACCGAGCGCTTCCTCGCCCGGCAGAAGACCGTGCTCGTCGACCGCGACGGGGTGCTGAACCGCAAGGCCCCGCGGGCCCACTACGTCCGCAACTGGGCCGAATGGGAGTGGCTGCCCGGCGCCCGGGAGGCGCTGGCGCTGCTGACGGGCGCGGGATATCGCATCATCCTGGTCTCCAACCAGGCGGGTATCGCTCGCGGCGCCATGACGGAGAACGACCTCGCCGCCCTCCACGAGCGGATGAAGCAGGACGTGGAGGCGGCCGGCGGCCGCATCGACGCCATCTACCATTGCCCGCACGACTGGGACGAAGGCTGCGCCTGCCGCAAGCCCAGTCCCGGCATGCTCTTCGCCGCCCAGCGGGATTTCGACCTCGACCTCACCCGGACGCCGTTCATCGGCGACGACGACCGGGACGGGATCGCCGCGGACGCGGCAGAGTGCCCCTTCTTCCAGGTCACCGAGGACCGTTCCCTGCTCGACATCGTCCACCAACTTCTCAAGCACCAGAGCGTATCCGACAATGACTGACTCCAAGCGCGTTCTCGTCACCGGCCATACCGGCTACATCGGTTCCGTCATGACCCCCGTGCTGACCCGCGCGGGCTGGGACGTGGTCGGTCTCGACTGCAACTACTTCCGCGATTGCACCCTGGGCGCCGAAAGCCCTGCCGTGCCCGAGATCATCAAGGACCTCCGCGACATCGTGCCCGCGGACCTCGCCGGCTTCGACGCGGTGGTCCACCTCGCCGCGTTGTCCAACGATCCGATCGGCAATCTCAACGAGCGCTGGACGCGCGAGATCAACGCCGAGGGCTCGGTCCGGCTCGCCGAACTGGCCAAGGCCGCCGGCGTCCGCCGGTTCCTGTTCTCCTCGTCCTGCATCATGTACGGCATGTCCGAGGCCTCCGTTGTCGACGAGACCTCGCCGCTCGCGCCGCAGACCGAATACGCCCGCTCCAAGGTCATTGCCGAGGAGGCCCTGCAGGCCCTCGCCGGCGATGGCTTCTCGCCGGTCTACTGCCGCAACGGGACGGTCTACGGCCTGTCGCCGCGGATGCGCTTCGACACCGTGCTGAACAACTTCATGGGCAGCGCGTTCACCACCGGAAAGGTCGAGGTCCACTCCGACGGCACGCCCTGGCGGCCGGTCGTCCACGTCCAGGACGTCGCCCGCTACTTCCTGCTGGTGCTCGAGGCCCCGCTCGCCGATGTCCACAACGAGGCCTTCAACATGGGCTGCGAGGACCTCAACAAGCAGGTCAGGGAGATCGCGCAGATCGCCGTCGAGACGGTTCCGGGGGCCGAACTGGTGATGAAGCCGCAGCCCGGCGCCGACCAGCGGACCTACAAGGCGGACTTCTCCAAGTTCGCGCGCACCTTCCCCGACTTCGAGTTCCGCTGGAACGCCCGCAAGGGCGCGGCCGAGCTCTACGAGGCCTTCCGGAGCGTCGGCCTCACCCACGAGGACTTCACCGACAAGCGGTTCACCCGCCTGCGGTGGCTGAACCACCTCCTCCAGTCCGGCGCGATCGACGACGGCCTGCACTGGCGCCGCGAGGACCGCGGAGCCGCCTGAGGACGAGACCGGGGCAGGGAGCCTGACGACATGCTGACCATGACCGAACGACCCGAGGCCACCGGTCTCGCCGCACCGTCGCTGACCGGCTACGCCGTGCGCCGGCGGCCCGCCGTCGTGATGACCCGCACGCCGCTCCGCGTGAGCTTCGCCGGCGGCGGGACCGACCTGCCCGATTTCTACGAGCGCGACTTCGGCGCCGTGTTCAGCGCCACCGTGGACAAGTACGTCTACGTGACGGTGAAGCGGCACAGCGAGATCTTCAACGAGCCAATCCGTGTCAACTACTCGCAGACCGAGCAGGTCAACGCGGTCGACGAGATCAAGAACAACATCGCCCGCGAGTGCCTGCGCTTCCTCAACATCGAGCCGCCGATCTACATCTCCACGGTCGGCGACCTTCCGGCGTCGACCGGGATGGGCGGCTCGAGCACCTTCGCGGTGGGCCTGCTGAACGCCCTGCACGCCTACCGCGGCGAGCGGGTGACCGCCAGCCAGCTGGCCGAGGAGGCCTGCCACATCGAGATCGAGGTGCTGAAGGAACCGATCGGCAAGCAGGACCAGTATGCGGCGGCCTTCGGCGGCCTCAACCTGTTCCGCTTCCTTCCCGGCGGGGCGGTGACCGTGGAGCCGCAGCGCGTCCACAACGGCAGCGTCGACCGGCTCTTCGACAACATCATGATGTTCTGGACCTCGCACCAGCGGCCGGCGAGTTCGATCCTGGTCGAGCAGAAGGCCAACACCGTCTCCAAGTACGACACCCTCATCGCCATGCGCGGCGACACGCTGGAGATGCAGAAGATCTTCTCGGAGCCGACCATGGACGTGGAGGCCTTCGGTTCCGTGCTGCACCGCGGCTGGGAGATGAAGCGCAGCCTCGCCTCGGCGGTCAGCAACCAGGAGATCAACCAGAACTACGACCTCGCCCGGGCGGCGGGCGCGGAGGGCGGCAAGCTCTGCGGCGCTGGCGGCGGCGGCTTCCTGATGTTCGTCGTCAAGCCGGAGCGCCGCGAGGCGGTCCGCAGCGCGCTCGCGCACCTGCGTCATGTGCCGATCCAGTACGAGGTGCACGGCTCGCAGGTGCTCTATCCGGTCCAACACTGACATATCGCGGCCGGCGGCCCGCAGTCCGGGCCGCCCGGTCGCCCGACCACCTTCCAGAGTGACGCCTCCATGATCTTCAGCAAGACCGAGATCCCTGGCTCCGCCGTCGTGGAGCTGCAGAAGTTCGAGGACGAGCGCGGCTTCTTCGCGCGCGGCTGGTGCGCCCGCGAGTTCGCCGAGCACGGCCTGCCCGACCGAGTCGTGCAGATGAACATCTCCTACAACCGCAAGGCCCATACGCTGCGCGGCTTCCACTACCAGCTGGCCCCGCACGGCGAGGACAAGCTGCTGCGCTGCATCCGCGGCCGGGTGTTCGACGTCATGATCGACCTGCGCGAGGGCTCGCCCACCTACCGCAAGTTCATCACCATCGAGCTCAGCCGCGAGAACCAGAAGATGCTGCTGGTTCCGAAGGGCTGCGCCAACGCCTTCCTGACGCTGGAGGACGAGACCGAGGTCACCTACCTCGTCTCCGAGTTCTACGCCCCCGTGGCCGAGCGCGGCATCCGCTGGAACGATCCGGCGTTCGGGATCCCCTGGCCGGTGGAGCGGCCGGCGGTGATCTCCGAGAAGGACGCGAGCTGGCCCGATTTCACCGACTGACCGACGAGGGTTCCGATCATCATGTTCATCGTCGACAACGAACTGAAGCGGCTCGAGGCCGAGAACCGGCCGATCCGGGTCGGCATGGTGGGAGCGGGGTTCATGGCCCGCGGCATCGCGTTGCAGATGCTGCGCTACGTGCCCGGCATGGAGCTGGTCGCCATCTCGAACCGGCACGTGGAGGGCGCCCGCAAGGCCTACATCGACGCCGGCGCCGCTCCGGACGACGTTGTCGAGGTGTCGAGCGTCCCGGCGCTTGAGGAGGCCGTGTCCCGCGGCAAGCGGGCGGTCACGGACGATCCGATGCTTTTGTGCGACGCGGGGCCGATCGACATCATCGTCGAGGTGACCGGCGCCATCGAGTTCTCCGCCCACGTGGTGATGCGCGCGATCCGCAACGGCAAGCACGTCGCCATGATGAACGCGGAGCTGGACGGCACCATCGGCCCGATCCTCAAGGTCCACGCCGACCGCGCCGGGGTCGTCCTCACCAACACCGAGGGCGACCAGCCCGGCGTGATGATGAACCTCTACCGCTGGGTGAAGGGGCTCGGCGTCCGGCCGGTGATGTGCGGCAACATCAAGGGCCTGCACGACCCCTACCGCAATCCCACCACCCAGGAGGGCTTCGCCAGGCGCTGGGGCATGAAGGCGCCGATGGTGACCTCCTTCGCCGACGGCTCGAAGATCTCGTTCGAGAACGCGATCGTGGCCAACGCCACCGGCATGCGGGTGGCCAAGCGCGGCATGCACGGCCCGACGGTCGAGACCGGCACGCCGATCCAGGGCGCGGTGGACTGGTATCCGCTCGAGGACCTGCTCGAGGGTCCCGGCATCGTCGACTACGTCGTCGGCGCCATGCCCGCGCCGGGCATCTTCGTGCTCGGAACCACCGAGGACCCGGTCGAGAAGCACTACCTGGAGCTCTACAAGCTGGGGCAGGGGCCGCTCTACTGCTTCTACTGGCCCTACCACCTCTGCCATTTCGAGGTGCCGAGCACGGTCGCCCGCGCCGTCCTGTTCAAGGATGCGGTGATCGCGCCCGCCGGCGCGCCCACCGTGGAGGTGGTCGCGACCGCCAAGACCGATCTTACCCCGGGCGCGGTGATCGACGGCATCGGCCACTACATGACCTACGGGCTCGCCGAGAACGCCGATGTCACCCGGCGTGAGCGGCTCCTGCCGATGGGGCTTGCCGAGGGCTGCCGGCTGAAGCGGCCGGTCGCCAAGGACGCCGTGCTGACCTACGACGATGTCGAACTGCCCGCCGGCCGATATTGCGACCAGCTTCGCGCCGAGCAGGAGCGCCACTTCTTCGGCTCCGCGGTCACCGACCTCGACGCCGTGGCCTGACCGCCCGGGAGCGGCGTCCGCCTTGGGCGGGCGCCGCCGGGTCGCTTCGATCCCGCCGGTTCAGCGGCGGAAGCCGCGGTCGTCGCCGAGCGCCCGGTCCTCGGCCTGCTGGCGAACGGCCTCCTCGGTGGCGTCGAGGCCGTCCTCGGTCTCCTCGGAACCGGAGGTCTCCGAGCGGGCGGTCACCTCCGACGCCGGCCTCGCCTCCACGTCCCTGTAGATGTCCTCGTCGTCCTCGAGCGTGCCGGGGACGCGGTCCTCCGGCTCCGGCCCGGCGTCATGGCGGCGGGCGTGGATCAGTTCCTCGTCGCCCCTGCTGACGTCGCGCTGGTTGGCGTAGCGGCTCTTCTCGCCCGGCGGTCTGTCGTCGCGTCCGGCCATGGTCGGGTCCTTTCCAGAGGGGTGGTCGTCCCCTCGGGCAATGGATCGGGTGCCGAATGGTTCCGCGGCGCGCCCCGGAATCGAAGACCCCGGCGTCCGCCGGGCGCCGGGGTCTTCGTTGTCGATGGAAATCGGGTCGTCAGGACGCCGAGACCTCGAGGCCCCTGTCGGCGTCGCCGAAGAGGATGCCGGCCGGCACCTCCTCCCGCACGCGGGCGCGCTCCTGCACGGCGCGTGCGCTCTTCACCTTCTGGAAGAGCTGACGGACGTCGCCGCCCCTGATTCCGTCGCGCTCCATCATCAGGCGCACGATCGGCTCCCGCAGCATGGCGTCCAGGTCGAGTTCTCGCTTCATTCGAGCCACCTCTTCTCGGGCGTGACATCGGATGCTAACCACGGCATGAGTCCGGAACATGACGATCGACGGTTGAATCGCGCGGCCTGCCTCTGACCGCAAGCCTTCCTCCGCCGACGCGCCCTGGCGCCCGGCGGCGACCGTCCTCGATCCGGTCTCGCCTGCCTCCCTGACCTCACGGTACACCAGCCGGACCGATTTGGAATCCAAAAAAAATCCTTCGGAGGACTGGACTTGCACGAACGCGAGTTCGCCCGATGGCAGATCATCCGATGCGCGCCGCAAGTCCTTCCACCGCCATTCGGAACCGGGCCGAGACCGCCTCGCGGGCGATGTGCCGGCCACCTTCGACCTGCTTTCGCCCTGCAACCCAGACGCAATCCACCGCACGTCCCGGCGCGGCGAAGACGAAGGCGTCGAGGAGCCCGTCGCGGCTGCGGGCGGCGAAGGCGGGGTGACCTGCGTCGAGCGTAACCACGTCGGCGGGGCGGCCGGGGGCGAGGCCCGGGGCGGCGGCGCCGAGCGCCCGGGCGCCGCCCTCGACCGCCGCCTCGTAGAGGGTCCTGCCGGTGGAGGCGCCGTCGCCGGGGGCCAGCACGTTGCGCTCGCGGAGCGCGAGGCGCTGCGAGGTCTCGAGCTGGCGGAGTTCCGCGGCGAGGTCGACGAGCACGTTCGAATCCGAACCCACCCCGAAACGTCCGCCGGCTGAGAGGAAGCCCCGGCCGTCGAAGATCCCGTCGCCGAGGTTCGCCTCGGTGAGCGGGCAGAGGCCCGCGGTGGCGCCGCTCGCGGCGAGGCCGGCGGTCTCCGCTGCAGTCATGTGGGTTGCATGGATGAGGCACCAGCGCGCGTCGACGCCGGCCTCGGCGAGAAGCCACTCCACCGGCCGGCGGCCGGACCAGGCGAGGCAGGCCTCGACCTCGCGCACCTGCTCGGCGGCATGGATGTGGATCGGCTCGCCCGGCCGGGCGAGCGGCAGGATCGCGGCGAGTTCGTCCGAGGTGACCGCGCGCAGGCTGTGCGGCGCGACGCCGATGCCGGCGCCGGGGAGCCCGGAGACCGCCCGCCGGCTCGCCTCGAGGAGGGCGGCGAAGCCGTCCGGGCCGGTGACGAAGCGGCGCTGGCCGGCGGTCGGCGGCGCGCCGGCGAAGTCGGCGTGGGCGTAGAAGACCGGCAGGAGGGTGAGGCCGATCCCGGCGGTTTCGGAGGCCGCCGCGATCCGGCCGGCGAGTTCGGCGGGGTCCGCGTAGGGCCGCCCGTCGCGGTCGTGGTGAAGGTAGTGGAACTCGCCGACCCGGCAGAAGCCGGCCTCGAGCATCTCCACGTAGAGCTGCGCCGCGACCGCCTCGACCTCGTCCGGCTCCATGGCGAGGGCGAAGCGGTACATGGTCTCGCGCCAGGTCCAGAAGCTGTCGTGCGAGGGCCCGCGCACCTCGGCGAGCCCGGCCATGGCCCGCTGGAAGGCGTGGCTGTGCAGGTTGGCGACCGCCGGCAGCGCCACCCCGTGCCGCTCGTCGCCGGACTGCGGCGGCACGCCCGTCTCCACGGACAGGATCAACGGCCCGTCGAATTTCAGGCGCACGTCGTCCGCCCAGCCCCAGGGGAGCAGCGCTTCCCGGCAGTGGAGCGTCACCATCGCATCCTCCCTCGCCTCGCCGGTGTTCCGGCCATGGACAGGCCCTTGGGTCTCGGTTATATGTATATACATTAACGAGCGGCCGCGGCGCAACCGGGGGGAGGCGCGGCCGGCGGCGACGGCAGGAGGCGTCATGGCTGCCCGCTACGACAGGATCTGGTTGAACGCCCGGCTGGCCACCATGGCCGGTCCGGGACTCGGGATCGTCGAGGACGGCGTCGTCGCCGCCAGCGGCGGCAGGATCGCCTACGCCGGGCCGAGGGAGGGCCTCCCCGCCGGGGTCGCGGCGGCGACCGTCGACTGCGGCGGCCGCTGGATCACGCCGGGCCTCGTCGACTGCCACACCCACCTCGTCCATGCCGGGGACCGCGCCCGCGAGTTCGAGATGCGCCTCGCCGGCGCCTCCTACGAGGAGATCGCCCGGGCCGGCGGCGGGATCCTTTCCACCGTCCGCGCCACCCGCGCCGCCGACGAGGACCGGCTGGTCGCCGAAACGCTGCCGCGGCTCGACGCGCTGATCGCCGAAGGGGTCACCACCGTCGAGGTCAAGTCCGGCTACGGCCTCGAGCCCGGGGCGGAACTGCGGCAGCTCCGCGCCGCCCGCCGGCTCGGCCGCGAGCGCGACGTGCGGGTATCGACGAGCCTGCTCGCCGCCCACGCCCTGCCGCCGGAGTTCGCCGCCGACCGCGCCGGCTACGTCCGCCTGGTCGCCGAAGAGATCATCCCCGCCGCCGCGCGCGAGGGGCTCGCCGACGCAGTGGACGGCTTCTGCGAGACGATCGCCTTCTCGCCGGACGAGATCGCCACCGTGTTCGAGGCTGCCCGCCGCCTCGGCCTGCCGGTGAAGCTGCACGCCGACCAGCTGTCCGACCTCGGCGGCGCCGCGCTCGCCGCCCGCTTCGGGGCGCTCTCCGCCGACCACCTGGAGCACGCCGCCGACGCCGGGGTCGAGGCGATGGCCCGCGCCGGCTCGGTCGCGGTGATGCTGCCCGGCGCCTTCTACTTCCTGCGCGACAGCCATGTGCCGCCGGTCGCCGCCTTCCGCGCCCATGGCGTGCCGATGGCGGTGGCGACCGACTGCAACCCCGGGTCCTCGCCGCTCACCTCGCTGCTCCTCGCCATGAACATGGCCGCGACGCTGTTCCGGATGACGGTGGAGGAGTGCCTCGCCGGCGTCACCCGCGAGGCCGCCCGCGCGCTCGGGCTCCTGCCGGAGATCGGCACGCTGGAGGCCGGCAAGGCCTGCGACCTCGCCATCTGGGACGTCGAGCGGCCGGCCGAACTCGTCTACCGCATCGGCTTCAACCCGCTGCACGCCCGCGTCTACGGAGGCCGGACATGACCCTTCGCCTCACCCCCGGCGCCGTTCCGCTCGCCGACTGGCGGCGCGTTCTCGGCGGCGGGGCCGTCGCGCTGGACCCCGCCTGCCGGCCGGCCATCGCCGCCTCGGCGGCGGCCGTGGAGGCGATCATCGCCCGCGGCGCGCCGGTCTACGGGATCAACACCGGCTTCGGAAAGCTCGCCGGCGTGCGGATCGAGGCGGCGGACCTTGCGACGCTGCAGCGGAACATCGTGCTCTCCCACGCGGCCGGCACCGGCGAGCCGACCCCCCTTCCGGTCGTCAGGCTGATGATGGCGCTGAAGGCCGCGAGCCTCGGCCGCGGCGCCTCCGGCGTGCGTCCGGAGACGGTGGACCTGATCCTCGCCATGCTGGAGCGGGACGTGATCCCCGTTATTCCCGGAAAGGGCTCGGTCGGCGCCTCCGGCGACCTCGCCCCGCTCGCCCACATGGCCGCGGCGATGATCGGCGTCGGCGAGGCGGTCCACGGCGGCCGGCGCATGCCCGCGGCCGAGGCGCTCGCCGCGACCGGCCTCGCCCCGGCGGTGCTCGGCGCCAAGGAGGGCCTCGCGCTCCTCAACGGCACCCAGTTCTCCACCGCCATGGCGCTCGCGGGCCTCTTCGCCGCCGACCGGCTCGCGGCGACGGCGCTCGTCACCGGCGCGCTCTCCACCGACGCCGCCCGCGGCTCCGACGCACCCTTCGACCCGCGGATCCACGCGCTGCGCGGCCACGCCGGGCAGATCCGCGCCGCCGAGGCGCTGCGGGCGCTGATGGCGGGGTCGGCGATCCGCGCCTCCCATCTCACCGGCGACGACCGGGTGCAGGATCCCTACTGCCTGCGCTGCCAGCCGCAGGTGATGGGCGCCGTGCTCGACGTCATCGCCGCGGCCGCAGCCACTCTCGCCACCGAGGCCAACGGCGTCTCCGACAACCCGCTGATCTTCGCCGACGAGGCGGTGGCGCTCTCGGGCGGCAACTTCCACGCCGAGCCGGTCGCCTTCGCCGCCGACATGATCGCCCTCGCCGTCGCCGAGACCGGCTCGATCGCCGAGCGGCGGATCGCCATGCTGGTCGACCCGGCCCTTTCCGGCCTGCCGGCTTTCCTGACCCCGCAGCCGGGGCTCAACTCCGGCTTCATGATCCCGCAGGTGACCGCGGCGTCGCTGGTCTCGGAGAACAAGGGCCTCGCTCACCCGGCCAGCGTCGATTCCATCCCCACCTCGGCCAACCAGGAGGACCACGTCTCGATGGCCGCCCATGGCGCGCGGCGGCTCCTCGCCATGGTGGAGAACGCCGAGGCGGTGCTCGCCATCGAGCTTCTCGCCGCCGCCCAGGGCTGCGACTTCCACGCCCCGCTCGCCTCCTCCGCCCCGCTCGAGCGGGTCCGCGCGCTCCTTCGCGAACGGGTGCCGCACCTCGACCACGACCGCTACATGCACCCGGACATGGAGGCGGCGCTGGACCTCGTCCGCTCCGGCGCCGTTCTCGCCGCGGTGGAGCCGGTGCCGATGCCGGGGGTGGCGCCGTGAGCGACGCCCCCGAGGTCGCCCTCGAGATCCGCCGCGGCGAGGCCCCGCTGGTCGTCTCCATCCCGCATACCGGGACCCTCATCCCGGCCGGGACCGAGGCGCGCCTCGTCTCGCCCTGGCTCGCCCGCAAGGACACCGACTGGTGGATCGACCGGCTCTACGGCTTCGCCGTCGACCTCGACGCCACGGTGATCCGCACCCCGGTCTCGCGCACGGTGATCGACGTCAACCGGGATCCCTCCGGCGCCTCTCTCTACCCCGGCCAGGCGACCACCGGCCTCTGCCCGCAGACCACCTTCGACGGCGAGCCGCTCTGGCGCCCGGGCGCCGAACCCGACGCGGCGGAGATCGCCGAACGCCGCCGGCGCTGGTTCGACCCCTACCACGCCGCCCTCGACGGCGAGGTCGACCGGCTGCGGGCGCGCCACCGCCGCGTCGTCGCCTGGGACTGCCACTCGATCCGCTCACAGATTCCCCGGCTGTTCGAGGGCCTGCTGCCGGTGTTCAACCTCGGTTCGAATGGCGGCGCGACCGCGGATCCCGCGCTGGTCGGCCGCGTCGCCGGCCTGATCGAGGAGGACGGCCGCCCCTTCGTCGTCGACGGCCGCTTCCGCGGCGGCTGGATCACCCGCCGGCTCGGCCGGCCGGGCGACGGCGTCCACGCCCTGCAGATGGAGATCGCCTGCCGCGGCTACATGGCCGAGGAGCCGGGCCCGGTCTTCGAACCGGGCTGGCCGCCGCCCTACGATCCCGATCTCGCCGAGCCGACCCGGGCCCTCCTCGCCCGCTGCCTCGGCGCCTGCCTCGCCTTCGCCCGTTCCGCCTGACGGAGACGCCGCCATGACCGCCCCGACCCGCCTCGACAATACGCGTTCCATCCGCGCGCCGCGCGGCGCCACCCTCAACGCCCGGTCCTGGTCCACCGAGGCGCCGCTCCGGATGCTGATGAACAATCTCGACGCCGAGGTCGCCGAGCGGCCCGGCGACCTCGTCGTCTACGGCGGCATCGGCCGGGCCGCCCGCGACTGGGACTCCTACGACCGCATCGTCGCCACGCTGAAGCGCCTCGGCGAGGACGAGACGCTGCTGGTCCAGTCCGGCAAGCCGGTCGGCGTCTTCCCGACCCATCCGGACGCGCCGCGGGTGCTGATCGCCAACTCCAACCTGGTGCCGCGCTGGGCGACCTGGGAGCACTTCAACGCCCTCGATCGCAAGGGGCTGATGATGTACGGCCAGATGACGGCCGGCTCCTGGATCTACATCGGCACCCAGGGCATCGTGCAGGGCACGTACGAGACCTTCGCCGAGGTGGGCCGGCGCCACTATGGCGGCAGCCTCGCCGGCCGCTGGATCCTCACCGCCGGCCTCGGCGGCATGGGCGGCGCCCAGCCGCTCGCCGCCACCATGGCCGGGGCCTCCTGCCTCGCCGTCGAATGCCAGCCGAGCCGGATCGAGATGCGGCTGCGCACCCGCTATCTCGACGCGCGGGCGGAGAGCCTCGACGAGGCGCTGGAGATGATCGGGCGGGCGAAGGCCGAGGGACGGGCGGTCTCGGTCGGCCTCCTCGGCAACGCCGTCGAGGTGGTCCCGGACCTCGTCCGCCGCGGCGTCCGGCCGGATGCCGTCACCGACCAGACCTCCGCCCACGACCCGGTGAACGGCTACCTCCCGAAGGACTGGACGGTGGCCGAGTGGGAGGCGCGGCGCGAGAGCGACCCGGCCGCCGTCGCCGCCGCCGCCAGGCGCTCGATGGCCGAGCACGTCCGGGCGATGCTCGAGTTCCACCGCATGGGCGTGCCGACGTTCGACTACGGCAACAACATCCGCCAGATGGCCAAGGAGGAGGGCGTCGAGGACGCCTTCGCCTTCCCGGGCTTCGTGCCGGCCTACATCCGCCCGCTGTTCTGCCGCGGCATCGGCCCGTTCCGCTGGGCCGCCCTTTCCGGCGACCCGGAGGACATCGCCCGCACGGACGCGAAGGTGAAGGAACTGATCCCCGACGATCCCCTCCTCCATACCTGGCTCGACATGGCCGCGCGGCGCATCGCCTTCCAGGGGCTGCCGGCGCGGATCTGCTGGGTCGGACTCGGCCAGCGCCACCGGCTCGGCCTCGCCTTCAACGAGATGGTCGCGCGCGGCGAGCTGAAGGCGCCGGTGGTGATCGGCCGCGACCACCTCGATTCGGGTTCAGTCGCCTCGCCCAACCGGGAGACGGAGGCGATGGCGGACGGCTCCGACGCGGTGTCCGACTGGCCGCTCCTCAACGCCATGCTCAACGTCGCCTCCGGCGCCACCTGGGTGTCGCTGCACCACGGCGGCGGGGTCGGCATGGGCTTCTCCCAGCATTCCGGCATGGTGATCCTGTGCGACGGCAGCGAAGCCGCCGCCAAAAGGCTCGCGCGCGTGCTATGGAACGACCCGGCGACGGGCGTGATGCGCCACGCCGACGCGGGCTACCAGATCGCGCTCGACTGCGCCCGCGAGCACCAACTGGACCTCCCGGGCATCCTCGGGGGGCGCTGACCGGGGGCGGATCGGATGACGACGGGGGAGCCGGGCAACCGGGTGTCGTGGGAGGTCTCCTACGACAGCATGGAGGGCATCGAGCGGACATCGCCGCCGAAACCGCCCGGCATCCTCGGCCGCATCCCCAAGGGCCGGCTGATCGCGGCGGTGTGGCCGGGCCTGCTCACCGCCGGCACCATCGCCGTCGCCGCCTCCTGGCTGGCGCAGCACTATGCGACGCCGGTGATGCTGTTCGCGCTGCTGCTCGGCATGGCCTTCCATTTCCTGCACGAGGGCGGGCGCTGCGTCGCCGGCATCGAGTTCGCCTCGCGCACGGTGCTGCGCCTCGGCGTCGCCCTCCTCGGCGTGCGGGTGACGCTGGAGCAGATCTCCGGCCTCGGCATCGTGCCGGTGCTGACCGTGGTGGCCGGGGTCGCGACCACCATCCTCGTCGGCGTCGCCGTCGCCCGGGCGCTCGGCCTCAAGCCCTGGTTCGGGCTCCTCTCCGGCGGATCGGTGGCGATCTGCGGCGCCTCGGCCGCGCTCGCCATCGCCTCGGTGCTGCCCGACCGGGTGCGCAACGACGCCGAGACGATCCTGACGGTGGTGACCGTCACCGCGCTTTCCACCGTGGCCATGGTGGTCTACCCGGTGATCGCCGCGGCGCTGGGGCTGACGGATGTCGAGGCGGGCCTCTTCCTCGGCGGCACCATCCACGATGTCGCCCAGGTGGTCGGCGCCGGCTACACCGTCTCGCCGGAGGCCGGCGACGTCGCCACCTATGTGAAGCTGCTGCGCGTCGCCATGCTGCTGCCGGTGGTGCTGGCGATCGGCATCGTCGTCGCCCGGATCGGCGCCGGCGGCGGGTCCGGCGCGAAGGTGGGCCTGCCGGGCTTCCTGGTCGGCTTCGTCGCGCTGATGCTGGCCAACAGCGCCGGCCTGCTGCCGGCCCCCGCGGTGGACGCGATTTCCGACGTCTCCCGCTGGTGCCTCGTCACCGCCATCGCCGCGCTCGGCATGAAGACCTCGCTGAAGACCCTCTTCCGCGTCGGCTGGCGCCCGGTCGGCCTGATGGTCGCCGAGACGGCCTGGATCCTCGCCGTGGTGCTCGGCGCGGTGGTGCTGGCGGGGTGAAGCCGGACGTTCTGCTTGCGCCTCCGTCCCGCGGCCGGATCGGACCGCCTCAGCGGCAGTAGATCTCGTAGAGAAGCTCGATCAGCCGCCGGGCGTTGTCGGAGGCGAGGCGGTAGTAGATGGTCTGGCCCTCGCGGCGGGTGGCCACCAGGCCGAGGTCGCGCAGCCGGGCGAGATGCTGCGACAGCGCCGACTGGCCGAGGCCGACGCTTTCCGCGAGCGCGCCGACCGACATTTCCGTCTCCATCAGGCGGCAGAGCGCCATCAGCCGCTTGGTCTGGCCGAGGGCGGCGAGCAGGCGCGCCGCCTCCTCTGCCCGCTGCTCCATCTGGGCAATGGCCTCCTCGCGAGACCCGGCATGCGGGCCGGGCTCGCACAGGGTCGCCCCCGTGGCTTCGTTCATGTCGGAAATCTCCAGCGGCCGCCGCGACGGCGGGCAGTGTCCATCGGAATATAAGTGAATCCTGAAAGATCCTCAAGGGCGGCACGACGGGGCTTGCCGAGGGGCATGGCGCCGACAACCCGCGGCATGCTCAAAAAGCGATAGATACTCAAAACAATCATTGATAAAGATTGCAAAATAGCGGACAAAGGACAGGAGTGGGAGCGCAGGGCGCTCGACGAAAGTAGCGAGGAACCGGCCATGGGTGCCAAGATCAGCACCGCATTCCGCATCGCATTGGGCGCCAACGCGCTTCTCCTCTCCTGCGCCACGGCGGCGCTGGCGCAGCAGGCCGGTGGGGCCGCCACGGGCGGGGTCGAGGCGGGCGGGACGGCGCGGCCGACCGCGTTCAGCCACAAGCCGACCGGGCTCACCGTGAACAAGGTGGCGGTCGAGGCCGGCCAGCTGGTGATCGAGGGCAAGGCCAAGCGCGGCCGGGTGAAGGTGACGCTGGACAGCCCGGCGAAGACGGTCCGGTCCAAGGGCAACAAGAGCTTCACCATCAAGGTGCCGGCGGTGCCGGGCGACTGCTTCGTGGTGCTGTCGGTCGGC
>JAWLBM010000028.1:0-64483 GCA_041687675.1 Pleomorphomonas sp. | reverse complement strand
TCGGACTGCCGGACATGGCGGCCTGACCCGCGTCCCGGCCGAGCCGGCGACCAACGGTGTGCTCGCCGTCAGCTACACCACGTCTGGGGACACGATCGGAACGAGTGTCTCCGCCGGCTTTCGCCGGGATGACGTTATGAGGGAACGAGATTCCCAAATCGCCGGATAGCGCCCGAACTGCTCTGGCATTCCGATTTCGAACGTCGTGTGGCTTGGCCAGCCGCTTGAACTCAATCCGGGACGCTACCAACCGCGGCGAGCGCATTGCGGAACACCCGTGCGTAGCCGTCGAGGCCGGCGAGGTCGATCGGCTCGCCGCCGGTCACCTCGGGCGGGACGGGGCGCCGGACGTCGGGGCCGAGGGCGAGGAGCGCGGCGCCGGCGCTGGTGCCGGTGGTTCCCGCCGCGCGGCGCACCGGCCGTCCCGTCAGCTGCGAGAGCGCGTCGCAGAAGAGGCGGTTGGCGGCGAAGGGTCCCTCCACCACGGTCGGTCCCCCCGCGCCGATCAGCGACAGCGAGACCTCCGAGACGAGCGCCGCGTAGAGCGAGGCGGCGGCGGTGCGCTCGCCTGGCGCCAGGGACGCCGGATCGACGGTCCAGCGGCCCTTGTGCCCGCCGAAGGGTCCGGTGCCGGCGACGAAGCTCGGCAGCGCCATCGCCGCGGCGTCGATCACCCGGCGGATCTCTTCGGCCGTCGGCGTTTCCGGCCGGCCGGCGGTGAGGAGGTCGAACTCGCGTCCGGCCATGAACCGGGCGGACGGCACCGGCCGGCCGAAGGCGTCGACGTTGCAGAGCGTGTCGCGCGAGGGATCGAGGGCCGGGGCCGCCGTGCCGACGGCGAAGGCGATCGCCCAGGTGCCGGTGGAGAGCACCGCAAAGGGGGCCGGCCGAGACATCAGGTGCGGCAGCAGCGAGGCGTTGGAATCGTGGATGCCGTGGACGACCGGCAGCCCCTCGGGCAGGCCCGTCGCGGCCGCGACCTCCGCCCGCAGGCCGCCGAGGAGGTCGAAGGGACGGCCGACCGGCGCGATCATCCGGTCCCAGCCGCGGGCACGGGCGAGGGACGAGGGGGCGCCGCGGCTCGGGTCCCAGATGTCGGTGTGGCTGCCGAGGGAGGTGACGTCGGCGCCGAGCCGGCCGGTCAGCCGGAATCCCCAGTAGCCCGGGTAGGTGATGATCGTCCGCACCCGCGCGAAGGCGTCCGGCCGGGCCCGCTCCAGCCAGTGGAGCTGGGCGCCGACGTTGAGGCCGCCGGGCAGGGGCGGCGACAGCGTCTCCTCGAAGGGCGGCCGTAGGCCCGCGTATTCGGCGGCGGTCTCGGCCAGCGGCTGCTCGTAGTCGAGGATCGGCAGGGCGACGCCGTCCCCGTCCAGCACCACGATGGAGGCGCCGTGGGTGGTGACCGAGACGGCGTCGACCGCGAACTCCGCCGCGGTGATCCTCAGGGTATCGACGAGGAAGCCCCAGAGCCCTTCGTTGTCGAAATGCGGCCAGGGTGGGCCGGGCAGGACGACGTTGGGGCGGCGGCGCTCGAACACGTCGGCGCCAGTCTCGAGGTCGTGGACGACCACCTTGGCGTTGGTCTTGCCCACGTCGAAGACGGCCACATGGCGCGGGGACATCGGCTCACTCCATGAGAACGTCGGCCGCCGGGATCAATGAACGTCTCCGGTCGGTCCGGGCGCCCGGACTGAGGTCGATCTACTTCGGTCCGTGCCGGAATGCCACGTCCTTCTGGCGGTCCCGCCTGCCGCATCCGCGGCCGGGGCCTCGCGCATTACCGCACCCGCGCCGCGCTGCGGTCGTCGGCGCCGGCGACGGTGATCCCGTTGAGAGTGACGGAGGAGGTGCGGCGCAGCGATGCGGGGCCGATCTCGAGGATGGCGGGGGCGGGAGCCTCGACGGCGGCGGTGGGCACGTCCTCGTCATCGACGGCGAGGCGGGCCTGCATCAGCCGCCCGATTCCGCCGACGACGCCGAGCGCCTCGACCGAGAGGGTGTCGCGGTCGCCGGCGGGGAGGGCGGCCGGAGCCTCGGCGCCGTCCGCCACCTCGATCTGCACGTCGCCGAGGCCGGGCAGCGGCTTCGGCGGCAGGCCCTCGTGGGCGGCGGCCATGATCAGCTGCCAGGTCATCGCCGGCAGGCTGCCGCCGGTCATGTTGTTGGTCGAGGTGAAGTCGTCGTTGCCGAACCAGACGGCCGCCGTGTAGTAGGCCGAGAAGCCGACGAACCAGGCGTCGCGGTAGGCCTGGGTGGTGCCCGTCTTGCCGCCGACCATGTGGCCGGGAAGCTGGGCCCGCCGCCCGGTGCCCGCCTGCACCACCTGGACGAGCCCCTCGTTCATCTCCCGCGCCACCTCGGGCGGCAGCACCTGCGCCGGCGCCGGCTCGTCGCGGCGGCGATCGTAGACCACGGTGCCGTCGCGGGTGGCGATGGTCTCGACGGCGGAGGGGGTCGCCTTGAGGCCGTCGTTGGGGAACACGGAGTAGGCGCCCGCCATGTCGAGCGCGGTGACCTCGGCGACGCCGAGCGGCAGCGGACGGGTGATCTTCAGTTCGGTGGTGATGCCCATCGCCCGGGCGGTCTCGACGATCTTGTCGCGGCCGATCGCCTGGGCGAGGCGCACCGGAATGGTGTTGATCGACTTGGCCAGCGCCGTGCGCAGCGTCACGTTGCCGGCGTAGCTGCGCCCGTAGTTGCGCGGGCTCCAGTTGCCGATGGTGATCGGCGCGTCGGCGACGATGCTGTCGATCGAGTAGCCGTTCATGAAGGCGGCGGCGTAGACGAAAGGCTTGAAGGAGGAGCCCGGCTGGCGCACGGCGCCCGTTGCGCGGTTGAAGACGCTCTCGCCGTAGTCGCGCCCGCCGACCATCGCCCGGACGGCGCCGGAGACGTCCTGCACCACGGTGGCGGCCTGGGTGACGTCGTAGTCCTTGCCGTGCTGGCGCAGGTTGCTCTCGATCGCCGCCTCCGCCGCCTTCTGGATCGCCGGGTCGAGCGACGTTCGCACCGTGATGGTGCGGTCGCCCTGGGGGGCGATGCGCTTCACCTCCTCGAAGGCCCAGTCGAGGAACCAGTCCGGCGCGGGGTCGCGGGAGAGGGCGACGGTCGAGGCCGGGTTGCGCCGCGCGGCCGCCACCTGGCCCTCGGTGAGAAAGCCGGCGTCCACCATGTTGGTGAGCACCTGGTTTGCCCGGGCGCGGGCGGCGGCGATGTTGATGTGCGGCGCGAACTTCGTCGGCGCCTTGTAGAGGCCGGCGAGCATCGCGGATTCGGCGAGGTTGAGGTCCTTGACCGACTTGCCGAAGTAGAACTGGCTCGCCGCCGCCACGCCATGGGCGCCGCCGCCCATGTAGGCGCGGTCGAGATAGAGCTTCAGGATCTCCGGCTTGGTGAGGTTGGCCTCCAGCCAGAGGGCGAGGTAGGCCTCCTTGATCTTCCGCTCGATGGTCCGCTCGTTGGTGAGGAACAGGTTCTTGGCGAGTTGCTGGGTGATCGACGAGCCGCCCTGGCGCACGCCGCCCGCCCGGGCATTCTCGACCAGCGCCCGCGCGGTGCCGATCACGTCGATGCCGAAGTGCTCGTGGAAGCGGCGGTCCTCGGTGGCGAGGGTGGCCTGGACGAGGTGCCTTGGAATCTCGTCGAGCGGCACCGTGTCGTCGAGGAACACGCCGCGGCGCCCGATCAGTTTTCCGTTGCGGTCGAGGAAGGTGATGGCGTATTCGCCCTGCGAGCGCCAGTCGGTCTCCGTCGCCTTGAAGGCCGGCACGGCGAGGGCGAGCATCAGCACCGCGCCGGCGGTGCCCCACGTGGCGCCCTCCGAGGCGAACTCCACCGCCGCCCGCTTCGCCCCGCGCACCCGGAAGCGCGACATCCGGTCGGAGAAGGCGACATAGGCGCGCCCGGCCGCGGACACGGCGCGCCAGGCCGTCGTGTCGATGAGGGCATCGACGGCGAGGAGGCGCAGCTTGAGGCGCCGGCCGGTGGGCTTGCGGTCAGGCACGTGGGGCGCTCGAGGTCAACGGTTGTCGGCGGCCTCTCCCGCCGGATGGTCGATATAACATGATACCGCGGGGCCGGTGCGGCAAGGAAGGACGCGTGACGGCCATGGTTAAGGAAGTGCCTATGATTGAATCCGTTCCGTTCTGGAAGCGGAAGTCATTGGAGGAGATGGACGCGTCCGAGTGGGAGAGCCTGTGCGACGGCTGCGCCCGCTGCTGCCTCAACAAGCTCGAGGACGAGGACACCGGCGCCATCGCCTGGACCGACGTGGGCTGCAGCCTGCTCGACGGCGAGAGCTGCCGCTGCACCAACTACGACCGGCGGGCGGACTTCGTTCCCGACTGCGTGCGGCTCACGCCCGAGGCGGTGCGCACGCTCACCTGGCTACCGCCGACCTGCGCCTACCGGCTGGTGGCCGAGGGCCGCGACCTCTACTGGTGGCACCCGCTCGTCTCGGGCGACCCGGACACGGTGCACCAGGCCGGCATCTCCGTGCGTGGCCGTACCGTGCGCGAGCAGGACTGGCCGCTGGAGCGCTGGGAGGAGCGGCTGGTCCACTGGCCGATGCGCCTGCCGGCCACCGCCCGCCGCCGGAAGCGCGGCTGACGCGACAAGCGGGCGGGACCAGCGACAGGAGGAACCCGCGACACCTGCGTCCGGCCCGGTCGGCGCCGCCCGCTGCCTAGCCGCCGGGGGCCAATGGCGCCTGTGAAGATATACGCAAAAAATCCACTGATAAAAACGCTTGACAGCGAGCCGCTGGAGGGCTAGGTTCAGGCCAAGCTGCAGAACTGTTCCCAGATTGGTCTCGTGTTGGGCTGGCGGCGCCAACCCGTTCCCTGCCACCCACCTGCGGCCCCGCCCGCCTGTCGCCTGTCGCCTGTCGCCTGTCGCCTGTCGCCTGTCGCCTGTCGCCTGTCGCCTGTCGCCTGTCGCCTGTCGCCTGTCGCCTGTCGCCTGTCGCGAGTCGGCTGTCGCCTGTCGCCTGTCGGCTGTCGGCTGTCGCGTGTACCTGTTGCCGGCCGGCGAGCACCTGGAGATCCGTCACCGCGGCGCCCTGCCGCCGGAGGTCGTCGGATCCCTCCAGAGCGCCGTCATCATCGGCCGCCAGCGCACGCCGACCCAGGATGTCGAGTACTCCGTCCGCCAGCTGGTCGAGATCGGCGTCCGGGCCCTGTCGCCCGGCATCAACGATCCGTTCACGGCGATCTCCGTGGTCCATCGGCTGGCGGAGGGCATCGAGCGGCTGATGGACCGAGACCTCGCCGCCTACCACGCCGCCCGCGACAGCCGGGATGTGGTCCGGGTCCGCGGGCAGCGGTCCACCTTCCCGGGGGTGGTCGACGCGGCCTACAACCAGATGAGGCAGGCCGCGGCCAACGGCCGCCAGACCGCCGTGCTGGTGGCGCTCGCCTCGGTGCTCGGCCAGCTCTCGGTCGCGGCCCGCTCGCCGGACCAGCTGGACGCGATCACCGAGCACCTGGAGAAAGTGTCTCGCGCCGCCGCAAATGCCATCGAGGGCCCGATGGACCGGGCCGACTTCGAGGCGGCGCACGCCGCCGCGCTGCGCAACGGGCGCGGGTGACGCGCCGCTGGCGCCGGCTCCGCGCCGATCCGGGAATGCAGTCCCGGACCCCGGTCTGGCCCCGCCCCCCGAACACCGGAACCCAAGCCATGGCCCCTCGCAGCGACTGGCCGGCGATCCGGCGCGCCTATGAAGCCGAGCCGACGTCGATGACCGCGATCGCCTCGCGGTTCCGCGTCTGCCGGCAGACCCTGCGCGAGCGGGCGGCGCGGGAGGGCTGGGTGCGGTGCCCGGCCGCCGGCCCGCAGCCGGGAGCCGCCGGCGGGGCGGCCCCCGCCTCCGCGCCGCCGACTGGCGGTCCGGACGGCGCCCCGGATGTCGCTGCGCTGGTCGCCTCGCTGCAGCGGACGACGGCGCGGCTGGTGGCGGCCGCCGAGACGCGCTTCGCGGCGGGGGAGGAGGCCGCCGGCTTCGACGAGAAGGACCTGAGGACGCTGGGGGCGCTGGCGGCGACGCTGGCCAAGGTCATCGCCCTCGACACCCGCCCGAGGAGCCCGCGTGACCCGGACAGCCGTGACCCCGCCGACGGCGACGCCGTCGACTTCGACGATCCGCGCCAGCTGGACGCGTTTTCTGAACGCCTGGAACGCCTTGCCGCCGGAGCGCCGGCGCGCGGCGCTGGCGGCGCTGACCGCGGCTGAACGCGAGAGCCTCGCCGCCGCCTGGCCGCTGCAGGCCCGGCCCGAGCAGCTCGCCCCGGCCGGCGACTGGACCGTCTGGCTGGTGCTCGGCGGCCGCGGCGCCGGCAAGACCCGCACCGGCGCGGAGTGGATCCGCGCCCTCGCCCTCGGCAAGGCCCACGCGGGCGGGCCGCCGGCGAGCCGGATGGCGTTGGTCGGCGAGACCCTCGCCGACGCCCGCGAGGTGATGGTGGAGGGCGTCTCCGGCCTCCTCGCCATCCATCCCCCGCGCGAGCGGCCGACCTGGTCGCCGTCGCGCCGGCGGCTCGAATGGGGCAACGGCGCGGTGGCGCAGCTCTTTTCCTCGGAGGATCCGGAGAGCCTGCGCGGGCCGCAGTTCGACGCCGCCTGGGCCGACGAACTGGCCAAGTGGCGGCACGCCGACGCGACCTTCGACATGCTGCAGTTCGGCCTGCGCCTCGGCGTCCGGCCGCGCCAGGTGGTGACCACGACGCCGCGGCCGGTGCCGGTGCTCCGCCGGCTGCTCGCCGCGCCGGGCACGGTGGTGAGCCGCGGCCGCACCGCCGACAACGCCGCGAACCTCGCGCCCGCCTTCCTCACCGCGGTGGTCGACCGCTACGTCGGCACCCGGCTCGGCCGACAGGAGCTCGACGGCGAGCTGGTCGAGGACCGTCCCGACGCGCTGTGGACGCGGGGCGAGCTCGAGGCGCTGCGCCTTGCGGTCCGCCCGGCGCTCGCCCGCATCGTCGTCGCGGTGGACCCGCCGGCGACCTCGCGGCGGACCTCGGACGCCTGCGGCATCGTCGCGGCCGGGCTCGACGGGGAAGGCAGGGCGGTGGTGGTCGCCGACGCGAGCCTCGCCGCCGCGCGGCCCGAGGTCTGGGCCCGGCGGGCGGTGGCGCTCTACCACGCCGAGGGAGCGGACCGGCTGGTCGCCGAGGTGAACCAGGGCGGCGACATGGTGGCGACGGTGATCCACGGGGTCGATCCGCGCGTCGCAGTCGAGCCGGTGCGCGCCACCCGCGGCAAGTGGATCCGCGCCGAACCGGTGGCCGCGCTCTACGCCCGCGGCCTCGTCCGCCACGCCGGCCACTTCCCCGAGCTGGAGGACGAGATGGCCGACTTCGGTCTCGACGGCCTCTCCGGCGGCCGCTCGCCGGACCGGCTCGACGCGCTGGTCTGGGCGGTGACCGCGCTGCTGCTGACCGGCCGGGGCGAGCCGAGGGTGAGGGGGGTCTGACGGGAGTCGGGGCGAAGGGGGGCGGGCAGTCCGTAACCTGTCAGGAATGACAGTCTACAGGAGGCCCGACCCATGACGTTCCGCAATCTCGACGCCACTTCGCCCGGCCGGGCGGGCACGGGAGCCTCCCCGCCTCCGGCGGGGCGGCCTTGGCGCTTTGGCCTGCCGCTCCGGCTCGCCCTTTTCGGCGCCGCCCTTCTGGTGCTTGCGCCGTCCCCGGCGCAGGCCGCCGATCCCAGCGCGACGTCGCTCGCCGTCTCGCCGGGCCCGAGCCGGATGGACCAGGCGGTGACGCTCACGGCGAGGATCGGCCTCGCCTTCGACGGGTCCGGGGCGGCGGCCGCCCGGATCGACGGCGGCGGCTCCCACGCCTGCGCGATCACGCCCGCGGGCGGCGCGATGTGCTGGGGGCTGAACGCGTATGGCCAGCTCGGCGACGGAACGAAGATCGACCGGCTGGTCCCGGTCGCGGTCAAGGGGCCCGGCAACCAGCCCCTCGCCGGCGTGGTGGCCGTGGCGGCGGGAGGATCCCATTCCTGCGCGTTGCTCGCGGGGGGTGCGGTCTTCTGCTGGGGACTGAACACACTCGGACAGATCGGGGTCGGATCGGCCGGCGGGGAGTACCCCGTCGCGGTCCAGGTGCCGGGGATCAGCGGAGCCACGGCGGTCGTCGCCGGCGCGTGGCACAGCTGCGCGCGTCTCGGCACCGGCGCGCTTGCCTGCTGGGGCCGCAATGCATATGGCCAGCTCGGGTTGGGATTCGACAGCGACTGGGTGGCATCGCCGGGCGAGGTCAAGGGGCCGGGAGGCGCCGGCGGTCTTATGGATGTCACCGCGGTCGCCGCCGGTGCGGAGCACACATGCGCCCTGGCGCTCGGGGGGCAGGTCTTCTGCTGGGGCAGCAACGGCTCTGGACAGACCGGAACCGGGGCGGGAGACACAATCCTCGCCCCGGAGCCGGTCCTCGGCGCGGACACGCTCGCCGGCGCCAGCGCGCTCGCGGCCGCGGCATGGAGTACCTGCGCGATCGTCGCGGAGGGCAAGGTCGCCTGCTGGGGCGCCAACTCCTTCGGCCAGGTCGGACAGGGCATGACCTCGAGCTCGGAGCCGACGCCCCGGCTCGTGACCGGCGTCGGTGGAAGCGGGACCATCGCCGGCGCCGTCTCGATCACCTCCGGTTGGCGTCACACCTGCGCCCTTCTCGCCGATGGCGCGACGGCCTGCTGGGGGGGCAACGGGAACGGAGAACTCGGCTCCGGGACGACCGTCAACGCCGCATCGCCCGTCGCGGTGCCGGCGGCGCCGGGGCCTGTCGCGGCCATCGCCGCGGGCGACAGCTTCACCTGCCGGCTCTCGCAGGCTGGCACGGCCGAATGCTGGGGCGACAATCGCTACGGCCAGCTCGGCCGCGGGTTCGCCGGCATCGGGCGTGCGCCGGTGGCCGTTGTCTCGGGCGGCGCGGCGATGTCCGCCCAGTCCCTGGCGGCCGGCGGCGACTCAAGCTGCGCGGTCACCGGCGGGGCCCTCGCCTGCTGGGGTGACAACTATTCGGGTGAGCTCGGGATCGGCACGAAGGGGCCGCCGGTGCCCAGCCCGACGGCGGTGCTCGCCGGCGAGGGGCTTGCCTTCGGTCTCACCGGGGTCGAACAGGCCGCGATGGGCTGGAGGCATGGCTGCGCACGTCTGTCGAGCGGGGCGGTCCGCTGCTGGGGAAACAACGAACGGGCTGAGCTCGGGACCGGTCCGGTCGGCGGCAGCACCGCCCCGGTGGAGATCGGGCTTCCTGGAACGCCGACCTGGATCTCGGCCGGCGGCTCCCATTCCTGCGCTGTCCTCGACACCGGCGATGCGGTCTGCTGGGGCTATAACGCCGGCGGCCAGCTCGGTTCCGGCCAGACCAGTGAAAGCGAACCCGTTCCGGTTGCCGTGACGGACACCGACGCCAACGGCAATCTTTCCGGCATCGAGAAGATCACAGCTGGCGGGTTCCACACCTGCGCCGTGCTCTCGGGCGGCGAAGTCGCCTGCTGGGGTGTCAATAGCCAGGGACAGACTGGTGCGAGCGCCCAGGACCTGGACGTCCCGGCTATGGTCCCCGGGTTCGGAGGCGTGCAGAAGAAGGCGACCGGGATCGCACTGGGATTTGAGCATAGCTGCGCGACCGTAGACGGCGGGAGCGCCTGGTGCTGGGGCAGCAACTCTTCGGGCCAACTCGGGAACGGAGTGGCCGCCGGGAGCGACATGCCGGTCGCGGTGAAGTCGGCGAACGGTCTTCCGCTCACGGCGGTCACGGCGATCACGGCGGGCTTCTGGCACACCTGCGCCATCTCCGACGGCGTTGTCCATTGCTGGGGCGACAACTATCTGGGCCAACTCGGCGACGGAACCGCGGTCGACAGCCCGGTCGCGATCCCCGTCATGACTGCAACCGGGCCGCTGCAGGCGACCGCCATCGCGGCAGGGGACGACCACACCTGCGCGCTGCGGCCGGATACGACCGTCGTCTGCTGGGGAGACGGCGCCAACGGCCAGCTCGGCGACGGACGGATCGGCTACGAGACCCTCGCCGGCATGGTCGGGCCGAAGGCCACCGGCACGGTCACCTTCACCGACGGCGCCCGCACGCTCGGCACCGACGACGTCGCGGGCGGCGTCGCCGTGCTCGAGGCGAAGGACCTGCAGGCCGGGCGGCGGGTGCTCAAGGCCGTCTATGCGGGCGACGCGACCCTCGCCGCCTCCACCTCGGAAACGGTGTCCCACCTGGTCACCGGCACGCTCGGCGCCGACCGCCTGCGCGGAGGCGGCGGCGCGGACGAACTGATGGGGATCGACGGCCGCGACGTGATCCTCGGCCGGCGCGGCAACGACGTCCTCGACGGCGGCGGCGGCAACGACCGGATCGAGGGCGGTCCGGGCAGCGACCGGCTGACCGGCGGCCCCGGACGCGACGTCTTCGCCTACAGGAACGCCAACGAGAGCCGCCCCGGCAAGGCCCGGCGCGACGTGATCGCCGACTTCGACGGCGCGCGCGACCGCATCGACCTGTCGCGCGTCGACGCCGACGCCACCCGCCCCGGCCGCCAGCCCTTCCGCTTCATCGGCGGCCGGCCCTTCTCCGGCACGCCCGGCGAGCTGCGCTTCACGAGGGGACTGCTCGCCGGCGACACCGACGGCGACCGCCGGGCGGAGTTCCAGGTGAGGGTCATCGCCAAGGGCGCCAAGCTCGGGGCGAGGAGCCTCAAGCTGAAGTGAACGCCGGGGCGGGCGCCCTCCGCCCGCCCCGTGCGCTCGCCGGACGACGGCTCACTCCGATCGGCTCCCGGACGCCCTCGCCCAATGGTGGGGAGGGGCAGCCGGGGGCCGCCTGCCGCCGGGCCGGCGGCGAACGTCATCCGGCCCGGCGCTGCCCGCGCTCGTCGGGGATCGTGTCGCTGTCGCGCCACTCCTTCAGCAGCACGCGGCGGCGCCGGGGGTAGCGCTCGGCGAGGTCGCGGGCGTCGGAGATGCGGTCGGTGCGGAAGTGACGGAAGTCGCGGCGCAGCTCGCACCAGGCCGAGAGCACCCGCACCTGGTCGTAGAAGGCGAGGGCGATCGGCCAGACCACCCGGCTCGAGGCCTCGCCGCGTTCGTTGACATAGGAGAAGGCGAGCTTCGTCTCGTTGCGGATCGCGGTGCGGAGCAGCGACAGGTCGACGCCGTCGGCGGCGGCGAGCCGCGCCCTGCCGGCGATGAGACCCGTCGCCTCCATCCGGTCGGCAAGGTCCGGCGGCAACACCGCGGCGACCTTGGCGAGCGCGTCCTCGGCCGCCCGGGCGAGCCGCGCGTCGCCCCTCGAGGCGACCAGCCGGCCGCCGAACACAAGCGCCTCGATCTCCTCGTCGGTGAACATCAGCGGCGGCAGCACGAAGCCCGGCTTCAGCACGTAGCCGACGCCCGCCTCGCCGTCGATTGGCGCGCCCTGGGCGATCAGCGCCTGGATGTCCCGGTAGATGGTGCGCAGCGAGACGGACAGCTCCCCGGCGAGTTCCTGGCCGGTCACCGGCCGGCGCCGGCGCCTCAGCGCCTGGACCAGGGAGAGCAGCCGTTCCGCCCGCGACATCCGCACCGCCTTCCTGTCCGCCGCCCCGGGCGGCATGACGCAACCGACCGGCGGGGATCCATCCCCGATCGCCAGCCGGCGCCGTCTCCCCGGCGAGGGGAGGGGAGCTGCATCGGCGCACGGTCCCGCGACGCGGAGATCCGCGCCCGTTGGCCGTCCGCAGCGCCTCGTCGCCGACGATCCTGCCACGGCCCGGCCCGCCGCGCCACAGGAATATTCCCTTTTTGTTCCCTTTTCCACCGGAGGCCCCGATGCTGCCACGGATCCCCTTCCTCAACCGCCGCGCGCGGCCGGAGGCGGAGAAGGCCTCGCGGACGGCGGCGCTGTTCGCCCTCGCCGCCACCGGCCGGCCGCGCTGGACCCCGGCGGACTACGCGGCGATCGCCCGCGAGGGCTATGCGCGGAACCCCTTCGTGTTCCGGGCGGTGCGGATGGTGGCGGAGGGCGTCGCCTCGGTGCCGCATGTGCTCACCGACGGCGCCCGCGAGTTCGACCGCCACCCGGTGCTGGACCTCCTCGCCCGGCCGAACGGCCGGATGGGGCGCGCCGACCTTCTCGACACGCTGGCGAGCCACCTGCTGGTGGCCGGCAACGCCTACCTCGAGCTGGTCGCGCCGGAGGGACTGCCGGCTGAACTGCACCCGCTGCGGCCCGACCGGGTGCGCGTGGTGCCCGGCCGCGACGGCTGGCCGGCCGCCTTCGACTACACCGTCGACGGGCGGACCGTGCGCCTGCCGGCCGAGGCCGAGCGCGGCCCGGCGCCGGTGCTCCACCTCGCCGCCTTCCACCCGCTGGACGACCACTACGGCCTCGCCCCGCTGGAGGCGGCGATGGTCAGCCTCGACGTCCACAACGCGGCAGCCGCCTGGAACAAGGCGCTGCTCGACAACGCCGCCCGGCCCTCCGGCGCGCTGGTCTACGCCGGCCCGCATGGCCTCACCGACGACCAGTTCGAGCGGCTGAAGCGGGAGCTGGAGGACGGCTTCCAGGGCGCGCGCAACGCCGGCCGGCCGCTGCTGCTGGAGGGCGGGCTCGACTGGCGGTCGATGGCGCTCACCCCGGCGGAGATGGGCTTCGTCGAGGCCAAGACCATGGCGGCGCGGGAGATCGCGCTCGCCTTCGGCGTGCCGCCGATGCTGCTCGGCATCCCGGGCGAGGCCACCTTCGCCAACTACCAGGAAGCCAACCGGGCCTTCTGGCGCCAGACGGTGCTGCCGCTCGCCGAGCGGATCGCCGGCGCCCTCTCGGCCTGGCTGCTGCCGGCCTTCGGCGAGGGCCTCCGGCTGGCGCCGGACCTCGACGAGGTCTCGGCCCTCCACGGCGAGCGCGAGGCGCTGTGGGAGCGGCTGCGCAAGGCGGACGTGCTCACGGTGAACGAGAAGCGCGCGGCGCTCGGCTATCCGCCGGTGGAGGGGGGCGACGCGCTCCCGGCCCGGCGGGAGGCGCCGTGATGGACGTCACCCGGGTGTTCGCCGAGCGGGGCGACCTCGCCCATCTCGCCCTCTTCCTCTGGGCCTCGGGCGCCAGCGCGCTGGTGATGCTGCTCCTGCGCGAACTCGGCGCCCAGAGCCGCCGCTTCGACGGCTTCGTCGCCGAGATCGCCAGGCTGACGCAGAGGATGAAGGAGGAGGAGTGAGCGGGGAACGTCCGCGCTTCCCGCAGGGCCGGACGGCCCGCCGCTGCCATCGCCCACCCGACCCGGTTTCTCGATCCGGCGCGCGGCGCCGAGGAGGTTCGCCATGGAGAGACGCTCGTTCCTGGATGTGATCACGCGGCCGGCGCGGATCGGGCCGCCGGTGGAGGCGGAGGTGTTCCGGGCCTTCGCGGAGGCGGTCGAGGAGCGGATCCGGCCGCAGGCGGCGGCGCCGAAGGTGCGCGTCGCGGGCGAGGCCCGCACCGGCGGGCAAAGATGAGCCCGCCCGCGGTCCTCCGCCCGGCTCCGGCCGTCGCCGCGGCCCCCGCCCGCAAGGCCGCCCCGGCGAGCCTTCGCCCCGCGGCCGCCCGGATCGATGCCGACGGCGTGTTCACCGGCTACGCCAGCCTCTTCGGCGTGCCCGACCTCGTCGGCGACGTGGTGATGCCCGGCGCCTTCCGGGGTTCGCTCGCCCGCCGCGGGGCGGCCGGCGTGAAGCTCCTCTACCAGCACGAGGCGGCCGAGCCGATCGGGCTCTGGCTCGACCTTTCCGAGGACGACACGGGCCTCAGGGTCACCGGCCGGATCCACGCCGGCACCGCCCGCGGCCGCGAGGTGGCGAGCCTGGTCGACGCCGGCATCCTCGACGGCCTGTCGATCGGGTTCCGCACCCTCCGCGCCCGCTCGGAGCCAAGGTCCGGCATCCGCCGCGTCGCCGAGGTCGACCTTTGGGAGATCTCGGTGGTCACCTTCCCGATGCTGCCCGGCGCCCGCATCGCCCGGCTCCCCGCCGAGCGGGCGGCGAAGGCCGGCAGCCTCGCCCGCCGGCTCGACCGGCTCGCCGCCGGCCTCGCCGCGAACGCCCGGCGGCCCGGCGCCTGAGCGCCGCCGCCCCATTCCCGACCCGCATGCCCGACCAGACCCAGGAGACGCCATGACCAGCCTTCCCGCCGCGCCCGAGACCAAGGGCACCGACGACCTCGCGACTGCCTTCGACGCCTTCCTCGGCTCCTTCGAGGCCTGGCGCGAGACCAACGACCGCCGCCTCGACGAGATCGCCCGGGGCCGCGCCGACGTGCTCACCGAGGAGAAGCTCGCCCGCCTCGACCGGGTCCTCGACGGGCAGAAGAGCCGGCTCGACCGCCTGGCGTCCCGGCTGGAGCGGCCCGGCCTCGGCGCCGGCCCGGCCCCGCGCGGGACCGCCGACCTCGAGCACCGCGCCGCCTTCGAGGCCTATGTCCGCTCCGGCCGGGAAGACCTGCTGCGCGGCATCGAGGCGAAGGCGATGTCCTCCGGTTCCGGAACCGACGGCGGCTACACGGTGACGCCGGAGATGGACGCGGAGATCGGCCGCCGGCTGCCGGCGCTGTCGCCGGTCCGCGCCATCGCGGCGGTGCGGCAGGTCTCGTCCGGCACCTTCAAGAAGCCCTACCGCCTCACCGGGCCGGCGGTCGGCTGGGTCGGCGAGACGGCCGCCCGGCCGGAGACCGCGAGCCCGCAGCTCGCCGAGCTGGTCTTCCCGACCATGGAGCTCTACGCCATGCCGTCGGCCACCCAGGCGCTGCTCGACGACAGCGCGGTGGACCTCGAGACCTGGCTCGCCGAGGAGATCGAGCTCGCCTTCGCCCTGCAGGAGGGCGACGCCTTCGTGAGCGGCGACGGGACGACCAAGCCGAAGGGCTTCCTCGCCGTGCCGCAGGTGGCCGAGGCGGCCTGGGCCTGGGGCTCGCTCGGCTACGTCGCCTCCGGCGCCGCCGGCGGCTTCAAGGCGACCGACGGCGCCGACGCGCTGGTCGACCTCGTCTACGCGCTGAAGCCCGGCTACCGGCAGAACGCCTCCTTCGTGATGAACCGGCGCACCCAGGCGGCGGTGCGCAAGCTGAAGGACGCGTCGGGCGCCTACCTCTGGCAGCCGCCGTCCACGCCGGAGGGCCGGGCGAGCCTGATGGGCTTCCCGCTCACCGAGGTGGAGGCGATGCCGGACGTCGCCGCCGACGCCCCGGCGATCGCCTTCGGCGACTTCCGCCGCGGCTACCTGGTGGTGGACCGCACCGGCACCCGCGTGCTGCGCGATCCCTACTCCGCCAAGCCCTACGTCCTCTTCTACGTCACCCGCCGGGTCGGCGGCGGGGTGCAGGACTACGACGCCATCAAGCTGATGCGCTTCGGCACGGCCTGACCTCCCCGTCCTCAGACGGGCCGTGCCGACCGGCGGCCCCGGCTCCCTCCCGCCGGGGCCGCCACCCTTTCCAGACCAGCCTTTCGCGGAGCCCCCGATGGCCCTCGTCCTCATCGCAGCCCCGGTGGTCGAGCCGGTGTCCGTGGCCGACATGAAGGCCCGGCTGTCGATCGACCACGACCTTGCCGACGCGCTGCTCGGCACCCTGGTCGCCGCCGCCCGGGCGGCGGTGGAACGGCTCGCCCGGCGCCCGATGACCTCGCAGACCTGGCGCGTCATCCGCGACGCCGTCCCGGCGGACGGCATCCTGCGGCTGCCGATCGCGCCGGTGCAGACGGTCTCGGCGGTGCGCGTCGCCGACGCCGCCGGCGTCAAGGCGGATTGGCCGGGCGAGCAGCTCCTCGCCGACCTTTCGAGCGAGCCCGCGCGGCTGCTCTTCACCGGGCCGAGGCCGGTGCCGGGTGTGCCGGTCGGCGGCGTCGAGATCGACGTGGTGGCCGGCTACGGGCCGACCTCCGAGGCGGTCCCGGCGCCGCTGCGGCAGGCCGTTGCGCTGCTCGCCGCCCATTGGTACGTCCACCGCGGCGAGGAGCCGGGCGGCGGCGTGCCGCCCGAGGTGGAGGCGCTGGCGGCGGCCTTCCGCAGCCCGAGGCTGGCGGCATGAGCCTCTCCCAGACCGCGGCGCTCGCCGCCCTGCAAGGCGCGCTCGCCGCCCTCTTCGCCGGCGACGCGGAACTGATGGCCGCCGTGGGCGGCCGGATCCACGACGGTCCGCCGCGCGGGCCGGTGCAGCCCTATCTCGCCTTCGCCGAGGCGCGGACGCGCGAGGTGCCGGGCGGCGGGGTGCGCGTCGCCCTCGGCCTTGAGGCGGTGACCACCGACGACGGCCGGACGCGTGCGCTCTCGGTGCTCGGCCGGGCGGTGGACCTGGCGCTCGCCGGGCCGGTGATCCTCGCCGGGGGCGTCGTCGTCCTCCTCCGCGCCGACGGCACCGGCATCGCCCGGCTGAAGGACGGGCGCGGCTGGCGGGCGGGGGCGACGCTCGACGCGCTGATCGACGGGTGACGGGCCGTGCTGGGCCGCCGTCAGGATGGCGAGAGCAGGACCGCTGCGCCCCAGAGGATCAGGCCGACGCCGACGGCCCGGGCGACGAGGTCCCCCCGCGGCACCAACTTCTCCAGCGCGACCAGCGCGGCGAGCGCGGCGATCCACCAGAGGTTCATCACCCCGCCGACGAACAGCAGCGCCATCAGCGACCAGCAGCAGCCGACGCAGTAGACGCCGTGGTCGATCCCCATCCGGACGGCGCCGAGCGCGCCCGGGCGGTGGCGGGCCGTCAGGAAATGCGCGGGGGAGCGGCAGTGGCTGAGGCAGGCGCCCTTCAGCGGCGTCAGCTGGTAGATGCCGGTGGCGAGCAGCAGCGCGCCGCCGGCCCGGGTATCGACGAGCGTCATCATCGAGGCCGAGACGAGGCCGAGCCGCTCGAGCCCCCATTGCACCGCGGCGGCCGCCAGGGCGAAGCCGGCCCAGGCGACGAGGTAGCCGCCGAGGAAGGCCGCGGAGAGGAGGGCCGCCCGGGTCTCGGGCCGGCTCCCCCGGAGGAGGGCGGCGTGGAGCAGCACCGCGGGGGCGGCGCTCGGCAGCATCATCGCCACCATCATCACCCACCACATCAGCACGACGAGGATCGCGTAGCCGGCCGTCCAGCCGAGGGCGGGCGCCATCGCGTCCATGCCGGACGACGGCGCGGCGGGCATGTCGCGCATGCCGCTCATCGCCGTCATCCGCAGCGCCGACATCTCCATGCCGACGCCGAGGACGGTGTAGATCCCGGCGAGAACGAACAGCAGTCCGACCAGCGAGACCAGCACGAGCCGGTCGCGCTTCAGCAGCCGTTCGGTGACGATCTCCCCGGCCATGGCCTCGCCCCCCCGGGTGCGCGGCGGCGGACGCCGTCAGGCGGCGGCGAGCACGCCGGTGCCGGCGATGTGGAGATCGACGATGTGGGCGTGGCTGCCGCGATTGTCGGGAAGCTCGATCGCGCCGCTGGTGCGGGTGCTGCCCCTGGCGACCTCGGCCACGCGGAACTCGAACCCATTCGGCATGTCGATCCGCGCCCGGTGCTCGGCCCCGGTGACCGGGTTGCGCAGCGGCTCGACCTCGGTCTCGAAGACGCCCGGCACCGACATGCGCCCGGTGCGCCCGTCATAGTCGAGTTCGAAATGGATCGGCCGGTAGAGCGTCTCCAGCTTGTTCGGCGACATCTTCGAGAACACCCACCAGAAGGTGGCCATGTCCTCGGTGTCCTCGCCCGTCAGGATCCGGTGGAGCGCCTCGCGCTGGGCGGGGGAGGCGCGCTCGTCGATGACGACCTGCATGGTCCCGTTGCCCTCGTGGATGGCTCCGGGCCAGTGCACGACCAGGGCCGCCCGCGTCCCGCCGAGGTCCACGTCGCCGTGGTGGCCCCTCTCGAATTCGAAGCCCGCGACGGCCTCGCAATTGCCGTTGGTCGGAAGCGCCATGAACTGGCACGGGCATCCGGTTGCGCAATTGCAGTTGGCCATGCTGCGGCCGTGAAGTTCCCAAGTTGTCATGGCAGCATTCTCCCAACTTAATTTCGGGACTGAATTTTAATTATAGCACGGATGCAGGACGCGAACCATTCACGAATGCCTGGATTCTTCAGGCGCTGCGGTTGTTGTCGCGTCGAATACATCGAGTGGTGCTTGCACAGGTTGTGATTTCGGTCAAATCCCGGCCGTGCCGTACCGACCCCTGCAGCAAGCCGCCAGCGGGCGGCCATCGCCACGAGGAGAACACCCATGACCGCACAGGCGGGACGCGACCTGTTGCTCAGGATCGAGGACGGCGGCGGCTTCGTCGCGGTGGCGGGGCTGAGGGCCCGGCGGATCGCGCTGTCGGCCGGGTCGGTGGACGTCACCGACGCGGACAGCCCCGGCCGCTGGCGCGAGCTTCTCGGCGACGCCGGCGTGCGCCGGGCGAGCCTCTCGGGCGGCGGCATCTTCCGCGACGCGGCCTCGGACGCGCTGGTGCGGCAGGTGTTCTTCGCCGGCGAGGTGCGGACCTTTGAGGCGGTGATCCCGGACTTCGGGACCATTGCCGGGCCGTTCCACCTCGCCTCGCTCGACTGGGCCGGCACCCACGACGGCGAGGTGACCTTCGAGATTGCGCTGGAATCGGCCGGCGCGATCGCCTTCACGGCGGAGGCCTGAGCCATGGCGAACCGTCACCGCGGCGAGATCGAGGCGGAGATCGGCGGCGCGACGCGCCGGCTGCGCCTCACCCTCGGGGCCCTCGCCGACCTCGAGGCCGCCTTCGGCGCCGAGGACATGGCCGACCTCGCCCGCCGCTTCTCCGGCGGCAGCCTGCGCTCGCGCGATGCCATCCAGGTGATCGCCGCGGGCCTTCGCGGCGCCGGCGAGGCGGTGACCGACGACGATGTGGCGGCGATGGCTGCGCCGGGCGGCGCGCCGGCCTACGCCGGCATCGTCGTGCGCCTGCTCGCCGAGACCTTCGGCGTGGCGGACGGGGATGGCGGCAGGCCTGACGGCGGGGCCGCCCCCGACCCTTTCCCTGGCGGGCGGCGATCGCCTTCGGCCTCGCCGTCCTGAAGCTGCCGCCCGACCAGTTCTGGGCGCTCACCCCGCGCGAACTCGCCGTCCTCGCCGCCCCGGCCGTCGGGCGCGCCGTCCCGAGCCGGGCGGCGCTGGAGGCGATGATCGCCGCGCGGCCCGACGACCCCGCGTCCCTCCGGAGACCGCGATGACCGAAGCCGACGACCTCTCCTCGACGCTCACCACCCTCAACGCCCTCGACGGCGCTGCGCGGCGCTTTTCCGCGACGCTCGCCGCCGGGCTCAAGGCCGCGACCCTCGACGGCCGCGCCCTCGACGACGTGCTGAAGCAGATGGTGCTGCGCCTCTCCTCGCAGACCCTGGACGCGGCGCTGAAGTCGCTCGCCGACGTGCTCGGCGGCCTCGCCGGCGGCCTTGCCGGCGCGGTCGGCGGCGCGCTGAAGGGGGTGGTGCCCTTTGCCCGCGGCGGCGGCGTCTCGGCGCCGACCTTCTTTCCGATGGCGGAGGGGACGGGACTGATGGGGGAGGCGGGCCCGGAGGCGATCCTGCCGCTCCGGCGCGGCGCCGACGGCCGGCTCGGGGTCGCGGCGGGGGCGAGCGGCCGGTCAACCTGACCGTCAACATCACCGCGCGGGACGCGGAGAGCTTCCGTCGGTCCGAGGCCCGCATCTCGGCGATGCTAGCCCGCGCCGCCGGACGGGGGCGGCGCGGGCTATAGCGTCATGACCCAACGAGGAGGGGGTCAGGCCACGGCGCGTCGGTGGGCGGCGATCATCGCCGCAATCTCGTCCTTGAGGGCCAGCCGGCGATGGCGGGCCTCGTTCAGGACCTCGTCGCTGGTGGGCTCCACCAGCGTCTCGATGCGATGAATCTCGCGGTTCACCTCGTGGTAGGCCTCGGCGAGCCTGGCGAAGTGTGCGTTCGAGGTCTTCAGCTCGTGGATCGCCTCGACATCCTCGGGGAATTCCTCGGCCAGCTCGTGCGGCGTATGCGACATCCGGCGCCTCCGTTCTTCTCGTTCGTCGCTTCGATGAGGCGACCTTCGCCGATTCCGCCGGGCCCCTCCTTGAGGTGGATCAAAGGGGCGAGGCGAAACCCTGTTCCCCTTTTCCAGGGAGTGTTCCCATGCCGCAGCTGACGGCCTTCCACGAGGTGTCGTTCCCGCTCGCCGTCGCCCTCGGGGCGACCGGCGGGCCGGAGCGGCTGACGGAAATCGTGACGCTCGGCTCCGGCCGCGAGGTGCGCAACGCGCGGTGGGCGGACAGCCGGCGGCGGTATGACGCGGGCAGCGGGGTCAAGTCGCTGGCCGATCTCCACGCGGTGATCGCCTTCTTCGAGGAGCGCCGCGGCCGGCTGACTGGCTTCCGCTTCCGCGACCGCGCCGACGACCGCTCCTGCGCGCCGGGGCTGGAGCCGCAGCCCGGCGACCAGCCGATCGGCACCGGCGACGGCGCGACCGCCGTGTTCCAGCTCGCCAAGACCTACGGCGCGGCGTTCGCGCCCTTCGTCCGCACCATCCGCAAGCCGGTCGCGGGCAGCGTCCGGGTCGCGGTCGGCGGCGCCGAACTCGGCGACGCGCGCTGCAAGCTGCCGCTCGGCCCGCTCGAGGCGCCGGCCACCGTGGTCGAGGCGGAGGACGCCTCGCGGCTGCGCGTCTCCGGCGTCGGCGGCCAGCCGGCCGGCTGGTACACCCACGGGCTGCTGGCGGTGGTCGACGGCCCGCTCGCCGGATCGAGCGCGCGGATCGACACGCACCTGAAGTCGGCCGGCGCGACCACCCTGGTGCTGCGCCGCCCGCTCGCCGCCGTGCCGGCCGCCGGCACCGCTCTGACGCTCACCGCCGGCTGCGACAAGAGCTTCCGCACCTGCCACGAGGTCTTCGCCAACAGCGTCAACTTTCGGGGATTCCCGCATATTCCCGGCCGCGACGCCGCCTTCGCCTACGCCCGCGAGGGGGGCCGCCACGACGGCGGCTCGCTGGTGTCGTGAGCGCCGCCACCCGCGCGGCGGTGGTCGCCGAGGCCCTGGAGTGGCTCGGCACGCCCTACCGGCACCAGGCCTCGCTGAAGGGCGTCGGCTGCGACTGCCTCGGCTATGTCCGCGGCGTCTGGCGGGCTGTGATCGGGCCGGAGCCCGAGGCGCCGCCGCCCTACACGCCGGACTGGGCCGAGGCCGGCGGCGAGGACGCCCTGTTCGCCGCCGCCTGCCGGCACCTCTGCCGGCTCGCCGCCGACGAGGCGCTGCCCGGCGACGTGCTGCTGTTCCGCTGGCGCCCGGGCGTTCCGGCCAAGCACCTCGGCATCCTGGTGGAGCCGGGCCGCTTCCTGCACGCCCAGGAGCACGCCGCTGTGGCGCCGGCGCCGCTCGCCGGCTGGTGGCACGGCCGGCTCGCCGCCGCCTTCCGCTTCCCCGATCCCGCCTGAACAACCGGAGGCCCGCCGATGGCGACGCTCCTTCTCACCGCCGCCGGGGCCGCCCTCGGCGGCGCCTTCGGCACGGTCGGCGCCGTGGTCGGCCAGGCCGCCGGCGCGATCCTCGGCTCGCTGGTCGACCAGGCCCTGTTCGGCACGACCCAGGAGGTCGGCCGCATCTCCGACATCGACGTGCAGACCTCCACCGAGGGCGCGCCGATCCCGCGGGTGTTCGGCCGCGTCCGCATCGCCGGCCAGGTGATCTGGGCGACCCGCTTCGAGGAGGAGGCCGATTCCTCCGGCGGCAAGGGGCTCGGCCCCAAGGTGAAGAGCTACCGCTACTTCGCCAACGTGGCGATCGCCCTTTGCGAGGGGCCGGTCTCCCACGTCGGCCGCGTCTGGGCGAACGGCGAACTCCTCGACACCACCCGCGTGATCATGAGCGTCCACAAGGGCGGGGAGGGAGCCGAGCCGGACTCGCTGATCCTCGCCAAGGAGGGCGTCGCGCCGGCCTATCGCGGCACCGCGGTCGTCGTGTTCGAGCACCTGCCGCTGCGCGACTACGGCAACAGCCTGCCGCAGTTCACCTTCGAGGTGATCCGCGCCGTCGGCGACCTCGAGGGCAAGGTGCGCGCGGTGACGATGATCCCGGGCGCGACCGAATACGGCTACGCCACCGCCGAGGTGCAGCGCCTGCTCGGCGAGGGCCGGGCGGAGACCGAGAACCGCCACGCGCCGCAGGCGATGTCGGACCTGGAGGCGGCGCTCGACGAGTTGCTCGCCGTCTGCCCGCACCTCGAGGCGGTCGCGCTCGTGGTGTCCTGGTTCGGCGACGACCTCGACTGCGCCGCCTGCACCGTCCGCCCGAAGGTCGAGTACAAGGACAAGGAGACCACCGCGGAGTGGGTGGTGTCCGGGCTGCCCCGGGCTGCGGCGAAGGAGGTGAGCCGCGTCGCCGGCAAGGTCGCCTATGGCGGCACGCCCTCGGACGCGAGCGTGGTGGCGGCCATCAAGGCTCTGAAGGCGCGCGGCCTCGATGTCACCTTCTATCCCTTCGTCATGATGGACGTGCCGCCCGGCTCGCCGCTGCCCGACCCCTACGGCGGCGGCACCCAGAAGCCCTATCCCTGGCGCGGCCGGATCACGGTCTCGCCCGCCCCGGGCCTGCCGGGCTCGCCGGACGGCAAGGCCGCCGCGGCCGCGGCGGTGGCGTCCTTCGTGGGAACGGCGCAGCCGGCGCACTTCTCCGTCGGGTCCGGGACCGTCACCTACTCCGGACCGGCCGAGTGGACGCTGCGGCGGATGATCCTGCACTACGCCGCCCTCTGCGAGGCGGCCGGCGGCGTCGACTGCTTCCTCGTCGGCTCGGAGTTCCGCGGCCTCGGCTGGATCCGGGGACCGGGCGGCTCCTACCCCTTCGTGGACGCGCTGGTCACGCTCGCCGAGGACGTGCGCGGCATCGTAGGGGCGAACACCCGGATCTCCTACGCCGCCGACTGGTCGGAGTACTTCGGCCACCAGCCGGCCGACGGCAGCGGCGACGTCAGCTTCCACCTCGACCCGCTGTGGGCCCATCCGGACATCGACTTCGTCGGCATCGACGCCTACTTCCCGCTCTCCGACTGGCGCGACGGCGACCATGCGGACAGGGCCGTCGCGGCCGGGCCGCTGGACCCGGGCCACCTCTCCGGCAATGTCGCCGGCGGCGAATATTTCGACTGGTACTACGCCGGCGAGGCGGCGCGCCGGGCCGGGATCCGCACCCCGATCACCGACGGGGCGGGCGGCAAGCCCTGGGTGTTCCGGCCGAAGGACCTGGTCGGCTGGTGGTCGAACCTCCACCACGATCGGGTCGGCGGCGTCGAGGCGCCGGCGCCGACCGCCTGGCAGCCGGGCATGAAGCGGATCCGCTTCACTGAGCTCGGCTGCCCCGCCGTGGACCGCGGGCCGAACCAGCCGAACGTCTTTCCCGACACGCTCTCCTCCGAGGGAGCCTCGCCCTGGTTCAGCCACGGCCGCCGCGACGACGCGGCGCAGCGGCGCTACCTGGAGGCCTGGCTCGCCTGGTTCGACCCGGGCGACCCGGACTTCGAGGACGCCCGCAACCCGCGGATCGCTCCAGGCTCGCCGCGCATGCTGGAGTGGACGCGAACCCACCTGTGGACCGTGGACGCGCGGCCCTTCCCCTGGTTCCCGCATGCGGACGACGTCTGGTCGGACGGCCCGAACTGGCAGACCGGGCACTGGCTGACCGGCCGCCTCGGCGCCGCGCCGCTGGCGGAGACGGTTCGCGGCCTTGCCAAGAACTCGGGCGCCGGCTGGATCGAGGCGGGACGGCTGTCGCCGGTGGTGGACGGGATCGCCGTCGTCGACCGCTCCTCGGCCCGCTCGGTGATCGACGCGCTCGCCGGCGTCTTCGGCTTCGTCTCGATCGAGCGCCCCGAGGGCCTGCGCCTTGCCGACCGCGACGGCCGGCCGGTGCGCACCCTGTCCCGCGACGACCTCGTGGCGGAGGACGACCGCCCGCTCCTGGAGATCCGCCGCTCCGAGGCGGGCGCCGTGCCGAGCGAGGTGGCGGTGAGCTTTCTCGACACCGAGTCGGAGGGGCGGCAGACCACGGTCACCGCCCGCCGCGAGGGGCCTGTCCGCGCCCTCGACCTGTCGCTGCCGGTCACCTCGGCCCGCAGTGTCATGGGCGGGGCGGCGGAGGCTCTCCTCAAGGACCTCGAGGACGGCCGCGAGCGCTACGTCTTCGCCCTGCCGCCGACCATGCTCGAGGTGGAGCCGGGCGACCTTCTCGCGCTGGCGCTGCCCGAACGGGTCGCCCTGGTGATGGTGGAGCGGATCGAGGACGGGCCCTGGCGGCGGATCGAGGCGCGCAGCGTCGATCCCCTGCTGGAGGTGCGGGCCCTGCCGCCGAAGCCGCCCCGCCGCCGCCCCGCGCGGCGCAAGCCCGCGGTCAAGCCCGCGGCGGTGCTGCTCGGCCTGCCGCTCGCGTCCGACAGCGGGTCGGCCCACCAGCCGCTGATCGCGGTTGTCGCCGACCCGTGGCCGGGGACCGTCGCCGCGCAGGTGACCGCCGGAGGCGGCGTCGCGGTGGCCGGCACGGTGAGCCGGCCCGCCACCATCGGCTTTCTCGACGGACCCCTGGCGCCCGGGCCGGCCTGGGTGGTCGACCGCGGCAACGCCGTCGAGGTCACCCTGTCCGCCGGGTCGCTCGCCTCCGTGTCCCTGGAAGCGCTGCTCGCCGGCGCCAATCTCGCCGCGGTCGGCGACGAGGCGGGCGGCTTCGAACTCCTGCAGTTCCGCGACGCCGAACTCGTCGGCCCGTCGCGCTGGCGGATCGGCGGCTTCCTGCGCGGGCAGGGCGGCACCGAGCACCGCGCCGCGCTCGGGCACCCGGCCGGCGCCCGTTTCGTGCTGGTGGACGGCGCGCTCGGACGGCTCGCCTTCGACGTCGGCGGCCTCGGCGCGACCTGGCCGCTCAAGGTCGGCGCGGCCGATGTCGATCCGGCCGATCCGTCGGTGCTGGAGACGCAGGTGGTGGCGGGCGGCGAGGGTCTGATTCCCTATGCCCCGGTGCGCCTTGCGGCCCGCCGCCTCGCCGGCGGCGACGTGGCGATCTCCTTCATCCGCCGGACCCGGGTTGGCGGCGACCGCTTCGATGCCTTCGAGGTGCCGCTCGGCGAGGCCTTCGAGGCCTACCGCGTCACCATCCGCGACGGCGCCCTGACGCGGCGGGTGATCGAGACCACAGCGCCCTCGGCGCTCTACCCGCTCGCCGAGCAGGTCGCCGACTTCGGTGGCCCGCCGGCGATGCTCGACGTGGCGGTGGCGCAGGTATCGGAGACGGTCGGCCCCGGCCGCGAGACGAGGAGGTTGATCCATGTCTGACACGACACGGCTGAAGCTGCCGCTCCTTGCGGCGGCGCAGGCGCAGAAGCACGTGACCGTCAACGATGCGCTCGCCCGGCTCGACGCGCTGGTGCAGGCGAGCGTCGCCACCCGGGCGCTCGCCGCCCCGCCGGTCGACCCGCCTGAGGGCGGCACCTTCATCGTCGCCGACGGGGCATCCGGCGCCTGGGCCGGCATGGACGGGCGCATCGCCCAGCGCTTCGCCGGCGGCTGGACCTTCCACGAGGCGGCCGACGGCTGGCTGGCCTTCGTCGCCGACGAGGGGCGGATCGTGCTGCGCAGCGCGGGGGCCTGGCGCGACCTGGCCGAGGCGGCCGTCTACCACCCGGCCGGGGCCGGCGTGCAGTTGAAGCTGAACAAGCCGGCGCCCGGCGACACCGCCTCGCTGATGCTGCAGACCGGCTGGTCGGGCCGCGCGGAGATCGGCCTCGTCGGCGACGACGACCTGGTGGTCAAGGTCAGCAGCGACGGCGCGGCCTGGACCGAGGCGGTGCGCGTCGACCACCTGACCGGGGCGGTCGCCTTCGCCGGCGGCAGCCTGCGGACGGAGGTCGCGGTCTACGCACAGTCCGCGGCCTGGACGCGGCCGTCCTGGGCGCGGTTCGTCGACGTGACGCTGGTCGCCGGCGGGGGCGGCGGCGGGTCCGGGCGGCGCCGGGCGGTGGGCCAGGACCGGCGGGGCGGCGGCGGGGGTGGCGCCGGCGGGCGCGCCCGCTTCCTGTTCAGGGCCGCGGACCTGCCGGAGACGCTCTGGGTCGAGGTCGGGGCCGGCGGCGCGGGCGGCGTGACCGCCGACGCCGACGAGCAGGACGGAACGACCGGTTCGGTCGGCGCGCCGTCCGGCCTCCTCGACGGGGCGGACTGGATCCTCCGGGTCGGCGGCGGCTCCGGCGGGCACGGCGGCAAGCTCGGCGGCCTCTACGGCGCGGTGGGCGGGCGCTGCGACTTCGGCACGGCCTGCCTCGGCGGGATCGGCAACATCAACGGCATGACGCCCCCGGAGGCGGCCTACGCCGCCTCCCCCGGCGGCGGCGGGGGCGGCGGCGGCATCTCGTCCACCGCCGTCCAGGGGGTCGGCGGGACGGGCGCAGCCGGCGGCCAGCTGTTCGGACCGGGCGCCCGGTTCGCAGACGGCGGGGCCGGCGGGGCCCAGACCCTGCCCGGGGCTGCCGGCGCCGACAGGAACTGGCTCCTCGGCGCGGGCGGTGGCGGCGGCGGCGGCGGCGCGGGAGACCTCGCCGGCTCCATCCCGGCCGGCGGCGGCGGGCCGGGCGGGCGCCCCGGCGGCGGCGGTGGTGGCGGCGGCTCGACCAACGGCGCGGCTGCCGGCATCGGCGGACAGGGTGGCCCCGGCGAGGTGATCCTGATCGCGATCGGCTGAACTGCGCATTCATGGACGGTTCAGGCCCGCTTCGCTATCGTCCCTGCCATGTCGAGGACCCTCACGCGCACCCTCATCGCCGCTTGTCTCACCGCCGCCGTGGCCGGACCCGCCGGCCCGGCGGCGGCGGCCGGCTGCCTGTCGCCGGACGAGGCCCGCCGCGCGGTGGCGTCCGGGGAGGCCCTGCGCCTCGGCGAAGTGGCCGGGCTGGTCGGCGGCGACATCGTCAGCGCGGAGCTCTGCGACCGCGGCGGCCGGCTGGTCTACCGCCTCGCCGTCATCCGCGGCGGCGGCAAGGTGGTCACGGTGGTTGTGGACGCACGCACGGGACAGGTGCTTCGCTAGGGACGAGGCCCGGCGCCGATTCGCAGCAGCCCGGGCCCGGGCATGCCGACTGCCAGGAGATTTCCGAAGGTGTCCGACGAAATCGTCTTCTACACGAACCCCATGTCGCGCGGCCGGATCGCCCGGTGGATGCTGGAGGAGGCCGGCGCCCCCTACCGCACCGAGTGGGTGGACTTCGGCCCGCCCATGAAGTCCGCGGAGTACACGTCCGTGAACCCGCTCGGCAAGGTGCCGGCCATCGTGCACCGCGGGGCCGTGGTGACCGAATGCCCGGCGATCTGCGCCTATCTCGCCGACGCGTTCCCGCAGGCCGGGCTCGCGCCGGGCCTCGCCGACCGGGCCCGCTACTATCGCTGGCTGTTCTTCGCCGCCGGCCCGCTCGAGCAGGCGATCGTCAACCGCTCGCTCGGCGTCGAGGTGCCCGAGGAGCGGCGTGGCATGGTCGGCTACGCCCCCTTCGAGCGGATGATGGACGCCCTGGAGGGGGCGATCTCGGCTTCGGACTTCATCGCCGGCGAGGCCTTCTCCGCCGCCGACGTCTACGTCGGCTCGCAGGTCGGCTGGGGCCTGCGCTTCAGGACGATCGAGCCGCGCCCGGCCTTCGAGGCCTACTGGAACCGGCTCGCGGGCAGGCCGGCGCTTGCCCGCGCCAACGCCGTCGACGACGCCGAGGCTGCCGCGCGCAAGCGCTGAGCCGCCGCAACCGGACCCCGCCCCATGCGCGTACTGGTCATCGAGGACGACCCCGATCTCAACCGGCAGCTCGCCCAGGCCTGCCGCGACGCCGGCTACGTGGTCGATACCGCCAGCGACGGCGAGAACGGCCATTTCCTCGGCGACACCGAGCCCTATGACGCAGTGATCCTCGACATCGGCCTGCCCAAGATGGACGGGCTCAGCGTGCTGGAGGCCTGGCGGCGCGACGGCCGGCGCATGCCGGTGCTGCTGCTCACCGCCCGCGACCGCTGGTCGGACAAGGTGGCCGGCATCGACGCCGGGGCCGACGACTATGTCGCCAAGCCCTTCCACATGGAGGAGGTGCTGGCGCGGCTGCGCGCCCTCGTCCGCCGCGCCGCCGGCCACGCCTCCAACGAGATCGAGGTCGGCTCGGTGCGGCTCGACGCCAAGGCGGGGCGGGTGACCGTGGCCGGCAACCCGGTGAAGCTGACCTCCCACGAGTTCCGGCTGATCCAGTACCTGATGATGCACCAGGACAAGGTGGTGTCGCGCACCGAACTGGTCGAGCACCTCTACGACCAGGACTTCGACCGCGATTCCAACACCATCGAGGTCTTCGTGGGGCGCCTGCGCAAGAAGCTCGGCGTCGACCTGATCGAGACGGTGCGCGGGCTTGGCTACCGGATCGCCGCCCGCGGCGACCGCTAGCCGCCGTGGTCAGTCTGCCCGCCCGCTTCGCCCGGGGATCGCTGGCCGCGCGGCTGATCCTGTCGGCCACCGCCTGGAGCGCGGTGGCGCTGGTGGCGGCCGGGGTGCTGCTGACCGAGCTCTACCGCTCGAGCCTCGAGCGGACCTTCGACGAGCGGCTGGAGGTCTACCAGAAGGCCATCGTCGGCCTCATCGCCTCCGCCGACCCCGAGGTGCCGCTGACCATCGGCGCGCTCGGCGAGCCGCGCTTCCTCCTGCCGCTGACCGGCTGGTACTGGGCGGTGCGGGACGCCGAGGGCGGCACCGTGGCGGCATCGCCGTCGCTGTTCGGCGACGAACTCGAGACGCCCGCCGCGCCGGCGGACGGCTCGGTCGGCGCCACCACGGTGACCGGGCCGTCGGGCGAGCCGGTTCGGGTGCTCGTCCGCCGGGTGGCCTTCGGCGACGACCGGGCGTTCGACGTGATGGTGACCGGCGCGACCGGCGAGGTGCAGGAGGACATCGCCTCCTTCCGGCTGAGCGTGTTCGCCACCCTCGCCCTGTTCGCCCTGGGGCTGGTGCTCGCCGCCGTGGTGCAGGTCCGCCTCGCGCTCCGCCCGCTCGAGGCGATGCGCTCCTCGCTCGCCGCCATCCGCGAGGGACGCGCGGAGCGGCTGGAGGGGTCCTTTCCCCAGGAGATCGCCCCGCTCGCCGAGGAGTTCAACGCGGTGATCGAGACCAACGGCGCCATCGTCGAGCGGGCGCGGGCCCACGTCGGCAACCTTGCGCATGCCCTCAAGACCCCGCTCAGCGTCATCCTCAACGAGGCCCGGGCCGAGACGTCGCCACTCGCCGGCAAGGTGGCCGAGCAGGTGGCGGTGATGCGGGCCGAGGTGGACCGCTACCTCGACCGCGCCCGCATGGCGGCCGGGCGGCGGGTGGTCGGCTCCTCGGCGGAGGTCGCCCGCTCGGTCGAGGCGGTCGCCAAGGTGCTGGCCCGTGCCTGGCCCGAGCGGGACCTGTCGATCGAGACCGAGGTCCCGGCGGACCTGAAGGTGCGGGTCGAGCGGCGCGACCTCGACGAACTGGTCGGCAACCTGATGGACAATGCGGCGAAGTTCGGCGGCGGCCGCATCCGCGTGCGCGCACGCGCCTCGGGGGCCGGCGAGACCGGCCGGCCGATGGTGACGCTGACCGTGGAGGACGACGGGCCGGGCCTGCCGCAGGAGAGCTACGCCGAGGTGCTCGGCCGCGGACGCCGCCTCGACGAGACGGTGCCGGGTTCCGGCCTCGGCCTCTCCATCGTCGACGAAATCGTCGAATCCTACGGTGGCAGGATGGCGCTGGGCGCCGCCGATCTCGGCGGCCTGTCGGTCGCCGTCCACCTGCCAAGAAGCTGATCGAGGTTGTCGACGGTGCACCGCAATTCGGCCATCATGTTACATCAATGCACCGACCGATCAGGCCTGTTGCCGGGTGAGTCCCGCCCGCCCCGCGCGGAGCGCCGACCCCGCGGCGACGGGACGGCGGAATGCCTTAACGGCGCCCCGGGGACGACACGGCCGGGGGCCGGCAAATTGGGAGACGGGACAGCATGATCGTCAGGAAGTTCTTGATCGCCGTCGCGCTGGTCAGCACCACGCTGGCCGGTTGCGCCTCCAACACCAGCAACCAGTCGCTCGGCACGCTCGCGGGCGCCGTCGGCGGCGCCGCCATCGGCCAGGCCTTCGGCGGCGGCAGCGGCCGCATCGCCGCGACCGCCGCCGGCGCGCTCATCGGCGGCTTCATCGGCAACCAGATCGGCGCGCGCATGGACGAGCAGGACCGCCAGTACTTCTACGCGGCCCAGTACCAGGCGCTCGAGACCGGCACGCCGCAGCGCTGGAGCAACCCGCAGTCGGGCCTCTACGGCGACGTCACCACCGGCTCGACCTACGTGGTGAACAACTCGCAGTGCCGCGAATTCACCAACACCATCTACATCGACGGCCGCCCCGAGGTGGCCCGCGGCACCGCCTGCCGCAATCCGGACGGCACCTGGCGCCCGGTCGGCTGATCGCCGCGGCGGGACCGACTTGGGGCGGAGGCGTTCGGCGCCTCCGCCCCTTTCGCGTTTCGGGGCGGCTCCGGGCCGGCGACGCCGGCGTGCCCGGGCGGCCTGCCAATCGGCGCTCTGGCAAAGCGCCCCGGCGGCTCCTATCCTTCGCAGCGTGAATACGATCACCCTTCTCGGCATCCTGCGGACCGCCGCGCTCGTGGCGGTGCTCGGCTATGTCGTGGTGGTCGGGCTCCTCTACCTGTTCCAGCGCTCGCTGATCTATCCGACCTGGGCCCTCGCGGCCGAGGCGGCGGTGCGGCTGCCGCCGCCCGGACTCGAGCGGGTCGCGGTCGCGACAACCGACGGCCAGCGCCTGGCCGCCCTGTGGAAGCCGCCGCGGGACGGCGCGCCGGTCATCGTCAGCTTCCACGGCAACGCCGCGACGCCGCACCCCTACGCCGACCGCTTCGCCAACGAGGCGCCCTGGGCGGGCGGCGGCTACGGCGTGCTCGTCGTCGCCTACCGCGGCTATCCCGGCTCCACCGGCCGGCCCAGCGAAGCCGGGCTGATCGAGGACGCGCGGGCGGCGCTCGCCTTCGTGGCGGGCCGCGCGCCCGGCGCGCCGCTCGTCCTCCACGGCCATTCGCTCGGCGCCGCGGTGGCGGTGGCCGCCGCGCTGGAGGCGGAGGCGGACCTCCTCTACCTGGAGGCGCCATTCCACTCGGCGCTGCGGATGGCCCGGGAGGGCTACCCGGCGGTGCCGGCGGGCCTGCTCCTCAAGGACACCTTCCGCAACGACCTCCGCCTGCCGGACGCGCGCGCCCGCGACGTGCTCATCGCCCACGGCGAGCTAGACCGCATCGTGCCGGTGGCGCACGGCGCGGACCTTGCCGCCGAACGCGTCGGCACCCGCTTCGTCCGGGTGCCCGGCGCCGACCACGTGTCGATCCTCGGCGTCGCCGACCAGGAGGCGGCCCGTCTCGTCAGGGAACGCCGGGGCGACCCGCAAGGGGCCGAATGACGGATCCTCGGAGGATGTTCCCCGGTCCCCCAACCCAGGAGTTCCTTCCACATTACGGAGATTTAATCCGCCGGACAGTTTTCGGAGAGGCGGCACTTCCCATCTTGGGGTCATGGCGAACGGCGCGAGTCGTCGCCCCCGAGACAAAGATGGAGTCCCGTCTCATGAACGATCAACGCCCGTCCAAGGCCGTCACGCCGGCGCGCCGCCGCCAGGCCCTTCTCGGCAGCGCCGTCGCGCTCGCCGTCTCCGCCGCGGTGGCGACCCCGGTCCTGTTCGCGCCGCCGTCCGCGGCCGTCGCGCAGGACGTGCAGCAGCCGATCGTCGTCCCCCAGCAGCCCGCCTTCTCCTTCGCCGACGTCGTCGAGCGGGTGCAGCCCGCCGTGGTGTCGATCCAGGTCCGCACCACCGTCGAGGAGACCGGCGCCGCCATGGAGGGCTTCGAGATGCCCGGCGGCGGCGGCGACAACCCCTTCGAGGAATTCTTCCGGCGCTTCGGCCAGCCGGGCCAGCAGGGCATGCCCGGCCAGCAGCCGCGCGAGCGCCAGGCGATGGGCCAGGGCTCCGGCTTCTTCATCTCGGCCGACGGCTATGTCGTCACCAACAACCACGTGGTCGACAACGCCGACGAGGTCACCGTGGTGATGGACGACGGCCGCGAGTTCGAGGCCAAGGTGATCGGCACCGACCCGAAGACCGACCTCGCCCTCGTCAAGGTCGACGGCAAGGACGACTTCGCCTTCGTGGCCTTCACCGAGGGTGACATCCGCGTCGGCGACTGGGTCGTCGCGGTCGGCAATCCCTTCGGCCTCGGTGGATCGGTCACCGCCGGCATCGTCTCGGCCCGCGGCCGCGACATCGGCGCCGGCCCCTACGACGACTTCCTGCAGATCGACGCGCCGATCAACCGCGGCAACTCCGGCGGCCCGGCGTTCAACCTCGCCGGCGAGGTCGTCGGCGTGAACACCGCGATCTTCTCGCCGTCCGGCGGCTCCGTCGGCATCGGCTTCGCCATCCCGGCGAAGACCGTGACCGCCGTGATCGAGGACCTGAAGGACGACGGCAAGGTGGTCCGCGGCTGGCTCGGCGTGCAGATCCAGCCGATCGACGAGGACATCGCCGCCTCGATCGGGCTCGACGACCCCCATGGCGCGCTGGTCACCCAGCCGCAGGAGGACTCTCCGGCCCTCGCCGCCGGCATCAAGCCGGGCGACGCCATCCTCGAGGTCAACGGGACCCGGATCGCCGACGCCCGCGAGCTGGCCCGGGTGATCGCCGCCTACCCGCCGGAGACCACGGTCGACCTGACCGTGCTCCGCGACGGCGAGCGGCGGACCGTCGAGGTCGACCTCGGCACGCTTCCGGACGAGCAGCGGATGGCCGCGGGCGCTCCGATGGGCAACGCCCCGACCTCGCTCGAGGCCTACGGCCTCACCCTCGCCCCGGCGGCCGCCGTGGGCGCCGGCGAGAAGGGCGTGGCGGTGACCGAGGTCGACCCGTCCGGCACCGCGGCCGACACCGGCCTTCGCCAGGGCGACGTCATCCTCGAGGTCGGCGGCACCACCGTCGAGAACCCGAAGGACGTCGAGACGGCGATCGAGACCGCCGCCTCGGGCGACCGCTCGGCCGTTCTGATGCGCGTGCAGAACGGCGACAACGTCCGCTTCGTCGCCATGCCGCTGCAGACCGGCTGACGGACAGGTATCGAGTCCCGTCGCTCAACGGGGGCGGCGCCGCATTCGCGGCGTCGCCCTTTTTCTCGTCAACGTCTATGGTTCCGCCCATGCGCGTACTGATCATCGAGGATGACCGGGAGGCCGCGGCGTATCTGATGAAGGCGCTGCGCGAGGCCGGTCACGTCACCGAGCACGCCGCCGACGGCGAGGAGGGCCAGGCCATGGCCGAGGCCGGCGGCTACGACGTGCTCGTCGTCGACCGGATGCTGCCGCGGCGCGACGGGCTCGCGATCGTGGAATCGCTGCGCGCCCGGCAGGACCGCACGCCGGTGCTGATCCTCTCCGCCCTCGGCCAGGTCGACGACCGGGTGCGGGGCCTTCGCGCCGGCGGCGACGACTACCTCGCCAAGCCCTACGCCTTCTCCGAATTGCTGGCCCGGGTCGAGGCGCTGGCCCGGCGCGGCGCGGGGCCGGAGGTGGAGACCCGCTACCGGGTGGGCGACCTGGTGCTCGACCGGCTCTCCCACTCCGTCACCCGGGCGGGCCGGGCCATCGACCTGCAGCCGCGCGAGTTCCGACTGCTCGAGTACATGATGCGCCACGCCGGACAGGTGGTGACGCGGACCATGCTGCTCGAGAACGTCTGGGACTACCATTTCGACCCGCAGACCAACGTCATCGACGTCCACGTCTCGCGCCTGCGCGGCAAGATCGACAAGGGCTTCGACCGCTCGCTCATCCACACCATCCGCGGCGCCGGCTACATGATCCGCGACGACGGCCCCGGCCGGGGCGGGCCATGAGGGCGCCGGACGAGCAGGACCGCCGCGCCGCCGGCGGGCTGTCGGCCTTCGGGCGGCTCGGCCGCACCACCGCCTTTCGCCTCGCCACGGTCCAGATCGTCGTCTTCGCCGCGCTCACCGCGCTGCTGATCGGCTATGTGTCGGTGCGCACCAACGCCCTGCTCACCCGGCAGATCGACGCCACCATCGACGCCGAGATCTCCTCCCTCGCCGACGCCTACCAGCGCGGCGGCATCCGCCAGCTTGTGTTCACCGTCGAGGCCCGCACCCGCCGCCCGGGCGCCAGCCTCTACATGGTGGCGGACACCTCCGGCCGGACGCTGGTCGGCAACGTCGCCGACCTGCCGCTCTCCATCCTCGGCCTGCCCGACGGCGAGCAGACGCTGATCACCTACCGCCGCCTGGACGAGGAGGGCGCGCGCACCTACCAGGCGCTGGTGCGGGTGTTCACGCTGCCGGGCGGCTTCCGGCTGCTGGTCGGGCGCGACGTCGGCGAGCGGCTGGAGTTCCAGGCGGTGATCCGCGACGCGGCGCTGGCCGCGCTGGCGGTGATGCTGGTGACCGGCCTCGCCTCCTGGCTCTTCGTCGGCCGCTCGGCGCTGAAGCGGGTCGAGGAGATGGCCGAGACCGCCCGCGGCATCATGTCCGGCGACCTGCATCGGCGGCTGCAGGTGACCGGCACGCGGGACGAGTTCGACAATCTCGCCGGCAGCCTCAACGACATGCTCGCCCGCATCGAGGCGCTGATGACGGGGCTGAAGGAGGTGTCGGACAACATCGCCCATGACCTCAAGACCCCGCTGACCCGCCTGCGCAACCGGCTGGAGACGGTCCTCATCGACGAGAACGCCGGACGCGAGGAGATGCGCGAGGCGATGGCCGCCGCGCTGGCCGACGCCGACCTCCTCATCGGCGTCTTCGAGGCCCTGCTGCGCATCGCCCGCGTGGAGGCGGGGGCGCCGGGCGAGAGCTTCGAGCCGGTGGACGCCGCGGCGGTGGCGGCCGAGGTGGGCGAACTCTACGAGCCGGTGGTGGAGGAAGCCGGCGGCCGGCTCGCGGTCGAGGCCGCGGGGCCGCTGACGGTCTCCGGCAACCGGGCGCTGATCGCCCAGGCGCTCGCCAACCTCCTCGACAACGCCCTCAAGTACGGCGCGCCGGCGGCGGGTGCGCCGTCGGTCCGCCTTGTCGCCGCGGCGGCGCCGGGGGAGGTGCGGCTCACCGTCGCCGACAACGGCCCCGGCATCCCGGCGGCCGACCGGGCGCGGGCGACGGAGCGGTTCGTGCGGCTCGACGGCAGCCGCAGCCGGCCGGGCTCCGGGCTCGGCCTCGCGCTGGTCCACGCGGTGGCGCGGCTGCACGGCGGGCGGTTGATCCTCGAGGACGCCCGACCCGGGCTCGCCGCGACACTGGCGCTCCCCGCCGCCTTGCCGCTAAACAACGGGCGGACGGACGGAGAGGGAGGACCGCGTCATGGCGGGGACGCAGGACGGCACGGCTGAGGCGGGGGAGGGCGCACTCGCGCGGCGGGTCACCCTGGTGCCGGCGGCCGGGGAGCAGGCGGATCTCGCCGCCTCGGACCTCGCCGACGCGATCGCCGGGGACGACACCGGCCGGCTCGCCGCCGTGCTCGACGCCGCCCCCGAGGCGCGCGACCTCGTGCTCGCCGCCACGTCCAACTCGCCCTACCTGCGCGAGCTCGCCTTCCGCGACGCCGGGCGGCTGGCGCGGGTGCTGTCGGAGGATCCGGCCGGGCTCGTCGCCCGCATCGTCCGGGAGCTGTCGCCGATCGCCGCCGACGAGGCCTCGGCCATGCGGGCGGTCCGGCGCGCCAAGCAGGAGGCTGCGCTCGCCATCGCGCTCGCCGACCTCGGCGGCGTCTGGGCCGTGGCGGAGGTGACCGAGGCGCTGACCGCGACGGCGGACGCCTGCCTTCGCGCCGCCGTGCGCTTCCTCCTCGCCGAGGCGCACCGCCAGGGCAAAATCGCCCTTGCCGATCCGGAGGACCCGGAGGCCGGCTCGGGCTGGATCGTGCTCGCCATGGGCAAGCACGGCGCCCGCGAGCTCAACTACTCCTCCGACATCGACCTCATCGTCCTCTACGACCGCGATGTGGCGCCGCTGCCCGAGGGCGCCGACATCGCCACTTTCTTCGTGCGGCTCACCCGGCGGCTGGTGAAGATCCTGCAGGAGCGCACCGCGGACGGCTACGCCTTCCGCACCGACCTGCGGCTGCGGCCGGACCCCGGGGCGACGCCGGTCGCGCTGTCGGTGCTCGCGGCGCTGCAATACTACGAGAGCATGGGCCAGAACTGGGAACGGGCGGCGATGATCAAGGCCCGCGCGGCGGCGGGCGACATCGCCGCCGGCGAGCGCTTCCTGAAGGAACTGCGGCCCTACGTCTGGCGCAAGTACCTCGACTACGCGGCGATCCGCGACATCCACTCGATCAAGCGGCAGATCCACGCCCACAAGGGCCACGGCAAGGTGGCCGTCGCCGGGCACAACGTGAAGCTCGGCCGTGGCGGCATCCGCGAGATCGAGTTCTTCGTGCAGACCCAGCAGCTGATCGCCGGCGGCCGCAACCCGCAACTGCGCGGCCGCTCGACGGTGAAGATGCTCGACGCGCTGGTGGACCTCGGCTGGCTCGAGCCCAAGGTGCGCGACGACCTCGCCATCGCCTACGAGATGCTGCGCCGGGTCGAGCACCGCATCCAGATGGTCGCCGACGAGCAGACCCACACGCTGCCGGACTCCCCCGAGGGCCTCGACCGCATCGGCCGGATGATGGGCTACCCGGACGGCCGGCGCTTCGCCGCGGCGCTGAGGATGCGGCTCACCGCCGTCGCCAAGCACTACGCCGACCTGTTCGAGGACGAGGGCGACCTCTCCACCGAGACCGGCAGCATGGTGTTCACCGGCGACGACGACGACCCGGAGACGCTGAAGACGCTCGCCGGCCTCGGCTACCAGCGGCCGGCCGAGGTGACGCGGGCGGTGCGGAGCTGGCACTTCGGCCGCTACCCCGCCACCCGCTCCACCCGCTCGCGCGAGATCCTGACCGAGATCACGCCGCGCCTCCTCGCCGCGCTCGCCGCCACCGAGGCGGCGGACCACGCCTTCGCCGCCTTCGATTCCTTCCTCGCCCGGCTGCCGGCGGGGGTCCAGCTGTTCTCGCTGCTGTCGCAGAACGAGGCGCTGATGGACCTCCTCGCCACCATCATGGGCACGGCGCCACGGCTCGCCGACATCGTCGCGCGGCGCCCGCACGTGATGGACGCCCTGCTCGAGCCGGCCTTCTTCGAGCGCGTGCCGACGCGCGAGGAACTCGCCGAGCGGCTCGCCTTCAGCCTCGGCGAGAGCGCCGCCTTCGAGGAGGCGCTCGACCGGGCGCGGATCTTCGGCCAGGAGCAGATGTTCCTCGTCGGCGTCAGGGTGCTCTCCGGCACCATCGGCGCCCGCCGCGCCGGCGAGGTCTTCGCCCGGCTCGCAGGCCTCCTCGTCGGCGCGCTGCTCGACGCGGCGACGGCGGAACTGGAGCGGGCGCACGGCAAGGTCCCCGGCGGGCGCGCGGTGGTGGTCGCGATGGGCAAGCTCGGCGGCCGGGAGATGACGGCGGCCTCCGACCTCGACCTGATGCTCCTCTACGACCACGATCCGGAGGCCACCGGCTCGGACGGCAAGCGGCCGCTGGCGCCGAGCCACTATTACGCCCGGCTGACCCAGCGGCTGGTCTCGGCGCTGTCCGCGCCGACGGCGGAGGGCAAGCTCTACGAGGTGGACTTCCGCCTGCGCCCCTCCGGCAATGCCGGCCCGCTGGCCACCCATGTCGAGGCCTTCGAGCGCTACCAGGAGACCGACGCCTGGACCTGGGAGCACATGGCGCTGACGCGGGCGCGGGTGATCGCAGGCCCGCCCGACCTCGCCGCCCGGGTCGACGAGATCGTCCGCCGCACCATCGCCCGGCCGCGGGACGGAGCCGCGATCCGCGCCGACGTCGCGGACATGCGGGCCCGGATCGAGGCGGAGAAGCCGGCGGCGGACGCCTTCGACCTGAAGCTGGCGCGCGGCGGGCTGATCGACGTCGAGTTCATCGCCCAGGCGCTGCAGCTGATCCATGCGGCGGACCGTCCGGAGATCGTCTCCACCAACACCGAGGCGGCGCTCGTCGCGGCGGCGGAGGCGGGGGTGCTGGACAGGGCCGACGCGGATGTGCTGGTCCCCGCGATCCGCCTCTACCACGACCTCACCCAGGTGCTCCGCCTCGCCATCGCCGGCCCGTTCCGCCGGGCCGAGGCGCCGGGCGGCGTGCTCTCGCTGGTGACGCGGGCGGGGGGGATGCCGAGCATGGAGACGCTGGAGGCCCACCTGGTCGAGACCGAGGCGGCGGTGCGCGCCGTCTTCGAGCGGATCATCGGCAAGGTGGAGCGCCGGCCGCAGGGCTGAGCGCCGGGGATTCGGCGCCTCCGCCGGCCGAAGGGGTCCCGGCAGAGGACATGAGCCGTCATCCCGGCGAAAGCCGGGATCCAGACAACGCCGGAAGCCATTGACTCAGTTGGGTTTCTGGATCCCGGCTTTCGCCGGGATGACGCTGTGGGGGGATCGGGCGTTCCCGCCAGCTTTTCCCCCCGGGGATGGCGTCGGGGGAGGTCCGGGCGTCGCCGACAGCCTTCCCCGGGTCGGGGTCGGGAGGAGTATGGGGCGTCTCCGCCGGCCGAAGGGGTTCCGGCAGGAGGCAGGAGCCGTCATCCCGGCGAAAGCCGGCACCGGCGCCGTCATCCCGGCGAAAGCCGGGATCCACACAACGCCGGAAGCCATTGACTCGGATGGGTTTCCTGGATCCCGACTTTCGCCGGGATGACGCTGTGGGGGCTCGGGCGTTCCCGCCAGCTTTTCGCCGGGATGGCGTCGGGATGACGTTGGCAGGGCGACAGGGCGGCGGGGGTCAGCCGGCCAGGGCCTTGTCGCGCGCCCGGCGCATCAGCGCCGCGTAGTCGGCGCCGTGGATCTGCTCGCCGACCTCGACGGCGAGGGCGGAGGCGGCGACGAGATCCTCGCGCTCGCGCCCGCCCGCCTTGCGCAGCCGGTCGATCGTCGGGCGGCCCCAGGTCTGCAGCGCCTGTTCGGCGATCGGCCAGAGCCGGTCCACCGGCGCGTTGACGGCGAGCGCCTCGCGGTACCGGCGGGCCGCGGCGAGCAGCGCCACCGAACGCAGCGCCTGCGCCCGGTCCTCCTCGGTGGGGCGGGAGAACGGATCGCCGCCGAAGGCCCGCCGGAGCGCGGGCACCACGTCGTGCGCCGCCTCGACCAGCGGCTGCGAGATGGCGCGGCGGAGCGCGGTCATGCGGCCCTGCCAGAGGCGGTCGTCCTCCACGTTCATGGCGAGCGCCGTGCCGCGGGCGACGTCGTGGAACGCCTTGATCTCCGCGAGCAGCGCCGCGAGGTCGCCGCCGGTCATCAGCAGCGAGCCGAAGCGGACCGTGTGCCGCTCCGCCATGGAGAGCGCGACGTCGACGAGCGGCGCGGCGGGCGAGCGGCGAACGTCCAGGACCTCGCCCGATCCGGCGATCTGGCAGGCGGCGCGGACGAGCGAGGCGGCGGTCGCGAGCCGCGGGGCGACGCCCGCCGCGGCGAACACGGTCCCTTCGCGATTCGCCGAGACGTGGGGGGAGAGATGCTCGAGGAGGGTCTTCTCGGCCGCCTCGGTCGCTGGGAAGGGCGGCGGCAGCCGGCTCAGCAGGTCGGAGAGCGCCGGCAGCCGGGGCCGCAGCGCGATCATGTCGCGGAGGTCGGCGAGGGCGGTCTCACCGCCGATGCGGCCGGTGAACTTCTGCTGCAGCCGCGGATCCTGCCGTCCCGCGAGCTCGATGCGGGCGAGGAGGGCGAAGGCCTCGTCGGCGAGCCGCGGGATGGTCTCCCGGCGGGCCCGCGCGGCGGCCTCGACGGGCATCTCGCGGGGGCTCTCCAGGGCGGCCATCCGCTCCGGCATGCCCTCGCGCAGGAGGTAGAGCCAGATCCCCTCGAACGTCGAGCGGCGCAGCCAGCCGGGCTGGCGGTCGGGCAGGGGGTCGTCGACGACGAAGGGCTCGAAGGGGGCGAACAGCGCCGCGCGGGCGTCGAACAACTCCGTCGGGACGCCGAACCTCGGCCGGGCCGGAGGGGCGGCGGCCTCGCCGGCCTGGGCGGCCGGCGGCTCGGTGCTGTCGGCGGTCTTCAGCCGGCGCGCGAGCATGCGCCGGGCCTCCGGCGAGAGCCCATCGAGATAGGACTGGACCTTTTCCTCGAACAATCCGCTGGAGGGCATCCGCCCACCCCACCCTGCCGCTCGGGTTTCACCGCCACTCCTCGACGAGGCTAGGCGGCAAGGGTTGAGGAAGGGTAACGCAGGCCCGCGGGATCGCCCGCGTCCGATGGCGCGGCCAGCCCGCGGCGGCGGGCCGTCAGGCCTTGCCGTCCTCGCGCAGCAGCGCGGCGAGCCGCTTCTCCTCCTCCGGCGAGAGGCGGGCGGTCTCGCCGGCGGCCGGACGCTGCCTGCGCCAGGCGACGTAGACGCCGAGGCCGCCGGCGAGGAGGAGTGCCGGGCCGGAGAGCCAGAGCACCAGCGTGTGCCACTCGAACCGCGGCTTCAGCAGCACGAACTCGCCGTAGCGCGCGACGAGGAAGTCCAGCACCTGCGCGTCGCTGTCGCCGGCCTCGATCCGCTCGCGGACGAGGACCCGGAGATCGCGGGCAAGCTCGGCGTCGCTGTCGTCGATCGACTGGTTCTGGCAGACGAGGCAGCGCAGTTCCGCCGAGAGGTCGCGGGCCCGGGCCTCGAGGGCGGGGTCGTCGAGCCGCTCGTCCGGCAGCACCGCGCCCGCCGGCAGCGCCGCGACGAGAAGGCCGAGGGCGAGGACGGCCCGGCCGAGGAGGGCGCGGAGCGCGCTCATTCGGCCGGCACCGGGCGGGCGCCGCGGGCGGGCTTCGGCGCGCCGACGCGCAGCCGGCGGTCCGACAGCGACAGCGCGCCGCCGACCATCATCACCAGCGTGCCGATCCAGATCAGCGTCACCAGCGGCTTGTCGAACAGACGCACGACGAGGCCGCCGGAGCTCGACTGGTCGTCCCCGAGGGTCACGTAGAGCTGCGACAGGCCGTGGGTGAAGATCGCCGCCTCGGTGGTCGGCATCTGGCGGACCGTGTAGAGGCGCTTCGCCGGCACCAGCGTCGCCACCACCACGCCGCCGCTGCGGGCGGTCATCGTCACGGCGAGGTCGGTGTAGTTCGGGCCCTGCACGCGCTCGGCCTTCTCGAAGGTCACCTCGTAGTCGCCGACGGTGGCGGTGTCGCCCGGCCGCATGGTGGTGATCGTCTCCACCTGGAAGGCCGACACGGCGACGATGCCGAGCAGCATGACGCCGAGGCCCGCATGGGCGACCGCGGTGCCGAAGGCCGCCCGCGGCAGGCCGGCGAGACGGCGCAGGCCGAGGGCGAGGCCGCTCTCGCGGAAGCGCGCCCGGGCGGCGAGTTCCGCGAAGGAGCCGACCATCAGCCAGGCCGAGAGGCCGACGACGACCGCCGCCAGCACCGGCGCGCCGGTGAACACCCAGAGGGCGACGAGCGTGCCGGCGATCGCCGCCGCGAAGGCGAGCCAGAGCCGCTGCGTCGCCGCCCAGAGGTCGCCGCGCTTCCAGGCCAGCAGCGGCCCGAAGGGCACCGCGATCAGGAGCGGGATCATCAGCGGCCCGAAGGTCAGGTTGAAGAAGGGCGCGCCGACGGAGATCTTGCCGCCGGTGGTCGCTTCCAGCGCCAGCGGGTACAGCGTGCCGACCAGCACGGTGGCGCAGGAGGCGGTGAGGATGATGTTGTTGAAGACCAGCGCGCCCTCGCGGCTGATCGGCGCGAACAGGCCGCCTTGCTTCAGCGACGGCGCGCGCAGCGCGAACAGCCCGAGCCCGCCGCCGATGAAGAGGAGCAGGATGACGAGGATGAAGGTGCCGCGCTCGGGGTCGGTGGCGAAGGCGTGGACGGAGGTCAGCACGCCCGAGCGCACCAGGAAGGTGCCGAGCAGCGACAGCGAGAAGGTCAGCACGGCGAGAAGGATCGTCCAGATCTTCAGCGCGTTGCGCTTCTCCATCACCACTGCGGAGTGGAGGAGGGCGGTGCCGAGCAGCCAGGGCATGAAGGAGGCGTTCTCGACCGGGTCCCAGAACCACCAGCCGCCCCAGCCGAGCTCGTAGTAGGCCCAGTAGGAGCCCATCGAGATGCCGGCGGTGAGGAATATCCAGGCGGCGAGCGTCCACGGCCTCACCCAGCGCGCCCAGGCCGCGTCGATGCGGCCCTCGATCAGGGCGGCGATCGCGAAGGCGAAGGAGATCGAGAAGCCGACGTAGCCGAGGTAGAGCAGCGGCGGGTGGATGGCGAGGCCGATGTCCTGCAGCAGGGGATTGAGGTCCTGCCCCTCGAAGGGCGCCGGGTCGAGGCGGGCGAAGGGGTTCGAGGTCTTCAGGATGAACAGCAGGAAGGCGGTCGTGATCCAGCCCTGGACGCCGAGCACGTTGGCCTTCAGCGTCGCCGGCAGGTTGCCGCCGAAGGCCGCCACCGCGCCGCCGAAGACGGCGAGGATCAGCACCCAGAGGAGCATCGACCCCTCGTGGTTGCCCCAGACGCCGCTGATCTTGTAGACGAGCGGCTTCAGCGAGTGCGAGTTCTGGTAGACGTTGAGGAGCGAGAAGTCGGAGACGACATAGGCCTGGGTGAGGGCGGCGAAGGAGACGGCGACCAGCGCCAGGATCGCCAGTTGCACCGGCGCGGCGACCTGCATCAGCGCAGCATCGCGGCGGGCGGCGCCGACGACGGGCACCACCGACTGCACGAGCGCCAGCGCCAGCGCCAGCACCAGGGCGAAATGGCCGATCTCCGGGGTCATCATTCCGTCCGTCCCTTCTCCGTCCGCGTCAGTTGGTGGCGGGCGGCTCCTCGCCATGCTGCCAGACGCCCTGGGCCTTCAGCGCGTCGACGACCTCCTTGGGCATGTAGGTCTCGTCGTGCTTGGCGAGCACCGTGTCGGCCCGGAAAAGGCCGGCCTCGTCCATCACGCCCTCGGCCACCACGCCCTGGCCCTCGCGGAAGAGGTCCGGCAGGATGCCCGTGTAGGTGACCTTCACCGCGTTGGCGGTGTCGGTGACCGCGAAGGTCACGTCGGCCCCCGCGCCGCGGACCACCGAGCCGTCCTCGACGAGGCCGCCGATCCTGAGCCGCTGGCCGGGGCGGATCTCCTCGGTCGCCAGTTCCGACGGGGTCTTGAACAAGGCGATCTTGTCGGAGAGGGCGGCCAGCACCAGGCCCGCCGCGACGGCCAGCACGGCCCCCGCGGTTCCGATCAGCGTCAACCGGCGCTGCTTGCGCGTCATCGCCATCCTTGTCCCAATCTCCTCGTATCCGGTCCGCGGACGGGTGTCGCCGCGGTCCGGGGTCACTCAATCGAAACGCCCGCCTCGGCGGCCACCGCCCTGATCCCGGCCAGCGCCTCCGGCTCCGCCGCGAAGGTGGCGGAGGCCGTCTCGAAGGCCGCCCGGGCGTCGGCGGTGCGGCCGAGCACGGCATAGGCCCGGATCAGCCGCTGCCAGCCGGCGGCGTCGTTCGGCTCCGCCCTCAGCCGTTCGGCGAGTCCGTCGACCATCTGCCCGATCATGGCCGAACGGTCCGCCTCGGTCATCTCCGCGGCGGCGGCGACGTCCGCGGCATCGGGTCCCGGCGCCGCCGCCATGGCCGGCCCGTCCGCGGGCGGCGCCCCGCCGTCCCTTGCGGCGAGGGCCGCGGCCCGCTCGCGTCGGACCGTGTCCAGCCAGGGCGCGCCCGGGGCCGAGGTCGCCAGGATGCGGTCGAAGTCGGCCAGCGCCGCGTCGAAGCGCCCGGCCTGGGCATGGCCGAGGCCGCGGTAGAAGCGGGCCTTGACGTTGGCCGGGTCGGCCGCGAGCGCCGCCTCGAAGGCGGCTTCGGCGTCGGCCTCGACCAGTCCGTCGGTGGCGGCGACGAGCATTTCGCCGAGGTCTGCCTGCGCCTCGCTGCCCGGGCCTTCGATGCGGATCACCTCGCGCCAGGCCCGCGCCGACTCCTGGAATCGGCCGTAGCGGGCGTAGATGGGTGCGAGCACCCGCCAGCCCTGCACGTCGTCCGGGTTGGCGGCGAGGTGGCGCTCCACCCTGGCGACCATCGCCTCGATGTTGTCCGGCCCGGCGCTCTCGAGCCGAGCCTGCAGCGGCTGCCCCGGCAGCCCCGGCGATCCGAGGACGACGTAGAGCCCCAGCGCGACCGCCGGCACCCCGACCGCCACGGCGAGCGCGACGCCGCGCACCAGCGCCGGGCGGGTCCGCATCGGACGGTCGGCCTCCTCGGCGACGCGCAGCATCCGGCGGGCAATCTCGGTGCGCGCCGCCTCGGCCTCGCCTTCGGCGATCAGGCCGCGCTCGCGGTCGCGCTCGAGTTCGTCGAGCTGGTCGCGGTAGACCGCGATGTCATGGGTCTCCGGCGCCTCGCGGGCGTCGCCGCGGCGGGCACGGGAGAGCGGCCACAGCACCGCTAGGGTCGCGAGCGCGGTCATCGCGGCGAATATGAACCACAGCAGCATTCGTCTCTCACCACGCCGGCACACCGGTTTCCGTCACATAAGCGATGGCGGCTTGTTTCTCAACGCGGACGAAGCGTCACACCGCGGGCCCGCCGGCGCCATGACCAAGGTCAATCGGCAACGCGCGCGCGTCAAGCCGGCTGGACGGCGGACGTCAATCGCAGTGGACGCGACGAGGCGTCGGGGGAGCAGTCCCGGCGAAAGCCGGAGGAGACATCCAAACCCCTCACAGCGTCATCCCGGCGAAAGGCCAGCGGGACGCCCGAACCTCTCCCGACGCCATCCCGGCGAAAAGCTGGCGGGAACGCCCGAACCCCTCACAGCGTCATTCCGGCGAAAGCCGGGATCCAGAAAACCGAGCCGAGTCAAGGGTTTCCGGCGTTGTCTGGATCCCGGCTTTCGCCGGGATGACGCCTCCTTTCTTCGTCGCGCCAACTCCGCCGCAGGGCCGGCTCCCGTCCTCCGCCGCAAACGTTGCCTCTCGTCCTCCGCCACAACGCCGCCTCTCGCCCTCGGCGGGGCCGCCTCAGTGCACCCGGTGGATGGCGGCGCGGGCGGCGAGGAGGGTGCGGCTCGGCGGCGGCGGCGCGGCAGTGGCCATCGCCGCGGTGCCGTCGGACGCGGTGGGGGTGGCGATGCTCGGCAGGGTGACCGTCACCGTGGTGCCGACGCCCTCCGCCGAGGAGATGGCCATCCGGCCGCCGTGCAGCTCGACCAGCGAGCGGGCGATGGCGAGGCCGAGGCCGGATCCCGGGTGCTTGCGGGTGAGCTGGTTCTCCACCTGCACGAAGGGACGGCCGAGCTGCTCCAGCGCATGGGCCGGGATGCCGATGCCCGTGTCGGCCACGGTCACCGTGACGAAGTCGCCCTCGGCGCCGGTGGCGATGGTGACGTTGCCGCCGCGCGGGGTGAACTTCATGGCGTTGGAGAGAAGGTTCAGCGTCACCTGCTTCACCGCCCGGCGGTCGGCCACCATCGGCGTCGCCGTGGCGAGCTCGCTGGTGAAGACGATGCCGCGGTCGTCCGCCTGCGGCGTCATGATGCGGGCGCACTCGCCGATGACGTCGTCGAGCACGAAGCTGTCCAGCGTCAGGTTCACGCGGCCGGCCTCGATCTTCGACATGTCGAGGATGTCGCTGATCACGTTGAGGAGATAGGTGCCGCTGTCGTGGATGTCGCGGCAGTATTCGTGGTACTTGTCGGCGAGCTCGCCGAACATCCCTGATCGCATGATCTCGGAGAAGCCGATGATGGCGTTGAGCGGCGTGCGCAGCTCGTGGCTCATCGAGGCGAGGAACTCCGACTTGGCGCGGTTCGCCGCCTCGGCGCGGGCCTTTTCCTCGGCGTACTTGTCGGCGAGCTCGACCAGCTGCTGGGTCTGCAGCTGCATCTTGGCCCGATGCTGGGAGAGGTCCGCGACGGTGCCGATCAGCTTGCGCTCGGACTCCAGCAGCTTCTCCTCGTGCCGCTTCAGCTCGGTGATGTCGGTGCCGACCGAGACGAAGCCGCCGTCCTTGGTGCGCCGCTCGGAGATCTGCAGCCAGCGCCCGTCCTCCAGCTGCGCCTCGTAGACGCGCTCGCCCGGGCGGGTGGCGGGGCCGATCTTGGCCTCCGAGCGCAGCACCGGCTGGCGGGCGGCCTGCATCACCTCGTCATAGGGCGCGCCGGCGCGGACCAGCGGGTCGGGCAGCTGGTGCAGGGTCTGGTACTTCGAGTTGCACATCACGAGGCGGTTGTCGGCGTCCCAGAGCACGAAGGCCTCGGAGATGGTGTCGATGGCGTCGCGCAGGCGAAGGTCCGCCGTCGCGGTCATCTCCGCAAGGCGCTTCTGCTCGGTGACGTCGACGGCGATGCCGATCAGGTGGGGCGCGTCGTCGCCGTCGCGGACGATCTCGGCGCGGGCGCGCAGCCACACCCAGTGGCCGTCGGCATGGCGGATCCGGAACTCCAGGTCGACGGTCTTCTGGCCGGTCTCGAGCAGGTCCGCGGCCAGGTCGTAGAGGTCGGCGTCGTCCTCGTGGATCAGCCCCTGCAGCTCGTTGAAGCCCATCAGCTCCGAGTTCGGCTGCATGCCGAGGATGACGTACATCGAGGGCGACCAGAACAGCCGGCCGCGGGCGAGGTCCCAGTCCCAGAGCCCGCAGCGGCCGCGCCTGAGCGCCGTGTCCACCCGGGTCTGGGTGGCGGCGTAGATGCGGTCCGCCTCGCTCGCCCGCGAGGTCTGGGCGAAGAAGGCGTAGACCATCACGATCAGGATGCAGCTGGTGCCGACGAACAGCGACACGTTCATCGACACGTCGCGCCGCCAGTCGAGGAACAACTGCTCGGCGGTCTGGAACACGGCGACCGAGCCGCGGTCGCCGGCGAGGTGGCGCACGGCGGCGAAGGCCTGGACGTCGCCGGCGAAGGCGACCGGCATCACCCCGGCCCGCTCGCCGAAGACGAGCAGCGGCTGCTCGGCGCCGAAGAGGTCGGCGAGGGAGGTGCCAACGAGGCCGGCGCCCTCCGGGGCGGCGGCGCGGATCGTGCCGCGGCTGTCGGCGAGGAGGATCACCCGGCCGTCGCTGGTCGCCGAGGGCGGCAGCGCCTCGCGCAGCGCCTCCCGCATCGCGAGGTCGAAGTCGCCGCGCACCGCGACGGGCGCGCTGTAGGACAGCGTCGCGTCCATGGCCTCGGCGATCAGCGAGATCATGGCGAGGCCTGCCGCCTCGGTCTCGTCGCGCCGCTCGGTGAGGTTCACCGTGCGGGCGAAGCCGACGACGATGAGGAAGATGGCGATCAGGATCGGGATCGAGCGCCGGAAGATCGGCTCGGCTTTCAGAAGCCGCCGGTAGGCCGGCTGCGCCAGCAGCCGGGCGTGTCCGTTGAGGGCGGTGTCCGCCGCCGTGCTGCCGAAAAACCGCCCACGCCATCGCGTGGACGCCCTGGCAGTATCCGCCCGCGCCATTGCTGGCTCCCGACAATCGACCTGATCTGGATCCGGGCGGAAAAGCAGCACTGCCCCGAATCGAAAATCAGTTTGAATCAGGGGGATTCCCGCGTCCAGCGGCCGGAGTGTTAAAACTTCCTTCCCGCCCGGCGTGCGGTCGCGAATGGGGACGGGTGTTGCAGGGGGGACTCACATGGGGCGACTGGAAGGGCGCCGCAGTCGCCGTCGCTCCCCTTCTCCCCTCGGGGAGAAGGTGCCGGCGAATGCCGGCGGATGAGGGGCGCCCGGCCGGATGGGTTCACCCCTCATCCGCCCTTCGGGCACCTTCTCCCCGGTGGGGAGAAGGAAGTGCGCCCCGGCCGGAGGAGGCCCGGCGGTTGCCGTCGCTCCCCTTCTCCCCTCGGGGAGAAGGAAGTGCGCCCCGGCCGGAGGGGGCCGGCGGTCGCCGTCGCTCTCCTTCTCCCCCTCGGGGAGAAGGTGCCGGCGAATGCCGGCGGATGAGGGCGCCCGGCCGGAAAGCGGGCCCCCTACGCCAGCGTGCGCTCCAGGATGTCGCCGACGTCGGAGGAGAGCTTCTGCTTCTCGGCGATGCGGCGGAGGGCCCGTTCGGCGAGGGCACGGCGGGCGGGCTCGAAGGAGCGCCAGGAGCGGAAGCTGACGAGCAGCCGCGAGGCGAGCTGCGGGTTCTGGTCATCGAGCCTTGCCACCACCTCGGCGACGAAGTCGAAGCCCTTGCCGTCGGCGCGGGCGAACTGCGTCGGGTTCAGCGAGGCGAAGGCGCCGACGAGGGCGCGCGTGCGGTTCGGATTGCGGAAGGAGAAGGACGGGTGGCGGGTGAGCGCCACCACCCGGTCGAGGGTGCCGGCGTCGGGCGCGGTCGCCTGCACCGACAGCCACTTGTCGACCACCAGCGGCACGTGGCCGTGGCGGGCATGGAAGGCGGCGAGGGCCTCCTCCGCCTGCCGGGCGCCGCGGTGCACCAGGGTGGTGAGCGCGGCGAGGCGGTCGGTCATGTTGGTGGCCGCGGCGAAGCGCCCGGCGACCTGGTCGAGGACCGCCGCGTCGCCGGCGGCGAGGAGGTCGGCGGCGATGTTGGCGAGCGCCCGGGCGCCGGCGCTGGCGGCGTCCGGGGAATAGGGCGCCGCCGGGTCGGAGCCCGCGACGATCGCCGCGAGCGTCGGCCCGAGGCGGCGGCCGATGGCGGCCCGCAGGGCGCGGCAGGCGACGGCCACCGCGTCGGGGTCGACGTTCTCGCCGATCTCGCGGGCGACGTCGTTCTCGCTCGGCATCGCCAGCATCAGGGCGCGGAACGCCGGGTCGAGCCGCTCGTCGGCGATCGCCTCGCCGAGGGCGCCCAGGAAGTCGGCCGGGACCTGGGGCTCGCTCCCCGCGCGGGCGGCGGCGGTGCCGGCCACCAGCGAGGTCATCGCCAGGGTCGAGGAGGACTGCCAGCGGTTGAAGGCGTCGGCGTCGTGCCGCATCAGGAAGGTGAGGTCGGAGGACGGCAGCGAGGCCAGCGGCTTCACCGGGGCGGAGAAACCGCGGAACAGCGACGGCACCGGCCGCTCGGCGACGCCCTCGAAGACCACCTCGTGCCGGTCTCGGTCGAGCACGATCACGTCGTCGCGCACCTCGGCGCCCGAGACCCGCTCCCAGCCCATGTCCGCGCCGTTCGAGCCGACGAGGCCGAAGCGGACCGGGATCACCTGCGGCTGCTTCTCGCCCTGCCCCGGGGTCCGCGGCACGGTCTGGCGGAAGGCGATGCGGTAGGTGCGCCGGTCCGGGTCGAAGGCGTCGGTGATCTCCACCGACGGGGTGCCCGCCTGGCGGTACCAGAGCATGAACTGCGCAAGGTCGCGGCCCGACGCCTCGGCGAAGCAGGCGAGGAAGTCCTCGATGGTGGCGGCGTCGCCGTCGTGGCGCTCGAAGTAGAGGTCCATGCCGCGGCGGAAGGCGTCCTCGCCGACCAGCGTCTTCAGCATGCGGATCACCTCGGCGCCCTTCTCGTAGACGGTCGCCGTGTAGAAGTTGTTGATCTCCTTGTAGACCTCCGGCCGGACCGGATGCGCCAGCGGGCCGGCGTCCTCCGGGAACTGGTGGCTGCGCAGGGTGCGCACGTCGGTGATCCGCTTCACCGGACGCGACCGCATGTCGGAGGAGAACTCCTGGTCGCGGAAGACGGTGAGGCCTTCCTTGAGGCAGAGCTGGAACCAGTCGCGGCAGGTGATGCGGTTGCCCGTCCAGTTGTGGAAGTACTCGTGGGCGATCACCGCCTCGATGCCGGCGTAGTCGGTGTCGGTCGCGACGTCCGGGTCGGCCAGCACGTACTTGTCGTTGAAGACGTTGAGGCCCTTGTTCTCCATCGCGCCCATGTTGAAGTCGCTGACCGCCACGACGTTGAACACGTCGAGGTCGTACTCGCGGCCGAACACGTCCTCGTCCCACTTCATCGAGCGCTTCAGCGCGTCCATGGCATAGGCGATCCGCCCCTCGTTGCCGTGCTCGACATAGATGCCGAGCTCCACCGCGCGGCCGGAGCGGGTGACGAAGGTGTCGCGGCCCGAGGCGAGGTCGCCGGCGACCAGCGCGAAGAGGTAGGCCGGCTTCGGCCAGGGATCGTGCCAGACGGCGAAGTGCCGGCCGGCGGCCAGCTCGCCATGCTCCACGCGGTTGCCGTTGCCGAGCAGCACCGGCGCCTCGCGCACCGGCGCCTCGATCCGGGTGGTGTAGACCGAGAGCACGTCGGGACGGTCGAGGAAGTAGGTGATCCGGCGGAAGCCCTCCGCCTCGCACTGGGTGCACCAGATGCCGTTGGAGCGGTAGAGCCCCATCAGCTTGGTGTTCGCCTCCGGCTCGAGCCGGGTCTCGACCGTCAGGCGGAAGGGACCGGCGGGCGGCTCGTGGACGACGAGGCCGTCGGGCGAGACCGCGTAGTCCTCCCTGGACAGGGGGGCCCCGTCGAGTTCGACCGACAGCAGCGCCAGTTCGTCGCCGTCGAGTTCCAGCGGCGCCCCGGGCCGGGTGTCCTCGCGGGGAACGAACTCCATTTCCGCGCGCACCATGGTCACCTCGGGGTCGAGCGACACGTCGAGCCGCACGCGGGGCAGCGCATAGGCGGCGGGGCGGTAGTCGGCGAGGCGGACGGGGGCGGGAGCGGCGACTGCGGTCACTGGCAAACCTCGGATCGGACACGCGGATACGCGGAAGATGGGTCTAGCAGGGGAGGCGGAAAGGGGAAAGGGGTGGAGAGCCGGCGGGAGGCGGCCGGGCGGGCCGGGACCGGATTGGCGGCCGGTATCCGGCGCAAGCCGGGGGGCCGCGCCGTTGGGGATGGGAATATCCGACGCAAGCCGTGAGCCGTCATCCCGGCGAAAACCGGAATCCAGACTTGCCTGAAGCTGTTAACTCAATGGGTTTTCTTCAGCACCTAAAGCCGTCATCCCGGCGAAAGCCGGGATCCAGACTTGCCCGAAGTTGTTGACGCGGATGGGTTTTCTGGATCCCGGCTTTCGCCGGGATGACGTTTCGGGGAGCGGGCGCCTGCGGCGGCATACGCCGGGATGACGTGGGGAGGATCGGGAGTCTCCGCCCTTCGAAGGGCCAGTATCCGGCGCAAGCCATGAGACGTCACCCCGGCACCGCCAGCACGTCGAGGTGCCCGACCAGGGTCTCGCCCTCGCCGGCGCGGGCGAGGCGGAAGGCGAGCCAGTCGTCAAGGGCGGCCTCGTCGAGGCTGCCGGCGACCGCGGCGGCGATGCCCTCGGCGAGGGCGGCCGCCAGCGCCCCGTCGTCGGGGCCGAGCCGCCAGGGGCTCTCGGCGGTGCGGACCCGGTAGCCCGCCCGCTCCAGCGTCGCCGACAGGACCTGCCCGGCGTCGGGCCCGAGGGCGGGACCGAAGCCCTTGTCGCGCCGCTGGTCGCGGTTGAAGGCGGCCAGCACCTCGTCGTCGAGGCCGTGCGGCACGCCCCAGGCGGTGGTCCCGTCATAGGAGAGGGCGGCGTAGACGGCGGACCGGTGGGAGGCCGCCGTCGCCACCACCCGCTCGACGAAGGTGGCCGAGGCGAGGTCGAACAGGGCGGAGGCGGTGACGAGGTCCGCCCCGGCGATCGGCAGCGGGCCGAGGGCGGCGAGATCGGCCACCACGGTCTCGACCCCGCCGCCGCAGCGCGCCGCCGCCTCGGCGAGCAGGGCCGGGTCGTGGTCCACCAGCCGCCAGCGCGGCGGGCGGGCCATCAGCGGCGCGAGCGCGCGGACCGTGGAGCCGGTGCCGGAGCCGAGGTCGACCACCAGCGGGTCGGCCCGGTCGTCGAGAATGGCCGCGGCGGCGCGGGCAAGCTCCGCGTCGCGGGCGCGGTGGTCGGCCGCCTCGCGCAGGTCCAGCCAGTCTGTCGAGAAACCGCTCACTGTCTCGCTCCCTCTCTTGCCGGACGGGTCGCCCGCTCGATCACCGCCTCGACGATGCGCGCCGTCGCGGTCCAGTCCGGCAGGGCGAGGCCGGCGGCCCTCGACGCGCGGCGGGCGCGGGCGCGGGCGTCGGCATCGACGAGCAGGCGGCGGAGCGCGGCGGCCAGCGCCTCCGGATCGTCCGGCGGCACCAGCGCGCCGGCCGCCTCCGGCACCACTTCAGGCACCGCCCCCGCCCGCGCGGCCACGACCGGCAGCCCGCGGGCGAGCGCCTCGGCGAAGACCATGCCGTATCCCTCGTAGCGCGACGGCAGCACGAAGACGTCCGCCGAGGCGTAGTGCTCCGACGGGTCGGCCACCTCGCCGAGGAAGCGGACCTTCTCCGACAGTCCCGCCGCCGCCACCGCGGCCTTGATCCGTGCGGCGAAGGCGGGGTCGACCTCGCCGCCGACGATCCGGCTTTCGAAGGCGAGGTCCTTGAGGCGGGCCAGGGCGTCGACCAGCACGTCGTGGCCCTTGCGGCGGATCAGCGTCGCCACGGTGAGAAGCACCGGCGGGTCGCCGCCGCCCGGCGCCTGCGGCTGCGGGTCCGTGCCGGGGACAGCCACCGAGATCCGCTCCGCCGGCACGCCGAGGTCGGCTGCGAGGGTGCGGGCGGTCGCCGTCGAGGTCACCACCACCGCCGCGGCCGCGGCAAGGGCGCGCCGCTCGCGGGCGAGGAGCGCCGCCGCCCGGTCAGGGTCGAGGCCGGTCTCGAGGCCGAGCGGGTGGTGGCAGAGGTAGACGAGGGCGAGCCGTCCGGAAGCGGCGGCGAGTTCGCCGTCGAGCACCCCGCCGGCGAGGCCGTCGACCAAGAGCGGCGCGCCGTCCGGGATCGCCGCGAGGACGGCCGCCGCGGCCGCGCGCTCGGCTGGCGGGGGGTCCGGGAAGCCGTCGCCGAGGCGGACCACCTCGACCCGCCGCCCCGCGGCTTCGAGCGCCGCGATCAGCCGCCGGTCGTAGCCGTAGCCGCCGGTCCGCCGGGAGAGGTCGCCGGGAATGGCGAAGCGCAGCGCGCGAGGGCTCAAAGATCGCCCTCGTACCAGGCGCGGGCGACGTGGCTCTCGTGCAGCATCACCCGGATCCGGCGGATGCGCCCGCCGCCGGGGCCGAGCGCGCCGGACCCGACCTCGCCGGCAAGGGCGTCGAAGATCCATTTCGACAGGAACTCGGTGGTGGTGACCTTGCCCCGGAAGGCTGGAACCTCGTCGAGATTGGCGTATTTCAGCGGCTGGAGCGCCCGGCCGAGCGCCTCGGTGGCGAGGCCGATGTCGACCACCAGGCCGTCGTCGTCGAGGTCCTCGGTGAAGAAGGCGGCGTCGACCACGAAGGTCGCGCCGTGCATGCCCTGGGCGGGGCCGAACACCGGGCGCGGCAGCGAGTGGGCGATCATGATGTGGTCGCGGACTTCGACGGCGAACATGCGGGCGGGATCCTCCTGGAACGCTCGGGCGGCCGGTGCCGGGCGGGGTCAGTAGCGGAATAGATGGGCCAGGGTGGCCGGGTCGGCCAGTATCCGCGGGTAGGCTTCGGCGGCCTCGGCGAAAGGGGTCTCGCCGGTGAGCAGCGCGTCGAGGGCGGGATCGGCGAGGAGGGCGAGCGCGGTGGCGAGCCGGCGCCGGTGGCTCCAGCGGACGCGCCGGTCGGCCGGCAACATGCCGACCTGCGAGGAGACGAGCCTCAGCCGCCGGCTGTGGAAGGCGCCGCCGAGGGGGACCGGCACCGGCGTCTCGCCGTGCCAGCTCGCCTCGACCACCGTCGCCTCGGTGCCGGCGGCGGCGAGCGCCGCCTCGAGCCCGGCGGCCGAGGCAGACGCGTTGACGGCGACGTCCGCCTCGCCGGGGAGGTCGCCGGGCGCGGCGAAGCGGAGGCCGAGCGTTGCCGCGACGCTCGCCTTGCCCGCGTCGATGTCGGCCACCGTGACCTCCGTGGCGGGGATCCTCGTCGCGAGAAAGCCGACCAGCAGGCCGACGACCCCGGCGCCGACCACCGCCACCCGGTCGCCCGGCCGGATTCCGGCGTCCCAGACGACGTTCAGCGCCGTCTCCATGTTGGCGGCGAGGGCGGCGCGGGCGGGCGGCACGCCCTCCGGAACCGGCACCAGCGCCTCGGCTGGCAGCACGGCCGCCCCGGCGTGCGGGGCGAGCGCGAATACGACGCGGCCGGCGAGGTCCGGCGGGCCCTCCTCCACCCGTCCCACCGCGGCGTAGCCGTATTTTACCGGGCCGGGAAACTCGCCCTCCTGGAAGGGGCAGCGCATGCGCTCCCGCTCCGAGGCGGGGACCCGTCCCTCGAACACCAGCCGCTCGGTGCCGCGGCTCACCGCGGAGACCAGCATGCGCACCAGCGCCTCGCCGGGGCCCGGCGCGACAAGCTTCGCCCGGCGCAGCGCCGCCCGGCCGGGCGCCTCGATCCAGAGCGAGGTCGCCTCCATCAGAGCATCCGGTAGAGGGTCGCGTCGCGGCGAAGGACGTGGTGGAACAGGACGCCCATGATGTGCATGCCGAACAGGAGCAGGATCCCCCAGCCGAGGGCGACGTGCGCCGACTTCAGGACCCCGGCCAGCGCGTCGTTCTTGCCGATCGGGCTCCACACCTCCACGACCCCGAACCACTGCAGCGGGAAGCCGAAGGCGTTGGTCATCAGGAAGCCGAGGATCGGCTGGGCGATCAGCGCGATGTAGAGGAGCCAGTGGACGGTGTCGGCCAGCCGCTGGAGCGGCGCCGGCATCGGCGGATGCGGCGGCGGCCGCACCAGCAGGCGAACGGCGAGGCGGGCGAGCATGATCCACAGGATCAGGAAGCCCAGGCTCTCGTGCACCAGGTAGAAGGAGAGCTTGTAGTCGTCCTTGACGAACTTGATCACCGCCCCGAACGGGAACGCGACCAGGACCAGCACGGCCACGCTCCAGTGCAGGAAGCGCGAGACGGGATTGTAGCGCTCGGTGGCGGCGATGATGCTCGGATGGGCCATGGGCGTCCCCGGGTTCCATGGTCGGATTCACCCGGAAGCATACACGTTTTCCGGATCGTGGTAGCCACTTGCCGCGATCGTGATGGGCGGAGGGCGAGGCCGCCGGCGGCGGTTCCCGCGCCCCGGCGTCACCCGGTCCGGCCGGCTTGCGCCGCGCCCGGTGCGGTGGGGCGGGACGGGCGGCCGGCGACCGTCCGGGAGCCTTACTCCACAGCGTATTACATCCGTGCGGACGATCTTCTGCCGTTTTCGAGCGTAAAACGATCGTATAATCAAATTGTTTCGATGTAAATCATCCAAGATTTCTGTTGAACAAACATTAACGAAAGGTTTCAATCGGAGCCGGTGCCCGGGGCGGTCGATCCGCCCGGCCCGGGCCGGAGGCGATGTCGCACGTCCGCGGCGGCGGGGCGAGGGACCGACATGAAGTGGAACCTGTTCAGCGGGGCGGAGGCCATGGAGAACGAGATCGAGGCGGCCGGGACGTCTTCCATCCCGGTCCAGGCGCAGCCGGCGCCGGCCGAAGACGGGCCGGAGGCGTCCGAGCCTGCGGATCCGGCGGCCGTCGGCCAGTCGATCGGCGTGCTGACCGACGGGCTTGCCCGGATCGGCGACGTGGTCCAGGCGATGGCGCTGTCGGCCGCGCGCCTCAAGGCCTCCACCCGGGGGATCGAGAGCCTCGCCGAGCGGCACGCGGCGGCGGAGACGGCGCTCGACAGGACCCGCGGCGACCTCAACCTCGCCACCGCCCGGCTGTCCCATGCGGAGGGGGACCTGCGCCGCCGTGCCGAGGAGGTGGACCACCTCGCCCGCAAGTGCAGCCGCGCGGAGGCCGAGGTCGCCCGCCTCGAGGGGCACGCCCGCGCGCTCGCCGACGAGAACGAGCGGCTCTACGTGGAGAAGACCCGTGGCGACGAGCGCGTCGAAAGGCTGGAGAAGCTCCTCTCCGTCCTGCGTTCGGACCTGCAGGTCGTCTCGCGCGAGCGGGACCAGCTGCGCGGGGCCAACGAGAAGCATGTGCTGGCGCTCGAGGAGGCGGCGCGCACGATCGCCGAGCGCGACATCCGCATCGCCGCCCTGTCGACCGGGACGGACCGGCTGCAGGCCGACCTCATCGCCAGCCGGGCGCTCGCCGAGGCGCACGACCGCAAGATCGACGCCCTCAGCGCAGACAACCGCCACCAGCGCACGGAGATCGACGACCTCACGCTGCAGCTTCGCACCATCACCGCGGCGGCGGAGCAGTCCGAGAAGAGCCTGCGCGCCCGCCTGGTCGAGGCCGAGGCGGGGGCGGAGGGGCTCCGCGCCAAGATGCAGTTCCTCGAGCAGACGGCCGAGAGCGTGCGCGCCGAGTTCCGCGAGCTTTCCGCCCGTCACCGGCTCGTGTCGGACGGGTTCGAGGAGGCGGTGGCCCGTGGCCGCGCGCAGGCTGAGGAGATCCTCCGCCTCAAGGCCGAGATCGCCGGCATCGAGCCGCGTCGGACGGCCGCGCTCGCCGCCGTCCCGGACCCGGCCGGTGGTCCCGCCCGGGCCGCGGCCGTTCAGGCCGCCGCCGAGGCAGAGTCGGCCGCGACGCAGCCCGCCCTGCCGCTGCAGCTCGCGGCGGCCGACGCGACGCGCCCGTCGCCGCAGCCGGGCCCGGGTCCAGCCGCAGTTGCGCAGGACGAACCGGCTCCGGCGCCGGTGGCCGCCGACGACAAGGTGGTGCTGCTCGCCCGCGAGAAGGCGTGAGTCCGCTGGTCCGTCAGGGCCTCAGGGCCACTTCACCACGGGCGGCATCGACGACAGGATGCTCTCGATGTTGCCGCCGGTCTTGAGGCCGAAGATGGTGCCGCGGTCGTAGAGCAGGTTGAACTCCACATAGCGGCCGCGGCGGACCAGCTGCTCCTCGCGATCAACCTCGGTCCAGGGCGCCTCCATGTTGGCGCGCACCAGCCGGGGATAGACGTCGAGGAAGGCGAGGCCGACGTCGCGGGTGAAGGCGAAGTCGGCCTCCCACGCCCCGGAGTTGAGGTAGTCGTAGAAGATGCCGCCGATCCCGCGCATCTCGTTGCGGTGCTTGAGGAAGAAATACTCGTCGCACCAGTCCTTGTAGCGGGCGTAGTCGATGTGCGGATGCGCCTCGCAGGCCGCCCGCATGGCGGCGTGGAAGGCCTCCGTGTCCGGGTCGTCCTGGGTGCGCCGCCGGTCGAGCACGGGGGTGAGGTCGGCGCCGCCGCCGAACCACTGGGCGGTGGTGACCACCATCCGCGTGTTCATGTGCACCGCCGGCACGTTGGGGTTCTGCATGTGGGCGATCAGCGAGATGCCCGCCGCCCAGAAGCGCGGGTCCTCGGCGGCGCCGGGGATCTGGGCGCGGAACTCCGGCGCGAAGGCGCCGTGCACGGTGGAGACGTGGACGCCCACCTTCTCGAACACCCGGCCGTGCATCAGCGCCATGGTGCCGCCGCCGCCGTCGCCGCCGTCCGCCTCCGTGCGCCGCCAGGGCTTCTTCTCGAAGCGGCCGGCCGGGCGGTCGGCGAGAGGGCCGCGGATGTCGTCCTCGATCGCCTCGAAGGCGGCGATGATCCGGCCCTGCAACTCGGTGAACCAGGCCGCGGCCGCGGCCTTCTTCTCCTCGATGCCGGCGGGAACCGGGGCGTTGGCGAGGGCCTCTCTGCTGCTCATGAAGGGTGTCGTCCTCGTCGGGCGCCGGCGCGCGGCGGGTTCGGTTGGCCGGAGACCTCCGGACGCGAAGAGTTAATCGCCGGGGCCGTCCGTTGTCACCTGCGGAAAGCCTCCGGTCTGCCGCAGCGCCTCGCCGACCAGCATCGCCCCGGCGAGGGCGACGTTGATCGAGCGAAGGCCCGGCCGCATCGGGATCGTGACCCGCGCGTCGGCGCGCGCGTGTACCGTCTCCGGCACCCCGGCGCTCTCGCGGCCGAGCAGGACCAGGTCGGCCGGGGCGAAGCGGAAGGCGGTGTAGGGGAGGTCGGCGCGGGTGGTGGCGAGCACGATCCGCCGGCCGGCCGCCTCCGCGAAGGCGACGAAGTCCGCCCAGGCGACATGGCGCACCAGGGTCGCCTGCTCGAGATAGTCCATCCCGGCCCGTCGCAGCGCCCGGTCGGAGAGGTCGAAGCCGGCCGGGCCGATCACGTGCACCGGAACGCCGAGGCAGGCACCGAGGCGGAGCAGCGTGCCGGTGTTCTGGGCGATGTCGGGCTGGTAGAGCGCGAGTTCGGGCATGGCGGCGTACCCGCGCGTCGGCGGCGCCGGAGCGGCCGGCGCCGCGCCGGGCGTCAGTCCTTGGCGCGCTCGACGTAGGAGGCGTCGGCGGTCATGACCACGATCCGGGTGCCGGCGGTGATGAAGGGCGGCACCATGGTGCGCACGCCGTTGGCGAGAATCGCCGGCTTGTAGGAGGAGGCCGAGGTCTGGCCCTTGACGACCGGCTCGGTCTCGATGACCTCCAGCGTCACGCGCTGCGGCAGTTCGATCGAGATCGGCACGTCGTTGTAGACGCCGACCATGCACTCCATGTTCTCGGCCAGGAAGTTCGCCTGGTCGCCGACCACGTCCTTCGGCACGGTGATCTGCTCGTAGCTCTCCATGTTCATGAAGGCGAAGCCCTGCTCGTCCTCGTAGAGGAAGGTGTAGGGCCGCTCGTCGATGAAGGCGCGCTCCACCTGCTCGGTGGTCTTGTAGCGAACCGAGACCTTGGTGCCATCGGCGATGCGGCGCATGTCGATCTGCGTCGTCGGGGTGCCCTTGCCCGGATGGAAGTTCTCGGCGGAGAGGACGACGTGGAGCTTGTCGTCCAGTTCGACGACGTTGCCCTTGCGGATCTGGCTGGCGATGACCTTGACCATGAGTGTATCGGTGTCCCCGGATGTCGGACCAATGGAAAGGCGCGGCGGGCGCCGGGCGCCGGATGGCGTCTCTCCTGACATTTTGGCGCCGGAAAGGGAAGAGTGGAGATGCCGATCGGCCCGAAACTGCCGGAGGGGCCGTGGTGGTCGCGCGAGCGCCACCTCGCCCGCCGGCCGTTCCTCGAGGCGCGCGGGCGCGTGCGCGCGGCGCTGCGGCGCTGGTTCGAGGACGGCGGCTTCACCGAGGTGGAGTGCCCGGCGCTGCAGGTCTCGCCCGGCAACGAGGCGCACCTCCACGCCTTCAGGGCCGACCTCGTCTCCCCGGGTGGCGAGGCGCGCCGGCGCTACCTCCACACCTCGCCGGAATTCACGGCCAAGAAGCTGCTCGCCGCCGGCGAGACGCGGATCTTCGACTTCGCCCGCGTCTTCCGCAACCGCGAGGAGGGGCCGCTGCACAGCCCCGAGTTCACCCTGCTCGAGTGGTACCGCGCCAGCGAGCCCTACGAGGCGCTGATGGACGACTGCGCGGCGATCCTGGCGCTCGCCGCCGGGGCGGCCGGCACGGGGCTTCTCTCCTGGCGCGGCCGGACGGCCGATCCCTTGCTCGCGCCGGAGCGGGTCACGGTGGCCGACGCCTTCCGCGACCTGGCCGGCGTCGATCTCGCCGCGACGCTGGGCGACGACCCGGCCGCGCCGGACCGGGACGCCCTCGCCGCGCAGGCGGCGGCGCGCGGCTACCGGGTGGTGGCGGACGACAGCTGGACGGACATCTTTTCGCGCATCCTCGTCCAGTCGGTGGAGCCGAACCTCGGCCTCGGCCGGGCGACGGTGCTGATGGAGTACCCGGCCTGCGAGGCGGCGCTCTCCCGCCCGCTCGCCCGGGACCCGCGCTTTGCCGAGCGCTTCGAGCTCTACGCCTGCGGCGTCGAGCTCGCCAATGCCTTCGGCGAACTCACCGACCCGGTCGAGCAGCGCCGCCGCTTCGAGGAGGAGATGGCGGTCAAGCAGGCGATCTACGGCGAGCGCTATCCGCTCGACGAGGACTTCCTCGCCGCCCTCGCGCTGATGCCCCCCGCCTCCGGCATCGCCCTCGGCTTCGACAGGCTGGTGGTCCTTGCGAGCGGCGCGCGGTCGATCGCGGACGTGATGTGGGCGCCGGTGGTTTGACGCGGGACGTCCGCGCCGGCGGGGGCGGGGGCCCCCCTCATCCGCCCCTTCGGGGCACCTTCTCCCCGGTGGGGAGAAGGAGGCCCTAGGCCCGGGGATCATGGCGAACCCCGCCCGTTCGCTCCCCTTCTCCCCGCCGGGGAGAAGGTGCCGGCGGATGCCGGCGGATGAGGGGGCGCCGCGGCCGAAGAGGTTTTCGTCCTCAATGCCCCTCGAAGCCCATCAGCGTGCGGACCGGCACGTCCATGGCGCGCAGCTTGTCGGCGCCGCCGAGGTCGGGGAGGTCGACGATGAAGCAGGCGGCCTCGACCAGCGCGCCGAGCTGGCGGATCAGCTGGACGGCCGCGGTGGCGGTGCCGCCGGTGGCGATCAGGTCATCGACCAGGATCACCCGCTCGCCCGGCAGGATGGCGTCGCGGTGGACCTCCATCTCGTCGACGCCGTATTCGAGCGAGTAGGCGATCGACACGGTCTCGTGCGGCAGCTTGCCCTTCTTGCGGATCGGCACGAAGCCGGCCGAGAGCTGGTGCGCCACCGCGCCGCCGAGGATGAAGCCGCGCGCCTCGATGCCGGCCACCTTGTCGATCTTGCCGCCCGCCCAGGGCTGCACCAGTTCGTCCACCGCCCGGCGGAAGGCGCGCGCGTTGCCGAGGAGCGTGGTGATGTCGCGGAAGACGATCCCGGGCTTCGGGTAGTCCGGTATGGACCGGATGGTGTCGGCAAGGTTCATGGGCACTCCGGGGGGCGTCGGTGGCGCAGCGCGGCGCGTCTTCGGCCGAGATGTCTGGGTACCGCAAAACGAACGCATTGGCGATGCCACGGACGCGTCCGGGCAGGGAGCGCCGCGCGTGCGCCGTGGCTGCGTGGGGCCAAGGGGCAGACCATTAGCGCCGCACATTCTTCCGGACCCAAACCCGTCATCCCGGCGAAAGTCGGGATCCAGTGCCTCAACACATTGACTCCGCGAGGTTTTCTGGATTCCGGCTTTCGCCGGGATGACGGAGTATGGGCCGCGACGCCCCTGCAAAGCGAGCGGGCCGGTATGCTGCCAGTTCCAGAAAGAGCCGCCTCTGCCGCTCCGCCTCTGACGCTCGCGCCCCCCCTCAGTGGGATGACGGGGGGCCGTGCGCGACGGTGGGCGTCGACGGAGGGCCGGCTTATGGGGGCGACGCCCTCGGACGAGAAAAGGGCCCCCTCGCGGGAGCCCTTTTCAACCCCGTGCCGTTCAGGCGCTCAGTGCGCCACGTCGGACCAGATCTTGCGCTTCACGAAGTAGAGCATCGCGGCGAAGACCACCAGGAAGAAGATGGCCTTGAAGCCGGTTTCCTTGCGGGTCTCCAGATGCGGCTCGGCGGCCCACATCATGAAGGCGGAGACGTCGCGCGAATACTGCTCGACCGTCATCGGAGCGCCGTCGGTGTACTCGACCTGCTCGTCCGACAGCGGCGGCGGCATGGCGAGGGACGAGCCGGCGATGAAGTAGGGGTTGTAGTACTGCCCGTCGGGAACGGTCACGCCCTCCGGCGGCTCCTGGTAGCCGGTCAGCAGCGCGTGCAGGTAGTCGGGGCCGAGTTCCTGGTAGATCGTGAACACGTCGAACACGAACCACGGGAAGCCGCGCTCCACGGCGCGCGCCTTGGCCATCAGCGACAGGTCCGGCGGATAGGCGCCGCCGTTCGCCGCGCGGGCCGCCTGGACGTTGGGGAAGGGCGCCGGCAAGGGGTCCTTCGGCTCGGCGGGGCGCTCGAACATCTCGCCGTCGTCGCCGGGCCCGTCCATCACCGTGTACTCGGCGGCGAGCGTCTTGACCTGCTCCTCGGTGAAGCCCGGGCCGCCCTCTTCCGCGAGGTTGCGGAAGCGGACGAGGTCCATCGAATGGCAGGAGGCGCAGACCTCCTTGTAGACCTGGTAGCCGCGCTGCAGCTGCGCCCGGTCATAGGTGCCGAAGGGGCCGGCGAAGCTCCACTCCACGCGCTCGGGCTTGAAGATCGGATAGTGCGGGGTCGCGCCCTCCTCGGCGGCGAAGGCCGGGGCGGCGAGCCCGAGGCCGAGCGCTGCGGCGGTGGCCCAACGGATCATGGTCGTCTTCATGGGATGTCCCTCTCCGTCGGACCGTCAGCGCTTCTCGGGGGACGCCGCGGCGCCCGCCGGCACACCGCCGCCGCCATGCGACTTCTTCAGCACGGACTCGGTGATGGAGGTCGGCAGCGGCTTCGGCGTCTCGATGAAGCCGAGCAGCGGCAGGATGATCAGGAAGTAGGCGAAGTAGTAGGCGGTGGCGATCTGCGCGGCCAGGACGTAGCCGCCCTCCGCCGGGCGCGAGCCCAGCCAGCCGAGGATCACGCAGGCCACTGCGAAGATCCAGAAGAAGATCTTGAACAGCGGCCGGAAGTTGCCGGAGCGGACCTTGGAGGTGTCGAGCCACGGCAGGAAGGCGAGGATCGCGATCGAGCCGAACATGGCGAGGACGCCGCCGAGCTTGGAGTCGATCGGGCCGATGTCGAAGGTGATGGCGCGCAGGATCGCGTAGAAGGGCAGGAAGTACCACTCCGGCACGATGTGCGCGGGCGTCACCAGCGGGTTCGCCTCGATGTAGTTGTCCGGGTGACCCAGGAAGTTCGGGAGGTAGAACACGAACCAGGCGTACACCAGGAAGAAGCACACCATCGCGAAGGCGTCCTTCGACGTCGCGTAGGGCGTGAACGGCACGGTGTCCTTCTCGGACTTCACGTCGATGCCGAGCGGGTTGTTCTGGCCGACCACGTGCAGCGCCCAGATGTGCAGGATCACAACGCCGACGATCATGAACGGCAGCAGGTAGTGCAGCGAGAAGAAGCGGTTCAGCGTCGGGTTGTCCACCGCGAAGCCGCCGATCAGAAGGGTCTGGATCGGCTCGCCGATCCACGGGATGGCGGTGAAGAAGTTGGTGATCACCGTCGCGCCCCAGAAGGACATCTGGCCCCAGGGCAGCACGTAGCCCATGAAGGCGGTCGCCATCATGAGGAGGAAGATGATGACGCCGAGGATCCACAGGAGTTCGCGGGGCTCCTTGTAGGAGCCGAAGTAGAGGCCGCGGAAGATGTGGATGTAGACGGCGATGAAGAACATCGAGGCGCCGTTGGCGTGCAGGTAGCGCAGCAGCCAGCCCCAGTTCACGTCGCGCATGATCGCCTCCACGGAGGCGAAGGCGACGCGGGTGTCGGCGGCATAGTGCATCGCCAGCACGACGCCGGTGAGGATCTGGGCGACCAGCATGACGGTGAGGATGCCGCCGAACGTCCAGAAGTAGTTGAGATTGCGGGGCGTCGGGTAGGACACCGCCGTGTCATGCAGCAGGCGGACGATCGGAAGCCGCTTCTCGAGCCACTTCTCGACGCCGGTGGAGGGCTTGTAGGTCGAATGACCGGACATGGTCTTCTCCGGGTGACGAAAGGGTGGGCTCAGCCGATGCGCAGGCGCGTGTCGCTGACGAAGGAATAGACCGGCACGTACATGTTCTCGGGCGCCGGTCCGGTCCGGATCCGCCCGGAGGTGTCGTAGTGCGAGCCGTGGCACGGGCAGAACCACCCGCCGTAGTCGCCCTGCTGCCCGAGCGGGATGCAGCCGAGGTGGGTGCACACGCCGACCATCACCAGCAGCGCCTCGTTGCCTTCGGTGGAGCGGTTCTCGTCGGTCGCCGGCGCCGCGCCGTCGATGTTGGCGTTGCGCGCGATCGGATCCTTGAGCTCGTCCAGCGGCACCGCCTTGGCGGCCTCGATCTCCTCCGGCGTCCGGTTGCGGATGAACACGGGCTTGCCGCGCCACTGCACCGTGATCGCCTGGCCGGCCTCGATCGAACTGACGTCCACCTCAATGGCCGCCAGGGCCCGGGTGGAGGCGTCGGGGTTCATCTGGTCGATCAGCGGCCACGCCACCGCCCCGATGCCCACCGCACCCATGGCGCCGGTGGCCAGCAGCAGGAAGTCGCGGCGTGTCGGTTCAGCCGAAGTCTGGGTCTGAGCCAAGGGACGGTTCCTTTCGATGAGGCCCCGGCGCCTCCGTCTTCCTCGAGACGGGCGGGTCCGCCGGGGCACGATGCCGCCCACGCCCGCGACGATGTCTCCGTCGGGAGGGAGACGACGTCGAGGGCAGGCGGGCTCGGGCCAAGTCAACACGGCCGGAAAGGACCCGGCCGCGCCGGTTTCCCCTGCGCCGCCCCCTCTCCGGATCGGCGTTGTTTTTGCACCAACGCCGGCCAAAGTCTAGGCATGGAAGTGACGCACTTTCGTTGGACTTCCAGGGACTCTTTGTCGCAATGCGGCAAAACGGGGGCGGGGGCGCCGCGGCAACGGGACCGTGCCAATTCTCCCGGTTGTTGCCCGGGAGATGACGGGCGGGAATCGAGGAGAAGGTATACGGCTCACGGGAGACGCGCGCCCTCGGGGCGCGCCCCCCGCCAACCCCGGCGAACGTCCCACCCTCTCAATCGCCGAGACCCCCACCCCTGAACCCGGCCCCGGCGACGTCCTCCTCTGGCCCGTCGGGGGCGTCTACACCCTCGGGCCCGAGGACGCCCCGGGCGTGCTGCAGGCCCTGCGGCCCCGGCTCG
>JAWLBM010000027.1:0-68837 GCA_041687675.1 Pleomorphomonas sp. | reverse complement strand
TCATCAACGACGCCATCGGTCCCTCCTTCGGAACCGCTGACAGAATCCATCTCACCTCAAAGCGCTAGAGTCATTCTCCAAATGCGATTCCCCTGGCGGCAATGAACCCTCGCCGGCCTCGCGGGTTCGAGCGGGGAGCATCGACCCAACCGCACAGCGACGGAGACGCGCGATGGCCTTCACGCTCACCAGTCCCTCGATCAAGACCGGCGGGGAAATCCCCGGGCAGCACCTTCGCCGCGGCGACAACCTCTCGCCGCAGCTCGACTGGACCGATCCGCCGCCGGGCACGCGGAGCTTCCTGGTGGAGCTGGAGGACGCCGACGCGCCTGCCGAGGCGTTCCGGCACTGGCTCGTCTACGACATCCCGGTCGAGCGGCGCCACCTCGCGCCGGGACGGAGCTCCGCCGCCCACACCGAGATGCTGCCGCATGCGGTCAACGACTTCGGCAACGCCGGCTACGACGGGCCCGAGCCGCCGGAGGGGGCGCGGCACACCTACCGGATCCGGCTCGTCGCCCTCGGGATCGACAGCCTCGGCCTCGCCGACGGCACCGCTGCCGGCGAGGCGTTCGACGCTGCCCGCGACCACATCCTCGGCGAGGCGGAGATCGTCGCCACCGCGGGTCAGCGCTCGTAGACCGCGGTCAGGTCCGCTTCCTCGACGAGGTGCTTGCGTGCCTCGTTCCACAGGCTGGCCGCCCCGGCGTCGGACGGCACCGCCAGGTGGGCGGTGTCGAGCGCCGCCAGGCGGAACCGGTAGCGGTGCGGCCCGTGCCCCGGCGGCGGGGCCGGGCCGTCCCAGCGGGCGTTGCCGAAGTCGTTGCGTCCGAACCGCAGCGACACGGCGTTCGGCCCGGTCTCGACGCTCTCCGGCAGGCCGTCCCGGTCGGGCGGGATGTTGTAGACCGCCCAATGTCGGAACGTGCCGCCCGGCGCGTCCGGGTCCTCGACCAGGAGCATCAGGCTGCGGGCCTCGGGCGGGACGCCGGCCCAGCGCAGGGGCGGCGACAGGTTGTCGGCGTCCTGCGTGTACTTCTCCGGCATCCGTTCGCCATCCGCGAAGGCGGGACTGATCAGGGTAAGGGGCATGTCCGGTCTCCCGTTGCCTCGCGTCAGGCCCGGCCGCCGGCCGAGCCGTCCTGCCACAGCGCCCTCAGCTCCTCCGGCAGCGCATGGCTGATCTTGTCCCCGAGCGGCGGGTCGGTGTGGCGGCGGAGGGCGTGGAACACAGCCTCTGTGCTCGCCCGGGCATCGACCGGCCGCGCGGTGGCGAGACCCTCGTCCACATGGGAGAGGAACTCGTCCAGGCTGCGGCTCACCACCGGTTGCCGGGCCGGGTTGTACTGGTCGTAGTAGGCGCCCCGGACGAGGATCGGCAGCTGCGCGGAGAGGTTGGCGGCGAGGTCCGCCGGCAGCCGGTCGCGCAAGGCCCGGAGCACCGCGCCCAGCGAGTGCCAGGCGAGCTGACGGTCGCAGTCGAGCTCATGCATGATGTCGCCGAGCCACTCGTTGGTGACGTGCACCGTGCGGTCGAAGACGTCGAGACCATTGACGCTCATCGTGGGTCCTCCGTTCGCGCTGTCGGTTCCCCGGCGCACGGCCCGCCGTAGGCCGACCGGCCCGGACCCTCGAAACCCCCGTTGCGGACCGGTGGTTCTGGTCCCCGCCCGGGAAATCGAAAGAAGGCCGACGGCGTCGCCTGTTGACGGCAGCCGGCCCGTCCCGCTCCACCGCGACGTCGAGGCGGACGCGTGGCCCGCGCCAAAAAGCATGCGGAAGCTGCAATCCTAAGGACCCGGTGAGGGATCGCTTAAGTCGTCGAAACCTAGAGTGCGGGTCCGTTTTCCTGGAGGACCCGCCCGATGAGCGCCGCCGCGCGTCTCCTCTCCGATCTCGAAGCCGCCGCGGACGACGATCCCGGCCGCCGGCTCGTCATGTTCCGCCGCATCGAGGCGCTGTTCCTGGCCGCCGGGCTGCCGGACGAGGACGGCCGGACGGCCGTGTTCGACCAGGCGCTGTCGCGGCTTGCCGGCCAGCTCGGCGGCGAGGAGAGGGTCGCCTTCGCCCGGCGGATCGCCGAGGGCGGGCGCTACCTGCCGCTGGTGATCGGCGACCTGGTGCTGGACGAGGACGTCGAGGTGGCCGCTCCGGTGCTGGAGGGCCCGATGGAGCTCGACGAGGACCTGATGGTGGCGGTCGCGCGCGAGCGCGGCGAGGAGCACCTGCTCGCCCTCGCGGGCCGGGAGAAGGTGCCGGAGGTCGTCACCGACGTGATGGTCCGCCGCGGCGGGTCGCTGGTGCTGATGGCGCTGGCGGAGAACCCCGGCGCGCGCTTCGGCGTCTCGGGCTTCCTCGTGATGTCCGAGCGCTCGGCGGAGCACCCGCGCCTCGGCGCCGTGATCGTCTCGCGGGCCGACTTCGCCCGGATGGTGCTGGAGGTCGAGGCGGAGGGGGCGGAGGCCGCCGCGCGGATCCCGCCGGCGCTGCTGGCGGAAGCGAAGGCGGCGGCGCGCCGGACCGGCGACCCCGTCTCCGCGCGCAAGTCGGTCGACCTGATGCGCCGCACCGGCCGGCTCGACGAAGCGGCGCTGGCCCGCATGGCGGGGGAGGGCGCGCTCCTCAACACGCTCGCCGCCCTGTCGCAGATGGCCGGACGCCCGGTCGAGGCCGCCAAGGCGGCCGAGACCGCCGCGCTGCTCGGCCTCGGCCGCCCGACCGTGGAGGCCATCCGCGCCCTCTGCTCCAGCCCGAAGGCCGCCGCCGAGGCGGGGTAGCTACGGCAACGACGCGGCGCCGTCCGGCGGAACCCCCGCCGGCGCGGCCGTGGCCGCACGCCCGCGCTCGGCATCATAGAGGTAGGAGACGATCGCAAACCGCTGCTCGGGGTCGGCGACGCGTCCGCTCTCCAGGATTTCGGCCAGCGCCTCCGCCTTCGACCAGTCGCCCAGCCGTCCAAGCGGCACGGCGGCGAAGCCGGCGAGGTCGGGCCGGTGGCCCACCGCCCGGGCGAGCGCGGCCGCGGCGGCGGTCTTCACGTCGGGGGCCCCGTCGAGGGCCTGGACCTCCAGCGCCGTCATCGCGGCGCGCACCTCGCCGGGGCCGCGCGCAGGATCCCGCAGGTAGAGCGCCTCGATCCTCTCCACGGCGGAGAGGCCGTCGATCTCGATCAGCGCGGTGGCCCAGGCGGCGAGAAATGTATCGGCGCCCCGGGCCGCGCTGTCCTCGAAGCGGCGGCGGACATAGGCCGCCGCCCCGGGATCTTCCGAGACGCCGAGGAGCAGGATGTGGACCGGCGCCCACTCGATCCACTTCGGATCGTCCAGCACGCCGGCGATCTCGCGGACGCCCAGCCTCGCCCGGATCTGCCGGATCGCCGCGTAGGGGGCGCGGGCGAGTTCGGCCATCGCCAGTTCGCGCACCGACGCGGTCGGGTGGTCGTGGAGCGCGCCGAAGAAGGCGAGGCGCTCGGCGGGAAGGGCCCGCCCGGTCGTCCCGCGCTGCGTGAAGGCGACGGGTGCGGGCGGTGCCGACCATGCCGGCCCTTCCGAGATCAAACGATCGAGCACGGCCCGGAAGCCGGCGTCGACATAGGCGAGCCGCTGCCACTCGCCGGCCCGGTCGACGACGAGGAGGACGCCGTCGCCCGGCGCGGCCGACAGCCGGCGCCGCGTCACGCTGTCGACCAGGAAGGGGATCGGCCTGGCGCCCGGTTCGCCCACGAGCACCTCCGTGACCCGGAAGGTGAAGGGCTTTTCCGGATCCTCCCGGGCGAGCGCCACGGTGACCGCCTCCAGCACCCGGTCCGCCACGGTGTGCTGCGGCAGGGAGATGCAGACGGTGCAGGCCGGGGCCGGGCCGGCCGCCAGCATCAGCACGACGGCGGCGAGCGCGAGCCTGCGCCCCGGCGGCCATGCGAACCCCGGCAAGGCCCTCCACCTGCGTCTCCTCGAGCCAGGGTGCATGGCTCCCCCCATTTCGCCTGTTCCGCGCCTCTCGGTCCGCATCTTGGCACCGCATCGCCGCGGGAAGAAGCGGTTTGGGAACGGGGACCAGCGGAAGCGGGCCGCGCGGCCGAACCGACGGGCAGGAAAGGCAACTTCGCCGTGGGCCCGAACGGGTCGCGACGGCCGCCGGCCGTTCCCGGGGGACAAGATGCTGGCATCGCGGGGGAGTCGCGTCTATGCTGGTCGTTGAATAAGTCACGTGAACATGGTCGGAAGCTTCCGGGCGGCGCCAGGCGGCGCATCTCCCGGTCGGTCCGGCAGTAACGGCTTCGGCCACAGCAAGACCGCGGGGTTTGCGTGATGGTCCGGCGACTGTTCCTGGCGTTTGCCGCCGTCGTCCTCGTGTCCACCGCTTCCGATGCGTCGGAGCGCCGCGTGGCGCTCGTCCTCGGCAATGCCGACTACGGGACCCTGCCGGCGCTGAAGAACCCGCGCAACGACGCCCGGGCGATCAGCGAGACTCTCCGGGCGGCCGGCTTCGACGTGCGCCTCGTCACCGACCTCACCCGCGAGGGCTTCGAGACCGAGTTCCGCCGCTTCGTCTCCGACATGGAGAAGGCGGACGTAAGCCTCGTCTACTATTCCGGGCATGGCTTCCAGGTCGGCGGCGAGAACTTCCTCGTGCCGGTGGACGCGACGCTCGAGGAGCCCGCCGACCTCGAGGTGCAGGCGATCCGGCTCGAGTATGTGCTCGACTACATGCGGACCGGCTCCAAGGTGCAGATCGTCGTGCTGGATGCCTGCCGCAACAGCCCGTTCCCGCGCGACAACTATTGGGTCGGCAACCGCATGGCCAGCCCCGGGGGCGGCCTCGCCCAGGTCCAGGGCACCCTCAACACGCTGATCGCCTTCTCCACCTCGCCGGGCGCGATCGCCGGCGACGGCCTCGGCGACCTCAGCCCCTTCTCCGGAGCCTTCGCGGCCCACGCCCTGACGCCCAACGCGGAGATCCGCGCCGTGATGGCCGCCGTTCGCCGCGAGGTGGTCGAGAACACCGGGGGCCAGCAGGTTCCCTGGGAGAACTCCTCGCTGGTCGAGGACGTCTACCTGGTCCGCAGGGACTCCCGGCCGGTGCTGCCCGACCTCGTCGAGAAGACGGTGGTGGCGGGGCAGGGACCGGTGATGCTCGGGCTGCCCGAGCCCGTCCAGTCCGACGGCGGAACCATCGTCGTCAGCATCGACCGGCCGCCGGAACTCGGGCGCCTGCTCGTCGATGGCGACGAGGTGGAGGACGGCGAGTCGATCCCGGGTCCCGCCCTGCCGCGCCTCGCCTTCGACGTGCCGGACGACGTGGCGCCGGGCAAGGACATCGACATGCTGGCCTACTCCGCCCGCAACGACTGGGGCGGCGAGGCTCGCGGCATCGTCGCCTTCAGGATCAAGGACGAGGACGACCCCGACGCGACCGCGCTCGTCGCCTCTCTGAACGAGGAGGAGCGCGTCGTCGGCATGGCCCGTACCGCCGCGGTCGAGTCGGTGGCCGGCGCGCTGAGCGGCCTCAAGATCGAGGTGCCGGTCGGGATCGGCCCGGTGCCGCTGGGGATGACCGTCCCCGAGCAGCGCGGCGCGGCCGTCCGGGCTGTCCGCGTCGCCGGCTATCCGGAGAACGGCGCGCTGTCGCTGCCCGGCCGCACCGTGGTCGCCGGCTCGATGCTGGAGCCCGCCGAGGTGGCGCTGCTGCGCTTCGAGCCGCGGGTCGGCGCGTCCGATCCGGGGATCGTCGAGTTCGAGGTCCGCGCCGACGGCGGCGAGGCGAGCCGGGCGAAGGCCACGCTGCAGCCGGTGGTCGACGCCTGTGACGAGGCCGCCGCCGAGCCGCTGGACATCCAGGGCGTGACGGCCGGACGGCTGCCGAACGAGATCGGGCCGGAGGCCCTGGACGCCTGCCGCAAGGCCGTCGAGGCCCACCCCGGCGTGCCGCGCTTCCGCTACCAGCATGGCCGCGCGCTGCTCGCCTCCGGCGAGGTCGAGGCGGCGATGCAGGCCTTCGCCAAGGCCGCCTACGACGGCCATGTCCGGGCGATGTTCCAGCTGGGCTACATGCACGCCACCGGCACCGGCACGGCGGTCGACCGGAACACGGCGAACGCCTTCTACAAGGCGGCCTCCGACCTCGGCGACCCCTACGGGATGACCTCCTGGGGCCGGGCGCTCTTCGCCGGCAACGGCGTCGAGGCCGACCCGGAACAGGGGCTCGACCTGCTGATCAAGGCGGCCGCGATGGGGCACACCTATCCGATGAACGACCTCGCCTCGATCTTCATCGAGGGGCAGAACGGGGTTCCGGCGGATACGGCGCGGGCGATCGCCTATCTCGATGCCGGCGTGCAGCGGCGCGACATGTACTCGATGAACAGGCTCGCCCGCATGTATCTCCTCGGCAACGGCGTCGAGCAGGACGACGCGGCGGCGCGCCGGCTGTTCGAGGAGGCGATCGACCTCGGCCAGCCCTACGCGCCGACCAACCTCGGCCGGATGTACCGCGACGGCGTCGGCGTCAAGGCCGACCGGGCCAAGGCGGCGGAACTGTTCGAACTCTCCGCCAGGCGCGGCGATCCCTTCGGCGCCTTCGACCGGGCCGCGCTGGAGATCGACCGCGGCGATGCCGGGGACAGGGTGGTCGCGGCCCGCTACTTCGCCACCGCGGCGGCCGTCGATTTCCGCGGCGAGCTGAGCGACGCGCGGCCGAACCTGGCGGCGCTGGACCGGTCGGTGCGCGAGCGGGCGCTCGAGGCGCTGAAGGCGGAGGCGGAGGCGGAGGTCGCGCTTTCGGGCGACCTCGACGAGGACCTGATCGCGCTGGCGCGGCAGGTCTGGGAGGAGGCCAATCCGCGCCGGGATCTCTTCTAGGGCGAGGTATCTCACACGAGGGGGAATGGGACTGATGACCTGGACCAAGGCGATTTTCGGACTGGCTCTTTCGAGCATGGTGGTGCTGCTGGCGGCGTGCATCCAGAACCCGTGGACCAAGCCGGCGCCGCCGGTGGTCGTCGCTCCGACGGCGGCGCCGGTGGCGACCCCCGCCGCCGCCCCCGCATCGACGAAGCCCCTGAGGTCGAGCATCGTCGAGGGCTCCTCTTCCGGCGGTTCCAGCTCCGGCGGTTCCAGCTCCGGCGGTTCCAGCTCCGGCGGTTCCAGCTCCGGCGGGTCCAGTTCCGGCGGGTCCAGCTCCGGCGGGTCCAGCTCCGGCGGGTCCTCCTCCTCGTCCTCCTCGTCCGGCGGCGGTTCGAGCTGGGGCGGTTGATCCATGACGGCTCGCGACCCGGTCGGCGGGGACCTCCGGGCCGACGCGGGCGCCGGCCGCGACGCGGCGATCTCCTCCCTGACGGGCCTGATCTGCCTCGCCGGGGTGATGAACGGGGTGGTGGCGTCGAGGCTGCTCGGCCTCGACCCGACGCTCTCCGCCGCGCTGACCATCGCTTTCGGGCTGTTCACCGTGGTGCTGGCGGAGGGCGTGCCCTTTGCCCTCTCCAGGGCGCGCGCCCGCTTTGATCCGGACTGGAACCGGATCGCCGTCAAGCTGGTCGGGCTCGGGGCGCTGTTCGCGCTCATCGCCGCCGCCTACCTCGCCTTTCCGGCCTTCCACGCGAGCGCCGGGCCGCTGGTCGCGGTTCTCGCCCCCGCCTGGCCGCTGCTGCTCCTCGGCGGCGTCCTGCTGGTCGCCCTGACCGACGCGGTCGACCCGGACCCCGAGGACGCCTGCCATGCCTTCGGGCTCGCCATGCTCGGCCGGCCCGCCGACCGGGCGGCGGTGACGCTGTTCCTGCGCGGCTGGCTGGTGAAGCTGTTCTTCCTGCCGCTGATGTTCTCGATGCTGGTCGGCTACTTCGAGTGGCTGGATGGCGGGATCCCGGCGCCGGCGCATCTCCTCGCGGGCGACGACTGGGTGGAGTGGCCGGTCCGCTTTCTCTACCTGGTCGACGTCTCGGTCGCCGCGCTCGGCTACGCCGCGACCTTCCGCCTGTTCGGCTGGCACGTCCGCCAGGTGGAGACGACCGTGGGCGGCTGGGCGGTGTGCCTCGTCTGCTACCCGCCGCTGAACGGCGCCGTTCTGGAGGCCTTCTTCCCCTACCGCTCGGGCGCCGTCTGGAGCGACGCCATGGACCCGACCGGCGCCCTCGGCATCGTTGTCGGGGTGGTGATCCTGGCGCTGCAGCTGGTCTACGTCGGCGCGACGATCCAGTTCGGGCCGCGCTTCTCCAACCTCACCCACCGGGGGCTTCTCACCGGCGGCCTCTACCGCTTCAGCCGCCACCCGGCCTATCTCTCCAAGAACATCCTCTGGTGGCTGACCTTCATGCCCTTCCTGCCGGGCACCGGCATCGGCGAGGCGGCCCGCCGGACCGTCTGCCTGCTCTGCGTCAACGCCATCTACCTGATGCGGGCTAGAGCCGAGGAGCGCATGCTGCTCGAGGACCCGGCCTACCGCGACTACCACCGGGGGATGGAGCGGACGGCGCTGCTGTCCCGACTTGCCACGGTCCTCCGGCGGGGGTGAGGGGGCGGGGGCCGAATCCCCGCCATCCCGCCCCCGAGGCCGCCTCCTGGCGGATCAAGGACCGCGACGCCCGCGCGATCCTCGCCGGTGGCGACATGCGGGCACCTCCGTTGGCGGCCCGCACTCCCCGGCTTCATAGTGTGCCTCATGTGACCGGCGATCGCCTGGCTCACGGGGCGGTAACAGTCGTCCCGGGACACGATGCGGGGAGAACCGCCCGAGGCTATTGTACTCTGTATCGCGACGCGATACAGTTTGCCTCCGACTTGCTTTGGAGGAGCTTCCATGGCCGCCCGCCGACCCGTGCCGCACCCGGGGACCTGGATCAGATCAGCCGTGATTCCCGAGGGAATGTCGGTCTCGAGAGCCGCCCGACTCATGGGCGTGGGGCGCCCAGCATTGTCCAACCTGCTCAATGGCAACGCCGCGCTGTCGGCCGAGATGGCAGCGCGGCTGGAGGCAACATTCGGCACGCCACGGAAGGAACTGATGGACATGCAGGCGGCTTTCGAGGTGGAACAAGCCTCCGCGAGAAACGCTCCTGCGAGCGCGAGGAGCTTCGTACCCCCGTTCCTCGGAATCCGGGCCAATCAGATCGAGGAGTGGGTCGAGCACGATGCCGCGGCTCGGCGCCGCCTCTCGGTTCTGCTCCGGACGCTCGTGAACTCGACCGGGCGCGCCCTGACACTCGTGGACTTCCCGGGGAACGAGGACGCCGAGCGGCCGGGGTGGGACGGGCGGGTGGATGCCGACGAAGCAACACCATGGATCCCGCTCGGCAAATCCGGCTGGGAATTCGGCACCAATAAAAGGATTGAAGAAAAAGCCAATAAAGACTTTGAAAAGAGCGTCATTTCAACCTCTGCTGAAGACCGGAGAATAATGACCTTTGTCTTTGTCACTCCCCGCCGCTGGAACGGTAAGCATGCGTGGCTCGACAAAGCAAAGGCGCAGGGACTTTGGAACGACGTCCGCGTGTACGATTCGAGCGATCTCGAGCAGTGGATCGCCGAGTCCATTGCCGCCCAGGCCTGGTTCGCCAGCGAAACTGCCATGCCGCACACCAGCGTCAGGTCGCTCGACCAATGCTGGGCGGATTGGGCTGGGGTCGCCGAACCGGAGCTGCCTGCTGCGCTCTTTGGGCCCGCAGTCGCGGCGAAGGCCAAGGACATGCTGCCGCGCCTTTCACGGGCACCCGACGGACCGACCATCCTGGTGGCGGACTCGCATGAGGAGGCGCTCGCGTTCCTTGCGCAGTTGTTCGGGGAGGCGGGTGGCGAGGAGATGAAAGCCCTTCGCGATAAAGTTGTGGTCTTTGACGAAGCTGGCGCCCTGCCGAAACTTGCACTCGGATCGCCCACCTTCATTCCGGTTGTCCACAGCCGGGAAGTAGAAAGGGAACTCGGGCGGTTTGCCCACTCGATGCATTCGATCGTGATCTGCCCCCGCAACGCAGCGAACGCCGATCCTCACGTCACGCTGGAACCGCCGGGGTATGAAGCCTTTGAAAAAGCCCTCGAGGGGGCCGGTCTTGGACGGGACGAGATTGCTCGCCTCGCCCAGGAATCGGGACGCTCGCTGACCGTTCTCCGTCGGCGCCGCTCGAAAGTTCCGGCCATTCGGACGCCGAAGTGGGCGGCTGATCACGGGACGGCGAGCCGGCTGATCCCGATCATGTTCGCGGGCACCTGGCACGCCGCCAACGTCAACGACCAGCTCGGCCTCGAGCTTCTCGCCAACCGACCGTATGCCGATGTCGAGAAGGACGTTCAGCAGCTCGCGGGGGTAGACGACCCGCCGGTCTGGTCACTGGGAAACCATCGCGGCGTGATCTCGAAGATCGATCTACTCAATGCCATCGCCCCGGCGGTGACAACCGAAGATCTCGAGCGCTACTTCGAGTTCGCGACGGAGATTGTCCTTTGCGAGGACGATCCGGCACTGGACCTTGAAGATTCCAAGCGCTGGGCCGCGGAGGTGTATGGCAAGAAACGGGAATTCTCGAATGTATTCCGCCAGGGCATCTGTGAAACCCTGGTCCTGCTCGCCGTCCACGGCAGGGCGCTCTTCAACGGGCGCATTGCGGTCGATACCCAGGCGAAGGCGGCGGAAACGGTCAGGCGGCTGCTGACGCCGCTCACAACGCGCAGGCTTGAAGCGAACGACGGGGAGCTGTCGATCTACGCCGAGGCTGCGCCCGACGCTTTCCTTTCGATCCTGGAGTACGGCCTTGATCATGCGCCTGAGGAGGTGCTCGGGCTGATGCGTCCGGTGACCGACGGTTTGTTCGGGAGCCCCAGCCGTACCGGTCTCCTGTGGGCCCTCGAGGCGCTTGCCTGGAACCCGGAGACGCTGGCGCGTGCCGCCCTGGTGCTCGCGCGTCTCGCAGAAGTGCGGATCGAGGACAACTGGCAGAACAAGCCGATCGAATCGTTAAAGGGCATCTTCCGCTCGTGGATGCCCCAGACAGCCGGGAACCTGGAGGCGCGCCTCGCGCTGATGCGCCAGATCGCGAGGAGACACCCCAGCATCGCCTGGGAGATCTGCGTCGACCAATTCGGCTACAGGGACCAAGTGGGCCACGAAAACCACAAACCCCGCTGGCGGTCGGACGGGCTGGGTTACGGCGAGGCGACTCGCAACGAGGACATCATGCGGTTCCGTTGCGAAATGGTCGAGATGGCGCTCGACTGGGAGAACCACTCGGTCGAGACCCTCGGCGACCTTGTTGAGCGGATGGCCGGCCTAGGAGACGAGTTCCAGGCGCGCGTCTGGGATGTCATCGACGAGTGGGCCCGCAACCGGGCGACTGATGCAGAGAAGGCGGAACTGCGGGAGAAGATCCGGCGAAGTGTGCTGACCCGCATGGCGGCGAAGCGCGCGCGGAAGTCGGGCCGCACCGCCCTGACCAGGAAAGCCCAGGCCGTCCACGCCGCCCTCGAACCGGTGGACCTTATCGACCGGCACGCCTGGTTGTTCCGTGACACCTGGGTGGACGAGTCCGCCGATGAACTCGAGGAGGAGGATTTCGAGCCCGACAAGCGGGGCGAGAGGATCCGCAACCTCAGGGTCGAGGCGCTGACGGAGGTCCATGCGGCTCGCGGAGTTGCGGGGCTTCTGGAGTTGTCCCTGCGCGGCAACGGCGCGTGGCAAGTCGGAGCCCTTTCGGCCACGAAAGTGCTCTCGGACGACGAGATCGGGGACCTCGTTCATCGTGCGCTCCGGGAGGCGCTCGAATCGAAGGACGATGCCTTTCGGATGAAGTCCCTCGCGGCCGGCGCCTTGCGGTCAATCGAGGACGACGCGCGCCGGGGGCGGATCCTCGAGGCGCTGGGGCAGGCTCTCCCGGAAGACCAGAAAGCGCATCTCTTCACTTTGGCTCCGTTTCGGAGGATCACGTGGGCGATCGTCGATCGTCTCCCCGAGGCCGGGCGAACGGCTTACTGGCAGAGCGTCATCCCCGAGTGGATCCACCAGGCCGACGACGAGAACAATGAGGCGGTTCAGCGCTTGCTCGAGGCGAACCGCCCAGGCGCCGCCTTCTCCTGCGCCCGGCTCCAGCCGGAGAAACTGGAGCCGGAGATGCTCTACCGGGTACTGGACGGAATTGCGACAAGCGCTGACGGAGAGAGCAACGCATCCGATTGGCAAGGATACCATTTCGGGAAGGCATTCAAGCAAATCAGTTCATGTGCCGCCTTGACGCTCGAGCAGAAAGCAGCATTGGAGTTCAAGTTCCTCCCTCTCCTCGCGCGGCCTTGGGACAAAAGCGGCAACAAATCCGGCATCCCGAACTTGGAGCTCTACATTCAAGAGAACCCTGAATTTTTCGCGCGACTTGTCGCCTGGTGCTTCCGGCGCAAGGACGGCGGATCGGATCCCGCGGATGTTGTCGTGCCGGAGGACCGGGCGCGGAGCCTCGCCGAGCAGAGCTACCGCTTGCTCAATTCGCTCCGGCGCCTCCCGGGCTACGACGACGCGGGTCAACTGAGAGCGGAGCGCCTGCTACAGTGGGTCGTTTCCGTCCGCCGTCGGTGTGCCGAACTCGGCCGCAGCGACGTGTGCGACCATTGCATCGGCGAACTGCTTGCCCATGCGCCCGTCGGAGACGACGATGTCTGGCCGTGCGAGCCCGTTCGCGAGGTCATGGAGGAGGTGCGGTCCAAGGCACTGACGCAGGGTGCACACATGGGCGTCTACAACTCTCGAGGCGTCCAATGGCGTGGCGAGGGCGGCGACCAGGAACGTGCCTTGGCCGCCAAGTACCGGAGATGGGCCTTGGCCCTGCGCTTCTCGCACCCCTTTGTCGCGGCCAATCTCCTCGACGACCTAGCGGAGACCTATGAACGGGAAGCGGGGATGGAGGACATGGAGGCCGACATCCGGCGTCGGCTTCGCTGAGCAGTCCACTTCAAGCCCGGCGGCGAGGATCGCGGCTAGGTGGGCGGCGGCCTCGGCGTCGGGGATCGTCATCGGCCGTCGGCATCCCGGCCCAACCCCGACCGGCCAAAGCCCGGCGCTCCCGTTACCCCAAGTGTTACCCCACACGCACAGCCGCCCGGCTCCGCCGGCGGGAACACGATGTAACCTGCTGAAAAGTTTGGTGGGCGCGACAGGGATCGAACCTGTGACCCGCTGATTAAGAGTCAGCTGCTCTACCAACTGAGCTACGCGCCCGCCGCTGGACGGGGTGGCCGTCCGCGTTGGATGGCGGGCTTATATAAGGGGGGAGGGGGATCCGCAACCCCTTTTCGCGGGACTGTGTAGCGAGCACACGAGTTGTCCGGTGCAGGTAGCACATGAATTGACCGCTTCTGTTGCTGTCGTGCGGCGCGGGAAGGGCGGGCGCGCAGGGAGGTGTGCCGGGCAACGCCGCGCCGAGTCGGGGAATGCGCGCGCGACCGGGCGCCCGCCGCGGGCGTGCCGCCGGGCGGATCGGGGCCCGTCGCCCGGCGTCTTCAAAAGCGTCCTTCAAAAGCGTTATGCACGGCGCTATCTTACGCCATGGAGACGGCGGCCCCGGCCGCCCGGAGACGAGGGCGCCGCGCGGCGCCGCGAGAGAGGCCGAGCGAGATGTCCCTGACGCATGCCGCCGACGCGACGACGCCGATGATCGACCCCTTCGGGCGGCGGATCACCTACCTGCGCGTCTCGGTCACCGACCGCTGCGACTTCCGCTGCGTCTACTGCATGGCGGAGGACATGACCTTCCTGCCGAAGCGGGAGGTGCTGACGCTGGAGGAACTCGACAGGCTGTGCAGCGCCTTCGTGGAGAAGGGCGTGCGCAAGCTGCGCCTCACCGGCGGCGAGCCGCTGGTCCGCCGCGACATCATGAGCCTCGTGCGCCGGCTCTCGCGGCATCTGAAGTCCGGCGCGCTCGACGAGCTGACGCTCACCACCAACGGCTCGCAGCTCGGCCGCTTCGCCGGCGAGCTCGCCGACTGCGGCGTGCGGCGGGTGAACGTCTCGGTCGACACGCTCGATCCGGCGAAGTTCCGCGAGATCACCCGCCGCGGCGACCTTGCGCAGGTGCTCGCCGGCATCGAGGCGGCGCATGAGGCCGGGCTCGAGGTGAAGATCAACGCCGTGGCGCTGAAGGGCGTCAACGAGCACGAGATCCCCGGCATGGTCGCCTGGGCCCACGAGCGCGGCCACGACCTGACGCTGATCGAGACCATGCCGCTCGGCGAGATCGACGGCGACCGCACCGACCAGTACCTGCCGCTCTCCATGGTGCGCGAGCGGCTCGGCGAGCGCTTCACGCTGGAGGACATCCCCTTCCGCACCGGCGGACCGGCGCGCTACGTGCGGGTGAAGGAGACCGGCGGGCGGCTCGGCTTCATCACGCCGCTCACCCACAACTTCTGCGAAAGCTGCAACCGGGTGCGGGTCACCTGCACCGGCACGCTCTACATGTGCCTCGGCCAGGAGGACGCCGCGGACCTCCGGGCGCCGCTGCGGGCCTCGGAGGGCGACGACCTCCTCCACCGGGCGATCGACGAGGCGATCGGCCGCAAGCCGAAGGGCCACGACTTCGTCATCGACCGCCAGCGGCAGGCGCCGGCGGTCTCGCGCCACATGTCGGTGACCGGCGGCTGAGCGGCGGCGGGGGCCAGCGGTCAGCCGCAGGTCGCCCGGGCGATGGTGCCGTCGCCGTCCAGCCACAGGGTGAGGCGGTCCGGCTTGATGGCCATCGGCACCTCGAGCCCCTCCGGCACGACGCGCAGTTCGGCCGCGCCGGAGGCCTTCCGGGCCTCGTCGGCGACGTCCTCATGGTAGCGCTGTCCGACCGCGAAGGCGGCCGCCTCGGCGTCGCAGGGCATGTCGGCGGCCTCGCGCGAGGGCTCCCGCCCGCTGGCGTCCGCGAGCGTCACGGCCGCGAGGAACACGAGGGCGGCGGGGGCGAGATCTCTCGTCATCATCCTCTCCCTTTCCCCGAGCCTCGCAGACAACGCCCGGGGACCGCAACCGGTTCTCGCGTCGCAGGCACGCACAGGCCCCGCATCCGCCCTGGGATGTGACGGATCCGCCGGCACGCACCGCTTGCAAAGCGGGCGCGGGAGGAGGATGTTGGGCGCCGCTTTCACCGGCGTGCGCCGCAAACCCCATCCCGCCCGGGACCCATGACCGACTTTCGCGACAACCTGCGCGGCATCCTGGCGATGCTGGCCTGCAGCCTTTTCTTCATCATCAACGACATGTTCGTGAAGATGGCCGGCGAGACGCTGCCGCTGTCGCAGATCATCGCGCTGCGCGGCGTCGTCTCCACCCTGTTCGTGGCCGGCCTCGCCTACGCCTCCGGCGCGCTTTCGGCGGTGCCGGCCCTGTTCGCCGACCGCAAGGTGTGGTTGCGGACGACCGGCGAGGTGGGGGCGACCTTCCTCTACCTCACCGCGCTCCTCCACATGCCGATCGCCAACACCAGCGCCATCGCCCAGGCCGCGCCGCTGGCGATCACCGCCGGCGGGGCGCTGTTCCTCGGCGAGAAGGTCGGCTGGCGGCGCTGGACGGCGGTGACGATCGGCTTTCTCGGCATCCTGGTGATCGTCCGCCCGGGCGCGGCGGACTTCAACGCCTACTCCCTCGTCGCCTTCGCCTCGGTGCTGCTGATCGCGCTCCGCGACGTCACCACCCGGGCCATTCCCGCGACGACGCCGACGCTGGCGATCACCACGTTCACCTCGGTGTCGGTGATGCTGTTCGGCTTCGCCATGGGCCTCGGCGAGGACTGGCAGCCCGTCGGCCTCGTCGAGGCCGGGTACCTGCTCGGCACCGGCACCTTCCTGCTGCTCGGCTTCATGACGGTGATCGTCGCCATGCGCAGCGGCGACATCGCGGTGGTGGCGCCCTTCCGCTATTCCTTCATCCCCTACGCCATCCTGATCGGCTGGCTGGTCTGGGGCGACGTGCCGGACGCCCTCACGCTGGTCGGCATCGCCATCGTGGTCGGCACCGGCGTCTACACCTTCTATCGCGAGCGCCGGGTGGCGGCGCGGCGGGGACGGACGGAGGCGATGCTGCCGTCGGGGGTCGTCCCGGCTGGCGATGCGGCCGCGGTCGGCGGAGAGGCCGCCCGCGTCGAGGGAGAGCGGACGTGAGCGGCGCGGAGCGCATCGCGCGCCGGCCGAGCGTCTACCTGCTGGTGGCGCTGTCGGCGGTGAACCCGCTGGCGATCAACATCGCCATGCCGTCGATGCCGCACATGACGGAGGCCTTCGGCACCACCTACGCGATGATCCAGCTGATGCTGTCGCTCTACCTCGCCACGATGGCGCTGGCGCAGACGGTGATCGGCCCGCTGTCGGACCGGTTCGGCCGCCGGCCGGTGCTGCTCGGCGGCATGGTGGTGTTCGTCGCCGGAAGCGTGATCGCGCTGTTCGCCCCGACGATCGAGGTGCTGCTCGCCGGCCGCGTGCTGCAGGGCGCCGGCGGCTGCGCCGGCATCGTGCTCGCCCGGGCGATCGTGCGCGACCTCTACGACCGCGACCGCGCGGCGAGCATGATCGGCTATGTCACCATGGGCATGGCGGTGGCCCCGATGATCGCGCCGACCATCGGCGGCGTCCTCGAGGAGACGGTCGGCTGGCGCGGCAGCTTCGTCGTGATGCTGGCGACCGGCGCGGGCGCCCTGCTCTGGGCGCTGGCGGCGCTCTACGAGACGAACCCCAACCTCGGCCGCGCGGTCTCGTTCCGCGAGACGGTGAGGCAGTGGGGCGAACTCCTCTCGGTGCCGATCTTCTGGGCCTATTCGGGCGCGGCGGCCTTCGCCTCGGCGGTCTTCTTCGCCTTCCTCGGTGGCGCGCCCTACGTGAGTTCCGAGATCATGCAGGTGGGGCCGGTCGCCTACGGGCTCTATTTCATCCTGGTCAGCCTCGGCTACATGATGGGCAACTTCCTCACCGGCCGCTTCGCCGCCCGCATCGGCGTGCCGGCCATGATCACCGCCGGCAACGCGGTGCAGATGGTGGCGGTCGGGACGATGGCGGCGCTGTTCGCGGCGGGGATCGTCCACCCGCTGGCGCTGTTCGGGCCGATGCTCCTCGTCGGCGTCGCCAACGGCGTGGCGCTCCCCTCGGCGATCGCCGGCTCGGTCAGCATCCGGCCCGACCTCGCCGGCGCCGCCTCCGGCCTCGGCGGCTCGATGCAGGTGGGCGTCGGCGCGCTCGCCTCGACGCTCGCCGGCGCGCTGCTGGTGACGGTCTGGCAGGGGACGGTCTGGGGTCTCCTCGCGGTGATGATCGTCGCCGCGGTGGCCGGCGTCGCCTGCGGCCTCGCGGTCAGGATCGGCACCCGCGGCGAGGTCGCCTGAGCCTTACTCGAGGACGATCCGGGGCGGCGCCCGGCGGCTGGAGGCGCCCGTCTCGAGCGATGCGGCGACCTTCTCGGCGATCGCCCGGTAGACGGCGGCGTGCGGGCCGTCCGGCTCGGTCGCCACCACCGGCAGGCCGGCGTCGGAGGTCTCGCGGATCTTCATCTCCAGCGGCACCTCGCCGAGGAAGGGAACGCCGATCCGCTCGGCCTCATGCTGCGCGCCGCCGTGGCCGAAGACGTCGGAGCGGCCGCCGCAGTGCGGGCAGACGAAGTAGCTCATGTTCTCGACGATGCCGAGGACGGGCACCTCCACCTTGCGGAACATGGCGACGCCGCGGCGGGCGTCGATCAGCGCCAGGTCCTGCGGGGTCGACACGATCACCGCGCCGGCGAGCGGCACCTGCTGCGCCATGGTGAGCTGGGCGTCGCCGGTGCCGGGCGGCATGTCGACGACCAGCACGTCGAGCTCGCCCCAGGCGACCTCGCGCAGCATCTGGGTGATCGCCGAGACGACCATCGGGCCGCGCCAGATCATCGCCGTCTCCTCGGCGACCATGAAGCCGATCGACATCACCTTGACGCCGTAGTTCTCCATCGGCCGGATCAGCTTGCCGTCGATCGTCTCCGGGCGGCCGGAGAGCTGCATCAGGCGCGGGATCGAGGGACCGTAGATGTCGGCGTCGAGGAGGCCGACCCTCAGCCCGTTCGCGGCGAGGGCGAGGGCGAGATTCACCGCGGTGGTCGACTTGCCGACGCCGCCCTTGCCGGAGGCGACGGCGATGATCGACTTCACCCCCGGCACGCCCGGCTTCTGCGGCGCACCTCCGGCGGCGGGCGCATGGGAATGGGGCCGGGCGGGCGCGGGGCGGCCCGCGGCGGCCTGCGCCGGCCGGCCGCCCGGGGCGACCTCCGCGGTGAGGGCGATCATCGCCCGCTCGACGCCGGGCAGCGCCTTGACGCGCCGCTCCACCTCGGCCCGGAAGGGCTCCATCTCACGGGCCCGGTCGGCGGGCACGGTGAGCGAGAACATCACCCGGCCGTCGCTCACGAAGACCTCGGAGACCTGGCCGGCCGACACCGGGTCGCGGCTCTCGCCGGGCGGCGTCATCTGCCTGAGCAGGGCGAGGACCTGGTCCTTGAGGGGCGTCGACATCTGGCGATCTCCGGCTGGCGGCTGCCGGTTACCTATGCCTGCCGCCCGCCGAGGTCAACGCGGGCCCGGCGGCTTGCGCAAGGGGCGGGCGTCACCCTAGGCTCCGCCGATGACAGCACGACGTCCGTTCTCCCCTCCGCTCACCGGCCGGCGCGTCGCCCGCCCCGCCCGGAGGACGCCATGACCGCGGCCCCGGTGCTCGGCGCGATCCTCGCCGGCGGCGGGTCGACGCGGCTCGGCGGCGGCGACAAGGGCCTCCGGACCGTCGGCGGCGAGGCGATGATCGCCCGCGCCGCCGCGGTGCTGCGCGATTCCGTTGCGGGCCTGCTGCTGGTCGCCAACGGCGATCCGGACCGTTTCGACTCGCTCGGCATGCCCGTGGTGGCCGACGAGGGCGGGCCGAGGCCGGGCGAGGGGAGCGGCCCGCTCGCCGGGGTGCTCGCCGCCCTCGAGGTCGCGGCCGCGACGCCCGGCATGCGGCACGTCCTCACCGTCCCGGCCGACGCGCCCTTCCTGCCGGAAGGGCTCGTCGAGGCGCTTCTCGATGCCGCGTGGGAGGGCGAGACGGTCGTGGTCGCCGCGTCGGAGACCGGCCGCCACCCGGTGGTGGCGCTCTGGCCGGTGTCGATGCGCGCCGCGGTGCGCCGGGCGCTGGAGCAGGGCAGTCGCAAGCTCTCGTCTGTTATCGAGGCCGGTCCGCACCGCGAGGTGCGCTTCCCGCCGATCCGCGCCGGCGACGAACTCGTCGATCCCTTCTTCAACGTCAACACCGAGGCGGACCTCGCGGAGGCCGAGCGGATCTCGCGGCTGCTCGGCCGCCCGGAAGCGATCGCACCGGCCCCGGCGCCCGCCCGCGGCCGCCTGCCCGACGACTGCTTCGCCCCCGGCGCCGGCGTGATGCGGCACGACGAGGCCGTCGCGCTCGTCGTCGAACGTGTGGGGCCGGTGACCGGCACCGAGGAGGTGCCGCTCGACGGGGCCTTCGGCCGGGTGCTCGCCGAGGCTGTGGCGGCGCCCCGCGACGTGCCGCTCGCCGACACCTCGGCCGTGGACGGATACGCCTTCCGCGCGGCCGACCACGAGTCCACCGGCGGCTTCATGCCGGTGGCCGGCCGCGTCTTCGCCGGCACGACGGACCTCGACCCGCTGCCGCCCTTCGCCGCGGCGCGGATCTTCACCGGCGCGGCGATGCCGGAGGGCGCCAACACGGTGGCGATGCAGGAGGACTGCGAAACCCACGAGCAGGACGGCGCCACCTTCGTCATCGTCCCGGCCGGCCTCCGCCCCGGCGCCAACCGCCGGCGGGCCGGCGAGGACATCGCCGCCGGCGCGGTGGTGATGGAGCCGGGGCTGAAGCTCCGGCCGCAGGACGTCGGCGCGCTCGCCTCGCTCGGGCGCGAGCGGGTGACGGTGCGCCGGCGGCTCTCCGTCGCCCTCGCCTCCACCGGCGACGAGGTGGTGCGGCCGGGCCGGGACCTCGCCCCGGGGCAGGTCTATGATTCCAACCACGCGCTGGTGAGCGCGCTCGCCGCAGCGGCCGGCTGCGACCTTACCGACCTCGGCGTCATCCCGGACGATGCGGCCGCGGTGGAGGCGCGGATCGCCGAGGCGGCGGCGCGGCACGACCTGGTGATCACCTCGGGCGGCGTGTCGGAGGGCGACGCGGACCACGTCGCGGCGGCGATCAGCCGCCTCGGCGAGCGGCACCTGTGGAAGATCGCGGTGAAGCCGGGGCGGCCGCTCGCCGTCGGCCGCATCGGCGACTGCGTGCTCTTGGGCCTGCCCGGCAACCCGGTGGCCGCCTTCGCCGGCTTCCTTCTCTACGGGCTGCCGCTGGTGTCCCGTCTCGCCGGCGCGACCTGGACGGAGCCGCCGCGTTTTTCCGTCCCGTCCGCCTTCTCGATCCGGGGGCGCCGGACCGGCCGGCGGGAGTTCCTGCGCGGGATCCTCCTCACCCGGCCGGACGGCACGCTCGCCGTCGACCGCTACGCCCGCGACGGCTCGAGCCTCATCTCGGGCCTGCGGGCGGCGGACGGATTCATCGACATTCCGGAGGACTGCGAGGCCGTCGAGGAGGGGCAGCCGGTGCGCTTCCTGCCCTTCTCCGGCTTCGGCCTCGGTTTTCGTTGAGAGCGGATAGTCACATACTGAATAGATCATGCAAAAATCTGTTCGCCGGAACCGTTGCATCCGCCTGCGCAAACGGCTTGTATGGGCGCCAAGTGGCGGCGGGATCCCGCAGAATTCCCCGCCATGACCGCAATCGAACGAAGGAAGGCCGCAAGATGCGCCGGTGGCGGATCGAGATCCTGCCAGGCAGCGGCCGGGACCAGAGGTAACTCATGAAGCTGATCAAGATTGTCGCCCTGGCCGCCAGCGTCGCCGTCGCGGCGGTGGCGGGGGCCTCGGCCCAGGACATGAAGAAGATCCGGATCGGGACCGAGGGCGCCTATCCCCCGTTCAACTATCTCGACTCCGCCGGCGAACTGAAGGGCTTCGACGTCGAGATCGCCAAGGCGCTCTGCGAGGAGATGAAGGCCGAGTGCGAGTTCGTCGTGCAGGACTGGGATGGCATCATCCCCGCGCTGCTCGCCAACAAGTTCGACGCGATCATCGCCTCCATGTCGATCAACGAGGAGCGCAAGAAGTCGGTCGACTTCACCAACAAGTACTACAACACGCCGCCGGCGGTCGCCGTGCCGAAGGACAGCGACATCGCGGGCGTTGCGCCCGAGGATCTCGCCGGCATGGTGGTCGGCGCCCAGAGCTCGACGACCCACTCCTCCTGGGCCGAACAGTTCCTGACCGACAGCGACGTGAAGCTCTACCCGACCCCGGACGAGTACAAGCTTGATCTCGAGAACGGCCGCCTCGACGCCGCGGTGGACGACGTGGTCGTGCTGTCCGACTGGCTCGCCACCCCGGATGGCGACTGCTGCAAGCTGGTCGGCACCGTGACCCCCATTGAGGAGATCCACGGCGTCGGAGCCGGCATCGCCGTCCGCAAGGGCGAGGACGAGCTCCGCGAGGCCCTCAACCAGGCCATCGAGGCGATCCGCGCCAACGGCAAGTACGAAGATATCAACAAGAAGTACTTCGACTTCGACGTCTACGGCGGCTGACGTCCGCACCGGCGGGGCGGCGAGACCGCCCCGCCACAACGGGCGATCCGCGGTCGCGGTCGGGACGACGAGGGGTGATCCGGGCTGCCGCCCGGACGTCGCCCCGGTCGTCCGAATCGCGGGGCGGTCCCGGAGGGGGGAACCGAGGACGCCATGGACCTCTTTCAGCACCTCGCCTGGGGCGACGCCGGCTGGGGCGACGAGATCGCCGCCGGGACGCTGGTGACGATCACGCTGGCGCTGGCGACGCTGCCCTTCGGGCTGGTGCTCGGCTTCCTGATCGCGCTCGCCAAGAATTCGCACGAGCCGGCGCTGCGCGCGGCGGCCAACGTCTACACCACCATCTTCCGCGGCCTGCCGGAACTCCTGACGCTGTTCCTCATCTACTACGGCGGCCAGATCGCGCTGTCCCGGCTGTCGATGGCCCTCTTCGGCGAGCCCATCGAGGTGAACGGATTCGTGGCCGGCATGTTCGCGCTGGCGCTGGTGTTCTCCTCCTATGCGAGCGAGGTGTTCCTGTCCGCCTTCCGCGGCATCCCCGCCGGGCAGTACGAGGGCTCGCAGGCGCTGGGCATGTCGCGCTTCGCCACCATGCGCCTCGTCATCGCGCCGCAGCTGATCCGACTGGCGCTGCCGGGGCTCTCCAATCTCTGGCTGATCCTTCTCAAGGACACCGCGCTCGTGTCGGTGATCGGCCTCAACGACATCCTGCGCAACACCTCGGTTGCCGTGGGCAACACCAAGGAGCCGTTCTTCTTCTTCCTGGTCGCCTGCATGATCTACCTGGTCCTGTCGATGATCTCTTCGATCGGGATCGGGCGGGTCTCGGCCTGGGCGGAGCGGGGGCAGGGGGGCCGGGCATGACCCACGCGACCACCAGCATCGAGGCCTCGCCGCCGCCGCCCGCCGCCCGCCGCCGCTTCTCGGCCGCCCGGGGCGCCGGCTGGGCGCTGCTGGTGGCCTGGAGCGCGCTCGGCCTCGGCCTCGCGCTGCTGCTTGCGCAGGGCTACGACGCGGAGATGTACGCCCGCTACCTGCCGCGCGTCCTCTCCGGCGTCTGGGTGACCATGCAACTGGTGGTGCTCTCGGTCGTCCTCGGCGCGATCATCTCCATCCCGATCGCCGCGGGCCGTCTCGCCCGCCCGGGCCTCGGGGCGACCCTCGCCTTCGGCTACTCCTACTTCTTCCGCGGCACGCCGCTGCTCGCGCAGACCTTCCTCGTCTACTACGGCGTCGGCCAGTTCTCCGACTTCTTCCGCGCGATCGGCCTTTGGTGGTTCTTCCGCGAGGCCTTCTTCTGCGCGGTCCTGACCTTCTCGCTCAACACCGCCGCCTACCAGGCGGAGATCCTCGCCGGGGCGATCCGGTCGGTGCCGAACGGCCAGTGGCAGGCCGCCGACTCGCTCGGGCTGCGTCGCTCCGTCACCCTTTTGAAGGTGATCCTGCCGCAGGCGCTGATCACCTCGCTGCGCCCCTACGGCAACGAGGTGGTGCTGATGATCAAGGGCTCGGCGATCGCCGCGGTGATCACCGTCTTCGACCTGATGGGCCAGACCCGCTACGCCTTCTCCAAGACCTACGACATGCAGGTCTACCTCTGGGCGGCGATCCTCTACCTCGTCATGGTCGAGGTGCTGCGCCGGGTGTGGGACGTGCTGGAACTGCGGCTGACGCGGCACCTGAAGCGCGCCTCGGACTGAGCGTCCGCCGCCCCGGTCAGGGGCGCGCCACCGTGTCGATCCAGAAGTCGGCGAGGCGGCGGGCGAGACGCTCGTAGTCCGCCAGGCTGGCCGGCTTCTGCACATAGGCGTTGGCGCCGAGTTCATAGGCCCGGCGGATGTCGTCCGGACTGTCCGAGGTCGAGAAGACCACCAGCGGCACCCGCGGGCGGCCGCTGCCGCCGCGGCTGGCCGCCAGTACCTCGAAGCCGTCCGTTCCGTCCATCCTGAGGTCGAGCAGGGCGAAGGCCGGGGCGTGTTCCACAATCATCGAGAGGGCTTCGGCCACCGTGGTCGCCTCGACGACCTGCAGACGCGGCCGCGCCCGGACGAGGGCGCGCGCGATCACCACGCGGTCGTCCTCGTCGTCGTCGATGACGAGCACGCAGGCCGACCGCCCGGGAGCCGACGCCCCCCGGCGGGGCCCGGCCGGCCGCAGGTCCGGCGCGCGGCGAGGCGGGTCGCCGCGGAAGTCGGCCCCGCCGCTCATCGCCGCGCTCCGCCCCATGCGCCCGCGACCGCACCGCCCCGGCCGTGTCGGCAGCGGAGCGGACGACCGCGCGCTACCCCGGCCTTCGGTTGATGATCGAGCTTCTGCAGCACGTCCGTCGCCCTGGAACCGCGCCACCGCCCGGAGGGCGGTCGGCCGGATCGAGCGCCGCACCGGCGCCAGCCGGTACTCCCTACGACGACGCCCGGCCAGAGTGCGGGCGTTCCGGCCCGGCGACAAGGCGGGGGGACGGAGGGGCACTCGCGAAATGGAATTCGTGAACGGATCGTTGCCGAACTACAACACCCCGGACGCGGCCAGGCACCGACGAAAAGGGCCGCCCGAAGGCGGCCCCGTCCGATGTCCGTCGGTCGCTGCGATGCTCAGGGGCAGGCGACAACGATGCGGTTGCCGTAGCGGTCGTAGGCGTAGCACTGGTCGCCCGGGTCGGTCGCGCCGGCGACCGCCGCGCCGCCGATTCCGCCGGCGACGGCACCGATGGCCGCGCCCCTGCCGCCGTCGACCAGGGCGCCGACGCCCGCGCCGCCCAGCGCACCCACGGCGGCGCCGGTGGTGACGCGCTGCTGGCTGGCCGTCTGGTTGCACGCGGCAAGGCCGATCGCCATGGCGGAAACGAGAAAGATCTTCTTCATGATGGTTCTCCGTTCAGGCGCAGCGGCGGCGCCGCAAAAGATACAGTCTGCCGCGGAGCGGCCACCTCGTTCACCGGCATCATAACCTATCAATCCGCGAAAAGATCCACGCGCTCGAAGCGCGCCACGTCGACGAGGCCCATGTCGGAGATCCTGAGCTCCGGAATCACGACAAGGGCAAGAAGAGAATGCTGCATGTAGGCATTGTTGAGGCGGCAGCCGCACTCGGCCATGGCTGCGATCAGGCGGGCGGCCTTGCCGGCCACCACCTCGGCGCGCTCCTCCGACATCAGCCCGGCGATGGGCATCTCGACGAGGGCGAGCTCGCGTCCCTGCGAGATCACCACCGCTCCGCCGCCGACCTCGGCAAGCCGGTTCGCCGCCATCGCCATGTCCTCCCGGGAGGTGCCCACCACGATCATGTGGTGGCTGTCGTGGGCGACCGTGGAGGCGACGGCGCAGGGCCGGTCGTAGCCGAAGCCGGAGACGAGGGCGTTCACCACCTCGCCGGTGCCGCGGTGCCGCTCGACGAGGGCGATCTGGCAGACGTCCGCCGCCGGGTCGGCGGAGACAAGGCCGTTCTCGACCGGCAGGGTCATGGTCAGCGACCGCGTCGGCGCCTGGTTCTCGATCACCCCGATCACGCGGGCGGTGACGCTGTTGCGCCCCGCCGGCGCCTCGATCCGGAAGTCGTCCGCCGAGAGGGCCCGGCCCACCCGCACCGTCCCGCGCACGCTGTCCGGGTAGGGGTAGGGCGGGATGTCGACCAAGAGCCGCCCGTTCTCGGCGAGCACCCGGCCGCGGGCGACCACGGTCTCGACCGGCAGCGCGACGAGGTCGGAGGTGAGGATCATGTCCGCCCGGCGCCCGGGCGTGATGGAGCCGATCTCGCACTCGAGGCCGAAGTGCTGGGCGGTGTTGAGGGTCGCCATCTGCAGCGCGACAAGCGGCGGGCAGCCCTGGGCGACCGCGTGCCGCACCACCCGGTTCATGTGGCCCTCGTGGACGATCGTGCCGGAGTGGCTGTCGTCGGTGCACAGGATGAAGCTGCGCGGGTCGAGGCCCATCTCGGTGATCGCGCGGATCTGGGTGGCGACGTCGTACCAGGCCGAGCCGAGCCGCATCATCGGCCGCATGCCGAGCCGGGCGCGGGCGAGGCAGTCCTCCAGCCGGGTGCCCTCGTGGTCGTCGGCGGGGCCGCCGGCGACATAGCCGAGGAAGGGGCGGCCGAGGTCCGGCGAGGCGTAGTGGCCGCCGACGGTCTTGCCCGCCCGCATGGTCCGGGCGATCTCCTCGAGCATCTTGCCGTCGCCGGCCGCGACGCCGGGGAAGTTCATCATCTCGCCGAGGCCGACGATGCCGGGCCAGGCCATCGCCTCGGCCACCTCTGCCGGGCCGATCGAGGCGCCGGCAGTCTCGAGGCCGGGCGCGGAGGGCACGCAGGACGGCATCTGGACGAACATGTTCACCGGCAGCGTCAGCGCCTCGTCGTGCATCAGCCGCACGCCGGCGAGGCCCAGCACATTGGCGATCTCGTGCGGGTCGACGAACATCGACGTGGTGCCGTGCGGAATCACCGCGCGGGCGAACTCGGTCGCCGTCACCATCCCGCTCTCGACGTGCATGTGCGCGTCGCAGAGCCCCGGGACCATGAAGCGGCCGTCCGCGTCGATCACCTCGGTGCCGGGGCCGATCGCATAGGAAAGATCCGGCGCGATCGCCGCGAAGCGGCCGGCCGCGATCGCCACGTCGAAGCCGGACAGCACCTCGCGGGTATGCACGTTCACCCAGCGCCCGCCGCGCACCACCATGTCGGCCGGGCTGCGGCCGGTGGCGACGTCGACCAGGCGGGGGGCGGTGTCGGCCCAACTCGGGAAAGCGGTCATGACGGCTCCTCGATTGCGTTGCGGCAAGCCTAGCGCTTCGGCAGGGCAGTGCGAAAGAGCGTCCTGACAAGCCGGCCGCGAGGGTCTAAACAGGCCGCAAGGCGACGTTCGCCGCGAGGCAGGGAGAAGAGGATGGCCAAGGTTGCATTCATCGGGCTCGGCGTAATGGGCTTTCCCATGGCGGGGCACCTCGCCACCCGGGGCGGCCACGAGACCACCGTCTACAACCGCACCACCGCGAAGGCCGAGGCCTGGGTCCAGAAGTTCGGCGGGACCTTCCGCGCCACCCCGCGCGAGGCGGCCGAGGGCGCCGACTTCGTCTTCGCCTGCGTCGGCAACGACGACGATCTCCGCCATGTGACGGTCGGCTCCGAGGGCGCCTTCTCGGGCATGAAGCCGGGCGCGATCTTCGTCGACCACACCACCGCCAGCGCCCACGTCGCCCGCGATCTCGACGGTGCGGCCCGCGAGCACGGCATCCACTTCCTCGACGCGCCGGTCTCCGGCGGCCAGGCCGGCGCCGAGAACGGTGCGCTCACGGTGATGGTCGGCGGCGAGCAGGAGGTCTTCGACCGCGCCGATCCGGTGATCCGCTCGTTCGCGAAGATGGTCGGCCTGATGGGGCCGTCCGGCGCCGGCCAGCTGACCAAGATGGTCAACCAGATCGCCATCGCCGGCCTGGTGCAGGGGCTCGCCGAGGCGATCCACTTCGGCAAGCGCAACGGGCTCGACATCGAGAAGGTGATCGGCGTCATCTCCAAGGGGGCAGCCCAGTCCTGGCAGATGGAGAACCGCTGGAAGACGATGAACGAGGGCGAATTCTCCTTCGGATTCGCCGTCGACTGGATGCGCAAGGACCTCGGCATCGTGCTGGACCAGGCCAAGGCCTCGCAGGCGCGCCTGCCGGTGACGGCGCTCGTCGACCAGTTCTACGGCGACGTGCAGCTGATGGGTGGCCGGCGCTGGGACACCTCGAGCCTGATCGCCAGGCTCGAGACGCCGAAGAAGGGCTGAGCCGATGACCGCCGCACCCTGGCCGACCGAGATCCGCCTGTCGAAGGACCGGCGGACCCTCACCGTCAGCTTCGACGACGGGGCGAGCTATTCGATCCCGGCGGAGCTCCTCAGGGTGGAATCCCCCTCGGCCGAGGTGCAGGGCCACGCCCCGGACCAGAAGAAGCTGGTCGCCGGCAAGCGCAACGTGGAGATCCTCGCCGTCGCGCCGGTCGGATCCTACGCGGTGCGGCTGCGCTTCGACGACCTGCACGACACCGGCATCTTCACCTGGAGCTACCTGCGCGAACTCGGCGAGGGGGTGGACGGCAAGATGGCCGCCTACGAGGCCGCGCTGCGCGAGAAGGGCCTCTCGCGCTGAACAGGAGCGCGAGGGCCGCCGTCGATGGCCCGGGGTCGGGCGGCCCCGCGCGACGTCGCCTCCGCACGGCCCGAGCCTGCCTTGCCGGAAAACGGGGAGGGCACTCCGGCCGCCGGCCAGGCCGCCCGCCACCCGTCGCCGCGGACCGCGGTTCGCCTTTGAAATCCTGCACACTGGAATGTACCCTTCCGGCCGCGGGGCGGAGGGCGGCCGATTCCCGTGTCAGCGGAACGGCCGGGAGAGCCCTGCGACCATGGCGATCAACACCTACACGGCCCTCGACGGCCTGCGCTTCGGCGTGGTCGACGACAACGCCTATTTCCGCCGCCTCGTCCGCACCATGCTGACCGGCCTCGGCGTGCGCGACATCGTCGACGCGACGACGCCGGAGGACGGCTGGGAGATGCTCCTGCGGCACCGGCCGGACGTGCTGCTCCTCGACTGGAACCTCGGCGTGCCGGGCGGCACCGGGGTGACCCTGCTCGACCGCATCCGCACCAGCCCGGACGACCGGATCGCCACCCAGGCGGTGGTGTTCCTCTCCGCCCACAGCGACCGGCGCCACGTGCTGTCGGCGGTGAGGCTCGGCGCCAACGACTTCATCGTGAAGCCGGTCTCCGCGCGGGTGCTCTACGACCGGGTCCGCCGCCTGGCGCTCGGCCAGACCACCTACGTCCGCCGCAACGGGCGGGCGGTGCCGCTGCCGGCCGGCGCCCACGGGGGCCTGCGCCCGCCGCCGCCGGGGGGAGCTGCCCCGGCCGGGCGAGCGGCGCCGCCCCGCCGCCCCGACGAGGACGACAAGCTGTTCATCTGAGCCGTCCCGGAGCCGCCGTTGCCGCCCGGCCGGCAACGCGATATGGACGGGCGCCATGAGCCAGTCCCCTGTCACCGTCCGCTTCGCGCCCTCGCCGACGGGCTATCTCCACATCGGCAACGCGCGCACCGCGCTGTTCAACGCGATGCTGGCGATACGCTCCGGCGGGCGGTTCATCCTGAGGCTGGACGACACCGACACCGCCCGCTCCACCGAGGCCTTCGCCGCGGCGATAGTCGAGGACCTCGCCTGGCTCGGCATCCGCCCGGACGAGACGGTGCGCCAGACGGCGCGCGCCGCCCGGCACGCCGCCGTGGCCGAGGACCTCAAGGCGCGCGGGCTTCTCTATCCGGCCTACGAGACTGCCGAGGAGCTGGAGCGCGCCCGCGCGCGGCGGCGGCTGCGCGGCCTGCCCCCGGTCTACGACCGGGCGGCGCTGCGCCTCTCCGCGGAGGATCGCGCCCGGCTGGAGGCCGAGGGCCGGCGGCCGCACTGGCGCTTCCTGCTGCCGAACCACGACGGCGACCCCTTCGCGCCGCGCCGGACCGAGGCGAGATGGCACGACCTCTGCCGCGGCGAGGAGACGGTCGACCTCGCCTCGCTCTCCGACCCGGTGCTGGTGCGCGAGGACGGGACCTGGCTCTACACGCTGCCCTCGGTGGTGGACGACCTCGACCTCGGCATCACCCACGTGGTCCGCGGCGAGGACCACGTCACCAACACCGGCGTGCAGATCGCGCTGTTCGAGGCGATCGGCGGCCGTGTGCCCGCCTTCGGCCACCACAACCTGCTCGCCGACGCGGGCGGGGAGGCGCTGTCGAAGCGCACCGGCGCGCTGTCGCTCCGCTCCCTGCGGGCGGAAGGCTACGAGCCGATGGCGGTGGCGGTGCTCGCCGCCACCCTCGGCACCAGCCATCCGGCCGAGCCGGTGCCGGACCTCGCGGCGCTTGCCGAGGGCTTCGACCTTGCCTCCGTGTCGCGCTCGCCGGCGCGCTTCGACCCGGCCGAACTCGCCGCGCTCAACGCGAGAATGGTGCACCGGCTGCCCCTCGAGGCGGTGGCGCCGCGGCTGGAAGAGTTGGGGATCCCCGCGGACCCGGCCTTCTGGGCGGCCGTCTCCGGCAACTGCGAGCGGGTCCGGGATGCCGCGACCTGGTGGCGCGTGGTGGCCGGAGAGATCGATCCGGCGGTCGACCCGGCCGACCGGGCGTTCCTCGCCGAGGCGGCGGCGCTGCTGCCTGCGGAGCCCTACGACGCGGACACCTTCCGCGCCTGGACCGGCGCCGTGAAGGCGGCGACCGGCCGAAAGGGCCGCGACCTTTTCCTGCCGCTGCGGCGCGCGCTGACCGGCCTCGACCACGGCCCGGAGATGGCGGCGCTGCTGCCGCTGATCGGCCGCGAGCGGGCCCTCGCCCGCCTCCGCTGAACCGGGACGCGGCCGCCGGCATTTGTGTCGGGCCCGATGCGTCCCCATCTGACGAGCCAGAGACGCACAACCGGAGACCCGTGCCCATGTTCGCCCGCCTCGCAGTCGCCGCCCTCGCGCTCGCGCTTGCCGCCGGCCCGGCGCTCGCCCAGGACCTGATCTTCAAGCGGTCGACGGTATGGAAGTTCCTGACGCCGGACCACAAGCTGGCCGTCTACGCCATCGACGACCCGGTGGTGGAGGGCGTCGCCTGCCACTACACGGTGCCCGAGAAGGGCGGCGTCGAGGGGATGCTGGGCGTCGCGGAGGAGGTCTCCGACATCTCGCTCGCCTGCCGCCAGGTGGGGCCGATCTCCTTCAAGGACAGCTTCGAGCAGGGCTCGGACATGTACCGCGAGCGCCGCTCGATCCTGTTCAAGAAGATGCAGATCGTCCGCGGCTGCGACGTCAAGCGCAACGTGCTGGTCTACCTCGTCTACTCCGACAAGCTGATCGAGGGCAGCCCCAAGAACTCCACCTCGACCGTGCCGATCATGCCCTGGGGCGACCAACCCGGGCCGAGGTGCGCGGACTACCTCGAGGACTGACCGGCATCGCACGCAGCCCCGTCGTCCGGGCGAGAGCCGGGACCGGGAAAACGCGCGGGCGGCACGGACCGGCCGACGCATGCACGCCGTCATCCCGGCGAAAGCCGGGATCCAGAAAACGTGAGATCAGCCAATGCCTTGGCGGGAACTGGATCCCGGCTTTCGCCGGGATGACGGTGTTGGGAGGGGGTTGGCAACCCCGGCGGCTACGTGGCGGCTGGCGACCCTGCCGGGGCAACGGGGAGGGTGCGGCCCCGCCCGGCACGCGGTGACGGGGACCGCGGCCGGCGGACCTGCCGGCCGACCGGTCGTCGCGACCAGGGCGGGGGCGCCTGGCCCCGCCCGGGTTGAATCATTATCTCAACAGCGGCGGAAAATCCCGCCGGGGCAATCCCTTGGCGTCGCCGCCGGATTCGTCACTCCAGCCCCTTCTCCTTCAGCCAGGCCTGCATGTCGGCGACCTCCTTCTCCTGGGCGATGATGATCTCGTCGGCGAGCGTCAGCAGCCAGGGGTCCTTGCCGTGCGCCTTGAGGATCTTCGCCATGGCGATGGCGCCCTCGTGGTGGGCGATCATGCCGCGGACGAAGTCGACGTCGGCGTCGCCGGAGAACTCGATGGCCATCGCCTCGTGCATCGCCGCGTTGGCGGCCGCATAGGCCTCGGCGGCAGTGCCGGCGGGCATCTCCGAGCCATGGGCGGAGTGGCCGGAATGGCTATCCTGGGCGAGGGCCGGGGCGGTCGCGAGGCCGGCGGCGAGGAGGGCGGCGGCCGTGAGGCGGAGGATCATGGAACGGGGTCTCCGTCGAGAGTTGAAGAGCCCCCCAAGATGGGATCCCGCGGCGGCGGCGCAAGTGGCCGCGATGCCGCATCCGCCGGGCGGCCGGGGCTCCCGGCGGGGCTCCGCCGAAGGTCGCGGCCGCGGCTGCTTGGCGCGCCGGCGGCAGCGGGATAGAAGGGCCGAGGTCGACCACGCCGCATACGGAGACGCGTTCCCATGTCCGAGCCCAAGATCGCCACCGGCCTGTTCCCGCTCGCCCCGGACGCGACGCCCTGGCGCAGGCTGACCTCGGACCACGTGTCGACCGCGACCTTCGAGGGCGAGGAGATCCTCAAGGTCGAGCCGGAGGCGCTGCGCCTGCTCTCCGAGGCGGCCTTCATCGACATCAACCACCTCTTGCGCCCCGGCCACCTGGCGCAACTGGCGAAGATCCTCGACGACCCGGAGGCGACCTCGAACGACAAGTTCGTCGCCTACGACCTCCTCAAGAACGCCAACATCGCCGCCGGCGGCGTGCTGCCGATGTGCCAGGACACCGGCACGGCGATCGTGATGGGCAAGAAGGGCCGGCGGGTCTGGACGCCGGGCGGCGACGAGGCGCAGGTCTCGCGCGGCGTGCTCGACGCCTACCTGAAGAAGAACCTGCGCTATTCGCAGCTCGCCCCGATCTCGATGTTCGAGGAGCGCAACACCAGCAACAACCTGCCCGCCCAGGTGGAGATCTACGCCGAGGGCGAGGACGCCTACAAGTTCCTCTTCATCGCCAAGGGCGGCGGCTCGGCCAACAAGACCTTCCTGTTCCAGGGAACGCCGTCGCTGCTGACGCCGGACCGGATGCTCGCCTTCCTGAAGGAGAAGATCCTCACCCTCGGCACCGCCGCCTGCCCGCCCTACCACCTCGCGATCGTCATCGGCGGCACCTCGGCCGAGATGACGCTGAAGACGGTGAAGCTCGCCTCGACGCGCTACCTCGACGGCCTGCCGACGCAGGGCTCGGAGGCCGGCCACGCCTTCCGCGACCTCGAGATGGAGGAGGCGATCTTCAGGGCGACCCAGGCGACGGGCGTCGGCGCCCAGTTCGGCGGCAAGTACTTCTGCCACGACGTCCGGGTGGTCCGCCTGCCCCGCCACGGCGCCTCGCTGCCGATCGGCATCGGCGTCTCCTGCTCGGCCGACCGGCAGGCGCTCGGCAAGATCACCCGCGAGGGCGTGTTCCTGGAGGAACTCGAGCACAATCCCGCCCGCTTCCTGCCGGACGTGGACGAGGCGACCCTCGGCGGCCCTGTGGTGCCGATCGACCTCACCCGGCCGATGCCGGAGATCCTCGCGGAACTCTCCCGGCACCCGATCCGGACCCGCCTGTCGCTGACCGGGCCGGTGATCGTCGCCCGCGACCTCGCCCACGCCAGGCTGCGCGAGCGGCTGGAGCGCGGCGAGCCGCTGCCGGACTACATGAAGAACCACCCGGTCTACTACGCCGGCCCGGCAAAGACCCCGGCGGGCTACGCCTCCGGGTCCTTCGGCCCGACCACCGCCGGGCGCATGGACGCCTATGTCGACCAGTTCCAGGCGGCGGGCGGCTCGATGGTGATGCTGGCCAAGGGCAACCGATCGCGGCAGGTCCGCGAGGCCTGCGCCCGGCACGGCGGCTTCTACCTCGGCTCGATCGGCGGCCCGGCCGCGCGCCTCGCGCAGGACTGCATCAAGCACGTCGAGGTGGTCGAGTTCCCCGAACTCGGCATGGAGGCGGTCTGGAAGATCGACGTGGTCGATTTCCCGGCCTTCATCGTGATCGACGACAAGGGCAATGACTTCTTCAAGGAGTTGCATCTCGAGTGAGTCGAGTCGGAGCCCCGCGCGTCTGTTGGACAGGCGCCGCATTGCGCTCGCGCCAAGCATCCCGTCGCCCGGAGCGATGAAAAAAAACCGGGAAACCGCTGTCGTATTAAGGTTCCGTCAATCGATTTACGCTTGGTCCGCCCTCGGACGTTGCGCGCCGGCAACAGTCGCCTCCGATCCACGCCAGGCCCCCGCGTCGAAGACTGCGGCCGCTTGATCGGGCGGGGGCGTCCCGGCATCGTTCTCGCCCGTGCGTCGCTTGCGGCGCCGATGCCGGGACGCGAGGTCCGCCCCCGGACGCGGCCATACCGTAAGAGCCGGACAACCCTCGTCAGTCCCAACCTCGGGTAGAGTAACAGATGCGCTTCACGATCGCCCTGGCCGTCGGTGCCCTCCTCGCCGCGGCCACCGCCACCTCCGTTGCGCGGGCGGAGGAGATGGTCCGCTTCTACGACCCCGCAACCGGCGGCTTCGAATACGTCAAGAAGAGCCCCCGGCGCATGGAAAGCCCGGTCCAGCGCGAGGTGATCGACTACCAGGGCCCCTACGGCCCGGGCACCATCGTGGTCGACACCGAGGAGCGCCGGCTCTACCTCGTCCAGGAGGGCGGCAAGGCCCTGAGGTACGGCATCGGCGTCGGCCGGCCGGGCTTCACCTGGGCCGGCAGCCACCGCGTCACCCGCAAGGCCGAGTGGCCCGGCTGGACGCCGCCGCCGGCCATGCGCAAGCGCCAGCCGGACCTGCCCTACTTCATGCCGGGCGGCCCGGACAACCCGCTCGGCGCCCGCGCCCTCTACCTCGGCTCCACGATCTACCGCATCCACGGCACCGCCGAGCCCTGGACCATCGGCCAGGCCGTCTCGTCGGGCTGCATCCGCATGACCAACGACGACGTGACCCACCTCTACGAGCAGGTCGGCGTCGGCACCAAGGTCGTCGTGCTGCGCTGACGACGGACGGCGAGCGAACGAGACATGGCCGGCGGGGGCAGCCCCCGCCGGCCATTTCTTTCGGTGTCGAGGCTGTCCCCGGACGTCAGCGCCGGCGCCGCGCCCGGACCGGGATCGGCACCGGTCGACCAGAGCCGCCGCCGCGCTCGTCGTCGCGGCCGATGCGCATGATGGCGCTGCCCATGGCGAGGCTCGCGAAGGTGATCACGAAGCCGGCCGTCAGCAGCGCCGTCGGCGCCAGCGGCGCATCGGAGGCGGCGATCAGCGTCCCGAGCCGGCCGATGTCAAGGAAAAGGATCGCTCCAACCAGGAAGATGGCCACCACCGCCCCGCCGAGGGCGTTGGTGAGGATGAGGGCCAACACCGGGTCGGTGCGGCGGCGATCGTCGGGTGTCCGCATTTGAGCCTCCAGTCACCGGTCGAATCCGTTTACGCTCGGACCTCGCCGATGGATCGCGTGTCGGACATGAACGGGTTTCGTTAACACTTGTTCCGCGATACTTCCGTCGATCGTCGCGAGGAGGCGGACATGCCGTATCCGGGTCCCGATGCCGGACAGGCGGGGCTGACCCCGCGCCCCGCGGCCGCCGCACCAGGCCTGCCGCCTGCCGCGGAGGCCGGGTCGAGGCTGGCGGCCATGCGCCGGCACCTGGAGGCGACCCGTCCCGCCAGCGGCAACGAGGCGCTCCGCCTGCTCCGGCAGGCCTTTCCGGACACGCCGCTCGCCGACAGGGTGAAGGCCGCCGACGGGATCCACCGCTACCGGTTCTGAACCGGCCGCCGCGTCACCGCGGGCCGCGGCCCGCCTCGCTCTCGTCGATCGGCTCATCCTCCTCCTCGACCGCGTCCTCGCCCTCCGTCACCGGCTCGAAGCCGATCTCCTGCTCCGCCTCGCCATGGGCGCGGGCCAGCCGGTTGAAGGCCCGCCAGCCGACGGGAATGGCGAGAATGTAGGCGACGGCGAGGATCGACAGCGTCTCGAAGGGGAAGGAGAGCAGCAGGCCGACGCCGAGCACCAGGCCGACGAACAGCGGCAGCACCAGGTCGCGACGGATGCGGCCGAGCTTCTTGCCCGAGAAGGTCGGGACGCGGCTCACCATCAAGAGCGCCACCAGCACCGTATAGGCCAGCACCACCGGCGCGCTCTCCTGCGGCACCGGAAGCCCGCTGAAGGAGGCATAGATCGGCAGCAGCGCCAGGATCGCGCCGGCGGGCGCCGGAACGCCGGTGAAGAAGTTGGACTGCCAGGCCGGCTTCTCCTCCGAGGCCGCCACGTTGAAGCGGGCGAGGCGCAGGGCGCCGGCGCTGGCGAAGATCAGCGCCGCCACCCATCCGAAGCTGCGGGCCTCGTGCAGGATCCAGCCGTAGAGCAGGATCGCCGGGGCGACGCCGAAGCTGATGAAGTCCGCCAGCGAATCGAGTTCCGCCCCGAACTTGCTCGTCGAGCGCAGAAACCGGGCGATCCGCCCGTCGAGCCCGTCGAGAAGGGCGGCGACCAGCACCGCGTAGACGGCGAGTTCGTAGCGCCCCTCGATGGTCATCCGGACGGCGGTGAGGCCGGCGCAGAGCGCCAGCAGCGTCACCATGTTGGGGATGACGGCGCGGATCGGGATCTCGCCGATCCGCCGCCGGCGGCCGCCGGCGGCGTCCGGCTGGGGGGAGGGGGTCGGGTTCGCCATGGCGGTGGGCGTGTCCTTTCCGGTCGGGTCAGCCGATGCGGACGACCGGTGTCGGCGCCCGGCCGTCGAGATCGGCGATGATGGTCTCGCCGGCGACGCAGCGCTGGCCCTCGGCCACCAACGCCGTCGCGCCCTCCGGCAGGTAGACGTCGAGCCGCGAGCCGAAGCGGATCATGCCGAAGCGGTCGCCGATGGTCAGGCTCTCGCCCTCGCGCACCCAGGGCACGATGCGCCGGGCGACCAGGCCGGCGATCTGCACAACCCCGACGGTCCGCCCGTCCGCCCGCTCGATCACGAGGCCGTTGCGCTCGTTGTCCTCGCTCGCCTTGTCGAGCTCGGCGTTGAGGAACTTGCCCGGGCGGTAGGCCATCCGGGTCACCCGGCCGCTCACCGGCGCCCGGTTGATGTGGACGTCGAAGACGTTCATGAACACGCAGACGCGCAGCCGCGGCTGGTCGCCGAGCCCGAGTTCGGACGGCGGCACGGCAGGCGCCACCAGCGAGACCTTGCCGTCGGCCGGGCTCACCACCAGCGACGGCGTCACCGCGGTCACCCGGGTCGGGTCGCGGAAGAACAGGGCGCACCAGAGCGTGAGCCCGAGGCCGATCCAGAACAGCGGGTCCCACACCCAGCCGAGGATCACCGACGCCACAAAGAACAGCGCGACGAACTTGTAGCCTTCGGGGTGAACCCTCGGGATGGCGTTTCGGATCGAGGCTGGGATCGACATCTGATTTCCCTGAACGGCGGCGGGGCGGAACCGGTTCCGTTTCGCACAGGCGCCGCCCCTTGGGAAGGGCGCCGGCGGTCGCGCATTCTACCCGGACGGCGCCGGCTCGCCGGCCCTCTGGCCGCGGACGACGATGCCGAGTTCGTCGGAGGCGCGGGCCTGCCGCAGCCGCTCCTCCGCCTCGTCCGCCTCGCGCTGGCGGCGCCACATGGTGGCGTAGAGCCCGTCCCTGGCGAGGAGGTCCGCGTGCGAGCCGCGCTCCGCGATGCGGCCCTTCTCCAGCACGATGATCTCGTCGGCGCCCACCACGGTCGAGAGGCGATGGGCGATCACCAGGGTGGTGCGGCCGCGCGAGACCCGGTCGAGCTCCGCCTGGATCTCGCGCTCGGTGTTGGTGTCGAGCGCGGAGGTCGCCTCGTCGAGGATCAGGATCGGCGGGCTCTTCAGGATGGTGCGGGCGATGGCGACGCGCTGCTTCTCGCCGCCGGAGAGCTTGAGGCCCCGCTCGCCGACGGGCGTGTCGTAGCCCTGCGGCAGCGCCTCGATGAACCGGCCGATCTGGGCCTGCCGCGCCGCCTCCGCCACCTCCTCGTCGCTGGCGCCGGGCCGCCCGTAGCGGATGTTGTAGCCGATGGAGTCGTTGAACAGCACGGTGTCCTGCGGGACCATGCCGATCGCGGCGCGCAGGCTCTCCTGGGTGACGTCGCGCACGTCCTGGCCGTCGATCAGCACGCGACCGCCGGTGACGTCGTAGAAGCGGAAGAGGAGCCGCGACATCGTCGACTTGCCGGCCCCGGAGGGACCCACGATGGCGATCGTCCGGCCGGCAGGGACCTCGAAGGAGACGCCCTGCAGGATCTGGCGGTCCGGGTCGTAGGCGAAGTGGACGTCCTCGAAGACGACGCTGCCGCCGGTCACCCGCAGCGGCCTGGCGTCCGGCTTGTCGATGATCTCGGCCGGCTGGTCGAGCAGCTGGAACATCTGCTCGATGTCGGCGACGCCCTGGCGGATCTCGCGGTAGAGCATGCCGATGAAGTTCAGCGGCACCGCGAGCTGGATCAACAGCGCGTTGATCAGCACGAAGTCGCCGACCGTGAGGTCGCCGGCCGCCACCTCGCGGGCGGCGAGCGCCATGCAGGTCGCCATACCGATCGAGAAGATCACCGCCTGGCCGAGGTTCAGCCAGGCGAGCGAGGTCCAGGTCTGCGTTGCCGCCGTCTCGTAGCGTGCCATCGACTCGTCGTAGCGGCGCGCCTCCATCAGCTCGTTGCCGAAGTACTTGACGGTCTCGAAGTTGAGCAGGCTGTCGATCGCCTTGACGTTCGCCTCGGTATCGCTCTCGTTCATGCGCCGGCGGATGGCGATGCGCCGGTCGGAGTAGCGCACCGAGAACCAGACGTAGAGGACCACGGTGACGGAGATCACCAGGAGGTAGCGCCAGCCGAAGTGGAAGTAGATGATGCCGGCGGAGAGCGCGAACTCCAGCACCGTCGGGGCCCCGTTGAGGATGGTAAAGCGGACGATCGAGTCGATGCCCTTGACGCCGCGCTCGATCACCCGCGACAGCCCGCCGGTGCGGCGGGCGAGGTGGAAGCGCAGCGACAGGGCGTGCAGGTGCACGAAGGTCTTGTAGGCGAGCGTGCGCACCGCGTACTGGCTCACCCGGGCGAACAGGGCGTCGCGGAGCTGGTTGAAGGCGGCGAGCAGGATGCGGCCGAGGCCGTAGGCGATCACCATCGCCACGGGCACGGAGAGGAGCAGCACCGTCCGGTCGACGCCGCCCTCGGCGAGGGCGTCGGTCGCCCATTTGAAGAAGAAGGGCACCAGCACGGTGACGACCTTCGCCACCGCCAGCGCCACCATGGCGAGCGCGACCCGGATCTTCAGGTCCGGGCGCCGCGACGGCCAGATGTAGGGCCACAGGCTGCGGATGGTGGAAAAGAGCGTGGCGTCGTCCGCGCTGATCGGACGATCGCCGGAAGGCGGGATCTTGCGCATGTCGTGTCCGGGGGGGCCTGGCCGCGGCCGGGCATGATCGGGTGTCCGCCGGCGTGGCCGGCGGGTCTCTCCTCCGTTAGATCATTGCTTCCCCGTGCGCATCAAGCGCCGCCCGGCAGGGGTCCCCGCCTCACTGCACGACGGGCGCGGCCGGTTCCCAGTTGCGGTCGCCCTGCGGGAGCACGAACACCTGCCCCGGGAAGATGAGGTCCGGGTTGACGATCTGGTCGGTGTTGGCCTGGTAGATGGTCGAGTAGCGCACGCCCGCGCCGTAGAGCCGGCGGGCGATCCGCCAGAGGTTGTCGCCGCGGCGGATGATGATCGTCTGCGCGTCGCCGACCCGCGCCTCGCCGGCAATGCCCGATCCCGCACCGGCGCTGCCGGAGCCCGACACCTCGGTCGGCCCGACGACAAGGTCCTCGAGGATCTCGAAGGGCACCTCGGCGCGCGACAGGACGGTGCCGTCGCCGGCGACCTGGTCGACCCGCACGGAGTGGGCGCCCGGCTCGAGCGGCAGCCGGGTGTCCACCAGCCAGCGGCCGCTCTCCATGCTGCGAACCTCGTCGGCGAGGCCGCCGTCGACATAGAGGCGCAGGGTGGCGCTGGGCGCGGCGGCGCCGGCGGCGAAGAAGCGCTCGCCGTTCTCGAGTTCGACCGCCTCGATGGTGACCTGCGCAGCCGGCCGTGCGGCCCCGGGATCGGCCGGGCTCAACGCGGCGACCTCCTCGCCGGCGGGCGCCGCGATCTCCGGCGCGGCTGGCCGGTCGGCGGTGGCCTCGGCCGGCGCGGCCTCCAAGACGGGGCCTGCGGCCGGATCCGTCGCCGGCTGGGCGGCGACGACTTCGCGCGGAGGCTCCGCCGGCGCGGCAGGCTCGGGCGAGGCGACGTCGGCGCCGCCTGCGGCCGGGACGGGCGGTGCCGTTCCGGTCGCGGGAGCCGCGGGCGCGGGCTCCGCCGCTGCTACCGTCTCGGCCGGCGCGGCGGGCGGGACGCCCTCGGCAGCGCCTGGGGCCGGGGCGGCGGCGGCGACTTCGTCCGCCGTGGCTGGCGTCGCAGCGGGAGCGGCCGGCTCCTGCACGGCGGCGGCGGGAGCCGCGGCCGGCGCGAGAGGCGTCGTCTCCGGGGCGCCCTCGACGGGAGCGGACACGGGGGCGGTAGGCGATCCCGCCGCCGGACCCTCGGCGTCGGGAGCGGAGGCGACCTGCATCCCGGCGGCCGCAGACGGATCGGCGGCGACGTCGTTGGCCGGGGACGGCTCGGCGGCCGGCGCGGCGGCGACGTCGGTGGCCGGAGACTCCGGCGCGGGGGTTTCGGCCACCGCGGGTCCGGGCGCCAGGGCCGGGGCCGGTGACTCGCCCGGCGCCGCGGCGACGGGCGGGGCCTCCGGCGCCGCGGGTGCGCTCGCCACCTCTTCCGCCGCAACCGGGGCCGCCTCGACCACTGTCTCGGGCATCTGCAGCACCTCGGCGGCGGCGTTCGGCTGGTTGAGCACCACCAGCACCTCGCCTTCGCCGCCCTGCGGCACGGAGACCGCGACCGACTGCTCCGAGACCAGTTCCACCCCGTCCGGCGACTTGCTGCGGACCTTGAGGTCGTGCGCGCCGGCGTCCAGCGGGGTGTCGAGCACCGCCGCCCATTCGCCGGACTGGTTCGCCTTCTGGCGGGCGATCACCGTCTCGCCGGAGAGGATCTCGACGTCGCTGTTCGGCGTTCCGCGGCCCGCGATGACCGCATCGCCGGTCGGCTCGACGCGGATCAGGTCGAACACCGGAATGACGCGCTCGACGACCTCGGCCTCGCCCGCCCCGGGCGCCTCCGGCTCGATCGGGGTCGCCACCAGGTCGGAGCTCGCCGGCTGTTCGATCTCGGCCGGGCCCAGGGCCTGTCGAAGCACGCCGTCGAAGGTTCCCGACAGCAACGTCGCAGTCAGCGCGGCGACGATACCGACCGCGACCATGAGCGCGATCCTGGTTCTCTTCTTCATCGTGAGACCCGTAGCCCTTCCCTGCGGCTGCAGAAACATGCGCCGCAACCGTCGAAACCGGTGCGCCAAGACCTTCCCGGAAGAAAGGCCCCATGTGATGCGACCTTCCGAACGGGACCCGACCGCGAAGACTCTAGTGCATGAATGTGGCCGAGCGAGACGCGATCTCGGCGAATGCTTATACCTGCGATTTCTTTGCCAGCAAGGGTGGGGATCGGCAGAAACGCGTCCTTTCGCCCGGGTTTGCGACGATTCTCGTCGGCCGATGCAGGAAGGGCGCAATGGCGCCGCTCGCGCTTGACGGCATCAGGCCTCGAATGCCACATGGCGATATGGCAACCGTATCGAGCATCTGCGTCTTCTGCGGCTCCTCCGAGGGGCGGGCACCGGGGCATCTGGCCGCCGCCGAGCATCTCGGCGAGTCCATGGCCGCGGCCGGGATCCGCCTCGTCTACGGCGGCGGATCGATCGGCCTGATGGGCGCGGTGGCGAGGTCCGTGCTGCGCCACGGCGGCGCCGTCACGGGCATCATCCCGGACTTCCTGGTCCGCCGCGAGGCGATGCTGGAGGGGGTCGACGACCTCCACATCGTCCCCGACATGCACACCCGCAAGAAGATGATGTTCGATCGTTCGGACGCCTTCGTCGCCCTGCCGGGCGGTATCGGCACGCTGGAGGAGGTCGTCGAGCAGATGACCTGGGCCCAGCTCGGCCGCCACCGCAAGCCGATCGTGCTCGCCGACATCGACGGCTTCTGGCGGCCCCTGACCAATCTCCTCGCCCACATGTCGGCCGAGTCCTTCATTCGCCCGGGCTACGAGGTGAAGTACCAGATCGCCGCCAGCGCGGAGGACATCCTGCCGACCGTGCTCGCCGCCGCCCGGGCCGCCGCGGAGCCCGCCGGGGGCGATCCGGCCGCGCTGGAGCGGATGTGACGCGCGCCCACGGGCTTGACGGCGCCACCCGCTTGGCCCCATAGACGTTTCCATGACGACCGCGCGCGCGATCATCGCCGTCTCGATTATTTGTGGCTGAGCTGACCAAGCTGGCCGCGGCCGTCCCCGTCTGATCCCTCGCGAGACCTCACGGACGACAGGTTCCACCGGCCAGCCGGCCCGGGGCGCGCCGCCCCGCGTCGCCGACGGAGGGAAGGGAAGACGTGAGCCTGACGCTCTACAACACCATGAGCCGCGCGAAGGAGCCCTTCGCGCCGATCGACCCGTCGAACGTGCGCATGTACGTCTGCGGGCCGACGGTCTACGACTTCGCCCACATCGGCAATGCGCGGCCTGTGATCGTCTTCGACGTGCTGTTCCGCCTGCTCCGCCACCTCTACGGCGCCGAGCACGTCACCTATGTGCGCAACATCACCGACGTCGACGACAAGATCAACGCGCGGGCGGCCGAGCGCTACCCGGACCTCCCCCCCATCGAGGCCATCCGCCGCGTGACGGAGGAGACTTTCGCGCAGTTCCAGGCCGACGTCGCCGCCCTCGGCTGCCTGGAGCCGACGGCGCAGCCGCGCGCCACCGGCTACATCCGCGAGATGGTCGAGATGATCGAGCGCCTCGTCGCCCGCGGCTTCGCCTACGAGGCCGAGGGCCACGTGCTCTTCCACGTGCCGGCGATGAAGGACTACGGCCGGCTGTCCCGGCGCTCGCTCGACGACATGATCGCCGGCGCGCGGGTGGACGTGGCGCCCTACAAGCGCGACCCGATGGACTTCGTCCTCTGGAAGCCGTCCTCGCCGCAGGAGCCCGGCTGGGACAGTCCCTTCGGCCGAGGCCGGCCCGGCTGGCACATCGAGTGCTCGGCCATGTCGATGGCGACTCTGCTGGAGCCCTTCGGCGGCGGCTTCTCCTGCGACGACCCGGCCCGCAACGTCTTCGACATCCACGGCGGCGGCATCGACCTCGTCTTCCCGCACCACGAAAACGAGATCGCCCAGTCCTGCTGCGCCCTCGGCACCGAGCGGATGGCGAACATCTGGATGCACAACGGCTTCCTCCAGGTGGAGGGGGAGAAGATGTCGAAGTCGCTCGGCAACTTCTTCACCATCCGCAAACTGCTGGACGACTGGCCCGGCGAGGTGCTGCGCCTCAACATGCTGCGCAGCCACTACCGCCAGCCGATCGACTTCACCATCAAGGGGCTGGAGGAGAGCTGGCGGACGCTGGACGGCTGGTATTCGCACGTCGGGGACGTGGCGCCGTCGGCGGAGATGGATGGCGAGTTTCTCGCCGCGCTCGAGGACGACCTGAACACGCCGGCCGCGATCGCACGACTGCATGCGCTCGCGGACGGCGAACCCGGCGTATTGAAATCCGCCGCCAACCTCCTGGGCCTTCTCGAGAAGACCGGGACGGAGTGGAAGTCGGAGAACGCCTCCGGCGTCGACGCCGCCACCGTCGATCGCCTCGTCGCCGAGCGTCTCGCCGCCCGCAAGGCGAAGGACTTCGCCACCTCCGACCGCCTGCGCGACCAGCTCGCCGCGATGGGCGTCACCCTCAAGGACGGCAAGGACCCCGCCACCGGCGAGCCGGTGACGAGCTGGGAGGTGAGGCGGTGACCGGGGCGACGGGGTCCTTCGGGGCGGCGGGCGGCAGCCGGGCCGACGGCGCGACCGGCGCGACCGCGGCGGGCTGGGCGATGGCGACGGACGTCGCGGCCGGCCAGGGGGCCGGCGGGGTTCCCCCCTCATCCGCCCTTCGGGCACCTTCTCCCCCGGGGGGAGAAGGGGTCCGCGCCGATGCCGGCGAGGGGCCCTCCGGCCGACTCACCGCCGCATCGGAGACTGCCACATCCCCCTCCGCCACTCCCCCTTCTCCCCCCCGGGGAGAAGGTGCCCCGAAGGGGCGGATGAGGGCCGACCCCGCAGCCGGACCGTTCGATGCCGCAACCCCCTCCGCACCACCCCCTTCTCCCCCCCGGGGAGAAGGTGCCCCGAAGGGGCGGATGAGGGGCCGGCGGGGAGCCCCCGAGCGGCAGGATCAGCTGCTCGACTTCGCCAGGCGGATGCGCCGCGAGCCGACCGATGCCGAGCGGAAGATGTGGCTGGCACTGCGCGGACGGCGCTTCGCAGGCTTCAAGTTCAGGCGCCAGGTGCCGATCGGCCCTTACATTGCTGATTTCGCCTGCCTGTCCCGGAGACTTGTCGTCGAGCTCGACGGCGGCCAGCACGCCGACAGCCGCCGCGACCCGCTGCGCGACCTGTGGCTGGCGGGGAAGGGTTTCAGGGTCCACCGTGTCTGGAACACCGAGTTCCTCACCCGGCCCGGGGATGTGCTCGACGGGATCTGGCACGCGCTGGAGGAGCAGGCGGCCGGTGGGGTTCTCCCCTCATCCGCCCTTCGGGCACCTTCTCCCCGGGGGGGAGAAGGGGGGCTTGCCGATGCCGGTGAGGGATCCTCCGGCCGAGGCGTCACCACGTCCGAGACTGCCACATCCGAGACTGCCTCATCCCCCTCCGCCGCTCCCCCTTCTCCCCGCCGGGGAGAAGGTGCCCCGAAGGGGCGGATGAGGGGCCGCGGCGGCTGGGGGGAGCGACGGGAAGCCGACACCGAACGGGAGCAGTCCTCATGACCAGATTGACCGGCGGATGCCAGTGCGGGGCGGTGAGGTTCGCAGTCGAGGAGGAGGCGGTGGGGACCGCCTCGATCTGCCACTGCCGCATGTGCCAGAAGGCCTTCGGGTCGTTCTTTGCCCCGCTGGTCAGCGTCGACCCTGGGGCGCTTGCCTGGACGCGCGGGGAGCCGAGGCGCTGGCGATCGTCGAACCACGTCCGCCGCGGCTTCTGCGCCGATTGCGGCACGCCGCTCACCTACGAGCCGGACGGCGACTGGCCGGCGATCGCCATCGGCGCCTTCGACCGGCCGGAGCGGCTGGCGCCGGCGATCCAGTACGGCACCGAGGCCGAACTGCCCTATGTGGCCGGGCTCCCCTCGCTGCCGCGCCGCAGCACCGGGGACACGGTCGCCGCCGCCGCATGGCTCGGCGACATCAGGTCCTTCCAGCATCCCGATCGCGACACCGACACCTGGCCGGAGCAGGGCACATGAGCGACCTCAGGGGCTTCTACCCGCCCATCGAACCCTACGAGACCGGCTGGCTCGACGTCGGCGACGGCCACCGCGTCTACTACGAGCGCGTCGGCACCCGCGGCGCCAAGCCCGCGGTGTTTCTGCACGGCGGACCGGGCGGCGGCATCAGCCCGTCGCAGCGCCGGGTGTTCGACCCCGCGAAGTACGACCTGCTGCTGTTCGACCAGCGCGGCTGCGGCAAGTCCACGCCGCATGCGGAGCTGGAGGCGAACACGACCTGGCACCTCGTCGCCGACATCGAGCGGCTGCGCGAGATGGTGGGGGCCGACAGCTGGCTGGTGTTCGGCGGCTCCTGGGGCTCGACGCTGGCAATCGCCTACGCCGAGACGCACCCGGAGCGGGTCAGCGAGATCGTGCTCCGCGGCATCTTCCTGCTGCGGCCCTGGGAGCTCGCCTGGTACTACCAGCACGGCGCCTCGCTGATCCACCCGGACAAGTGGGAGGGCTTCCTCGCGCCGATCCCCGAGGCCGAGCGGGACGACCTGATCTCCGCCTACCGCCACCGCCTCGTCTCGCCCGACCGGGAGACGCGCGTCGCCGCGGCGAAGGCCTGGTCGCTCTGGGAAGGCTCCACCATCACGCTGATGCCGGACCCGGCGCTCACCTCCGTCTTCGAGGGCGAGGACTACGCCGTCGCCTTCGCGCGGATCGAGAACCACTACTTCGTGCACGGCGCCTGGCTCGACGAGAACCAGCTGCTGCGCGACGTGGGCCGCATCCGCCACATTCCGGCCGTCATCGTCCACGGCCGCTACGACATGGCGACCCCGGCGAAGAACGCCTGGGACCTGCACCGGGCCTGGCCCGAGGCGGAATTCCACTTCGTCGAGGGCGCCGGCCACGCCTTCAGCGAGCCGGGGATCCTCGACCTCCTCGTCCGCGCCACCGACCGCTTCGCCGCCTGACCCGCCTCCCGACCCGGGGACACCTGATGGACCGCCTCTACCTCTACGACACCACCCTGCGCGACGGCGCCCAGACGCCCGGCATCGACTTCTCCGTGGAGGACAAGATCCAGGTGGCGCGGCTGATCGACGAACTGGGGATCGACTATCTGGAGGGCGGCTACCCGGGCGCCAACCCGACCGACGACGCCTTCTTCTCGCAGAAGCGGACGCGCCGGGCGACCTTCACCGCCTTCGGCATGACCAAGCGGCCGGGCGTCTCGGCCTCCAACGACCCGGGCCTTGCCGCCATCCTGCAGGCGCCCGCCGACGCGGTCACCTTCGTGGCGAAGACCTGGGACTACCACGTCAGGGTGGCGCTCGGGACGACGCTCGAGGAGAACCTCTCGTCGATCCGCCAGACCGTCGAGGCGGCGGTCGCGGCCGGGCGCGAGGCGATGATCGACTGCGAGCACTTCTTCGACGGCTACAAGGCCAACCCCGGCTACGCCCTCGACTGCGCCCGCACCGCCTTCGAGGCCGGCGCCCGCTGGGTGGTCCTCTGCGACACCAACGGCGGCACCCTGCCGCACGAGGTGGAGGCGATCGTGCGCGCGGTCGCCGGGATCGTGCCGGGCGACCGGCTCGGCATCCACGCCCACGACGACACCGGCCAGGCGGTGGCCAATTCGCTGGCGGCGGTGCGCGCCGGGGTGCGCCAGGTCCAGGGCACCCTCAACGGCATCGGCGAGCGCTGCGGCAACGCCAACCTCACCACCCTCATCCCGACGCTGAAGCTGAAGCGCGAGTTCGCCGAGCGCTTCGAGACGGGCATCGACGACCAGGGGCTGAAGTCGCTGACCCAGGTCAGCCGCGCCTTCGACGAACTCCTCAACCGGGCGCCGCCGCGGCACGCGCCCTATGTGGGCGACAGCGCCTTCGCCACCAAGGCGGGCATCCACGCCTCGGCGATCCTGAAGGACCCGAAGACCTACGAGCACGTACCGCCGGAGAGCGTCGGCAACCGCCGCCGGATGCTGGTGTCCGACCAGGCCGGCAAGTCCAACCTCCTTGCCGAACTCGAGCGCCTCGGGGTTCCGGCCGAGCGCTCCGACCGGCGGCTCGACCGGCTGCTGGCGGAGGTCAAGGAGCGCGAGGCCCGCGGCTTCGCCTACGAGGCGGCGGACGCCTCCTTCGAGCTGCTCGCCCGCCGTCACCTCGGCGCGGTGCCGAGCTTCTTCGAGGTGAAGAGCTACCGCACCATGGTGGAGCGGCGCTTCAACGCCCGCGGCGAGGTGGTCACCGTCTCCGAGGCGGTGGTCAAGGTGAAGGTGGGCGACGAGATGCTGATGTCGGTCGCCGAGGGCAACGGCCCGGTCAACGCGCTCGACCAGGCCCTGCGCAAGGACCTCGGCAGCTACCAGTCCGAGATCGAGGGGCTGGAGCTGGTCGACTACAAGGTGCGCATCCTCAACGGCGGCACCGGCGCCGTCACCCGCGTGCTGATCGAGAGCCTCGACACCGCCGCCGGCCGGCGCTGGTCCACCATCGGCGTCTCCGAGAACATCGTCGACGCCTCCTTCCAGGCGCTGATCGATTCGATCACCTACAAGCTGCTGAAGGGCACGGGCGGGTAGGGAGCCCGCCCGGCGGCATCGACCGCGGCGCGGGAGCCCGTCCGGCGGGCGCCTCGCCGGACGCCCCCGGCCGTCATCCCGGCGTCCGGGGTTGCCGAGCCGTCCGGCGGGGGCATCGCCGGAAGCCCCCCGGCCGTCATCCCGGCGAAAGCCGGGATCCAGAAACCCTTGAGGAGTCAAGGAGTTGAGGTCGCCTGGATCCCGGCTTTCGCCGGGATGACGCTGAGTTTAATCGAGCCAGGCGACTACCGGGATGACGTCGAGTCCGTCTCCTTTCGCTCCTCCGCCCGGACCCGCTCGCGGACCTCCTCGCGGATCGGCTCGCTGTCCCAGCCGGCGTCGGCGCCCGAGCGCATGGTCTGGATGTCGCGCGTGAGCACGCGGGACAGCATCTCCCGGCGCTGCCGGAAGGCGAGGCCGTAGGCGTTGCGGTCGAGCTTGCGCAGCTCGCGCATGGCCTCCATCGCCTCGATGTCGTGGCGGCGGAAGATGCGGCCGATGCGCTCGGCCTCGAAGGCCGGCAGGCCGAGCTCCTTCAGCGCCTCGGCCCCCATCTCGATCCCGCCGGCGAAGGTCTCGCGGACGATGCGGTCGGCGCCGGCGGCCTCCAGCTCGTAGGCGTGCGGCCGGTCGAAGGCGCGGGCGACGACCTTGAGGCCCGGGAAGTTGCGCCGCGCCATCTCCACGATCTCCGTCGTGGTCTCCTTCTCGTCGGTGGCGACGACCAGCAGCGAGGCATCCTCCGCGCCGGCGGCGTGCAGCAGGTCGTGCCGCCGGGCGTCACCGTAGTAGAGGGTGAAGCCGAAGCGGCGCAGCGCCTCCAGCTGCTCGGCGTCGTGCTCGAGCACCGTCACCGGGACGCCGCGGCCGATCAGTATGCGGCCGACGATCTGGCCCATGCGGCCGAAGCCGGCGATGATCACCCGGTTGCGCTCGGAAATGTCGTCCGCCGCGCGATCCTCCCCGCCCGCCCGGCCGGGGACGAGGCGGTCGAAGGCGATGAGGAGCAGCGGCGTCGTCAGCATCGACAGCGCGACGGAGGCGGTGAGGAGGCCGCCCGTCCCGGCGTCGAGCACGCCGTTCTGCCCGGCGAAGGCGATCAGCACGAAGGCGAACTCGCCGATCTGCGAGAGGGCGATGGCGGTGAGCAGCGCGTCGCGCGACTGCAGCCGCGCGCTGCGGGCGAGCAGGAACAGGATCGCCGCCTTGACGACGACGACGCCGGCGACGATGCCGGCGATGGCGAGCGGGCTGTCGACGATCACGCCCATCTGGATGCCGGCGCCGACGGAGATGAAGAAGAGGCCGAGGAGCAGCCCCTTGAAGGGCTCGATGTCGGTCTCGATCTCGTGGCGGAACTCGGAGTCGGCGAGCACCACGCCGGCGAGGAAGGCGCCGAGCGCCGGCGACAGGCCGACCGCCTGCATCAACAGCGCGGTGCCGGCGACGAGCAGCAGCGCGGTGGCGGTGAACACCTCGCGCATCCGCGTCCGCGCCATCACCCGGAACAGCGGCCGCATGACGAGGCGCCCGGCGGCGATGATGAGGGCCACCGCAGCCAGCACCGCCAGCGCGCTGGCCCAGCCAGGCAGGTCGTCGATCAGCGTGCCGCCGCCGTGCCCCGCCTCCACCCCGGCCGCATGGCCCGCAGCCAGCAGGGGAATCACCGCGAGGATCGGGATCACCGAGATGTCCTGGAAGAGCAGGATCGAGAAGGAGGTCTCGCCGGCGGGGCTCTTCAGCAGGCCCTTCTCCTTCAGCGCCTGCAGCACGATGGCGGTGGACGACATCGCGGCGATGAGGCCGATGGCGACCGCGGCGCGCGGGTCGGTGCCGAGCAGGATGGCGAGGCCCGCCACGACCGCGGCCGTCGCGCCCACCTGCAGGCCGCCGAGGCCGAAGACGCCGCCGCGCATCTGCCAGAGCTTCGACGGCTGCACCTCGAGGCCGACCAGGAACAGCATCATCACCACGCCGAACTCGGCCACGTGCCTCACGTCCTCGCCGGCCGCGACCAACCCGAGCACGGCGGGGCCGACGACGACGCCCGCCACCAGGTAGCCGAGCACCGAGCCGAGCCCGAGGCGCTGGGCGATCGGGACCGACACCACGGCCGCGCCGAGGTAGGTGGCCGCGCTCACCAGGAAACCGTCTGCTGCCATGGGGCGATCCCGTTTCGGCCAGGAGGAGGGGGCGGCGGCGCGGGGCGGAGGCCTCAGCCCGCCGCCGCCATCGGCGCACCGTCGCGCAGGGAGATGAGCCGGGCGCGGTAGCGCTCGGCCGCCGTTGAGATCTCGCCGGCCTCGGCGAGGTGGGCGGCGTGAAAGACGAAGGGCTGCTGCCAGTCGGCGCGGCAGAGGCGGGCGGTGGCCTCGAAGGGCCGCAGCAGGTCCTCGACCGACCAGCGGTTGAGCCCGTCCGGGGCGTAGGCGCTCTCGCGCCCTCCGACGGTGACCGCCTGCAGCCACGGCTTGCCGTCGAGGTGGTGCCCGTCGCGTCCGTAGGCCCAGCCGTGCTCGAGCACGAGGTCGATCCACTCCTTCACGATCGCCGGCGCCGAGTACCAGAACAGCGGATGCTGCAGGACGAGGACGTCGTGCGCATCGACCAGCGCCTGCTCGGCGTCGACGTCCACGGCGAAGTCGGGGTAGGCCTCGTAGAGGTCGTGCAGGGTGACGCCCTCGAGGTCGCGCACCGCCTCCGACATCGCCCGGTTCAGCCGGGACCGGCGGATCGCCGGGTGGGCGAACAGCACGAGGATGCGCCGCATCGGGTCCCCCTTGTCGGAATTGGCGGGCCGATGATGGGCCGTATCTGCCGCGGAGGGAAGGGGGCGCTGGCGCGGTCCACCGCCGGCGCGCCATAATCGGGCGGCAGTGTCGCCGCCGTCGCCCGGAGTTGAAAGGCTTGCAGCACGTCCGCCACAAGACCGCGCCGAGTGGAGCGCCGCCGCATGCCGGCAAGCGGACCCGTCCGGGCGGGCCGCGCCGGGTCCGTGCGGGGCTGGTGGCGCTGCTGGTGCTCGGCGTCCTCGCCGCCGTGGCGGTGCGGATCGGCCCGCAGACGGTCGACGCGGTCCATCGGCTACTCGAGGCCCGCCAGGCGCCGGCGGTGCCAGCGCCGGTCGCGCCGGTCGCGATGCCCGAGCCCACGGATCCGCTGGCCGATGTTCCGGCGGTGATGCGGGCGGCGCTGACGGCGGCGGAGACCCGCGCCGGCCAGCCGTTCCGCTTCATGCTCGCCGTGCCGCCGGCGGAGATCTGCGCGGCGATGGCCGGGGAGGGGCTCGCCAACCCGGGCTGGCAGCTGGCCGGCGAGGAGTGGGAGTGCGCCAGCGACCTGGTGCCGCTGCCGGGCTCGGTCCCGAGGGCGCCGGATCCGGCGGACCTCCCGGAGGGGATCGAGCCGGTGGCGCAGCCGTCGACGCTCTTCTTCGTCGCCCGCGGCCCGGCCGAGGACCGCCTCGCGGTGATCCGCTTCAAGCTGAACCTAGACGACCCGGCGGTGGAGCGGGACGGGCGCGAGGCGCTGGTCGCCGCGCTCGACCGGCTGTCCGGCCCGCTCGCCTGGTCGGCCCCGGCGGAAGTCGTGTCGGCGATCCGCCGGCACGAGAAGCTCTCGGCCTTCGACCGCGGCATCGCGGTCGAGGTGCATCCGGAGACGGGGCCCGTCGAGCGGCTGAACGTCGTGCTGGTGCTGGAGACGCCCGCGGCGCGGCTGCCGACGGACCGCTTCGAGAAGCTGCCGCCGGCGCTTGCGGAGGACCTCGTCCGCTAGCCCTACATCACCGCGCCGATCTGCCAGGGCACGAACTCGGCGTCGCCATAGCCGAGTTCCTCCGAGCGGGTGTGCGCCCCGGAGGCGACCTTCAGCATCATGTCGAAGATCTGCCGGCCCTTCTCCTCGAGCGGAACGCCGTCGACCACGTCGCCGCAGTTGATGTCGATGTCGTCCGACATGCGGGCGTAGAGGTCGTTGTTGGTGGAGAGCTTCATCGACGGCACCGGCTTGGCGCCGAAGGCGGAGCCGCGGCCGGTGGTGAAGCAGACGAGGTTGGCGCCGGAGGCGATCTGGCCGGTGACGGACACCGGGTCGTAGCCGGGGCTGTCCATGAAGGTGAAGCCCTTCACGTCGACCGGCTCGGCGTAGCGGTAGACGCCGGCGAGCGGGGCGGTGCCGCCCTTGGCCGCGGCGCCGAGCGACTTCTCCAGGATGGTGGTGATGCCGCCGGCCTTGTTGCCGGGCGATGGATTGTTGTTCATGTCGCCGCCGCCCTGGGAGGCATAGTCCTCCCACCAGCGGATCCGCTCCATCAGCTTGTCGGCGACCGCCGGGCTCACCGCGCGGGCGGTGAGCAGGTGCTCGGCGCCGTAGATCTCCGGCGTCTCGGAAAGGATCGTCGTGCCGCCCTGGCCGACCAGCATGTCGGAGGCGACGCCGAGGGCCGGGTTGGCGGTGAGGCCGGAATAGCCGTCCGACCCGCCGCACTGCAGCCCGACCACGAGTTCGCTCGCCGGCACCGTCTCGCGCCGGGCCCGGTTGGCGACCGCCGCCATCTCCCGCACCGCGGCGACGCCGGCCTCGATGGACTTGCGGGTGCCGCCGGTGTCCTGGATCGTCATCGAGTGGAAGTGGTCGCTCTCCTTGATGCCGTAGCGCTCCTTGAGGCGGGGGATCTGGAACACCTCGCAGCCGAGGCCGACGAGGAGGACGCCGCCGAAGTTCGGATGGTCGGCGTAGCCCCACTGGGTGCGCTCGACCACGTCATAGGCCTCGCCCTTGCCGGCCATGCCGCAGCCGGTGCCGTGCACCAGCGGCACGACGCCGTCGACGTTGTCGAACTGGTCGAGGATGCCGGACTGCTCCACCGCCCTGGCGATGTACTTCGCCACCGTCGCCGAGCAGTTCACCGAGGTGAGGATGCCGACGTAGTTGCGGGTGCCGACCTTGCCGTTCGAGCGGCGGAAGCCCTCGAAGGTGGACGGCGGAGCGTAGGGCGCGGTCCAGGCGGAGAGGTCGGCCGCCTCGGCGTGCCGCTCGAAGGCGTGCATCTCGACATTGTGCACGTGGACGTGCTCGCCGGGCTCGATGAGGCGGGTGGCGAAGCCGATGACCTGGCCGAACTTCACCACCGGCGCGCCCTCGGGCATCGCCACGGCCGCCATCTTGTGACCGCGCATGACGCGGCCGCGGGCGGTGATGTCGCCGACGGCCACCCCGTCCGGTATCGGGTCGAGGGCGATCACCACGGTGTCGGCCGGGTTCAGCCGGAGGATGCGGGGCGTGCGGGAAGTCACGTTCATGATGCTTGCCTTTTCGGGGCGCAGGATGCGATGGGCCGTCGGTCGGCCGGGCCGGGGAGGCATCACGGCACCGATTTTCCCCCGCCGTCAAGGATGCCTGCGATCGGGGCTTGATCGGCGGCCCGGCGCCTGCCACGAAAGGTCCCCCTGCCGGACGGGGGCGTCAACGCGGGGACCCGCATGTCGCGTGCGGGGATGTGCGAGGGAACAGGGATGACCGAGGTCTTCGCCGCCATCGGCGAGTGCATGATCGAGCTGGCGCCGGCGGGCGACGGGCTCTATCGCCGGGGTTTTGCCGGCGACACCTTCAACACCGCGTGGACGGTCCGCGGGCTGACCGCCCCCGAGGCGGTGGCGGTGCGCTATGTGACCGCGGTCGGCGACGACGCGATCTCGGCCGAGATGCGCCGCTTCATCGACGGCTCGGGCATCGACGCCCGCGGCGTGCGGGTGGTGCCGGGGCGGACGGCGGGGCTCTACATGATCAGCCTCGTCGGCGCCGAGCGGTCCTTCACCTATTGGCGGGACAGCTCGGCCGCCCGGCAGCTTGCGGCGGATCCGGAGGCGCTGGCGCGCGCGCTCGAGGGCGTCACCACCGCCTACTTCTCGGGAATCACCCTCGCGATCCTCGCGCCCGAGCACCGCGAGGTGCTGCTCGACGCCCTCGGCCGGCTCCGCGCGGCGGGGGCGCGGATCGCCTTCGACCCCAACATTCGCCACCGGCTCTGGTCCTCGGCCGAGGAGATGAAGGCGGCGCTCGTCGCGGGATACCGCGCGGCCACCATCGCGATGCCGACCCACGGCGACGAGAAGGACCTCTTCGGCGACAAGTCCGTCTCCGACACCGGCCTTCGCGTCGCCGACTACGGCGTGCCGGAGGTGGTGGTCAAGGACGGGCCCTCGCCCTGCTTCGTGGTCACCGCGGGCGGGGCGGCCGCGGTGCCGGCGACCACCGTCCCGGAGCCCGTCGACACCACCGGCGCCGGCGATTCCTTCAACGCCGCCTATCTCGCCGCCCGGATGGCGGGCGCCGAGCCGTCGGAGGCGGCGCGCCGGGGCCACCTCGCCGCCGGCCGGGTGATCATGGTGCGCGGGGCGCTGATGCCGATGGCGGAGCTTGCGGCCTTGCGCGAGCCGGGCTGATCCGGCGCTCCCCACGTCGCCCTTTCGCGGAACAGCAAGGCGGGCGAATATCCTTCCGCGGGCGGGGCCCGGCGCGGGAAGCGCATTGCTTGAGCGGCGGCCGCCGAACCGCCATGGTGCGCGGATCGAGGCCGGGTTGGGATCGTCCGCCGGCCCCCTGGAGGTGACGATGGCACGCGAGCCCCGCTCGCCGAGTGAAGCGGCGCCGGCCCGGATGGGCCGGCTCTCCAAGCTGCCGCTGTTCATGGATCTCGCCGGCCGCCGCGTGGTGGTCGCCGGCGGCTCGCCGGGCGCCGCCTGGAAGGCGGAACTGCTCGCGGCCGCCGGGGCCGACGTCGAGGTCTTCGCGCCGGAGCCGTCGGAGGAGATGCGCCACCTCGCCGCCCGCGGCGCCGAGGCCGGCTCGATCGCGCTTCGCGTCCGGCCGTGGGCGCTCGACGTCTTCCCGGGCGCCGCCTTCGCCCTCTGCGACGCGGAGAGCGACGCGGAGGGCCAGGCCTTCCGCTGCGCCGCGAAGGCCGCCGGCGTCCTCTGCAACGTGGTCGACCGGCCGGCCTTCTGCGACGTCCAGTTCGGCTCGATCGTCAACCGCTCCCCGGTGGTGGTCGCCATCTCGACGGACGGCGCCGCGCCGATCGTCGGCCAGGCGATCCGCCGGCGGATCGAGACCTTGCTGCCGCCCTCGCTGGCCGACTGGGGCGCGCTGGCCAAGCGCATCCGCGACACCGTGCAGGAGCGGCTCGCCCCCGGCGCCCAGCGGCGCACCTTCTGGGAGGCTCTCGCCGAGCGCGCCTTCGGCGCCGCGCCCACCGCCGCCGACGAGGCCGGGCTGCTCGCCGAGGCGGGGCGGATCGCCGACGGCGGCGACCGCCGCGGCCGGGTCGTGCTGGTCGGCGCCGGGCCGGGCGACGCGGAACTCCTGACGCTGAAGGCGGTGCGGGCGCTGCAGGCCGCCGACGTGATCCTCTTCGACGACCTCGTCTCCGCCGACGTGCTCGAACTCGCCCGCCGCGAGGCCAAGCGGATGATGGTGGGCAAGCGCGGCGGGCGCGAGTCCTGCCGCCAGGAGGACATCAACGAGCTGATGATCCAGCTCGCCCGCCAGGGCAAGCGGGTGGTCCGCCTCAAGGCCGGCGACCCGATGGTGTTCGGCCGCGCCGGCGAGGAGATCGCCCGGCTGGAGCGGGAGGGCATCCCGGTCGAGGTGGTGCCCGGCATCTCCGCCGGGATCGCGCTCGCCTCCGCGCTTGGCGTCTCGCTCACCCACCGCGACGCGGCCCACTCGGTGCGCTTCGTCACCGGCCACGCCAAGAGCGGCGAACTGCCCGCCGACCTCGACTGGCGCGGCCTCGCCGACCCGGAGACGACGCTGATCGTCTACATGGGCGGGCGCACCGCAGCCGGCATCGCCCGGCGGCTGATGGACGAGGGACTGCCGGCCGGAACGCCGGTCGTCCTCGGCTACAGCGTCGGCCAGCCCGGCCAGCGGCTGGTCGGGCTCCGCCTCTCCGCCCTCCTCGCGGACGACGCCGTCGAGCGCGGCCCGGCCGTGGTGATCGGCATCGGCCAGGTCTTCGAGGCCGCAGCCGCCGCGGCTGAGGGCCGGGACACGGACGGGGCAGCCGATGACGGGGCCGTTGGCGACGGGACCTCTGGCGACGGGGCCGTTGCGGTCTGACCGGACGTCTGCATCCCTCTCGACGTCATCCCGGCGAAAGCCGGGATCCAGAAACCCTCGCGGCGTCAAGGCCTTGGCCGGGACTGGATCCCGGCTTTCGCCGGGATGACGTTGAGCTTGGGGAGGCGTCGGGCGGCCGGACGACGTCGAGCGTGGGGAGGCGTCGCGCGGCCGGGCGACGTGGAGAGCGGGTGACGGCGGGCGGGCCGGCTGGTAACTCTCCCGGAAACGGAGGCGAGCGGACCATGCGGACGGAGGAGGAGATCCTTCGCGGCGACACGCCGGGAATGGAGTGGAGGCTGAAGGTGCATCGGCTGGCGGGGTCGGATCCGTTCGCGCCCGGCGCCTACCTCCAGGCGGCGCTGCACGGCAGCGAGCTGCCCGGCGTCGCGGCGATCCACTTCCTGCTGCCGATGCTGGCGAGGGCGGAGGCCGACGGGCGGCTCGCGGGGGACGTGACCGTGGTGCCCTACGCCAACCCGATCGGCGCCGGCCAGCACCTCTTCGGCCAGCACCTCGGCCGCTTCGGCTTCGGCTCCCGGGTCAACTTCAATCGCGACTTCCCGCTGCTCGACCGGCCCGACCCGTCGTCGCTCCCGGGAATGGACGCGCCGGTGCCGGCCGAGAGGCGGCTCAAGGCGCGCCTGCTCGCGCTCTCGCTCCGGCACGAGATCGTCCTCGACCTCCACTGCGACGACCAGTCGCCGTGCTACCTCTACGTGCCGAAGCCGCTGTGGCCGGCGCTCTCGGATCTCGCCGCCGCGCTCGGCTGCGTGGCGGTGATCGTCTGGGACGGCAGCAGCGACGCCGCCTTCGAGGAGGCGGCGGTGAAGCCGCACCTCGGCGACCCCGAGATCGCCCGCCGCGCGGTGACCACGGTCGAACTGCGCGGCGAGGCAGACGTCTCGCCGGAGACTGCCCGGCGCGACGCCGACGGCCTCTACCGCTTCCTCGTCGGGCGCGGGGTGGTGCGCGACGACGGGATCTCCGCGCCGGCCGGCTGGTCCGGCCCCGCCGTGCCGCAGGAGAACGTCGAGGTGGTCCGCGCGCCCGCCGGCGGCGCGCTGCTCTACCACGTGGCGCCCGGCGACCGCGTGGCCGCCGGCGATCCGCTGGTCGACATCCTCGTCGATCCCGGCATGCCCGGCGGGGCGGTGACGGTGCGGGCCCCGCAGGCGGGGACCGTCCTCACCCGACGCGCCCACCGGCTGACCCGCCTCGGCGACGACCTCCTGAAGATCCTCGGCTCGGCCCCCTCGGCCGGCGCCCGCCCGGGGGCGCTGGAGGCGTGAGCGGCCTTGCGCGCCTCCCGCTCCGGCCGCCGCAGGGTTGACGGAAGATTGCCGCCGGGCCGCCATTTGGGTCTACCGGGGAAGCGCTATGTGCACGGCTGGCTGGTAGCCTCTTTTCCGAGGAGAGGACTGCCGCATGGTCGAGCCACTTGTCGAATTCGCCGTCCTTCCGGTCGCAGCCGCCGCCGCGCTGGCGACGCTGCTGGCCTTCGCCGTCCATCTCACCGGCTTCCGTCTCGCCGACCGCGCGCGGGAAACGAGCCTCGACGGCCGCATCGGCTGGGTGTTCCTCGCCGGGGTGGTCAGCGGCACGGGCACGTGGTCCGCGGCGACGCTGCTGGTGTCCACCTTCGCGGGGCAGGCCGGGCTGAGGGCCAACCTCGTGGTGACCGCCTTCTTCATCGCCGTCGCCGCCTCGCTCGCCTCCTTTCTGATCGCCAACCGGCGCTCGACCCCGCGCGCGCTGGCGGCCGGCTTCGTCGCCGCCGCCGGTCTCGTCGCGGTCATCGCCATCGAGGTGCGGGCGCTGCCGCTCGACCCCGCGCCGGCCCTGTCCGCCGGGACCACCCTGACGGTGCTGCTCGCCGCCACGCTGACGATCGCCGCCGCCCACTTCGCCTTCCGCACGCCCGGCGTGCGCCGCCCGTCCTCGCTGGCCGCCGCGATCATGGCTCCGGCGGCGACCGTCTCCTGCCTGCTGCTGCTCTTCTCGACCACCCTGAGGCCGGGGGTGCAGGTCTTCGACGGCCCGGCCGTGATCGGCTCCTGGGGCGTGGCCGCGGCCGTGGCGCTCGCCGTGTTCCTGACCATCGGCACCGGCATGGCGACCGCGCTCATTCACCGCGACGCGGAGTTCGCCTCGCAGCGGCGGCTGAAGCGGCTCGCGGACGCCTCGGTGGAGGGTCTCGCCATCCTCGACGGCAACCGGGTGGTGGAGGTCAACGAGACCCTCGTCCGGCTGATCGGCCGCCCGGTCGAGCACCTGCGCGGCGCCGAGTTCGTCGGCGGCCTCGTCACCGGGGACCAGATGGAGGAGGGCGGCGATCCCTCGCTCGTCCGCGAGGCGCTGCTGAACGTTCCCGGCCGCGAGCCGGTGCCGGTGGAGGTGGTGGCCCGCCCGCTCGACTACGACGGCCGGCCGCACGTCGTCTTCGCGGTGCGCGACCTCTCCGATCGCCGCGACGCGGAGCTGCGCATCCGCTTCCTCGCCGAGCACGACCCGCTGACCGCGCTGCCGAACCGCACCGCCTTCCGCCGCGAGCTGGAGCGCGCCTCAGCGGCCGTCGAGGCGGGCGGCGGTTCGCTCGCCCTGTTCATCATCGACCTCGACCGCTTCAAGGAGGCGAACGACGTGTTCGGCCACCGGGCCGGCGACGCGGTCCTGGTCGAGGTCGCCCAGCGGCTGCGCGGCCTGCTGCCCGAGGGCGCGACGGCGGCCCGGCTCGGCGGCGACGAGTTCGCCGTGGTAGTGCCCGGCGTCCCGGTGCCGCACGGCTGCGCCGAGATCGCGCAGGCGATCGTCGCGGCGCTGGCCGGGACCATCGATCACGAGGGCCAGCGGATCGTCGTCGGCGGCAGCGTCGGCGTGGCGGTGGCCCCGGCCGACGGCACCAGCGCGGACCTCCTCGTCGCCCGGGCCGACATGGCGCTCTACCGCGCCAAGGACCAGGGCGGCGGCGTCTCCTGCTTCTTCGAGGTGGCGATGGACGAGGAGACGAGGCTGCGCCGCATGCTGGCCTTCGAACTGCGCGAGGCCATCGGCGCGGGCCAGCTGAGCCTTGCCTACCAGCCGCTGGTCGATCTCGGCAGCCGGACCGTGACCGGCTTCGAGGCGCTGGTGCGGTGGGAGCATCCGGTGCACGGCACCATCGCGCCGACCATCTTCGTCGCCATCGCCGAGGAGAGCGGCTTCATCGCCCAGCTCGGCGAATGGGTGCTGCGCACCGCCGCGTCCGAGGCGGCCCGCTGGGAGCGGCCGCTGACCGTGGCCGTCAACCTCTCGCCGCTGCAGCTCGAGCAGCAGCAGCTGCCGGACATCGTCCGCGAGATCCTGGTGGGCACCGGGCTGTCGCCGACCCGGCTCGAGCTGGAGGTCACCGAGACGGCGCTGATCCGCAATCCGCAGCGGGCGCTGGACGTGCTGCGCCGGCTCAAGGCAATGGGCATCCGCATCGCGATGGACGACTTCGGCACCGGCTACTCGTCGCTCTCGACGCTGCAGTCGTTCCCCTTCGACAAGCTGAAGATCGACCGCTCCTTCGTCGACCGGGTGGGGACGCACGGCCAGGCGGCCTCCATCGTCCGGGCGGTGGTTGGCCTCTCGCGCAGCCTCGACATCCGCGTGGTCGCGGAGGGCGTCGAGACCGAGGCGCAGATCGCCTTCCTCTCCGGTGAGGCCTGCGACGAGGTGCAGGGCTTCATGGTCGGCATGCCGCTGCCGATCCAGCGCTACGAGCACCTCACCCGCGGCGATCGCGAGCCGCCGCCGGCCGGCCGGAAGCGGGTCGCCGCCTGAACATTCGCCCGATGCGTCGCTCCCGGGACGTGACATCGGCGCCGGGATCCGCCATGAACGCCGCGACGAGGGGCCGGCTCCGGGGGGCTGCCGGTCCCGCAGAGACGCGGGGAAGGCGGACATGGCGGCCACCATCATCGACGGATTCCGGATCGCGGCGGACCTGAGGGCGGAAATCGCGGCCGACGCGGCGGCCCTGAAGGCCGCGGCGGGGATCGTGCCCGGCCTCGCCGTCGTGCTCGTCGGCAACGACCCGGCGAGCGCGGTCTACGTGCGCAACAAGCTCAAGGCGACGGCCGAGTGCGGGCTGCGCTCGCTGGAGCACCGGCTGCCGGAGGCGACGGCCGAGGCGGACCTCCTCGACCTCGTCCGCCGCCTCAACGCCGACCCGGCGGTGCACGGCATCCTGGTGCAGCTGCCGCTGCCGCCGCAGATCGACGCGGACAAGGTGCTCGGCCTCATCGACCCGGACAAGGACGTCGACGGCTTCCACCCGCTCAACGCCGGCCGGCTCTCCGTGGGGCTGCCCGGCTTCGTCCCCTGCACGCCGCGCGGGGCCCAGATCCTCGTCGACACGGTGATGCCGGACCTCTCGGGCCGCCACGCGGTGGTGATCGGCCGCTCCAATATCGTCGGCAAGCCGATGGCGCAGCTGCTGCTCCGCCGCAACGCCACGGTGACCATCGCCCATTCGCGCACGGCGGACCTTCCGGCGGTCTGCCGGACGGCGGACGTGCTGGTCGCCGCGGTCGGGCGGCCGCGGATGGTGAAGGGCGACTGGGTGAAGCCCGGCGCGGTGGTGATCGACGTCGGCATCAACCGCATCGAGGAGGGCGGCCAGGCGAGGATCGTCGGCGACGTCGACACCGAGGCGGCCGCCAGGGTTGCCTCCGCGATCACCCCCGTGCCGCGCGGCGTCGGGCCGATGACCATCGCCTGCCTGATGCTGAACACGCTGGATTCGGCCCGCCGCGCCGCCGGGATCGCGGCCTGAGCATCAGCGGCCGAGCCGGGCGAGCACGCCCTCGGCGGCGGCCCTGCCGGTCGCCAGGCACCCGGTGATCAGGTAGCCGCCCGTCGGCGCCTCCCAGTCGAGCATCTCGCCGGCGACGAAGACGCCCGGCAGCGCCCTCAGCATCAGCCCGTCGTCGACGCCGTCGAAGCGGACGCCGCCGGCCGAGGAGATCGCTTCCGCGATCGGCCGAGGCCGGAGCACCGGGAGCGGCAGCGCCTTCAGCGCTCGGGCGAGGCGCTCCGGATCGGCGCGGACCGCGTCCGCCAGGCATTCGCGCACGAGCCCCGCCTTCACCCCCTCGAGCCCGGTCGCCTTGCGCAGCGCATTGGCGAAGGAGGCCTTGCCGCGCGGCCGGGCGAGGTCCCGGGCGACCCGCGCGGCGTCCCGGCCGGGCAGGAGGTCGAGGCTCATCATCGCCGGCCCGCCCGCCTCAAGCGCATCGCGCAGCGCGGCCGCGTGGGCATAGACGAGGCTCCCCTCGATCCCCCAGCCGGTCACGACGAACTCGCCCGGGATCATCACGCCCGCCACGGTGGCGGTGACGGTCTTCACCGGGTGGCCGGCGAAGCGGGTGCGGAAGGGTTCGCTCCAGTCCACCTCGAAGCCCATGTTGGCGGGGCGGAAGGGCGCGATCGGCACGCCGGCAGCGGCGAGGATTGCGGTCCACGAGCCGTCGGAGCCGAGCCGCGGCCAGGAGGCGCCGCCAAGGGCGAGCACAGTGGCCGCGGGCCGGAGCTCGACCGGGCCGCCGGGCGCGGCGAAGCGGAGCGCGCCATCCTCGCCGAACCCGGTCCAGCGGTGGCGGACGAGGATGCGCACGCCGCGGCCCGAGAGCCGGCGCAGCCAGGCCCGCAGCATCGGCGAGGCCTTCATCTCGCGCGGGAAGACCCGTCCGGAGGAGCCGACGAAGGTCTCGCTGCCGAGCCCCTCGGCAAGGGCGCGCACCGCGTCCGGCGTCATCGCGTCGAGCGCTGCGGCAAGGCGCGGCAGGGCGGCGCCGTAGCGGGTCCGGAAGGCCTCGAAGGGCTCGGCATGGGTGAGGTTCAGCCCGGACTTGCCGGCGAGCAGGAACTTCCGCCCGACCGTCGGCATCGCCTCGAAGAGGTCGACGTCGAGCCCGGCCTCGGACAGCCGGTCGGCGGCCATCAGCCCCGCCGGCCCGCCGCCCACCACCGCGATCCGTCCCGCCGCCATCGATTCTCCCGCCCGCCGTTCCAGGGGCCGCTACACCATCAGCAAGCCCCGCCGGGCACAAGCGCCGCCGCGCAGCGGACGACTTCCCGCTCTCCCGCCGAACGTCCGCGTCGCCGCGGACGATGTCGCCGCCGCGCCGTCCAATCGTCGCCCAGCGGCTTGAGCGGACGGCGCCGCGCCTGCTAGACCGTCGCTTCCCGCGCGCCGCCGGGCAGAGGTGAGCATGATCCCCGTCCGCGTCTTCGCCCCCTTCGCATTCGGCTACTTCCTCTCCTATCTCTACCGCTCGGTGAACGCCGTGGCGGGTACCGGGATCACGGCCGACCTCGGAATCGACCAGGCCTCGCTCGGCCTCCTCACCAGCGCCTACTTCCTCACATTTGCCGCCGTGCAGCTTCCCCTTGGCGTGGTGCTCGACCGCTGGCCGGCGCACAAGGTGGAGGCGGGGCTGCTCACCATCGCGGCGGCCGGGGCGGCGCTGTTCGCCGTCGGCGGGGACGTCGGGACGTTGACGCTCGGCCGCGCCCTGATCGGCCTCGGCGTCTCCGCCTGCCTGATGGCCGCCTTCAAGGCCTACGCCAGCCTGGTGCCGATCGAGAAGCTGCCGCTCGTCAACGGCCTCCACCTTGCGATCGGCGGCCTCGGCCTGTTCGCCGGCGGCTGGCCGTCCGAGTTCGCGATGGGGCTCGTCGGCTGGCGCGGCCTCTTCTGGCTGCTGGCGGCGCTCTCGCTGCTGGCGGCGGCGCTGCTCCTCGTCTTCGGGGCGACGCCGCGGGCCGCGCCCGGCCGCGCCAGCATTGCCGAGCAGTTCCGAGAGGTCGGCCGCATCCTCACCAGCCGGCCCTTTCTCGCCATCGCCCCGGTGACGACCGCGGCGCAGATGACCGCGCTGTCGCTGCAGTCGCTCTGGGCGGGGCCGTGGCTGCGCGACGTCGCCGGCTTCTCGCCCCGCGACGCCTCGCTGATCCTGTCGGTGATGGCGGCGGCCACCACGCTGGGATTCGTCTTCGGAGGGACGCTCGGCGCGGCGCTGGCGCGGCGCGGCGTCCCGGTCTCGACCGGGGCCGTCGCCGGCATCACCCTGTTCGCGCTGACCCAGCCGGTGATCCTGTTCGCGCCGGTCCCGGCCGCCGTGGTCGCCTGGGTCGGCTTCGCCTTCTTCGCCACCATCAGCATGCTGAGCTATCCGGCGCTGACCGGCGCGTTCCCGCGCGAACTCTCCGGCCGGGTCAACACCGCGCTCAACTTCGTGGTCTTCGTCTCCGCCTTCGTGACGCAGGGGGCGGTCGGATACGTGGTCGACGCGACGAAGCCCGCGCTCGGGCTCGGCGGCGCCTATACCGTCGCCTTCGGCATCCTGCTGGTGCTGCAGGTCGCCGGTCTCGCCTGGTTCCTCGTCCGCCGCGAGCGCGCCGCCGCCCCGGCGCAGGCGTGACAGCCGCCGCTTGCCGCCCCGGACGCGCGCCCTTAGGTTTCTCGCCATGATCCCGGTCAACGACAAGATCGCCATCGACGAGCGCGACCTGACGGAGAGCTTCGTGCAGGCCTCCGGACCCGGTGGGCAGAACGTCAACAAGGTCGCGACGGCGGTGAGCCTGCGCTACGATCTCTGGAACGCCGCCGGCATTCCCTGGGAGGTCAAGGTGCGCGCGGCCCGCATCGCCGGCCGCCGGGTGACCCGGGACGGCGAAATCGTCATCACCGCCCAGCGCCACCGCACGCAGGAGCGCAACCGCGCCGACGCGGTCGAGCGGCTGGTCGCCATCCTGCGCGAGGCGGCGGTGCCGCCGAAGCCGCGCGTCGCCACACGCCCGACCCGGGCGAGCAAGGTCCGCCGCGTCGATGCCAAGACGCGCCGCGGCAGCATAAAGCGTGCACGCAAGACACCCGGACCCGACGAATGACGAAGGACACGTCGCATACCCGCCTTGCCGGCGGTTGCCTCTGTGAGTCCATCCGCTACGAGATCGACCCCGCCACCTCAGTCACCGACTACTGCCACTGCGCCGATTGCCGCAAGGCGAGCGGCGGCATCACCCTGGCCTGGGTGCAGGTGCCCGCCGCCGGCTTCCGGCTGACGCGCGGAGAGCCGGTGGGCTACAGCCGCGGCGGCGGCGGCACCCGCTGGCACTGCGGCACCTGCGGCGCCCACACCCACGCCACCACGAACCGGCGCGGCGGCTCCGTCGGCGTGACCGTCGGCACCCTCGACGAGCCCGAGGCGGTGCGGCCGGTCGGCCACGGCTTCGACGGCAGCCGGCCGTCCTGGCTGGTGATCGCCGACGACGCGCCCCGCTTCCCGGGTGCGCCGCCGTACGACCTCGCCTGACCGGCGGCCCGCCGGGTCGTCGTCAGAGCCGGATCACGTCCACCCGGTTGCCGAGCCGCTCGGCGGCGATCGCGGCGACGTGCTCGTGGTGGGTGAACAGGATCGCCTGCACCTTCTCCCCGAAGCCCGCCAGGGCCTCGAGGCCCGCCGCCGTGCGCGTCTCGTCGAAGGTGATGAACAGGTCGTCGCCGACGAAGGGCAGCGGCTCGGCGCGTCCGGCGTGGTCCACCAGGGTGGCGAGACGGAGCGCCAGGAACAGCTGGTCGCGGGTGCCCTCCGACAGCGCGACCGTCTCGAGCACCCGGTCGTCCTCGCGGCGGACCTTGAGGACCGGGCTGCCGTCGTCGCCGAAGTCGGCGACGAGGGCGGGGTAGCGGCCGCCGGTCATCTCGGCGAACAGCCGGCTCGCCTCCTCGAGCACCGGGTTCTGGTGGCGGGAGCGGAACTCCTCCACCGCGGCGCCGAGGATGCGACCCGCGGCGGCGAGCACGCGCCAGTCGTCGGCGATCTCGGCGAGGCGGGCGAGGGCGTTCTGCTCCTCCTGCGCCGCCGCCTCGGCGCCGTCGCGCCGGCCGAGGGCGTCGCGCTCGCGCTCCGCCGCCTCGAGCGCCCGGGCGGCCTCCAGCGCCCGCTCCTCCGCCGCGGCGCCGTCGGCCTCAACCCGCTCGAGCCGGGCCGTGAGCGCGTCGCGGTCCGTCCCGGCGAGGAGGTCGCGCAGCTCCGCCTCGTCCCAGCCGTCCTCGACGGACAGCGCCTGCCGCTCGGTGAAGAGCTCGCCCGCGATCCGCCTCGCCTCGCGGGCGTCGCGGACGAGAGCGCCGAGGTCGTCGCCGGCCGCGGCGCCGGCCCTTGCGGCGAGCGCGGCGATGCGGGCCGAGGCGGCCTCGGCGCGGCCCTCCGCTTCGCGCAGGCGACCCTCGTAGTCGGCGATCCGCCCGCGGGTCTCGGCGCGCTTCGTCTCGGCGGCGCGGGCCGCCTCGAGCCGGGCCGCGAGCCGGCGGGCCGCGTCCGCGGCGGGCAGCCGGTCCGGCCCCGCCTCGCCGAGGCGATCGGCGAGCCGGGCGACCTCGGCGTCGAACGCCTCGCACTCGCGGCGGCGGGCGGCCGCGAGGTCGCCGGCCTCCCCGAGCGCCGCCAGCGGCGCCGCGACCTCGGCCCAGACGCCGGCCGCCGCCTCGGCCTCCTCGATGCCCGCCGTGGCCGGCAGGCCGACGGCCGCGACCGCCGCGGCCCAGCCGGCGGCGATCTCCTCGCCGGCGCGGTCGAGCGCGGCGATCTTGGCGCGCGCCGCCTCCGCCTGGCCCTCGGCGTCCTCGAGCCGGGCCGCGCGCGTGCGCGCCGCCGAGAAGGCCTCCTCGATCTCCTCGATCCGCCAGCGCACCGCCGCCGCGACCGCCTCGGGCGCCGCGTCGGCGTCTCCCGGAACGCCGAGATCGGCGGCAAGGGCGGCGAGCCCGGCGGCCAGCCGTCCGACGTCGGCCGTCGCCACGCCCGCCTCCGCTCCGCAGGCGTCCAGCCGGTCGGCGAGCTGCGCCAGCGCCTTCTGCGTCTCCAGGTCCTCGACGAGGGCCGCCGGTGTCGCGGCGCCCAGCCCGAAGCCGGCGGCGAAGGCCCGGAACGCCGCCTCGGCCGCGGCGAGGCGGGCACGCGCCTCCGCCTCGGCCGTCCGGGCCTCGGTGGCCTCGCGCGCGGACGCCTCCGCAGCCTCACGCGCCGCGGCGACCTGGGCGAGCCGCTCGGAGGCGCCGGCGCGGGCGTCGGCGAGGTCGTCGGCCTCCTCGACGGCCTGCTCGAGCCTGCGGACCATGCCGTGCCGCTCGGCGGCGGTCGCTTCCCGCTCGCCGAAGAGGACCACCCGGACGGTCTCCATCGCCGCCGTCCGCCGCTCGCGCGCGGCGGTCACCGCGGCGCCGTCCGGCACCGGGCCGTCGGCGCCGAGCCGATCGAGCCGCGCGGCATGCTCGCCGGCCCGGGCGGCGGCCTCGGCCGCCCGGCTCGCGGCCGCCTCCGCCGCGCGGGCGAGCCGGCCGAGGCTGTCCGCCAGCCGGTCGACCTCGGCGCGCGCCGGCAGGCGGCGGGCGCGGACGGCGAGCCCGAGCCCCGGGTCGAGCCCGGCCGCGGCGAGCGCCTCCGCGAGCCGTCGCCCGGCCGCGTCGCGCTCCGCCCGGGCGCGACCGGCGCGCTGGAGCGCCGGCCCGAGCGCGGCCAGCGCCTCGAGCCGCGCGCGCAACGGCCGCGGATCGCTGAGCGCGGTCGCCGCCGCCCCTTCCGCCCTGATGGCTCTCAGCCGCTCCTCGGCCTCGGCGAGGAGCCCGGCCGCCTCGCCGCGCTGGCCGGCCTGCTCGCGGCGCCGGCCGACCAGGGCCCTGAGGCCGGCGAGGGCCGCGGCCGTGGGCCGGGCGGCGACCAGGGCATCCGCGCCGGGAAGGCCGAGTTCCGCGGCAAGTCCGGCGAGCCGCGCCCCGGCCGCGGCCTCGCGGGCCTCCGCCTCCACCCGCTCGTCGGCGGCGCGGATCCGCCGCGTGGCGGCCTCCGCGACCCGGTCGACGGCGGCCGCGTCGGCGAGGATCGGGTCCGCCTCGCCGAGCGCCTCGAGGTCGCGGCGGCAGCCGTCGCGCTCGCCGGCGAGATGGCCCGCGTCCTCGCGGGCCTTGCGCAGCGACTCGATGGCCTCGTCGAGGTCGCCGGCGAAGCCCTCGTCGACCTGCGGCAGGTCCGGCAGGCGGGCGCCCGCCGCGTCGAGCGTGTCGATGCGGGCGAGCCGCGGCAGCGCCGACATGAGCCGCCGCAGCCGGAGTTCCTCCTCCCGCAGCGATCGGCTGCGCTGCCGGTGCTCCTCGAGCCCCGCCGCGGCGGCGCGCACCTCCGCCTCGCGCCTTGTGACCTGCTCTGCGGTGACCGTCGCCTCGGCGACCCGGCGGCGCGCGTCGTCCCAGGCGTCCCAGGCCTTGTAGAACGGCTTGCCCGCCGAGCGCCGCTCGGTGAACAGCGCGTTGGTCTCGTCGGCGAGCGCCCGGCGCAGTTCCGTGAGCCGCCCGAGGCCCGGCGCCGCGGCGAGCATCGCCTCGCCCAGCGAGCCCTCGCCAGTGAGCAGCGCCCGCGCCCCGTCGCGCAGGCGCTCGCTGTCGAGCCCGAAGGCCTGCTGGAACAGCGTGCGGTCGACCCGGCCGAGGAAGGCGTCGAGCGCGTCGTCGGCGATCGGCTCGCCGGCCTCGTCGAGCAGCGTCCGCTGCCGCGCCTTCCGGCGCAGGAAGGCGATCCGCCGCCCGTCGGCGGCGACCAGCGAGGCGCCGACGCGCATCGCCGCGTACTCGTGGACGAAAGCATGCTGGGAGTTGTGCGGAATGCCGTAGAGGGCGTCCTCGACGCCCTTCAGCGCGCAGGTCTTCCCCGCCTCGTTGGGGCCGTGCACGACGGTGAGGGCGGTGTCGGCGCGAAAGTCGAGGATCCGCCCGGTGAACGGTCCGTAACGATCGAGGTTGAGCCGTTCGATGCGCATCAGGCGTCGCCTCCGAGGCGGGAGAGGATGAGGTCGCGGGCGGCGGCGAGGATCGCCGCCTCGTCGGGCTCGGTGGCGGCGCCGGCCTCGCGCGGCATGCGGCCGCGGACGCACTCGGCGTCCTCGCGGGCCGCCTCGGCGAGGGCCGGGTCGGCGAGCACGGCGGCCAGCACCTCGTCGAGGTCGACCCCGGGCAGGCCCACGGCGCGGGCGCCCTCGCGGCTCAGCGCAAGCACCAGCTTCTCCACCATGAGCCCGGCGTCGACGGCGGCGAACGCGGCCTGCGCCTCCTGGCGCAGCACCTCGCGGTCGGCGAAGAGGTCGGCCCCGGGGTCGGGCCGGCCGACGAGCCGGATCCTGGCGGCGACCGGCCGCCCATCGGCCGCATCCGCCACCGGCCCGGCGGCGGCGCGCAGGCGGGCGAGCACCTCGTCGCGGTCGGCCGCGCCGGTGACGTCCACCTCCAGGAGGGCGAAGCGGGCGTGGTCGACCGGCACGGCGCGGAGCGACACGGCGGCGCCGTCCACCGTCACCAGCGTCACCGACTTCTCGCCGGTCTCGCGGACGCTGCGGCCCTGGATGTTGCCGGGGAAGAGGACGGTCGGCGCCGCCTCGCGCACCACCTCGCGGACGTGCACGTGCCCGAGCGCCCAGTAGTCGTAGCCGAGCCGCTCGAGGTCGGCGAGAGAGGCCGGGGCATAGCGGGCGACGTCCGGCCGGCCTTCGAGCGCGGTGTGCAGCAGGCCGATGTTGAAGCGGCCGGGGAGGGGCGGCGGGTAGCGCTGGACGATCGGCTCGGTGACGGCCGCCTCGCGGAAGCTCATGCCGTGGACGGCGACGCCGAGGTCGGGCCAGTCGACCGTCCCGGGGGCGTCCGCGGGGAGCCAGCAGGCGCCCTCGGGCAGCGGCAGGCGGCGGGTCACGACGCTCTCGGCGTCATGGTTGCCGCGGATCATCACGGTGCGGATGCCGGCGCGGGAGAGCCGGGCGACCTGGCGGGTGAAGGCCTGGCCGGTGCCGTAGTCCTTCCAGTCCTTGTCGAACACGTCGCCGGCGATCAGCACGAAGTCGACCGTCTCCTGCAGCGCGAGGTCGACGGTCGCCTCGAAGGCGCGCCAGACGGCGCGGTCGAACAGCTGGGCGAGGCCGCCGTCGCGGGCGGCGAGGCCGGACAGGGGACTGCCGAGGTGGCAGTCGGCGACATGCAGGAACCGAAAGGCCAAGGCGGATCTCCGTCATCGGTCCGTCGTGGAGAATCGGCAGCATCCTCGCACGAAACAGCCGCCCGAACCGCGCTTGCGGGCGCCGAGCCGGCGGCTTGGGGAAAAGTTGGCCGGCGACGGATCTTTTTTCCGCGAGGGGGGCGACGGAAGCTGTCGCCCGCGTTCCGGCGAGGGGGAGGAGACCCCAGGAAATGCCCGGCAAACCGGGCTTATCCACAGGACCCGAAACGCGTTTTCGGGGCCTTCGGATCGTCCTTTGCATGTCGCTTGACAGGCCGGGGAGGGGGGCCTATAACCCGGTTCATCGACGGCGGCGCTGCGGCGACGTGGGGCCGGCGGGATTGGTTGTCTCCGGATTTCGGCGGTGAGCCGGGGTTTGGAGGGGCTGGTCGGAGGCGGGCGGGATTGCGGATGCGGTCTTGCGGAAGCCGAGTTTCGGAACCATATGTCCGAGGCGAGTTACGAGCCGGGTGGCCCTTCGCAAGGGGCGGTTGCCTGGCGGTCGACTGTGGTCTGGTGCCGGGTG
>JAWLBM010000026.1:0-75267 GCA_041687675.1 Pleomorphomonas sp. | reverse complement strand
CTTCTCCCCTCGGGGAGAAGGTGCCCGAAGGGCGGATGAGGGTGGAATCCTTCTCCCCTTGGGGAGAAGGTGCCCGAAGGGCGGATGAGGGTGGAATCCTTCTCCCCTTGGGGAGAAGGTGCCCGAAGGGCGGATGAGGGGGGACTCCCTCTCCCGGGCGGGGAGAAAGGGAGCCTTCCCCTGCGGCCTACGCCTTCCCCAGCACGTCCTCGACCGCCCCGGCGGCGGCGGCGACGACCACGTCGGCCTCCTCGCGGGTGAGGCAGAGCGGCGGGGCGAAACCGAGGATGTCGCCCTGCGGCATGGCGCGGCCGATGACGCCGCGCTCGGCAAGGGCGGCCGCAATGCGCGGGCCGACCTTCTCCGAGACGTCGAAGAACACCCGGTCGTCCCGGTCCCGGACGAACTCCACCGCGGCGATCATGCCGTCGCCGCGGACCTCGCCGACGTTGGGATGGTCCGCCAGCGCCTCGGCCAGCCGGCCGCGGAAGTAGGCCCCGGTCTCGCCGGCGTTGCGGACGAGGTCCATGCTGTCGATCAGCTCGAGGTTGGCGATGCCGGCCGCGGCGCAGAGCGGATGGGCCGAGTAGGTCCAGCCGTGGCCGATCGGGCCGAGCTCGTCGGAGCCCTTGACGAGGCCCTCCCACATCCGCTCCGACACGATCGAGCCGGAGAGCGGGGCGTAGGCCGAGGTGAGGCCCTTGGCGATGGTGATGAGGTCCGGCTTCATCCCGTAGTGGTCGGAGCCGAACATGGTGCCGAGCCGGCCGAAGCCGGTCACCACCTCGTCGGCGACGAGCAGCACGTCGTGGCGCTCGAGCACCTGCTGGATCTTCTCCCAGTAGCCCTTCGGCGGCGGAACGATGCCGCCGGTGCCGAGCATCGGCTCGCCGATGAAGGCCGCCACCGTCTCGGGGCCCTCGGCGAGGATCATCTCCTCAAGCTTGTCCGCGCACCACTGCGAGAACTGCTCCTCGTCCATCGAGCGGTCCGGCCGCCGGAAGAAATAAGGCGCCTCGGTGTGCAGGATCGGCGCCCGCGGCAGGTCGAAGGCGTTGTGGAAGAGGTGCAGGCCGGTGAGGCTGCCGGTCATCACGCCGGAGCCGTGGTAGCCGCGCCAGCGCGAGATGATCTTCTTCTTCTCCGGCCGGCCGAGCACATTGTTGTAGTACCAGATCAGCTTGATGTTCGTCTCGTTGGCGTCCGAGCCGGACAGGCCGAAGTAGACCCGGCTCATGTGCGACGGCGCGCGCTCGATGATCATCCTGGCGAGCGTCACCGAGGCCTCGGTGCCGTGGCCGACATAGGCGTGGTAGTAGGCGAGGTCCTTCGCCTGGGCGGCGATCGCCTCGGCGATCTCCTGCCGGCCGTAGCCGACGTTGACGCAGTAGAGCCCGGCGAAGGCGTCGAGCGAGGTGCGGCCGTTGCGGTCGGTGATGTAGACGCCCTGGCCGGTGGTGATGATCCGGTTCGGGCTCTCGCCGCGGGCGTGCATGCCCATGTGGGTGGACGGGTGGAAGAAGTGGTCCCGGTCCCAGGCGTCGAGTTCGTTGTTGCGGTCGAGCATGTCGGGTCTCCCCATGTCTGGTCTGGAAGCGGGCGGTCTCAGGCGGCGTCGAGGCAGACGTACTTGAGGTCGGTGAAGGCCTCGATGCCGTGGCGCGATCCCTCGCGCCCGAGGCCGGACTGCTTGACGCCGCCGAAGGGGATCGGCGCGCCGGTGATCTTCACCCGGTTGACGGCGACCATGCCGTAGTCGAGGTCGCGCGAGAGCCGGAGCGCGCGGCGGACGTCCTCGGTCACCACATAGGCGACGAGACCGTACTCCGTGTCGTTCGCCCTCGCCACCACCTCGGCCTCGTCGTCGAAGACGGCGAGGGCGGCCACGGGCCCGAAGGTCTCCTCGCGCATGATGGCGGCGTCGTCCGAAACGTCCGCGAGAACGGTCGGCCGGTAGAACAGCGGTCCGGCCGGGTGCCGCTCGCCGCCGGCGAGGAGGCGGGCGCCGCGGGCGAGGGCGTCGGCGACATGGGCCTCGACCTTGGCGACGGCGCGGGCGTGCATCAGCGGGCCGATCTCGACATCGGCGTCGAGGCCCGGCCCGACCCTGAGGGCCGCCGCCTTGTCGGCGAAGCGGGCGGCGAAGTCCTCGTAGACCGCGCGGTGGACGTAGATCCGGTTGGCGGCGAGGCAGTCCTGGCCGGAGGTGGCGAACTTGGCGTCGATGGCGATGTCCACCGCCCGGTCGAGGTCGGCGTCGGGGAAGACGATCAGCGGCGCGTGGCCGCCGAGTTCCATCACCAGCCGCTTGACGGTGGGCGCCGACTGGGCGGCGATCAGCCGGCCGACCTCGGTGGAGCCGGTGAAGCTCATCACCCGGACACGGGGATCGGCGGTCATCCGCCCGACCAGCGTCGCGGCGTCGCCGGTCAGCACGTTGAAGACGCCGGCGGGCATCCCGGCCCGCTCGGCGAGTTCGGCGAGCGCGAGGGCGGAGAGCGGCGTCTCGGCGGAGGGATGGGCAACCACGGTGCAACCCGCGGCGAGGGCCGCGGCGGCCTTGCGGGTCAGCATCGCCGAGGGGAAGTTCCAGGGCGTCACCAGCCCGGCGACGCCGGCGGCCTCGCGGCGGACCATCATCTCGGCGCAGGCGAGGTGGCTCGTCACGCCCTCGGCGTTCAGCCGCCTGGCCTCCTCGGCGAACCACTCGACGAAGGAGGCGCCATAGGCGATCTCGCCGCGCGATTCGGCGAGCGGCTTGCCCTGCTCCAGCGTCATCAGCAGCGCCAGGTCCTCGCTCGCGGCGAGGATCAGGTCGTACCAGCGACGGAGGATCGCGGCGCGCTCCTGCGGCAGCCGTCGCTTCCAGGCCGGGAAGGCGCGGGCCGCGGCGCCGATCGCGGCGTCCGCGTCGGCGGCGGAGAGGGCGGCGACATGGGCCAGCAGCAGGCCGCTCGCGGGGTCCGATACCTCGAAGCGGCGGCCGTCGCCGGCCGCGGTCCATTTGCCGTCGACATAGGCGTGCTCCCGCAGGAGCCGCCGGTCGGCGAGCCTTGAGAGGGCGGGATGGTGGTGGGGACGGGCGTGAAGGGCGCTCATCGGGTCCTCCTCGGGAAAAAGGGGCGCCAGCCGGGCGGCGACATGCCGTGATCATGGGGGAGGCGAGGGGGAGACCGGGACCGTTCGGGACGATGATGCAGGGGACATGGTCCGCGAAGGCCGGGCGGGGGAGAGAGTCTCTCCGTCCCGGTCATCCGGCGGGTCTCGATCCGCCGAAAGGAATCCTTCTCGCCATGGGGAGAAGACATAGACATGGCGTCACCCGGCCGCGGCGGAGGGCCGGGGCGCCCTCAGCCGCCCGCCAGCAGGTCCACCGGCATCACCGGGTCGTCCTTGACCGTGCGGGTGACGATGTAGGTGAAGTAGCGGTCGATGCCGATCTCGCGCTCGAGCATGCCGTCGACGAGGCGCTGGTAGCCGTCGACGTCGCGGGCGAGGACGTGGAGGAAGTAGTCGACGCCGCCGCCGACGGACCAGCAGGCGGTGACCTCTGGCATGTCGCGCACGGCCCGCTCGAAGCGGTCGAAGTCCGCCTGGCGGTGGCTGGCGAGCGTCACCTCCATGATCACCGAGGTGACCGGCGCCACCTTCCGCAGCGCCACCCGGGCGTGGTAGCCGGTGATGACGCCGGCCTTCTCCAGCCGGGCGAGCCGGGTCCAGCAGGGGGTCGGCGACAGGCCCACCCGCTCGGCCAGAGCCAGCTTGGTGATGCGGCCGTTGCGCTGCATCTCGGCGAGGATCCGGAGGTCGATGGCGTCGAGCTTGAAGGCGGGCATGGCGGGTCCGGGACAGGATACGGGGTAGTCTCTCTCATCCGGGAAAATCATGACGGGCGAAGAATTGGATTGTCAATCGACCTGATTTTGGGCGACAACAAGTCATGACAAGCTGGAAGCCGGATCCGGCCACCCTTCGCCGCCCCGTCTACCTCTCGCTCGCCGACCAGATCGCCCATGCGATCACCGACGGCGCGCTGCCCGACGGCAGCCGGCTTCCGCCCCACCGCAGGATGGCCGACGACCTCGGCATCTCGGTGCAGACCGTCTCGCGCGCCTACGAGGACCTGATCCGCCGCGGCCTGCTCTCCGGCGAGACCGGGCGCGGCACCTTCGTGCGCACCGCCCGCCGCGAGCCGGAGCCGCCGTACCTCCCCGAGCGCCTCGGCGAGGTGATCGACCTCTCCATCCTGAAGCCCGTCTGCGAGCCGATCCACCTCGAGCGGATGAAGGCGGTGCTGTCGGCGCTCGGCGAGGACGTTCCCGCCAACGCGGTGCTGTCCTTCCGGCCGAACATGGTGTTCCCGCGCCACCGCAAGGTGGCGGTGGAGTGGCTGCGCGGCTGCGGCCTTGAGGCCTCGCCCCTCAACGTCAGCCTCACCAACGGCGCGACGGCGGGGATGACGGTGGCATTGATGAGCGTCGCGCCGCCGGGATCCTGGGTCGCCACCGAGGCGATCGGCCACCACACGCTGATCCCGCTGGCGAGCTACCTCGGCCTCAACCTCTGCGGCATCGCCGTCGACGACCTCGGCATGGTGCCGGAGGCGCTGGACCGCACCTGTCGCGACGCGGCGCTCCGCGCCGTCTTCGTGCAGCCCTCGGTGATCAATCCGACCGCCACGCTGATGAGCCTGGAGCGGCGCCGGCAACTGGTCGAGGTCGCCCGCCGGCACGACCTCGCCATCATCGAGAACGATCCGCTCGGCCCGCTGGTGGCCGACCGGCCGCCGCCGATCGCGGCGATCGCGCCGGAGCGCACGCTCTACATCACCAGCTTCACCAAGATCGTGATGCCGGGGCTGAGGATCGGCTACCTCGCGGTGCCGGACCGCTATGTGGCGGCGGTGGCCAACCGGCACCTCGTCACCAACTGGATGGCGACCCCGATCATCGCCGAGATCGCCAGCCGCTGGGTCGAGGACGGCACCGCCCGGGAACTGGTCGCCTGGCAGCGCGAGGCCCTGCACCGCCGGCACGCGGTGGTGGCGGGCGTGCTGAAAAGCATCGCCCATCGCTCGCATCCGGAAAGCCTGCACGTCTGGGTGCCGCTGGACGAGGCCCGGCCGGAGGCGCCCTTCGTCGCCCACGCCCGCCTCCAGGGCGTCGCCATCGCGCCGGGCTCCTCCTTCCGGATCTCCGAGGACCACTGGCGGCCGGCGGTGCGCATCTCGCTCGGGTCCACCACCGAGGGCGAACTGCGCACGGGCCTCTCGATCGTCGCCAACCTGATGCACGCCGACCCGGAGCCGCTGCTGCTCGCGATCTGAGCAGTTTTCTGCCCGGAATCACGTCAAGCGGCGCAGATTGTCATGATATTATTTTGGCGATTGACATGATTTGAAGTGCGGTTCATCGTTGGTCTCACCTCAACGCGGGACGACGATGACATGACAGCGCCCATCATCGAGGTGGATACGATTTCCAAGGCCTTCGGCGCACACACCGTGCTCGACAAGCTGTCGTTCACCGTGCAGCCGGGCGAGAAGCTGGCGCTGATCGGGCCGTCCGGGTCGGGCAAGACCACCATCCTGCGCATCCTGATGACGCTCGAGTCGATCGACAGCGGGCACATCCGCGTCGATGGCGAGGAGCTCTACCACATGGAGCGCGGCGGCCGGACCGTCCCGGCCGACGAGCGCCACCTGCACAAGATGCGGGCCAAGGTCGGCATGGTCTTCCAGTTGTTCAACCTGTTCCCGCACATGTGCGTGCTCGACAACATTACCCTCGCCCCGCAGCTCACCAAGGGCCTCTCCCGCGCGGACGCCGCGAAGCGGGCGATGGAACTCCTCGACATGGTCGGCCTCGCCGACCGGGCGAAGGCCATGCCGGCGCAGCTCTCCGGCGGCCAGAAGCAGCGCGTCGCCATTGCCCGGGCCCTCGCCCTGCAGCCGCGCATCATGCTGTTCGACGAGGTGACCTCCGCGCTCGACCCGGAACTCGTCGAGGAGGTGCTGAACGTGATGCGCCGCCTCGCCGTCGAGACCGACATGACCATGCTGCTGGTCACCCACGAGATGGGCTTCGCCCACGACTTCGCGGACCGCGTCCTCTTCTTCGACCGCGGCCGCATCCTGGAGGAGGGCCCGCCGGACGAGCTCTTCACCAGCCCGAAGCAGGAGCGCACGCAGGCGTTCCTGAAGAAGATCATCGCGGCCGGGCATCGGGTCTGACCGAGCCGCGGGACGGGGCCGGCCGCGAGTTTGCGGCCGATGTTCAAGACGACCTGAACAACGATAGGGGAACGAAGACATGTCGCTTGCCAAGATCAGCCTCGGCGTCGCCGCCCTCTCCATGCTCGCCGGCGCGGCGCTCGGGTCCGCCCCCGCCGCCGCGCAGGAGAAGCTCGAGCAGCTGAAGGAGCAGGGCTTCGCCCGCATCGCCATCGCCAACGAGCCGCCGTTCACCGCCGTGAACGCCGACGGCACAGTCTCCGGCGCCGCGCCGGACGTGGCCCGCGAGGTCTTCAAGCGCCTCGGCGTGCCCGACGTGGTCGCCTCCATCTCCGAATACGGCGCGATGATCCCCGGCCTGCAGGCCGGCCGCTTCGACGCCATCACCGCCGGCCTGTTCATGAAGCCGGAGCGCTGCGCCGCCGTCGCCTACTCCGAGCCGATCCTCTGCGACGCCGAAGCCCTCGCGGTGAAGGCGGGGAACCCCCTGAACCTGCACTCCTACGAGGACATCGCCGCCAACCCGGAGGCCACCATCGGCGCCCCCGGCGGCGGCACCGAGGAGCGCCTCGCCCTCCAGGCCGGCGTGCCGCGCGACCGCGTCATCGTGGTGCCGGACGGCCAGAGCGGCATCAAGATGCTGCAGGACGGGCGCATCGACGCCTATTCGCTGCCGGTCCTGTCGATCGCCGACCTGCTCGCCAAGGCGGACGACGAGAACCTCGAGATGGTCGCCCCGGTGAAGGGCGCCCCCGTCTACTGCGACGGCGCCGCCTTCCGCCAGCAGGACGAGGCGCTGCGCGACGCCTTCGACGTGGAACTGGCCAAGCTGAAGGAGTCGGGCGAGTTCGCGAAGATCATCGAGCCCTACGGCTTCTCCGCCGCGGCGGCGATGAGCACCTCGCGCGAAGAGCTCTGCGCCCAGCAGTGACCGCCTGACCGAACCGGCCCCGGGCGCATCCTGCCCGGGGCCGCCCCATCGCCGCCGAGAGCCGGACGCGAGATCCCATGGACCAAGGATACCTGCTGCTGATCCTCGAAGGGGCGCTGGTCACCATCCAGCTCACCATCTTCGGCTCGGCCCTCGCCTTGGTGATGGCCTTCCTCGGCGGCCTCGGCCGCATCTCGCGGCGCGCGCCGCTGCGCTGGCTCGCCACCGTCTACATCGAGTTCTTCCGCGGCACCTCGATCTTCGTCCAGCTGTTCTGGGCCTATTTCGTGCTGCCGCTGCTCGGCCTGGAGCTGACGCCGCTGCAGGCGGGCGTCCTCGCCCTCGGGCTCAACGTCGGCGCCTATGGCGCGGAGGTGGTGCGCGGCGCGGTGCTCTCGATCGGCCGGGAGCAGTACGAGGCCTGCATTGCGCTGAACCTCACCCGCATCCAGTGCCTCAGCCGGGTCATCCTGCCCCAGGCCTTCATCATCATGCTGCCGACCTTCGGCAACAACGCCATCGAGCTCCTCAAGGCGACCGCGGTGGTCTCGCTGATCTCGCTGACCGACATGACCTTCCAGGCCCAGGTGGTGCGCGCCCAGACCGGCGACACCATGGCGCCCTTCCTCACCATCCTTCTTCTCTACTTCGCCATCGCCAGCGTCATCTCCTTCGGCGTCCGCTCGCTCGAGCGCCGGCTGACGCGCGGGCTCGACGGCGTCCGCACCTGAGGCCGCGCCATGCTGTGGGACTGGAGCTTCGTCTGGCAGATCATGCCCACCCTCCTGGAAGGGGTGCAGATCACCATCCTCGCCACCATCCTCGGCTCGGTGGTCGCCGCCGTGGTCGGCCTCGGCATCGCCCTCTTGCGCCGGTCCGACAGCTGGATCGTCTGCAAGCCGGTCGCCTTCCTCGCCGAGTTCATCCGCGGCACGCCGCTGCTCGTGCAGCTCTACGTGCTCTTCTACGTGCTGCCCGACATCGGCATCCTGCTGTCGCCGCTGACCGCCGGCGTGATCGGCCTCGGGCTGCACTACGGCACCTACACCGCCGAGGTCTACCGGGCCGGCATCGAGAACGTCCCGCGCGGCCAGTGGGAGGCGGCCAAGGCCTGCAACCTCACGCCGCGCCAGACCTGGACCCGCATCATCCTGCCGCAGGCGATCCCGCCGATGATCCCGGCGCTCGCCAACTACTTCATCGCCATGTTCAAGGAGACGCCGCTGCTCTCCGCCATCACGGTTCTCGAACTGATGAACCAGGCGCGCAGCATCGCCAACTTCAACTACCGCTACATCGAGCCGATGACCCTCGTCGGCGTCTTCTTCCTCGTCATCAGTCTCATCTCCGTCTTTGGCCTTCGTGCGCTGGAGCGGAGGTTCGGCCGCCTCGGCTGAGGTCCCCATGTCCCTGCATCCGCTCCTCCGCCGGCTCGACGCGACGCCGACGCTCGACGACCGGCCGTTCCCGAGGCGGGTCGGCCTCGTCGTGCTCGCCACCGACCACACGTCGGAGGACGACTTCCGCCGCCTCGTCGCGGCCCGCGGCATCGGCGTCCACGTCGCCCGCATCCCCTACGAGAACCCGACGACCCCGGAGAACCTTCGCCGCATGCAGCCGGCGCTCGCCGCCGGCGCCGGGCTGATCCTGCCGGGCGAGGCGCTCGACGCCATCTGCTACTCCTGCACCGCCGCCTCGGTGGTGATCGGCGACGAGGAGGTCGAGGCGGCGGTCGCGAAGGGCAAGCCCGGCGCGCCGGTGGTGACGCCGCCGCGCGCGGCGGTGTCCGCGCTCGGCCGGCTCGGCGCCCGGCGGGTCAGCGTGCTGACGCCCTACCTGCCGCAGACGGCCGACCCGATGGCCGGCTACTTCGAGCGTCACGGCTTCGACCTCGCCTCCTTCGACTGCCTCGGCATGGACGACGACCGCGAGATGGCGCGGATCTCCCCCGCCTCGCTGGTCGACCTCGCCGTCTCTTCCATAAACCCCACTGCGGAGGCGCTGTTCATCTCCTGCACGGCCCTGCGGGCCGCCGCCGTGGTGCCCGAGATCGAGCGGCGGATCGGCCGCCCGGTGGTGACCTCGAACCTCGCCAGCGCCTGGGCCTGCCTCAGGCTCTGCGGCGACGCCACGCCGCTGCCGGAGTTCGGCCGGCTGATGTCGCTCGAGCCGCAGGAGCGCGCCGGATGAGCGTGACCCTCGCCGACATCGAGGCCGCGCGGGAGCGCATCGCCGGGCGTGTGCTGCGGACGCCGACGGTGCCGTCGCGGTCTCTGTCGGCGCTCACCGGCCGGCCGGTGTTCCTGAAGCTCGAGCACCTGCAGACCACCGGCGCCTTCAAGCTGCGCGGCGCCACCAACGCGGTGCTGAGGCTCGACCCCGCCGCCCGCGCGCGCGGCGTCGCGACCGCGTCCACCGGCAACCATGGCCGGGCGGTTGCCCACGCGGCGGCGCTCGAGGGCGTGCGGGCGGTGGTCTGCCTGTCGAGGCTCGTGCCGGCCAACAAGGTGGACGAGGTGCGGGCGCTGGGCGCGGAGGTGCGCATCGTCGGCAAGTCCCAGGACGACGCCCAGGTCGAGGTCGACCGCCTCGTCGCGGACGAGGGCATGACCGCGATCCCGCCCTTCGACCATCCGGACGTCATCGCCGGCCAGGGCACGATCGGGCTCGAGATCGTCGAGGACGTGCCGGAGGTGGAGACCGTCCTGGTGCCGCTTTCCGGCGGCGGCCTCGTCGCCGGCATCGCCGTGGCGGTGAAGGCGAGGCGGCCGTCGGCGCGGCTCGTCGCCGTCTCGATGGAGCGCGGCGCGGCCATGCACGCGAGCCTCGCCGCCGGGCGGCCCGTCGCCGTCGAGGAGCTTCCGACGCTCGCCGACAGCCTCGGCGGCGGCATCGGGCTCGACAACCGGCACAGCTTCGCCCTCGTCCGCGACCTCGTCGACGAGGTGGTGCTGCTCACCGAGCCGGAGATCGCCCGCGGCATCCGCCATGCCTACGCCGAGGAGCGCGAGGTCGTCGAGGGCGGCGGGGCGGTCGGCATCGCGGCCCTCCTCGCCGGCAAGGTGCGCCCTTCCGGCCCGACGCTGGTGCTCCTCTCCGGCCGAAACATGGACATGGCCGTGCACCGCGCGATCGTCTGCGGAGGCGCGGAGAACCTGGACGAGGTGATGCCGTGACGCGCCTGACCATCCTCACCGAGGCGGATCTCCGCGGCCTCGTCCACCTCGACCTCGACGCGGTGGAATGCATCGAGCGGGCCTTCGCCGCGCTCGCCTCGGGCGGCGTGGTGATGCCGCCGATCCTCAGCATGGCGATCGAGGCGGCGCACGGCGAGGTGGACGTGAAGACCGCCTACGTGCCGGGGTTCGACGCCTTCGCCGTGAAGATCAGCCCGGGCTTCTTCGACAATCCGAGGCTCGGGCTGCCGAGCCTCAACGGCCTGATGGTGCTGCTCTCGGCGAAGACCGGCCTGACCGAGGCGCTGCTGCTCGACAACGGCTATCTCACCGACGTGAGGACGGCCGCCGCCGGCGCGGTGGCCGCCCGCCACATGGCGCGATCGGACGCGCGAACCGCCGCGATCCTCGGCGCCGGCGTGCAGGCCCGTCTGCAGCTGAAGGCGCTGACGCTGGTGCGGCCGATCGTGGAGGCGCGGATCTGGGCCCGCGACCCGGACAGGGCCGCCGCCGCGGCGCGCGAGATGTCGGAGAGCCTCGGCATCGCCGTCGAGCCGGCGGCCGACCCGGAGGCCGCCGTGCGCGGCGCCGACGTGGTGGTGACGACGACGCCGGCGACCTCGCCGATCCTGCGGGCCGAGTGGCTGCGCCCGGGCCAGCACGTGACCGCCATGGGCTCCGACGCGCCGCAGAAGAACGAGCTCTATCCCGAGACGCTGACCGTCGCCGACGTCTACGTCGCCGACAGCCTCGTCCAGACCCGCCGGCTCGGCGAACTCCACCATGCGATCCGCGAGGGCCGGGTGGCCGAGGACGCCGTCTTCGCCGAACTCGGCGACCTCGTCCTCGGCCGTGTCGCAGGCCGGCCGGGGCCGGACGCGATCACCGTCGCCGACCTCACCGGAACCGGGGTCCAGGACACCGCCATCGCCACGCTCGCCCGCGACCGCGCCCGCGTGGCCGGCGCCGGCACCCCCTTCGACAGCTGACGTTCCAACGGACCTTCCAGCACCAACGGAAAAGAGAGCATGAGCACCGAGCCCGCCCTCCGTTTCACCCGCGCCGAATACGCAGAGCGCCTCGCCAGGACGCGCAAGGCCATGGCCGAGCGCGGCATCGAGCTGCTGATCGTCAGCGATCCGTCCAACATGGCCTGGCTCACCGGCTACGACGGCTGGACCTTCTACGTGCACCAGGCGGTGATCGTGCCGCCGGACGGCGAGCCCGTCTGGTTCGGCCGCGGCCAGGACGCCAACGGCGCGAAGCGCACCGCCTATCTCGCCCATGACAACATCGCCGGCTACCCGGACCACTACGTGCAGTCGACCGAGCGGCACCCGATGGACTACCTCTCGAAGGAGGTGATCGCGGCGCGGGGCTGGGACCGGCTGGCGATCGGCGTCGAGATGGACAACTACTGGTTCTCGGCCGCCGCCTTCGGCTCGCTGGTGCGCCACCTGCCGAACGCCCGCTTCGTCGACGCGACCGCGCTCGTCAACTGGCAGCGGGCGGTCAAAAGCCCGACCGAGCTCGACTACATGCGCAAGGCGGCGCGGATCGTCGAGATGATGCACCAGCGCATCGTCGACAAGGTCGAGGTCGGAATGCGCAAGAACGACCTCGTCGCCGAGATCGTCGAGGTCGGCATCCGCGGCACCGCCGAGTTCGGCGGCGACTATCCGGCGATCGTGCCGCTGCTTCCGTCGGGGGCCGACGCCTCGGCGCCGCACCTCACCTGGGACGACAAGCCGATGAAGCGGGGGGAGGGCACCTTCTTCGAGATCGCCGGCTGCTACCACCGCTACCACTGCCCGCTGTCGCGCACCGTGTTCCTCGGCAAGCCGACGCAGGCCTTCCTCGACGCGGAGAAGGCGACTCTGGAGGGCATGGAGGCGGGGCTCGAGGCCGCCAGGCCCGGCAACACCTGCGAGGACATCGCCAACGCCTTCTTCGCGGTGCTGAGGAAATACGGCATCGTCAAGGACAACCGCACCGGCTACCCGATCGGTCTCAGCTACCCGCCGGACTGGGGCGAGCGCACCATGAGCCTTCGCCCGGGCGACCGCACCGTGCTTCTTCCCGGCATGACCTTCCACTTCATGACCGGCCTCTGGCTCGAGGACATGGGCCTCGAGATCACCGAGAGCATCGTCATCACCGACACCGGGGTCGAGTGCCTGGCGAACGTCCCCCGCAAGCTCTTCGTGAAGGACTGAGGATGCTCGCCCCGATGCTTCCGCCCTCGCCGATCGCGCCCACCGTCGACTTCAACCGCGACGGCGTGCAGCACGGCTTCCTCAGGCTGCCCTACAGTCGGGACGACAGCGCCTGGGGATCGGTGATGATCCCGGTCTGCGTGGTGAGGAACGGGGAGGGCCCGACGGCCCTCCTCACCGGCGCCAACCACGGCGACGAGTACGAGGGGCCGATCGCGCTGTTCAACCTCGCCCGCGAGGTGGACCCGGCAACGGTGAGCGGGCGGATCATCATCGTGCCGGCGATGAACTACCCGGCCTTCCGGGCCGGCACGCGCACCTCGCCGATCGACAAGGGCAACCTCAACCGCTCCTTCCCCGGCCGGCCGGACGGGACGGTGACGCAGAAGATCGCCGACTACTTCACCCGCGCGCTGCTGCCGATGGCCGACATCGTGCTCGACTTCCACTCCGGCGGCCGCACGCTCGACTTCGTGCCCTTCGCCGCCGCCCACGTCCTGCCCGACAAGACGCAGGAGGCGGCGGGTTTCGCCGCGGTGGAGGCTTTCGCGGCGCCGTGGTCGATGAAGATGCTGGAGATCGACGCGGTCGGCATGTACGACACGACCGCCGAGGAGATGGGCAAGGTCTTCGTCACCACCGAGCTCGGCGGCGGCGGCTCGGCCAGCGCCCGCACGGCGCGGATCGCCGCCCGCGGCGTCTCCAACCTGCTGAAGCACGCCGGCATCCTTGCCGGCGAGCCGGAGCCGTCGCCGACCCGCTGGCTCGACATGCCCTCCGGCGACTGCTTCACCTTCGCCGAGGACGACGGCATGGTGGAGTTTCTCGTCGACCTTGCCGACGACGTGCGCCGCGGCGAGGTCGTCGCCCGCATCCATCCGGTGGGTCGCACGGGGCTCGCCCCCGTCGAGATCCGCGCCGGCCTCGACGGCATCCTCGCCGCCCGCCACTTCCCCGGCCTCGTCAAGGCCGGCGACTGCGTCGCGGTGGTCGGGACGGCAGTCTGACGGGGGCGAGATGCCCGGTCGGAGGGGGTCCCCCCTCATCCGCCCTTCGGGCACCTTCTCCCCCAGGGGAGAAGGAAGGGAGTGCCCGGCCGGAGAGTGCCGCCGCGGCCGCCGCCGCTCCCCTTCTCCCCCTTGGGGGAGAAGGTGCCGGCGAATGCCGGCGGATGAGGGGCGCGCGGCCGGGGCCTAGCCGCGTTTCCTTTCCGCGATGGCGCGGCGCTCGAAGGCGATGCACTCGTCCATCATGCCGCGCCAGATGCGCTCGGCGGCGTCGGGGTCGAAGCCGACCTCGGCGGCGCGGGCGCGGACGCGGGCGGCGACCTCCTCCACGCGCCAGGGCACCAGCGACTGGTCCGGCTCCTCCTTGATCTCCGCGGCGCGGCGGATCGCCCGGAGCCGCCGGGCGAGCAGCGGCACCAGCAGGTCGTCCACGGCGTCGATCTCCGCGCGGACGTCCCGCATCGAGGCGAGGGGATTCATGTGGTCGATGTGGTCGGCCGGCATATCGGCTGGGTCACTCCTGTCCGGACTTGACGGTGCCGCCCTGCCAGGGCGCGGCGTCCGGACACTGCCGCATCGCAGCATGGCGGGCAAGCGGACGCGTCAGCGCACCACCAGCACCGACACCGTCGAGTGGCGGACCACCCGCGCCGCGTTCGGGCCGATCAGGTAGTCCTCCGGGCTCGGCCGCGAGGCCGACATGACGATGAGGTCCGCCCCGGTCACCCCGGCGTAGTGCAGGATCTCCCGGTAGATCGAGCCGTGGCCGACGATGTGCCGGTGCGGGATCTCGTCCGGCACGATCTCCTTGACGAAGGCGTGAAGCTCGTCGTTGGCGTGGCGGAGCGCCTCGTGCTCGTGGTCCTTGGGGAAGAAGCCGGCGACATAGGAGAGGCCGTAGTCCGGCACCACGGTCATCACGTGGAGCCGCGAGCCGAACACCCGGGCGTAGTCGACCGCGGTCAGAAGCGCCTTCGCCTCGGTGTCGCGATGGCCGAGGTCGACGGTGACGAGTATGTTCGAGTACATCTGTTCGCCCTCCCTCACCGCGCCGCCGGGTTTCCGGCGAGAGTGCCGCCGCGCCGGCGCTGCAGGAACACCACCAGCGCGAGGAGAAGCGCGGCGGGGATGTAGAAGATTTCCCGCGGCAGCCGCTCCGCGCTGACCTCGACGCGGACCAGTTCAACCGGCGGGTCCCCGTAGAAGTCGAGGTTGGAGAGGGTCCGGCCGGCGAAGCTGTTCATGTCCATCGGCTCCTCGACGATCACCCGGTCGCCCTCGATGCGCAGCGGCAGGTCGGCCGCCGCGCCGAAGCGCGCCTCGCCGCTCTCGCCGGCGGGGCCGAGCCGGAAGGCCATCGTCCGCTCGACGAGGGCGTCGGGGTCGTCGTAGTCCGGGCCGCGGATGACGAGGCGGATCTCGGCGTCGTCCGGCTCGGCCTCCACCGCCTCGTAGATCCGCTGCGGCTCGACGGCGTCGTAGGGCGGCTGCAACTGGTCGAGGAAGAAGCCGGGGCGGAGCAGCATCAGCGTCACCAGCAGCAGCGCGGCGGATTCCCAGAGCCGGGAGCGGGCGAGGAAGAAGCCCTGCGTCGCGGCCGCGAAGATCAGCATGGCGAAGGTCGCCTTGATGGTGATCCAGATCGCCCCGAGCCAGCCGACGTCGATCAGCAGCAGGTCGGTGTTGAAGACGAAGATAAAGGGCAGCAGCACCGTCCGCAGCGAATAGAAGAAGGCGGTGAAGCCGGTCTTGATCGGGTCGCCCCCCGACACCGCGGCCGCGGCGAAGGAGGCAAGGCCCACCGGTGGCGTCACGTCCGCCATGATGCCGAAGTAGAAGACGAACATGTGCGCCGCGATCAGCGGGATGATCACCCCGTTGGCGGCGCCGAGCTGGACGATGACGGGCGCCATCAGCGAGGAGACGACGATGTAGTTCGCCGTCGTCGGCAGGCCCATGCCGAGCACCAGGCTGATCATCGCGGTGTAGATCAGGATCAGCATGATGTTGCCGCCGGACAGGAACTCGACGAACTCGGCCATCACCTGGCCGATGCCGGTGAGGGTCACGGTTCCGACGATGATGCCGGCGGCGGCGGTGGCGGCGGCGATCCCGATCATGTTGCGGGCGCCGAGCACGAGGCCGACGCCGAGGTCGTGCACGCCCTCCACGAGGGCCGCCCGCGTCTCCGCGCTCCGGACCCCCCGGAACAGGGCCTTCAGCGGCTTCTGGGTGAGGATGATGACGATCAGCAGCACCACCGCGTAGAAGGCGGACAGGCCCGGCGAGTTGCGCTCCACCATCAGGAACCAGACGAGCACGAACAGCGGCAGCAGGTAGTGCAGCCCGGTGCGGATGACCTCCGAGGCGAGCGGCAGTTCCACCACCGGGGCGTCGGGGTCGTCCAGCGGCAGGTCCGGGGAGCGGGCGGCGAGCCAGACGAGGCCGACATAGACCGAAAGCAAAATCGCGATCAGCACCGGCGCGGAGATCTCCGGCAGCAGCCAGCGGACGAACAGGATCCCCCAGTAGGCCGCGCCGGCGAGGATCAGGATCGAGGCGACCACGATGCCGGCCCTCAGCATCGCCACGCTCGCGGGGTTGTGGACCCGCTTCGGCAGCACCGGCATGTCGTTCTTCACCGCCTCGAGGTGCACGAGGTAGAGAAGCGCGACGTAGGAGATCACGGCCGGGAGGAAGGCGTGCTTGATCACCTCCAGGTAGGAGATGCCGACGTATTCCACCATCAGGAAGGCGGCCGCGCCCATCACCGGCGGCATGATCTGGCCGTTGACGGAGCTCGCCACCTCGACCGAGCCGGCCTTCTCCGCCGTGAAGCCGACGCGCTTCATCAGCGGGATGGTGAAGGTGCCGGTGGTCACCACGTTGGCGATGGAGGAGCCGGAGATGAGGCCGGTCATCATCGAGGCGAGCACGGCGGCCTTGGCCGGCCCGCCGCGGAGATGGCCGAGCAGCGCGAAGGCGAGCTTGATGAAGAAGTTGCCGGCGCCCGCCCGGTCGAGCATCGAGCCGAACAGGACGAACAGGAACACGAAGGCGGTGGAGACGCCGAGCGCGACGCCGAAGACGCCGCCGGTCGATAGCCACATCTGGTCCATCGCCCGCGGGAAGGAGGCGCCGCCCCAGCGGATGATGTCGGGCACCACCGGCGAGGAGCCGAAGAAGACGTAGAGCAGGAAGACGATCGCCACGATCGCCAGCGGCGGGCCGAGCGCCCGGCGCGTCGCCTCCAGCAGCAGCACCACGCCGGCGCCCGCGACGATCAGGTCCTGGGTGATCGGCAGGCCGGGCCGCCTGGCGAGTTCGTGATACTCGAGAAAGACGTAGAGCGCCGCATAGGCGGCCGCGATCGCCAGGATCCAGTCGGTCACCGGCACCCGGTCGCGGGGGCTGCGGGCGAAGGCCGGGAACGCCATGTAGGCGAGGAACAGGCCGAAGGCGAGGTGGATCGACCGCGCCTGGGTGTCGTTGAAGACGAGCTGGAGCCCGGTGAGGCTCGACAGCATGAAGGGCAGCGGCGAGGCGATGTAGAGCTGGAACAGCGACCAGGCCATCGCCACCCCGGCGATGATCCAGCCGCTCGGGCCCGCCGGCTCACGGGCTCCCGTGTCGGTGCTGGCGACCAGGTCCTGGAGGTCCGCGTCGCCCATGCGCGCGCGCGCCTCGGCGTCGCGCTTGTCGTTCTCCATGGTCATCGCCCGCACCCCCTCCGTGCCCGGGACGAGGGAGGCGCCCGTCGGGCGCCTCCCGAGGTCGCCCTACTGCTGCAGCCAGCCCTGCTCGCGGTAGTACTTCTCCGCGCCCGGGTGCAGCGGTGCGGACAGGCCCGCGTTCACCATCTGCTCCGGGGTCAGGTTGGCGAGCGCCGGGTGCAGCGCCTTGAAGTCCTCGAAGTTGTCGAACACCGACTTCACGAAGATGTAGACGACATCCTCAGGCACGTCGATCGAGGAGACGACCGTGGCGCCGACGCCGAAGGTCTGCACGTCCTCCGGGTTGCCGCGGTACATGCCGCCCGGGATGGTGGCCTTGAAGTAGTAGGGATTGTCGTTCACCAGCTTGTCGACCGCCTCGCCCTCGACGGGCACGATCGTGCTGTCGCAGGTGGTCGTCGCCTCCTGGATCGCGCCGGCGGGATGGCCGACGGTGTAGGCGAAGGCGTCGATGTTGTTGTCGCAGAGCGCCGAGCTCTGCTCGGCCGGGGCGAGTTCGGCCGCGAGCGCGAAGTCCGAGTTCGTCCAGCCCCTCTCGGCGATGAGCAGGTCCATCAGCGCCCGCTGGCCGGAGCCCGGGTTGCCGATGTTGACGCGCTTGCCCTTGAGGTCGTCAAAGGTCTCGACGCCGCTGTCGGCGCGGGCCACCACGGTGAGCGGCTCCGGGTGCAGCGAGAAGATCGCCCTGAGGCCCTCGAACGGGCCCTGGTCGGCGAAGTTGGCGACGCCGTTGAAGGCGTTGTACTGCACGTCGGACTGCACGACGCCGAACTCGAGGTCGCCGCCCTTGATGGCGTTGGCGTTGAACACCGAGCCGCCGGTGGACTCCACCGAACAGCGGATGCCGTGCTCGCGCCGGTTCTGGTTCATCAGGCGGCAGATGGCGCCGCCGACCGGGTAGTAGACGCCGGTGACGCCGCCGGTGCCGACGGAGACGAACCTCTGCTCCTGCGCGCCGACGGCCTCGACGGCGAGGCTTGCTCCCATCACCGCGGCGAGGCCGAGGCCGATAATCCTGTTGGGTTTCATTGCCCGATGTCTCCCTGTGGTTGGGCTCCTCACGAGCCGATGCGCGGTCCGGACCGCCGGACCTGCCTCAACTGACAACGCGCGAGAAGCAAAGTAGATCCCGCGCCCGCCGGTTCGTGGAAGGCGGCCTCACCGCCGCGCGATGGCGGCGTCGATGGCCTCCCCCAGCCTGTCGACGATGGCGTCCACCACCGCCTCGTCGACGATGAAGGGCGGAGCGAGCAGCACGTGGTCGCCGATCCGCCCGTCCACGGTGCCGCCGGCCGGATAGACCAGCAGCCCCCGATCCATCGCCTCGCGCTTGATCCGCGCGTGCAGTTTCAATGCCGGGTCGAAGGGCGCCCTGGTCGCCCGGTCCTCGACCAGCTCCACGCCCCTGAACAATCCGCGGCCGCGAAGGTCTCCAACGTGCGGGTGATCGCCGAGCCGCTCCCGCAGCCGGAGCGCCAGCCGCTCGCCCATTGCCCGCACGTTGGCGAGGAGGTCGTCCCGCTCGATCACCTCCTGAACGGCGAGGGCGGCGGCGCAGGCGACCGGGTGGCCGATGTAGGTGTGGCCGTGCTGGAACGCGCCCGAGCCGGTCGCGAAGGCGTCGAAGATCGGCCGCGACAGCAGCGTCGCGCCGATCGGCTGGTAGCCGCCGCCGAGGCCCTTGGCGATGGTCATCAGGTCGGGCGCGACGCCGTCCTGCTCGCAGGCGTGCAGCGTGCCGGTGCGGCCCATGCCGCACATCACCTCGTCGAGGATCAGGAGCACGCCATGGCGGTCGCAGATCTCGCGGACGCGCTTCAGATACCCCGGGGCGGCAGGCACCGCGCCGGCGGTGGCGCCGACCACCGGCTCGGCGATGAAGGCCATCACCGTCTCCGGGCCGAGCTCGGCGATCTTCGCTTCCAGCTCGTCGGCCGCCCGCCGCCCGTAGGCCTCCAGGCTCTCGCCCGGCTCGCGATGGCGGTACGCGTAGCAGGGGGCGATGTGGTGGGTCTCGGTGAGGATCGGCCGGAACGGCTCGCGGCGCCACATGTTGCCGCCGGCGGCCAGCGCTCCGAGGGTGTTGCCGTGGTAGCTCTGGCGGCGGGCGATGACGTGGCGGCGGCCGGGCTGGCCGCGCTCGACGTGGTACTGGCGGGCCATCTTCAGCGCCGCCTCGACGGCCTCCGATCCGCCGGAGACGAAGTAGACGTGGCTGATTCCAGCCGGCGCGCCGGCGACCAGCCTGTCGGCGAGGCGCTCGGCCGGCTCGGTGGTGAAGAAGCTGGTGTGGGCGTATTCCAGCGCCTCCGCCTGGGCGCGGATCGCGGCGATCACATCCGGGTGGCCGTGGCCGAGGCAGGAGACGGCGGCGCCGCCGGAGCCGTCGATGTAGGCCCGCCCGGCGGCGTCGAACAGTTCGACGCCGCGCCCGCCGACGGCGACGGGGAGGTCCGGGGCGATGGCTCTATGCAGGATGCGGGTCACGTCTTCCTCTTCCCGGGGTTCCAGTGGACCCCGAACTCGGCCAGCTGTTTCTCGGTTTCGGTGAGGGCGGCGAGGGAGGCCTCGCCGCCGCGCCCGGCCAGCAGCGCCGCCAGCACCTCGCCGACCACGAAGGCGGGAGCCATGGCGTGGAAGAACGAGGGACTCTCGGTGGAGACCAGGATGGCGGGATCGGCCATCGCCGCCAGCGGGGCGACCGGGCTGTCGGTGATCGCGACCAGGCGGACGCCGCGCCTGCGGCACCAGTCGGTCGCCTCCACGGTCCGGCGGGTGTAGGGTGCGACGCTGACGGCGAGGATCGCATCGCCCGGCCCCGCATGGCGCAGCATGTCGAGGCCGGAGCTGGACCCGTCGGCGAGGACCGCCTTCTCGCCGATCAGCGACAGCACATAGGCGAACTGGGCGGCCACCGCATGGCTCGAGCGAAGGCCGAGACAGAAGATCCGCTTCGCCTCGTGCAGCCCGAGCGCCGCGTCGACCATCGCGCGCAGCGCCTCGGGCTCGGCGAGGCGGCTGACCTCGGCCGCTGTGGTGGCGACGATGTCGCGGGCGAGCGCCATTTCCCCGCGGGTCCGCTGGTCCTCGACCTGGACCGAGGCCCGGCGGGCGAAGCTGCCGGCGCCGCGGCGCATCGCCTCGGCATAGAGCGCGCGCAGCTCCTCGTAGCCGTCGAGGCCGAGGCGCCTGGCGAGGCGGCTCATGGTCCAGGGCTGGATGCCGGCGCGCCTCGCCTGCTCGCGCATCGACAGGAGGGCGACGTCCTCCGGGTTGTCGAGGATGAAGCGCGCAGCCTTCTGCAGCTGCGCCGGCAGGCTGCCGTAGGCCGTGACGATACGCTCGCCGAGGTGCTGCGCGTCCATAGGCCCAGTGTAGACGGGCGGCGCGAGGCATGCAACGATTGTCTCATAGATGCCCAATCTTGCATCATTTGGAGCACAAAGCATGCAGAGCGAACCCACCGGGGCGGACGGGCCCGTCGCCGTGGCGGTCGCCCCGAACGGCGGCCGGCTGACGCAGGCCGACCATCCGGCGATCCCCCTCGACCCGCCGGCGCTCGCCCGCACCGCCGCGGCGTGCCTCGAGGCGGGGTCGGCGATGATCCACGTGCATGTGCGCGACCGCGACGGCGGGCATCTCCTCGACGCCGCCGCCTATCGCGATGCCACCGCCGCGATCCGGGCCGCGGTCGGCCGGCGCCTCGTCCTGCAGATCACCTCGGAGTCGCTCGGCCGCTATCGGCCGTCCGAGCAGATGGCGGTGGTGCGGGAGGTGCGGCCGGAGGCGGTGTCGCTGGCGCTGCGCGAACTCGTGCCGGACGAGGCCGCGGAAGCCGACTTCGCCGCCTTCCTCGCGGACCTGAAGAGCGAGCGCATCGTCCCGCAGGTCATCCTCTACGCGCCGGAGGAGGGGGTGCGCCTCGACGACATGAAGCGGCGGGGCCTCGTCCCGGCCGACGACATTCCGGTGCTCTACGTGCTCGGCCGCTACACGCCCGGGCAGGTCTCCGCGCCGGCGGACCTGCTGCCCTTCATCGCCGTCGGCGCGCCGCGCTTCGGCCACTGGAGCGTCTGCGCCTTCGGCCGGCGCGAGGCGGCCGCGACCACCGCGGCGGCGCTGCTCGGCGGGCACGTCCGGGTCGGCTTCGAGAACAACCGCCTGCTGCCGGACGGCCGCCTCGCGCCCGACAACGCGGCGCTGGTGCGCATTTCCGCCGAGGCCCTGCAGGGCCTCGGGGTGACGATCGCCCGGGCCGACGACCTGCGCCGGGACTGGGCGGAGTGGGCGGAATAGCGCTGGTGAAAGCGGCCGGCGGCAAGTACTCGCGCCGTTGAAATCGCCGTGATGGAACCGAGAGGGCCGGTCCTCGTGTCGTGAAAGACGTTCACGAGCCGGTCTTTCTCATATCATTTGCCGAATATGGAGCGAGCGCCTAGATAAGTCCTCGAGAGACGCGGGACAGAGCCTGCCTGAGAAAAGGTGAGTGCTTGTATTCGCCTCTCGAATTCGAGAACAAGGAAGACAGATATGACCAAGTATGTTTCCGCTTTCGCCGCCGCCGCCCTGTCGCTCGCCATCGCCTCTCCGGCCCTCGCCGGCTGGGACCGCAGCCAGGTGACCGACCCGGCCTTCTCCCGCTCCTATGACCGCCAGCTCGAGCTTGCCGACGATCGCGTGGCGCCGCGGCCGGTCGACGCGGTGTCGACCTCGGCGATCGCCACCAACGACGCGCCGGAGACGATCTACCAGACCAAGCCGTGGTTCGGTCCGAACCTCGACCGCGCCACCGGGCGGGTGAACAGCCCCCACGCCGACTGACCGCGGAGCCGCAACGCACCGCCGAAGGTGAAAAGGCGGGGCGCCCCGATCCGGGGGCGACCCGCCTTTTGCCGTTGAAGGCCCTGGCCAAGGAGGACCGCATCATGGAGGACCGGACCGCCGGGATCGGCGAGCGCGAGTGGCGCGTCCTCGAGCATCTCACGCGCGAGGCCGGGCGGATGCTGCGCAGCGAGCACATCCCGCCGGTGCTGATCGAGCGCGGCCTCGTCGTCGCCGACGGCTGCTGCTGGAAGCCCACCAAGGCGGGCTGGTGCCTGGTCATGCTGACGGCCCGGCGCGCCTCGGGCGCCGACGACCTCATCCCCTGACCGGGCCCGTGCATCGCCGCCGGCCCGGAACCGGAGCGCCGCGCACCGGTTGACCTGTCGAAGGCGCATTGCCCACGGCGACATCCAGACGGAAGGACCGACCGATGAAGCTCCCCGCAGCCGCAGCCCTTGCCGTCATGCTCGTCGCGGCGCCGGGCACGGCCCAGGAGACTCTGCCGAACCCGGCGCCGCCACCGGCCGGAGCCGGCCCGGAGGCCGAGACCGGTGCCACGGCCGCCGCCGCCATCGGTACAGCAAGTTTCGTCGCCCGCGCGGCGAGCCTGAACCTCTTCGAGGTCATGGCCGGGCGCCTCGCGCTGGAGCGCGGCATGTCCGGAGACGTCATCGCCTTCGCCAAGGGGACGATGAACGACCACGGGCAGGCCACCGAGGCGCTGCGCGCCGCGGCCGCCGAGGCGGACCTCGCCCCCGGCGACCCGGAACTCGTGCCCGTCCACCGGGAGATGCTCGACAATCTCTCCGACTTCGGCGGCAAGGAGTTCGAGGCCGAGTACCTGAGGCGCCAGCTCTACGTCCACCAGGAGGCGATCGACCTCTTCCGCCGCTACGCCTTCGCCGGCGGCGAGCAGCCGATCGTCGACTACGCCGAGCGGATGCTGCCGCTGCTGCTCCAGCACTACGAGGACGGCAGCGACCTCGCCCGCAAGCGCTGACCCTCCGGCACGGGAGCCAGGCCGATGGATCCGCATGACCCGCACAAGCAGCACGGACCGGTCGACACCGATCCCGGCGCGCCGCCCACCTTCGAGGCCGGCGACGTCCGGCAGGGAGAGATCATCCTCACCACCCGCCGCCGGCGCGCGATCTTCATCGCGGGCCTGATCCTCGCGATCCTGGTCGCGCTGGTGCTGGCGGTGACGTGAACCGGGGTCCCGGGGGGACGAACCCGACAGGAGAAACGCCATGGCCGGCAGGAAGACCCACGAGCAGCAGATCCGCGAGTTCGAGCGCAAGCCCGACTATCCGCGCGAGCAGGACCTCCACGAGACCAACGAGGAGATCCTCCGCAATCCGCCGGCGAAGACGCCGAAGGAGGGCGTGCGGCAGAGCGAATTCCCGGTGAGCCGCCAGGGCATGAACCAGGAGAGCCGCCACCGCAAGCCGGAGAGCGACCAGAGCGAGGAGGAGTAGGCGCCCTCAGGCGGGCTCCGCCGCATCCCGCCATTCGGCGACGGCGGCGAGGAACTGCCGGCCGTAGCGCTTCAGTTTCTCGGCGCCGACGCCGCTCACCGTCGCCATCTCGTCGAGGGTCCGCGGCTTCACCGCCACCATCGACCAGAGGGCGGCGTCGCCGAAGACGATGTAGGGCGGCACGCCCTGCTCGCGGGCGAGCGCGGTGCGCGTCGCCCTCAACCGCTCGAACAGCAGCGCGTCGGGCGTCCCCGCCTCGACCGGCGCCGCCTCGGCCTGCCGCTGCCGCCGCGTCTTGCGGGGCGGCGCGGCCTGGCGGAGCGTGATGGTCCGCTCGCCCTTCAGGATCTCCCGCGCGCCCTCGCCGAGGACGAGGGCGCCGTAGCCCTCGTGGTCCACCCCCACCACCCCGGCCGAGACCAGCTGGCGCAGCACCGACTGCCAGGCCTTGGCGTCCATGTCGGCGCCGACCCCGAAGGTCTTCACCTGGTCGTGTCCGAACTGCACGACCTTGTCCGTGGTGCGCCCGCGCAGCACGTCGATGACGTGCCCGGCGCCGAAGCGCTGGCCGGTGCGGACGATCGCCGAGAGCAGTTTCTGCGCCGCCTCCGTGCCGTCCCACTGCGCCACCGGCTCGAGGCAGGTGTCGCAGGCCATGCAGCCGCCCGGGTGCGGCTCGCCGAAATGGCGCAGGATCGTCTGCCGCCGGCAGTCGCAGGTCTCGCAAAGGGCGACGAGGGCGTCGAGCTTGGCGCGCTCGATCCGCTTCACCGCGTCCGGCGCGCCGCCCTCGTCGATCATCCGGCGCCTCAGCACCACGTCGCCCATGCCGAACACCATGAAGGCCTCGGCGGGAAAGCCGTCGCGACCGGCGCGGCCGGTCTCCTGGTAGTAGGCCTCGATGCTGGAGGGCAGGTCCATGTGGACGACGTAGCGCACGTCGGGCTTGTCGACGCCCATGCCGAAGGCGACGGTGGCGACGAGGGCGAGCCCCTCCTCCTTGAGAAAGGCGTCCTGGTTGGCGGTGCGCACAGCCCGGTCGAGCCCGGCATGGTAGGGCAGGGCGCGGATGCCGCGGCCGTTCAGCCACTCCGCCGTCGCCTCCACCGACTTGCGGCTGAGGCAGTAGACGATGCCGCTCTCGCCGCGGTGGCGGGCGAGGACGTCGAGCAGCTGGCGCTTCGGCTCCTGCTTCTCGGCGATGGTGTAGCTGATGTTGGGGCGATCGAAGCTCGCCTCGAAGACGGCCGCGTCCTCGAGCCTCAGCGAGCGGACGATGTCGTCGCGGGTGCGCGGGTCGGCGGTCGCGGTGAGGGCGATGCGTGGAACGCCCGGGAAGCGCTCGCCGAGGATGCCGAGCCCGGCGTATTCCGGGCGGAAGTCGTGGCCCCACTGGCTGACGCAATGCGCCTCGTCGATGGCGAAGAGCGCGAGGGGGATGCGGCCGAGGAAATCGATGAAGCCGTTGGTGAGGAGCCGCTCCGGCGTGACATAGAGAAGATCCAGCGCCCCCGAACGCGCCTCCTCGCGCACCGACCGGGCCTCCTCCGGGTCGAGCGCGGAATGGAGCGCGGAGGCGCGGACGCCGGCCTGGCGCAGGTTCTCCACCTGGTCGTGCATCAGCGCCACCAGCGGCGAGACGACGATGCCGGTGCCCTGGCGGGCGATCGCCGGGATCTGGTAGCAGAGCGACTTGCCCTTGCCGGTCGGGAACAGCACCAGCGCGTCGCCGCCCGCGGCGACGTGCTCCACGACCTCGCCCTGGCCGGGCCGGAACTCCGGAAAGCCGAAGACCGTCCTCAACACCTCCGCCGGATCCCGCATCCGCTTCCCTTCGCCGCCGTCCCGGATTCGCCGGCGCCACCCTAAGGTCCATGGCCGGCGGGCGCCAGTCGCGACGGGAGCGCCGGATCAGCGCACCAGCGACTGGGCGCCGTCTATCCACACCGCGGTGCCGGTGATGTGCCGGGCGGAGGGGGAGGCGAGGAAGAGCGCGAGCTCGGCGACGTCGGCCGCCTTGCCGGCCTCCTTGCCGGTGAGCGGGATGTCGCCTTCGGGGAATTCGGAGGGAAAGGCGGCCGCGTCGGCGCGGTGCGTTTCGGTGTTTTCCTCGATCTCGGTGTCGATCCGGCCGGGGCAGATGGCGTTGACGCGCACCTTGTGCGGCCCGAGTTCCACGGCGAGCATCTGCACCATGGCGTACTGCGCCGCCTTGGTGGAGGCGTAGGCGGTGGCGCCAGGGGTGGTGAAGGTGCGCGTGCCGTTGATCGAGCTGGTGACCAGGATCGAGCCGCCGCCCCGTCGCTTCAGGTGCGGCACCGAGAGGTGCAGGGTGAGGAAGGTGCCGCGGAGGTTGATCGTGACGGTCCGGTCGAACTCCTCCGGCTTCAACTCGTCGATCGGCGCCCAGACGCCGTTGACGCCGGCGTTGGCGAAGACCACGTCGAGGCCGCCGCACTCGCCGGCGAGCCGGTCGATCGCGGTGCGCATCTCCTCCTCGACGGAGATGTCCGCCGTGAGGGCGATCGACCGACCGCCGGCGCTGCGGATCTCCGCGCAGGTGTCGCGCACCTCCTCCTCGGTGCGCCCGAGGGCGCCCACCGCCGCGCCGGCCGCCGCGAAGCGCACGGCCGAGGCCCTGCCGATGCCGGATCCGGCTCCGGTCACCAGCGCCACCTTGCCGGAAAGGTCCATGATCTCTCCTTCCGATGGCCTCCGCCATCCCGGGGGACTTGACCGGCGGCCCGGTTCGGGCGACCGATCGACATGACCAGCGGAACGCTCCTCACGATCGCCGGTTCCCGGCTCGCCGCCACCGTCTCGACCCTCGGGGCCGAGCTGCAGACCCTCGTCTTCGAGGGGGCGGACCTCCTCTGGAGCGGCGATCCGGCCGTCTGGTCCGGGCGCGCGCCGCTGCTCTTCCCGATCGTCGGCCGGGTGGCCGGGGACACCTACCGGCTCGGGGAGGCGACCTACTCGCTGCCCCAGCACGGCTTCGCCCGCCGCCGCGGCTTCTCGGTGGTCGCCGCCTCGGCGGACGCGGTGACGCTGCGCCTCGAGGACGACGCCGGGACCCGCGCCGCCTACCCCTTCGCCTTCCGCCTCGACGTCACCCACGCGATCGCCGGCGACCGGCTGGAGACGACGGCGGTGCTCTCCAACCCCGGCGGCGAGCCTCTGCCGGCGAGCTTCGGCTTCCACCCGGGCTTCCGCTGGCCGCTGCCCTTCGGCGGCGCGCGCGAGGACCACGTGATGATATTCGAGGCCGACGAGCCCGGCCCCGTCCGCCGGCCCGACCCGGACAGCCTCCTCTCGGCCGAAGCGGGGCCCTCGCCGGTCAGGGACCGCCGCCTCGCCCTCTCCGACAACCTGTTTGCCGGCGGCGCGCTGGTGTTCGCCGGGCTCGCCTCGCGGCGCCTCGTCTACGGCGTCGAGGGCCGGCGGCGGCTCGCGATCGATTTCCCGGACTCGCCCGACCTCGGCATCTGGACCAAGCCGGGCGCCGGCGCTCCCTATGTCTGCGTGGAACCCTGGCAGGGCCATGCCGACCCGGCGGGCTTTGCCGGCGATTTCCGTGAGAAGCCGGGAATCGTTATTCTCGCGCCCGGCGAGGCGCGGCGCTGGCGGATGGGTGTCGAGGTGGTCGGCTGAGGCCCGGCGCCCCCGGTCGCGTCAGTGGCGGGCGCGCGCCTGGTCGCCGGAGCGCCCCTCGGCGAGCCGGGCGACGTCGCGCAGCCAGCCGGCCGGGATCGCCATCGAGGCGAGCGCGGACAGCTGGAAGGTGAGAAGCGCCAGCGCGTTGGCGGCGACGTGTTCGCCGAGGCCCGTGCCGAAGGCATGCCCGAGCGGCGTCATCCCCGCGAGGAAGATCAGCGCCGACGCCAGCCCGATCCTGAGGGCGCCGAACCGGCGTCCGGCGACGAGGCCGAGTGCGATGGCGACGGCCAAGACCAGGGCCAATTCGTGCATTGGCTGCGCCCTCCCTGAAGCACTACCCAAAGCATGCGACCTGTCTGTTAATGAAACCTTAACGCGGTGATTCGCACCACCCGGCGCCGCCGGGTTGTTCACAGCGGAACGAGCGTTCCGCGCCGAACAGGCATGTTGTTTTCATTCGAAAGCATAGAAACGGAACGGGAGGGCGGGGCTCCGCCATGCTTGCGGTGTGAACTACTGCTTCCAGGGCGAGTCCTTGAACCAGCCGACGACGTAGGCCGTCACGATCAGCACTGCGAAGCCGAGGAGATTGGCTGCGGCCACCGAGGCGGGATCGCGGCCGGTCTGGTCGAGCAGGATGCCGAGGGCGCGGGCGGTGACCATGCCGGTGATGAACACCGCCAGCGACTGCTGGCCGACCCTGGCGACCACCCGGAACGCGGGGCCTTTGAGCCGCCGCCCGCCTTCGCCCACCAGGTTGGCGGCGAGCCAGGCGAGCGCGAGGAAGTGGACGAAGCGCAGGATGCCGAAGTGCGTCTTGTCGGTGAGGGGGGCGATCGCCGTGGCGGCTTCCCGCAGCGCCGGGACCGCGTCGAGGGCGCGGTACCAGGCGAAGGGCACCGTGAGGAGCACGACCGCGGCGGCCGCGATGGCGATCCGCGGATCCCACCCCGGCACGGGGATCCGCCCGCGCATGATGAAGAAGCCGGTGAAGAAGACGAGTTGCCAGCCGAACGGGTTGAAGTACCAGGTCCGGTCCGACCAGGGCTCGGCCGGAAGGTCGAGGGCGCCGGTCTGCGCGATGCCCCAGATCGCCGCCATCAGCAGGAAGGGGAGGGCGCGGTGCAGCCGCTCCGCCGCCAGCATCACCGGCATCATGGCCAGGATGACGAGGTACATCGGCAGGATGTCGAAGTAGTTGGGCACGTAGGTGAGCGTCAGGAAGCTGACCAGCAGCGGCCCGGGGGTCTCGAAGAACCAGCGGAGGTTGAGGCTCTGCACGTAGCTCTCGCCGCGCGGTGTGTCGCCGGCGATTACCATCAGCGCGGCGATGACGACGAAGGTGCCGACATGCGCCCAGTAGACCTGCCACACCCGGTGCGCCACCCGCCCACTGCCGATCGCCATGCCGCTGCGGTCGAACACCCGGCCGAAGGCGATCGCCGAGGCCATCCCGGAGAGGAAGACGAAGATCTCGGTGGCGTCGGAGAAGCCGAAGCGTGCGGGGATCCACAGCGTCCATGCGTTGCCGGGCACATGGGCAATGAGGATGATGAACATGCCGATGCCGCGGAAGACGTCGAGGCGCGGGTCGCGGGGCCCGCGCGCGGTCTTCGCGGCGGTGGCCGCGGCCGGGTCAGAACGCGTTCTGGTAAGCATCGGCGTCGAACCGGCAGGCGATGAGGGTGAAGCGGTCGGCGCACGCCGCCGCGGCAAGGGCCTCCTCGAGGGCGGGCGCGCCGTCGACGTTGACGCCGATGCCGCCAAAGCCGGCGGCGACCGCGGCGAAGTCCGTCTCGCCGAGGGCGACGCCCGCCGGCGCCAGGCCCGCGGCCGCCTGCTTCAGCGCGATCAGCGCGAGGCTGCGGTCCTGGAAGACGACGACCGTCACCGGCAGCCCGAGATCGCGCAGGGTGGCGAGTTCGCCGATCCCCATCTCCAGCCCGCCGTCGCCCATCACGGCGAAGACGCGGCGGCCGGGATCGGCGACGGCGGCGCCGATGGCCAGCGGCAGCGCCGCGGCCATGGTGCAGAATCCGGCCGACTGCAGCAGCCGGCCCGGCCGGCGCGCCGTCCAGGCCTGGCTGAGGAGGATGCGGTGGGCGCCGGAGTCGACGGTGACGATCGCCTCGTCGCCGGCCGCGCGCTGCAGCGCCGCGATCACCGCATGCGGGCCGAAGCCCTCCGCGGGTCCGGCGAAGCGGGTGGAAAGGGCGGCGCGGGCGGCCTCGGCCCGTCCGTCCGGCGGGCGCGCCCCGCCAGGGAGGGCGCCGAGGAGGGCCGCGAGGACGGTGGCGGGGTCGGCGTCGAGCCGCGCCCCGGCGTGGTGCATCGCGTGGTCCGCGGCCGGGCCCACCTCGATCATCCGCTCCGGCGCCTCGACCGGGTCGAGCCAGCCGAGCCGCATCTCGATCGGATCGTAGCCGACGGCGAGCACCAGGTCGGCGCCGCGGACCGCGTCGAGCAGGATCCGGTCGGCGGCCGGCGACAGGCCCGCGCCGCCGAGCGACAGCGGGTGGTCCTCGTCCACCAGCCCCTTGGCCTTGTAGGTGGTGATCACCGGCGCGGCGAGCCGCTCGGCGAGCGCGAGCAGCGCCCCGCCCGCGCCGGAGCGGACCGCGGCGTGGCCGGCGAGGACCAGCGGCCGGCGGGCGGCGGCGAGGCGGGCGGCGACCTCGGCGACGGCCGGGTCCCCGGCCGTCGGCGCCGGCGCCAGCCGCCGCACCGGCGCGATCACCCGCGGCGCGGGATCGGGCGAGGCGGCCACCGCCGGGGAGAGGTCGAGGTGCACGGGGCCGGGCGGCTCGGCGAGCGCCAGAGCGAGCGCCCGGGCGACCGTCGGCCCGGCGCTCTCCGGTTCCACCTCGAAGCTCGCCTTGACCAGCGGGCGGAGAAGGGCGGCCTGGTCGATCACCTGGTGGGTGTAGCGGGCGCGGGTGGACCGGTCGACGACGCCGGAGATCACCACCAGCGGGACGTGCTCCTGCGCGGCGTCGGCGATCCCGTTCACCGCATTGGCAAGGCCGGGGCCGACCGTGGTGACGAGGAGGCCCGGCCCGCCGCCCGCCGCGTGGCAGCCGGCGGCCATGATCGCGGCGGCGGTCTCGTGGCGGGCGAGGTGGAAGCGGATGCCGGCGCCGCCGAGGCCGTCGATCAGCGTGACCACCTCGCCGCCCGGCATGCCGAAGGCGTGGCGAACGCCGTGGGCGGCGAGGACGGCGGCGACGGTGTCGGCGACGCGGGTCATCGCGGCGCTCGCGAAGAGGTGATCACCGGGCGGCGATCGGCGCTGGCGGAGCCCGGCGCCCTGCGCTTCTCTGCTCCGGCAGTCCGGGAGCCTCCATGAAGATCCATCGCCTTCTTCCCGTCCTTCTCGCCGGCCTCCTGGCGGCGCCCGCCGTCGCCGCCGGGTGCGGCGGTTCCGTAGCATGCGCCGTCGCCGGAGGCGAATACCGGATCGAGGTGCCGCCGGCGGGCGAGGCCTCCGGCGTGGTCCTTTTCTTCCACGGCTACCGCGGCTCGGCGGAAGGCCAGATGAGGGCGAGGGGGCTGAAGGGCGCCGCCTTCGCCCGCGGCCTCGCCTTCGCCGCCCCCGACGGGGCGGGCGGCAGCTGGTCCCATCCCGGATCGCCGTCTGAGCGCCGGGACGAGACCGCCTTCGTCGGGGCCGTGCTCGACGATCTTCAGGCCCGCTTCGGTTTCGCAGGGGACAGGGTCTTCGCCTCCGGCTTCTCCCAGGGCGCCTCGATGGTCTTCTCGGCGCTCTGCGACCATCCCGACCGCTTCGCCGGCGCGATCACCTTCGCCGGCGTGTTCTGGGAGCCGCTGCCATCCGCGCCCGACTGCGCCGGCGCGCCGCCGATCGTCCACGTGCACGGCCGCGACGACGTCATCTTCCCGCTGGTGGGGCGCCCGATCGGCGAGCGCTTCCGCCAGGGCGACACCTTCCGCTCGCTCGCCATCCTGAAGGAGGGGGCGGGCTGCGTGGCCGAGGCGCCCGCGCCGGTGGTCGAGGGCATGGACTGCCGGGTGGCGAGCGGATGCGCGCGCGGCCCCGTCGCGCTCTGCCTGCACGACGGCGGCCACGAGGTCCGGGGCGAGTGGCTGGGCCTGGCGCTCGGCTGGCTCGGTCACTGAGGCCGCCCCTCGCGCATCCGGATCACCGAGGCGAGCACCAGCCCGAACACCGCCTGGGCGGCGAGAGAGCCCCAGGCCGCCGGGGCGAAGCCGAGGAACGGCGGGAAGCCGGCGACGAGGTGGGCCGCCGCGTAGAGCCCCGCGACCCAGAGCGCCGCGCCGAACACGAGGCCCGCCACCGGCGCGGGCATCTCCGGGAACATCAGCCGGAACAGCGGCCGGGCAAGGAACAGGTAGGCGAGCGGCAGGGCGACGAGGCCGAGGCCGAGGTGGAGGCCCTCCGCCGCCCTGCGGTCGGCGATTCCGAGCACGGCCTGGATCAGCTCCGCCGGTTCGGTGACGCCGCCGATCAGCGACGGTGCGGCGAAGCGGGCGAAGACTTCCGAGGCGAGGAGGGCGAGCGCGCCGGCGAGGACGACCGTGGCCGCGGTCGAGCGGTCGGCGGCGGGGAAGAGGGTGTCGCGGGTCGCGGAAGATGCCATGGCGATGCCCCCGGGTCAGGCCGAGCGGGCGACGGCCGGCCGCCTCGCCTCGACGGCGGCGAACAGGGCGTCGTCCGCGTGGAGCCGCCGCCGGACGGCGTGGACGCGGGCGAGGGCGGCTTCCTGCCCGGTCCGGGCGGCGACCTCTGCGAGCGAGAGGACGAAGACGTCGCGCTGCGCGTGGCTGCCGCCAAGCGCGGGCAGCGCCTCGACCAGCGAGTCGGGCCGGACACCGCCCGGCAGGCCGGCGATGGTGCGGGCGAGCGGCAGCCCGATGGCGGCCGCGACGTCTGCCTGGTCGCATTGGCCGGCGGCCCGCGCCTCGAGCGCCGAGACGAGGTCGGCGACGCCGTCCCGGTCGCCGAGCGCGACGAGGGCGAGGAGGGTGTGCAGGCTGGCGAAGACCAGGGTGGTGTCGCGCCGCCGCCGCTCGGCCACCACCGCCAGCGACTGCCAGCGGTCGCCGACGTCGACGCCGCGGCGCTCCAGCCGCCAGAGCAGCGAGACGGCGTTGGCGACGTCGCGGAAGTCGTCGCTCTCGTTCGGCCGCACCGCCTGGTCGTAGAGATCCAGCACCCGTTCGCCGTCGCCGGCCTCGAGGTGGAAGAGGGCGAGGTGCCAGGCGACGTGGAAGGCGAAATTGTTGCAGGCCGACCAGTTCGGCCGCGTCGCTTCCAGCCAGGCGATGCCCGCCGCGGTGTCTCCGCGCATCTCGTGCACGTGACCGACCGCGTGCAGCCCCCAGGCGTCCTCCGGCTCGAGATCGACGGCAAGGCGGCCGATGCGCTCCGCCGCGCGGTAGAAGCCGTGCTCCTCCAGGGCGAAGGCGTGGCAGCCGGCGAGGAAGCCGGCGGCGGCGAGATCCGGCGACCAGGCCCGCATCATCCGCTCCGAGGCGGCGAGCATTCCGGCCCGGTCGCCCAGCATGAAGCGGAGCGCGTGGGAGAGCTTGAACGGCAGGAACACGGCCGGGCGGTCGCGGAAGCCGTCGTCGAGCCGGTCCGCCGCGACGCGGAACCGTCCGGCGGCGGCCTCGTCGAGGGCGTCGGCGAGCACGCGCTCGTCGGCGGTGCCGCCATCACGGCGGGCGATGGCGCCCCGCACCGCCCCGGCCGCCTCGACGGCGGCGGCGGCGAGTTCGCCGCGGGCGAGCACGACATTGGCGAAGCCCTTCAGGGCGAGCGCGCCGACATGCTCCGGGTCCGCCTCCAGCGCCCGGCCGAGGGCGGGGCCGCTGGTCGGCCTGTGCGCCGCCACGCCGCGGACCGCCTCCCCGAAGGCCGCATCCGCGGCCGCGTTCCGGCCGGAGTGTTCGAAGCCGTAGAAATCCAGGTTCATGCCGACCTTCCAGGGTCCGAGGCGGGGTCGGCCGGAAACTCGGCCGCCGCGATGTTCTCGGGCATCATCCGCGCGAGCGCGACATTTGTTACGTCAATCCGGATCACGCTTGCGCGAGGGGGCCGTGACGACGGCCCGCGGCCGCATCGCGCCGCGGCCCCTGTTGCGGCCCGGCGCCCGCAGCGGATAGGCTCGGCGCGACCAAACCGGGGAGATCGACATGAAGAGCCGCGCCGCCGTCGCCTGGGAGGCTGGCAAGCCGCTGACCATCGAGACCGTGGAGATCGCCGGCCCGAAGCCCGGGGAGGTGCTGGTGGAGGTGATGGCGACGGGCGTCTGCCACACCGACGCCTACACCCTCTCCGGCCTCGACTCGGAGGGGAAGTTCCCCGCCATCCTGGGCCACGAGGGCGCCGGCATCGTGCGGGAGGTCGGCGCGGGGGTGACCACGGTAAGGCCCGGCGACCACGTCATACCGCTCTATACGCCCGAGTGCCGCAACTGCAAGACGTGCCTGTCGCGCCGCTCCAACCTCTGCACCTCGATCCGCGCCACCCAGGGCCAGGGCGTGATGCCGGACGGCACCAGCCGCTTCTCCTGCGACGGCGGCACCGTGTTCCACTACATGGGCTGCTCGACCTTCTCCAACTTCACCGTGCTGCCGGAGATCGCGGTGGCGAAGGTCCGCGAGGACGCGCCGTTCGACAAGATCTGCTACATCGGCTGCGGCGTCACCACCGGCATCGGCGCGGTGATCTACACGGCGAAGGTCTGGCCGGGCGCCAACGTCGCGGTGTTCGGCCTCGGCGGCATCGGCCTCAACGTCATCCAGGGCGCGCGGATGGTCGGCGCCGACCGGATCATCGGCATCGACATCAATCCGGCGAAGGCCGACATGGCGCGCAAGTTCGGCATGACCGACTTCATCAACCCGAACGAGGTGGGCCGCGACAAGGTGGTGCAGGCGATCGGCGACCTCACCGGCGGCGGGGCCGACTTCTCCTTCGACGCCACCGGCAACGTGGAGGTGATGCGCCAGGCGCTGGAGTGCTGCCACCGCGGCTGGGGCGAGTCGATCATCATCGGCGTCGCCGAGGCGGGCAAGGAGATCGCCACCCGGCCGTTCCAGCTGGTCACCGGCCGCGTCTGGCGCGGCACCGCCTTCGGCGGCGCGCGCGGGCGGACGGACGTGCCGAAGATCGTCGACTGGTACATGGAGGGGAAGATCAACATCGACGACCTGATCACCCACGTGATGCCGCTCGACGAGATCAACACCGCCTTCGACCTGATGCACGAGGGCAAGTCGATCCGCTCCGTGGTGACCTTCTGACCCGCCAGCATGCTGCGGTGCAGCCAGGTGCACCGTGCATGACAAACGGAACCGATTCGGTGCGCCATGCGCCAGGTGCATGGCACGCCCGCCTTTGCGCGACTGGTCGCGGGGGCCCTGCGGTCTTATTTCCGGGACGTCGCCGATGAAGGCGGCACCGACACGGAGAGACGACATGTTCGACACCCTGACGCAGCGCCTGCGCACCTACGGCGCGTACCGCAACACCTACCGCGAGCTTTCCCGGCTTTCCAACCGCGAGCTGAACGACATCGGGCTCAACCGCGCGTCGATCGCCGAGGCCGCCCGTGGCCGGCGCTGAGCCGAAGCCCGCCGCCGGCGGGTGCGATGCACAAGACTGACGGACCCCGCCCCCGAGGCGGGGTTCTTCGTTTCTGGCCTGCGGCAAAGTGGCGAACCCCGGTGCCGCCGCAGTGTTCGTCACACTCTCGTCAGCTCCTCGGGCATAATCCCTCCGCCCGAGCCGGCGGGAGGTCGGCAGCAGCGGCGTCAACGAAGATGCGGGGGGACCGCGGTCCGTGCTCGACAACGACAGGGGTTTCCGCCGGCGGGAGAAGCCGGCCTCCGCCTCCCGCCTTCTCGCGGACTTCGCCGAGACCTGGGCCTCCGACCGGGTGCGGCTCGCCGACATCGTCGACATCCTGGAGGAGCGGGCCTACGGGCTGCTGCTTCTCGTCTTCGCCATTCCCAACGCGATTCCGAACCCGGTGCCCGGCGTCACCGCGGTGCTCGGCCTGCCGCTCGTCCTGATTGCCGCGCAGATGCTGTTCGGCCGGCCCCGCCCCTGGTTTCCGCGGGTGATCGGCAACCGGTCGATCGCGACCGAGGACTTCCGCCGCTTCGTCCGCCAGGCCGATCCCTGGCTGCGGCGGCTGGAGCGGATGCTCACGCAGCGCGCCACCGGCCTGTTCACCCCGGCCGGCGAGCGGGCGCTGGCCGCGGTGGTGCTGGCGATGGCGATCGTGCTGACGCTGCCGATCCCGCTCGCGAACCTCTTGCCCGCCTTCTCGATCTGCTTCATCGCCCTGGCGCTGATCGAGTTCGACGGCCTCGCCGCCCTGATCGGCATCGCGCTCGCCGCGATCAGCATGGCCATAGCCTCGACGGTCGTCTACGGTCTCGTCCGTGTCGGGATCTACCTGGTCCACCAGGCGTTCAACTGACCGGCCGGGGAGAGCCAACGGGGCATGTCGCTGGGGTTCGATATCGCGGTGGTCGTCGTGCTGCTGCTGGTGAACGGCTGGTTTGCCATGTCCGAGCTCGCCATCGTGTCCTCCCGCCGGGCACGGCTCGAGGGAATGGCCGCGGAGGGCGACCGGGGCGCCGCCCGCGCGCTGCGGCTCGCCGAGGACCCCGGCCGCTTCCTCTCCGCGGTGCAGATCGGCATCACCCTGGTCGGCATTCTCGCCGGCGCCTACTCGGGCGCGGCGCTGGCCGGGCCGCTCGAGGCGCAGATGGTCGCCGCCGGCCTCTCGGCGGGAGTCGCCGGCCCATTCGCCATCGCCGTGGTGGTGGGCTCGATCACCTACGGCTCGCTGGTCATCGGCGAACTGGTGCCGAAGCGGATCGCCCTCAGCAATCCGGAGCGGGTCGCCTCGCTGGTGGCCGGGCCGATGACCGTGGTGGCGCGACTCGCCTCGCCGCTGGCGACCCTGCTCGACGCCTCCAGCGCGCTCGTCCTGAAGCTGCTGCGCCTCGACCGCCCGTCCGGGTCCTCCGTCACCGAGGAGGAGATCCGCGCCGTCATCGCCGAGGGCACCAGGAGCGGCATCCTGGAGCCGGAGGAGAAGGAGCTGATGTCGGGGGTGATGCGCTTCTCCGACCGCAGCATCCGCGGGATCATGACGCCGCGTCGCGACGTGGTGGCGATCGACCTCGCCTGGGACCGCGACCGGATCGTCGAGGTCCTCACCTCGGCGGTGCATTCGCGCTATCCGGTCTACGAGCGGACGATCGACGGGGTCGTCGGCATCGTCCAGGCCAAGGACCTGCTCGACGACCTTCTCGAGGGCCGGGAGCTCGACATCCGCGCCGCGATGAAGCCGGTACAGGCGGTGCCCGAGACGGCGCCGGCGCTGACCGTCATCGAGTTCCTGCGCCGCTCCCCGATGCACATGGCGGTGGTGATGGACGAATACGGCAGCGTCGAGGGGATCGTCACCGCCGCCGACATCCTCGAGTCGATCGTCGGCGGCACCGCGGAGAGCATCGCCGAGACCGACGGCGCGATCGTGCGCCGCGCCGACGGAAGCTGGCTCCTCGACGGGGACCTGCCGGTCGACCTGCTCGCCGAGCGGCTGTCCTCCCCGGAGCTCGACGATTCCGACCGCGATTACGAGACGCTGGCCGGCCTGCTGCTCTGGGTCAAGGAGGCGATCCCGTCCGTGGGCGACGAGGTGGAATGGCGCGGCTGGCGCTTCGAGATCGTCGACATGGACGGACGGCGGATCGACAGGGTGCTGGCCCGGGCGCCTGCGCCCCGGGCCGACGGCTGACGGGGCGGGCATGGCCCGCCCGCGCCTCTCACTGCGCTTCGTCGTCGAGCAGGTTGCCGCCGAGGGTGGTGGCGAGGGCGCTCGACAGGTCGTGGACGGCCAGGATGCGCTCCGAGCCGTAGCGCTCGGCGATGTCGTCGGCGACGCCGGCGGCGGTCGGGATCACGCTCTCGACCGCGGCGCGGCCGCGCCGGGTGATGGAGATCATGGTCTTGCGCAGGTCCTCGCGATGCGACCGGCGCAGCAGGAACTGCCGTGCCTCGAGGTCCTTGATGATGCGCGAGAGGCTGGAGGCGCGCAGGCAGGCGGCGGCGGCGAGTTCGGACGCTGAGATCTCGCTGACGCGAACCAGTTCGCTCATCACCCGCCATTGCTGGTCGGTGAGCCCGATCTCCTTCAGAGCCGGCCGGAGTTGCTTCAGAAGGCCTTCGCGGGCCTGCAGGAGAGCCTTCAGCAGGCCGGGACGTTCGGCCGATACAGGCACGATGAGTTCGACCACGGGGGATGTCATTTCGGGAACCGGCTTTGTGTTGCTCACTTTACTTGCTCGTTCCTCCGGTTCGGCCTCTCACAAGGAATTTCCGAACCTCAGCATGGACGTTCGATGGTCGACACGGCTGCCCCGGACGTGCCCAAGGGTCAAGGTCTTAGACCCAACCGCAACAAAATGCCACTGTTTTCGTCAGCGTCGACAGGTGCAATTTTCATGAAGTTTTTAACTAATCATGTGGCGTCTTGATTGCACCGCACCATCGTTTCGTTAACAAGGCGAACAGATAAAAGCCTCCCCATACTGCCGCGGCCGGAAAACTCGCTTCTCCGTGAATCGATCTACTTGCCGTCTGTTTGCCGAGTCGGCCGCGCCTCGCTTCAGGGTTGCGAAGCATCCCTCGGCGGCGTGGCTGCGTCCGGTTGACGAACGCAACGTTATAACATAACAAATCTGACCCGAGCCTCCGTGCGACCGGCGTCGTCGGTCGTCGACTTGGTGTGCCTTTTGTGACCAGAACCCCCGGCCTTTGCTCATGACCCTGTCGAATCAGCAGCTTGCGCGAGAGAAGGGGCACCATCATGACCGTCCGGCGGCGGTTGTGAGGCTGCGCCGGCGCTCCGGGCCGTCCGGCACGCAGATCCGCCTGTCGCCCTCGCTGCTCCGGCTCGGAGCCGGCGTCCGCCTCGCCGTCGCCCTGGCGCTCTCCGCCGCGGTCTGGGCCGCCACCATGGCGGTGATCGGATGAGCGCGCTGGCCCGCCCCCGTTTCGAGGCCGCCGTGTGCTTCGAGAACGCCACGATCGGCTACGACCGCCACCCGGCGGTGCATCACGTCCGCGGCCGCATCGAGCCGGGCGCTCTGGTCGCGGTCGTCGGCCCGAACGGGGCGGGCAAGTCGACGCTGATGAAGGCGATTGCCGGGCTGCTGCAGCCGCTCTCCGGGCGCGTGGTCGTGGAGGGCTGCCCGCGCCGCGGGATCGGCTACCTGCCGCAGCAGGCCGAGGTGGATCGCAGCTTCCCGATCCCGGTGTTCGACTTCATCGCCATGGGGCTCTGGCGCGCGCGCGGCGTCTTCGGCGGGTTCCGCCGCCGCGACGACGAGGCGGTCGCCCGGGCTCTCGCAGCGGTCGGCCTCGCCGGCTTCGAGCGGCGGGCCCTCGACACCCTCTCCGGCGGGCAGTTCCAGCGGGTGCTGTTCGCCCGCCTGCTGCTGCAGGATTCCCCGCTGGTGCTGCTCGACGAGCCCTTCACTGCCGTCGACGACCGCACCGGCGACGACCTGATGACGATCGTGCTCGGCTGGCACCGGGAGGGCCGGACCGTGGTCGCCGTGCTGCACGACCTCGGCCAGGTCCGCGCCCACTTCCCCGAGACGATGCTCATCGCCCGCGAACTGGTCGCCTGGGGGAGCACCGGAGAGGTGCTGACCGAGCGCAATCTCGCGACAGCCCGGCGGATGACCGAGGCCTTCGACGATCACGCGCCGGTCTGCCACGAGGACCACCCGTGACCGCCTTCGACCTCCTTCTCGCGCCCTTCGTCGAGTTCGCCTTCATGCGGCGGGCGCTGGTCGGCGCGGTGTCGCTTTCGGTCGGCGCCGCGCCGATCGGCGTCTTCCTGCTGCTGAGGCGGATGAGCCTGATGGGCGACGCCATGGCCCACGCCATCCTGCCCGGCGCCGCCATCGGCTTCCTCGTCGCCGGCCTCGACCTGATGGCGATGACCTTCGGCGGCATCGTCGCCGGGCTGGTGGTGGTGCTCCTCTCCGGGCTCGTCGCCCGCACCACGGTGCTGCGCGAGGACGCCTCGCTGGCGGCCTTCTACCTGATCTCGCTCGCGGTCGGCGTGGTGATCGTCTCGCTGCGCGGCTCGTCGGTGGACCTCATGCACGTGCTGTTCGGCACCGTGCTCGCCCTCGACGACGACGCGCTGCTGTTCATCGCGCTGATCGCCACCGTCTCCGTCTCGGCCCTGGCGCTGATCTGGCGGCCGCTGGTGCTCGAGTGCGTCGATCCCGGCTTCCTGCGCATCGTCAGCGGCAACGGCGCCGCCGTGCACCTCGCCTTCCTGGTCCTGGTGGTCCTGAACCTCGTCGCGGGGTTCCAGGCGCTGGGCACGCTGCTCGCCGTCGGCATGATGATGCTGCCGGCCGCCTCGAGCCGGTTCTGGGTGCGCGACGTCGGCGCGATGACCGCCGTGTCCATGTTGATCGCGGCGCTGTCGGCCGTCGCCGGCCTGCTCGCCTCCTTCCACCTGTCGCTGCCGTCCGGCCCGGCGATCATCCTCGCGGCCGGCGTGGTGCACATTTTCTCGATCGCCTTCGGAACGGCCGGCGGCTTCGTGCCGCGGCTGATTCCCGCGCCCCATAGGGCCAACTGAGGAGGACCCGATGACCCGACCGCATCTCGTTGCCGCCGTCTCCCTCGCATGCCTCGTCGCCTCGCCGGCCGCGGCGACGGAGGATCCCCTCGACGTGGTGGCCACCTTCTCGATCCTCGGCGACATGGCCTCGCGGGTCGGCGGCGATCGCATCCGTGTGACCACGCTGGTGGGGCCGGGCGGCGACGCCCACGTATACCAGCCCTCGCCGGCGGACGCCCGCGCCATCTCCGAGGCTGATCTGCTCCTCGTCAACGGCCTCGGCTTCGAAGGCTTTCTCGACCGCCTCGCCGAGGCGTCCGGCTACACCGGCCCGGTGGTCACGGCCGCCGCGGGCATCGTCCCCGTCGCCGCGGGGGCGGGCGGCGGCGGCCATGCGGACGAGCACGCGTCCGAGGAGGCCCATGGCCACGACGACGCGCACGCCGAGGAGGCCCACGGCCATGACGACGCGCACGCCGCCGAGGAGGCCCACGGCCACGACGACGCTCACGCCGAGGAGGAGCACGAGCATGCGAGCGACGACGGGCACGACCACGGGCCGGTCGATCCGCACGCCTGGCAAAACCTCGGCAACGCCCTCGCCTATGTGGAGGCGATCGCCGGGGGTCTCTGCGGCGTCGATCCAAAGGGCTGCGCCGACTACCGGCTCAACGCCGAGTCCTACCGCGCCGAGATCGCCGCCCTCGACGCCGAGATCCGCGACCGCATCGCCGCGGTGCCGGAGGAGCGGCGCGCGGTGATCACCAGCCACGACGCCTTCGCCTATTTCGGCTCCGCCTACGGCGTGCGCTTCTTCGCCCCGCAGGGCGTCTCGACCGAGTCCGAGGCGAGCGCCCGCGACGTGGCGTCGCTGATCGAGCAGATTCGCGCGTCGGGCGCGAAGGTGGTGTTCGTGGAAAGCATCGCCGACCCGCGCCTCGTCGAGCGGATCGCCGCCGAGACGGGTGCGGCCGTGGGCGGGACGCTCTACTCGGACGCCCTGTCCGGTCCGGACGAGCCCGCCTCGACCTACCTCGGCATGATGCGGCACAACGCCGACGCCATCATCGCCGGCATGCAGGGCGGCTCCTGAGCCGCCCGGCTCAGGATTTCGCCTGGGCGGGCTCGACCTCGGCCGTCCCGGACTCCTCCTCCTCCGCGACCGGCTCCTTCTGCCGCGGGACTGGGCGGTGCGCGGCCGCGTTCCGCGACCTCAGGCTCCGCAGCCGGGCGGCGAGATCCTCCACTCGCCGGTTGCGCTCCTCGGGCGTGAGGTCGTCGTCCGGCTGAAGCCTCGTCGCGGCCGGCGCGGCGATCGGCGGGAAGGAGACGGGCCCGCTCGCCGGCTCCGGGGCCGGCGGCTCGCCGGCGCCCGGCGCCTCGTCCGCGGCGCCGGGGGCGACCCCTGCCTCCTCGGCTCCGGTCTCCCCGGCCGCAGCGACTGCCGGAACCACGGCCAGGGCGCCGCGATCCGCCGCGGCGGGCTCGCGTTCTGAGGCCTTGTGAACCACTGGAACCGGCTGTTGCCGTGTCCGCGCCGGACCTGGAGAACCCGCTTTCGCCGCGTCCTCACCGCCGGCAGCCGCCGGACCGGCCGGCGGCGGCCCCTCGCCGCCGGTCCCGCCGGGGCGCCCGGCGTCAGTCGCGACCTCACGGTCCTCCCGGCCTGCCGGCCCGCGCTCGACGGGCGTCTCAGCCCGCGACGAGGGGGGCGGCCGGTAGAAGCGGCCCGGCGGCTGGTTGCGGATGACCACCGGGACCGGCTGCGGCCGGAATCCCGGCGAGCCGGGGCTTGCGGGCTTCTCCTGGGCGACCTCCTCGATCGTGTCCCGGGGCACGATGACCGGGAAGGGCACGTCGCCGCCGGCGCTCTCCCGCGGGCTCACCACTGGCTCATGGCTCGGGCTCCCGGACCGCGGGAAGCGGCGGGGCACCTTCGGCAGCCGGGTGTCGGCGAGCGACGGCGTCTCGGCCGCGTCGACCGCCTCGGCCGGGCGTTCGGGGACGATCTCGGGAGCTTCCGCCGGACGCGTCGAGGTCGGCAGGGTGAAGTCGGCGGCGACCGGCAGATGGATCTCGGGCGCTGGCGGCTGCTCGGGCGCCGCCTTGCCCCGCTCGTCGGCTGCGCGACGGCGGGCCTCGCGGAGTCGCTCGGCCAGGGCCGTCGCCACGTCCGGCGGAAGCCCGCGGGCTGGTGGCGGGGCGGCGGGCCGGGCCTCGGCCGCCGCCCCGGCGGGCTCGGCCGCGGGGCTCCCGTCCGACCGGTCCGCTTCGGCAGTCGCGGCGGCCGGCGGCGCCAGGGTCGTCGTCGAGGGGCCGGGGGGCCCCGCGCCGCCGTCCGGTCCCGGCGTCAGCGCCGTGCCGGCCTTCAAAACTGCCCCCGATCCGGCGAGCGGCGCCGGCGCGGATCTCGCCGCCGCGGCGGGCGGCAGCGTGATCGGGCCGGTGGGCCCGGCCGGTGCGAGCGGCGGGGCGCCGGCCCCGGCAGAGGGGGAAGGCTCGCCGCGGGCGGCGATCCGGTCGGCCATCGCCCAGGCCGAGGCCTCGGCGGCAACCAGGGCCATGCGCATCTCGCTCGCCAGCCGCTCGGCCTCGCTGGCCCGGGCCTCGGCGTCGGCGAGCCGCTCGCCGAAGCGGACGAGCTGGCGCTCGAGGTCCCGCCTCTGCGCTTCCGATCGCGCCAGCGCCTCCTCGCTGCGGCGCAACTCCTCGAAGGCCTCCGACACCCGGCGCTCGGCGTCGGCGAGGCCCGCCTCGTAGCCGCGGCGCTCGATCTGCAGGGCGGAGAGCTGAAGAGCGATTTCGGCGCTGGCGACCCGCTCGTCGCTGAGGGCCTGCCGGACATCGGCCAGCGTCGCTTCGACGCGGGCCGTCCGGGCGGCATACTCGGCCCGCACCGCGTCCCGCATGGCGGCAACCTCGTCGAGCGTGCGCGGCAGCCGCGCCTCGAGGTCGCGGCGCGCGAGCCTTGCCGCCCGCCGGGTGAACGCCGGGAACACCACGAGCGCGATCAGGCCCGAGACCAGGGCTCCGAGGGCGAAGACGAGGGCGGTTTCGATCACGTGCAATCCCGGTCCGGCCAAAACTGTCCCGCCGGCCGCCCGGTGCCGACGTCTCGAAATCGCGTGCCCGCAGCCTGGAACCCACGAGCCGCCACGACCGATCCCGCAAGGACCGGCCGGCCCGCAGCGGGCGAGCCTGCCAACGCCTGCAACCTTGTGCGCTTCCGAGCCGCCCGGTCAAGCGGCGATCGGCCGGGAAACGGCGGACGTCCGCGCCCCGGGGGGCTCAGAAGGGGTTCCAGGTGGGCGTCGGGGTGAACTTGAGGTAGCCGACGTTGATGCCGAGGCGCGCCCCGACCCCGGAGCGGACCGGCACCAGCACCACGTCGCCCTGGCGCATGGCGGTGATCCCGAAGCCGCCGACGAGGTAGGCGGAGCCGTTGACCCCGCCGAAGCGCTGGTAGATGAAGGACACGTCCGGCAGGTTGTAGACGAGGATCATCGTCCGGGCGCCGTCCGCGCCGAAGTCGAGGCCGAGCGACGGGCCCTGCCAGAAGACCTTGTGGTTGCCGGCGTTGCGCGTGTAGAGCACGCCCTCGCCGTAGCGCAATCCGCCGACGAAGGCGCCGCTTCCCTCCTGGCCGAGGATGTAGCCGTTCGGCTGCCCGTAGTCGGAGAAGGACCTCTCGATCACCGACGCAAGGCCGCTCGAAACGTCCCCGAAGAAGGAGTTGCCGGCGGTGATCATCTCGTCGACGCTGAAGGCCGGCTCCGACACGGTCTGCCGCGGCTGCTGCGCCGCGGCCGGCAGAGCGAACAGCGAGAGGGCGAGCGCCAGCGCGGCGACGATGCGGGCCAGGGCGGATCTCGGGTCGGTCATTCGGGCACCTTTCTCCAGCCGTCGGGCGCGGATCGGGCGGGTTAACCGGTCCGTCACCGCCTGCGGTGCAGCCTCGTGGAGGACACCGACCCCCGAATCGGCAAACCTCAGGATCATGCCCTACAGTCCGGCAGTAAAGCGGCGAAACCCCGATCGACGCAGTTTCCTGCGCCTGCTCGCCTCGGCGGCGATGCTCGCGGGCGCGCCGGGTCCCGCGCTCGCCCTCAGCGACCGGTTCATGCACGACCCCTACACCGGCATCGCCATCGGCGGCTACGACCCGGTGGCCTATTTCCTCGAGCGCCGGGCCGTGCCCGGGCGCCGCGAGGTCGAGGTGGCCTGGGGCGGCGCCTACTGGCGATTCGCCAACCCCGGCAACGCCGCCGCCTTCGAGGACGCGCCGGAGGTCTACGCGCCGGCCTATGGCGGCTACGGCGTCGCCGGCGTCGCCCGCGGCGTGCCGCAGCCGAGCGACCCGCGCCTCTTCGCCGTCTGGCGCGACCGCCTGTTCCTGTTCTTCGACGCCGCCGACCTCGCCGCCTTCAGGGCGGATCCGGAGAGCTTCACGGCCGCCGCCGACGCCTTCTGGCCGCGGATCCGGGACCAACTCGCCGAGTAAGGCGGCCGGCGCGGGTTGTCCGGGCGGCGGGGCGCATGTATCCAACGGTGGCCGGAGCGCCCGCGGCGATTCGGTCCGCCGTCCTCGTCACGACCGGGATCAAGCTGCCATGACGGAACCGACCAAGCTCGAGGCTCTCGACTTCGCCGCCCTGCTGTGCTCCCGGGTCTGCCACGACATCATCTCCCCCGTCGGCGCCATCACCAACGGCATCGAGGTCCTCGACGAGGAGGACAGCGAGGAGATGAAGGCCTTCGCCTTCGATCTCATCCGCAAGAGCGCCCGCACGGCCTCGGCCAAGCTGCAGTTCGCCCGGCTCGCCTTCGGCGCGGCGGGCTCCGCGGGGGCGGACGTCGATCTCGGCGACGCCGAGACGGTGGCGCGGCGCTACATGGAGAGCGAGAAGGCCGACCTGGTCTGGAACGCCGAGCGTCGCCTGCTGCCGAAGAACCAGGTGAAGCTGCTGCTCAACCTGCTGCTCGTCTCCCTCCATGCGGTCCCGCGCGGCGGCACGGTGACGATCTCGGTCACCGGCGACCTGCCGCATCCGGTGCAGCGGATCGAGGCGACCGGGCCCGCCTCCCGCATCCCGCCCAAGGTGGTGGACCTGGTGGCCGGCCACACCGAGGATGGCAGCCTCGACGCCCACGCCATCCAGCCATTCTACGCCGGTGCGCTCGCCCGCGAGGCCGGCCTGGCCGTCGAGATCTCCAAGATCGACGACACCGTCGTGTTCGAGGCGAGGGTGCGTGCCTGAGCGGCAGCGCCCCGCAGGCGCGCCGCGGGACCCCCCCGCGGCGGCGCTCGAAGTATTCGTTTCAAGCTACCTTAACCTTTTGATCTGACACTTCCCGCAGGCGGCCGTGCAAGCGCCGCGGCCGGCGCGACACGTGCGCCGGATGGCCGTCCCGGGAGTGAAAGATGGATGATCTTCTGCGCGAATTCCTGACCGAGACCAACGAGTCGCTCGACGTGGTCGACGTCGAGCTGGTCAAGTTCGAACAGGAGCCCAACAACGCGCGGATCCTCGACAACATCTTCCGCCTCGTCCACACCATCAAGGGAACCTGCGGCTTCCTCGGCCTGCCGCGGCTGGAGGCGCTGGCCCATGCGGCGGAGACGCTGATGGGCAAGTTCCGCGAGGGCGCACCGGTGACGCCGGAGGCCGTCAGCCTCGTGCTCGTCACCATCGACCGCATCAAGGCGATCCTCTCCGAACTCGAGGCCAGCAGCGGCGAGGAGCCCAAGGGCGAGGACCGCGACCTCATCTCCAGGCTGGAGGAGATGGCGCTCGCCGGCGAGGCGGCGAGGGATGCCGCCCCCGGGCCCGAGCCGAAGCAGGCGGTCGGCAGCCTGGTGACGCAGGTGCTGGAGCGCGAGCTCCGGCCCGGCGAGGATTCCCTCGACGACCTCGAGCGCGCCTTCCGCGAAACCGAGGTCGAGATCGTCCCGGCCGGCGAGGCGCCGGAGGCCGCGGCGCCCGCCGAGGCGGCGTCGGCCCCGATCGACTTCGCCCGGGTGGCGGCCGAGATCGAGGCCCGCATGTCCCGCGCCGGGAAAAAGGGCGCGCCGGCGGCGAAGCAGGCCGCGGCCGAGGAGAAGGAGGGCGACGATCCGAAGGGCGACGGCAAGGGCTCGGTGTCGAGCCAGTCGATCCGCGTGGCGGTGGAGACCCTCGAGCACCTGATGACGATGGTCTCGGAGCTGGTGCTCACCCGCAACCAGCTGCTCGAGATCGTCCGCCGCCACGAGGACAGCGAGTTCAAGGTGCCGCTGCAGCGGCTCTCCAACGTCACCGCCGAGCTGCAGGAGGGCGTCATGAAGACGCGCATGCAGCCGATCGGCAACGCCTGGCAGAAGCTGCCGCGCATCGTCCGCGACCTCGCCCAGGAGCTCGGCAAGCAGATCGAGCTGGAGATGGTCGGCGCCGAGACCGAGCTCGACCGCCAGGTGCTGGAGCTGATCAAGGATCCGCTCACCCACATGGTCCGCAACTCGGCCGACCACGGGCTCGAGCGGCCGGAGGACCGCCGCCGCGCCGGCAAGCCGGAGAAGGGCACCATCCGCCTCTCGGCCTACCACGAGGGCGGCCACATCATCATCGAGATCGCCGACGACGGGCGCGGCCTCGACATCGAGCGGATCCGCCAGAAGGTCATCGAGAACGGGCTCGCCAGCGAGGCCGAGCTCGAGAAGATGTCCGAAAACCAGATCTTCAAGTTCATCTTCGCGCCCGGCTTCTCCACCGCCGCCTCGGTCACCTCCGTCTCCGGCCGCGGCGTCGGCATGGACGTGGTGCGCACCAACATCGAGACGATCGGCGGCACCATCGACCTCAAGTCGGCGCCGGCCGTCGGCACCACCGTCGCCATCAAGATCCCCCTGACGCTTGCGATCGTCTCGACGCTGATCGTCGAGGCGGGCGGCGACCGCTTCGCCATTCCGCAGCTCTCCGTGGTCGAGCTCGTCCGCGTCCAGTCCAACTCGGAGCACCGGATCGAGCGGATCAAGGACACTCCCGTCCTCAGGCTGCGCAACAAGCTGCTGCCGCTGGTGCCGCTCGCCCGCCTCCTCGGCACCGACGCCGGCGGGCGCCCGGACGACGACGGCTTCATCGTGGTGATGCAGGTCGGCAACGTGACCTTCGGCGTGGTGGTGGACGGCGTCTTCCACACCGAGGAGATCGTGGTGAAGCCGATGTCGAAGATGCTCCGGCACATCACCATGTTCTCCGGCAACACCATCCTCGGCGACGGCTCGGTGATCATGATCATCGACCCGAACGGGGTGGCGAGCGCGATCGGCACGGCGGTGGCCGCCGAGGTCGGCGAGCGCAACGCCCGCGACGACAGGGTGCTGGCCGAGGACGGCCATGCTCCCGTCTCGATGCTGCTCTTCCGCGCCGGCACGCCCGAGCCGAAGGCGGTGCCGCTGTCGCTGGTCACCCGCCTCGAGGAGTTCGACGCCGACAAGATCGAGCATTCCAACGGCCGCGACCTCGTCCAGTACCGCGGCTCGCTGATGCCGCTCGTCTACCTGCCCGGCGCGCGCCGGCGCGAGCAGGGCGCGCAGCCCATGCTGGTGTTCTCCGACGCCGGCCGGTCGATGGGCCTGGTGGTCGACGAGATCGTCGACATCGTCGAGGAGCGCCTCGACATCGAGGTCGGCTCCGAGGTGGCGGGGATCCTCGGCTCGGCGGTGATCAAGGGCAAGGCGACCGAGGTGATCGACATCGGCCACTTCCTGCCGCTCGCCTTCGAGGACTGGTTCACCCGCAAGGAGCTCTCCTCCGCGGCGCTGACCCGGCGGCTCCTCTTCGTCGACGACAGCCCCTTCTTCCGCAACATGCTGACGCCGGTGCTGAAGGCCGCCGGCTTCGACGTCACCACCTGCGCCTCCGCCACCGACGCTCTGCGCCGGCTCGGCGAGGGCCAGCGCTTCGACGTCATCGTCTCCGACATCGAGATGCCGGTGATCAACGGGTTCGAGCTGGCCGAGATGCTCCGCCGCGACGCGCGCTTCCAGACGACGCCGATCATCGCGCTGTCGGCGCTGTGCACGCCGGCTTCGATCGAGCGCGGCCGCCAGTCGGGCTTCGACGACTATGTCGCCAAGTTCGACCGCCCGGGCCTCATCGCCAGCCTCAAGGAACTGACCAGCAACACCATGGGAGTGGCGGCATGACGACGGCCGAGACCGGAGCGGGCGCGGGCGAGGACGCGTCCGGCAACACCGCCCAGTATGTGACGGTGGTGATCGGCGGCCAGCTGTTCGGGCTGCCGATCCACAAGGTGCACGACGTCTTCGTGCCGGAGAGCATGACGCCCGTGCCGCTGTCGGCGCCCGAGGTGGCCGGCGTCCTCAACCTGCGCGGCCGCATCGTCACGGCGATCAACATGCGCCGCCGGCTGGGGCTGCCGCCCCGCGAGGGCGACCACGGCATCATGGCCGTGGGCATCGAGTACCGCGGCGAGTCCTACGGCCTCGTCATCGACGAGGTCGGCGAGGTGCTGAACCTCGAGGCCGCGAGCCGCGAGGCCAATCCGGCCAACCTCGACCGTCGCTGGGCGGAGATCTCCGCCGGCGTCCACCGCCTGTCCGGCCAGCTCATGGTGATCCTGGACGTCGAGCGCGTGCTCGGCCGGATGATGGACCAGATGGCAGCCTGATGGCCGGGGCCTTCGCCCGGGCCGGGGAGCATTGAGATGAAGCACTGTCTCGTCGTGGATGACTCCAGCGTCATCCGGAAGGTCGCGCGGCGGATCCTCGAGGACCTGTCGTTCACGATCACGGAAGCCGAGGACGGGCAGCAGGCGCTCGACGCCTGCCGGCAGGGCATGCCGGACGCCATCCTCCTTGACTGGAACATGCCCGTGATGGACGGGCTCGAGTTCCTCTCCCAACTGCGCAAGCTCGACCGCGGCCAGGAGCCGAAGGTCGTCTTCTGCACCACGGAGAACGACATCGCCCACATCGCCAGGGCCATCCGCGCCGGCGCCAACGAGTACATCATGAAGCCCTTCGATCGCGAGATCGTCGAGGCCAAGTTCCAGGAAGTCGGACTCATCTGAGCCGTCGTCCCGGCCAAGAGCGGGAGTCTTCGATGTCGGCGATCGCGCGCGCGCCCTCCGAGAGCGCTGCGGAGGGCGGCCCCATACGGGTCATGGTGGTGGACGACAGCGTCGTCGTCCGCGGGCTCGTCGGCCGCTGGGTCGACGGGGAGCCGGGCCTGTCGGTGGTCGCCAGCCACCGCAACGGCCGCCTCGCGGTGGACGACATCCTCCGCTCCGACCCGGACGTGGTGGTGCTCGACATCGAGATGCCCGACATGGACGGGCTCACGGCGTTGCCGCTGATGCTGGAGAGGAAGCGCGACCTGCAGGTGGTGATCGCCTCGACGCTCAGCCGCCGCAACGCCGAGATCAGCCTTCGCGCCCTTTCGCTCGGCGCGGCCGACTACATCCCGAAGCCCGAGAACAACCACGGCGTCTCCACCTCGGAGGAGTTCCGACGGCAGCTGGTCGAGAAGATCGTCCACCTCGGCAACCGGGCCCGCTCGCGCGCCGGCGGACGGTCCGGCTCGGGCCAGGCGGCTCCGTCCGCGGCCCGGGCGGCGCCGGCCGCCGCGGTGGCCCGGCCGAAGCCGTCCTTCACGCTGCGCCCGTGGTCGAACGTGCGCCCGCGCATCCTCGCCATCGGCTCCTCGACCGGCGGCCCGCAGGCGCTGAACAGCCTGCTCGCCGAGGTCGGCCCGGCCATCGGCCAGGTGCCGGTGGTGATCACCCAGCACATGCCGCCGACCTTCACCGCCATCCTCGCCGAGCACATCGCCAAGGCCTCCGGCCGACCGGCCGGCGAGGGCCGGGACGGCGAGATCCTCGCGCCCGGCCGCATCTTCGTCGCTCCGGGCGGGCGGCACATGTCGCTCGTCCGCCAGGGCGCCGAGGTGGCGGTTCGCCTCGCCGACGGCCCGGCGATCAACTTCTGCAAGCCGGCGGTGGACCCGCTGTTCCGCTCCGTCGCCGAGATCTACGGCGCCGCCTCGCTCGCCCTCGTTCTCACCGGGATGGGGTCCGACGGCGCCGAGGGCGTGCGCGAGATCGGCGCCGCGGGCGGCAGCATCATCGCCCAGGACGAGCCGACCTCGGTGGTCTGGGGCATGCCCGGCGCGGCGGCCCAGACGGGGCAGTGCTGCGACGTGCTGCCGCTGGCGGAGATCGGCCGCAAGGTGTCGCGCATCCTGCTGGGAGGCCGCCCGTGACGCCTGCCGAATACGACTACCTGCGCCAGTTCCTCAAGGTTCGCTCGGGGCTCGTGCTCTCCAACGAGAAGCAGTACCTGGTCGAGAGCCGGCTGCTGCCGGTCGCCCGCCGCAGCGGCCTCGGCTCGATCGGCGAACTCGTCGCCAGGCTCCGCGACCCCTCGGCCGCCCTTCTCGCGGAGGCGGTGGTCGAGGCGATGACCACCAACGAATCCTTCTTCTTCCGCGACAAGCTGCCGTTCGAGCACTTCACCCAGCTTTTGCTGCCGGAACTGCTCGCCCGGCGGGCGACGCAGCGGCGGATCCGGATCTGGTGCGCCGCCGCCTCGACGGGGCAGGAGCCCTACTCGCTCGCCATGTGCCTGAAGGAGTTCGGGCCGAAGCTGGCCGGATGGCGGGTGGAGATCCTCGCCACCGACCTCTCCAACGAGGTGCTCGACCGGGCGAAGGCGGGCCGGTACAGCCAGTTCGAGGTGCAGCGCGGGCTGCCGATCCAGCTGCTGCTGAAGTACTTCGCCCAGGAGGGGGACCAGTGGACCATCGCGCCCGAGCTGCGGGCGATGGTGCAGTGGCGCAAGTTCAACCTTCTCGACAGCTTCGCCGGGCTCGGCAGCTTCGACATCGTCTTCTGCCGCAACGTGCTGATCTACTTCGACCAGCCCACCAAGGTGGACGTGCTGACGCGGATCGGCAGGACGCTTGCGCCGGACGGCTGGCTGGTGCTCGGCGCGGCCGAGACGGTGGTGGGCCTCACCGATGCGTTCCGGCCGCTGCCCGACCGCCGCGGCCTCTATGTGCAGAACGCCCAGGGGCAGGCCCCGGCGGCGATGCCCGGCCGGCTGGCGGTGGTCGGCGGCGCCGGCTGAGCGCGGCCGCGGCTCACTCCTGGGCGAGCACCTCGACCTCGGCGTCCCGCCCGGTCTCCACGTTGAAGTCGCGCTGGTAGACCTTCTCGTTGTGGCGGGCGACCACGGTGTACTCGCCCGAGGCCAGCACGAAGGAGGGGAAGGCCCCGACGCCCTCGGTGACGATGTCGCCGCCCGGCGTCAGCACCGACCAGTTGGTGTCGGCGATCGCCTCGCCGCCGGGCGTGCCGACCAGCTTCAGCGTCACCTCGGCGGCGCGCTGGAACAGCGTCACCTCCGTCAGCTTCCCGGACTTCACCTCGACGTCGCCGCGGGTCTGGGCGTTCACCTGGCCGTAGCGGCTGACCACGTGGTAGGTGTCGGCGGCGAGGCGGACGAGTTCGTCCGGCCGGATATTGCGGGCGACCACCTTGCGCTCGCCGCGGTCGTCGGTCTCCAGCGAGTAGATGTCGAAGCGCACGTCGTCCTCGGCCCCGAGCGTGCGGTCCTCCGCCACCGCCCTGAGGAGAAGGCCGCCGGCGTTGAGCACGACGGTCTCCTCCTTGAGCCCCGCGTTCACCTCCACCCGCACCGTGCTCGCCGCGTAGCCGAAGCCGCAATAGACGAAGTAGACGCCGGGCGGCAGGTCGAAGGTGGCCGAGCCGCCCGCGCCCTGCGCGACCAGCGGCAGGTCGCCGTCCGGCCCGGTCGCCGAGCCGAACACCCGCCAGACGACGCCGCTCGCGAGCGCGTCGCCGTCCTCGGCGAGCCGGGCGGAGAGAAGGAGGCGCGGCCGTGCGAGCTCGTCGATCGCGCCCGCGTCGAGGCCCGGGGCGATCGTGGCGCCGGTCTCCGGGGCCGCATAGGGGGCGGCGAGAGCCGGCAGGCCGTCGGCCGGCGCGGGGAACGCGGGGTCGACGCCCGGCGGCGCAATGCTGCGGACGCCGAGGTTGCCCGCCGGGTCCGCCAGGCCGGGGGCCTCCGGCGGCGAGCCGGTGTCGAAAGTCTCCTCCTGCGCCGTCGCCGGCAGGGCGAGGGCGGCGACGAGCCCGAACGCGAGAAGGATCCGCGGCGCGCGTCGGCGGCGGGGAGGAGGGCGGCGAGTCATGACCGTTCTGGTGTCGGCGAAGTTCGTGGCAAATTCAAGCCCCGCGGCCGTCGCGGGCCGGGAAAACGCGGCGTTCCGGCCCCTTTCCCGCGGCGTCCCCGGCCGCTACACCTCTTGTCGACCGCCGGCCTGCCCCGACACCTCCTTATCGGATCGAAGAGACCATGCCCGACGCCCTCCACCTCCTCACCACCCGCCGCTCGATCGCCCCGGCCTTCCTCGCCGAGCCCGGCCCCGACGAGGAGCAGCTTCGCACGCTGCTCACCATCGCCAGCCGGGTGCCGGACCACGGCAAGCTCGCGCCCTGGCGGTTCATCCTCTTCCGGGGCGAGGCCCGCCGCCGGGCGGGCGAGAAGCTCGCCGAACTCGCCGCCGCGCGCGACCCGAGCCTCCCCGGGGAGCGGCTCGAGGAGGAGCGGAACCGGCTCGCCCGGGCGCCGCTGGTGGTGGGCGTCGTCAGCCGCGCCGCCGAACACGTGAAGATCCCCATCTGGGAGCAGCAGCTCTCGGCCGGCGCGGCGGCGATGAACCTGGTCCTTGCCGCCCACGCCATGGGCTTCGCCGCCAACTGGCTCACCGAGTGGGTCAGCTACGACGAGGAGGCCGGCCGGATCCTTGGCCTCGCGCCCGGCGAGCGCTTCGCCGCCATGGTCCACATCGGCACGCCGACCGTGCCGCCGACCGACCGCCCGCGGCCGGCGCTCGAGGACATCGTCACCGACTGGGCGGACTGAGCGATGTTCTGGGACGTGCGCGCCGGCGGCCACGGGCTGCCGCGCAACCCCTTCCTGGCGCTGGTCGCGCCGCGGCCGATCGGCTGGATCTCGACCGTCTCGGCGGACGGGGTGAGGAACCTCGCGCCCTACAGCTTCTTCAACGCCGTCTCGACGGAGCCCTACCTGGTCGCCTTCTCCTCCACCGGCCGCAAGGACAGCCTCGCCAACGTGGCGGCGACCGGCAGCTTCGTCGCCAACATCGTCGGCGAGGACCTCGCCAGGGCGATGAACGAGAGCTCGGCCGTGGTGCGGCCGGAGGTGGACGAGTTCGTCCTCGCCGGGCTGACGCCGGTCGCGTCCCGCCGCGTCGCCGCGCCGCGGGTGGCCGAGGCGCCGGCGGCCCTCGAGTGCGTCCACGTCCGCACCATCGAGCTGACCGACGCCGCGGGCGCGTCGGCCAACTCCTTCCTCGTCCTCGGCGAGGTGGTCGGCGTGCACATCGACGAGAGCATCCTGAAGGACGGCTTCGTCGACGTCGGCCGGCTGCGTCCGCTCGCCCGGCTCGGCTACATGGACTACGCGGTGGTGCGCGAGAGCTTCGCCATGGCGCGGCCGCCGAAGCCGGAGTGAACGGGCGCCCCGCCGGTCAGGCGGTGGTCTCCCGGACCGGCAGCAGCACCCAGGCGAAACCGGCGGCGCGGCTTGCCGCGAGGAGGGGGCCGGCGGGGTGCTCGAAGGCGGGGAGGCCCGCGGCGCCGGCGGCGAGCAGGGTCATGCCGCGGGCCGTCGCCAGGGCTGCCGGGGCGTCCGCGTCGGCGCCCGGCGGCGCCAGCGCCGCGGCGTCGATGCCGATGGCCGCGAGGCGCTCGATCGCCGGGGGCGAGGCGCGGGCGAGCAGCGAGCGGGCCGAGGTGGTCATCGCCAGGATAGCCGCGCCGGGGCGGTCGCCCGGGGTCGACGCCTCCGCCACCGCGAGGCGCACCGCGACCCGCTCCACGTCGTCCCAGCCGTCGCCGCCGTCGACGAGGACGCCCGCGGCGCCGGCGGCCAGCGCCGCGCCGAGCGCCGCCTCGCTCGCCTCCGCCGGGGTCGCGCGGACGAACAGGGGCGGCTCGCCGTCCCGGGCGAGGCTGCCGGCCGCGGCCGCGATCGGCACGACGCGGGCGAGCACGTCGCCCGGACGGCCGTCGGCGCGGATGGTGACCATCTCCCATATGTCCGAACTGCGATCCATTAACCGCCCCTTAACTACGTCCGACCGAGCCTGTCGGGGTCATTCGAGTCGGATCGGTCGCTCATGAAGCCCGTGTTCCAATGGGTCTACGCGTCGCCGGCGAGGGCCGAGCCCTCACCGGCCGCGCCCGCGCGGGCCGGGTCCGGTTCCGCCGGCGGAGCGATCTCCGACCGGATCGAACAGGCCTTCGCCGCCGCAAGTTCCACGACGGGAACCTCCTTCGACTATCTCGTCAAGACCGCCCGGCGCGAAAGCGCGATGAACCCGGCGGCGCGGGCGCCGACCTCCTCGGCGACCGGCCTCTTCCAGTTCATCGAGAGCACCTGGCTGGAGACCATGAAGCTCTCCGGCCCGGCCCTCGGCCTCGGCCACCATGCCGACCGGATCGTGGTCGGCGCGGACGGCCGCTACCGGGTGCCGGATCCGGAGGCCCGCCGCGAGATCCTGGACCTGCGCAAGGACCCCGACATCGCGTCGGTGATGGCCGGCGCGCTGACCCGCCGCAACGCCGCCTACCTCGCCGACCGGCTCGGCCGCTCGCCCAGCGAGGGCGAACTCTACATCGCCCACTTCCTCGGCGCCGCCGGGGCCGCCAGCCTGATCGCCCTCGCCGGTGCGACCCCCGCGGCCGCGGCGGCCGACCATTTCCCGCGGCAGGCGGCCGCCAACCGGTCGATCTTCTACGAGGGCGGGCGGCCGCTCAGCGTGGCGGCGGTCTATGCGGACCTCGTCGCCACCCATGCCGGCCCGGCGCCGGGCTTCGCCCCGCCCGTCACGGCGACCGCCTTCGCCGCGATCGACCCGGCGCCCGAAGCCCTCGCCCCGCCGATGTCGTCCGCGGACGCGGGGGCGCGCGTCGCCATGGGCTGGCAGGCGGTGACCCCGTCGGACGCCTTCACCGGTCTCTTCCGGACCGGCGGGCCCGCCTCGGCCGGCCCGGCGCCGGCCCGGCTTCAGGCCTTCGCGCTGGCCCCGGCGCTGTTCGACCTCGCCGTCGAAGAGGACGAGCGCGAGCGCGGACGCGGCGGGGCGCCCGGCGCGCCGACGCCGCGGGAAGCCTCGCTGATGGCGCGGGCCGGGCTCGGCGCCGGCGGCGGACCGCTGGACCTGTCGAGCTTCCTCGACACCGGCGAGGGCTGACGCCGGCGAGCCTTTGCGGGTGCGCGCCCCCCGACGCCGGGCGCCGCGCCGCCGCTCCGCTCGGGCCGTAACGGTTTCAACTTCCTCAATATTCATGTTGAACGAATCATTAATCCTCTATGTGCGACGCTGGTCGCGTCCGCCCACCCATCGATCCGGGGCGGCGAGGGCAGTCGCCATGTTCGTCATGAAGTTCATCGCCTGGATGGAGAAGGCCCCGGCATCCGCCCGGGCCGGCGCGGTGGAGCCGCTGGTCAGGTCGCTGTTCCGCCCCGACATCGGCGCGGAGGACCGCGAGACCCTCGAGACCACGCTCACCATGCTGCTGGACGACCCGGCCGTGGAGGTCCGACGGGCGCTCGCCGAGGCGCTGAGCCGCCAGGAGGCGGCGCCCCGGCACCTGATCGTGGCCCTCGCCGCCGACCTGCCGCTGGTCGCCGAGCCGATCTTCGCCCGCTCGCCCTGCCTCCTCGACAGCGAACTCGTCGAGGCGGTCGACCGCGGCCTCGCCGTGCAGACCGCCATCGCCCGCCGTCCGTGGGTCTCCTTCGCCGTGTCAGAGGCCCTTGCCGCCGAGGGCGACCACGGCGCCGTGCTGACGCTGGTCAACAACCCCGGCAGCGACATCGACGAGATCGCCTTCCGCACCGTGGTGACGCGCTTCCCCGGCGACCCGGACCTGCGCGAGGCGCTGTTCGCCCGGCCGGACCTGCCGCTCTCCGTCCGCCAGTCGCTGATCGCCGGCCTCGGCGCCCGTCTCACCGACCTAATGGTCTCGCGCAGTTGGATCACGCCGCGGCGGGCCGACACCATCGTCCGGGAGGCCTGCGAGCGGGCGACCGCGGGCCTTGCGGCCGAGGCGGGCGAGCGCGACCTCTCCGAACTCGTCCACCACCTCCGGGCCACCGGCCAGCTCACCACGGCGCTGCTGATCCGCTGCATCTGCCACGGCCAGCTGCGCTTCCTGGAGGCGGCGCTGGCGATGCTCGCGGACATGCCGGCGGCGCGTGTCTATCCGATCCTCGCCGACGGCCGCGAGGGCGCGCTCCGCGCGCTGTTCCGCAAGGCGGGACTGCCGGAGCGCAGCCACCCGGCCTTCGTGGTGGCGCTGGAGGCCTGGCGCGAGACCGACTACGACGGCGCCGCGGGCGACCGCGCCCGCTTCGCCCGGCGGATGATCGAGCGGATCCTCACCCGCTACCAGCAGTTCCACGCCGCCGAGGTGGACGACCTCGTCGCCCTTCTCCGGCGCCTCGCCACCGAGGCCGCCCGCGACGCCGCCCGCTCCGCCGTCGACGCCGCCCGCGACGCCGCCCGCCCCGACATTCCGCGCATCGCAGCCGCCTGAGGGGCGGGGGCGACGCGACGTCGAGATCCTGGCAGGAGGGCTCGGCCAGCTGCGACTGCCACCCACTCCGACGTCATTCCGGCGAAAGCCGGAATCCAGGCCCGGCCGGGTCGTGCTCCTCCGTCGCACTGGATTCCGGCTTTCGCCGGAATGACGTCGAGAGGACGGGGGCCGGGGTGCCCCCGCCGTCGCCCCGAGGTCGAAGGAGGAGGGGCCTGGGCACGCGCCCTGCCGCCGGGTGGAGGTGGAGGCGACGACTGCCACCCACCCCAACGTCATTCCGGCGAAAGCCGGAATCCAGGCCCGGCCGGGCCATGCTCCACGCCGTCGCACTGGATTCCGGCTTTCGCCGGAATGACGTCTAGGGGATGGGGGCCGGGTCATGCTCCTCGCCGTCGCACTGGATTCCGGCTTTCGCCGGAATGACGTCGAGGGGCGGGGCAGGGCGCCCCGCCGGAAGCACGTCGCGGGGACGTCAGAACGGGGAGGGGCCGTCGTCGGGCTCGGGGAGGCCGTGCTCGGCGACGTGGGCGGCGGTGATCCGGTCGAGCGCCTCGACGAGCGCGGAGCCGACCCGGTCGGCCGGGTCCCGGGCGCCCTCGCGGAAGATGGCGCGGATCCCCTCGACGTGGCTGTCGATCAGCGCCAGCGGCGGCGGCGCCTCGGGCGAGGTGCGCTCGATCAGCAGGCAGAGGCTGGCCGCGGCGCGGGCGGCGAGCGGGTAGCCGAGCGTCGTCGCCTGGCCCTTGACGTCGTGGACGGCCCGGAAGAAGGCCTCGCGCGGTTCTCCGGCGGAAAGGCCCGCGGCGGCCCAGCGGTCGCGGCTCTCCGCCACCAGCGAGACCTCCGCCTCCATCCAGTCCTCGAAGTGCCGGGACAGCGCGTTGAGCGCGGCCTCGGCCCGGCGGACCGGATCGTCGTCCGGCGAGCGCAGGGGAACTTCCCGCACCTTGCGGCGCAGGTCGTTGGTCGGCTGGATGACCTCGTGGTCGCTGCTCGCCGTGCCGCGCTTCGGCATCTTCCCGTCCCCGGATCCGATGATCCTGGAGGGTACCGCGCCATGCTTAACAGCCGGTTGCGGCCACGCCGGGCCGCGTGTCGCGGCGGAACGCCGGCGTCAGTAGCGGAACTGCTCGGCGAGGATCCGCTCGTCCCAGTTGTGGTCGCGGTCGAACAGGATGAGGCTGCGCTGGCGGGGGTCCTCGCGGATCGTCACCTGCACCACGTCGCGGATCTCGTTGTGGTCGGCCGAGGCGCTGACCGGGCGCTTCTCCGCCTCGGTGACCTCGATGGTGACGGTGCAGCGGTTCGGCACCAGCGCGCCGCGCCAGCGCCGCGGCCGGAACGGGCTGATCGGCGTCAGCGCCAGCAGCGGGGCGGAGATCGGGATGATCGGCCCGTGGGCGGAGAGGTTGTAGGCGGTGGAGCCGGTCGGGGTCGCCACCAGCACGCCGTCGCAGATGAGTTCCTCGAGCCGCACCTTGCCGTCGATCGACAGCCGCAGCTTGGCGGCCTGGTAGGTCTCGCGGAGCATCGAGACCTCGTTGATCGCCCGCTCCGAATGGGTGACGCCATGGGCGTCGACCGCGGTCATGATCAGCGGGTGGATCGCGGTCACCACCGACTCGGCCAGCCGCTCGCGCAGGTGGTCCGCGCGGTACTCGTTCATCAGGAAGCCGACCGAACCGCGGTTCATGCCGTAGATCGGGGTGTCGGTGTTCATGTAGGCGTGCAGCGTCTGCAGCATCAGGCCGTCGCCGCCGAGCGCCACGACCACCTCCGCCTCCTCCGGCGGAACGTCGCCGTAGCGGCTTGCGAGATCGGCCCGGGCGGCGATCGCCTCCTCGGTGTCGGTCGCCACGAAGGCGAGCCTCTCGAAGGAGGAAACGAGGCGGTTGGCCCTTGACATGAATGCTCCCGGTTCTCCGCCTCAAGCCGCTACCACGGCCATGCGGAGAAGGGAACCGGCAAGGCCGCGGTCCGGCGCGGTTCAGCCGCCGAGAAGACCTCGCAGCGAGTGGCCCCCGCCGGCCTCCTCGCCGTAGACGATGTCGTCGATGCGCCAGCCGTCGCCGGTCCAGACCAGCCGGTAGACGAGCCGGCGGGGGTCGCCGAAGATCTGGAACTCGACCCGCACCTCGGAGACGTCGGTCTCCACCGCCTCGGGCTCGCCGATGCTGAGCCCCGAGAGGCCCCAGTCCTGGGCGTCGTAGAAGGGATCGCCGTTCAGCGCGGGCGCCTCGTCGGGATTTGCCCGGCGCCGCTCGGCGTCGGCCTCGAAGGCGGCGAGCAGGGCGGGCGTGAACAGCTCCTCCCGCTGGACCGGGTCCTCCCACAGCGGCTGCCCGCCGCCGGCCCGGCCGGAGTGGAGGGCGTAGAGAAGGGCGACGACGGCGCGCGGTCCCAGCATCTCCGCAGCCGCGCGGGCGGCACGGGAGAGGGCAGGGACGGAAGCGGCGCTCGCGGCGAGCATGGCCAGGACGCGGCGACGGTCGAGCATGGGCGTGATCCCCAAACCCCGGAATGGCGGGGCAACGCCCGGATTAGGGCCACGGAGCCCCGTCGCTGGCAAGCCCCGGCGGGATCTCGGAAGGGGAAGGGGGTGGCCCCGCCCGGAAGCGCGTGGCGGCAAACGGAGACACGGGCCGACCGGGCCCGGCCGGAGGGCGCGCGGCTGTCCGTACGCCCCTCAGGCAATCTCGCGCATGTCGTCGGGCTCGCGCAGCACGTAGCCGCGGCCCCAGACGGTCTCGATGTAGTTCTTGCCCTCGGTGGCGTTGGAGAGCTTCTTGCGAAGCTTGCAGATGAAGACGTCGATGATCTTCAGCTCGGGCTCGTCCATGCCGCCGTAGAGGTGGTTGAGGAACATCTCCTTGGTCAGCGTCGTGCCCTTGCGCAGCGAGAGGAGCTCCAGCATCTGGTACTCCTTGCCGGTGAGATGCACCCGCTGGCCGCCGACCTCCACCGTCTTGGTGTCGAGGTTGACAACGAGGTCGCCGGTCACGATCACCGACTGGGCGTGGCCCTTGGACCGGCGCACGATCGCGTGGATGCGGGCGATCAGTTCGTCCTTGTGGAAGGGCTTGGTCATGTAGTCGTCGGCGCCGAAGCCGAGGCCGCGGACCTTGTCCTCGATGTTGCCGAGGCCGGACAGGATCAGGATCGGCGTCTTGACCTTCGACACGCGGAGCGTTCGCAGAACCTCGTAGCCGGACATGTCCGGCAGGTTCAGGTCGAGCAGGATGATGTCGTAGTCGTAGAGCTTGCCGAGGTCGATGCCTTCCTCGCCCAGGTCCGTCGTGTAGACGTTGAAGCTCTCGGACTTCAGCATGAGCTCGATGCTCTGTGCGGTCGCGCTGTCGTCCTCGATCAGCAGAACTCGCATGCCGTATCCCCTCGTGTGTTCGCGGGCCTCTCGCGACGTCCTGTCTGCGGCAAGGCCCTGCCGGGTCTGGTCGATCGACGTCGGAACAAGGTTACCGGCCAATGGTTAACAAACTCTGATTCTGCGCCGCAAGCAGAATACGCGCTGCCATGTGGATTCTGCTCCAGACCCTTCAGAATCAACGCAGAATCCCCCTCGGCATGGTTAATTCGGCGTGTGAGCTTTTCGGCTCAAGTGATTCCACCGACTCAACCATCCGGCTTGTCCACAGACAGGAGGGCGCGTTCGCCGCCTGCGGACGGTCTCGCCTGTCCCAAATCATTAACGCCCGGGGTAAACGAACCCTTACACTCGCGAATCAATTCCGGCCGCTTCGGGCCGGAGTCGTGGTCACCCGATGGCGGGAGCGTGTCGGCATGTCGGTGGAAGGTCTCGTCGCGGGGATAGGCGGCCTGCCGGAGCGGCAGGTCTACGGCCGGGTCGCCGCCGTGCAGGGCATCCTCGTCGAGGTGGCCGGGCCGGTCGCCGAGATGAGCGTCGGCTCCCGGCTCACGGTCTCCGGCTTCGGCGGCACCACCGTCGCCGTGGAGGTCGTGGGGTTCCGGGGCGACCGGGCGCTCTGCCTGCCCTTCGGCCCGCTGGAGGGGGTGCGCCTCGGCGCCCGCGCCGAACTCGCCGCCGCCTCGGCGACGCTGCGGCCTTCGGACGCGCTGCTCGGCCGGGTGATCGACGCCTTCGGCAACCCGATCGACGGCCGCGGCCCGCTCCGCCCGGGCGCCGTCGAGCGGCCGCTGCGCGCGCCGCCGCCGCCGGCCTCCGATCGCGCCCGCGTCGGCGGCCCGATCGACCTCGGCGTGCGCGCCCTCAACACCTTCGCGACCTGCTGCCGCGGCCAGCGGATGGGCATCTTCGCCGGCTCCGGCGTCGGCAAGTCGGTGCTTCTCTCCATGCTCGCCCGCTACACCGCCTGCGACGTGGCGGTGATCGGCCTCGTCGGCGAGCGCGGCCGCGAGGTGCAGGAGTTCATCGAGGACGACCTCGGGCCGGAGGGGCTCGCCCGCTCCGTGGTGGTGGTGGCGACATCGGACGAGACGGCGCTGCTCCGCCGCCAGGCCGCCTGGATGACCATGGCCGTCGCCGAGCACTTCCGCGACGAGGGCCGCGACGTGCTCTGCCTGATGGACAGCGTCACCCGCTTCGCCATGGCCCAGCGCGAGATCGGGCTCGCCGCCGGCGAGCCGCCGACGTCCAGGGGCTACACGCCCACCGTGTTCACGGAACTGCCCAGGCTTCTCGAGCGGGCGGGGCCGGGCCGGCCGGGCGGCGGCACCATCACCGGCCTCTTCACCGTGCTCGTCGAGGGCGACAACCACAACGAGCCCGTCGCCGATGCGGTCCGCGGCATCCTCGACGGCCACATTGTGATGGAGCGCGCGATCGCCGAGCGCGGCCGCTACCCGGCGATCGACGTGCTGAAGTCGGTATCGCGGACCATGCCGGGCTGCGTCGAGCCGGAGTGGCAGCCGCTGATCACCGAGACGAAGCGGCTGCTGGCCACCTACACCGACATGGAGGAACTGATCCGCCTCGGCGCCTATCGCCGCGGCTCCAGCCCGGAGGTCGACCGGGCCATCGCCGCCTTCGGCCCGGTCGAGGGGTTCCTCGCGCAGGACAAGCGGGAGTGCACGCGGCGGGACGAAGGCTACCGGCTGCTCGCCGACCTCCTGGAAGGCATCGCGGGATCGGGGTCCGGGCCCACTGGCGTGTGACGAGCCACGAAGGCCCGGCGAAGCCATCCGGCTGGATCGCGTCCAGGCTGGCGGGCGCTGCCCGGTCGCGCCGGGGCGGGCCTTCCCTGTTCAGATCTCGACCACGTCGAGGCCGTGCTCGCCGTCGGGACTCTCTGTCTCGACGATCCACAGGTCGCTGTCGAAGCGGGTCTCCTTGCCGAGGCGCTCGTCCACCTCGGCTTCGGCGGCCCGCTCCATCAGCCGCTCGAACACACGGCCGCCGGCGACCGCGGGGTCGGTGTCGTCGAGGGCGAACTGCGGGGCGGGGCCGTAGAGGTCGGCGGTGCGGTCGAGCCGCGCCACCTTGACGAAGATCGCGCCCGCCTCCGCCGCACCCCGCCGCGTCACCGCGGTGAAGCGGCCGGCGTCGTTGCGGCGGCGGACGTAGGCGGCGACGAAGAAGTCGGAGGTGACGCGCTGCATCGCCGGGCTCTAGCCGATCGGCGTCGATCAGTCGAGGGCGAGGCCGCCGATCCGCACCAGTTCGGCGACGAAGGCCTCGTTGATCTCGCCGGTCACCACGAGGCCGCGGTTCTCCTCGAAGCGGCGGATGGCGGCGCGCGTCTCCGGCGTCCACTGGCCGTCGGGCGAGAGGGGACCGTAGCCGAGGAGGTCGAGGGCCTCCTGGACCCGGGCGAGGCGGGGGTCGGAGGCGGCCGGCGGCGGGGCCGGGGCGGGCTCGCTGCGCAGCACCGCCGGGGTCGCCTGCAGCGTATCCCCGGACCCCGCCAGCGCCGGCATCGCGGCGGGCGCCGGCTCGGCCGCGGCGGTCATCGGGCGCAGTTCCGCGGGGCGTGGCGGCGGCGGCGGGACGTGGGCGGGCGCCGGCTGCGGCTCCACCACCTCCGAGCGGCGGTCGGGCCGGCCGGCACGGAGCGCGGCGAGGACGTCGCCGGTCGGCTCGCCGGTGGCGCGCAGGCCCTCCTCCTCCTCGAAGCGCAGGATGGCGGCGGAGGTCATCGGTCCGGTCAGGCCGTCCACCTCGCCGAGATAGTAGCCGCGCGCCTTCAGTTCCTCCTGGATCTCGCGGACGAGTCCGCTGTCGATCGCCGGCTCGGCGCGGCCGGTGGTGCGGCGGACGAGGTCGTCGATGGAATCGACCTCCTCCGCCACTGGCCCGGCCGTCGCCGGGGCGATCGCGCCCGGCGGCACCGGCCGCGTGTCCTTGAAGAGGGGCGCCGGATGGGCGCCGGGCTGGAGGGCGAGGGCGTTGGTCAGGATCACCGCGGCGACGGCGAGCATCAGGATGCCGCCGCCGGTGGCGGCCGGCCGGGCGACGGCGGCGCCGGCGAGCCGGGCGATCCGCCCGGGCGCGGGCGGCGGGGCCGGTTTCTTCCTCGCCATGGGGTCAGGCCCTCCGTGCCAGCGGACCCGGCTCGGCCGGGAGCGGCCGGCGGACCGGCAGCGGCAGCAGCCGGCCGCGGTCATGCTCGGGGCGGACGGGCAGGGACACGGTCACGGTGGTGCCGCGGCCCGGGGTGGAGTCGATCGTCAACGTCCCGCCGTGCAGCGTCGCAAGCCCCTTCACCACGCTCAGCCCGAGGCCGGTGCCCTCGGCGCGGCGGTCGTAGCCGCACTCGGCCTGGAAGAAGGGGTTGCCGAGCCGCGGCAGGTCCTGGGCGGCGATGCCGATGCCGTTGTCCCTGACGAACAGCTGGAACTCCGCGCCGTTGCAGCGGGCGCCGCACTCGACCCGGCCGCCCTCGTCGGTGAACTTGATCGCGTTGGAGAGGAGATTGAGCAGGATCTGCCGGCAGGCCCGGCGGTCCGCCACGACCTCCGGCAGCCCGGCCTCCACCGTCGTCACCAGCTCGACGCCGGCGCGCGCGGCCTGCGGCGACATGATCTGGCGGCAACGCTCGACCACCGGGGCGATCTCGAAAGGCTCCGGGGTGATGTCGAAGCTGCCGGCCTCGATCTTCGACATGTCGAGGATGTCGTTGACCACCTGGAGGAGGTGCTCGCCGGAGTCCTTGATCAGCCGGGCGTATTCCCGGTGGCGCTCGAACTCCAGCTTGCCGAACAACTCCTGGCCGAGGATGTCGGAGAAGCCGATGATGGCGTTGAGCGGCGTGCGCAGCTCGTGGCTCATGTTGGCGAGGAAGCGGGTCTTGGCGAAGCTCGCCATCTCGGCGTCCTCGCGGGCGCGCTCGATCTCCGCCTCCTGGGCCTTGCGGCGGCCGATGTCGCGGGTGACGGCGACGACGGACCACTCGGCATCGCCGGCGGTGCGCCGCATCAGGGTCTCCACCCAGAGGAAGCTCTCCGGGTCGTCGAGGTCGCCGCGGCGGAGGCGGAACTCCACCTGCGCCTGGCCGGCGTGCAGCGCGGCGGAGAGGGCGGCGAGGAAGGCCGGGCGGTCGGCGACGTGGACGCGGCGGAACAGGCCGTCGCCGGCGAGCATGCGGGGCGTCGCGTCGATCAGGCGCTCGGCGGCGGGGGAAGTGAGGACGACGCCGCCGTCGGCGCCGTGGCAGGTGACCATGTCGGTCATGGACTCCGCGAGCAGGCGATAGCGCACCTCCTCGGCCCGGCGGCGGCGCTCGGCGCTCCGGTGCCCGGCCTCGATGCGCAGGGCGACGCTCACCGCATAGGCGAGGGCGACGATGCCGCCGGCGAGGGAGCCGAGCCGCCCGGTCTCCACCGGCGGCGGCAGCAGGCCGGCGAAGCTGGTCGTGGCGGCGGCCGCGAGCCCGACCGCGGCGATCGCGGCGGCGCTGCGGATCACCCGGCGATCCCCGGACAGCGAGGCCTCGATGGGCACCACGGCGAGCCACAGCAGCGCCGCCGAACCGATCCCGCCGGTCGCTCCGGCCATCACGATCACGGCTGCGGTGAGCACCGCGGCGGAAAACAGGTGGCCGACGCCGAGCCGGCCGGTGCGCGACACCCAGAGGGCCGCGAGCGCCTCCACGCCCAGCATGGCCAGGGTGGCGACGAGAAAGGGCGGCACCGACTGGAAGGCGAGGGCGGGCGGAACGAGGGCCAGGGCCACCGCGCCGGCGAGGCCGTGCGTGGCGATGAAGCGACGGTGCTTCTCGGCTTCGCCCGCATCGCTCGCGACCGACCCGTGGACGAGCGGATCGAGCGAACGCTCTGCCAGCTTCTGGATGTCCTGGATACGCAATACGCTACCCCATCGCCGACCGTCTCGCCGGGTCGCCGGTTCACGACCGGAACCTTGCCACGCCGCCCTTTAAGGATGGTTGATGGCAGACGCTGCGGTGGACGGCCGCAGGCGGATTTCCGCGGCCCCGCCGTCCCGGCCCGAAGGAGATCGAAACTGTGGTTAATGCTTTGCAACCCGGCCGCCGCAGCGCTGCGGGGCGGGTGTAAACCGCTGAAACCTTGGCCCTTTCAGACCCGGCCCGTGGGCAGGGGGCGGCAACCCCGCGCTGATTTGCCGACAATTCGTCTCAAATTGGCGGAGTCGCGACAGCCGGCCCTAAACTTCTCTTGATAACCTTGGGGCATACCTCCTGCCATGGATGCACGGGCTCGGTCCGGCGGGCGGGAATGCCCGGGACCGCCGCCCACCGACCTTCGGGTTCGAGCTTCGGACAGGCCGAGATGTTTCTCCTGCGCACCGCATTCTGGCTCGCCGTGGTGATCATGCTGATTCCGGTCGACGAGGAACTGGCCGCCTCGCGGCAGGTGCTGCCCGACGTCGACCCGGTGGGCGCCGCCGAGGCGGTCGGCGCGGCGTCCGCGGCGCTCTCCGACGCCGCCGGCTTCTGCGACCGCAACCCAGACGTCTGCGACATCGGCGGCCGCGCCGCCGAGACCTTTTCGCTGAAGGCCCGCTCCGCGGCGCTGATGGCCTACCGCTTCTTCGACGGCCAGCTCGGCGGCTCCGGCGAGCCGCCACCGGCGGAAGGGTCCGCCGTCGCCGGCGCCGGCACCCTCACGCCCTCCGACCTCGAGTCGGACTGGAGCGGCCCGGCGCCCGACGGCTCCATCTGACGGGGCCGTCCTTTTCACGACGCCCCTGCGCCGCTATATCCCGGTCATGAACGACATCGGCACCCCCGTCGCCTCGCTCGACGAGATCCGCGAGAACTTCGCCTTCCTGGACGACTGGGAGGACCGCTACCGCTATGTGATCGAGCTCGGCAAGGCGCTGCCGCCGTTTCCGGAGGAGGCCCGGACCGAGGCGAACAAGGTGCGCGGCTGCGCCAGCCAGGTCTGGCTCGACACCCGGATCGACCACGGCCGGCTGGTGTTCGCGGGGGATTCCGACGCCCATATCGTCCGCGGGCTGATCGCCATCCTGCAGGCCACCTACTCCGGCAAGCCCGTCTCCGAGGTGCTGACGACCGATCCCGAGGCGATCTTCACCGAGTTCCACCTCAAGGACCATCTCACCCCGCAGCGTTCCAACGGGCTGCGCTCGATGGTCGACCGTATCCGGCGCGAGGCCGAGGCCGCCGCCGCCTGAGGCGCGCGTGCCACGCCGGCCCGCCTTCTCGCGGCCGGGGGGCGGTGGAAACCCCGCGCCGTCGTTGGCGCGCGCGGGCCGACGCGGTATTCATTGACCCCGTACATCGCGGCGATTCTCGCCGGGCGATCGCGCCCGCGGCGGACGCCGGCAGCCGCAACCCGAGGGCCGAGGCGCCATGACCGTGAGCGACAGCGACGCCGCACCGTCGGTGGAGGCCCCGATCGTCGACCGCTCGGAGAGGGGCGGCAACGTCGCGCTGCTCGTCACCCTCGCCGTCTCGCTGGTGGCGGCCGCAGCCACCTTCGCCCTGCTCGACCGCAGCCGCGCCGAGCCCTACGTCATGGGTCTGCTCGGGCTCCTCGCCGTGGTCGGCGTCTTCTCGCTGTTCGGCGTCGCCGTCGGCCTGCTGCGCTTCGGCGCGCGGTCGGAGGCCCAGGACAGCCTCTCCCGCCGCTTCCTCGACACCATGGCCGACGGCGTCTGCGTCACCGACGCGGAGGGCCGGATCGTCTACGCCAACGCCGCCTACGGCCGCCTGATCCGCGCCGAGACGGCGAGCGAGGTGCGCACGGTCGAGCGCATCTTTTCCGGCGACCCGGACGCGGCCGACGTCATCTTCCGCCTCGCCCAGGCCGCGCGGGAGAACCGTCGGGCCGAGGAGGAGGTGCGCCTCGCCCATCCGATCGCCCGCGGCGAGGGACCGCCGCGCTGGTACCGGATCCGCGTCCGGCCGCTGCCGAACGCCTCGCGCACGCTCTGCATCTGGCAGGTGGCCGACGTCACCCGCGACCGCGACGAGCAGGAGGACAGCTTCCAGGCCCTGCAGCGGGCGGTGAACTTCCTCGACCACGCCCCGGCCGGCTTCTTCTCCGCCGACGCCCTCGGCCGGGTCGTCTACATGAACGCGACGCTGGCCGACTGGCTCGGCTACGACCTCGCCGAGTTCGAGGCCGGGCGCATCGGGCTCGCCGAGATGGTCGCCGGCGACGGCGCGGCGCTGCTCGACGGGGTGCGCGGCGCGCCGGGCGAGGTGAAGACCGGCATCGTCGACCTCGACCTGATGAAGCGTTCCGGCCAGACGCTGGCGGTCCGCCTCATCCACCGGGTGCCGGTCGGCGCCGACGGCGCTGTGGGCGACAGCCGCACCCTGGTGCTCAACCGCTCGCCCGGCGAGGACATCTCCGAGGCGCTCCGCGCGGCGGAGGTGCGCTTCGCCCGCTTCTTCAACAACACCCCCTTCGCCATCGCCGCCGTGGACAAGGAGGGTCGGCTCGGCCGCACCAACGCGCCGTTCATGCGGCTCTTCGGCAGCTTCGTGAAGGCCGACCTCGGCGCCGCCCGGGGCCGGCTCACCGACGTGGTGTCGGAGCGCGACCGGGCGGCGATCGCCGGCGCCATCGCCGCCGCCGCCGAGGGGCGCGGGCTGATGCCGCCGATCGACGCCTCGATGCCGGACGGGCAGGACCGGTCGGCCCGCTTCTATGTCTCCTCGGTGGAGGAGGGCGCCGGCGACGGCGAGGTGGCCGTGGTCTATGCGCTGGAGACGACCGAGCAGAGGGCGCTGGAGGCCCAGTTCGCCCAGGGCCAGAAGATGCAGGCGATCGGCCAGCTCGCCGGCGGCGTCGCGCACGATTTCAACAACGTGCTGACCGCGATCATCGGCTTCTCGGACCTGCTGCTCGCCAACCACCGGCCGACCGATCCGTCCTTCCAGGACATCATGAACATCAAGCAGAACGCCAACCGGGCCGCGGGCCTCGTCCGGCAGCTGCTCGCCTTCTCTCGCCGCCAGACGCTGCGGCCGACCATGCTGACGCTCTCCGACGTCCTCGCGGACCTCAACATCCTGCTCGACCGCCTGCTCGGCGAGAAGGTCCAGCTGTCGGTGGTGCACGGGCGCGACCTCTGGCCGGTGATGGCCGACGTCAACCAGCTCGAGCAGGTGGTGATCAACCTCGCCGTCAACGCCCGCGACGCCATGTCCGAGAGCGGCAAGGTCGAGATCTCGACCCGCAACGTGACCGCGGACCAGGTGCCCGCCTTCGGTCACAAGGGCATGCCGCCGGCGGACTACGTGCTGATCGAGGTGAAGGACACCGGCAGCGGGATGCCGCCGGAGATCATGGACAAGATCTTCGAGCCCTTCTTCTCCACCAAGGAGGTGGGCAAGGGCACCGGCCTCGGGCTTTCCACCGTCTACGGCATCGTCAAGCAGACGGGGGGCTACATCTACCCGATCTCGGAGGTGGGCGTCGGCACCACCTTCCAGATCTTCCTGCCGCGCCATGTCGCCGCCGCCGAGGCGCCGCCGAAGAAGAACCCGGAGGCGACCCCGATGGCCGACCTCACCGGCAGCGCGACGATCCTGCTGGTCGAGGACGAGGAGGCGGTGCGCGCCTTCGCGGCAAGGGCCCTGCAGTCGCGCGGCTACACCGTCCACGAGGCGGGCTCGGGCACCGAGGCGCTCGAGGTGATGGCGGAGACCGGCGGCACGATCGACCTTGTCGTGTCCGACGTGGTGATGCCGGAGATGGACGGACCGTCGCTGCTGCGCGAGTTGCGCAAGACCCGCCCCGACCTCAAGATCATCTTCGTCTCCGGCTATGCCGAGGACGCCTTCAAGAAGAACCTGCCCGAGAACGAGCAGTTCAACTTCCTGCCCAAGCCCTTCAGCCTCAAGCAGCTGGCGACGACGGTGAAGGAGACGCTGGCGAGCGGCTGACGGCCTCCGGCTCGACCGGCTGACGGCCTCGCTGCGGCGCTGCGGGCGGCTGCTTGCCGTCCCACACATGGGGGATCCTTGCCCCGGCGCCCGAGGCGACCCGGACCCGGCTTTCCGCCGTCGCCGCGCCGCCGCCTTTTCCCCCCGAAAACGACCGCTACCGGTCCGTGCCCGAAAAAAAGTGGCGCGGCCGCATTTTTTCTCCGGCCCGCGGAACCGGGGCGTCCCGTCGGTGGTTATCGGCTCGGAACTCAAGGAGATCCTCCCGAACTTGCTTCGGGAAGGCCTTCCGGAAGCCGGTGGAGAAAGCGCCCCCACCCCTTCTCCGGCCAAGGAAGGAAGGAGGGGCCCGCCGAAACCCGGCGGGCCTCTTCACGCTCCGGACGCCATTGCCGGCGGCAGCGCCGGCCGGGAGCAAAAAAACGATCCGCCCACGGAACCGCCGGGCACCAGGGCGGGTTGATGGAGCGGAACGAAGAAATCCTTCCGGTCCAAGTGACAGGAAGGCCTTCCGGCAACCGGTGGAGAAACGCCCCCACCCCTCTGCCGGCCAAGGAAGGAACAGGAAGGGGTCCACCGAGGCATCGGTGGGCCCCTTCCGACTTCCGGCCCCCCCGTTCCGCTCCCCGTTCGCACCACGGCCTGGCGCCCGCCGAAGGGGCAGGGATCCCCCAATGCCCCGCGGTTCCGTGTCCGGCCGCCCGCGCGCAAAAAAGGGCCGCCGGATCCCTCCGGCGGCCCTTCGTATCTTCCCGTCGGCCGGAGGCTCCGGCCGGCGTAGGCGTCAGCGCGAGTAGAACTCGACGACCAGGTTCGGCTCCATGCGCACGGCGTAGGGGACCTCGCCGAGTTCCGGCACGCGCACGAAGGTGGCGGTCATCTTGCCGTGGTCGGCCTGGATGTACTCCGGCACGTCGCGCTCGGCGAGGCCGACGGACTCGAGCACCAGCACCATCTCCTTGGACTTCTGGCGGACCTCGATCACGTCGCCCGGCTTGCAGCGGTAGCTCGGGATGTTGACCCGGCGGCCGTTGACCAGGACATGGCCGTGGTTGATGAACTGGCGCGCCGCGAAGGGCGTCGGCACGAACTTCGCCCGGAAGACGACGGCGTCGAGGCGGCTCTCGAGCAGGCCGATCAGGGACTGCGAGGTGTCGCCGCGAAGGCGCGAGGCCTCCTGGTAGATGCCGTAGAACTGCTTCTCGGAGATGTCTCCGTAGTAGCCCTTGAGCTTCTGCTTGGCGCGCAGCTGCTGACCGAAGTCGCTGAGCTTGCCCTTGCGGCGCTGGCCGTGCTGGCCGGGGCCGTATTCGCGCTTGTTGACCGGGCTCTTGGGGCGGCCCCAGAGGTTCTCGCCGAGCCGGCGGTCGAGCTTGTACTTGGCGCTATGGCGCTTGGACATTCGCGTATCCCGCTTTTCTTCGTGTTCGCGTTCAGGACACGCGCCCTCCTCTGTCCCCGGGTTCCGCCGGCTGGTCGCCGGGTCCCCCGCGGACCGACAGGCCCGGATGCCGCGCTCGGCCTCCGCGCCACGGGTGCGTGAACGGACGCGCGGGCCCCGATTGCCCGGAACCCGCGCGTTGCGGTTCGTCTAGTCGACATCCCCGCCGCTGTCAATGGAGAGGCGCGGACCTACGCCGCGCGCCGGGCCTAAAGGGCGAAGGGCTCGGCCGGCGGGAAGCCGAAGCGGGCGAGGATGGCCGGGGAGGGGACCGGGCCGGTGGCGAGGAAGCGGTTGCCGCCGGGCCGGTCCGGCGCGCCGCCGGTCACCGCCACGACCCGGCGGGCGATCGCCGGGGCGGGGTCGATGAAGCGCACCGGCCAGGGCGCGACGCGCTCAAGGCGGTCGAGGGCGAGGGGATAGTGGGTGCAGGCGAGCACCACGGTGTCGGTGCGAAGGCGCCCCTCCTCGACGAAGCAGGGCGCGATCTCGGCCGCGAAGGCCGCGTCCGGGATCTCCTCGCCGGCGAAGGTCCGCTCCACCAGGGAGGCGAGCCCCGGCGCGCCGACCAGGGTGAAGCGGCAGTCCCGGCCGTGCTCGGCGACGAGGTCGCGGGTGTAGTCGCGGCGGACGGTCGCCGGGGTCGCCAGCACGGAGACGAGGCGGGTGCGGCTCGTCTCGGCCGCCGGCTTCACCGCCGGGACGGTGCCGACCACGGGAACGGAGAGGCGGGCGCGAAGCGGCGGCAGCACCAGGGTCGACGCCGTGTTGCAGGCGATCACCACCGCGGCCGGATCCTCCGCCGGCACCAGCGCGTCCATCAGGGCGGTGACGCGCGCCACCAGCGCGCCGGCCTCGAGGCCGCCGTAGGGGAACACCGCCGTGTCGGCGAGGTATGTGATCGCCGCCGTCGGCAGCGCCGCCGCGATCTCCCGCGCGACGGAGAGGCCGCCGACGCCGCTGTCGAAGACGACGAGGCGCACGGCCGGTCAGTCTTCGGCCGCGGTCGGGGCGCCGGCGACGGCGCCGCCCCCCCGGCGGCCCGTGGCCCGGGTCGGCCGGGTCCTGCGGCCCGCGAGCGTGGCGGTCACGCCGCGCAGCGTGCGCACCTCCTGGGCGGTCAGCTGCACCCGCTGGAAGATGGCGCGGAGGTTGCGGACCATCGACTCCTTCTTCTCCGCCGGCCGGAAGAAGTTGCGCTCCTCGAGCGCGCCCTCGAGGTGCTCGAAAAGGTGGACGAGCTCCTCCTTGGTCGCCGGCGGCGAACGCTCGGGCATGGCGAAGGGGATCGCCGCGTCGTCGCCCTCGAAGCCCTGCTTGCGCCATTCGTAGGCGATCACGATCACCGCCTGGGCGATGTTGAGCGAGGCGAACTCGGGCACCACCGGCAGCGTCAGGATCTCGTCGGCGAGCGCGATCTCGTCGTTGTTGAGCCCCCAGCGCTCGCGACCGAAGAGAAGGCCGGCCGCGACGCCCTGCCGCTCCAGAGCGCGCAAGTGCCGGGCGGCGTGGACCGGGCCGCGCACCTCCTTGGTGAGGTCGCGGTCGCGCGCGGTGGTGGCGTAGACGAAGGAGAGGTCGGCGACCGCCGCCTCGGTGGTGGCAAAGACCCGCGCCGCTTCGATCACGTGGCTCGCCCGGCTCGCCGAGGCGACGGCCTTGTCGTTCGGCCAGCCGTCGCGCGGGTTGACGATCCTGAGGTCGGTGAGGCCGAAGTTGGCCATCGCGCGTGCGGCGGCGCCGATGTTCTCGCCCATCTGCGGCTCGACGAGGATGATGGCGGGCGACAAGGCGGTCACGGGCGGATACTCCGGGATCTCGGGGCCGGCGGCGGCCGTCGGCCCTCTGGTAGGGCGCGGCGGCCGCGATGTCGAGGGGCGCCGCCGCGTCGGGCACGGCCCGCGAGGCGCCGCAGCCTGACGTTTGCGTCAACGGAAATCGCGGCCGTCTACATCCTTCCGCCGACTGTCCTAACCGGGCCCGCCGTGCTAAACGGCGCCCATCCCCGGCGGGCCGCTTGCCCACCGGGCGCCGACAGACCCTCTATTCGCGAGGAATCAGCATGATGTCCAAGATCAAGGTCGCCAACCCGGTCGTCGAACTCGACGGCGACGAGATGACGCGCATCATCTGGCAGTACATCAAGGACAAGCTGATCCACCCCTACCTCGACATAGACCTCAAGTACTACGACCTCGGCATGGAGCACCGCGACGCGACCGACGACAAGGTGACCGTCGAGGCGGCCGAGGCGATCAGGACCTACGGCGTCGGCGTCAAGTGCGCCACCATCACGCCGGACGAGGCCCGCGTCGAGGAATTCAAGTTGAAGAAGATGTGGAAGTCGCCGAACGGCACGATCCGCAACATTCTCGGAGGCGTCATCTTCCGCGAGCCGATCATCTGCCGCAACGTGCCGCGCCTCGTGCCGGGCTGGACCAAGCCGATCATCATCGGCCGCCATGCCTTCGGCGACCAGTACCGCGCCACCGACTTCCGGGTGCCGGGCAAGGGCAAGCTCTCGATCAGGTTCGTCGGCGAGGACGGCAAGGTGATCGAGCACGACGTCTACGACTTCCCCGGCGGCGGCGTCGCGATGGCGATGTACAACATCGACGAGTCGATCCGCGAGTTCGCCCGCGCCTCATTGAACTATGGCCTGATGCGCGGCTACCCGGTGTACCTGTCGACCAAGAACACCATCCTCAAGGCCTACGACGGCCGCTTCAAGGACCTCTTCCAGGAGGTCTACGAGGCCGAGTTCAAGCAGAAGTTCGAAGAGGCGAAGATCACCTACGAGCACCGCCTGATCGACGACATGGTCGCCTCGGCGCTGAAGTGGTCCGGCGGCTATGTCTGGGCCTGCAAGAACTACGACGGCGACGTGCAGTCGGACACCGTGGCGCAGGGCTTCGGCTCGCTCGGCCTGATGACCTCGGTGCTGATGACCCCGGACGGCAAGACCGTGGAGGCCGAGGCGGCGCACGGGACCGTCACCCGCCACTACCGCATGCACCAGCAGGGCAAGGAGACCTCGACCAACTCGATCGCCTCCATATTCGCCTGGACCCGCGGCCTCGCCCACCGCGCCAAGCTCGACGACAACGCCGAGCTCGCCCGCTTCGCGGCGACGCTGGAGAAGGTCTGCATCGACACCGTCGAGGCGGGCCACATGACCAAGGACCTGGCGCTGCTGGTCGGCGCCGACCAGTCCTGGCTGTCGACCACCGGCTTCCTCGACAAGATCGACGAGAACCTGCAGAAGGCCATGGGCTGAAGCCCGCTCCGGACCGGCCCGGCCGGTCCGGACGCAGCGGCTCCGGCCCGCAGGTGACCGGGCCGTTGCCGCCTTTGATCCATTCGAGGCGGGCCGCGCAGGGCGCGCGGCACCGCGCCCGGACGGGCGAGACCTGCCGGCTCCTCGCCAACCTTTTGGAAAGCAGTCCCGGGCTATGGTCGGGCCCAGCTGGGGAGTAGCGGACCATGAAGACCCGGAACAGCCTCATCCGACTGAAGCGCTTCCAGGTGGACGAGAAGCGCCGTCAGGTGGCGCAGATCGAGATGATGATCGCGGAGTTCGAGCGGATGGCCGCCGAGCTGGACGAGCAGATCCTCGCCGAGCAGAAGCGGAGCGGCATCTCCGACGTCAACCACTTCGCCTACCCGACCTTCGCCAAGGCGGCCATGCAGCGCCGCGACAACCTCAAGGTCTCCGCCGACGACCTGCGGGTCCAGCTGGACGCCGCCCGCGCCGCCCTCGCCGAGGCGGTGGAGGACATGAAGAAGATCGAGCTCATCGAGGAGCGCGACCAGGCCCGCGACCGCATCGCCGGCGACGCCGCCGAGCAGGACGCCATGGACGAGATCGCCGGCCGCCTGCAGTTCCGCCTCGCCTGAGCCGGGCGGCCCGGGCCGCCGAGCCGGGACTTCGCACGGCCCCGGCATGACGATGACCTTCAAGCAACTCGACGCCGGGGACGACCCCTGGCCGGTCAGATCCTGAACGCGGCCAGCCTCTCATAGGCCGGCATCGCCGCGTCGGCGATGCGGGCGAGGGCATCCGGCAGGTCGGAGAGATCCACCTCCGCGCGCGGCGGGCCGAACCCCGTCGAGGCCTCCACCGCCTGGTACCAGTGCGGCGCCCAGACGCCGTCGCTCGCCCGCCGCCCCGCCGGCCAGGCGAGCATCGCCCGGTCGAAGGCGATGCCGAGGCGCCCGCAGAGCCGCGAGAGAGTGCCCTCAGGGTCGGCCAGCACGTCGCGGCCCTCGACCACCGGCGGCGCATGGCCGAGCCGGTCGGCCACCCGCTCGAAGATCTCCGCCTGCTGCAGGAAGCCGACGTCGGCGAGCGTCACCGCCTCGCGCTTCCTGACATAGGAGGCGAGCACGCTTTCCGGCCGGCGGATCAGGAAGGCGTTCTCCACGCCGGCGATCCAGGAGAGATCGAAGGCGGGCAGCATGTGGTGGGTCATGTGCTTCTGGTAGAACACCGGCTTGCCGCCCGGCACCGGCCCCAGCACCGCCGCCGCCACCCTGCCCGGGTCCGTCTCCCCCGCCGCCAGGATCTCCTCCCGCATCGGATGGTCGAGCCCGGATGCGGCCAGGAAGGCCGCGTAGTAGGGCTCGTCCCACACCGCCGTGTCGGCCCGGTTCCCGAACGCCCGCATCATCGCCGTCGAGACGTTGCGCGGGCCGGACCACATGGCGATGCGGACGGGGACGGACGACATCGGTTTCTCCGGAAAACGGGCTCCGTAGCTCCCTTGTCACCTGGCGCCGGCGAATTCAACAGCCACGGCGCAGACCGTCACCCCACCGCATACCGTCATCCCGGCGAAAGCCGGCAACTGTGTCTGCTGGGTCAGGCTGCGAAGGTTTTCTGGTCTCTGAGGATGGCGTTGAGCATGGTCAGGAGCTTCCT
>JAWLBM010000025.1:0-76379 GCA_041687675.1 Pleomorphomonas sp. | reverse complement strand
GGGCGGGGATCGTGACCGGCTTACGGTCTCGAAGACCAGGGATCCAGCGATCTCCCGCCCGTCTACACCTTCGCACAGAATCGACACACAGGGATCCAGAAAACCTCGCGGAGTCAATGCGGTGAGGGAGTTCCTGGATCCCGGCTTTCGCCGGGATGACGTCGATCATCCGCGTGCGGACCTTGTGTTCGGGCCGGGCGTGCGGGCGGAGAGCGGGGGCCCTCATCCGCCCCTTCGGGGCACCTTCTCCCCGGGAGGGGAGAAGGGAATCGCGCCGGCCTGAGGGCGGCGCCCGGGCGGGCGTCGCTCACTTCCTTCAGGCCGCCGGCAGGCCCAGGTGGCGGCCGAGGAAGTCGGCGGCTTGGGTGCGGTACTTGTAGGGGCGGTTGTTGGCGACGTGGCCGCCGTCCTCGACCATGTTGAGGACCACCTCGCCGCGCACGGCGGCGGCGAGGCGCTCGGCGTGGTCGGGCGGGATCACCCGGTCGAGGCGGCCGCCGACCACGTAGGTCGGGCAGCGGATCAGGCCGGCGCAGCCGGAAAGGTCCATCCGCTCGGCCACCTTGCGGGCGGCCTCCTCGCTGCCGGCGTGGCTCCGGGCGACGAAGGCGGCGCGGGTCAGCGGCGGGGCGCGGTCGAAGGCCTCGGCGAAGTCGAAGGGGCCGGTCAGCGAGACGCAGGCGCGCAGGCGGTGCTCGAAGGCCGCCGCCCGCGGCGCATAGTAGCCGCCGAGGCTGACGCCCCAGATCGCCACCCGGTGGCCGTCGACGTCGGCGCGGGCGGCCAGCGTGTCGACCACCGCGGCGACCGGTTCCTCGTACTCGGGCCAGATCGGCAGGTCGTACTCCGCCTCGCCCTGGCCGGGGCCGTCGAAGGCGAAGGTGGCCATGCCGCGGTCGAGAAACACCTCCTCGTTGGTGTGCATCTCCTCCTTGGCCGAGTCGAGGCCCATGGCCATGATCACCACCGGCGGGCGGCCGGCGCCATGGGGCAGGCGGAGGTTGCCGTGCAGCCGGTGGCCGCGGAAGGGGACCTCGACCCGCATCCCCGGCCGGGCGAGCAGCGGCAGCGCCCGGTTGCGGCAGGCGACGGCCTTGCCGTGCGCGGCGCGAAGCTGGTCCATGTCGTGCACGAACAGGAACTTGGCGAAGTGGTAGAGCACGCCCGCGGTGGTGAAGTGCTCGCCGGCGCTGAGCCGCCGCCCCTCGTCGAGGGCGGTCTCGCCGAGGTCCTCGTGGACCGCGGCGCGGGCGCTCCAGGCGGCGCACCAGTCGTCCCAGCGCGTCAGCGCGGAGGTGACGTCCTGGAAGTCGGCGAGCGGCACCCCGTTCGCCACCAGCCGGTGCGACCAGTGGCCGACCGCGGCGGCGATCCTTGGATCCTTGGCCTCGTCGGTCATCCTCTCCTCCCGTCCTTGCCGCGAGCCGGTTCGCCCAACTCCATCCTACCCGGCAATGCGGGCCGCCGCGAAGTCGCGCATGATCCGCCGGCCGGAGGCCTCCACCTCGCCCAGAAGCCGGTCGAGGGCGGGCTCGGCGAGCCGGCCGCCGCGCTTCAGGAAGCGGCCGTCGACCATCACACTGTCGACGTCGCGCGGGCCGGCGTGGAAGAGCAGCGAGGCGACCGGGTCGTGCACCGGCCGCAGGTTGATGCCGCGGGCGTCGACCAGGATGAGGTCCGCCCGCTTGCCCGGCGTCAGCGAGCCGATACGGTCGTCGAGGCCGAGCATCCGCGCGCCTCCGATGGTGGCCCAGGCGAGCGCCTCGCGGGCGGTCACGGTGATCGAGGCCGGCGACCGCCCCTCCGCGGCGCGGGCGACCAGCGCGTCGGCGTGGCGCTGGGCCTGCAGGGCGAAGCGGGTGACGGCGAACATGTCGCCGGCCATGGCGGACTCGATGTCGGAGCCGAGCGAGATCCGCCCGCCGAGGGCGCGCAGCCGGCCGGTCAGCGGGTCGCCGAAGCCCATCTGCAGCTCCACCTCCGGCGTCGGGGTGAAGCTGACGCCGAGGTCGACGAGGCGGGCGAGGCGATCGCCTTCAAGCACATTGCCGTGGACGATGTTGACGCGCGGGCCGAGGAGGCCGAGGCCGGCCAGCCGCTCGAAGCCGTCGGCGGTGAGCAGCGGGCCGCTGACGTGCATGCTGGCGACGAGGTCGAACTCGCGGGCGAGGCGGAAGTCGGCGTCGCAGACGTCCCAGACGGAGAGCTGCGGCCCGAGCACGGCGAGGCCGAGGGTGACGAGCCGGTCGCCCGAGGCGAGGCGGCCGCGACGGAGCCGCTCCACCTCGGCCCGCGGCATCGGCACCTCGGAGAAGTGCTTCTGCCCGGGCTTCGGGTCCGGCTTCGGCGAGCCGTGCAGGAAGACGGCGCGGATGCCGGAGGCCTCGAGGCCGTCGACGGCGGCGTCGGTGTGGTCGGGCGTCGGGTTGTTGTGGCACCAGTCGGCGAGGGTGGTGGTGCCGGCGTGGACCTGGTGCAGCGCGCCGACGTGGTTGGCGATGCGGATGTCGTCGGGGCGGAAGTGGGTGGCGAGGCCGGCGTGCATCGCCCGCATGTACTCGCCGATCGTCCAGTCCGCCGCGACGCCGCGAAGGCCGGCCTGCCAGGTGTGGATGTGGGCGTTGACGAAGCCGGGGAGGGCGATCATCCCCGAGGCATCGACCACCTCCGCCCCCTCGGGCGCGGCGAGCCCCGGCCCCACCGCGGCGATGCGGCCGTCCTCGACGAGGACGTCGCCGGCGAGGTCCCCCAGCGCGGGGTCAATGGTGACGAGGGTGGCGCTGCGGATCAGGGTGCGGGTCATGGCGCTCCGTCAGGACGGCAGGACGACGATGGCGGGGAAGAGGATCATCAGGGCGACGAACAGCGCCATGGCGATCACGAAGGGCGCCGAACCGCGGAAGATGTCGCCGAGCGTGGCGAAGCCCTCGGGCAGCGAGCCCTTGACGACGAAGACCGACAGGCCGAAGGGCGGCGTCAGCAGGCCGATCTCGATGGCGATCACGGTGACGATGCCGAACCAGACGAGGTCGCCGCCGAGGTGCGTCACGATCGGCAGCGCGATCGGCAGGATGATCAGCATGATCGACACGCTGTCGAGGATCATGCCGAGCAGCACCACCAGCGCGAAATAGGCGAACATGAAGCCGATCAGCGTGAGGTCCAGGTCGCCGATCATCGCCGTCGTCTGCATCGGGATGGTCGAGAGGGTGAGCATCCGGGCGTAGAGGTTGGCGGCGATGATGAGGAGGAGGATGCCGGCGGTGATGTAGCCGGTCTCCAGCACCACCTCGCGCAGGGTGGCCCAGTCGAGCCGGCGCCGGGCGAGGGCGACGAGGAACGCGCCGAAGGCGCCGATCGCGCCGGCCTCGGTCGGGCTGAACAGGCCGCCGTAGATGCCGCCCATCACCAGGGCGACGATGAAGGCGACGGGGAGGAGGCGGAGCACCATCGTGCCGGCCCCCATCTCGTCGGCGGCGACGGGCTTCGGAACCCCGGTGAAGCCGGGGAGGAAGGTGCAGAGCCCCCAGATCAGGACGGCGAAGACGAGGGCGAGCAGGAGGCCCGGCACGATCGCGGCGATGAAGAGGTCGCCGATCGAGGTCTCGGCGAGGAGCCCGTAGATGATCAGGAGCAGGCTCGGCGGGATCAGCATCCCCAGCACCGAGGAGCCGGCGACCACGCCGACGGCGAAGCGGCGGCTGTGCCCGGCCTCGGTCATCGGCGGCACGGCGATCCGGCTGAACACGGCGGCGGAGGCGATCGAGGAGCCGGTGATCGCCGCGAACACGGCGTTGGCGGCGACGGTGGCGATGCCGAGCCCCCCGGAGACCCGGCGCAGCAGCCGGACCGCCACGTCGAAGGCGTCCCGGCCGACGTTGGCGCGGTCGAGGACGAGGCCCATCATCACGAAGAGGGGCACCACCCCGAACTCGAAGGAGCGGATCGCCCCGCTCGCCGCGATGCCGAGGGCGTTTCCGGCGACCGTGATGTTGCCGCGCGCCATCCAGATGCCGAGGAAGGACATCGCCAGCACCGCGAAGGCGACCGGCATGCCGCAGGCGACCAGCACGAAGAGGCCGGCGAAGGCCATCGCGCCGATCCCGGCCGGCGACAGCGCGCCGCTGGTCATCACCAGCGTGAACGCGACAAGGAAGACGACCAGCGCGACGAGCCCGGCGAGGCCCTCGGCGAGCGCCGGCCGGCCCCCGCGCAACCCGGCGAGGGCGGCGCGGGCGGCGAGGGCGGAGCGGCGGGCCGCCTCCAGCGCCGCGAAGCCGACGCCGATCGCCACGGCGAGCTTGAACGGCCAGAGGGTGATCGTGTAGGCGCCGATCGCGCCGGTGAACTCGCCGGTGGCCCAAGCCTTGGCGAAGTCGTCCCACAGCCAGGCGAGGGCGCGGGCGAGGATCGCCGCGGCGACGGCGTAGAACAGCGCCTCCGCGCCCTCCGCCAGCAGCGGCCGGCGAGCCTTCCAGCCCGCCATCAGGAACTCCGCGGCGATCAGCCGGTCGCCGCGGATGGCGCTGCCGAGCTGGACGAAGACGCAGGCCACGATCGAATAGGCGACGAAGTCCGACACGCCGTTGATCGGCACGTCGAACGCCGCGCGCAGCACGACGTCCGCGGTGATCAGCAGCATGGTGAAGGCGATCGTCGTCGAGGCGATCGCCGACAGCGCCGTGGCAACGCCGCCCATCGCCCGGTCGACCGCCGCCGGGAGGCCCGGCGACGCGGTTGCCGGTCGATCGGTCATGGCCCGCTCCGTCAGATGTTGGCCGCCCAGTCGCGCAGCGGCGTGCCGCCTTCCTCGCGGACGGTGCTCATGAACTTCTTCATGATGTCGCGGCCCGGCACGCCGGCGGCCTCTTGGGTGTCGACCCAGATCTTGCCGAGGTCGGGCAGCCGCTCCACCCACTCCAGCTTCTGCTCGTCCGGCATGTCGGAGATGGTGGCGCCTTCCTCCGCAAACTTCTGGAAGAACAGGCCCTCGCGCTCCTCGATGAGGCGGGCGTTCTCGACGGAGTACTCCGCGCCGAGTTCGGCGATCACCTGCCGCACGTCCTCCGGCAGGGCCTCGTAGGTGTCGGTGTTGATGCCGAAGCCGCCGAAGGTGAGCGGGCCGGTGTTGACGCGGGTGATGAAGGGCGCCTGCTCGTGCAGCTTCAGCGGATAGGCGCCGGTGCCGATCAGGATGGTGCCGTCGCCGACGCCGGTCTGCAGCTGCCCGTACATGGCCGGGATGCCGGTGTTGACGAGGGTCGCGCCGAGCGGCTCCACCCAGGGGGCGCAGACCGGCACGCCGAGGAGCTTCACGCCCTCGAGGTCGGCGAGCTTCTCGATCGGCTTCTTGGTGAACAGGTGGTAGCCGTCGGACACGCAGGAGCCGAAGAAGGTGACGTTCTGGTCCGTCCACTCCTTCTGCATCGCCGGCTCGGAGGCGTTCAGCCGGTTCATGGTGTTGATCGCCTGCGTCACGGTCTGCGTGGCGAAGGGCGTCGAGTACATGATGTTCTGCAGCGGCAGGGTCGCCGGCTCCCAGAGGGCGCCGATCCAGCCGGCGTCGGCCAGCTGCTGGCTCACCGCCTCGAGCGTGTCGTTGAAGGTGTAGAGCGAGCCGCCGAACGCCTCGGTCCAGTTGATCCGGTAGCTGGAGCCGCGCTCCTCGAGCAGCTGGTTCGACTTGTCGACCACGACGCTCTTCAGCGGCGCCACCCAGGCGATCGCCAGCGGATGGCTGGAGCCGATGGTGAGGTTGACGGTCTCCTGCGCGAAGGCCTTGCGGCCGGCGATCCCCGGCGCGGTGGCGGCGATCATCGCGCCGACGAAGGTGCGGCGGTTCAGCTTCATGATGGTCCCTCCCGGTTCTGCCCGGCCACGGGCGGCAATCGTCCGCGCCCCCTCCGGCAGATTGTCGACAGTCTAGCGCAAACGTTCGCATTGCCAAGCCCAAAGGCTGGCGCACCCCGTTGCCGGCGGGCGCGGCGAGGGCGCCCGCCCGGCGTTGCGGCGTGTCAGCGCGGCCCGCCGCCGAGGGTGTCGACGATCCAGTCGGCCACCATCGGGCGGTAGAGCCAGGGGATGTTGTTGCAGACGTGGTTGCCTGTCTCGAACACCTCGAGCCGGGCGCCGGGGCCGGCCCAGTCCGCCTGCCGGCGGGCCTCGCCGGGCGGGAAGATCCGATCCCTGGCGCCGTGCAGCACGAAGGCCGGGCAGCCCGGCGGCTCCACCCCGTCGAGCGTGAAGCCGGCGGCGCGGGCGCGGGCGTCGTCGAGGCCCGAAGCGCCGAGCGCATGGCGCATGTTGTCCCGGTAGACCTGCGGGAAGGCCTCCCACATGGCGCCGAGGTCGTGGAAGCCGTTGATCGACACCACCGCCGCCATGTCCGGCACGCCGGCGGCCGCCCGGAGCGCGAGGTTGCCGCCGAAGGCCATGCCGACGAGGGCCACGCGGCCGCGGATCCCGTGCCGGCGCGCCTCGTCCAGCGTCGCCGCCACCGCCTCGGTGATGTCGGGCCGGAGCGGCCCGTGCGAGCGGCCCTCGCCTTGGCCCGGGCCGTCCAGCGACACCGTGGCGAGGCCGCGCTTCAGGAAGTGCTCCTCGAAGGCGGGGAACTCCTCCTTGGTGCTGTCCGAGCCGGGAATGATGATCACCGCGTCGCCGGAGGCGTTTTTCGGCGAGCGCAGCATGGCCCTGAGGACGCCGCCCCCGAAGGGAACCAGCAGCGGCTCCGCCGGCGGAGAGAGCAGCGGCGCCGCCTTTTCGAAGCAGGCGAGCTTGCGGGCGGTCGCGGCCGCCTTCTGCTCGAGGTCGTCGAAGAACATGAACTGGGCGAAGTGGTGGAACAGCGCCGCGCGGGCGAAGAACTCCCCCGCCGTGACCTTGTGCCCCGCCGCCATCGCCTCATCGCCGAAGGCATCGTGTCGGTCGCCCTCGGCCGACCAGGCGCGGCACCAGTTCTCCCAGGCGCCGGCCGTCTCCATCACGGCCCTGGCGGTGGAGGAGGGAATGCCGGCGACCTCCATCCGCGGCAGCCAGTGGCCGGCGACCTCGACGAGGCGGTTCTCGCTCATTCTTCTTCTCCGTGTCGGGCGCCCGCGACCAGCCGCCAGACGGCGTCGGGTGTCGCGGGCATGGGGATGTCGCGGACGCCGAGAGGGGCGAGCGCGTCGGCGAGCGCGTTCTGGAAGGCGGGCAGCGAACCGACCGTGCCGCCCTCGCCAGCGCCCTTGACGCCGAGCGGGTTCGCGGCCGTCGGCACCGGGTGGGAGGCGACGTCGAAGGAGGGCAGGTCGTCCGCCCGCGGCATGGCGAAGTCCATGAAGGAGCCGGTGAGCGGCTGGCCGCTGGCCGGATCGTACTCGATCCGCTCGAACAGGGCCTGGCCGAGCCCCTGGGCGATGCCGCCGTGCACCTGTCCCTTCACCACCGCCGGATCGAGCACGGTGCCGACGTCCTCGACGACGCTGTAGCGGACGACCTCGACCACGCCGGTCTCGCGGTCGACCTCCACCTCGCAGACGTGGGCGCCGTTCGGGTAGGTGGCGGCCTCGGGCGCGAACCTCGCCTCCTCGACGAGCGGCTCGGGCAGCCGCCCGGCGAGCGCGGCAAGGGTGATCCGCGCCCCGTCCGCCGCCGCGAAGCCGTCGCCGTCCGGGCGGACGGAGGCCGGGTCGGCGTTGAACTGGCGGGCCGCCTCGGCGCGCAGCCGTTCCCCGAGCGCGCGGGCGGCGGCCTCGACGGCCGGACCGGCGATGCCGGCGCTGCGCGAGCCGAAGGTGCCGACCGCGGCCTCGAACTGGTCGGTCGAGCCGCTCCGCCATTCGACCACCTCGGCGGGGACGCCGACGGCCCGGGCGGCGAGCGCCGCGAACACGGTCTCGTGGCCCTGGCCGTGCGACACCGCGCCGGCCTCGACGCGGATCCGTCCCTCGGCCGTCAGGCTGGTGCGCGCCGCCTCGAACTGGCCGTTGGCCGAGCGCGCGATCACGACCGCAAGGCCGAGGCCCCGCAGCCGGCCGGCGGCCTCGGAGGCGCGGCGGCGTTCGGCGAAGCCGTCGCGGTCGGCGAGCGCGAGCGCCTTTTCGAGTGTCGCCGGGAAGTCGCCGCTGTCGTAGGTGAAGCCGAGGGGGTTCCGGAAGGGGAGTTCGCCGGACTCGATCAGGTTGATCCGCCTGAGTTCCGCCGGGTCGCGGCCGGTCTCGCGGGCCGCCTCGTCGACCAGCCGCTCGATTAGGAGGCTCGCCTCCGGCCGCCCTGCCCCGCGGTAGGGCGAGATCGAGGCGGTGTTGGTGTAGACGCCGCGCATCCGCGCATGGGCGGCGGGCACCCGGTAGGGGCCGCAGATGCCGGGGACGTTGTCCACCGTGGTCAGCGTGCCGCGGGTGGAGAGATAGGCTCCGAGGGCGGTCAGCCCGTCCATCGAGACCGCGAGGATGCGGCCCTCGCCGTCGAGGGCGAGCGCCCCCTCCATCCGCACGTCGCGGCCGTGGTCGTCGGAGACGAGGCCTTCGGACCGGGTCGACACCCAGCGGACCGGGCGGCCGAGCGCGAGGGCGGCGTGGAGCAGGGCGCCGTATTCGGGGAAGGTCTGCCCCTTCATGCCGAAGCTGCCGCCGACGTCGGGGACCACCACCTCGAGGTCCGACGGCGGGATGCCGAGCACCTGGCCGGCGAGGATCGCCCGGGCCTGCCAGGGCGCCTGCACGCCGGCGACGAGGCGCAGCCGGCCCGTCGCCGGGTCGCGCTCGGCGAGCGCGGCGCGCGGCTCGAGCGGGCTCGCGGTGGTGCGCGAGACGCGGACGGAGAGGCGGGTGACATGGGCGGCGCCGGCGAAGGCCGCCTCGGTGGCCTCAGGGTCGCCGGCGGACCAGAGGTAGGCGACGTTGCCGGGGACCTGCGGCCAGACCGCCGGCGCCCCGTCGGCCACCGCGGCGGCGATGTCGGTGACCGCCTCGAGGTCCTCGAGGTCGGCGACCACCGCCTCGGCGGCGTCCTCCGCCTGCAGCCGGGTCGCGGCGACGACGAGGGCCAGCGGGTCGCCGACGAAGCGGGCGATGTCGGGCGTCAGCGGCAGCCGGGGCGGCAGGTGCATCGGCTCGCCGTCGGCTCCGTTCCGCCGCACGATCGGGCGGATCGGGCCGAGCCCGGCGGCGACCATGTCCGCCCCGGTGAAGACCGCGACGACGCCCGGCATGGCCAGCGCGGCGGCCGTGTCGATCGAGCGGATGCGGGCGTGCGCCATCGGCGAGCGCAGGAAGACGCCGTGCAGCGCGCCCTCCGGCGCGATGTCGTCGGTGTAGCGGCCGGCGCCCCGAACGAGACGCAGGTCCTCGACCCGTCCGCTGCCGGTCATGCCGTCATCCGCGCTGCACCAGGAGGGCGCCGCCGAGCACCAGCGCCAGGCCGGCGACGCGCTGCAGGGAGATCGTCCGCTCGGGAAGGCCGAAGGCGCCGAAGTGGTCGGCGATGGTGGCCCCGAGAAGCTGGCCGGCGACGATGCACACGAAGAACACCAGCGCCCCGGTCACCGGCGCGATGACGACGCCGCCGGCGACGAAGACCATGCCGACGGCGCCGGCGAGGTAGACGTACCAGGGCACCGCTGTCAGCGTCTCGCGGGTGAGTTCCGCCCGGCCCGCGACGCTCGCCAGCAGGATGGCGCAGACGAAGGCGACGGCCACCGAGATGGCCGTCGCCGCGAAGGGGCTGTGGATGGACCGGGCGAGAATGGCGTTCAGCGGCGGCTGCGCCGACAGCATGGCGCCGACGGCGATCGCCGCGATCATGTAGCCCCAGACCGGCATCACGGATTTCCTCATGGCGTGGACCCTCCGGCCGCGTCCTCAGGCGACCGACAGGGCGGCGCGCCGCCTGGCGTCGGCGAGATGGGGGTATTTCTCGGTGAGCAGCGCCCCGTGGTAGTAGGTCGGCCGGAACGGCGCGGTCTCGCGCAGGAGGTCGAGCCAGCGGCCGATCGAGGGCGTTTCGTCCCACAGGGCGCCGAGGTTGATGTCGTCCATGCGGACGATCACCGGCATGACGGCGATGTCGGCAAGGGTCAGCCGCTCGCCCATCACCCAGGGGCCGCCGCTCGCCTCGATCCACTCGCCCATCCGCTTCACCGCGCGCCCGAGACGGCCCATCGCCTCGTCCATGTCGGCCTTGGGGAAGCCGGTGCGGCCCATGCGCATCAGGAACTCCCGCCGAAGCGGCTTGGAATCGCAGAGCGCCTGGAACTCCTCCTCGCTCATCGCCTGGAAGTGGGGCAGGAAGGCGAGGTTGTAGGAGGGCACGCGGATCGCCGGCGTCGGCACCTCGTCGATGAAGCGCATCATCGAGCGCATCGCCGCGACCTCCACCGGGTCCGCCGGGCGCAGCGGCGCCCGCTCGGGGTGGATGTCTTCGAGGTACTCCATGATCACGGCGGAATCGATCACGTTCCGCCCGCCGTGGACGAGCGCCGGCACCACCCCGTTGGGGTTGATGGCGAGATACTCCGGCTTCAGCTGGTCGCCGGCGAAGAGATCGAGCTTGTGCTCCTCGAAGGGGAGGCCCTTGGCGTGCAGGACGTAGCGCACGCGCTGGCTGCAGGTCGACTGCGGGGCGTTGTAGAGGACATACTCGCTCACCGGTGGTCTCCTCAGTCCCAGTTGAGCACCCGCGGCAGCCTGCCCTTCTGGGCCAGCGTGCCGACGATGCCGAGCGGGAAGAACATCAGCGCAAGCGCCATGATGAGGCCCGTGCCGAGGATGTTGAGCTCCGATGCCCCCATCGTCGCGACGAAGATCTCGTTGAAGGCCATCAGCAGGATGGCGCCGATCACCGGCCCGGCGATGGTGCCCTTGCCGCCGAGGATGCACATCAGCACCATGTAGGCGGCGATCAGGATCACGAGGAAGATGCTCGGCCGGATGTAGGTCAGGTACTCGCCCCACACCGCCCCGACCATGCCGACGAAGAAGGCGGAGAGGGCGAAGGCGGTGACCTTGTAGAAGCGGGTGTCGATGCCGGCGCTCTCGGCCTTGATCTCGTCCTTGGAGATGGCGCGCAGCCCGAGGCCGAACTTCGAGTGCTTGATGCGGTAGGAGGCCCACACCGTCACCGCGGCGATCGCCAGCATGGCGTAGTAGTAGGGCAGCTTCGACCATTGGGCCGACAGCTCGGTCACCGGCAGGGTGACGCCGTTGGCGGCGCCGACGAACTGCCAGTTGTCGAACAGCAGCCGGGCGATCATCACCAGCGCGATCGAGGAGATGATGAAGGACGGACCGCGCACCCTCAGCGTGATGAGGCCGATCACCCAGCCGAAGCCCGCCGCCACCAGGCCGGCGAGCGGGGCGAGCAGGATCGCCGAGACGCCGTAGCGGGCCATGATCATGCCGGCGAAGTAGCCGCCGATGGCGAAGAACACGTTGTGGCCCAGCGAGATGTAGCCGGTGAACCCGCCGAGGATGTTCCAGCTCGACGCCATCGCCACGTAGGAGGCGGTGAGCAGGACGAGGTGGAGGACGTAGTTGTAGTTGCCGGCGAACTGCAGCGCCGGCAGCGCGATCAGCACCGCGAGGACCGCGAAGGGGAACCAGGTCGCGCGGGTCTGGTCGGCCTTGCGGACGAGCGTGGCGTTGTAGGCGCGCCGGGCCTCGAGGACCCCGCTGGTGGTTTCGGTGTCGAGTCCGGCGGGCATCAGACCAACTCCGGCTTCTCGCCGAACAGGCCCTGCGGCCTGAACAGCAGCACGAGGAAGAGGGCGAGGAAGAAGGTCATCGTCGACCAGGTCGAGCCGATCCAGGCGCCGACGAAGGCGGCGATGACCGAGAGCCCCAGCGCGGCGACCACCGTGCCGAGGATCGAGCCCATGCCGCCGAGAACCACGAGGCTCATCAGCACCGCGATCCACTCCCAGTGCTTGGCCGGGAAGAAGGAGAAGACGAAGCTGACGAGGGCGCCGGCGGCGCCGGCGAGGGCGATGCCGATGGCGAAGGACTGGATGCCGACGAGGTTGACGTTGACGCCGAGCAGCGCCGCCGCCTCGCGGTTCTGCGTGGTGGCCCGGATCGCATAGCCGAGCCGCGAGTACTTCAGGAACAGCGCCAGCCCGCCGATGATCGCCAGCGACACGATGCCGGCGTAGAGCTGGCCCTTGGGGATGAAGACGTCGCCGATGAAGAAGGCATCGGTGGCGTAGGATGGCGAGGTGACGCGCTGCGTGTTCGAGAACATCGCCCCGAGGGCACCCTCGACGATCATCGCCACGGCGAAGGTGAGCAGCACCGTCATCTCGGAATACTTGGCGCTCTTGGCCTCGCGCTCGAAGAACAGCTTGTAGAGCACGACCCCGATGGCGGCGAGGATCACGGCGGCGATCGGCAGCATCACCAGCGGGTCGATGCCCCACATGCGGAAGCCCCAGTAGGCGACGAAGGCGCCGGCGATGATCAGCGAGGGATGCGCCAGGTTGACGATGCGCATCACGCCGAACACCAGCGACAGGCCCGCCCCCATCAGCGCGAAGACGCCGCCGAGGCCGAGGCCGAGCACGATGATCTGGATGATCTCCATGGCGGGTGCTCCTCAGGCGGCCTTGCGGCCGCCGAGATAGAGTTCCTGGATCCGCGGGTCGGTGAGGACCTCCGCGGCGGGCTTTTCGAACAGGGTGCGGCCGAGGTCGAGCACGACGCCGACGTCGGCGTTCTTCAGGCCCATGATGGCGTTCTGCTCGACGAGGAGGATCGTGACGCCGCGCTCCGTCATCATCCTCATGATGTCGAACATCTCCCGCACCACCTTCGGCGCGAGGCCGAGGGAGGGCTCGTCGAGCATGACGACGTCCGGCTTGAGGATCATCGTGCGGGCCATGGAGAGCGTCTGCTGCTGGCCGCCGGACATGGTGCCGGCGTGCTGCTCGGCGCGCTCGCGCAGGATCGGAAAGCGCTCGAGGATCTCGTCGATCCGCCGCTGCAGTTCCTTCTCGTCGCGAAGGATGTAGCCGCCCATGCGCAGGTTCTCGCGCACGGTCATCTTCGGGAACAGCGCGCGCTCCTGCGGCACGAAGGCGATGCCGCGGCGCAGGACCTGGTCGGGCCGCAGCCCGTTGAGACGCTCGCCCTTGAAGATCACCTCGCCCTTGCGGATCGGCAGCACGCCGGCGATCACCTTGAGCAGCGTCGACTTGCCGGCGCCGTTCGGGCCGATGATGCAGTGGACCTTGCCGGGCTCCACCTCCAGGCGGGCGCCGTCGAGGATGGCCGGGCCGTTGCCGTAGCCGGCGACGATGTCGGTGACGGAGAGGAAGGGCTTGCTCATGCCGCGTCCTCCAGGGCGCCGCCGAGGTAGGCCTCGAGCACGCCCGGGTCCTTCTGCACCGTCTCCGGCGATCCATCGCAGATGACCCGCCCCTGCGCCATCACGATCACCTTGTGGGAGAGGCGCATGACCAGCTCCATGTTGTGCTCGACGATGAGCACGGTGAGGCCGCGCTCGTTGAGCCGGCGGATGTGGCCGAGGATCTCCTCCATCAGCGACGGGTTGACGCCGCCGGCGGGCTCGTCGAGCAGGATGATCTTCGGGTCGGACATCAAGAGCGCGCCGAAGTCCATCAGCTTCTTCTGGCCGTAGGAAAGGTTCGAGCCGTCCTCGTAGGCGAGCCGGGTGATGCCGAGGAACTCGAGGATCTCCATCGCCTTGTCGCGCTCGGCCGGGGTGATGGCCGGCTGGAACAGGCCGCGGATGCCGTCCACCTTCGACTGCACCACCATGTTCTCCAGCACCGTCATGTCGGCGAGGTTGCGCGAGATCTGGAACGTCCGCGTCAGGCCCTTGCGGGTGATCCTGTGCGGGCGAAGCTGGTCGATCCGCTCGCCGTCGAGCCACACCTCGCCGCTGGTCGGCTGCGCCGTCCGCGAGATGCAGTTGAAGGCGGTGGTCTTGCCGGCGCCGTTGGGGCCGATCAGGGCCGTGATCGATCCCCTCTCGACGGTGAACGAGCAGTCGTCGACGGCGCGGATGCCGCCGAAGAACTTGCAGAGATTGCGGACCTCGAGCATGGCCCTTGCCTCCGTGGGCTGCGCGGTTCGGATCGTCGTCGGTGCCGGTCCGGTCGGCGGGCCCCGCCGCCATCCCGGGGAGACGCGGTCACCCGCATCGGACCGGCCGGAGTCCGGCACAGGCCGGGTCGACGCGGGCCGCGCGCCGCTCCGGCTTCGACCGGCGAATGCCGGATCCGCCCGCGAGGCGGATCCGGCGGTCGGTCACTCCCAGCCCTGCTTCGGGTAGACCAGATCGGCGGTGCCGGGGAACTCGTCGGTCGGGTAGACGAAGTTCAGCTCGCCGTTGTTCTGCCACTGGGCCATCAGGAAGGGCTTGCCGACGGGCAGGCCGCGGTCGTCCCACTGGAAGCGGCCGAGGATGGTGCGCACCGGGTCCTCCGCCGTGCGGGCCTGCAGCCACTCGTCGACCTTGGCCTGGTCGGTGGTGCCGGCGCCCTCGATCGCCTGGGCCATGCCCTGGCAGACGGCGAAGGGGATCGCGGCGTCCTCGTCCGGGGCAAAGCCGTACTCGGCCTCGAACGCCTTGATGAAGTCGGCGTTGGTGAAGGGCTCTCCGCCGAGGCTTCCCTCGAACGGGGCGTTCGGGTGCCAGGAGGTGTGGATCAGCACCGCGTTGGAGGCGTTGCCGACGCTCTCGAAGTACTCCGACTGGGTGCCCTGGCTGAGGTAGACCATCTTCGGCTCGGCGCGCACGGTCTGCAGCGCACGGGTGAGCTGGGAGGCCTCCTCGGCCGAGGCGGTGAGGCCGATGATCAGCTCGGCGCCGGAGCGCTTGATCGAGTTGGCGAGGTTGAGCCAGTCGTTGAAGCCCTCCTCCGGCCACTTCTCCTGCATCACCACCTCGATGCCGGCCTCGTTGAGGTATCCGGGGGCGAGGTCGGCGACGAGGCTGCCGTCGGCCGGGTCGTTGACCTTCTCGCCGAGCAGGCCGGCGGCGACCGCGTTGGCGAAGAAGTCGTCCGCCCAGACGATGGCGACGGTCTTCGGCGCCTCGGCCGCCGGGACGCGGTCCTTGATGGCGTCGCGCAGCGACGAGCCGACGTACTCCGCCGCGTTCGGCTGGAAGTAGTAGAGGCCCTTGTGGCCCTGGGTGTAGATCCGGAGCGCGCCGCCGGCGGGCACCGGATGGACGTACCCGTACTTGGCGAGCAGGCTCGCCACCGGGAAGGTCAGGCGGCTGGAGAAGGTGCCGAACACCGCCTCGACCCCGTCGACGTTGATGAAGCGCTCGTACTGGCTGATGGCGGTGGCGTTGTCGGAGCGGTTGTCGCTGACGATCAGGTCGACCGGCCGGCCGAGGATGCCGCCCTTCTCGTTGAGCAGCTTGGCGCAGAGCGCGTAGCCCTGCTGGTGCTTCTCGCCCGAGACCGAGAAGTTGCCCGTGATCGGCAGCGACGCGCCGATCTTGAGGTCTTCGGCGGCGAAGGCTGGCCCGGACGCGAGCATGCCGAGCGCGGTGGCGGCCAGGATTGCTTTCCTCACCATGGTGGTTTCCTCTCCCCGTGTACGGTTTGTCCGTTTCTTCCTGGGGACCGGTCCGGGGCGCGAGCGCCCCGGAAAGGTCGTGTCGTGCGAGTCGGCCGGCCGGGCGTGCCCGGCGCCGGTCACTCGGCGGCGAGCTCGAGCCCGGTCGGGATCGGCTTGCCTTCCGGAGCGAGCTCGAGGCCGGCGCCGAGCGCGACGGTCTCGAGGATCGCGGCGAAGTCCTTCGCGAGGTAGTCCTCGGGGTCCGGCTTCAGCTGCGCGGCGCCGAAGTGGGCCTGCAGCGCCTCGCGCGTGGCGGCGGTCACCGGCATCGGCACGTCCAGCTCGCGGCCGGCGGCGAGGCCGAGGTCCATGTCCTTGCGCAGCAGCGCCGGTGTGAAGGTGGTCGTCCAGTCGAGGTTGACGAGGGCGTTCGACTTGTACTGCGTGAAGATCGACCCCATCACGCTGCTGTTGATGAAGTCGAGGAAGGCCGCCCGCGGCACGCCCGCCTTCTGGGCGAGGATGATGATCTCGGCGAGGTTCTGGGTGACGACGCCGAGGAAGACGTTGTGGGCGATCTTGCAGATGCGGGCGAGTTCGCCCTCGCCGACGTAGGAGACGCCGCGGCCGGCGATCGCCTGGATCATCGGCTCGACGGTGTCGTAGGCCGGGCGGGGCCCGGAAGCGACCGCCGAGAGCTTGCCGGCCTTGACGCACTTGCCGTTGCCGGAGACCGGGGAGGCGACGAACCGGGCCCCGAGCGCGGCGAGCCGCTCGCGGAAGTCGGCCGACTGGTCGACGCCGATCGAGGAGCAGTCGACGAAGATCTTCGGCACCGAGCCGCCGCGCGAGAGCACGCCGTCGGAGCCGAAATAGATCTTCTCCAGGTCGTAGCCGGTCGAGACCATGGTGAAGAGCACATCGACGCCGGCGAGGTCGGCCGGCTGGTCGACGAGGGTGGCGCCCCTGGCGGCCAGCGGTTCGGCTTTTGCACGGGTGCGATTCCACACGTGCACGTCGTATCCGGCCTTCACCAGGCGCTCGGCCATGGGATAGCCCATCCGGCCCATGCCGATCCAGCCAATCCTCGGATTGCTCATGTCGTCGTTCTCCGTACCCAGCCCCTTGAGAAACCTTGCGGAATCGCTTTCCCCACCGGTGCTCCGCGACCGCCGCGACGGTCCGGCCCGGACCCTGCGCCGGTCACGACCCCTGCCCGATGGACGGCGCGACCGGATCGTGCAATCATTTGCACGGTAGCTGAACGGCCACGGGGCGGCAAGCGATTTGTGCAATCGTTTGCCGAACGATACGCCGCCGGGGGCGGCGGCGTACCGCTGGGGCGGGGCCAGATCGAGATGCACCCGGCCGCCGCCCGGCCCGACAGCGACACGGGAGCCCATGCGGAAGAAGCGCACCACTCTCAAGGACATCGCCGAGGCGGCCGGCCTGCACGTGTCCACCGTCTCCCGGGCCCTCGACCCCAACATGCGGCAGTTCATCTCCGACGAGGTGGTGAACCGGGTCGTCGCGATCGCCAGGCAGATGGACTACCGGCCCAACCGGATGGCGCACGGCCTGAGGACCAACCGCTCGATGACCACCGGCATCGTGCTGCCGGACATCTCCAACGTGATCTTCCCGCCGATCGTGCGCGGGGTGGAATCGGTGCTGGAGCCGCGCGGCTACGCCTCGCTGATCGTCAACACGGACAACAGCGAGCGGCGCAAGGAGCGCCTCGTCGACATGCTGCTCGCCCGCGGCGTCGACGGGGTGATCCACGCCGCCGCCTCGCTGGACGACCGCGCCGCGCTGGAACTGGAGAAGCACGGCGTCCCGCTCGTCACCGTCAACCGCAGTGTGGAGAACTCGTCGATTCCCTACGTGGTCAACGACGAGGCGGACGGCATCGAGCAGTTGATGGCTCATGTGCACGGCCTCGGCCACCGGGTGATCGCCCATATCGCCGGCCCGCAGGGCACCTCGACCGGCTACCACCGCCTGCTGGCCTTCGGCGAGAGTTCGGAGCGGCGCGGCGACCTCGGCTGGCGCAACCGCGTCGCCTACGCCGGCGCCTTCACCCACGAGGAGGGCCGGCGCTGCATGTCGGAGCTGATCGCCCGCGACCTGCCGGTCACCGCGGTGATCGCCGCCAACGACACCCTCGCGCTCGGCGCCATCGAGGCGCTGCGGGCCCACGACCTCTCCTGCCCGGGCGACGTCTCCGTCACCGGCTTCAACGACATGCCGTTCCTGGAGCTGATCCCGCCGGCGCTGACCACCGTGCGGATCGAGCAGTTCGCCGCCGGGGCGGCGGCCGCGGAGATGCTCCTGAAGCTGATGGCGGACGAGCCGGCCGACACCGGCGTGGTCCTGCCGGTGCGCCTCGTCGCCAGGGCGAGCACCGCCGCGCCACCGGACCAGGCCCGCAGCGCCGGGGAGGAGCCCCAGCCGGTTGCCGCCGAGCCGGCCGATGCCGGCGAGCGCGCGCCGGCTCAGAGGAGGAGCCGGCGGGGATCCTCGAGCAGCCGGGCGTAGTGGGCGGTGAAGCGGGCCGCGTCGGCGCCGTTGATCACCCGGTGGTCGTAGGAGAGGTCGAGCGACACGATCAGCCGCGGCTGGAAGGCCTCGCCGTCCCAGATCGGCTCCATGGTCGCGCGGGTCAGCCCGAGGATCGCCACCTCCGGCGGGTTGACGATCGGCGTGAAGCCGCGGCCGCCGATGCCGCCGAGGTTGGAGATGCTCATCGAGGCGCCGCCGGTCTCCTCGCCGCGGAGCTTGCGCGCCTGCGCCCGGCCGGCGAGGTCGGCGATCTCGCCGGCGATGGCGAGGAGACCCTTGGCGTCCGCGTCGCGGACCACCGGCACCATCAGCCCGTGCGGGGTATCGACGGCGACGCCGACCGACACGTAGCGCTTCAGGTGCAGGGTGCCGCCGTCGGCGGAGAGCGAGGCGTTGAACCGCTCGAAGGCCCGGAGCGTCCGCGCCAGCGCCTTGACGTGGAAGGCGAGGGCGGTGAGCTTGACGCCCTTCGCCCGGGCGTCCTCTGCAATCGATTTCCGAAGCGCCTCGACCGCCGTCATGTCGGCCCGGTCGTGGTGTGTGACGGCCGGGATCCCGCGGCTGGCGGCCGAGAGGTTCGCCGCCGCCACCTTGTCGATGCGCGAGAGCGGCCGGTCCTCCACCTCGCCCCAGCGGCGGTGGTCGACGTCCCAGTGGTTCGGCCCGGCCGCCGCGGGAGGGACGGCGGCCGGGGCGCCGCCGGACGCGGAGGCCTTCCCGGCCTTCACCAGCACCGCCTGCCTGGTCACCTCCGGGTCGCCCCGCTCGCTGGCGAGCGCGTCGAGGTCGACGCCGAGCTCCTGGGCGAGGCGGCGGGTGGAGGGGCTGGCGATGGTGTCGGATCGGGACATCGGGTCCTTCGGGTCCTGCGGCTTGCGTCCTGTCTTCGGCGAGATCACCAGGTCAGCGAGATGTACTGCGTCTCCATGAACTCGAGCATGCCCTCGTGGCCGCCCTCCCGGCCGAGGCCGGACTGCTTCATGCCGCCGAAGGGCGCCGCCGGGTCGGAGACGAGGCCGCGGTTGAGGCCGATCATGCCGAACTCGAGCTTCTCGCTGACCTGCAGCCCGCGCTTCATGTTCTCGGTGAACACATAGGCGACGAGGCCGTACTCGGTGTCGTTGGCCCGCCGGATCGCCTCCGCCTCGTCGGAGAAGGTCTGGATCGCGGCGACGGGGCCGAAGATCTCGTCGCGCAGGCACTCGGCCGTGTCCGGCACGTCGGTGAGGACCGTCGGCGGATAGAAGTAGCCCTTGCCCTCCGGCCGCTTGCCGCCGAGCCGCACCTTCGCACCCTTGGCGACCGCGTCGTCGACGAAGGCGGCGACCTTGTCGCGGGTGTCGGCGTTGACCAGCGGCCCGACGTCCACCGACGGGTCGAGGCCGTTGCCGACCTTGAGGGCCGCCATCTTCGCGGTGAAGCGCTCGACGAAGGCGTCCGCCACCGTCTCGTGCACGTAGATGCGGTTCGCCGCGGTGCAGGCCTCGCCGAGGTTGCGCATCTTGGCGAGCATCGCGCCCTCGACCGCGGTGTCGACGTCGGCGTCCTCGAGCACCAGCACCGGCGCATTGCCGCCGAGCTCCATCGCCGGCTTCACCACGTTGTCCGCCGCGGACCGCAGCAGCTTGCGGCCGACCTCGGTGGACCCGGTGAAGGAGACCACCCGCACCCGCATGTCGTGCAGCAGCGCGTCGACGATGGCACCGGACCTGCGCGAGGGAATGACGTTGACCACGCCCGGCGGCACCCCGGCCTCCTCGAGCAGCGGCATCAGCGCCAGCATGGTGAGCGGCGTCTCGGAGGCGGGCTTGATGATCACCGGGCAGCCGGCGGCGAGCGCCGGGGCGATCTTGCGGGTCCCCATCGCCGCCGGGTAGTTCCAGGGCGTCACCAGCAGCGACACGCCCGCCGGCTTGTTGCGCACCATGATCCGCGCGCCGGAGGACGGGGCGTGGCCGAGGTGGCCCTCGGCGCGCACCGCCTCCTCGGAGAACCAGCGGAAGAACTCGGCCGAATAGGCGGCCTCGCCCATGGCGTCGCTGCGGGCCTTGCCGTTCTCCAGCGTGATCAGCCGGGCGAAGTCCTCGAGCCTCGCGGTGAACAGCTCGAAGGCCTTGCGCAGGATCTCGGCGCGCTCGCGGGGCTTCCGCGCCGCCCAGTCGCCATAGGCGGCCTCGGCGGCGTCGAGCGCCGCCATGGCGTCCTCGATGCCGGCGGAGGCGACGGAGGCGATCACCGTCTCGTCGGCGGGATTGACGACGTCGAAGCGCTCGCCGGAGGCGGCGGGGCGCCATTCGCCGCCGATGTAGAGGTCGGTGTCGAGGGGGCGGTCGCGGTTCAGCATGGGATAGGCTCCTCGTCAGAGCAGATGGCGCAGCGGGTTCTCGACCCGGCGCGCGATGCCCGTCAGTAGCGCCGCCGCGGCGCGCGGCGCAAGGCTCGACGGGTCGAAGGAGAGCGAGAGGTCGAGCCGCTCGCCCGATCCCGCCACCACCAGCACCGGCCCGGTGCCGGCGCCGAGGCCGTCGGCGCCGGAGAGCGCGGTGCCGGTGAGGTCGAGCACGGAGAGCGTCGCCGGCGCGTCGGTCGTGGTGTCGGCGATCGAGGCGAGGCCGGCCCGGTCGGGATCGGCGAGGACGAGGGCGCCGCCGTCGTCCGACAGGCTCTCGGCCGCGACGACGATCCGCCCGGTCTCGCCGGTCGCGGCGCGGAAGGCGGCGGCGGCGAAGGCGGCGATCACCGCCATGCCCTCCACCGGCCGCTTCGCCTCGCCGGAGGCGAAGGCGAGGAACTCCGCCCAGCCGGCCGCCGGGGCGGCGGCGCGCAGGCTGGCGAGACGCGGGGTGGCCGCGAGCCCCTGTACGGCGGCGGTGGCCGGCGCGGCGGCCGCCTCTGCGGCCATCGCCTCGACGTCGGCGGCAAGGATCGGCCTTTCGTGCGAGCGGGCCGCGTGAGGAGCGAGGTCGATGCCCCGCTCGGCGGCGAGGAGCCGCGCCTTCGGCGAGGCGAGGACCTTGCCGGCCGCCGCAGGCGCGGCAGCCGCCGCGCCATCGGGCCTGGCGGGGGGCGGCGCGGGAGCGGGCGCCGGCGGCCGGGCGGCGGGCGGCGGGGCAGCCACGGCCGCCGGCTCCGGCTTCGCCGCGGCGGGCGCGGCGGCCGCGGCCGGCTTCGGCGGCGGAACGGATCCCGCCGCGCCGATCAGGGCGATCACCTCGCCGACCGGCACCTCGGCGCCGGCCTCGGCGCGGATCTCCAGCACGACGCCGTCGTGACCGGCGGGCACCTCCATGGTGGTCTTGTCGGTCTCGACCTCCATCAGCGGGTCGTCGGCCGCGACCGCCTCGCCCACCTTCTTCAGCCAGGACACGATGACGCCGGTCGACTGGGCCATGCCCAGCGCCGGCATGATCACCTCACGCATGGAACAGCTCCCCCTTCACCGAGGCGCGGGCGCGCTCGGCGACCTTCTCCGGCGTCGGCACGGTGAGGTCCTCCAGCTTCGGCGAGAAGGGCACCGGCACGTCCATCGCCCCCATCCGCAGGACCGGCGCGTCGAGGTGGTAGAACGCCTTCTCGGCGATGCGGCTTGCGATCTCCGCCGTGACGCCGAAGCTCTGGTGGCCCTCGTCGATCACCATCGCCCGGCCGGTCCGCCTGACCGAGGCGAGGATCGTCTCCTCGTCGAAGGGCACCAGCGTGCGCGGGTCGATCACCTCCGCCTCGATGCCCTCGCCGGCGAGGATGTCGGCCGCCCTGGCCGCCACCTGCACCATCGAGGACGTCGCGACCAGGGTGATGTCGCGGCCCTTGCGGAGCGTGTGGGCGACGCCGAAGGGGATCAGGTACTCCTCCTCCGGCACCGGCGCCTTCTCCTGGTACATCAGCTTGTCCTCGAAGATCACCACCGGGTTGTCGTCCCGGATGGCGGTCTTGAGGAGCCCCTTCGCCTCGTAGGCGGAGGAGGGGAGGGCGACCTTGAGGCCGGGGATGTGGCAGACGAGGGCGTGCAGCGACTGGCTGTGCTGGGCCGCCGAGCGGCGGGTGGCGCCGAGGTTGGTGCGCAGCACCATCGGCACCTTGAGCTTGCCGCCGGACATGTAGTGCGTCTTGGCCGCCTGGTTGCAGAGCTGGTCCATGACGAGGAACAAAAAGTCGCCGAACATCAGGTCGACGACCGGCCGCATGCCGGTCATCGCCGCGCCGACCGCGATGCCGGCGAAGCCCGGCTCCGAGATCGGCGTGTCGAGGATGCGGTCGGGGCCGAACTCGTCGACGAGGCCGAGCAGCACCTTGAAGGGCGTGCCCGCCTCGGCGACGTCCTCGCCGAGCAGGAAGACGGTCGGGTCGCGGCGCATCTCCTCGGCGATCGCCTCGTTGACGGCCTGGGACAGGGTGATCTCTCGGGTCATGTCGAGGCTTTCCGGTCAGGCGAGCTGCGGCGAGGCCGCGTAGACGTGCATGGTGACCTCGGCCTCGTCCGGGTAGGGCGCCTCGAGGGCATAGGCCACCGCGGCCTCGGCCTCGGCGCGGATCTCCGCCTCGATCGCCTCGAGTTCCGCCTGGTCGGCGACGCCGTTGCCGGCGAGGTACCTGCCGAAGTTCACGATCGGGTCGCGCTCGGTCTTCCAGAACGCCTCCTCCTCCTTCGGCCGGTAGTAGGCGCGGTTGATGTCGCCGACGTGGTGGCCGTGGTAGCGGTAGGTGTCGAGCAGCACGAAGAAGGGCCCCTCGCCCTTGCGGCAGCGGGCGACGAGGTCCTGCGCCAGCGCGTTGACCGCCAGCACGTCCTGCCCGTCGACCTGGAAGGCCTCGATGCCGAAGGCCTTCGCCCGGTCCATCAGCTCCCCGGCCGCCATCTCCTCGGTCCTGGTGTACTCGCCGTAGTGGTTGTTCTCGCAGGCGTAGATGACCGGCAGCTTCCACAGCGCCGCCATGTTCATCACCTCGTAGAGCAGCCCCTGGCCGAGCGCGCCGTCGCCGAAGAAGCAGACGGTGGTCGCCCCGGTCTTCAGCCGCTTGGCGGTGAAGGCGGCGCCCGTGGCGATGCCGGCGCTGCCGCCGACGATGGCGTTGGCGCCGAGGTTGCCGTTCGCCTGGTCGGCGATGTGCATCGACCCGCCCTTGCCGCGGCAGTAGCCCTCCGCCTTGCCGAGGAGCTCGCAGAACATCTGCTTGAACTCCGCGCCCTTGGCGACGCAGTGGCCGTGGCCGCGGTGGGTGGAGGTGATGTGGTCGGTCTTCTCCAGCGCCTCGCAGATGCCGACCGCCACCGCCTCCTGGCCGGAGTACATGTGGGTGAGGCCGGGCATCTTGGCCGAGAGGTAGAGCTGGTTGGCGTTGTCCTCGAAGGCGCGGATCCTCACCATCTGGCGATACATCCGGACCAGCGCCTCCGAGTTGGCGCCCGCGGTCTTGCCGCCGGCGGACTTGCCGCCGCTCCTGCGCTTGGCGTAGGCCATGGTCTGCCCTCAGTAGCGGTTGGCGATCGGCAGCTCTTCCGCGGGGAAGAGGCTGATGACGGTGCAGCCCTTGTCGGTGACCACCACCTCCTCCTCGATGCGGGCGGCGGAGTAGCCGTCGGTGGCCGGGCAGTAGGTCTCCAGCGCGAAGACCATGCCGGTCTTGATCTCCATCGGGTTCTCAAGGCTGCAAGCGCGGCTGATGATCGGCCGCTCGTGGAGCGCGAGGCCCAGCCCGTGGCCGAACTGCAGGCCGAAGGCGGAGAGCTCGTCCGGGAAGCCGAGTTCCTGGGCGGTCGGCCACACGCTCGCCACCTCGTCGGTGCCGACGCCCGGCCGGATCAGCTCGATCGCCCGGTCCAGCCACTCGCGGCATCGGATGTAGGCGTCGTTCTGCGAAGGCGTCGCCCGGCCGATGTTGAAGGTCCGGTAGTAGCAGGTCCGGTAGCCGTTGTAGCTCTGCAGGATGTCGAAGAAGGCCTGGTCGCCGGGACGGAAGTAGCGGTCGGTGAAGTTGTGCGGGTGCGGGTTGCACCGCTCGCCGGAGATGGCGTTGATCGCCTCGACGTCGTCGGAGCCCATCTCGTAGAGCATCTTGTTGGACATGGCGACGATGTCGCTCTCGCGCACGCCCGGCTTCAGCTCCTCGTAGATCATGTGGTAGACGCCGTCGACCATGCTCGCCGCCTGGTTGAGGAGGGCGATCTCGTCGACGTTCTTGATCTCGCGGGCGTCAAGCATGACCTGCTGGCCGTCGACGATGTTGAGGCCGGCCTTCTGCAGTTCGAAGAACATCGCGGTCTCGGCGTAGTCGAGGCCGACCGGCATGTCGGCGACGCCGGCCTGGCGGATCAGGTCGGCGATCTCCTCGGCGTAGCGCTTCATCAGCCCGAAGGACGGCGGGATGGTGCCGCGCATGCCGACCACGCCGGCGCGGCAGTGGTCCGGGTTGAGCCAGTCGCAATACTGCTTGTGGTGGATCGCGGCGGAGCCGAAGTCCCAGACGAAGGGCTCGGCGTCGCCGGCGAGCAGCGCGAAGCGGCACATCTTGTCCCGCTCCCACTCGCCGATCTTGGTGCCGGTGACGTAGCGGATGTTGTTGACGTCGAAGAGGAGGAGCGCCCCGCACTCGGAGCGCTTCAGCGCCTCGCGGGCGCGGGAGAGGCGGTAGCGGCGCAGGCGGTCGAAGTCGACCCGGCGCTCGAAGTCGACGCCCATGTGGCCGAGGGCGGGGATGTGGCGATCCCAGCGCCAGTTCGGGTCCATGTCCGACGGCTGCAGGATCCGCGGGTTGAGCGCGTTGTTCATGGGGCGTCTCCTCGAGGTTCGACGATCGTCCGCCGCGGGGCGGGCCGGTGCGGCGGCGGATCTCCCCGACCCACGCGCCGCGGTGTTGCGGATGCCGATGACAGTGCCGCCGGAACCGACCGGCAAGCGGTTGTGCAATCGTTCGCAAGGACGTTTGCACCGCTGACTACCACCTGTCAATCGCCAATCCTCGCCCGGTATTGGCCGATCCGGATCCGTTTTCCGCCAATCCGGACAAAACGGATGTTGCGTTCTGCGCCACGGGCCTGGATCGGCCCGCTGCCTGGAGGCGCGGGGCGGAAAATGTCCACGTTGGATGGCGGATGGATCCGTTTCGCCGTCGCGCGAGGGCGCGTGCCGATGCGGGCGCGGCGGCGGCGCGACCTCCCGCCGGCGCGTGGACGGGCACCCCCAGCCCGTCCCCCGGCCGCCGTCCGGCCCGTCTCCCGCAGCGCCGCGGCCGGCTTGCCGAGCCGCCGCCGCGCCACTATGAAGGAGGCACTCGCGCGAGCGACCCGCCCCGCCGACCGGCGACCCGCGGTCCGCCCGTCCCCCGGGCTAGCGCGCGGGCCCGTAGCTCAATGGTCAGAGCCGGCCGCTCATAACGGTCTGGTTGCAGGTTCGAGTCCTGCCGGGCCCACCAACCCCCTCGCGCGGGTCTGATTTCCCAAGGCTTTCTACTTTGATTGTCCCACCGGCGGGCGCGCGGCCTGAAAGTGGGACTACTTCGCCGCGGTGTCGATCATCAGCGTCAGCGCCAGGCGGGCCTGCGTGCCGATCCGGTGCCGGGCCTCGAAGCGCCCGCCTCCTCCGGCGTCCAGGTATGCCAGTCGGTCGAGCCGGTGTTGATCAGCCCAGCAGCCGGCGATGATTGAACCAACTGGGCAAGTACCTGCGATCCTTCTGGGCTGGGCGGTCCTCGAGGGGGACGTGCCGCGCGCGCGGTTCACCGCGAACGGCGGAGCCAGCGTCCGCAGCCGCTCGCCGACGTCGCGCGAAATGCCCCGGCGCGGGGCCCGACGATGCGCCCAACTCCGTCGTGAATCTCGGCAAAATCGGCCGCCATCGTTGTCGTCGTCAACGCGTCTCCTACACCTGGCCGGCGAAATCGATCGGCTCGCTGCGACCGCTGGCCGCCGAGCGGTAGGCCGCGTCGATCATCGCGAACGCACGTAGCCCGTCGTCGACCCCGACCGGCATCGGTGCCCCCGTCTTCAGCGCCTCCACATAGGCCCAGGCGACGTGCTGGTGGAACACCCCGGTCCGGAAATTCGGCACCGTCGCCGACGACGACCATGAGCCGCTGCCGTCGGCGCCGCGACGGAAGATGCGGAGGAAGTCCCGGTCCCTGGTCGGGCGCGAGGCGATGTCGACGCCGGAGAGCAGCGCCGTTCCGCGGGTGCCATAGATCTCGACCGAGGCGTCCGCCGCCGCGAAACACCAACTGGTCGATACCTCTGCGATCAGGCCTCCGGCATACCGGAAAATTGCCGCCGCGGTGTCCTCGACCGGCCGGTCGAGCGCCGCCGACGAGGTGACGGCCTGGACGCTCTCGGGATCGCCGAACAGCATACGCAGGAGGTCGGCGGCGTGGACGCCCTCGTCAAGCAGCGTACCGCCGCCCGATCGTGCCGGGTCGACAAACCACGCCTTGTGGAAGTCAGGCCCGAGCCCGTGGCTGTGGCCGTGGCGGATCCGGCACAGCGTCACCCGGCCGAGGTCGCCGCTGCCGAGGAGGTCGAGCAGTTCGCGGTTGATCGGGTCGAACCGCTTGGGGAAGCTCTGCATGAACCGGATGCCGGTGCGCCGAACGGTTTCGGCGATGCGCAGGCAATCGGCCTTGGTGGCGCCGAGCGGCTTCTCGCAGAGCACCGGCCGGCCCAGACGCGCCGCGGCCTCGACCAGGGCGGGGTGGTCGGCCGTCGCCGAGCAGATCGCCACCGCGTCGGCGTCGCTGATCAGGCTGTCGGCATCCGAGCGGACCGCGACCCCGTGCGCGTCGCCGAACGAGCGCGCCAGCGACGCGTCGCCGTCCCAGACGCCGGCGACCACGGCGTCGGGGCTTTGCAGGAAGGCCTTGGTCCAGAAATTGGCGTGGTAGTGCTCCAGCCCGAGCACGGCGATCCTGATCGGCTTCAAGTTCTGACCTCCGCTGCGATGGGGTCCAAGGCCTTGCGATTTGCCGCGGCGGCGCGGTAGATCGCCTCGGCGACCTCCAGCGAGGCGAGGCCCGCCTCGGCGGTGTCGTCGGGCGGTTCGTCGCCGCGAACGATGGCGAGCCAGTGCCGGTGATGATCCGAACCCTGCGGTTCGGGGAGGAGCATCGGCGCCGTCCAGCCCGCCACCCCTGTCACCGCCTCCGCATGGATGGCCGCTTCGCCCCGCTCGGTGCGGAGCCACACGGTGCCGGCGTCGGCGTAGACCTCGAGGCGGAAGCGATCGCAGCCGGCGACCTCGGTGTAGCTCATCTCGTGGCTGGCCAGCACGCCGCCGGGGAGACGGTAGAGCGCCAGCGCGTTGTCCTCCAGCGGGCTCGCGACGACACTGCCGTCCTTCAGTCGCCGCTCGGGCCGCGCGGTAGCGGTCTCCGCAGCGACCAGCGCGATCGGCCCGAACAGGTGGCGGACGAGGTCGATGCCGTGCACGCCGAGTTGCATCACCACGCCGCCTGCGACGGTTCCGGGCTCGTAGAACCACGCGTTCCAATCGGCGCCCGGGGTAGCGTTGCGGATCCGGACCGAATGGATGCGGCCGAGGGCGCCTTCGGCCAAGAGCTTGCGCAGCCAGCGCACCTCCGGGAAATGGCGATGCATGAAACTGACGGTCAGCGTGGCGGACGAGCGGCGCGCGGCTTCGAGGATGCCGCGGCACTCCGCCGAGGTCATCGCCATCGGTTTCTGCAGAAGCACGGCCTTGCCGGCGTCGAGGGCGTCGATGGCGAGGCCGGCGTGCGTGTCGTCGGGCGTCGCGATCACCACGGCGCCGACCGCGGGATCCTCGAGGACCGCCCGGACGTCGATCTCGGCGCGCGGAATGCCAAGGCTCCGCGCCTTCGCCGCCGTCCGCTCGCGGTCCCGTCCGACCAGGACGCGGACATCCGCGCCGCCGGCGGACCTGAGGCCCGCCACGTGGTAGTCGCTGATGAAGCCCGCGCCGATGATCGCGACGCCGACGGCGGGCCTGCCTGGTTCCGTCATGTTCGAAGCCGATCGCGGAAAAAGGGGAGGGTGCCGGCCGGATCGAGCCGCGGCCGGCGCCCGGTTCACGACCTCACGGCTGCCACTGTCCCTCGACCTTGACCAGCGACGGATCGACCGCCTTCATCGGGTCCGAGTAGGTGTAGCTGAGCACGTCCTTGCGATCCTGGATCCTGTTGGTCGCCTCCAGGAAGTCGGCGATCGCCGCCATGTCCTGGACGTAGGCCTCGTCGATGGACGGATCGAACGTGTAGTTGTCGATCAGATCCTTGTTCATCTCCAGCGGCTGGTCCTGGAAGTCGGAGAAGATCTTCAGCGCCTCCTCTTGATTTGCCGGGTCCTTGACCCAGTCCTGCGCCTTCAGAAGCACCCGGACCAGTGCCTTGGTGGCGTTCGGATTGGCGCGCACCCAGTCCTGCGACGCGACCCAGACCGTGCGGTTGTTGGAGACCTGCACGTCCGCGCCGGAGTTATCGGCGAAGAAGCTCCGGGTACCGGTATGGATGACCTTGGTGTCCATGTCCTTCAGCGCCTGGTAGGGCCACGGCTCCCAGAAGATGATGCCCTGGATCTCGTTGTTGGCCAGGCTCGCCATCGCCTCCGGCGGCGCCAGGTTGACCGCCTGGATCTTCGACGCGTCGAGGCCGTAGTGGCTCGCGACGTTGCCGAGCAGGGCCCCCGATGTGGACGACAGCAGCAGTCCGAGCTTGATCTTGTAGAGGTCCTCGGGCGTCTCGACCCCGGCGTCGTTGCGCACGACGATCTTCTCGAGCCCATGGCTGACGGCGTTGGTGCCGAGGATCACCACCGGCACGCCGTTATGCGCCATCGCCACCGGCGGCAGGTTGCCGGGTGTCCAGAGCTGGATCTCGTCGGCCAGCAGCGCCTCACCGGCGAGGTTGCCGGATGTGAACGTCTTGAAGTCGATGGTCTTGAAGCCGGCTTCTTCGAACCAGCCCTTCTCCCTGGCGACGATGTGGACGAGGAACGGCAGGTCGACGCCGATGCTGATCGACAGGCTGTCGACCTCGGGCATCTCGTCCTGCGCCCCGGCCGGCATGGCGGCGAGGGCGCCGGCCATCGCGCCGGCCGCCAGGACGGCGAGGCTTCTTCTCAATGTTCCCAACATCATGGTGTCTCCTCTTCCCTGCTTCGTTCCACTCCGCGGGACGCGCGTTCACGCCCCTCGCCAACGGCCCACCCAGCGCCGGATCGCGGCGGCGATCGCCGCGTCGGTCAGGAGGTTGAGCAGGCCGATCAGGAGAATGCCGACGATGATGATGCCCACCGAGCCGCCGGTGTTCCGCTCGCGCATGATCATGGCGCCGAGGCCGCGGTCGGCGGCGATCAGTTCGGCGGCGACCAGCACGCCGAAGCTCAGCCCCCAGGCGATCCGGATTCCCGTCGCGAGGTCGGGCGAGGCGGCCGGGATTGCGACGCGCACCAGCAGCGGCACGCCCTTGAGCCCGTAGGTCTGCGCAGCCCGGATCAGCATCGGATCGACGGTGGAGATCCCGTGGTAGGCGGCCGTCACGACGGGGAAGAACGCGCCGAGGAAGATGATGAAGAACTTCGACGGCTCGCCGAGCCCGAACCAGATGATTGCCAGCGGGATCCACGCCAGCGGCGGAATCGGCCTCAGCAGTTCGATCAGCGGCCGCGCGAGGAGGCCGAACCAGCGATACCAGCCGGCGGCGACGCCGATTGCCGTGCCGGCCAGGGTGCCGAGCACGAACCCGGAGAAGACCCGGTAGAGGCTCCATCCCATGTTGTCCGCGATGGTCCCGGGCGACAGCCGCTCGGCGGCGGTTGCGATCGCCATCACCGGGCCGGGAAACACCCGCGGGTCGATCAGGCCAGTGCGGGCTGACAATTCCCACGTCCCGACGGCGATCGCGACGCCGGCGAGGCCGAGGAGCACGTCGTCTCGGCGGCGCGAGGTCATCGCCGGATCCCCTCGAGGTCGGTCGACCACGGCAGCATGATGCGTTCGGCCGCGGCGAGACCGGAGCTGATCACGAAGCCCAGCACGCCGATCACCAGCATTCCGATGATGGTGATCTCGCTGCGATAGAAGCTGCGCGCCTCCATGATCAGCGCTCCGAGGCCCTCGATGGTGCCGATCATCTCGGCGCCGACGATCACCATGAAGCCGACGCCGAGCGCCATCCGCGCGCCGGCGAAGATGCGCGGCAGCGCCGCCGGGAACACCACGGTTCGGTAGAGCTCGGTTCCGGACAGCCCGAACGAGCGGCCGGCGCGCACCAGCACCGGGTCGACGTACTTCACCCCTGCGATGACGTTGGACAGCATCGTCCAGAAGCAGCCGTAGCCGATCAGCACGGCCTTGGTGAGTTCGCCCGCCCCGAACCAGACGATCACCAGCGGCAGCAGGCTGAGGGTGGCGATCGAGCGGCAGAACACCACGATGGGCGCCGTCATCTTGTCGAGCACGCCGACGGCGCCGATCAGCAGGCCGAGGGGAATCGCCAGCACCAGCGCCCCGATATAGCCTTCGAGGATTCGGACGATGGTGGTCAGCGTGTGCGACCAGATGCTGATGCCGGTCGGGAACCCCGTGGTGGTGATCTCGACGAAGCCGCGCGCGATCCGGCTCGCCGGCGGAAATTGATAGGCCTTCAGGAACCCGCTGCGGACGCCGACCTCCAGTCCCGCCAGGATCGCCGCGATCAGCGCGAGCGCCACCGCGAGCTGGATCAGCTGGCGCTTCATGACGAGAGACCCTCCCAGATCTCCTCGTGCAGGGCCGCGAAACGCGGGTCGGTGCGCGAGCGCGGCCGGGCCAGGGTGACCGCGAGGTCGCGGCTGACGCGTCCGGGATGAGCGGCGAGCAGCACCACCCGGTCGGACAGAACCAGCGCCTCCTCGATCGAGTGGGTCACGAACACCACCGTCTTCCGTCGGACGGCCCAGATCCGCAGCAGTTCCTGCTGCAGCTCGAGGCGCGTCATCTCGTCGAGCGCGCCGAACGGCTCGTCCATCAGCAGGATCTCGGGATCGAGGGCGAGCGCCCGGGCGATGGCGACGCGCTGCTGCATGCCGCCGGACAGCTCGCGCGGGTACTTGGCGGCGGCGTCCTCCAGGCCGACCAGCCGCAGCAGTTCCCGCGCGCGGTCGCGCTTGCCGGCCTTGTCGAGGTTCTGGTTGCGGGCGCCGAAGGCAACGTTGTCGAGTGCGGTCAGCCACGGAAACAGCGCGTGCTGCTGGAACACGACGCCCTGGCCCTGGCCGGGACCCCGCACCGGGCGGCCGGAGATCCGCACCTCGCCGGAACTCGCCGCCTCCAGGCCCGCGATGATGTTGAGCAGGGTGGTCTTGCCGCAGCCGCTGCGCCCGACCAGCGACACGAACTCCTTCTCGCCGATCACGAGGTCGATGTCCCTGAGGACTTCCAAGCCGTCGCCGTGCCTGGCCTCGAAGGTCTTGGAGACATGGCTGATCTCGATGATCGGCGCAGCAGCCCGCGCCGGTGCCCGCTCCGCAGGGCCGGTCGCCGCGTCGTCCGCCGCCGTCGTTTCGCGCGCGCCCAACTGGACCGCCTCCCTGGTTGCCGCGAGGCTCCGCCGGCTTGGTTCCAGCCTTTTCCGGCCGATGATAGGCGGTCGCAGGCAATTGTAAAGTGCAATATGTATTCATGTCCGGTACAATGCCGTCGCCACCGGCTGTTGCGCCGGGCAGCGAGGGGATATACCCGGTCAGCGAATTGGAGACTGGTGAACCGGAGCGGACGATGGTGCGAACGGCATCGGCTGAAGTGGTCCTGCAGGCGCTCTACGAACTTGTCGACAAGCTGGACGACGGCGCCCGGCTGCCCACAGTCCGCGACCTGATGAAGCGTTTCCACGTCAGCCAGTCGGCGGTGCAGGAGGCCTTCAACCGCCTGCGGGAGGAAGGCTTGGCGACGTCGCAAGTTGGCCGCGGCTCGTACGTGATCAAGCTGGCTGACGCGGCAACCCGCGCCGGCGGCCGCGACACGGCGGGCCGGCAGCCCGAAAGCCTGCTGATCCTCTCCAATTCCAGCATGAACGAGCGCTGTGTCCTGGTGCAGCAGCACATCGTCGCCGACATGGTCGCGACCGGCGGCAAGGTCGTGCAGATGTCGTACCACGACACCGACCACCTGCTGGTGCTGCTGCGCTCGGTGCCCAGCTTCGACGCGGTGATCCTGCAGTCGCACTACGAAGTGATCCCGATCCGGCTGCTGCACCTCCTCCAGCAGAAGACGCGCGCGCTCGTCGTCGACGGACACACGCTGTCCGGCGTCGATGTCGACCGGATCGGCACGGACTGGGAGGAGTCGCTGGCACTGGCGCTCGATCACCTGACCGGGCTCGGGCACCGGCGCATCGGCATGGTCTCGCTCGAATCTACGGCTCAGCCGATCGTCAGTGTCCGCCGCGCCTTCGCACGGCTGCGGTTCTGGGGCGGCGTGCCGGTCGAGGTCACGGAACCGCTCGAGGTGAAGGGCCTGGTGCACCCGACCCAGAGCGTCGATCCGGCGTTCGAGGCGACGCTTTCGGCCGCGATGGCCGCAACCGGCGCGCTGCCGTTCTCCGCGCTGGTGACCATCGGCCTCTCCGACGGCCTCGGAATCCGTCGTTGCCTCGACCGCCTGGGGCTCGGTCGGCCGGGCGATCTCAGCGTCCACATGCTCGGGCACCACAACGTGCCGACCGAGCACATCGGCTACTTCACCATGGCCGGCAGCTCGCACGAGGAGGCCGCCCGCCAGATGATGGCGATGATCCGCCGACGGCTGCGCGCCCAAAGCGCCGCGCCGGAGATCTGCTTCCTGGCCTGCCGCGAAGTCGTGCGCGGCAGCACCGCCGCGCCGGAACGCGACGACACCGGCGGCAGGATCGCGCGTCGACGGGCGATGGCGACCTGACGGCGGCCCGCTCCCGAACGCGTTCGGCGGCATTGAACTCCTACAAATTGTATTTCATACTTTCAGAGCGCAGGAGGCCGCCTGGATGAACACCTGTTCGATCGCCGCGACGATGTCTCGTCATGCTTCGGTCCGGTGCCCCTCATGCTGAAGGAGCGGCTGCCGGAACGCCTGACCCCGCTGGCCGGCCGGCTTGGCCTGCGCCCGCTCTACGGCGACATCCACAATCATTGCGCCCTGTCCTACGGCCACGGCAGCCTCGACGCCGCTTTGCGCCGCGCGCGGCGGCAGCTCGACTTCGTTTCGGTCACCGGTCACGCCCACTGGCCCGACATGCCGGTCGACGACCCGCGCGTCGCGCATATCGTCGATTTCCACGTCAAGGGCTTCGCCAAGCTGGAAAGGCTCTGGCCGGCGCACTTCGGGACGCTGAGGGACTACGCCAGTCCGGGACGTTTCACCGTGTTCCCCGGCTATGAGATCCACTCCTGCGAGCATGGCGACTACACCATCCTCTACCGCGACCTCGACCAGCACGCGTTGATCAAGGCGGACAGCCCCGCCGAATTGCGCCGACGGCTGGAGGAGCGGTATCCCGGCCGGGCGCTGGCGTTCCCTCACCACATTGCCTACCGCGTCGGCGCGCGCGGCATCAACTGGGCGTCGTTCGACGAGGCGCTGTCGCCGGTGCTGGAGATGATCTCGATGCACGGCTGCTCCGAGGCGTCTGTCGTCGACCGTCCGTTCCTGCATTCGATGGGCCCCGGCGACGGGTTCGGCACCGTTCGACACGGGCTCGCCGAGGGGCACGTGTTCGGAGTGCTCGGCAACACCGACCATCACAGCGGATATCCCGGATCCTACGGCCATGGCCGCAGTTGCGTCTACGCGGCCGAGAACACGCCGGAGGCGCTGTGGGAGGCGCTTTGGGACCGGCGCAGCAACGCGCTGACCGGCGACTGCACCCATCTGTTCATGGCTCTCGGCGATCGGCCGCAAGGGTCGATCGTGCCGCCGGGCGGCGAGGCGATCGACCTCGAAGCCGTGGGCGGCGGGTTCATCGACAGTATCGACCTTGTGCGCAACGGCCGGGTCGTCGCTCGGGTCACGCCGGACCTTGAGCCCTCGCCGGTCGACGCGGGCGCGCGCGACGGGCGGCTGGAGACGCTGCTGGTCGTCGAACTTGGCTGGGGTTCCCGCGGATCTTCGCACGTCTGGACCGGCGCGCTGCGAATCGACGGCGGCGAGATCCTGGCCGTCGAGCCGAGGCTGCGCGGGCCGGAGGTGGTCTCGCCGCTCGAGGGCGACGAAGACGGCGAGGACGACGACCTCCTCGACGTTGACGGAGACGCGCTGCGCTTCCGCATCCGCGCCCACGCCAACCCGAACAACGTGACGCCGAGCATGCAGGCCGTGGCGCTGCGCGTCCGGCTCGATCCGGAGGCGACGATCCGGGCGACGTTCGACGGCCAAGAGGTCGACATCCCGGCCGACCGGCTGCTCCGGGGCGCGCTGTCGGGCAACCTCGGTCCGATCGACAGCCCGGCCTGGCGGTTCCTGCCGCCGCCGCGGCCGGAGCAATGGCAATGGCGCGGGCGGCTGCCGATCGACCCGCTCGAGCGCGGTGACACCATCTACGCGCGGATGCGGCAGGCCGGCGGCCAGATGACCTGGACCAGCCCGATCTTCTGCCGATGACGGGCGTTCGGCGCCGAGCGTCTCGAATTCCAGCAGGCGACAGACGGGGAGAGACCTGCGGGCAGACTCGCCAGCAGCCGGTTCTGCTTGGGTCGTGTCCCGCCGCGTTGGTCCAGCGCAACGGCTATCGCGAGAGGAATTGGGGTGACGTGGGGAGCCATGCGCTCCGGGCAGGCGCCGAGCCAGACCGATCGGCGGCCCGGTCCCGGGCTGATACGGATCGCCCGGAGCGAGATCCGCGGCGGCCGGTGCTGGAGCGGACGCTCTACCAGGATCTACCCCTCACGCGTGGCGAGGACGACATCGCCGGGCTCCGGGGAACTGCCGCGGCTCATAGGTTGCGCCCCCGCTTCCGGCGGCGTTCCGCTTCACGCTCGTCGACTTCGGCTTAGGACTCCACGCGGGCCTGGTTGACCTTGACGTGCTCGCAGGAGTGATCCGCCTGAACGTCCAATGGCAACTGATCCTCGTCGCATGGGTACTGACGGGCCTGCCGGGCCCACCACATCCTCCCCGAAACGCTCGGCCGGACGGTAGGCCACGGTTGCGATGCCGGGCGCAGGGATGCGGGGCCGGCCTGCCGCGAGGCCTCGCAAACCGTCGCGGCGCCGGCCCCCCGGCTACCAGAAGGGCCGCGGCTCGGGGAGGGGGGCGCCGCAGCTGCAGGTGGCGCCGGGGGCGGCGCCGCGGGACATCTTCCCGCAGGCCTCGCAGCGGACGTAGACCGGGTTGACCCGCTCCTTGACCCAGACGCTGGTGAAGCCGTGACGCGCGAAGCTGCCGTCGGGGATGCCGCGCATCACCTCGGCGTGGCGGCCCTCCCGCATCGTCCGCCGCGGCGCCTCGGGGTCGTCCCAGGCGCTGATCGTCACCATCCGCGTGCCGATGGTCGCCGTGGTGGCCCCGATGAAGCCGGGCATGGAGAGCATGTCGATCATCGAGTCGCGGGAGCCGGCCCGCACCTTCTGGACGGCGTCCTGGTCGATCGCCTCGAGCGAGGTGATCGCGAAGGCGACCGGCTCGTCGGTGCGGCCGGTCTGCACCATGGTCGAGACGCCGAAGCGGAACGGACCGATGGCCGAGGGCTGGACGATGACGTCCATCCCGAGTTGCCGCGGGATGGCGCCGGCGTCGAAGTAGCCGTGGACGGAGGCGATCCGGTCGCCCGAGACGCGGAAGAAGTCGGCGCCCTCGAGGCGCACCGCCCGGCCGCTCGGCGGCAGCCCCATCATCGGCCCGGTGTTCGTGCCGGTCATCACCCATTCGGCGGCGATAAGGTCGGGACCGGCCACATGGGTCGCCCCGACGTCGAAGCCGAGGTCGGGAAAGGCCGCCCAGAGCCCCTCCATGTAGCCGCGGAAGGCCGCGCCGGAGACCGGCCCTCCCGTCCTCGGATCCTGGTAGGTGCCGTCCTCGGCGAGTGACGCAAGCACCGCCTCCGCGTCCCGCGCGATCCATCCGGCGAAGTAGCGCTCCACGGCCCCCGGCGTGTCCATGTCCCTGCCCCCTTATTGCCATTGTTAGGGAAGGTAGCATGAAATCGGAATCCAGGCCGCGGCAGGGGAAGAACATTCGGCGGCGCCGCCGGCGATGTCAGGCCGGCGGTGCGGTGCGGATCCGCTCCGGGTGGGTGAAGACCTCGAAGGAGTCCTCGCGGGCCACGGCGACGAGGGTGATGCCCGCCTCGGCGGCGGTGCGGACGGCGAGGTCGGTCGGCACCGACACCGCCGCCAGCACCCGGGCGCCGAGCGTCGCCGTCTTCTGGACCATCTCGATCGAGACGCGGCTGGTGATCAGGACGATCGCGTCCTCGACGGCGATCCCCCCGCGCACGGCGAACCCGACCAGCTTGTCGAGCGCATTGTGGCGGCCGACGTCCTCGCGGACGGCGACAAGGCCGGTGCCCGGTAGCCAGAGGGCGGCCGCGTGGGTCGCCCGGGTCTCCCGGCCGAGGACCTGCGCGCCCTCCAGCGCCCGGAACCCGCGCCGGACCTCCTCGGGATCAAAGGTCCCCCCCTCCGGAACGCGCCGGGCCGGCGAGATGGCGGCCTCGAGGCTCTCCACCCCGCAGAGGCCGCAGCCCGTCGGGCCGGCGATCAGCCGCCGCCGGGCCGCGACAGCGGCGGCCACCTCCGGCGCGAGCCAGAGCCGCAGCTCCACGCCCCGTTCGTGCTCCACCACCTCGACGGACCGGATCTCCGAGACATCGCGGACCACGCCCTCGGAGATGGAGAAGCCGACCGCGAAGTCCTCGAGGTCGTCCGGCGTCGCCATCATCACCGCGTGGGTGGAGCCGTTGTGCACGATGGCGACCGGCGCCTCCCGCGGCAGGCCGCGCCGCGTCGCCGTCACGCTCGCCCCGGCGATCCGCCGGGCGCCCGTCTCGATCGATGACGCCATCGCCCTCTCTCCCGGACCGGATGCCGGTGGACGACTGGTATCCCCGATGCCCCGGCGAGGCAACGTGTCCGGACCGGGACGCGGGGCGCCTCGCTGTCGTCCCGGGCGCACCCGACTGCCGGGATCCGGGCGCGTCGCTGCGGGAGGCCAGGACCGGACGGGCGTTGACTTGGCAGGCCGCGCTGGGCTCCATGTCGCCGACACGCCCCGCCAGCGACCGTCGACACACGCAAGGCGGCAGAGGATCACGAGGTCACCGGTGAACCGGACGATGACGGAAACACTCGACGCCGATCCGGCGGCATGACCGGGCCGGTCCGCACCGAGATCCTGCTGGTCGGCGGCGGGCATGCGCATGTCTCCGTGCTCCGGACGTTCGGGATGCGGCCCGAGCCGGGGGTCCGGCTCACGGTGGTCGCCAAGGAACTCGAGGCTCCCTATTCGGGGATGCTCCCCGGGCTGGTCGCCGGCATCTACCGCCCCGAGGAGTGCCACATCGACCTCGTCCGCCTTGCCGCCTTCGCCGGCGCCCGGCTGGTCCACGGGGCGGTCGACGGGATCGACCCGGCCGCGCGGCGGGCGTCGGTCGCCGGGCGGGAGCCGGTCGCCTACGACCTCCTGTCCCTCGACGTCGGCATCACGCCGGACCTTTCGGGGATCGCCGGCGCCGAGCACGCGCTCGCCGTCAAGCCGATCTCGACCTTCTGGCCGAGGTTCCGGTCGCTCGAGCGCCGCGCGGCGGGACGCTTCGCCGTGGTCGGCGGCGGCGCCGCGGGCTTCGAACTCTCCCTCGCCTTGGCGGCTCGGCTGCGCCGCGAGGGCGGCGGGAGCGACGCCGCGGCCGGGCGGGTGACCGGGATCGCCGGGGGCGCTCTGCTGGCGGGCACGACGTCGCGGGCCCGCCGCTACGCCCGCGCGGCGCTGGCGCGGAACGGCGTCGCCCTGGTCGAGGACGACGCGGCGGTGGAGGTGACGCCGGAGGGCGTCCGCCTCGCGTCGGGAACCTTCGTCGAAGCCGAGGCGGTGCTGATCGCGACCCGGGCCGCCGCGCCGGCCTGGTTCCGCGGCACCGGCCTGCCGCTGGACGGGGACGGCTTCCTCGCCGCCCGCCCGACGCTCCAGCTTGTCGGCCACGACGAGATCTTCGCCGTCGGCGACTGCGCGACCGTGCTCGAACACCCGCGGCCGAAGGCCGGCGTCTTCGCCGTCCGCCAGGGGCCGGTGCTGGCGGAGAACCTCAGGCGACGGGCGCGCGGCCAGGCGGCGCACCCCTACCGTCCGCAACGGCGGTTCCTGTCGCTGCTCTCGACCGGGGACGGGCGGGCGATCGCCGTCTACGGCGCTCTCGCGGCCGAGGGGCGCTGGGCCTTTCTCTGGAAGGACCATATCGACCGGCGCTTCGTGCGGCGGTTCAACGACCTCCCCGACGGGCGCCCGGACGACGGCGCGACGCGATGAGCGCGGTGACCCGGGGGCGTGCCCAAGGCTCTGAATCTGGCGCGGTTTCTCATCGATCAGGTGAGTCCACCGGATTGGAAGGCGCCCTAGGGTGCCGTCGCCGCCGCTCCGAAGGACTGGACCGCCCGGCGGGCGGCGGCGAAGGTGGCGAGCCGGCCGGCCGGCGCCGCGGCGGCGGCGACGTTGCGGCCCCGGCGCTCGAAGGCGAACGGGCGGCCGGCGGCCTCGGCGGCGAGCGCCGCGGCGCCGACGGCGGTGAGCTCCGGCTCCTGCGAGACGACGAGGTCGCGGCCGAGGCTGTCGGCGAGGAACCGGCAGAAATAGGGGTTCGCGGTCATGCCGCCGTCGATGCTCACCGGCTCGGAGAGCGGCTGGCGGGCGCCGATGGCCTCGGCGACCTCCGCCATCCTGAACGCGACGCCTTCGAGCAGCGCCTGCATCATGTCCGCCGGTCCGCTGTCGAGGGAAAGGCCGAGCCAGGCGCCGCGGGCGCGGCGGTCCCAGTGCGGGCAGGCGAGGCCCGACAGCGCCGGCACGAAGACGATGCCGCGGTCCACCGCCGCCGGGCGCTCGAAGGCGCCAATCTCGTCGAAGGACGAGAACAGGCCGAGCGAGCGGGCCCAGTTCACCGCCGAGGAGGCGGCGTAGACGCCGCCGTCCAGCGCATAGGTCGGCGCCTCGCCGGCCTTCTGCCAGGCCACCGTCGGCAGCACGCCGGGGATGTCGGCTGAGAGCGAGGGGCCGGTGACGGCGAGGGCGAAGGCGCCGGTGCCGAAGGTGATCTTGGCGTCGCCGGCGACGCGGCAGCCGTGGCCGTAGAGGGACGCCTGCTGGTCGACCAGGCTCGCCGTCAGCGGCACCCGGCGCGCGCCGCAGGCAAGCGCCCCGAACTCGCCGGTCGTCGGCACGATCTGCGGCAGCGCCTCGATCGGCACGCCGAAGGCGGCGCAGAGGTCCTCGTCCCAGCGGCAGGTGGAGAGGTTCATCAGCGAGGTCCGCGAGGCGGTGGTGACGTCGGTGACGAAGCGCCCGGCGAGGCGGTCGAGGAAGAAGGCGTCGGTGGTGCCGAGGCGCAGGCGCCCGCGCGCCCGAAGCCTGGCCGCCTCGGGGATCTCGCGCAGGATCCAGGCGAGCTTGGAGGCGGAGAAGTAGGGGTCGAGCGGAAGGCCGGCGCACGTGCGGACGAGGCCCTCGAGCCCCTCCGAGCGCATCCGCTCGATGTCGCCCGAGGTCCGGTCGTCCTGCCAGACGAGCACCGGGCTCACCGCCGCGCCGGTCTCGGCGTCCCAGGCGAGGCAGCTCTCGCCCTGGTTGTCGAGGCCGATCGCGACGAGGCCCTCGACCTCGCCCGCCGCCGCGAGGCAGGCGCGCAGGCTGGCGAGGAGCTCCTCCGGGTCGTGCTCCACCCATCCCGAGCGCGGGTAGATCTGCCGATGCGGGCGGGCAAGGATCACCTCCGCGCGGCCGTCCGCGTCGATCACGAGGGCGCGGGTGGACGTGGTGCCCTGGTCGATGGCGAGGGTCTTCACCGGGCGGTCTCCACGAGGTCGAAGGCGAGGGTGCCGCGGGCGCCCTCCGGCACCGCCGAGAGCGGGACGGAGATGCGCCGCTCCGGCAGCAGGTCGACGGCCTCGGACCAGACCTCCGCGCCGTCGAGGAGGAGCCTCAGCCGCCCCGCGGCGGGACGGGTGACGCGCAGCTGGAAGGCCCGGTGCGGGGCGTCGGCGGCGGGTGTTCCCACGAGCCGCTGCGGCAGCGCGAACTTCAGCGCGTCGCCCATGCGCACCACCGCGAGGCCGGGCGCCGGGGAGGGAAGGTCTGCGGCGAGCGCCCGGGCGATCGAGCGGGCGACGAGGCGGCCCTCGTTCCAGCTCCAGCCGGCGGTCTCCACCGGCCGGAGCAGGTTGCCCGCGGCGAAGAAGGCCGGGTCGGAGCAGCGGCCGTACTGGTCGATCGCCGGGCCGCCGCTGCCCGGGTCGAGGGCGAGATGGCTCGTGCGCACCAGGCTCGCCTCGGGCAGGAACTGGCCGCTGACGACGACGCCGTCCGTCTCGATCCGCCGCGTCCCGCCGCCCGCGTCGCGGACGACGACGCCGGTCACCCGCTCGTCGCCCTCGATGGCGACCAGTTCGGTGCGAAGCAGGATCGGAACGCCGACGAGGCGGGGGAACAGCCCGGCCGGCCAGCGGGCCGTCGGGCGCGGTCCGGGCTCGATCATCGCCACCGGGCGGATGCCAAGGTGGCGGCAGGTGAGGAGCGCGGAGAAGGCGACCAGCTCGGTGCCGAGCACCACCGGCCGGCGGAACGGCCGCAGCCGGTCGAGGTGGACGAGGCCCTGCAACGCCCCGGTGGAGAGCACGCCGCCCGGCTTGGTGCCGCCGATCAGCCGCGCCGCGCGCGTCTTCTCGCGCACGCCGGTGGCGAGCAGCACCGCCCGGGCCGCGACGGTGGAGAGACCGGCGTCGGTGGAGATCTCGACCAGCGGTCCCGGCCGAAGCGCCGCCACCGTGGCGCCGGTGCGGATCTCGGCCCCCGCGGCCTCCGCCGCGGTCGCCAGCCGGCGGGCATAGGCGGGGCCGCGCATCAGCCGGTTGAACTCGCGCAGGCCGAAGGGCGGGTGGTCGCAGTGCCGGGGGATGCCGCCGGCCGCCCGCTCGCGGTCGAGCACCAGCACGCGCCCGACGCCGAGGGCGCGAAGTTCCCGCGCCGCGGCGAGGCCCGCGGGTCCGGCCCCGACGATGACCACGTCGGCCGTCTCGGCGGGCTCAGTCATGGACCTCCTCCGCCATCGGCCGGGCGAGCCGGCCGCGGGTGATCGCGGCAAGCTCCGCCGAGCAGTAGAACCCCTGGCACCGCCCCATGGTCACCCGCGTGCGGCGCTTCAGCCCGGCGAGGGACTGCGCCGCCAGCGGACCCTCCAGCGCAGCCTCGACCTCGCGCCGGGTCACCCGCTCGCAGTGGCAGACGATGCCGCCGTTGCCGGCGGCCTGCCAGTCGCGCGGGCCGTCCTCGGCGATCGCCGGCACCTGCGGCCAGGCCGGGGCTGCGGGTGGCGCGCCGGAGAGGCCGAAGGCGGCGGCGAGGCCTTGCACATGGCGGGCGATGCCCAGGGCCGCGCTGAGGCCGGTCGAGCGGATGCCGCCGACCGTCACATAGTTGAGCCCCTCATGGGCGCGGATCCGGTAGTCCTTGCGCTCGGTCGCCGGCCGCAGCCCCGCGTAGGCGGCCGTGATCTCGTGCCCCGCCAACGCGGGGAGGATCGCCTCGCCGCGTCGGCGCAGGGCCGCGAGGGTCTCCGGCACGAGGTCGGCGCGGCGGCGGTCCTCCTGCTCCTCGGCCGTCGGGCCGACGAGCAGGTTTCCCCAGGCCGTGCGGCAGACGACGATTCCCTTGGTGGTCTTGCTCGGCACCGGCAGCAGGATGTGTCCGGCGAGCGCGGCGGCGGTCTTGTCGAAGACGACGAACTGGCCCTTGCGCGGGCGGATCTCGAACTCCCGCCGCCCGACCAGCCGCTCGTCGACGACGTCGCCGAAGAGACCCGCCGCGTTGACCACCACCCGGGCGGCGACGGCGCCGCGGCTGGTCTCGAGGCGCCAGCCGTCGCCGTCGAAGGCGCCGCCGGTCACCTCGCAGTCGCGCAGCAGCCGCGCCCCGTTGGCGAGCGCCTGCAGCAGGTAGGCGTGCGGCGCCGACCAGGGATCGACCAGGTATTCCCGCGGCACCCGGAAGCTCGCCTTCAGCGTCGGCGCGATCGCGGGCTCGAGCCGCCGCGTCTCTTCCGCCGAGAGCAGGTCCACGTCGTCCACCCCGTTGGCGCGCGCCTGCTCCATCAGGGCGGGGAGGGCCGCCTCCTCCTCCTCGGTCCAGGCGATCACCAGGGCGCCGCTGCGGATCAGCGGCAGGTTCAGCTTCTCGTGGATCTCCAGGTACTCGCGGTAGCCGTCGGCGATGCAGGCCGCCTCCAGCGAGCCCGGCGGGGCGTCGAAGCCGGTGTGCAGGATGCCGCTGTTGCCCTTGGAGGCGCCATCGAGGATGTCCGGCGCCTTCTCCAGCACCGCCACCCTGGCCCCCTCCAGCGCCAGCCGCCGGGCGATGGCGCAGCCGACCACGCCGGCGCCGATCACCGCCGCGTCGAACCGGTCACCGCTGGTGCGCGCGTCGGCCATCGGGTGCGCGTCTCCTGCCTCGGCGGCGACGGGCCGCCACCGATCAAACCACTCGCATGGAATGACTGAACGGTCAATGATCCGGGTCAATTGATGACCGAATGCGGTAGGAACGGTCCCCGCTCGCCTTGACACGGGCAGAGTTCGGATGCCCTACTGCCGCGTCGGGGGACCTGAATGAAGCCGAGGGATCGCCAGGCTCTGATCGCGGAGATCATTTGGCAGCGGGGGGAGATGTCCGTGGACGCCCTGGCCCAGCATTTCGACGTCTCCGCCGAGACGATCCGGCGCGATCTTTCCCAGCTGGCGGAGAGCGGCACGCTGCGCAAGGTGCACGGCGGCGCGCGCCGGCCGCGGCTTCATGCCGAAGGCAGCTTCCAGGAGCGGATGGCGGAGAACGCCGAGGGCAAGCGGGTCATCGCCGGCAAGCTCGCGGCGCTGGTCGAGCCCGGCGACACGCTGTTCATGGACACCGGCAGCACGACGCTCGCCTGCGCCGAGGCGCTGGCCGGCACGGAGCGCCTCACCGTGATCACGAACTCGGTCCGGATCGCGGAGGTGTTCGGCGCCGCCGGCGCGCGCAGCACCGTCTATCTCCTCGGCGGCGCCTGGTCCAACGACAACGCCGAGACGGTGGGGCCGCTGGTGCTGGAGCAGGTCGCCGGCTTCCAGGCCGACCACGCGGTGCTGACGGTCGCGGCACTCGACGCGGCCGTGGGCGCGATGGACTCCGACTTCGACGAGGCGCAGGTCGCGCGGGCGATGATCGCCCATGCGCGCAACCTCTTCGTGGTCGCCAGCCTCTCCAAGCTCGGCCGCAAGGCGGCGTTCCGGGTCTGCCCGCTCGAGGCGATCGACGTGCTCGTCTGCGACGGGCCGCCCGGTGCAACCTTCGAGACGGCTTTGCAGGCGGCCGATGTCGAAATACGGTGATGCGCCGGGATTCGGGCCCGGCCGGAGATCAAGGGGGCGTACGGGCCGATGCCGGCAGCGATCAGGCACTACGTGAGGGTGGTGGACCGCCTGTCCGACTACGTCGGCATCGCGGCGATGACGCTGGTCTTCCTGATGATCGGCGTCCTGCTCCTCGATGCGATCACCCGAAACGTGCTGATGATCCCGTTGCACTGGTGCGTGGAGGTCGCGCAGTTCGCGCTGACCGCCTACTTCTTCATGGGCGGCGCGATGACCCTGAAGAACGATGATCACGTCCGCATGGACCTGATCTACCAGTATCTCTCGACGCGCGGGAAGGCGATCATGGACCTCGTCACGGTCGGATGCCTTCTCTTCTACCTGGTGGTGATGCTGATCGGGTCGATCTCGAGCCTGCAGTACGCGATCGAGACGGGCGAGCGGCGCTTCTCGATGTGGAATCCGTCGATGATCCCCATCAAGAGCCTGCTCGTCGCCTGCCTCGTGCTGATGATCCTGCAGACCATCTCCCTGGCCATCAAGCACATCGCCACCATCCGCGCCGTCGAGATCAAATGAGCTACGAACTCATCGCCATCCTCATGTTCGCGTCGATGATGGTGCTGCTCCTCACCGGGCAGCGCGTCTTCGCGGCGATCGGCTTCGTGGCGGCCGGCGCGGCCCTGCTTCTCTACGGCCAGGGCGCCGTGGAGATGCCCTACAGCGCGACCTTCAAGCTGTTCAACTGGTTCCCGATGCTGACGCTGCCCCTGTTCATCTACATGGGGTACATCCTCTCGGAGGCCGGCATCGCGGAGGACCTCTACCGCGCCTTCCACGTCTGGTTCGGGCGCGTGCGCGGCGGACTTGCCATCGGCACCATCCTCCTGATGGTGATCATCTCGGCGATGAACGGCCTCTCCGTCGCCGGCATGGCGATCGGCGCCACCATCGCGCTGCCGGAGATGCTGCGCCGCGGCTACGACAAGGTGCTGATCACCGGCGTCGTCCAGGGCGGATCCTCGCTCGGCATCCTGATCCCGCCGAGCGTGGTGCTCGTGCTCTACGGGATGATCGCCCGCGAGCCGGTCGGCCAGCTCTGGCTCGCCGGCGCGATGCCGGGGCTGCTGATGGCGGCGATGTTCACCGTCTACGTGGTGGTCCGCTGCAAGCTCAACCCCGAACTCGCCCCCCTCGTCTCCGACGAGGAGATGAACATGCCGCTCGGCGAGAAGCTGAAGCTGGCGCGGGCGGGGCTTTTGCCCTTCGTCATCTTCTTCACCATGATGGGCCTCTTCATCATGGGCTTCACCAGCCTCGTCGAGAGCGCGGCCATCGGCGCCACCGCCGCCACGCTCGCGGCCGCGATCAAGGGCCGGCTGAACTGGACCCTCATCAAGCAGACCTCGCAGAAGACGCTGGCGATCTCCTGCATGTTCCTGTGGCTGATCCTCGCGGCGCTCGCCTTCGGGGCGGTGTTCGACGGCATCGGCGCGGTGCGGGCGATCGAGTCGCTGTTCATCACCAACTGGGAGCTGACGCCCTTCCAAGTTCTCCTGATGATGATGCTGTCCTTCGTGGTGATGGGCATGTTCCTCGACGACACCGCCATGCTGGTGATCGTCGCGCCGCTCTACGTGCCGCTGGTGAAGGTGCTCGGCTTCGACCTGATCTGGTTCGGCGTGCTCTACACGATTACCTGCCAGATCGCATACATCACCCCGCCCTTCGGCTATAATCTTTTCCTCATGCGCGCCATGGCGCCGAAGGAGATCGGACTGATCGACATCTACCGGTCGATCATACCGTTCGTGCTGATGATGGTGCTCGTCATCATCATCCTGTTGATGTACCCGCCGCTCGCGCTCTGGCTCCCGAACCTCGTCTACGGGACCTGAGGCGGCGAGGGGACGAAAACGGCCCGCAGAGGCCGGACCAGAAGAAAACTTGAAAAAAAAGGAGAACAGCAGTGTCAGAGGACAAGACAAAGACCCGGCCCGCCGAAGCGGACCCGGTGCAGAACCGCCGCAACTTCCTCAGGACCGCCGGCCTCGGCGGCGCGGCCGCCGTCGCCGGTACCGCTCTCGCGACGCCCTACGTGCAGGCCCAGGCGCCGATCCGCTGGCGGCTGCAGACCTACTCGGGCGCCCCGCTCGGCGCGCATGTGATCAAGCCGCAGATCGAGGCCTTCAACAAGGCGGCCAACGGCGAGATGGAGATCGAGCTCTACTACGCCGACCAGCTTGTCCCGACCGCCGAGCTGTTCCGCGCCCTGCAGAACGGCACCATCGACGCGGTGCAGTCCGACGACGCCACCATGGCCTCGCCGGTCGACATCTCCGTGTTCGGCGGCTACTTCCCCTTCTCCGTCCGCTACAGCCTCGACCTGCCCGTGCTGTTCCAGCGCTACGGCCTGAACGAGATCTGGAAGGAGGCCTACGACGAGGTCGACGGGGTGGAGTGGCTGTCGGCGGGCGCCTGGGACCCGCTGCACATCTTCACCAAGGAGCCGATCCGCTCGCTCGCCGACTTCAACGGCAAGCGCGTGTTCGGCGTGCCGACCGCCGGCAGGTTCCTGTCCAAGTACGGCCTCATCCCGGTGACGGTGCCGTGGGACGACGTGGAGGTGGCGATCCAGACCGGCCAGCTCGACGGCGTCGCCTGGTGCGGCTTCACCGAGGCCTACGAGGTGGGCTGGGCGGACGTCTGCAACTACGCGCTGACCAACAACGTCTGCGGCGCGTGGTGCGGCTCCTACTTCGCCAACACGGCCTCCTGGGAGAAGGTGCCGCCGCACCTCAAGGAGCTGTTCCTCACCACGGTCGACCAGTCGCACTACTACCGGCAGGTCTGGTACTGGGGCGGCGAGGCGAACCTGCGCGTCCACGGCGAGAAGATGGAGCTGACCTCCATCCCGCGCGAGGAATGGGCGCAGGTCGAGAAGGACGCCGAGGTGTTCTGGGACGAGATCGCCTCCACCAGCCCGCGCGCGGGCAGGGTGGTGCAGATCTTCAAGGACTACAGCCAGCTGATGGAAAAGGCCGGCTACCCCTACCGCTGACCGGCGACGGCGGGCGCCCGGGAGGGCGCCTTGCCGGACCCTCCGCTCCCCCGGGCGCCGGCCGCCCGGGGGAGCCGCCTCCGCACGGCGCGCCCGCGCCGGCGGAACATGCCGCGTCCCGATCGGTTGCAAAGGTCGAGAGCCCCGTCGCGCACGGGCGGCCCTCCATCTCCAGCAACAGGAGGACGCGAACCCATGAAACGTCTCGCCACCCTTTCCGCCGCGGCGATCCTCGCCGGCACCAGCCTTGCCGGCGCGCAGACGCTGTTCATCGTCCCGCAGGCGCCCGGCGAGGCGCCCGGGATCGGGTCGGCCCGGCCGGGGGCCGGCATGGCCGCTCCGGTCGACCGCTCCTCGCAGCGCTCGGTGCTGCGCGAGCAGATGCGCCGCGAGGGCTTCCGCGACATCCGCATCTCCGACGCGATGTTCGTCGTGCGGGCGAGCACGCCGGACGGCCGCGAGGTGGTGATGGTGGTGCAGCCGCTGGAGGATGCGACGCAGCCGCTCGCGGGCATGCCCGACGTCGTCAGCCCGCGCTCGCGGCTGGCTGAGAACCCGCCGAACATGGCCGAGCCCGGAAGCGAGCTCGCCTTCGAAGGGCGGCCGGAGACCGGGCCGACGGTCGGCGTCGACAGCTCCATGCAGCGCGCCGGCGAGGGCGCCGACATGGCGGCCGCCGACCAGGGCCGCGACCTTCCCGAACGGGTCAACCCGAACGCGGGCGTCGCCGGCATCGACGCAGGGGCGGGGCCGCTCCCCGATCCGGCCATGCGCGACCTCCCGCCCCCGGACGAGATCACCGGCGCGACCGGCGAGGCCGACGCGGCGGGCGACGGCGGCACGCCGGTGATGGCGTCCGAGATCGTCCGCACCGAGCTGCGCCGGCGCGGCTTCTCCGACATCGGCGACTGGCGGCTGGAGAACGGCGCGTACACGGGCACCGCCGACTGGTACGGCGAGGAGGTGGACCTGCGCGTCAACGCCCGGACCGGCGACGTCCTGCAGCCGAGCAGCATGCAGCCCTCGCAGGCGCGACGGATGCTGCGCAGCCAGGGCTTCACCGAGATCCGCAATCTCCGTCGCGAGGGGGACGTGATCCGCGCCGACGCCAGCCGCGACGGGGTCCGCTACCGGATCGAGCTCGACCCGTGGCAGGACCGGATCGAGGACGCCAGCCGCGAGGCCGGCTGACCCCGGGCGACGCACGGCGCCCCGCCCGGCCTCGCCGGGCGGGGTTTTTCGTGGCCCGCCCGGCGCTTCTCATCGCCGGTCGCCGCGGGTAGGGTCGACCGATGAGCGTTGGACATCCAGACGAGAAGCGGGCGGGTGGCGGTCTCAGCCGGCGCGCCGTGCTGGCCCTGCCGGCGGGCGCCGTGCTGGCCCTTGCGGCGGGTGCGGCCCGCGCCGCCGCCGCAGATGGCCTCGAGGAGGCCGCGGAGCGGCTTGCCGGGCGGGCGTTCGGCGCCGACTGGCGTGATCTCTGGCCGGCCGGCGCCGCCGAGGCCGCGGCCGGAGAGCTTCCGCCGGCCGCCGGCATCCGCGTCCTCGCCGCCCCGGCGGTGCCGCCCTTCGCGGACACCACCCGGACCGTGGTCGAGGCGCCCGGCGCGCCGCCGCTGCGGATCGACGGCGGCGGCTTCGAACTCGCCGTCGCCGGCGCCGGGCCGGCCGATGCGACTCGGCTCGCCTTCCGCGGCGCCACCGTCTTCGACCTCGCCGGTCCCGGCCAGGTCTTCGGTGCGGCCGCCCGGCTGCTCGCGATCCGGGTCGGCGATCCCCGCGGCGAGGAATTCCCCGTGGCGCGGGCGATCCGGATCGCCCTGCCGGCCGTCGCCGGCGGGCCGGTGCGGATCGCCGTGCTGGTGGACGGGCCCTCGGCCACCGCCGCCGCGCGGCTGGCGCTCGACCCGGCGAGCCCCGGCACGGCGGAGGTCGAGGCCGTCGTGTTCCCGCGCGTCGAGATCCCGCTCGGCGTCGCGCCGGTCACCGCCACCTACCTGCACGCGCCCGGCGACGGGCGGCCGGTGGACGACTGGCGCCCCGCCCTGCACGAGGCGGAGGGCTTGTCGATGTGGAACGGGGCCGGCGAGCGGCTGTGGCGTCCGCTCCTCAACCCGCCGGCGCTGCAGTTCTCGGCCTTCGCCGATCGGGCCCCGAAGGCCTATGCGCTGGTGCAGCGCAATCGCGGCGCCGAGCGCTTCCTCGACCCGGACGCGGCCTTCGAGCGCCGGCCGAGCCTCGCCGTCGAGCCGCTCGGCGACTGGGGAGACGGCTTCGTGACGCTGGTGGAGATCCCCTCGCGGTCGATGGAGAACGACAACGTCGGGGTGTTCTGGCAGCCCGCCGCGCCGGCCGCCCCCGGCCTCGGGCACCGCTTCGCCTGGCGGCTCAGGGCCACCGCCGAGCCCCGCCTCGACGACGCCTCGGCGCGGATCGTCTCCGTGCGCTCGGGCCCGGCGCCCGCGGGCGACTTCGAGGAGGCGCGCCGCTATGTGGTCGTCCACGACCTGCTGCCGGGCGCGGCGGCCGGACCCGATCCCGCCCGGGCGAGAGCCGCCGTGCGCGCCGAGCCCGCCACGGTGGAGGACGTCCGGGTGACGGACCTCGGCGGCGGGCGCGTCGCCACCGCCTTCACGCTCCGCCGCCCCTCGGGCCGGGCGATCGACTTCCGCGCCGACCTCTACTTCGAGGAGGGCAATCCCGGCGAGGTGCTGCTCCACCGCTGGCCGTGACCGAACGCGGAGGTGCGCGGAACCCGGCCCCGACTTCCCTGTTCCCGGAAGGAGCCACCGCCGGCGCCGGGGCCCCGCGCCCGCCGGCCGAACAGGGAGACCCCACCATGACAGCGACACGGACAGCCTTCGCCGCGCTTCTGGCCTTCGCCGCCGCGCCGACGCTGGCGCTCGCCGCGGCCGACCAGGACTTCGCCGCCTCCGCCGACCGCGTGTTCGAGGCGTGGGACACCGACGACGACGGACGGATCGAGAGCGACGAGTTCGCCGAGGGCCTGACCACCGCCTGGAGCAGCGGCGGCGACCTCGACGAGGTCGATTTCCACGTCGGCTGGCAGACCTGGTTCGCCGCGCCGCAGCCCGCCTTCGCCGACTACGACGACGACGACAGCGGCAGCCTGAGCCGGGAGGAACTGCACGAGGCGGTCGCAGCGGCGGATCTCACGGCCCACTGGCAGGGCGCGGAGGACGGCTACCTGACGCCCGAGGAGTTCCGCACCGGCCTCGAGATGGTCGCGGACCTCAACGAGGACGGCACCCTCCAGAACGCCGAAGCGGCTCTGATAACCGGGATCGCCATGGGCCTCGACGCACCCGATACCACCGGCGCGGTGGCCTCGCCGGCCAACATCACCGGCATCCCGGAGGTCGAGCCGCCGGCTCCGGACGCCGCCCCCGACGTCAACGTCACCCCGGTCTGCGACGGCGTGAACCAGGCTGCCGCGGCGGACTGCCCGCCCGAAACGAACTGACCGGGCCGGCCCTCGGCGACGGCTCAGTCGTCGAGGGCCGCGATGATCTCGGCCATCGAGATCGGCCGGATGTCCTCGAAGGCGATGGTGCCGTCGCGGCGGATGAGGAAGCCCGAGTAGGCCGCCGACGGGTCGACCTCGAAGCGCTCGCGCAGCATCCGGCCGATCCCCGGGTCCAGCGGCTCGCCGGTGTCGAGGCGCACGGACCGATCGTCGCCGATCACCGCGATCGGCACGATGTCCTGGCGCTCGAAGGCGGTGGCGTAGGGCTCGATCCGCGTCAACTGGTCCTCGTAGTAGCGGGACGACTCGTCGACCACGAAGAACAGCAGCAGCCGTGCGTCGTCCTCGATGACGTCGAGCGGTCCGGCGAGGGCCGGTCCTGCGGCGAGGGCCGCGACAAGGGCGGCTGCGAGGCGGGCGGCGTGTTTCGATCGCGCGATCATGGGGCGCTCCTTTCAAGGCCGGAAACAAAGGCTGTCCGGGTCAACAGCGGCCACGCCCCCCGGTTCCTCCACCCGGCGCGGGGAGGCGGCCGTTTGCCTCCGCCGCACCATCGGATAATGTCCCCTCCCGAGTCTGCGGACCGTCGGCGGTCGCGGCTCTCGCCGGAACGGCGCGTTCGGGGAGCGGCAGGGCACCCGGATGCAAAAGCGGGGTGCGCCGGCGCCGGACGGGGAAATATGCACTCGCCGCGCCGGCCCGGCCGCTCGCCGACGCGCTCGCCGCCCTCGTCGACATCCTCGTCGCCAACGCGGTGGAGGCGGAGATGATGGGCGGCGGCCCGGTCGACGACCTCGCCTCCGCCCGCCGGGCGGCGACCGCGCTCGGCCGGCGCCTTCCGGTCGCGATCGTCACCGCCGGGCCGCACGGCGCGGCGGTGGCCGGCGGGGAAGGGGACTTCGCGCTGCCGGCGCCGCCGGTGAAGGTCGCGTCCACGCACGGCGCCGGCGACTGCTTCGTCGGCGTCCTCGCGGCGCGGCTCGCCGCCGGGGCCGGCCTCGGCGAGGCGGTCGAGGCCGCGGTCGCCGCCGCCGGACGGCTGGTGGCGACGGCCGAGGCCGAGCGGGGAAGGCGCACCCCGCAGCGCTGAACGGTCGCCGGGCGAGGGGCTGGCCGCGGGCGCCGCGGCGGGGCTATGATCCGCCGGCGAGACGGCGGACCGGGGGCGATCCACAATGCGGCGAGTGGCGAGACGGCGCGGCGGGCGCGTCCGGGCGGGCGGGGACGCGGTCCGGTGATCCGGCGGCTCGGCGTGCTCACCCGGTGGCAGCGGTTCCTGCTGGCGGCGTTCCTGCTGGTCGGGATCGCGACCGGCATCTTCGGCGCGCGGGCGGTGGTCTCGGCGATCTACTGGTCGCAGCACCGCGACGACCCCATCGTCGGCTGGATGACCATCGGCTACGTCGCCCATTCCCACGACGTGCCTCCGCAGGTGCTGCAGCAGGCGATCGGGCTCCCGACGGGCGTCCGCGACCGCCGGCCGCTGTCCGAGATCGCGGCCGCCGAGGGCCGCAGCCTCGGCGAGGTGGTGGCGATGCTGGAGGCGGCGATCGCCGCCGAGCGGGCCGCCGGGGGCGGAGGGGCGCCGCCGTGACCGAGCAGCTGATGGCCGCCGTCGGCGACTGGGGCGCGCTCGCGCTGGCGGTCATCCTCGCGATCAACTGCGTCGGCGTCCCCTTCCCCTCCTCGCTGCTGATGCTGGCCGTCGGCTCGCTGGTCGCCCAGGGCGAGATGGACCTCGCCGCGGTGCTCGCATTCGGCGTCGCGGGCGCGGTCGCCGGCGACCAGGCGGGCTACTTCATCGGCCGCCTCGGCGGCCCGCCGCTCGCCGAGCGCCTCGCCCGCCGATTCCGGGCCGAAGCGACGCTCGCCCGGGCGCGCGGCTTCATCGACCGCTGGGGCGGCACCGGCGTCTTCTTCACCCGCTGGCTGCTGAGCCCGACCGGCCCCTACGTCAACCTCGTCAGCGGCCTCGCCCCGCTCGCCTGGATCCGCTTCACCGTGGCGGGCGTGGCGGGGGAGGTCGTCTGGGTCGGCCTCTACGTCTCCCTCGGCATGCTGTTCAGCGACAGCGTGCAGAACCTCGCGGCCGTGCTCGGCAACCTCACCTGGTTCCTGGTCGGGCTGGCGGCGACGCTGGCGCTCGGCTACGCCCTCGTCCGCTCCCTGCGCCACCACGGTGCCGACCGGCGCCCGGGCGCGGCGCGGTGACGGGCGCGGTGGGCCGGCGGGAGGGGCGAAGGCTGGGCGAGACAGCATGGGCGACGGTGTCCCGCCGAGCGCCGGACGTCAGGTCTACTCGTCGTCATCCCGGCGAAAGCCGGGATCCAGTATTCCCTAAGTCACGGACGCTGCTGGGTTTTCTGGATCCCGGCTTTCGCCGGGATGACGGCAAGGGGGATAGGACGTCGGGTGCGGGTCGGGTTCTCCAACGGCCGACGAGGGATCCTGTTCGGGTATTGGCTTTCCGGCCCCACCCGGACGTCACTCCCAGTCGCGGACGTCATCCCGGCGAAAGCCGCGCGTCATCCATATGGACCACGTCATCCCGGCGAAAGCCGGGATCCAGACTTCCTTAAGGCACTGACGTCCAACGGTTTTCTGGATCCCGGCTTTCGCCGGGATGACGTCCGGGGGGCGGCACCGGGGCGGGACCTCCGGGCGGCGCGCCCACGGCCGGAGGCCGGGGCGACGAGCCTGCCCGCCGGAGGATTTGGCGGCACGGCTCCGGTCGGCTATGAAGCGGCGGGCGCGGCCGTGCCCGCAACCCTCGCCGGAGACCGCCGATGACCGCCGCCTTCGACCTCGTCCTCGACGCGCGCGCCGCGCTCGGCGAAAGCCCGGTCTGGGTGGAGCGTGAGCGGGCGATCTGGTTCACCGACATCAAGGGCCGCCGGCTGCATCGGCTCGACCCCGAGACCGGCGGGCACAGGGTGGAGGAGATGCCGGAGGAGGTCGGCTGCCTCGCGCCGTCGGTGGACGGCGGCTTCGTCGCCGGCACCCGCTCGGGCATCTGGCGGCTGGACGCGGCGGGCCGCCCCGAACTGAAGCTGGCGGACAACCCGGAGGACCAGGCCGCGAGCCGCTTCAACGACGGGCGCACCGACCCGCGCGGCCGCTTCCTCGCCGGTACGCTGGACGAGCCCAAGGTCGGCGGCATGGCGAACCTCTACCGCTTCGACCGGCGCGGCCTCGTACGCCTCGTCGAGGGCCTCACCACCTCCAACGGGCTCGCCTTCTCCCCGGACGGGCGGACCATGTACCATGCCGACACGCCGCGCTTCACCGTCTGGGCCTTCGACTACGACCCGGCCAGCGGCACGCCCTCGAATCGCCGCGTGTTCATCCGCTTCGACGATACGGCCGCGGACCGCGGACGCCCCGACGGCGCCGCCGTGGACGCGGAGGGCCGTTACTGGGTGGCGCTCTTCGAGGGCGGCCGCGTCCAGTGCCACGGCCCGGACGGGTCGCTGATCTCCGTCCACCCCGTCCCGGCGCGCTGCCCCACCATGCCGGCCTTCGGCGGCGCGGACCTCAGGACCCTCTACGTCACCACCGCCCGCGCCGGCCGGCCGGACGAGGAACTCGAGCGCCAGCCCGCGGCGGGCGGGCTGTTCGCCCTCAGGGTGGATGTCCCCGGCCTGCCGCTGCCGCTGTTCGACCCGGCAGCCTGATCACCGGGGCTGAAGCCCGGCGGCCGGCGCCCGCCGCCAGCCCCTGAAGGACCATCCCGATCCCGATCGACCCGTCGGTCACCGCCGGCGTCCTTGACAGCTCGCACCGGACGGCCGTAAAACGATTTACATGGATGCGTTCCCCGCAATGGGAACCGTCCGGCGGCGTCGGTCGCGAGGGATTCCGGTTCCCGCGGCCCTCGGCCGGGAGGAGGTGCCCGCCGCGGGGGGACGGCGGGGCGAGGAGGGCGGCGGCCTGTCGCGGCGAATGGCGCTGAAGCCACCCACCATGCGCGACGTGGCGCTCCGAGCGGGTGTTTCGCCCGCGACGGTGTCCAACGTACTCGGAAACCGCAAGCCGGTCGACCCGGTGCTCGCGGAACGGGTGCGGCAGGCCGCGCGTGAGCTGAACTACCAGATCGACCGCGCCGCATCGCAGCTGCGCACCGGCAAGGCGCGGGTGATCTGCGCGCTGGTGCCGCGGCTCGAGAACCCCTTCTTCACCGCCCTGGTCGCGTCGGTCGAGCGGCGAGTCAGCGTCGAGGGCTACGACCTGATCATTGCCAGCAGCAACGAGAACGAAGAGGAGGAGCAGCACCGGATGGCTGCGCTCCTGTCCTGGCGCCCGGCCGGCGTGGTGGTGGTTCCGGGCAGCGACGCCTTCGTGGTCCGAGGGCTTCTCGAATCGGCGCGCGTTCCCTTCGTCACGGTCGACCGGGTGACTGACGATCCGGCCATCGCCGCGGTAGAGGTCGACAATGCGGCCGCCGCCGCGCTCGCCGCCCGCCACCTGCTCGACCTCGGCCACCGCCGCGTCCTCGTCGTCGCCTCCAGCCTCGGCTACGCCAACATCCGCGAGCGCTGCGCCGGCATCCACCGGGCCTACGAGGAGGCGGGGCTGGCGGCGCCCGGCGTGCTCGAGGTCGGCCTCACCTTCGAGGAGATCGACGAGCGGATCGAGAGGGCGCTCGCCGCCGACGACCGCCCCACCGGCATCATCGCGCTCACCAACTTCGTCACCATGGGCGTGATCGCCGCGTTCAAGCGGCTGGGCATCCGCTCGCCCGAGGAGATGTCGCTGATCGGCTACGACGACTACGCCTGGATGCGGGTGTCGACGCCGTCGATCACCGCGGTCGCCCAGCCGGTGGACGGCATGGCCGCGGCGGCCTGGCGGCTGCTGCAGGCGCGGATGGCCGGCGAGAAGCCCGCCCGCGAGCGCCTCGCCTGCCGCCTCGAGATCCGCCAGTCCACCCGCCGGGTCGGGCCGCCCCTCGGGGTGCGGGTCGGCTCAAGCGGGGCGGAGGGAGCAGAAGAAAGCGGCGCGCTGGCGCCGCAAACACCGTCACCCGGTTGAAGGGCAGGAGTTGAAGACATGGTCATGAGACCCGAGCGTGTCCGCGTGGGAATGCACACCAGCCTCTGGGCTGCCGAATGGACCCGCGAGGCGGCGGAACTCGCGGTGCCGGAGGCAGCCGAGCACGGCCTCGAGGTGCTGGAGATCGCGCTGCTCAACCCGGCGGCGGTCGACGCGGAGCATTCGCGCCGGCTGTTCGAGAAGCACGGGGTCGAGCCGACCGCCTCGCTCTGCCTGCCCCCCGACGCCGCGGCGCCCCTCCATCCGGAGAAGGCGACCGCCTTCCTGATGCCGGCGCTGGAGAAGGCCCACGCGCTCGGCTGCTCCATCCTCTGCGGCGTCACCTACTCGGCGCTCGGCTGGAAGTCCGGCGCGCGCCCGACCGAGACGGAATACGCCAACATGGCGAAGGCCCTGAAGCCGGTCGCCCGCCGCGCCCGCGAGCTCGGCATGCTGGTCGGCGTCGAGCCCTGCAATCGGTACGAGACCCACCTCCTCAACACGGCCGCCCAGTCGCTGGCCTTCCTGGAGCGCCTCGACGAGCCGAACGTCACCATCCACCTCGACACCTACCACATGAACATCGAGGAGAAGGGTGTCGGCCACGGCGTCCGGGTGGCCGGGGAGCACTGCTCCTACATCCACCTTTCCGAGAGCGACCGCGGCGTGCCGGGCTCCGGCACCATCGACTGGACGGACGTCTTCCGGGCGCTGGCCGAGACCGGCTTCAAGGGCGACCTGGTGATGGAGAGCTTCGTCACCCTGCCGCCGGAGATCGCCTCGGCGCTCTGCGTCTGGCGCGACGTCGCCCGCGACCGGCACGAAGTGCTGGAGAAGGGCGTGCCGTACCTCAAGAGCCTCGCCAGGGTGCACGGCCTCGCCTGAGGCCCCGCCCCGGGCCGCGTCGCCTCAGCGCCGGCCAAACCGGCCGAGGTGGGTCCGGCCGAAGCCGTCGGCATACTTGAGACCGTAGCCGAGCATCCGGTCGAAGCCGATGTGCGCCGCCCAGGCAAGGGCTGCGGCAACGGCCTCGCCCGACCCCAGGAGATGCCCGGCGAGGGCGACGGCCAGCGGACCGACATGGCTGTGGGCGGCGTTGTAGAGCGCCGCCCCGGCGCGCCGCCCGGCGAGATAGCCGAGCATCGAGAGGTCCGGGGCGAGGACCGCGAGCGCGAAGATCGCCCAACTCCAGCCGCCGGCGGCATAGGTCGCCGTGGCGGCCGCCAGCACGGCTGCACCCTCCGCCCGCAGCACGAGCCGCGGGCCGGCCGCGACGATGCCCGCCTCCGGGGCGATGCCGGACGGGGCCGCCGGGGCGTCGGTCCTTCCGAGTGACGGGATCGCGCTCATCATCTTGTCTCCAGAAGGCGTTCGGCGGCGTCTTCGCCGGCCCGGCGGGCCGCCGCCGGACAGCGCGGACCATGCCCCGTCGCGGTCCGCGCGCGAATTGCCTGTTTCCGTTGATCGGCCATGCGGCGGTGAAGAGGTCGCCGGGGAGGCGGAACGTCCTTGCCGCGACAGGGGTTGAAACCCCGTGCGGCGCCGACGCGCGCCCGAGCCCTCGGAGACACGATGCCTGGACTGCCCCGCGCCCCCGGATTCGACGACACGCTGGCGCTGCTCTCCGATACCTACGGCTACATCGGGGAGCGCTGCCGGCAGCTCGGATCGGACGCGTTCCTGACGCGGCTGATGCTGCGGCCGGTCGTCTGCATGCAGGGGCCGGACGCCGCCGAGGTCTTCTACGGCGATGGCCGCTTCTGCCGCGCCGGCGCGATTCCGCGCACCACGCTGAAGCTGCTGCAGGACAAGGGCAGCGTGCAGCAGATGGAGGGAAAGCCGCACCACCGGCGCAAGGCGATGTTCATGGGCATGATGACGCCCGAGGCGATCGCCGACCTCACCGGCCGCTTCGCCGAGGCGATGACGGCCGCCGCCGCCGACTGGCAGCGTAGCCGGGAGGTCGTGCTGTTCGACGCGATCCGCCTGCTGCTGACGAGGGTCGCCTGCGACTGGGCCGCCGTGCCGCTGCGCGGGGACGAGGTGGACCGGCGCAGCCGCGAGTTCGGTGCCATGATCGACCGCGCCGGCGCCGTCGGCCCGAGCGTCGTCCCCGCGCTGATGCTGCGGCGCCGGTCCGAGCGCTGGGCGGCGGACATCGTCAGGCGGGCCCGCGTCGGCGACCCGAAGCCACGGCCGGGATCGCCGCTCGCCCTCGTCGCCGCCCACGAGGACGAGGACGGCCGCCTGCTCGACCCGGAGGTCGCGGCAATCGAGCTCCTCAACGTCCTCCGGCCGACCGTCGCCGTCGACCGCTTCATCGTCTTCGCCGCCCACGCGCTGCACCTGAGGCCCGACCTCAGGGCCCGGCTCGCGGCCGCGGAGGACCCGGAGGTGGAGCGCTTCGTCCAGGAGGTGCGGCGGCACTATCCCTTCTTCCCCCTGGTCGGCGGCCGCGCGACGGCCGACTTCCGCTGGCGGGACCACGAGTTCAAGGCCGGCGACTGGGCCATCCTCGGCCTGTTCGCGACCAACCACCATCCGTCCACCTGGCGGGATCCGGATCGCTTCGACCCGGACCGCTTCCTCTCCTGGAGCGGCAGTCCCTACGACTTCGTGCCCCAGGGAGGCGGCGCCTTCCTCACCGGCCACCGCTGCCCGGGCGAGTGGATCACCATCGCGCTGATGAAGCAGGCGGTGACGCTGCTCGCCGGCGGCATGACCTACATCGTCCCCGAGCAGGACCTCGCCATCGACCGGTCGAAGGCGCCGGCCCTGCCGGCCAGCCGCTTCGTCATCCGCGAGGTCCGGCTCGACCCGCGGGCGGCGTCGGTCGCAAGACACGGGAGCCCGACATGACCGACTACACCGAGGACGCCCACGGCCGCCGCGCCCGCTCGCCGCGGGAGATCCCGGCCCGCGGCTGGAAGGACGTGCTCTATCGCGTCAAGGACCAGATCACCGAGGACCGGGTGATGCTGGTCGCGGCCGGCGTCACCTTCTACCTGCTCCTGGCGCTGATCCCCGGCCTCACCGCGCTCGTCTCGATCTACGGCCTCTTCACCGACCCCGAGGCGGTACAGAGCCACCTCGACATGTTCGAGGGCATCATTCCCGGCGGCGGCATGGACATCCTGAGGAGTCAGCTCGAGCGGATCACCGAGCAGGCCGGCTCGACGCTGGGCTTCGCCTTCGCGGGATCGCTGGCGGTGTCGCTGTGGAGCGCCAACGCCGGGATCAAGTCGATGTTCGAGGCGATGAACATCGCCTACGGCGAGCGCGAGAAGCGCAGCTTCCTGAAGCTCAACGCCGTCTCCCTGACCTTCACGGTGGCGCTGATCCTCGTCGTGATCGCCGCTCTCGCGGCGACGGTCCTGCTGCCGCCGATCCTGGGCTCGATCGGTCTCGGCGCCGGCGCCCAGACCTGGACGCGCTGGGGCGGCCTGGCGCTCGCGGGCCTGCTCGCGGTCGCCGGGCTCGCCGCCCTCTACCGCTTCGGCCCGAGCCGCGACCGCGCCCAGTGGCGCTGGATCACGCCCGGCGCGGTGCTGACCGTGATCGTCTGGGTGATCGCCTCGGCCCTGTTCAGCTGGTACGCGGCGAACATGGGCAGCTACAACGCCACCTATGGCTCGCTCGGCTCGCTGATCGGCTTCCTGTTCTGGATCTGGATCTCGATGAACATCGTCGTGGTCGGCGCCGAGCTGAACGCCGAACTCGAGCACCAGACCGTGCGCGACAGCACCGAGGGCGAGCGCGAGCCGATGGGCGTGCGCGGCGCCGAGGTCGCCGACACGCTGGGCGAGACCCGCGGCTGACAACCCCGGACGGCGCCGCCGTCCGGGCATCCACCACCCCAACACCGATCGGAGGCCATCCATGGTCGATCTCGACCGCACCCGCACCGCGCCCGCCGAGCAGTTCTTCGACGAACTCGGCCGCATCCACGCCGCCATGCTGGGCATCGTCGGCTCCGCCGACGTCCTGCAGCCGATGGCGCCGATGGTGGACCGGGACACTCGCCGGATCTACTTCTTCACCAAGTCCGACACCGACCTCGCCCGCGAGGTGGGCGCTGGCGCGGAGGGGCAGCTCGCCGTCGTGGGCAAGGACCATGATTATCATGCCTGCGTCCGTGGCCGGCTGACGCCGACCCGCTCGCGCGAGGTCATAGACCGGTTCTGGAATCCGGTCGTCTCGGCCTGGTTCGAGGAGGGCAAGGACGACCCGCGCCTCGTGGTCCTGGAGTTCGCGCCGCATGCGGGCGAGGTCTGGGGCTCGACCGGCTCGACCCTCAAGTTCGGCTGGGAGATCGCGAGGGCCAACGTCTCGGCGCAGCACGAGCCGGAGGTCGGCGTGCGCCAGCAGGTCCGATTCTGACCCTCGCGGCGGGCTCAACGAAAAGGCCGCCACCGGGGGCTCCGGCGGCGGCCTGATCGAGTCCGGGGAAGCCCCGGGCGGGGTTACTGCGCCGGCGCCGGCGTCAGTTCCTCGTCCTCCATGGCGCCGCCCTCCTCGAGGTCGCGGGCGATGTTGGCGGACCGGATGCCCTCGAAGGCGGGAGCCTGCTCGAGGTCCTCGCGGGTCACGTTGAGGACGATCCGGCTCGGCAGCGCGTCCTCGCCGATCTCCACGTCCACCGGCTCGTTGACGGCGGTCATGTCGGAGTTGTCGGCCTCCACGGCGCCGGTGGTCTCCGGATCCTCAGGGATCGGCGTTGCGGAGAGGTCGGTCTCGCCGGTGCCGCTGGCGGCATCGGACCGCGCCGCGACCTCGGCCTCGGTCATCCCCGGGCCGAACTCCAGCGCCTGCATCGAGACGGCGACGTCCTTCTCGCCGATGCCGAGGAAGCCGCCGACCCCGACGATCACCGCGATCACTTCGCCGGTCTGGCCGACGATCACGTCGTTGATCTCGCCGATGTCCTCCTGGTCGCTGCCGAAGACGTCCTTGCCGACGAGGTCGGCGACGCGCCAGGCGCCCTCGGGCGGCACGGTGACGAAGGTCTCGCCCGTGAACGTGTCCTCCTCCGGCGTGATGGTGACGGTCTCGACGGAGATCGCCCCGTCATCGACCGGAGCCGGCTGCTGCTCGGCGGTGCCTTCGGCCGGGGCCATCCCGGCATCGCCGGCCGGAGCCATGCCGTCCGTGCCGGCCGCGGGGGTCTGCACCGACTCGCCGCCCTGCTGCTGCGCCTCCGGCAGCACCAGCGGAGCCTGGTCGGGCGCCGCGGCGTCCTGGGCCAGCACGCTCACCGGAACCAAAGCCGAAGCAAAAAGCAGGCAATAGAATGTCTTTTTCATGGTCATCTCCCGTCCTCTGTCTGCGATGAACTGAAAACTTGTTGCCGGTCACAAAGGTTCCGTGCGCAAACCGGAGGGCTGCGTCCCGAAGCAGTGCTGCCGACCTGCCGTTGGCGATGGATTTCGAGGCCCCGGGCGCCCTGCGGCCGCGCCGGTCACCCGCCGCGGAGGCCTCCGGTGCGGGCCCGGCCCGCGTCGGCGCCCGACCGGGGTGGCGCCGTGCGCTGTCCCGCGGGCTCGCCCCGCGCCAGCACCAGCGCGGCGCAGTGCAGCCCGCCCGCCATCCGCGCCAGCGGGCCGAGGCCGTGCACCGGGACCACCTTGAGGCCGAGGCTCGCGAAGATGCCGGCCGCGGCCTCGTCGCAGGCCGAGAGGTCAGTGTCGCCCGCCTGGCCGAAGCGCGGCAGGTGCACCCGGCCGCCGCCGCCGAAGCTCTCCACCAGCGCATTGCCGTAGGAGACGAACACCCAGTCCCGCCGGCGCGCCCGGGGGTCGTCGAAGGCGACCAGCGGCAGCGGAAGGCGCTCCACCGCGAAGCCCGCGGCGTCGAGGGCTTCGGCCGCCGCGTCGAACTCGGCCGCGCGCTCGGGCACGGCGGCGGTGCCGGAGAGGCGGGCCGCGAGGGCGGGGTCGCCGACGAGGAGCAGCGGTCGCCCGTCGCGCAGGACGCCGGTCGGGGTGACGTGGAGGTCGAGGTGGTAGGCCGGCTGCCGGCTGTGCCGCTCGACCACCCCCGGCTCCGCCGTCTCGTGCCAGCGCGCGCCGTCCGGCCCGGTGAAGGCGCGCGACGGCCCCGGGCTGCGGCCGCTGCCGCCGGCGACGACCACCGGCCGGCGGGTGCCGTCGACCAGCGTCCGGCAGAGCCGGGCGGCGTCCCCGCCCCCAGGCGCGGCCTCCGAGAAGCGCCGCCATTCGTCGGCCCCGACCAGCAGCACCTCGCCGACCGGCAGCAGGTTGCCGCCGCGGGCGGGCACGCCTTCGGCGGCCCGGACGGCGAGGCCCTCGGCGGCGAGGCGCTCGAAGACGGCGCGGGCGGGCGTCGGCGGGGCGGGCGGGGAGGAGGGTGCGATCGCGCCGTCGTCGAAGGCGAGCAGGGCGGCGCGGCACCAGAGCGTCAGCGGCGTCCGGTCCGGGCAGGCGAGCACGCTCGCGGGCCGCGCCGCCGACAGCCGCGCCGCCGCCGCGGCGGTGCGCTCGTGGGCGACGAGGAGAAGATGCGCCTCCGGCACAATCCCGGCGAGGGCGGCGGCGAGCGGCGGATCCGCCTCGATCCAGCGGGCGGGCAGCGAGACGGCGATGCGCCGGATCGGACCGGCGACGGCGTCGACCAGCCGGGGAGGGCCGTAGCTCACCTCTCCGTGCCGTCCAGTTCGGCGATGAGGGCGCGCCAGGCGGAGGTCTCTGCGAAGGTCCAGCCGTCGGGCGGCGGGTCGCGCCGGTCCGGCCGGGCGGCGAGCCAGTCGAGCACCAGGAGCCCATCGGCCCGCTTCACGTCGACCCGCGCGCCGGCGAGGAGGCCGGCGAGGGTCCGGGCGCGGTCCGGATCGCCGATGGCGGCGGCCGCGACGGTTGCGAAGCTCCGCCCGGCGAAGGGCGTCGCCCGGTTCGCCGCGCGGAGCGCCGCCGCCTCGCCGGGGCGGAGCGCGCCGGTCGCGGCGAGCGCGTCGATGGTGGCCTCCACCGTGACCTTGGCCTCGGACAGCGGCAGCCAGCCGAGGGCGGCGGGCGCGTGCAGCTGGGCGACGCAGCCGTCGTCGAACTCGACGCCGTCGGCGAGAAGGCGGTGGACCCGGCCGAGGCCGACCATGCCGAAGGCGCCGCACTCGGCCGCCCGCAACGCCCCCATCGAGCCGCCGCCCGCAACGGCGACGCCGAGCGACAGGGCGTGGAGGATCTCCTTGTGCCAGACCGGCGGCCGCTCGCGGAACAGGCCGTCGACGATGCCGACGGCGGTCGCGCCTTCGCGCACCGCGCGGACGAGGTCGCCGCGGGCGACCGGGCCGCGGAAGACGATGTCCGGGTGGGCGCGGGCGAGGGCGTCGAGGTCGCCCGCAAGCGAGGGTCCGGCGAACAGCAGCCTCATGCGGCCCCTAGGAGGCTCGCGAGGAGCCGCGGGCCGGCGCGCCGGCCGGGCGCGCCGGGGCCGATCTCGAGGCCGGGCACCAGCACCCGCACGACGTGGAGGCCCGGCGGCGCGGCGATCGGCACCGCGACCGCCTCCGGCATGCCGCGAGCGGCGAGGCGGCGGATGAGGTCGGCGATGCGGCTCGCAACCGGGCCCAGCGCGGGACGGGCGACGGCCTCCGCCGCGGCGGGGGCGGCGAGAAGCCCGACGAGGCCGGCGGCCGGCCCGCTCGCCGCATCCGCGAGCCGGTACCAGTCCGCACCGATGTCGTCGCGCGCCCCGGCGATGGCGGTCGCCCGCGCCTGGCAGGCCTCGAGCACGGCCCGCACCGCGGCCACCGCCGGGTCGTGGTGGCAGGCAAAGCCGCCGCAGAAGGCGGCCGGGGTGAGGTCCGGCCGGCGCCCGGCGTCCGCGGGGGCGATCATCGCCGCGACGACCGGCAGGCCGATGTCGGAGGTGACGTCGAGCAGAACCAGCCCGAGCCCGGCGGCGCGGATCCGGTCCTCGAGGCCCGAGAGGTCGTCGGAGCCGAAGGCGGCGGCGCTGCGCCGCCGGCCGGCGAGGACCTCGGGCCGGCGGGCGCGGGCGAGCGCGGCGGCGTCGCGCTCGACCAGCTCGTAGAGCGCGTGCAGCACGGCCTCGTCCTCGCCGTTGCCCGATGCGAGGCCGTCGCTGGACCGGTCGAAGGCCTCGTCGGGCGCCGGGTCGGTGTGGTCGATCGAGACCAGCGCCGTCGGGACCCGCCGTGGCGCGCCTGTGGCGAGGTCGCGGCCGAGGACAAGGGGCAGCGGCCGCTCCGGGTCGACGCGCCGCATCCGGCAGCGCGTCAGCCGGGCGAGCGGCATCAGCGGCGCGCCGGACATGGCGGCCTCGGCCGCGGTCATCGTCTCGGCGGCGAGGCCGGCCCGCTCGGCGAGCGCCACCTCGGCGGCCTCCATCGCCGCCGAGACCATCGCCGCCGCGTCGGTGAGGCCCTTGCCCTGGTGGACGGAGAGGCTGAACCCGTTCGGCCGCACCGCCATGCCGACCGGCACGCCGAGCACGTCCAGCCCGGTGACGAGGCCGACGCGGGTGATCCCGAGCCCGGCGAGATGCGGGCGGACCCGGGCGAGGGTCTCCTCCGGGCTGCAAAGCCTGTCGGGCGCCGCGGACGGCGCCCTGTCGGCGGCCGCGGCCGGGCCCGGCGCCAGCGCCGGGTCCGGCCCGCCGCCCCGCCCGGACGCGGAGGGCGTCACCGCCGCCGTATCAGGCTGCGGCGCGGTGATGGACGAGGTGGGGGCGCAGCGCCGCGTCGAGCGCGGGGCTGCGTTCCATCGCCCGCTCCACCGCCTCGATCCGGACGGTGACGAGCAGTTCGCCGAGGCCGTTCGCCGACAGCGCGATCCGGGCCGGGCGCCCGGCCGCGCGCGCCGCCTCGATCTCGTCGAGGAGGTCGGCCGCCGTCGGCGAGCGCGCGTCCTCGCCGGACTGGAACATCTCGACAACCTCCTCCCACACCTCGCGCGGAATCGGGCAGACGCTCCGGGCGCTGGTGTCGACCAGGTAGAGGTCGTCGTCGTTCTCGAGGTTTCCGATCAGGTAGTAGTCGGCCATCGTCGTCTCCATGATCTCCGGCGCCCGGGTTCGGGTGCCGGACCGGAGACTAGAGAACCGCCTGTGACATGGGCGTTATAGACAGGGATAAAACCACCTGTTCCGTCACGCCATCCCGGCGAGGCGCAGCCCGTCGACGAGGTGGCGGGTGTCGACCGGGTCGCGGTTGGGGACAACGGTCCACAGCCGGTCGGTGGAGAAGTCGGGAAGGCTCTGGCGAGCGAGCCGGACACAGGCGCGGGCGGTGTCGAGCTCGCCGACCTGGGCATGGCAGGCTGCCAGCAGGCGGGCCGTCGCCGGGTCGCGGCGCGCCGGCTGAAGCGCCGCGATGCCGTCGCGGTAGCGCCCGGTCTGGTAGAAGATGCTGCCCCGGACCCAGCGGTAGATGGTCGGCGGCGCGGGGTTCAGCGTCAACGCCCGGTCGAGCACGGTCAGCGCCGAGGCGGGGTCGCCGGAGTGGGCGAGGGCGTCCGCGTAGTCGGCGAGCAGGTCGGCGTCGTTGGGATTGCGGTTGGCGGCCTCGCTGAACATGGCGAGGCTTTCGTCGTGCCGCTTCATGTAGAGGAGCGCGTATCCCTTCTCCCGGAAACCGCGGGCGTCCCGGTCGTCCGCCGCGATCGCCTCGTCCGCGAGGGCCGCCGCCTCGACGAGGTGCGAGAGGTCGGGCGCGCCGCGGACCAGCCATTCCATCGACTGCGTCCGGGCGAGCCCCGCCTTGGCGGCAGCGAACTGCGGGTCCCGCTGGGCGGCCTCGCGGAACAGCCGCCTGGCGCGCCGCACCTCCTGCAGCGCCGTCGACGTGGCATAGCGGCGGCCTTCGAGGAACAGCCTGTAGGCGCTCTTGCTGTCCGGCGGCAGCGGCCGGGCGACCTCCTGCCGCTCCACCGCGTCCGCGAGGGAGACCACTGCCTTCTCCGACAGCGCCGCGAACAGCCCGGGCAGGTCGACCCCGTCGAAGGGCACGGAGGACGCCCAGATCACCTCGCTGCTGCGGTTGTCGGTGAGGCGGAACTTGATCTCGTATCCGCTCCCGGCCGAGCCGATCGAGGAGGCGAGGACATAGTCGCACCAGTCGCGGCCGCTGAGCCCCCTCAGCGCGCCCGACGCCACTGCGATCGAGGTGTGCGCCGCGATCACCCGGAAGCTGCGGTAGCGGGACAGCCCGATGGTGAGGTCCTCCAGCAGGAAGCCGGCGAGCTCGCGCAGCCGGCGATCGTCGAAGGGATCGACCGGCGGCAGGATGGCCACGCGCGGGCGGCTCGCCTCGCCGGCCTGCGGCGGCAGGCGGGTCGGCTCCGGGGCCGGCTCGAGCGCGGGCCGGGTCGCGGCGGTCTCGAGGAAACGCGCCGCCAGCGCCTGTGTCTCGGCCGAGGGCGCCACCCCGAACTCCAGCTTCAGCATCCGCTCGCAGTCGAGCCAGGCCGCCCGGCAGCGGGAGATGTCCCCCTTGGCGCCGAAGGCGCGGATGCGGGCGCGATAGGCGATCTCCTGCGTCGGGTCGACGGAGATCAGCCGTCCGGCGATGTCGAGGTCGTCGTTTGGGGACCCGGTCCCGGGCTGCAGCAGTGCGACCGCCGCGCCGATGAAGGCGGTTCTCAGCGCCTGGCGCTCGCGCGTGAGCCATTCGTCGAGGCCGTCGTCGTCCGGGTGGAAGTCGGCGAGGAGGTCGCCCGCGTAGGCATGCACCAGCGCGGACAGCGCCGCCGGATTGCCGGAGGCCTGGCGGACCGCGGCGGGCGAGAAGGTGAGGAGATCGACATAGAGGCCCGGCACGGAGAGCCGGACCGAGTCCCCGTCGCAGAAGAGGAGCCGGCGCCCCGCCGCCCGTTCCACCTTCGCCATGCGGGTGAGCAGCTGGCGCAGGTTGGCGCCAGGATCGCCCTGGCCGCCGCCGCTCCACAGGATGCCGCGCAGGCGAACCCGGCTGGCGACGTGACCGGGCGTGAGCGCCAGGATGGCCAGCAGCGCAAATCCCTTGCGCGGCAGCGGATGCTCGCGCCCGGCGACCGTGAAGGTCGGCGAACCGAACAGTGTGACCGCTGCATCGGGCCGGACGTCGATGGGGTCCGGCGCACGAGAGTCCCCGCCTCGATTCCTCATCCCGAACCGCTCCCCGCCCCCAGGTGAACGCCCCTTGGTGGCCGCCGCCGGGGCGCCCGAGTTTCTCCGCATAGTTGCAGGATCCGGCGAGCACACCAAGTCACGCCTGCAATGGGTCATGACAATTTGTGGCACGGTTCCGACGGTCTGTCACGATTGTGTCACGCCGTCTCGAGCACACTGCGACGCGTCGTGGAAGCCCGTCGCCTGACAGGCCTTTTGCGTGTTGACCCGACTTGACGGCCCTCCGGTCCGCGCGATGCTCCCCGGGGCGTACGCAGGGGGCGCCGGTCGAGGACCCGCCGACCCGATCGCAGACGGAGCGGATCTGGCGGCGCGCCCCCGACGGACCGGAGGCCGTCCCTTTCCGCCTGTTCCGCTCCTCCGGCCCGGGCGGCCCGGCCTCCGCCAGGGTCAGCGGCGGAGGAAGCCGTCGATCAGGGCGCGGGTCTCGGCAAAGCCCATGTTCTCCGCCATCCGCTCGCCGGCGATAACATAGGCCTTGGCGAGGTCGAGGCCCTGCTGGCGCCAGAAGAGGTCCTTGCCCAGCGCGATCGACTCGGGGAGCTTGGCGGCGATCAGGGCCGCGGTCTCGGCCACGGTGTCGTCGAGCCTGTCGGCCGGGACGGCGGCATTCAGAAGGCCGATCTCCACCGCGCGCGAGGCTGGGACCAGACGCCCGGTCAGCAGCAGGTCGAGCGCCTGCCGGGGCGGCACCGCCCGCGACAGCGCCACCGAGGGCGTCGCGCAGAACAGTCCGAGGTTGATGCCGTTGACGCCGAATTTCGCCGTGTCCACGGCGTAGGCGAGGTCGCAGGTGGCGACCAGCTGGCAGCCGGCCGCCACCGCCGCGCCCTGCACCCGGGCGATCACCGGCTTCCTGCTGCCGCGGATCGCCTGCATCATCGCCGCGCAGCGGGAGAACAGCGCCTCGAGGTCGGCCTTGTCCATGCCGCGCATCTCGCCGAGGTCGTGGCCGGCGGAGAAGATCTTGCCGTTCGCCGCGATCACGATCACCCGCACCTCGGGGTTGGCATCCGCCTCCCGGATGGCCGCGTGCAGGGCGTCGATCATCGCGGAGGAGAGGGCGTTGGCCTTCTCCGGGCGGTCGAGGGTCAGCGTGGCGACGGGCCCGTCGACCCGGACGGCGACCGGCGGCCTGTCGGCGGCGACTTCGACGGCGGACATGGCATTCTCCTTCGGCATGTGGCAGGGCCGCCCCGCCCGGGGTCAATCACGGATCTGGGCGCGCAGCTTGTACTTCTGGATCTTGCCGGTCGAGGTGCGCGGCAGCTCCTGGAACACGATATGGCGCGGCGCCTTGAAGTGGGCGAGCCGCTCGCGGCACCAGGCGATCAGCTCCTCGGCGGTCGCCGAGGCGCCGGGCCTCAGCTCGACGAAGGCGCAGGGCGTCTCGCCCCACTTGTCGTCGGGCTTGGCCACCACCGCGGCGTTGGCGACGGCGGGATGCTTGTAGAGGGCGTCCTCCACCTCGATGGAGGAGATGTTCTCGCCGCCGGAGATGATGATGTCCTTCGAGCGGTCCTTCAGCTGGATGTAGCCGTCCGGATGGCGCACCCCGAGGTCGCCGGAATGGAACCAGCCGCCGGCGAAGGCCTCCGACGTGGCGGCGGGATTCTTCAGGTAACCCTTCATCACCACGTTGCCGCGGAACATCACCTCGCCGATGGTCGCGCCGTCGCGCGGCACCGGCGTCATCGTCTCCGGATCCATCACCTCGAGGCCGTCGAGGGCGTCGTAGCGCACGCCCTGGCGGGCCTTTCGCGCCGCCCAGGCGGGGCCTTCGAGGCCGTCCCAGTCGGACTTCCACTCGTTGACCACCGCCGGGCCGTAGGTCTCGGTGAGGCCGTAGAGATGGGTGACGGCGAAGCCCGCGTCCTTCATCGCCGAGAGCACCGCCTCGGGCGGCGGGGCGGCGGCGGTGAAGAAGGTGACCGGGCGCGAGACCGGCCGCTTCTCGGCCTCCGTGGCGCCGAGGATGATCGACATGACGACCGGCGCGCCGCACATGTGGGTGACGCCGTGCTCGGCGATCGCCTCGAAGATCGGGGCGGCGCGCACCTGGCGCAGGCAGACGTGGGTGCCGGCCACCACCGACACCGACCAGGGGAAGCACCAGCCGTTGCAGTGGAACATCGGCAACGTCCAGAGATAGACGGCGTGCTTCTCCATGCCGCCGGTCACGATGTTGCCGAGCGCGAGAAGATGCGCCCCGCGGTGATGGTAGACGACGCCCTTGGGGTTCGAGGTGGTCCCGGACGTGTAGTTGAGCGAGATTGCGTCCCACTCGTCGGTGGGCGCAACCGCGGAATAGGCCGGGTCGCCGCCGGCGAGGAGGTCCTCGTAGTCGAGCGAGCCGAGGCGCTCGCCGGCCTGCGGCACCTCCGGGTCGTCGTAGTCGATGACCAGCGGCTTCACGGTGGCGAGCGACAGGGCCTCGGCGATGAGCCTGGAGAACTCGCGGTCGGTGATCAGCACCTTGGCCTCGCCATGGTCGAGGATGAAGGCGAGGGTGGCGGCGTCGAGGCGGGTGTTGAGGGTGTTCAGCACCGCCCCGCACATCGGCACGCCGTAGTGGCACTCGATCATCGCCGGGGTGTTGGCGAGCATCACCGCCACCGTGTCGCCGCGGCCGAGTCCCCGGGCGGCGAGCGCCGATCCGAGCCGGTGGGCCCGCTCGCGCAGCGAGGCATAGGTCTGGCGCATCGAGCCGTGGACGATGGCGACCCGGTCCGGGTGCACGTCCGCCGCCCGCTCCAGGAAGGTCAGCGGCGTCAGCGGCTGGTAGTTGGCCGGGGTCTTCTGGAGGTCCTGGTCGTAGATGCCGCTCGCCATGCCGTGGCGTCTCCCGCTCCGGCGGCCGCCGTGCGGCCGCGCTGCATATGGCAAGTGTTCTGGCAGGCGGCTGGCGTGTCTGTCCAGACAGACTTGAGGCGAGCCGGCGGATGGAAGGCGCGGCCGCCGGTCCTCCATCGGGTTCGGGTCCCCTACGTGCTCCCGGCCATCGCCGCCGCGGGTCGCGGACGCGCCGGCGTCACCCGGCGCCGGGGAACGCTTTTCCCCTCCCGAACCGACATGCGCAACGAAAACCCCTTGAAGCCTCGCGACATCAGGCATAAAGATATGTTTATGTCCTTGGACGGGAGGCGAACCTGATGGCCGAGACGACGGCCGGCTTCGACGACCTTGTCTCCGCGCTGCGCAGCGCGGGAGAGCCGACGCGGCTGCGCCTGCTCGCCCTTCTCGCCGCCGGCGAGGCGACGGTGAAGGACCTCACCGAGGTGCTCGCCCAGAGCCAGCCGCGCGTCTCCCGCCATCTCAAGCTGATGAGCGAGGCCGGCCTCATCCGCCGCCTGCCCGAGGGCGCCTGGGCCTACTACCGCGTCGCCGAGGAGGGGCCCGGGGCGGAAACCGCGCGCGCCGTCCTCGCCCGGCTGGACCCGGCCGACCCGGTGGTCGCCGGCGACCGCGGTCGCCTCGCCGCGATCAAGGCGGCGCACGCCGCCGAGGCGCAGGCCTATTTCGCGCGCAACGCCGCCCGGTGGGACCGGCTGCGCTCGCTCCACGTCGCCGAGGACGCGGTCGAGGCGGCCATCCGCAAGGCGGTCGGACCGCGGCCGGTCCAGTCCCTGCTCGACCTCGGCACCGGCACCGGCCGCATCCTGACGCTGCTCTCCGACCTCTACGTGCGCGGCGTCGGCGTCGACGCCAGCCACGACATGCTCTCCGTCGCCCGCGCCAACCTCGCCGCCGCCGGCATCGGCCACGCCCATGTCCGCCAGGGCGACGTCACCGCGCTCTCGCTCGGCGCCGTGTTCGACCTCGTCGTCGTCCACCAGGTGCTGCACTATCTCGACGATCCGGGCCGCGCCATCCGCGAGGCGGCCGCGGCGGTCGCCCCCGGCGGACGCCTGCTGGTCGTCGACTTCGCGCCGCACGGCCTGGAGTTCCTGCGCGTCGAGCACGCCCACCGCCGCCTCGGCTTCTCGCGCGAGCAGATGGCCGCCTGGATCGGGGCGGCCGGGCTGGACAAGCCGGAGGTGGTGGACCTGCCGCCTCCCGCCGGTCGGGAGGCCGACGGCCTCACCGTGACGCTGTGGCTCGCCCGCGACCGCCGGATCCAGATGGCCGACCAGCCCGTTCTCCTCCAGCGCGCCTGACCGATGATGCCGACCACCCGAAGGATCGTACCGATGCCCTTCCGCCGCACCCCGGACCGCCTCGACCTCGGCGTCTCCTTCGAGTTCTTCCCGCCGAAGACGGAGAAGATGGAGGAGGCGCTGTGGACCGCGATCGGACGCCTCGCCCCCCTCGGGCCGCGCTTCGTCTCGGTCACCTACGGCGCCGGCGGGTCGACCCGCGAGCGCACCCACGCGACCGTCTCCCGCATCATCCGCGAGACCGGCCTGAGGCCCGCCGCCCACCTCACCTGCGTCGGCGCCACCCGCGAGGAGGTGGACGCGGTGGTGCGCGGCTACCACGAGGCGGGCGTGCGCCACATCGTGGCGCTGCGCGGCGATCCGGCCGACGGGGTGGGCTCGCGCTATGCGCCGCATCCGGGCGGCTACGCCTCAACGCCGGACCTCATCCGCGGCATCCGCGAGGCCGGCGACTTCGAGATCTCCGTCTCGGCCTATCCCGAGAAGCACCCGGAGAGCCCGGACGTGCCGGCCGACATCGAGATCCTCAAGCGCAAGGTGGAGGCCGGGGCGAGCCGGGCGATCACCCAGTTCTTCTTCGACAACGACATCTTCGAGCGCTACGTCGAGCGGGTCCGCGCCGCCGGCATCGACGTGCCGATCGTGCCGGGCATCGTCCCGGTCACCAACTTCCGGCAGACCGCCGCCTTCGCCACACGGGCCGGCGCCAGCGTGCCGGACTGGTTCGCCCGCCGCTTCGAGGGCCTCGACGACGATCCCGGCACGCGCCAGCTCGTGGCCGCCGCCGTCGCCGCCGAGCAGGTGCTCGACCTGGTCGACCGCGGCTACCGCGACTTCCACTTCTACACCATGAACAAGGCGGACCTCGTCTACGCGATCTGCCACATGCTGGGCCTTCGCGCGCGCCCGGCCGCCGATGCGGCCGCCGCCGCCTGAGGCCCCGGGAGGGACGACGATGAAGCCGGCCATGTCCGAAACCGAACGGCGCCTCCGGGCGCTCGCCGCCGAGCGGATCCTGCTGATCGACGGGGCGATGGGCACCATGATCCAGCGCCATCGGCTCAGCGAGGAGGACTTCCGCGGCGAGCGCTTCGCCGACTGGAGCCGGGACCTCCGCGGCAACAACGACCTCCTGTCGATCACCCGGCCCGACGTGATCGAGGAGATTCACGTCGCCTACCTGGAGGCCGGCGCCGACATCGTCGAGACCAACACCTTCTCCTCGACCTCCGTCGCCCAGGCCGACTACGGCATGGAGGCGCTCGCCTACGAGCTGAACTTCGAAAGCGCCCGGCTCGCCAGGTCCGCCTGCCGCACGGTCGAGGCGCGGGATGCCTCGCGCCCGCGCTTCGTCGCCGGGGCGATCGGGCCGACCAACCGCACGCTCTCCATCTCGCCGGACGTCAACAACCCCGGCTTCCGCGCGGTCAGCTTCGACGGGATGCGCGCGGCCTACGCCGAGGCGGCCCGCGGGCTGATCGACGGCGGCGCCGACATCATCCTGATCGAGACGGTGTTCGACACCCTCAACGCCAAGGCCGCCCTCTTCGCCATCGACGAGGTGTTCGAGGAGAAGGGCGTCCGCCTGCCGGTCATGGTGTCGGGGACGATCACCGACCTGTCCGGCCGCACCCTCTCCGGCCAGACCGCGGAGGCCTTCTGGTACTCCGTGCGCCACGCCGGGCTCTTTTCGATCGGCCTCAACTGCGCTCTCGGCGCGAAGGAGATGCGCGCGCATGTCGCCGACCTCGCCCGTGTCGCCGACACGCTGGTCTGCGCCTATCCGAACGCCGGGCTGCCGAACGAGTTCGGAGAGTACGACGAGAGCCCGGAGGCGATGGCCGGCCTCGTCGGCGAGTTCGCCCGCTCCGGCCTCGTCAACATCGTCGGCGGCTGCTGCGGCACCACGCCGGAGCACGTCGCCGCCGTCGCCAGCGCCGTGAAGGGCGTGCCGCCGCGCCAGGTGCCGACGCTCGAGCCCCGCATGCGCCTCTCCGGCCTCGAGCCGGTGGTGATCGCAGCGTGACCTCTGCCGCAAGTTCAGGACTGGACGGACCCGTGACCGAGACTTCGACCCTCGACGCCGCCCCCGCCGGCGGCTTCGCCAATTTCGTGATGGTGGGCGAGCGCACCAACGTCACCGGCTCCGCGCGCTTCCGCAAGCTGATCAAGGAGGGCGACTATCCAGCCGCCCTGGAGGTCGCCCGGCAGCAGGTGGCGAGCGGCGCCGTCGTTCTCGACGTCAACATGGACGAGGGCCTGCTCGACAGCGAGCAGGCGATGGTCACCTTCCTCAACCTGCTCGCCGCCGAGCCGGACATCGCCCGCGTGCCGATCATGGTGGACAGTTCGAAGTGGAGCGTCATCGAGGCCGGGCTGAAGTGCCTGCAGGGCAAGGGCATCGTCAACTCCATCTCGATGAAGGAGGGCGAGGGCCCCTTCCTCGAGCAGGCGCGCCTCGTACGCCGCTATGGCGCCGCGGTGGTGGTGATGGCCTTCGACGAGAAGGGCCAGGCCGATACCCTCGAGCGCAAGATCGAGATCTGCGGGCGCTCCTACCGGCTGCTGGTCGACGAGGTGGGCATCCCGCCGGAGGACATCATCTTCGACCCCAACATCTTCGCGGTCGCCACCGGGATCGAGGAGCATGACGGCTACGGCATCGCCTTCATCGAGGCGACGCGCTGGATCCGCCGCAACCTGCCCGGCGCCCACGTCTCCGGCGGCGTCTCCAACCTGTCCTTCTCCTTCCGCGGCAACGAGCCGGTGCGGGAGGCGATGCACTCGGTGTTCCTCTACCACGCGATCCAGGCCGGCATGGACTTCGGCATCGTCAACGCCGGCCAGCTCGCCGTCTACGACGACATCGACCCGGAGCTCCGCGAGCTCTGCGAGGACGTGGTGCTCAACCGGCGCGCCGACGCCACCGAGCGCCTCGTCCAGGCCGCGCCCCGCTTCAAGGGCGACGGCTCGAAGGAGAAGGTCGCCGACCTCGCCTGGCGCTCCTGGCCGGTGGAGAAGCGGCTCGAGCACGCGCTCGTCCACGGCATCACCGAGTTCATCGTCGAGGACACCGAGGAGGCCCGGCTTCGGGTCGAGCGGCCGCTGCACGTCATCGAGGGGCCGCTGATGGCCGGCATGAACGTCGTCGGCGACCTGTTCGGCGCCGGCAAGATGTTCCTGCCGCAGGTGGTGAAGTCCGCCCGCGTGATGAAGCAGGCCGTCGCCCACCTGATGCCCTACATGGAGAAGGAGAAGGAGGAGCTCGGCCTCACCGACGCCCCCTCCGCCGGCCGCATCCTGCTCGCCACCGTCAAGGGCGACGTGCACGACATCGGCAAGAACATCGTCGGCGTCGTTCTCCAGTGCAACAACTTCGAGGTGATCGACCTCGGCGTGATGGTGCCCGGGCAGAAGATCCTCGACACCGCGGTGGCGAGGAAGGTCGACATCATCGGCCTCTCGGGCCTGATCACGCCCTCGCTCGACGAGATGGTCAACGTCGCCGCCGAGATGGAGCGCCAGGGCTTCGACGTGCCGCTGCTGATCGGCGGGGCCACGACCAGCCGCATCCACACGGCGGTGAAGATCCACCCGAACTACAAGCGCAACCAGGCGGTCTACGTCACCGACGCCAGCCGCGCGGTCGGCGTCGCCTCGGCGCTCCTCGGCGAGAAGCGCCACGCCTATGTGGACGAGGTCCGCGCCGAATACGCCCGCATCGCCGAGGCGCATGCGCGCGGGCGCGACGACAAGCGCCGGCTCACGCTCGCCGAGGCCCGCGCCAACCGCTTCGCGCCGGACTGGACGGGCTACGCCCCGCCGAGGCCGAGCTTCCTCGGCACCCGCGCCTTCGCCTCGCACGACCTCGCCGACCTCGTCCCCTACATCGACTGGACGCCCTTCTTCTCCACCTGGGAGATGAAGGGCAGCTTCCCGGCGATCCTCGAGGACGACCGCTACGGCGAGGCCGCCCGGTCGCTCTACGCCGATGCCCGGGCGATGCTGCACCAGATGGTGGAGGAGAGGTGGCTCACCGCCTCCGGCGTCGTCGGCTTCTGGCCGGCGAACGCAGAGGGCGACGACATCGTGCTGTTCAGGGACGAGGACCGGCGCGAGCGGCTTGCGGTGCTGCATGGCCTGCGCCAGCAGATCGCCCGCGACACCAGCCGCAAGAACGTCTCGATCTCCGACTTCGTCGCTCCCCTCGGGACCGGCATCGCCGACTGGGTCGGCGGCTTCGCGGTGACCGCCGGGATCGGCGAGGACGCGGTCGCCGAGCGCTTCGGGCGGGCGAACGACGACTACTCCAAGATCCTCAGCCAGGCGCTCGCCGACCGCCTCGCCGAGGCCTTCGCCGAGCGGCTGCACCAGATCGTCCGCAAGGAACTCTGGGGCTACGCCGCCGACGAGGCGCTGACGCCGCAGGACCTCATCGCCGAGCGCTACCGCGGCATCCGCCCGGCGCCGGGATATCCGGCGCAGCCGGACCACACCGAGAAGGGCACCCTGTTCGACCTCCTCGACGCGGAGAAGGTCGCCGGCATCCGCCTCACCGAGAGCTACGCCATGTGGCCCGGCGCGGCCGTCTCCGGCCTCTACTTCTCGCACCCGGACAGCCACTACTTCGGCGTCGGCAAGATCGAGCGGGACCAGGTGGAGGACTATGCCCGCCGCAAGGGGATGGCGCTGCAGGAGGCCGAGCGCTGGCTGGCGCCGATCCTCAACTACGACCCGGTGCTGCGCACTGCGGCGGAGTGATCACTCGTCGGCGTAGCCGAGCGGGATGCCATTGTCGTAGACGATCGCCGGCTGCGGGCCGACCTGCCAACCGACGGGCGGCGGCGGCGCCGGCGGCGCGGCCGGCGTCGGCAGGCAGACGTAGCCCGGCGGGCAGCCCGGCACCGGGGGCGCCGTCCGGATCAGGTCCTCGATCGACTGCGGCCCGGCGGCGACCGGCACCGGCGCCGGCATCGGCACGGAAGCGGGCGGCAGCGGGCCGGCCGCCGGCTGCGGCTGCGGCAGGGTGCGCGGCCAGGGCTCGGCCATGCCGGGCGGCGGCAGGTCGCTCGGCGGCAGCCGGTTGTCGACCATGATCATCGGCGCCGGGCTCATCTTCGGCAGCGGCGGCATCTCCAGCTTCGGCTTGCAGTAGAGATAGGTGCCCTGCGCGTTGTGGCGGGCGAGATCGAGGTGCAGGTGATTCTCGTGCAGGCCGTCTGAGCCGGGGCCGAGCACCGTCGTGAACGGGCCGCAGGCGCCGGCCGTCGCCGCGCGCAGGAACAGCCGGTCCTGCTCGCCGCCGCGCCAGCCCTTCAGCACCGAGACCGAGTGGCCGTTGGCGAACACGAAGCCGGAGACGTCGATGGCGTTGGCGAAGGCGTGCTCGGAGAGGCGGGCGCCGCGGCGGCTGTTGCGCGTGCGGCAGTTGTAGGTGCCCATCGACTTGAGCTCCACCACCGGCGCGCCGTAGACCGCCACCGCCGCCGGCTGCACCACCTCGGCGACCCAGCGCTCCAGCGCCGCCGTCACCGGGCAGGACATGGTGAGCCCTCTCGCCTCGCCGATCCGCACGGTGCCGTCGGCAAGGGCATGGACGCGCAGCGGCCGGTCGAGGCCGCAGGCGCCCTTGCCGTCGATCTCGTCGGAGACCCTGATCACCGGCGACAGCTTCACCATCCCCCGCGCGAAGCAGGCCGCCTCGGCCTGGGCGCGCCAGGGCGCGCGGTCGTCGTCCTCGAACAGGCCGCAGCCGGCGAGCAGGGCCGCGAGGAGAAGCACCGGGAGACGCAGGACACGGGTCGGCATGGCGCGAGGATGCGCCCGGCCGGTTAAGTCCCCGTCAATGATGTGCACTGCGAAAAGACCGCCTTTTCCGCATGCTTCCGGACGCGCCGGCGCCCGCGACGGG
>JAWLBM010000024.1:0-77142 GCA_041687675.1 Pleomorphomonas sp. | reverse complement strand
ACCCCCGCAAAGCCGCCCGCCCGCTACAGCGCTGTGGATGGCGCGCGTGCGGGCGGCTTCGCTGCCGTCCAGCTACACCACGCGGCGGGACACGACCGCGGTTGACCGCGGTTGAGGGGGAGGACCCCTGCCGCCGGGCTGAGAAATCCCTTCTCCCCGGAGGCGAGCGAGCGGTGTGCGCCCACCCCTCAGCCGGCGCCGTCGCCGCAGGCGGCCCGGTAGCGGCGGATGGTCTCGGCCATGCCGAAGACCAGCGCGTCGGCCGTCAGCGCGTGGCCGATGGAGACCTCGTCGACGAAGGGGATGCGGGCGACCAGCGGCGGCAGGTTGTCGAGGGTGAGGTCGTGGCCGGCGTTGAGGCCGAGGCCGGCGGCGCGGGCGGCCTCGGCGGTGCGGGCGAGGTCGTCGAGCCGGGCGGCCTTCTCCGCCGCATCGAAGGTGTGCCCGTAGGGTCCGGTGTAGAGCTCGATCCGGTCCGTGCCGGTCGCCGCCGCGGCCGGCACCATCGCCGGGTCGGCGTCGAGGAACAGCGAGACCCGGAAGCCCGCCGCCTTCAGCCGGCCGACGGTGGCCTTCAGCACCTCGGCGTGGCGCACGCAGTCCCAGCCGTGGTCGGACGTCGCCTGCGCCGGGTCGTCCGGCACCAGCGTCACCTGGTCGGGGCGCGCGGCCTCGACGAGGGCGAGGAAGTCCTCGCTCGGGTAGCCCTCGATGTTGTACTCGCGGCCCGGCCAGTCCACCCGCAGCATGTTGCGGATCTCGAAGGTGTCGGTGCGGCGGATGTGCCGCTCGTCCGGCCGGGGGTGGACGGTGAGGCCGGCCGCCCCCGCCTCGAGCGCGATCGCGCCGAGCCGGGTCACGCTCGGCCAGGGCAGGTTCCGCCGGTTGCGCAACTGGGCGATGGCGTTGAGGTTGACGCTGAGGCGGGTGGTCATCGGCGGATCCGCGGTGAGAAGCCGGTCGCCGCCCGGGATCGGGCGGCCCGTCAAGGGGTTAGCAAAGCCCGGGGTTGCTGACAATCCGGCCGTGGCGCGGGGCTCAGCCGGCGGTCGCCGCCGGGAAGGCGAGCCGGAGGGTGCCGCCCGCCGCCCGCGCGACCTCGACCTCGAGCCGGCCGGACCGCCCTCCCCCGCCGGAAAGCGCGAGAAGCCCGGCCTCCGACAAGGCCGAGAGCGCCGGCGCGGGCTCGACGCCGTCCGCCATCGCGAGGTCTACCCGGATGATCCCCGTCAGCCCCGCCGCGGTCTGCCGCGCCCCGGCGCGGCCGCCCGGCCAGCGGTCAGGCCGCTCGGTGCCCGGCGATCCGAACAGGAACGGCTGGCGCACGTCGGCCGAATCGCTGGCGACCGGCACCGACATCCCGGGCGGCAGCCCCTCGAAGCGGTAGTCCCAGGTTCCGAACGGCAGCGGGCCGCCGCGAAGGCCGATCCCGAAGGGCGAGGCCCCGGTGTCGCGCCAGCGCGCCCGCGCCGAGAGCCCCGTGCGCCCGACCGCCGGCGCCGCCAGTTCGGCGGCGTCGGAAACGAAGAGGAGTTCGAGATAGGCGTCGTCGAAGCAGAAGCAGATGTTCTCGGTGCCCTGCCCCGCATGGCGGCGGGAATAGGTCGGAACGAGCCCGGCGTCCGCGAGGACCCGGCCGATCCGGCCCTCGGCGGCCGCCTCCTCCGCCGCGCAGAACACGAAGAGATGGTCAAGTTCCAGCATCGCAGCACACCCCGGCCTCGCCGCCGCCCGCCGCCCCCGCCCCATCGCCAACGGACGTAGTTGCACGAATGGGCGAATGCCCGCGCTCCTCCCAGATCGGGATCAGGCCGCAGGCACCGCGCCTCGACCGGTCGCCGAGGGAGAAACAGATGCGTCTCGCCGTTCTCGCCGTTGCCGCCGCCCTCTTGGCCCCCGCCGGCTGCGCGGGGCCGACCGGGACCGGCACGAAGGACTGGTTCGGGCCGAACCCCGACCCGGCCGTGACCCGCCCGGGTCCGCACGGCCCCTTCCGCGGCGATCCCAGCCGCCCCGGCGGCGACCCGGTCGGCCTTCGCTAGGCCGGGGTGACGCGAGCGGCGGCGGCAGCGGGCGTCACATCCCCGCCTTGCCCCGGCTCAGCGCCGCCAGCCCGGTGCGGGCGACCTCGACGAGGCCGCACTCGGTCATCAGGTTGACGAAGCGGTCGATCTCGCCCGGCGTGCCGGTCATCTCGAAGACGAAGCTCTCCAGCGTGGCGTCCACGGCCCGGGCCTCGAAGGCCTGGGCGAGGCGCAGCGCCTCCACCCGGTGCTCGCCCTTGCCGGCGACCTTGACCAGCGCCAGCTCGCGCTCGATCGCCTCGCCCATGCGGGTGAGGTCGACCACCCGGTGGACCGGCACCAGCCGGCCCAGCTGGTTCTTGATCTGGGCGATCACCTGCGGCGTGCCGGTGGTGACGATGGTGATGCGCGAGAGGTGCTTCTCGTGCTCCACCTCCGACACCGTCAGGCTCTCGATGTTGTAGCCGCGGCCGGAGAACAGGCCGACCACGCGGGCGAGCACGCCCGGCTCGTTGTCGACCAGCACCGACAGGGTGTGCGTCTCGGAGACGTTCGACGCCTCCTCCAGGAAGTAGGCGGACTGGGACTGTCCGGCGACGTTCATCATCTCGGGTCTTCCTCGATCGTGGTCCTCAGACCAGCACCTTGCCGGCGGCTCCGATGGCGCTCCCGATCTCCTCGTCGGAGACGTCCTCGCCGAGCAGCATCTCGTTGTGGGCTTTGCCCGATGGGATCATCGGGAAGCAGTTGGCGAGGTTGGCGACGCGGCAGTCGAAGATCACCGGGCGCCTGACGGCGATCATCTCGTTGATCGCGTCGTCGAGCTCGTCCGGCTTCTCCGCCCGGATGCCGACGCAGCCGTAGGCCTCGGCGAGCTTGACGAAGTCGGGCAGCGCCTCGGTGTAGCTGTGCGACAGCCGGTTGCCGTGCAGCAGCTGCTGCCACTGGCGCACCATGCCCATGTACTGGTTGTTGAGGATGAAGATCTTGATCGGCGCCTCGTACTGCACCGCCGTCGACATCTCCTGCATGGTCATCAGCACCGAGGCGTCGCCGGCGATGTCGATGACGAGCGCGTCCGGATGGGCGATCTGCACCCCTAGCGCCGCCGGCAGGCCGTAGCCCATGGTGCCGAGGCCGCCGGAAGTCATCCACCGGTTGGGCTCCTCGAAGCCGAAGAACTGCGCCGCCCACATCTGGTGCTGGCCGACCTCGGTGGTGATGTAGGTGTCGCGTCCCTTGGTCAGCTGGTAGAGCCGCTCGACGGCATACTGCGGCATGATGACGTCGTTCGACTTGCGGTAGGTAAGGCACTTCCGCGCCTGCCACATCGAGATCTGCTGCCACCAGGCGTTCAGCGCCTCGCGGTCCTGCGCCGGCTGGGTCTGCTTCCAGACGCGGAGCATGTCCTGCAGCACGTAGCCGACGTCGCCGACGATCGGGATGTCGACGCGCACGTTCTTGTTGATCGAGGACGGGTCGATGTCGACGTGGATCTTCTTCGACCCCGGCGAGAAGGCGTCGATGCGGCCGGTGATGCGGTCGTCGAAGCGCGCGCCGATGCAGACCATGACGTCGCAGTCGTGCATCGCCATGTTCGCCTCGTAGGTGCCGTGCATGCCGAGCATGCCCAGCCAGTTCGTCCCCGAGGCCGGGTAGGCGCCGAGGCCCATCAGCGTCGAGGTGATCGGCGCGTTGGTGAGCTTGACCAGCTCGCGCAGCAGCTTCGAGGCCGCCGGCCCGGCGTTGACGACGCCGCCGCCGGTGTAGAAGACCGGCCGCTTGGCCGCCGCGATCAGCGCCACCGCCTCGCGGATCGCCGCCTCGTCGCCCTTCACCTCGGGCCGGTACTGGGTCTGCGGCTGGTCCTTGTAGTTGACGTAGGTGCCGGTCTGGAACTGGATGTTCTTCGGGATGTCGACCACGACCGGCCCGGGACGGCCGGTGGTGGCGATGCGGAAGGCCTCGTGCAGGACCCGCGGCAGGTCCTCGATCCGCTTCACCAGCCAGTTGTGCTTGGTGCAGGGCCGGGTGATGCCGACCGTGTCGCACTCCTGGAAGCCGTCCGTCCCGATAAGGTGCGTCGGCACCTGGCCGGTGATGCAGACGAGCGGGATCGAGTCCATCAGCGCGTCGGTCAGCGGCGTCACCATGTTGGTGGCGCCGGGGCCGGAGGTGACGAGCGCGACGCCGACCTTGCCGGTCGAGCGGGCATAGCCCTCGGCCGCGTGGCCGGCGCCCTGCTCGTGCCGCACGAGGATGTGGTCGATCTTGTCCTGCTGGAAGATCTCGTCGTAGATCGGCAGCACCGCGCCGCCGGGGTACCCGAAGACGGTGTCGACGCCCTGATCGATCAGGGCCTGGATGACCATCTCCGCTCCCGTCATCTCCCGTGCCATCGTCGTCTGTCCTCTCGATCGCCGCCGCTCCGCCGGCCATGTGCCGGCGGGTCGCCGCGGAAACGGCCATTCAGGCCAATAAAAAAGGCCCCGGAGAGGGCCTTGGGTTTCGCGCACACCGTGGTCCGACGGCTCAGTGGTGAGCCCCCGTGGTGATGCGCGCGTCAGCTACGATAAGGATGGTGCGATACATCGCGACCCTCGTTGTCCTGTCGGCGCGATACTTAGACCCGCCGCCGGAGCCGGTCAACCCCTCATTTCCACTTGTTGCGCCACGGCCTCCGCTGCCGAAAGGATGTTGCCGGGCGGAACGCGGGTCCAGCCGGGCATCCGGTTGCGGAACCAGGTCTCCTGGCGCTTGGCGTAGCGGCGGGTCGCCGTGACCGCAGCCGCGATCGCCGCCTCGACCGGCATCGCCCCGGTGGCCGCCGCGACCATTTCCGGCACGCCGATCGCCTTCATGGCGGGCAGTCGCGGGTCGAGGCCGAGGGCCGCGAGCGCCCTCGCCTCCTCGAGCCCGCCGACCGCCACCATCGCGCGAAACCGGGCCTCGATGCGGCGGGCGAGGTCCGCCCGGTCCGGGGCGAGGACGAGCGCGGCGACGATTTCCTCCGGCGCGAGCGGCGGGGGTGACCGGCGGCCATGGAAGGCGGCGAGCGGCCGGCCGGTCGCCTCCAGCACCTCCAGCGCGCGGACGATCCGCTGGGTGTCGGTGGGGCGGATCCGGGCAGCGCCCTCCGGGTCGCGGGCGGCGAGTTCGCCGTGGAGCGCCGCCGCGTTGCGCTCGGCCGCCGCCGCCCGCCAGCGCTCGCGTATTTCGTCCGGCACCGGCGGGATGTCGGAGAGGCCCTGCGTCAGGGCGTCGAGGTAGAGCCCCGTCCCGCCGACGAAGACCGCCGGCCGGCCCTCCGCCCGAAGCTCCCCAAGCACCGCCGCCGCGTCGGCGAGCCAGTCCGCGACGCTGCAGCCCTCGCCTGCCGGGCGATGGCCGTAGAGCCGGTGCGGCACGCGCGCCTCGTCCTCCGGCGTCGGCCGGGCGGTGAGGATGGCGAGCTCGCGGTAGACCTGCATGGAATCCGCGTTCACCACCACGCCGCCGCAGCGCCGGGCGACCTCGCTCGCCAGCGCCGACTTGCCGCTCGCCGTGGGCCCCGCTATCAGGACCGCGGCCGTCCGCCCCTTCGCCATGCCGGCCGTCGCTCCCGGAGTTGCCATGCCGCTCGTCGCCACGCTTGTCTCATCGCTCGCCGATCCGCAAGTCGGGCCGGACCTCGTCGCGCGCGCCGGGCGGGCGCTCGGGACCGGCGACCACCGGGTGCTCGCCGAGGGGATCGCCGTGGACTTCCCGGTTCCGGCTGGACTGGACGCGGCGGAGGCGGAGCGCCGCCTGCGGGCCGAGGCCGGCGACCTCAGGGTCGACGTGGCGGTCGTCGCCTGCGAGGGCCGGCGAAAGCGGCTGCTGGTCGCGGACATGGACTCCACGATGATCGGCCAGGAGTGCATCGACGAACTCGCCGACTACGCCGGCCTCAAGGAGAAGGTGGCCGGCATCACCGAGCGAGCGATGCGCGGCGAGATCGCCTTCGAGCCCGCGCTGCGCGAGCGCGTGGCGCTGCTGAAGGGCCTGCCCTACGCGGTGATCGACGAGGTCCTGAAGGAGCGGATCCGCCTCACCCCCGGCGGAAAGGAACTGGTGCGCACCATGCGCGCCCACGGCGCCTACACCGCCCTCGTCTCCGGCGGCTTCACCGCCTTCACCGGCGAGGTTCGCAGCGCCATCGGCTTCGACGAGGACCGCTCCAACATCCTCGACATCGAGGGCGGGCTCCTCGCCGGCACGGTCGTCGAGCCGATCCTCGGCCGCGAGGCGAAGCTCGCCAGCCTGGAGGAGCTCACCCTCCGCCTCGGGCTCGAGGCGTCCGAGACCCTCGCCGTCGGCGACGGCGCCAACGACCTGATGATGGTCAAGGCCGCCGGCCTCGGCGTCGCCTTCCGCGCCAAGCCGGCCGTCGCCGCCGAGGCGATGGTGCGGATCGACCATGCGGACCTCTCGGCGCTCCTCTTCGTCCAGGGCTACGCGCTGGACGAGTTCGTCCGCTAGGTACCACGGGAGCGATCGGCACGAATTCTCCGGATTTCCCGGCCGCGCCGCGTTCCTCCCCTTCCGCGCCGCCTCGCCGCCCGCTACAGGAGTCGGCGATGACAGACCGCGCGCTCCTTCTCGGCGTCGATACCGGCGGCACCTATACGGACGCCGCGGTCATCGACGCTTCCTGCCGCACCGTGCTCGCCACCGCCAAGGCGCTGACCACGCGCGGCGACCTCGCCGTCGGCGTCGAGGAGGCGATCCGCGCGGCGGTGGGCCGCCTCGCCGGCGCCGTGCCGCCGTCGGCGATCGGCCTCGTGTCGATCTCGACGACGCTCGCCACCAACGCGGTGGTCGAGGGGCACGGCGGGCCGGTGGCGGTCCTCCTCGTCGGCTTCGACGCCACCATGGCCGCGCGCACGGGCATCTCCGGCGCGTTCCCGGGCATGCCCGTCGACCTCGTCGCCGGCGGCCACGACCACGCCGGCGCCGAGCGCATGCCGCTCGACGAGGCGGCGGTGGCCGCTGCGGCGGAGCGCCATGCGGGCGCCGTCGAGGCCTTCGCCGTCGCCGCCCAGTTCGCGGTCCGCAACCCCGCGCACGAGCGGCGGGTGCGCGAGATCCTCGTCGGGCGCACCGGGTTGCCGGTCACCATCTCGAGCGAGCTCTCCTCCGACCTCGACGCGCCCCGCCGCGCGCTGACCGCCACGCTGAACGCCCGGCTGATCTCCAGGGTGTCGCGGCTGATCGCGGCGGTGGGCCGGGCGATGGGCGAGATCGGCATCGACGCGCCGCTGATGATCGTGAAGGGCGACGGCACGCTCGCCCTTGCCGCCTCCGTCGCCACCCGGCCGATCGAGACGGTGCTGTCCGGCCCGGCGGCGAGCCTCGTCGGCGCCCGCTTCCTGACCCGGCTCGACGACTTCATCCTCGCCGACATGGGCGGCACCACCACCGACCTCGCCGTCTTCGAGGCGGGCCGGGCGCGGGTGACGGACGCCGGCGCCGACCTCGGCGGCTGGCGGACGATGGTGCGGGCGGTGGACGTGCGCGCCGTCGGCCTCGGCGGCGACAGCGAGGTGACCTTCGGCCCGCGCGGCGAGATCTCGATCGGCCCGGCGCGGGTGCTGCCGCTGTCGCTCGCCGGCGCGCGGTTTCCCTCGGTGCTGGCGGCGCTGGAGCGGGAGTTGGTCCACCCGACCGTGTCCAGCCAGTCCGGCCGCTTCGTGCTCCGCCCGCTCGGCTGGACGGCGGCGGGCGGCGAGCCGGAGCTGCCGCGGCGGGAGGCGGAGATGCTGGCGCGGATCGGCGAGGCGCCGGTGCCGCTCGCCTCGCTCGCCTCCGGCCCGTCGTCGCACCGGGCGATCGAGGCGCTGCGGGCCAAGGGCCTCGTCCAGGTCGCGGGCCTTGCCCCCTCCGACGCGGCGCATGTGCTGGGGCTGCAGGACAACTGGTCGCGCGAGGCGGCGGACCTCGGGCTCGGCCTCGCCGTCCGCCTGACGCAGATGCGCCGGCCGGACCCCGAGCGGGGCCGCGGCCTCGCCGAGGCGATCCGCGAGGAGACGGTCCGGCGGGCCGGCATCGAGGTGCTGGGCCTCGCCCTGGGTCCCGCCGCCAGCGGGCCGATCGCGGCGGCCGTCGCCCGCGGCGAGACGCAGCTGGGGCTCGCCCGGATCCAGGTCTCGCCGACGCTGCCGCTGGTCGCGGTGGGCGGGCCGGCCAACGTCTACTTCGGCGAGGTCGGCCGGCGGCTCGGCGCGGAGGTGGTGACGCCCGCCGGCTTCGAGGCAGCGAACGCGATCGGCGCGGCGACGGCGGTGGTGGCCCGCAAGGTCACCGTGCCGGTCACCAGCGACGGCAACGGCCTGTTCCGGGTGCACGCGCCGGACGGGGTGCTGACCGCCTCTCGGGGCGGCGAGGCGCTGGCGCTGGCGGAGGCGGCGGCCCGGCGGGCGGCGGCGGCGGCGGCGGCGGAGACCGGCGCGGCCGACGCGGAGATCCGCGTCGAGATCGGCCGCCGCCTGCTCCCCGGATCCGCCGACGACGACGGGCTGTTCGACGCCACGGTCACCGCCGAGGCGATCGGCCGGCCCGCGCTCGGCTGAGCGGGGCCCCTCGACGGCGCGCCGCGACTGGTCCAGAAGGAGGGCGGCGGCCACCCGGCCGGCATGTTCCCAAGGAGGCAAGGTCATGACCATCACCCGCATCGGCTTCGGCAAGCGGATGAGCGAGGCCGTGGTGCACAACGGCACCGTCTACGTCGCCGGACAGGTCGGCGAGCCGGGCGCGGACGTGAGCACGCAGGCCCGCCAGGCGCTCGCCGAGGTGGACCGCATCCTCGCCGAGGCCGGCACCGACAAGCGGCGGATCCTGCAGACGATCGTCTGGCTCGCCGACATCTCCGACTACGCCGCGATGAACGAGGTCTGGGACGCCTGGGTCGCGCCCGGCCACACCCCCGCCCGCGCCACCGGCGAGGCCAGGCTGGCGACGCCCGACTACAAGGTCGAGTTCATCGTCACCGCCGCGCTGCCCGACCGCGGGTGAGCCAAGCCGGCCGTCCCTGCGGGGGCCCGCCAGCGACCCCCGGACCGGCGCCCGCGCCCCGGTCCGGGGCTCAGGCGTCCAGCTTCAGCTGCGAGCGGATCACAGCCTCCATCACCGGCGGGGCGTAGGGCTTGGCGACGAACGGGGCGCCCTGGAGGGGAGCCGGGAGGTCGCCGGGGCTCGAACCCGAGACGAAGATGATCGGCGTGTTGCGCCGCAGCAGAAGCGCCGCGAGCGGGAAGCTCTTGCCGTCGAGGACGTCGATGTCGAGCAGCGCCAGGTCGACGCCCTCGCCGATCGCGCGCTCGGCATCGGCAACGGATGCACTGACCTTGACGACGGCCGGAACGACGTCCGTCACGATCATCTCGATGTCCATCGAGATGATCGGGTCGTCCTCCAGGACGAGCACGGTCTTGCGGCGCGACATGACAAACTCCTTACCAATGTGTCATTCCAACGCGCCGACGAAGACCGGGTTCCCCCCGGGTCGTCTACCGGGCGGACATGGTAAACGACGTATTAACTTCGTCGATGCCGTATCCGGTGGCCGACGCCGGCCGTTCCCCGAGCGGTGCGTAGGACGCTGCTGCGATCGCGAAGGCCACGACCCCCGCCGCGGCGATGGCGATCGGCCGTCCGGTGCGGGGCGCCCCGGTTCGTGAAGCGGCGTCCGCCCTTCCGCGCACGAGCGGATGCGACGCTTCAGCTTTCGCCCCCAGCCCATTGCAAGAAAAAGATTTCGCGGTCGCCATCCCGGATCGCCTCCATTGCCGTGCGGGGTCAACTCCGGGAAGGCCGGCAGGTTCCGGCAGCGGGGCTGCAGATCCCGGCGCGGGCGGATCAGGCCGCCAGCCGCACCGCGAACCGGCGGCCGTCGGGCGTCATGGCTACCCCGGTGCGGTAGAGCGACAGCAGCACCTCCCCGACCGCCCGCTCGACCCGGCGGCCCTGGCGGAAGGCGGCGGCGATCGCGGCGGCTCGACGGTGGCAGTTCCGAGCCGAGGATGATGAGCTTGACTTCCTCGGTCCCTTCCATGCATCCTATCTTCGTGGCCCTTGCTCAGCGACAAGACCCCTCGGGCGCTTCCGGAAGGATAGCTGAGATCGCGGGCCACATTTTTCTTATCAGTAGAAGTGAGTGGTGCCGAGGGACCATAGATCGAACTCCGTTTCGATCTTGGGCGCTATCGACCCGTACCACCTTTCATCACCCCGTTCCCATTTGCGCTGTATCGCCCAAGCGCAGTAGTCGGCGATCTGCAGGCAAGGTTCTGCGACGGACCGGGGGAAAAATGTCTCCCACGGTTTCCTGGGTTTCACCTGCTGCAGTACCTCGTTTACCGCCGCGGTGAAAACAGCCTGACCTTTTTTCGTTCCGATCGAGGCGGCAGTAATCGCCACCTCCTCCTTGTTTACGATGATTTGCGACCAGATGTGGCGTAAGTGATAGTAAACTGCATACTTGTAGAAGATATCTGCCCGCTGGCTAACGTGCGGTTGCGCCTTTGATTTCTCGAGAATGGTTGCGTCTATTCGGAAGTTTTGAGCCTCGATGAACCTGTAGACCTCGAGGCGGACGTCGACCTTGTCCTCCGAAGCGTGAAATTCCTCGGTTACCGGAAGTCCGCGCCAGACCATATCCCGGCGAAGCTCGAGCAAGCCGTTGCCGATTCCACAGTCATGGAGCGTGATCGTGCAGATCATGAAGTAGCGGCTGGCCCGATTATTTCTTTCAAATGTGAAGCACCCAGCTTCATCCGAGAAGACATAGAATCGAGACAAGGGAAACGGCTCCTGTTCGTCCCGGCATAGGAGCAGGGACGACGTGACACGGCCGTGAATGCAGCTTTTCAGTTCCCTCAGGTCACCTTGGCGCGCTGCTTGTACTCGAGGCGGTCCCAGAGGCGGTGGTGCAGGATGTCGGCGAGGACCTCGGCGGCGCGGAGGACGTCGGCGTGGCGGAGGTAGAGGGGGGTGAATCCGAAGCGGATGATGTCGGGGGCGCGGAAGTCGCCGATGACCTCGCGGTCGATCAGCGCCTGCATCACCGCGTAGCCCTCCGTATGGCGGAAGGAGACCTGGCTGCCGCGGCGGGCCGCCTCGCGCGGCGAGGCGAGGACGAGGTCCGGGCAGCGGGCCTCGACCTCGGCGACGAAGAGGTCGCCGAGCGCCATCGACTTCGCCCGCACCGCGGCCATGTCGACGCCGTCGAAGGCGTCGAGCGCGGCGTCGAGGGCGGCGAGCGAGAGCACCGGCGGGGTGCCCACGCGCATCCGGTCGACGCCGGCGGCGGGCGCGTAGCCAAGGTCGAAGGCGAAGGGCGCGGCGTGGCCCATCCAGCCGGCGAGCGGCGGCGCCACCTCCTCCTGGAGCCGCGACGCGACGTAGAGGAAGGCCGGCGCGCCGGGGCCGCCGTTGAGATACTTGTAGCCGCAGCCGACGGCGAGGTCGGCGCCCGCGCCGGCGAGGTCGACCGGAAAGGCGCCGGCGCTATGGGCAAGGTCCCACAGCGTGAGCGCGCCGGCGGCGTGGGCGGCGCGGGTGATCCGGGCCATGTCGTGCAGCCGGCCGGTGCGGTAGTCCACCTCGGTCAGCATGACGAGGGCGACGGCCTCGTCGATCGCGCCCTCCACCGCCTCCGGCTCGACGATCCGGAGCTCGTGGCCGCGGCCGAGGAGGTCGGAGAGCCCCTCGACGACGTAGAGGTCGGTCGGGAAGTTGCCGCTGTCGGAGAGGATCACCCTGCGGCCGGGGCGAAGGCTGAGCGCCGCGGCGGCGAGCTTGAAGACGTTCACGCTGGTGGAATCGCAGGCGACCACCGAGCCCGGCTCGGCGCCGACCAGCCGCCCGATCCGCTCGCCGACGCGGGCCGGCAGGTCGATCCAGCCGTGCCGGTTCCAGCCGCGGATGAGGCTGACGCCCCACTCCTCCGCCGCCACCCGGGCGACCCGCTCGCGGGCGGACTTCGTCAACGCGCCGAGGGAGTTACCGTCGAGGTAGACGACGCCGTCCGGGATCTCGAAGAGGTCGCGGCGGTCGCCAAGCGGGTCCTCCGCGTCGAGGCGGGCGATGTCGGGGCGGACGGGGGCGGCGATGGTCATCTCGGGCGGATCCTCGGGGCGTGGCGGGTCAGTCGTCCTCGCCGGCGGGCAGCGGCACCCGCCGCCTGCAGCACGGCAAGGAGGGCACGGTCGGCGCGGGTGAGCGCCTCGCGCGCGCCGGCGGGGCGCTTGCGCGGCGGCCTCAAAGGTCCGTCCTCACCCGCCAGAGCTCGGGAAAGAGCACGACGTCCAGCATCGCCCGGAGGTAGCCGACGCCGACGGTGCCGCCGGTGCCCCGCTTGAAGCCGATGATGCGCTCCACCGTGGTGACGTGGCGAAAGCGCCAGAGCCGGAAGGCGTCCTCGATGTCGACCAGCTCCTCCAGCAGCTCGTAGAGGTCGAAATGGCGCTCGGGGTCGCGGTAGACCTCGGCGAAGACCGCCTCGAGGCTCTCCGACACCGGCTTCGGCTGCCGCCAGTCCCGCTCGGTCAGCGCAGGATCGATCGCGAAGCCGCGGCGGGCGAAGTGGCGGATCGTCTCGTCGTAGAGCGACGGCGCCTCGAAGGCGGCGGCGACCACCGCCAGCCGCTCGGCGCTGTGCTCGTGCGGCTTCAGCATCGCCGCGTTCTTGTTGCCGAGCAGGAACTCGATCGCCCGGTACTGGAAGGACTGGAAGCCGGAGGAACGGCCGAGGAAGGGCCGGATCGCGGTGTACTCCGACGGCGTCATGGTGGCGAGCACGTCCCAGGCCTGGACCAGCTGCTGCATGATCCGCGACACCCGGGCGGTGGCCTTGGTCACCTGCGGCAGCCGGTCCGCCCTCAGCGCCTCCATCGCCCCGGCGAGCTCGTGCAGCATCAGCTTCATCCAGAGCTCGGAGGTCTGGTGCTGGATGATGAACAGCATCTCGTTGCGGTCGGGCGACAGCGGGTGCTGCGCCGACAGCACGCGGTCGAGGTCGAGGTAGTCCGCGTAGGACATGTCCCGGCGAAAATCGAGCCTGGCGTCGTGCCAGGCGGCGGTTTCGTCCTCCTCAGCGCCCATGCCGGCGCCCTCCTCCGCGCCTGTCGAACCGGCGTCCATTCTGCCCGACCGGCTGCGAAATTTCTGACCGATTTCGGCCGGCGTGAGGGCGGACCTGGAAAGGATCGACCGGATGTGCCGGGTTTTCGGGGAGATCCTGCCCGCATGCGGACCTCGGCCACCACGCCGGCAAACGCCGCGATCCCGCCATCGGCGCCGCCTCGAATTTTTTCCCCCGGGGAGCGTGTCGCTTGTCGGTCCGTTGGTCTGTTCTGGTTTCTGTTGAGTAGGTCCATTCCATGAGGCACTTTGAGGGGACCCAAATATCTCTGCAAGGTTTCGGTATGAGCTACACCTCGGAGAGTGAGTTTCCCGCTGGCATCAGTCCTCGGCGCGTCTTGGATGTAGTCGAACTGCTCGGCTATGCACCAGTTAGAGATGGGCTCCGCATTCCTGACCGGGTCGGGAGCTACCTTTGGTATGTGGAAAAAGATTACAAATCTTGGACAGGTGTGGAACTTAGCGTTTACCACGAGAATGGCATTGTAAAGGTAACGACACGGTCTCGTGTCAGCCGCAGCTATTGGGATCTTTCACACCAAAATCGAACACTGAAGCTGTTGCGTGACTTGTTCGGTGGTCACTTCATCACGGATGCCGGACGCAATAGGTATTGGCACCCAGACGAACCTCCGCCCTCGCCGCTGTCTTCGGGATGCTTTCTCGCCCGGTGGCGCTTTCACAATGCGCTGCTGAAAGCTCGCATTTACCTAATGACACGAAAGCTAGAGGGCGACATCGCGAAAGAAGTACCGACAGGTCTAACCATCATGGACGAGATGAACCCCCGCCTCCTCTCTAACAACCTTCTGATTCCTTTCATTATTGCGGTATGGGAGGAATACTTCAGATCTACCTTCGCTGCGGCGCTCAAATATGCCGACAAGCGAGAGGTGGTCTTGAAGAAGGCGCGTCTTAGCCACGCGCAGCTTGAACTGATCGCGTCAAAGGAAATACCAATTGAGCTGGCCATTTCTGAATGTTTTTCATTCCAACGTCCGAGTATTATCGGAGAAAACTTTAAGATGATTGACCCAAAGCTCGACATAGCGGCGGCTTTTCGAAGGCCACACAGGCGTCGTAAGACAGACCTGTTTGAGTCTATTGAGGCGCTAGTGGAGGGGCGCAATGCCTTCGTCCATGCTGGCGAGATGGATATGTCGCTTTATGATCGAGAGTTAACGCGGCTGATGGAGGATATCGTGGTTGCCGTCAACCGCGCTTACACAGCTATCGGAAAGCATTTCGGCTTCGAACCAATCCACGACTACTGCTAGGAAGATCTTTTTCGAACACGGGCCGAACGATGTAGAAGTCCGGCAACGAGGGCGCGATAACGTTCGAAGAGACCAAGAGCATCGAGACCGAGCCAAGCTCGCCGGCGGCGTCGCGGTGATCCGCGTCGGCGGGGCGACCGAGGTCGAGGTGAAGGAGAAGAAGGACCGGGTCGACGACGCGCTGCACGCCACCCGCGCGGCGGTCGAGGAAGGCATCGTCCCGGGCGGCGGCACCGCGCTGCTGCGCGCGCTGAAGGCGCTCGAGGGTCTCGCCCCTGAGAACGCCGACCAGCGCACCGGAGTCGAGATCGTCCGCAAGGCGATCCAGGCGCCGGCCCGCCAGATCGCCATCAACGCGGGCGAGGACGGCTCGATCGTGGTCGGCAAGATCCTCGAGAGCGCCGATCCGAACTTCGGCTGGAACGCCCAGACCGGCGCCTATGGCGACCTCGTCCGGACCGGCGTGATCGACCCGGTGAAGGTGGTCCGCACCGCCCTTCAGGACGCCGCCTCCGTCGCCGGCCTTCTCATCACCACCGAGGCGATGGTGGCCGAGAAGCCGAAGAAGGAGGCCGCCGCCCCCGCCATGCCGGGCGGCATGGACTACTGACCAGGGCCGGTGGCGCGGCGGCGACGCCGCGCCACCTTTTTTCCCGCGCGTGCAACCGCCGCACCTCCGGGCGACTTTTTGCTGTGCGGCCGCGGTGGCCACGTGCGAGGATCGCCGGATGAAGCTGTTCGAGTGCCAGGGCTGCGGCAACCCGGTCCATTTCGACAACACCGTCTGCGTCGAGTGCGGCCGGGCGCTCGGCTACATGCCCTGGCGGCGGACGATAACCGCGCTCGAGGCGAAGGACCACGGCCTGCATGCGCTCGAACCCGGCGCCGGGCGGGTTTTCCTTTGCGACAACGCCCGCTCCGACGCCTGCAACTGGCTGCTGCCGGAGGCGGACGGCCCGGGCCTTTGCCGCGCCTGCCGGCACAACCGCATGATCCCCGATCTCTCCCTGCCGCAGAACCTCGCCGGGTGGAAAAAAATCGAGGCGGCCAAGAAGCACCTCTTCTGGTCGCTGACGGCCTGGCCGATCTGGATTCCGACACGGGTCGAGGATCCGCACCACGGCCTCGCCTTCGACTTCCTCGCCGACGTGCCGGCGCCCGGCGGGTGGATCGAGGCGGCGGTGACCGGCCATGCCGCGGGCGTCATCACCATCTCCGTCGCCGAGGCGGACGACGCGGAGCGGGAGCGCCGGCGGACCGAGTTCGGCGAGCCCTACCGCACGCTGCTCGGCCATTTCCGCCACGAGTTCGGGCACTATGCGTGGAGCCGGCTGGTGGCGCCCGAGTGGGAGCGTCTCGCCGCCTTCCGCGACTGCTTCGGCGACGAGCGGCAGGACTACCCGTCCGCGCTGTCGGCCCACTACCGCAACGGCCCGCCGCCGGACTGGCAGAGCCGCGCGGTCAGCGCCTATGCGACGGCGCATCCGTGGGAGGACTTCGCGGAGACCTTCGCCCACTATGTCCACATGGTCGACGGCCTGGAGACCGCCCGCGCCTACGGGCTGGCGGTCCGCCCGCGGATCCGGCGGCCCGACGACCTTGCCGCGAAGGTGGAGTTCGACCCCTACCGGGCGGGTGCGGTGTCGGAGATCGTCGAGGGCTGGGTGCCGCTGACGGTGGCCCTCAACGCGATGAACCGGAGCCTCGGCCAGCCGGACCTCTACCCGTTCGTGCTCTCCGCACCGGCGGTGGCCAAGCTCGGCTTCGTGCACCGCCTCGTGCGCGGCGAGCCCTCCTGAGCCGCCGCGCCCCGCCCGGGCTCAGAGCCCGGCGAAGGGGCCGCCGGGCCTCCAGGGATCGGCGAGCGCCGCCTCCGGCCGGCTCACCGGGGCGCGCTCGGAGGTCAACTTTGCTAGCTTCTCCGGGCCGGACCGGGCGAGGATCTCCCGGAAGCTCGGATGCATGCCGCCGTCCACGTAGGACATCGCCGGAAAGGTCGGCTCGGAGGCGATGATGCGCCCGACCGCCTCCATGTCGCTGGCCGCCTTCGAGGCGACGGCGCCGGCGACCGAGGGATCGACCTCCAGCGGCGGGCAGGCGGCGAGCGGGTCGTCGGTGCCGACGTTGGCGACGTTGAAGACGTAGCGGCCGCCGCAGGCGCCGACCTTCGGCTCCCTCTTGGTCGCCTCGAAGTGGTCGCTGCCCTCCTTCAGCGTCATCCAGAAGGGCATGTTCGGATCGTCGCGATGAAGGGCGAGGTTCTCCGCCGTCATCCGGAACGGAAGGGCCTGCACCTGGAAAGCCTGCTGGCCGCCCTTGAACGACTCGCGCGCCACCGCGTAGATCTCCGCGGCCGCCGCGTCGGTCACCGCGTAGCAGCCCCTCGACGAGCAGGCGCCGTGGATCATCAGCGCGTCGCCCGACCAGCCCAACGCGGACTCGAGCCGGTTGGGGAAGCCGAGGTTGAAGCTGAGGTAATAGAGCGAGTCCGGGTTCATCTGCTGGCGCGCCACCTGGTAGAACCCCTCCGGGGCCTGCCGGTCGCCCTTTTGCACCTTCGGCCCGAGCTTCCCGGACCAGCGGCAGATCGGATAGGTCTTGAGGAGGGCGTAGCGGCCGCTCCTGTCCTGCTTCCACACCTCCAGTTCGCTCTCCTGCTTGTAGAGGCGGACGAGGATCGGGCTCGACGGGTCCATGCCCTTGGCGTTCATGGAGCCGACCAGCTCAGCCGGGATCGGAAGGCTGCTGCGCTCCGACTGCTCGAAGTCATAGGGGTCGAAGGAGGAGCAGGCCGCCAGCAGGCCGCCCGTGACCACGGCGGCGAGAAGGGCTCGGGCAAAGCGTCCGGACGTCAATGGGTCCCCCGGTCGGATGGCGCCGGCCGCGGATGCGGCGGCGAAGCGGTTCCGGTGACAATGCCGGGGACTTTGCCGATTTCATGGCCCGAGTTCAACCCCCATGCCCGCTCGGATCCCGTCCGCCCCGGCCGGCGCGGTCCCGGCGGGGCGAACGGTCGCGGTCAGACACCCTCCGGACGGGGGCCGACCGCCCGGCGGTAGAGGTGCCATGTCGCATGGCCGAGCAGCGGCACGACGAGCGCGAGGCCGACGAACAGAGGAATGCCTCCGAGGAGGAGCAGGCCGCCCACCACGAGGCCCCAGACCAGCACCGAACCCGGGTTCCGGCGCGCCACCTCGACCGAGGTCCGGATCGCCGTGCCGGCGGAGACGCCGCGGTGGAGGATCATCGGGAACGAGACGAGGCTCACCATGAGCGCCGCCACGGCGAAGGCGAGCCCGACCAGGTTGCCGACCACGAACAGCACCAGTCCCTCCGGCGTCGACAGCACCCGGATGGCGAGTTCCGAGAAGGACTGCGCCTCGTAGGCGCCGAGCGTCGCCCGATAGATCACGAAGGCGGCGAGCAGCCACAGCAGGTAGCCGGCGACGAGCAGCAGCGCCATGGTCCGGATCGCCCTGCCCCGTCCTGGGTCGCGCATCGCGGCGAACACGGCGGTCCAGGACGCCTCGCCACCCGCCTCGCGCAGCCGGCTGACCTCGTAGAAGGGCAGCGCGGCGATCGGGCCGACCAGCGCGAAGCCGGCAGCCGCCGGGAACAGGATCGGCAGGAGGTCGGCGCCCGCCGCCATCGAGGCGAACAGCAGGCCGGCGAGCGGATAGATGAGGGCCACCATGGCGTAGTGGCTGGGCTTCGCCATGAAGTCGGACCAGCCGAGCTTCAGCGAGGCCACGATGTCGTCGATGGTGAGTCGCTCGACGCGAGGCTCCGCCGCCATGCGGCCGGCGGGCGCGGTCCTTGCGAACTCTGTGCTTGCGACGGGTCGTGCCGCCTTCATCGCCATACTCCTTCATCCAAAGGAAAGGGCGGACCCCCGCGCCCCCACCCGAGGGCCCGATGACGTCACTCTAAACGGTTTCAGCCGCAAGATCCGATCACGATCGGCGGCGCGGACGCGCGAACGCCCGGGCGATCCACCCCGGGCGTTCGAAAATCCGCGGTTTCGGTCGCGGCCGAGCCGTTATTCGGGGGCGCGCATCGCCTCGGCGCCGGCGCGCACCTCGTCCTCGTCATAGGGCATGTCGTAGTAGCGCGAGCCCGGGCGGAAGCCTTCGCCGTAATAGGGGTAGGCGATCGGCCCGCGGATCCCGTAGGTGTAGTCCGGGTTCACCACCGCCGCGACCACGCGGCCGCCGTCGATCAGGACATCGCTGACATAGCCGTAGTCGCGGAAGCCCTCGTCCTGGCGGATGCGGGCGAAGTCGCCGACGAGTTCCGAGATGCGCCAGGCGCGCGGACCCAGCTCCTGGTCGTCCAGCCCCGACCGCACCTCCTCCGAGAGCGTCGCCACGTCGGGCTCCTCGCCCGCGAAGAGGCTGTACTCGTCCACCGTGTCCTCGGTGACCGGCACCAGCACGCCGCCGCCCGGCCGGGCGACCACTTCCGTCCAGGGAATGCTGACGTGGGTGTCGCCGATGTCCCAGAAGCCGCCAACCTCGGCGATCAGCGAGACGACGCGGCCGTCGGAGGAGACCACGAGGTCCTCGACGTCGCCGATCTCCTCGCCGCCAGCGCCGTAGACCTCGGTTCCGAGGAACTCGTCCGCGCTCATCGCCTCGGGGTACATCGCCTCGACCTGGAACTCCGAGAGGGCGATGACCTGGCCGACGTTCACCTGTCCGGCACTCTGCGACAGGGCGGCCGTCTCGCCGGCCTCGCCGCGATCGACGGTCACCTCGCCCCGGGTGACGTTCACATCGCCGGCCTCGACGTCCTGCACCGGGACGCCGGCGTTCAGCGCGACGACGTCGAAGGTCATCCGGTCGATCTCTCCGCCGGGGGCGACGACCGCGGTGAGCCCCTCCCGGAACTCCTGCTCGTCGAGCGCCCCGTCGGCGGCCCCGGGGAAGATCCGGCCGATGCCGGCGCGGGCGAGGCCCTCGCCGAGTTCGGCCGGCGACAGCGCCCCGTCGGCGTCCACATCGAGACGGGTGAAGTCCGGCCGGTCGAGGCCGGCGAACCAGGTGTCCCATTCCGTCTCGTACTCGCCGCGGTCGAGGCGCCCGTCATGGGCGAAGGCCTCGTGCAGGCCGCCGACGAACTCGTCGCCGGTCAGGACGCCGTCCGCGTTCTCGTCCCAGGCCGAGAACACCTGTCCGCTCAGCACGCCGATGTCGCGGCCCTGTGCGATCGCCGGCGCGGCGGCGCCGACGAGGAGGAGGGCGAGGATCGTACGGGTGCATCTCATGGCTGCGGTCTCCTCGTGGACGGGAACAGTGTGGCAGGGTGAACGGGACGGCGGCAGAGGATCACTCCTGCTCGATGACGCCGCAGGCGATGCGGTCGCCGGCCGCGCCGGACGGCTGCGACATGTAGTCGTCCGCGGTGGCGTGGATCACGATCGCCGAGCCGTCGTCGTCGAGGAGCGGCGCCTCGCCGCCGGTGAGCGAGACCCGCTCGTTGAAGACCTGGGCCATCAGCCTGCCGTCCTCTCCGACGGTCTGGTTGGCCATGTCCCCGGCGTGCGGGCCGCCCTCGACCATGAAGCCGTGCTCCGCCCCGGTCGGGTTGTAGTGGCCGCCGGCGGACTCGAAGCCGCCCTCAGGATCGCAGGCGCCGGTCTCGTGGATGTGGAAGCCGTGGATGCCCGGCGGCAGGTTGGCGAGTTCGGCGCGGATCAGCACGCCGTTCGGCGTCTCGACCAGCGTGGCCGTGCCGATGGAATTGCCTTGCGGATCGAGGAACACGGCGCGGGCGACGCCCGGCGAGGTCACCGCCTCCCCGCCGGCCGGCGGCTGGGCCTCCTGGGCGAAGGCGGATGCGGTGGCGATCAGGGTGACGGCGGTGGCGGTGGCGATAGTGTTCATGCTGTCTGTCCTCCTTGGCTGCTTGCCGATGGGGCGCGCAAGGGCACGGCGCCCGTCACCGCGTCCAGTTGCTGCCGGGGCGGTGACGGTCGCGGCTGCTGCGATAGTCCGAGCGGTCGATGTCGCCGCCGCGGTCGCTGCCCTCCTGCGAAACGTCGTCCTCCTCGAACTGCTGGCGCGCGCTGTTGCGATTCCAGTCGCGCTCATCGTCCCGGAAGATGCCCCGGCTCTCCTCCGCCCCCGGGCGGTCGTCGTCAGCGCCGCCCTGGCGCGAGAACCGGCTGCGGGGCGAGGGCGAGGGCGACGTCTCGACGGCCGAACCCTGGCCGGCGCCCTGCCCCCGGTCGCGATCGCCGCGGTCGGTCTCGCTGAGCGTTCGCGTGGACCAGTGGCCGCGGAGGCCGCCCTCGCCCGATGCCCACTGCGCCGCCGCCAGCGGCGCAGCCAGCGAAAGGCCGAGCCCGGCCGCGGCGAGGATGCCCGATGTCTTCCCGATCATCATTGTCTCCAGGTCATTGCGATGCCCACCGGGCAAGCGGCCGTCTCCGCGGACGCTGTGGCCCCGTGCAGGACGCAACTCAGCCGCCCCAGAAGCTGCCGGGCCGCAGGTCGTCGCGGGCGTCGCGATACTCGGATCTGTCGACGTCGCCGCTCCGGTCGCGGTCGTAGCCGGAGAAGACGCCCTCGTCGAACTCGCTGCGGGAGAGCCTGCTGTCCCGGTCGCGGTCCCAGGTCTCGAACGCCCCCTCGCCGAACCGGTCCGCAAAGGTCGGCCGGGTCGAGGCCGGCGCGTTCTCGCCCTGGGAAACCACGCCCTGCCTCGAGAACGCTCCGAACTCGTCCGCGTCCATGCCGCCGTCGCGGTTGCGGTCATAACGGTCGAAGACGCCCTCGGCGCCGAAGCCCTGGTCCCATTCCGCCCGGTTGATGCGAGTGTCGCGGTCCGTGTCCCACTGGAGCGCGTCGGTGGCGCCGGTCTCCTCGCTCGCGCTCGACACGGCAGCCGCGTCGTCGCGCGCCACGCCGCCGGAATCGCCGGCATCCTGCGCGAGCGCCGGCGCGGCGAAAAGCGACAGCCCGAGGCCGGCCGCGGCGATGGTCCTGATCAGTTCGCTGGTCATCTGTTCTCTCCACATGGGGCGCCGCGGCCGGGCCGCCGGCGCCAGGGTCAGGGTCAGGGGAAAGAAAGCGACTTGCGGCGCGGATGTTCCAAAGGCCGGTCCCGGCGATCGTCGGGGCGGATGCGCCCGTGGATCCGCAGGCGCCGCCACGGGTTTTCCGAATGACGGGGCGAGTTGGACGGAGGTGACGCGGATGTTCTTCGACGGATGGGCCGATCTCGGCCGGATCCTGGTGGTCGGCAGCCTCGCCTATGCGGGACTGGTGGCGATGCTGAGGATCTCCGGCAAGCGCACGCTGTCGAAGATGAACGCCTTCGACCTGGTGGTGACGGTCGCCTTCGGGTCAACGCTGGCGACGGTTCTGCTGTCGAAGGACGTGTCGCTGTCGGAGGGCCTGGTCGCGCTGGCGCTGCTCTGCGTGCTGCAGTTCGTGGTGGCGACCGGCAGTTCGCGCTCGAACCGGTTCCAGGCGGTGGTGAAGGCCGAGCCGCGGCTGATGTTCCACCACGGCTCGTTCCTGCGCGAGGCGATGCGGCGGGAGCGGGTGGCGGAGGAGGAGATTCTCGCCGCCATCCGCTCGGACGGCCACGAGGATCTCTCGACGGTCGGGTCGGTGGTGCTCGAGACGGACGGCTCCTTCAGCGTGACGACGGGGCGCCCGGACGCGGACGAGAGCGCCCTCAGGACCGTCCGCCGCTGACCTTCAGCGCTGCCGGTCGCCCCGCTCGGAGAGGCGCCGGGCCTCGGCCAGCAGGTCCGGCCGGCCGCGCGGCGGCGCCGCGGGGCGGGCCTCGTCGGCGCGATGGTCCACCACCGGCCCGCCGCGATAGTCGTCGGGGCGCCCGCCGTAGGCCGGGGGAGCCGGCTGGCGCGACGGCGCGGCGATCTTCGCCGCCAGCGCGGCGAGCCCGACGATCAGCAGCAGGCCGATCCCCCAGATCACCGCCACGGTGCCCTGGCCGAAGCCGGCGAGGACGTCCGTCCACTCGGAGATCAGCACGACCCCCTCCGGGTCCACCGGCGCAAGGTCTGCGTTGTCGGCGAGGAGGCGACCGGCGAAGCCGATCAGGCCGTGCCCCGCCCACGCGACCAGGGACCAGATCGCCGCGAGGACGATGGCGATGCCCCAGATCAGTCCCTTCATCGACGGCCTCCCGCCGCGGGCTCGAGATCGATGGTGCGGTGGGTCCGGTCGAGGTGCTCGTTGAGGATCCGCATGTTGCGGTTGTTCGCCTTGAACACGGCGTCGAAGAGCACGCCGACCAGCGGGATGGAGCCGAGCGCGGTGTCGATGACGATGTTGCCGCCCATCCGGACGAGGTCGCGCCGGCGGACGCCGAGCCGCGCCGCCTCCAGCACGAGATAGGCGGAGACGGCGGACGCGGCCAGCGAGCCGATGCCGGGGACGACCGCCATCGCCGCGTCGGCGCCGACGCGGAAGTTGGTGCCGGGAACGCGGACGGCGCTGTCGAGGAAACGGCTCAGCGCGGCGAGCCGGCGGCGGACGCCCTCGACGGACCGGTCGCCGTACTCGGCGTCGGACATGGGGCGGGCGGAAGCGTAGGCGGTTGCGGCCATGTGTCTCTCCGTCGGGCGGGCGAGTTCGCCCGCGCAGGTGGAGGTCCGACATCGCGGCGCCTTGCGGCGCGCCAGAGGGGCCCGGACCGGACCAGCCACCAGATGGGGATGGCCGGGCCCGATTCAACCCTGCCCGGAGGGTCAGACCCCGCCCTCGGTCCGGATGTGGAGGGTGGTGCCGCAGTGCTTGCAGTGGACCGCGTCCCAGTCGTGCCGCAGGAGCCCGCAGGTGGGGCACTCGTAGCGGATCTTCTGCGGCCGGAACAGCACCTGGGCGAGGCGCAGGAACAGCGTCACCCCGAAGATCATCACCGCGATCGAGATCAGCCGGCCGGTCGTGCCGGGAAGGGTGATGTCGCCGAAGCCCGTCGTGGTGAGCGCGGTGACGGTGAAGTAGAGCGCGTCGGCGTAGTTGCCGATCTGCGGGTTGGTCCGGTACTGCGTCTCGTAGACGATGCCGGTCATGATGAAGAGGAAGACGCCGAGGTTGATGCTGGCGAGCACCAGTTCCTCGTGCCGCCGGAAGAACTCGAAGTCCTCCCGGAGCCGAGCCGCGACCCTGTAGGTCCTCAGCAGCCGCACGGTGCGCAGCACCCGGAGGAAGCCGAACCCTTCCCCGGCGATCGGCGCGAGGAAGGAGGCCAGGGCGACGAGGTCGGCGTAGGTGGCCGGCTGAATCAACAGCCGCATCGGCTGGCGGGTGATCCAGAAGCGCGCGGCCACGTCGGCGAGGATGACGAGGCCGAGGACCGCGTCCATGACCTCGATCACCGTCGTGCGCGGCCCGAAGGACGTCGCCACCACGTAGAGAACGGTGGCGAGATCGAAGGCCAGCAGCCCGTAGCGGAACCGGTAGGCCTCGGGCGTATCCGCGAGATAGAGCGCGCGAACGCGGTCGCGGAGCCCGGTCGTCGGCTGCGGCGCGTCGGATTCGCTCATGTGCGGGCCGGCGCCTCCTGCACCGCGTCCGGATTGAGCCGGATCATCGCGAGGTTGAGCATGCCCGCGGTCGTCACCCAGGCGAGATAGGGCACGAGCAGCAGCGCGGCGCCAACGTTGATCGGCCAGAACACCACGATCATCGCCAGGATGGACAGCCACAGCAGGCAGAGCTCGACGAGGGCGAGGCGCATGCGCTTCAGGCCGAAGAAGATGGCCGACCAGCCGGCGTTCAGCACGAGTTGCAGGCCGTAGACCGTCATCGCCAGCGGCAGCGCCTCGGCCGGCGCGGTCTCCCAGACGATCCATGCGGAGACGGCGAGCATCGCGTAGAGCACGGCCCACACCAGCGGAAAGGCCCAGTTCGGCGGCCGCCAGGCAGGCTTGGCCAGCCGCTCGTACCAGCGCCCCGGCGGAAACACGGCGCCCGAGAGGGCGGCGAGGAAGGACAGGCCGACGAAGGCGAGCAGCGTCAGGTTCAAGGCGCATCTCCTGCGGTCGCAGCCGGCTGGCGGGCGCGGCGACAGAGCCTATCAACTCACGAAAGCCAAGCGATGGCCACCCACCCCATTCGGATTGTGGTGCCGCGGGCCGGATGCGGCTAGGGTGGCGGCGCGCCCGCCAGGCGCCGAGGCGAGGCCAGCCACACCGCGATCCGCCATGGCGCGGCGGTCTGCGGGCCGGGCGGCGACCGGCCCGAGGCGGGAGCGGGGCCGAACCGGGGAGCGGCATGAAGGATCCGGACGAAACCCGGCGGGTCCGCCGGGTGAAGACCAACATGCAGGGGCGGCTTGTCACGCAGGCCGGGACCGTCGATGTGCAGGTGGCCGACATCAGCGTCAACGGCTGTCGCCTTGTCGCGCGGTCGCTGCCGGTGCTGGCGAGCCCCGTGACGCTGGTTCTCCCCGAAGCCGATCTCGAGGTCGGCGCCGACGTCGTCTGGCAGCGCGGCCACTCCGCCGGCCTCCGCTTCCTCTCCCGCCGCAGCGCGCCGGATCAGGCCGCCGCCGGCGAGGCGCTCTCCGAGGCGCCGCCGGACGACCCCGGACGCGAGCGCACCGAGGTCTGACCCGGCGCCTGTGCGCCGGAAGCGGGCGGTGATTCCCTTCTCCTCGAAATCGATCGGCATCGGCGCGGAACAGTCCGCCGCCGGGCGGGTTGTGTCCGCCGTTCGGCCCGCGCGGTCGGGCAGACAAGCCGACGAAAGGACACGTGATGACCAAGACCTGGCTGAAACCCGCCATCGCCACGAGCTTCGCCCTTGCGCTCCTGACCGCGCCGGCTCTGTCGCAGTCCGCCCAGGGCGTGGAGCAGTGGAACGAGTGGAACGCCAACGCCGACGTCGGCATCGACGAGAACGAGTTCGGCACCGGCTTCGGCAGCTCGGGCGTCTGGGACACCTGGGACGCCAATGACGACGACATGATCGACGAGAACGAGTGGACCGCCGGCATCGGCGACAACGAGGCCGACTTCAACGAGCGCTTCGGCGAGACCGCCTGGGACGACTGGGACGTCAACGACGACGCGATGCTCGACCGGGACGAGTTCAACACCGGCGTCTACGGCGCCTATGACGCCGACGACAGCGGCTTCATCGAGGAGCCGGAGTTCGGCGATCTCGGCGACGACATCGGCGACGAGGGCATCTTCGACGTCTGACGCCGACGAAAAATTCTCCCTCGGGCCGGGTTCCTCCCCCCGGTCCGTTTCGAGGTCCGGCGCGGATTCTCCCCCTCCCCGGCGCCGGATGCTCCACTGCGGCACGGACCCGAGCGGTCCGGCCGCTTTTTTTGCCCGGGCCCCGCGATCACGCCCGATGCCTTGCAGGTGACGGCGGCGTGAGGTTGCCGCAACGAAAGGTTCCGGCGCCCGTGATTCATGTTCACGCGCCGATCCTACTCATCTTATTTGTGCAATGTGTCTCGCCGTTCTAAAAACAGCCTCACGAGAGGCGACGCAAAAACGTAGATCTAAGCCTCTTCGGAAGAAGACAACCAGATTACGTAAGCAAAGGAACCGAGACCATGACCAAGCTTGCCAAGATCACCCTCGCCGCCGTCCTGTCGATCTCCGCCGCCGCCCCGGCTTTCGCCGGCTGGGACCGCACCAGCGTCTTCGACCCGGCCTTCGATCGTTCCTACGACCGCCAGCTCGAAGCCGCCGCCGGGAGCATCGCCCCGACCCCGGTCGTCGCCACCTCGGCGATCGCCACCAACGACGCCGCCGGCGGCAAGAGCTGGTTCGGCCCCCAGCGCGACCGCGCCGTCGACAGCCTCGACAGCCCCTACGACAACTGAGCCTCCGGGTCCGACCGGACCGGCAAGAAAAGGCGGGCCGTCCCTTCTGGACGGCCCGCCTTTCCGCGTCGGCCTCAGGCCGGAAGCGAGGCCACCCGCGCGAGCGGGGTGAACTTCGGCGGGGCGGTGATCCCGCCCGACCGCATGGTGGCCGGCACCTCCGGATCGGCCAGGAATGCCTCGAAGCGGGCGCGGCTCTCCCAGTCGATGACCAGGACGCAGCTGTCCGGATCCTCCGCCCCGACCAGGACCTCCGCGCCGGTGCTTCCGTGCCGCTTCCTCAGCGCCGCTCCGCGCGTGGCGAAGACGGAGAGGAAGGTCGCAAGGTCCGAGTGCGTGACTTCGGCGAGCGTGGTGTACATCGCCGTCCTCCCTCAGACCGGAGCCCGGGTCAGCCGCGACAGGGGGCGGTGCAGCCGGAACATGCTCGCCTGCGGATCCTCGACCCCGAAGGCGGCAAGGCGCGGCCGGTGCTTCGCCACGTAGCGCTCCGCGCTGGCCGGATCCTCGAAGAGGTAGACGCCGCTCGCCCGGCCGCGCCCCGGGTCCTCGCCCCAGAGCTTGAACACGAGCCCGGGCTCGCCGGCGATGTCCGCCGCGAGCGCGCGGCAGGCTACGGCGAGGTCGTCGCCCCAGGGGCCCTGGAAAGGGAAATCGAACTGGATCAAGGTGGTCGCCATCTGTCCTGCTCCTTCGTCAGCCGGCATCCGGGCCGGCAACGCGGAGATACATCTCGTCCCGATGCGGGATAATCCCCGCTGTGGTACGTTCATTCCGCACTGGCAGTGAGGAATGGCCCGTGGATACGGTCGAAAGCATGCGCGCCTTCGTGCGCGTGGTGGAACTCGGCGGCTTCGCGCCGGCGGCCCGCACCCTCGGCATCTCGGCCGGGATGGTCGCCAAGCATGTGGCCCATCTCGAGCAGCGCACCGGCGCCCGCCTGCTCGACCGCACCACCCGCCTGGTCCGGCCGACGGACGCCGGCCGCCGCTACCACGAGCGCTGCCTCTCGCTGCTGGCCGGGATCGAGGAGGCCGAGGCGCTGGCCGGGGCCGAGGCCCGCGAACTGCGCGGCACGCTGAGGGTCACCGCGCCCACCGAGTTCGGAAACCGGCACCTCGCCCCGCTCGCGACGTCCTTCCTGATGGCGCATCCCGGCCTCGACCTCCTGCTCGACTTCTCCAATCGGGTGGTGGACCTGGTGCAGGAGGGCTTCGACCTCGCCTTCCGCGTCGCCCCGTCGCTGGACACGGCCCTGGTCGGCCGGCGGCTGGCCACCTCGCGCTTTCACGTGGTTGCCAGCCCCGACTTCCTCGCCCGGCATGGCCGGCCGGAGGCGCCGTCGCGCCTTGCCGACCTCCCCGCCCTCGCCTTCTCGGTCCCCGCCATGCGGGACGAGTGGCCGTTCACCAGGGACGGGCAGCAGTTCCGGGTCGCGGTCCGGCCGCGGCTGGTGTCGAGCAGTTCGGAGGCGCTGCGCCTCGCGGCGCGGTCCGGCGCGGGCGTCAGCTGGCTTCCGAGCTTCGTCTGTGGCGAGGACATCGCGGATGGCTCGCTCGTCTCGCTGTTCCCCGACCACGACGCCGGGTCCCTCGGCATCTGGGGGCTCTTCCCGCACCGGCGGCTGATGCCGGGCCGCGTCCGCGCCTTCCTCGACTTCGTCGCGGAGGAACTCGGCGGCGACCCGGCCGCCGACCCGTTCGAGCCGCCGTGCGAGGCAGCGGGGGCAACCCGCATGACGCATGACGCAGCCCCCGGCCTGGCCCCATGACTCTCGCCGGCTGGATCCTGGTGGCGCTCCTCGCCCTCGCCGCGGCCGCCGTCCTGGCGCTGCTGGCGCGGCGGCGGCGCGACGCGGCGCTGGCGGAGCGGACCGTCTCGCGGCTAGTGGCGGCCGCCCCCGCGTCGGCCCCGCGCTTCGACCCGGCCATGGTGGCCGAGCTGCCGGAGCCCGCCCGCCGCTTCCTCACCTTCGCGATCCGCCCCGGCACCCCGCTGGCCCGGGTGGCGGTGATCGAGATGACCGGCACGATCGGGCTCGGCGATGCGACGCGCCCCGGCTACCGGCCGATGCGGGCGCGGCAGGTGCTCTCCGCCTTCGACGGTCTCGTCTGGCAGGTGGAGGTCGGCAGCGGGCGGTTGGGCTTTTCCGGCTCGGACGGCTTCGACGGGGTGCGGTCGTGGACCCGCTTTCGCCTTGCCGGCCTGGTGCCGGTCGTCGCCGCGGGCGGTACCCGCGACCACCTGCGGTCGGCCTTCGGGCGGGTCGTCGCCGAAGCCGCCTTCTGGCTGCCCGCCGCCTTCCTGCCCGGCGAGGAGGTCACCTGGGAGGCGGTCGGTTCCGACAGGGCGCGGGCCCGCGTTCGGGCGAACGGCATGGAACAGTCGGTCGAGGTCCGGGTCGGCGCCGACGGCCGGCCCCTCGAGGTGTCGATCCCCCGCTGGAGCGACGCCAACCCGGAGAAACGCTACCGCCTGCAGCCCTTCGGCGGCACGCTCGGCGAGCACCGCGAGACCGGCGGCTACACCGTCCCGATGCGGGTCGAGGGCGGCAACCTCTTCGGCACGGAGCAGTATTTCCCCTTCTACCGGGCCAGCCTCCGCAGCATCCGCTTCCTGCCGGAGGCGTGAGGCTGGCGATCTCCCGCTCACGGATAGGCGGCGCGCTCCACCCGCATGTTGCGGATCCACTCCACCGCCTCCTCGACGTCGTCGGTCAGCCTGACGAGGTCGAGGTCGCTCTCCTCGATGAGGGCCATGCGGACCATGGTCTCGCGCAGCAGCGAGCGGACGGGCGCCCAGAAGTCGCGGCTCATGGCCACGATCGGAAAACGCTTCAGCTTGCCGCACTGGATCAGCGTCGCAATCTCGAAGGCCTCGTCGAGGGTGCCGAAGCCGCCGGGCATGACCACGAAGGCGCAGGAATACTTCACCAGCATCACCTTGCGCACGAAGAAGTGCTCGAACACCACGAAGCGGTCGAGCCAGGGATTGGGCTTCTGCTCCTGCGGCAGCACGATGTTGCAGCCCATGGAATAGCCGCCGCTCTCCTTGGCGCCGCGGTTGACCGCCTCCATCAGCCCCGGCCCGCCGCCTGTCATTACCGCAAAGCCGCACTCGGCGAGGCGACCGCCGAGCCGGCGCGCCATGTCGTATTCCGGGGTGCCGTCGCCGAGGCGGGCGGAGCCGAAGACGGTGACGCAGGGGTCCGGCACCTCGAACAGTTCGAAGCCGCGGAGCATCTCCAGGAAGATGGCGACCGCGCTCTCCACGTCCTCCTGCTTTCGGCGCCGGCCGGACAGGAACGCCTCCTCGGCGCCCTGGACGAGCTTCAGCATTCCGCCGTCCTGGTTTCCGATCGTCGCCATCAAAGTCTCCCGGTCCGCGGTGTCTGCGCGGGAAGGTTAGCCGGATCGCGCCGCGGGCGGGATGCGCGCCGGCGCCCCCTCGTAGTCGCACGTAGGTGCTGTCGGCGCGCCGTCGGGTCTGCTTGAATGGCCCGGAGGGATCAGCAGGGAGCCGACCATGGCCGCGAGCGGACTGGAGCGCTTCGTCGATGCCCAGGCCGGGGTCTGGGGCGACGTGGTCGCCGAACTGGCGCGCGGGCGGAAGACCAGCCACTGGATGTGGTTCGTCTTTCCGCAGCTGAAGGGCCTGGGGCATAGCCCGACGGCGGCGTTCTATGGCATCGACGGCCTGCGGGAGGCCACCGACTATGCCGCGCATCCGCTGCTCGGGGCGCGGCTGCGCGAGGCCTGCCGGCTGCTGCTCGCCCTCCCCGACCAGCCGATCCGTGAGGTGCTGGGCACGCCGGACGACCTGAAGCTCCGCTCCTCGATGACCCTCTTCGCCGAGGCCGCGCCGGAGGAGCCGCTGTTTGCGCAGGTGCTGGAAAGGTTCTACGGCGGCCGCGCCGACGAGCGCACCCTCGCGCTCCTCGGTCGCGGCCCGGCGGGACGGTGACGCCGCCACGGGCGAGGTGCTAGCAAGGAGGCCCGCCGCACGGAGACCCGCCTTGCCGCCCTTCGCCCTGACGCCCTACGACGGCTCCGCCCGCCCCTTCGCCATCGGCCTCGCGCCGCTCGACCCGTCGCGCTGGATCGAGCCGGACGAGCGCATGGCGGACGACCTCGCGGCGAAGGAGGCGCTGTTCGCCTCGCGATTCGACGATGTCTTCGCGGCCGAGCCGGACACCGGGGAGAGCCAGCGCGAGGTGCTGGAGGCGCTCGTCGCCCACCTCTGCGATCGCCACCCGGACGTGTGGAGGCCGATGGCCGAGGGGATTTCCGTCGTCCCGGCGGGCCGCGTGGTGCCGCTCGGCGAGGGCCCGCCCCTCCTCGCCGCGGCGCGGCTGGTGCAGGACGACCTCGTGCTGATGCGCCGCGGCGGCGACGGCTGGCGCCTCGCCGCGGCGGCGCTGTGCGCCCCCTCCTCCTGGTCGCTGCGGGAGAAGTTCTGTCGGAGCCTCGATGCGATCCACGACCGGGTTCCCGGCTACCCGGCGATGGCCCCCCGGATGGCGCGGATCTTCGACAACCTGCGCGTCGGCATCCCGGTCTGGCGGCTCAACTGGTCGATCTACCCGGACGCCGTGCTCTACCACCCCGCCCCGGAACGGCTCGCCCCCGACTGGCGACGCCGGCCGGAGGTAGGCGCCTTCGTCCGCGTCGAGCGGCAGACGCTGACGAGGATGCCGGAGAGCGGCGACATCCTCTTCACCATCAAGGTGATGGTCGATCCCGTCGCGGCGCTGCGGGAGCATCCGGACGGCGCCCGGCTCGCTGCCGGGCTGCGCGACCAGCTGCTCGGGCTCGACGCCGACCAGCTCGCCTACAAGGGGCTCGCCGCCCACCGCGACGCCCTCGCCGGCTGGCTCGGGGAGATCGCGGCCGGCGCGTGACGGCTCACGGCCCGGTCGCCCCCGCCGGCCCGGATGCGGCGGGGGCGCAGCCGCCGGTTGCATGCGGGCGGCCTCCTGTGCTTCCCTCCGCGGCCCATGTCGTCGGAGGAGAGACGCGCCGCATGCCGTCGGAGAGGAAGCCCGTCGTCCACCACATCCCCGTCTGCCCATTTTCCCAGCGGCTCGAGATCCTTCTCGCGTTGAAGGGGCTCGGGGACAGGGTCGAGTTCCGCGTGGTCGACATCACCCGGCCGCGGGATCCGGCGCTCCTCGCCCGGACGGACGGCTCGACCGCGCTGCCGGTGCTCGAGACGCCCGAGGGCGGCATCGTCCGCGAGAGCCTCGTGATCCTGCGCTACCTGGAGGACCTCTTCCCCGACCCGCCCGTTGCGGCGGCGGACCCCTTGAGCCGGGCGGTCGAGAACATGCTGATCGCCATGGAGGGTCCCCTCGTCGAGGCCGGCTACGGCTTCGTGATGGTGCAGGACCGGGCGGAACGCGCCGCCCGCGAGGCGGCGATGACCGGGCACTACCGGCGGATCGACGCGTTCCTGCGGCGGCACGCGCCGGATGGCACCTGGCTGCTCGACCGCTTCGGCCTCGCCGAGACGGTCTTCACGCCCCTCTTCGCCCGCTTCTGGTTCCTCGACTACTACGAGGGCTACGACATCCCCGCCGAATTCGACCGGCTGCGGCGCTGGCGGGAGGCCTGTCTCGCCCATCCCGCCGCGCAGCAGGTGTCGCGGGAGGAGATCGTCAAGCTCTACTACGACTACGCGCTCGGCTACGGCAACGGCGCGCTGCCGCCGGGCCGGCGGCTGTCGAGCTTCGCCTTCGAGCCGGACTGGCCCGGCCGGCCGTGGCCGCCCCGGGACAAGTACGGGCGACCGGCGAGCGACGAGGATCTCGGGCTGATCTGATGCGAAAATCCGGGGGTGGCTGCGCCGCCGCTCAGCCCTCGCCGAAATCCGCGGCGATCCAGGCCGCCTCGAGTTCGGCGAGGCGGCGGCCGAGGTCCGGCCCCGGCGGATGGCCTTCGGCGAGCAGCTGGCGGCCGGTGACGGGGAAGCGCGGCGCCGTCCAGCTCCGTGCGAGGCCGAGATGCGGCGAGGCCCCGGCTCCCGCCTTCGCCGCCGCGGCGAGCAGCCCGGCGACGGCCGCCTCGTTGCCGTGCCGGTAGACGGCGAGCTTCACCGCGTGGCGGTCCGGGGCGGGCCCGAGGTCGGCGGCGAGACGGGCGAGACGGGCGATTTCGGCCGTCTCGGCCCGCGACAGCCGGAGCCTCTCGCCAAGGTGCTCGGCGTCCGGCTCGGGATCGGCGATGTCGGCGAGCACCGAGAGCGCCGCCGCCGGCGTCAGCGCATGGCCCGCCTCGGCGGCGAGCGCCGCGAAGCGGGCGAAGGCCTCGGGGTGGGCGTTGCGGCCGAGCACATGGGCGAGGATGCCGACCTTCGCCATCAGCCGGATCGTGTCGGCCGCGCGAGGCGCCACCACCAGCTTTCGCATCTCCTGGCCGATCCGCTCGCGCGACAGCCGATCGAGGCCCTGCTGCAGCTCGACGCAGGCGGCAAGACCCGCGGGATCCGGCTCGCCCGCGCCGAAGGCCGCGTGGAAGCGGAAGAAGCGCAGGATCCGGAGGTAGTCCTCGCGGATCCTGAGGTGCGGATCGCCGATGAAGCGCACCCGCCGGGCGAGCGCGTCGGCGACGCCGCCGGTGGGGTCCGTCAACCGGCCGTCGAGGTCGGCGTAGATCGCGTTCATCGTGAAGTCGCGCCGGCCGGCGTCGGCGGCGAAGTCGCGGGTGAAGGCCACCGTCGCCCGGCGGCCGTCGGTCTCCACATCCGAGCGCAGCGTCGTCACCTCGTAGCCGACGTGGTCGACGACGACCGTCACCGTGCCGTGCTCGATGCCGGTGGGCACCGCCTTGAGACCGGCCCGCCGGGCGCGCGCCATCACCGTCTCCGGCAGCGCCGTGGTGGCGATGTCGACGTCGGTGCCCGGGATCCCCATCAGGGCGTTGCGGACGGCGCCGCCGACCGCCATCGCCCGCTCGCCGTCCGCCTCGAGGACGGCGATCAGCCGGCGGTATCCGGGATCGGCGAGAAAGGGGGCGCGGGTGGGGTCGATCGTCGCCGTCATCCGTAGACCTGGTCGTGCAGAAGCCGGATGATCCCGGCGGTGACGCCCCAGATCCGCCATTCGCGGTAGGGCATGGCGTAGTAGCGGCGCTCGACGCCGCGCCAGGGCCGCGTCTCGAGCACGTGGTTCTCCGGGCTCATCAGGAAGGCGAGCGGCACCTCGAAGACGTCCGCCACCTCCTCGGGGTTGGGCGTCACGGCGGCGAAGGGCTCGACCACGGCGACCACGGGGAAGATGCGGAAGCCGGAGTTGGAGATATAGGGGTCGAGCAGCCCCAGCGGCTCGACGAGGCGGGAATCGAGGCCGATCTCCTCCTCGGCCTCACGCAGCGCCGCGGCCACGGGACCGGCGTCGCCCCGGTCGATCTTGCCGCCGGGGAAGGCGATCTGGCCGGCGTGGGCGGCGAGGTGGTCGGTGCGGCGGGTGAGCATCACCGCGGCGCCCTCGGGGCGCGGCGACACCGGCACCAGCACGGCCGCATCGCGCAGGGTCACGCCGTCGAGGAAGCCGGCGAGCGAGGGATCGGTGACGTGGTCGCCGGCGTGGAGCCGCGGCGTCAACTCCCGGCCGTCCGGCCGGTGCAGCCGGTCCTGCCGCAGGCGGAGATCCTCGACGGTGAAGGGCGGCGCCCGGGTCTCGCTCACGTCAGGCCCCCGCCTCCATGGCGCCCTCGGGAAGCGGGTGGAACACCCCGCCCGCGTGGATGCCGAGACGCCCCTCCCCGTCCTCCTCCACCAGGTCGGCGATCTCGTGCAGCAGCGGACGGGTCAGCCGCGCCTCGAGGCCGCGGCGGACGTGGACATAGGGCAGGAGCCCGCCGTCGGGCGCGAGCGCGAAGCGCAGCCGGTGCTCCGGTCCCGCCTCGACCACGTCGCCGACGTTGGTGCGGAAGGTGATGCGCCGGCCGGCGCCCTCTCCCTCAGCGTGCATCTCCACCGCCATGAACGGCACGTCGGCGACGCGGATTCCGACCTTCTCCACCGGCGTCACCAGGACGTAGCCGTCGCCCTCGCGCTTGAGGACGCCGGCGAAGAGACGCACCAGCGCCTCGCGGCCGATCGGGGTGCCGAGGTAGTGCCAGCGGCCGTCGCGGTCGATCTCCATGTCGATGTCGCCGCAGAAGGGGGGCGACCAGCGCTCCACGGGCGGCAGGCCGCGACCTCCCGCCGCACGGGAAATCAGCGCCGCCAGCCCCGCCGCGTCGCCCCGTCCCGCGATGCGGTCGTTCTCCGCCATTCTTCCCTCTCCCAATTCACACCGGATCACGACCACGTGAGGCGCCCCCGCCGCTTCCGCCACCTTTTCGCCGCGCCGTGCTCCTCCCATGGACGAACGCCCGCTAGAGCCCATGTTACGACATGGTCGAGATGGGTGCGCCCGCGCAAGAAGGATGTCAAACTCGCGCCCGGGCGCATCGGAACCGGAGGCCAGGCATGAGTGCACCCCGTATCGGACAGGCGGTCGACCCCGAGGCGATCATGGCGGACGTCGAGGCGGCGGTGGACCGCATCGTCGCCGCGCGGGATGCGATCGCGTCCGTGATCTTCGGCCAGGAGCAGGTGGTCGAGCGGGCCCTCATCACGGTGCTGGCGGGCGGCCACGGCCTTCTCGTCGGCGTCCCGGGCCTCGCCAAGACCAAGCTGGTCGAGACCATGGGCACCGTGCTCGGGCTCAGCGAGCGCCGCATCCAGTTCACCCCGGACCTGATGCCCTCCGACATCCTCGGCTCCGAGGTGCTGGAGCAGGCGGCCGACGGCGCCCGCGCCTTCCGCTTCCTCCGCGGCCCGGTGTTCGCGCAGCTCCTGATGGCCGACGAGATCAACCGCGCCTCGCCGCGCACCCAGTCCGCCCTCCTGCAGGCGATGCAGGAGCGGCACGTCACCGTCGCCGGCCACCGCCACGACCTGCCCGAGCCGTTCCACGTGCTCGCAACCCAGAACCCGCTGGAGCAGGAGGGCACCTATCCCCTCCCCGAAGCCCAGCTCGACCGCTTCCTGCTGCAGATCGACGTGGTCTATCCGGACCGCGATTCGGAGCGGCGGATCCTGATCGAGACCACCGGCGCGGAGGAGACGGTCGCCTCCCAGGTGCTGACCGGGGAGGAACTCCTTCGCCTGCAGAAGCTGGTCCGCCGCGTGCCGGTGGGCGATTCGGTCGTCGAGGCGATCCTCGACCTCGTGCGGGCGGCGCGGCCGGGCTCCGGCGTCGGCCGCCACTCCGACCTGATCGCCTGGGGCCCCGGGCCCCGCGCCAGCCAGGCGCTGATGCTGACCGTGCGCGCCCGGGCGCTCGCCGAGGGCCGGCTCGCGCCCTCGGTCGACGACGTGCGCGCGCTCGCCGAACCGGTGCTGCAGCACCGCATGGCGATGAGCTTCGCCGCCCGCGCCGACGGTATCGGCGTGCGCGACGTCATCGCCGACATCACCCGGCAGATCGGATGAGCATGGCCGGCCAGCCCCGCACCATACCGCCGCAGCTGACAGCGGGCGCCCGGTCGCTGGCCGCGTCGCTTCCGGACCTGCTGGTCGCGGCGCGGCAGGTCGCCAACACGGTGTCGTCGGGATGGCACGGGCGCCGGCGCGCCGGCACCGGCGAGGACTTCTGGCAGTTCCGGCCCTTCCAGTTCGGCGAGCCCGCCCGGCGGATCGACTGGCGCCGTTCGGCGCGCGACGAGCACCTTTATGTTCGCGAGCGCGAGATGGAGAACGCCCATACCGTCTGGCTGTGGAGCGACCTCTCCGCCTCCATGCAGTTCCGCTCGCGGCTCGCCGAGGCGACCAAGCGCGACCGGGCGGTGACGGTGATGATCGCCCTCGCCGAACTGCTGGCCCGCTCCGGCGAGCGGATCGGCCTGCTCGGCCACGGCCGGCCGGTGGCGAGCCGCGCCGCCGCCGACAAGCTGGTGCTGGCGCTCGCCGGGGTCGAGGAGGACGAGGCCCGTCCCTCCGTCGCCGCCGTCCGCCGCTTCCACGAGGTGGTGGTGCTCGGCGACTTCCTCGACCCGCCGGAGGAGCTTGCCGGCGACCTCTCCACCCTCTCCGCCGTCGGCGCGCGGGTGCACCTCGTCCAGGTGCTCGACCCGGTCGAGGAGACCTTCCCCTTCTCCGGCCGCACCGAGTTCCGCGACCCGGAGAGCGGAACGCGGCTCACCGCCGGCCGGGCCGAGGCCTGGCGGCAAGGCTACCAGGCCGCCCTCGCGGCGCAGCGCGACACCCTCAGGGCCGCGACCCGCGGCGGCGCCGGCTGGAGCTTCCTGATCCATCACACCGACCGGCCGCCGGCCGAGGTCCTGCTCGCCCTTCACGGCCGGCTCACCGCCGGGACCTCCGGCCCCTCCTATGCGGCGGGGGGCGTTTGATGCTGGGGCTTCCCGTCGCCTTCGCCGCGCCCTGGGTGCTGGTCGGCCTCGCCGCCCTGCCGGTGCTCTGGTGGCTGCTCCGGGTGACGCCGCCGCGGCCCGAGACAGTGACCTTCCCGCCGCTCCGCCTGTTGCTCCGCCTGCGGGTCGAGGAGGAGACGCCCGCCCGCACGCCCTGGTGGCTGACGCTGCTGAGGCTCCTGCTCGCCGCCCTGGTGATCCTCGCCCTCGCCGGCCCGACCCTGCGGCCGGAGGCGGCCGTGACCGCCGGCAGCGGCCCGATCTGGGTGCTCGTCGACAACGGCTACTCCGCCGGGCCGGACTGGCAGGCCCGCCTCGCCACCGCCGAGGCGGCGGTCGCCGAGGCGGCGGAGGCCGGCCGGCCGGTGCTGGTGGCCGGCACCGCCGACGGCGTCACCGACGAGATCGCCGCATCGACGCCCGAGGAGGCCCGCCGCCGCCTCGCCACCATCGCGCCGCGCTCCTGGTCGCCCGACCATGCGCCGCTTGCCGGCGCGCTCGCCGACGCCGCGACGGCGGCCCCTCCCGGCGACGTGGTGTGGATCGCCGAACCTGCCGACGACGGCAGCGGCGCCGCCTTCGCCGCGGCGCTGGCGCGGATGGCGCCCGACGCACGGATCGCCGTCGCCGGGGCGGCCGCCCCGCCGCCGGTCGCCGTCACGTCGGTCGCGCACGACGGCGAGGGCCTTGCCGCGAACCTCCGGCGGATCGACGAGGCGACGGCGGCCACCGGCCTCGTCCGCGCGCTCGACCGCCGCGGCGTGCTCCTCGACGAGCAGCCCTTTGCCTTCGAGAGCGGCGGCACCGAGACCGCGGTCTCCTTCGCCCTGCCGCTGGAGCTTCGCAACGAGATCGCCCGGGTCGAGGCGGTGGGGGTGGACAGCGCGGCCGCCGTCCAGCTTCTCGACGACCGCTGGCGCCGGCGCACCGTGGGCCTCGTCTCGGGCGTGCCGAGCGACCGGGCGCAGCCGCTGCTGTCGCCGACCTACTATCTCACCCGCGCCCTGTCGCCCTTCGCCGACATCCGCGAGCCGCGCTCGCCGGCGGTGGACGCCGCGGTGCACGGCTACCTGGAGGACGGCATCGCCGCCATCGCCATGGCGGACGTCGGCACCCTCACCGGCGAGACGGCCGAGGCCGTGGCGGACTTCGTGGAGCGCGGCGGGGTGCTGATCCGCTTCGCCGGCCCGCGCCTCGCCGCCGGCGAGGACGACGTGGTGCCGGTGGAGCTTCGCCGCGGCGGCCGCACCCTCGGCGGCAGCCTCACCTGGGAGGAGCCGCAGGCACTCGCCTCCTTCTCCGAGACCGGTCCCTTCGCCGACATCCCCGTGCCGGGCGACGTGGAGGTGGAGCGGCAGGTGCTGGCCGAGCCGACCGCCGACCTCGGCGAGCATACCTGGGCGAGCCTCGCCGACGGCACGCCGCTGGTGACCGCCGCCCAGCGCGGCGCGGGCTGGATCGTGCTGTTCCACGTCACCGCCGACACCACCTGGTCCAACCTGCCGCTCTCCGGCTCCTTCGTGGAGATGCTGCGCCGGGCCGTGGCGCTCGGCACCGCCACCGGCCCGGCCACCGCCGACCGGGCGGTCACCACCGAGGCGCTGCTGGCGCCGATGTCGATCCTCGACGGCCGCGGCCGCCTCACCTCGCCGCCGGGTGACGTGCGCGGCATCCCGGCCTCGACGGCCGCCGCGGTGGAGGCCTCGCGGACGACGCCGGCGGGCCTCTACGGCAGCGAGGACGCCTTCCGGTCGGTGAACCTGATGCGGCCGGACACGCCGTTCGTGCGGCTCGACCTCTCCGGCCTCGACGGCCGGGCGACCGCGGTGCCGCTGCGCGCGGAGACCGGGATCGCCCTCGAGCCCTGGCTGTTCGGCGCCGCCTTCCTGCTCCTCCTCGCCGACGCGGTGATCGTGATCCTGCTCGTCGGCGGCCTCGCCCAGCTGATGCCGAGGCGCCGCGCCGGCGCCGCCGCCGTCCTCGTCGCCGCGCTCGCCGCGCTCGCGGTGCCGGACGGCGCCCGGGCCCAGGGGCTCTCGGCGGAGGACCAGAAGCTGCTCGACGCGGTGTCGCAGACCCGCCTCGCCTATGTGGAGACCGGCGACGCCGCCACCGACGAGGCGAGCCGGCTCGGCCTTTCCGCCCTCACCCGCTTCCTCGCCTCCCGTACCGCCCTCGAGGCCGGCGAGCCGATGGCCGTCGACCCTGCGGTCGACGAGCTCTCGGTCTACCCGCTGATCTATTGGCCGATCGCCCCGGACACCGAGTCCCCGACGCCGGCGACCATGAGCCGGGTCGACGCCTTCATGAAGTCCGGCGGCACCGTGCTCTTCGACACCCGCGACCAGCTCTCCTCGATCCCGGGCAGCACCGCGACGACGGCGGAGTCGGAGCGGCTCCGGGAGATGCTGGCGACGCTCGACATTCCCCAGCTCGAACCGGTCCCGCCCGACCACGTGCTGACCAAGTCCTTCTACCTGCTCGAGGACTTCCCCGGCCGCATGGTCGGCAGCCCGCTCTGGGTGGAGGCCAGCCGCAGCGAGGAGGATCCCGAGCTCGCCGAGGCCGGCGAGGTGCGGCCGGTGCGCACCGGCGACGGCGTCTCGCCGATCCTGATCACCGGCAACGACTTCGCCGGCGCCTGGGCGGCCGACGACGCCGGCAGCTTCCTCTACCCGGTGGTGCCGGGCGAGCCGCGCCAGCGCGAGTTCGCGCTGCGCTCCGGCGTCAACATCGTGATGTACGCGCTGACCGGCAACTACAAGGCCGACCAGGTGCATGTGCCCGCGCTCCTCGAGCGCCTCGGCCAGTAGCGGAGCCGCCCCTTGTCCTGGAGCATCGCCTTCGATCCCCTGCTGCCCTGGTGGCTGATCGCCGTCGCGGCCGTACTGTCGCTGGCGGTGGTCGGGTTCGGCGCGGCGCGGGGCGTGCGGGGCGCCCTGGTCCGCGGCCTCGCCTTCCTCGCCCTCCTCGCGGCGCTGGCCGATCCCTCGCTGGTCGAGGAGCAGCGCACGCCGCTCACCAGCGTGGTCGCGCTCGTCTCGGACCGCAGCCCGTCGCAGGTCGCCGGCGGCCGGCAGGAGGACACCGTCGCCGCGGTCGAGGCGCTGAAGGAGCGGCTGGCCCGCCAGCGCGACGTCGAGGTGCGCGAGGTCGACGTCGGCGCCGACGGCACCCGCGACGGTACCCAGATCTTCGGCGAGGTGAGCCGGGCGCTGTCCGACGTGCCGCCGGATCGGATCGCCGGCATCATCGCGGTCACCGACGGGATCGTCCACGACGCCCCCGGCGACGTCGCCGGCCTCGGCTTCGACGCCCCGGTGCACGGCCTGATCACCGGCTCCGCCGACGAGTTCGACCGGCGGGTCGCCATCGTCTCGGCGCCGAAGTTCGGCCTCGTCGGCTCCACCCAGCCGCTGCGCTTCCGCGTCGACGACCAGGGCGCGCCGGGCAGCCGCGCCACCGCGGACGTCACCATCCGCCGCGACGGCGAGGAGATCGCGAGCCTGCCGGTGGCCCCCGGGGAGGAGATCGGCATCGACCTCGAGGTCGCCCATGGCGGCGCCAACATCTTCGAGATCGAGACGGCGACGGTGGAGGGCGAACTGTCGCCGGTGAACAACCGGGCGGTCGCCGTGGTGGAGGGCATCCGCGAAAACCTGCGGGTCCTGCTCGTGTCCGGCGAGCCGCACGCCGGCGAGCGCACCTGGCGCAACCTCCTCAAGTCCGACGCCTCGGTGGACCTTGTCCACTTCACCATCCTGCGCCCGCCGGAGAAGCAGGACGGCACGCCGATCAACGAGCTGTCGCTGATCGCCTTCCCGACGCGGGAGCTGTTCGCGACCAAGATCGACGAGTTCGACCTCATCATCTTCGACCGCTACCAGCGCCGCGGCGTGCTGCCGCTGATCTACTTCGACAACATCGCCCGCTATGTCGAGGACGGCGGCGCGGTGCTGATCGCCGCCGGGCCGAACCCGCTCGGGCCCGACAGCGTCTACGAGACGCCGCTGGCGCCCACCCTGCCGGCGCGGCCGACCGGCGGCTCGATCGAGGTGCCCTTCAAGGCCGTGGTCAGCGACGAGGGCCGCCGCCACCCGGTCACCCGCGACCTGCCCGGCGACGATCCCACGGACCCGGCCGACCCGTCCTGGTCCCGCTGGTTCCGGCTGATCGAGGCGGATCCCGAGCGCGGCTCGGTGGTGATGGACGGCCCGGACGGGCGGCCGCTGCTGGTGCTCAGCCACGAGGGCGAGGGCCGCGTCGCCATGCTGCTCTCCGACCACGTCTGGCTGTGGGCGCGCGAATTCGAGGGCGGCGGGCCGCACGTGCCGCTGCTGCGGCGGCTCGCCCACTGGCTGATGAAGGAGCCGGACCTCGAGGAGGAGGCGCTTCGCCTTGCCGCCGACGATGGCGACCTCGTCGTCGAGCGGCAGACGCTCGAGCCCGCCGCCTCGCCGGTGACGCTGACCATGCCCGACGGCTCCACCCGCGAGGTGACCCTCGCCGAGGAGGAGCCGGGCCTCTTCCGCGCCCGCGTCGACGACGCCCCGCTCGGCCTCTACCGGGCGAGCGACGGCGACCTCACCGCCCTCGCCCACGTCGGCCCGACGGACCCGCGCGAGTTCCGCACACTCATTTCCACCACGGAGGTGCTGGAGCCCGTCGCCGCCGCCACCCGCGGCAGCGTGCAGCGGCTGAAGGAGGGCGCCGGGGACGAGATCTCCGTCCCGCGGATCGTGCCGCAGCGCGGCGGCACCGTCTTCGGCGGCTCCGGCTGGATCGGCCTCGACCTGTCGGACGCCTACGAGGTGACCGGGATCGACCGCACGCGCCTCTTCTCCGGCTTCCTCGGCCTTGCGGCGCTGCTGATGGTGCTGGGCGGCACCTGGTGGCGGGAGGGCCGCTGACGGCTCCCGGTCAGCGGCCGCCGACGGCGCGGCCGCGCGCCTCCGCCGCCGCGCCGGGCGCCAATTCGGCGAGGAGCAGGCGCGCCGGATCGACCGGCCCCGGCATCTCGATCGAGCCCGGCGGCACCGGGCGGAAGCCGAAGGGCCAGTAGTAGGGCAGGTCTCCGACCAGCAGCACCAGCCGGTGGCCATCGACGCGCGCCGCCTCCATGGCGGTCCGCATCAGCGCCTTGCCGATGCCGCGGTTCTTGAGGTGCGGCCTGACGGCGAGCGGGCCGAGCAGCAGCGCCGGAGCCGCGCCGATCCGGATCGGCGTCAGCCGCACCGAGGCGACGAGGTCGCCGCCCACCGTCGCGACGAAGCTGAGCCGCGGATCGTGCGGATGGCCCTCGCGCAGGCGGAAGGCGGTGCGGGCGAAGCGGCCCGGCCCGAAGGCCTCCTCGTGGATCGCCTCGATCGCGAGGTCGTCGGAGGGGCGTTCGAGCCGGCAGGCGGCCTCAGGGGCGGCGGACGCGCCGGCCGCGGGCAGGGTTTCGGAGGCGAAGGTCACGGGCTGTCTCTCGTCCAGGGGGGCGTCGGTCTCGGTCCGCGCGCCGCCCCTCGGATCGGGTGGGGACGGTCAGCCGCGGCGCGCGCGCGAAGGATGCGGGCGAACCCCGCAGTCCTCGCGTCGTCGTCGCAGACCGGCCCCGGGATGCATCGGCATCTGTCCCTCGTAACAAGGCGTTCCGGATACCACCGATGCCCGGAGATGCGCAAGCGGGCGGATGTGCCGGATCGCCAGGCGATCGCGCCGCGGTCCCGGCGAAAAGCGCAGCCGACGCCGCACCTCACCACTTGGCCGAGACCGGGGTCCCGTGGAGGTGTTCGTCGAGGCGGCGGCGGGTGCTGTCGGTGATCCCGTCCGGCAGGGCGTCCGGGGCGAAGAAGCGGGCCTCCAGGATCTCGGCATTGGGCCGGAACTCGCGGACCTGGCGGAACTCGCGGACCAGGTAGAGCGCGACGTGGTCGCGGCGATTGTGCTGCTCGTTGAAGTAGAAGCCGAGCAGCGGCGCCTCCCCGGTGATTTCCACTCCCGCCTCCTCGACCAGTTCCCGCGACAGCGACTGCAGCGCCGTCTCCCGCGGCTCGACCGCCCCGCCGGGCAGGTACCAGCCGGCGATGTAGCTGTGGCGGACGAGGAGGATGCTGCCGGAAGGGTCGGTGACGAAGCCGCGGACCCCGAGCGTCACACCCTTCACGACCCTGTTGCGCAGCGACTGCAGCCAGAACAGCCCCGGCTGGAGCGCATCGAGAAGTCCGTCCCGGATCATCGAGCCCCTTCGATCCTTGCCATCGACGCGCCTCGCACCCATGCGGGCGCCGCAACCCTGCCCGGCGGCCGGGCGGCTGCCAACTCTCGCCGAAAATGACTATATGAGGCCTGCGCGACGGCCCATTCGTTCCAACGCGCCCGGCAAGACCGCCATTAGCTTATCAAAAAGAAGAGTATCATGTTCTCCCTGTTCCGCCGCCTCGGCTTCCGCACGCCCAGCTTCGCCTGGATGCCCGCCGTGGACGTCACCGACCCGCGCGTCACCGCGATGCTGCTCGGGCTCAACGAGCGCTGAGCGCCCGCGACCGGGGATCGGCGGAAACGACGGACCGACGAAGGGTTTACGCAGGCGGGCGCCTCCGTTAACCCATGGTCGCATGTTCCGCCTGGCCCATCTCTCCGACCCGCACCTCGGCCCGCTGCCGGTGGCCTCGATCCGCGAACTCGCGTCCAAGCGGGTGCTCGGCTACATCAACTGGCACCGCAACCGGGCCGTGGCCATGCGCGGCGACCTGGTGCTGCGCCTCGCCGAAGCGGTGAAGGCGACGCGGCCGGACCACATCGCGGTGACCGGCGACCTCGTCAACATCGCCCTGAAGGCGGAGCTGGAGCCCGCGCGCGCCTTCCTCGAGACGCTCGGGGAAAGCAGCGACGTCACCGTCGTGCCGGGCAACCACGACGCCTATGTCCCCGGCGCGCTCGAACGCGCCAGCGAGATCTGGCGCGACTTCATGCTCGGCGACCACGACCACGTGCAGCCGCGCTGGCCGACGCTTCGCCGCCGCGACCCCGTCGCCCTCGTCGGGGTATCGACCGCGCGGGCGAGCGCGCCCTTCATGGCGACCGGCTACGTCTCGGTGCCGCAGGCGACCGTCCTCGGCGAGACGCTCGTCACCGCCGGCCACCACGGCCTCTTCCGCGTGGTGCTGATCCACCATCCGCCGGTGCGCGGGTCGACCGACTGGCACAAGCGGCTGATCGGCGGCAGCCGCGTGCGCCAGGCGATCCACGCCCACGGGGCGGAACTGGTGCTGCACGGGCACACCCATCTCAACACGCAGATGTCGGTGGAGGGGCCGGACGGGATGGTGCCGGTGGTGGGCGTGCCCTCGGCGAGTCAGGAGCCGGGCGGGCGCATGCCCGGCGCCGGCTTCAACCTCTTCGACATCGACCGGACCAACGCCGGCTGGACGGTGCGCCTCACCGAGCACCGCATCCTGCGTCCGGGCGGGGAGTTCGAGGTGGCCGGCGAGGCGGTCTGGTCCCTGTCGGGGACCGTGCGGCCGCCCGCGGTTCAGACCGGCACGGTGAGCCAGGCGTAGCCGATCAGGCCGACGGCGCCGATCGCGACTCCCAGCAGCAATGCGATCAGGGTCCAGATGACGGTGCTGCCGCCGTCCCGCTGCGCGGCGGCCGCGGCTTGCGCCGACGCGGCCTCCCGGCTGCGCGGCGCGGCGGCGTCGCGGACCTTGGTCATCAGCGAGTCGCCTTCCAGGACGCGCTCGCGCTCGATCACCCGCTCGGCGATGTAGTCGGTCACCGCGTCGGCCATGCGCGAGAGCTCTGCCGTCTCGGAGATCACCACCCGGCCAAGGCGTGTATCCTTGACGAAGCGGTAGGTGCGCCGGTCGCGCCCGATCATCACGTGGCTGGTGGGGTCGATCCAAAGCCGCGGCGGCATGCTGCCGGAGATCCGGCAAATGAAATACTCGTCTTCCGGGGCGATCTCGCCGAACACGCCCTTGAGCTCGTCGGCCAGCATGCCGAGGCGCGCCCGCTCCGCCTCGTGCAGGTCGTCGAAGGCGTCGGAGCGTTCCGCCTCGGCGATCCGCACCCGGCGGACGGCGTCCGAGAGCCTGCGCACGTTGCCCTCGATCCGGCCCTCGCCGGGATTTTCGCTGCGGTTCTCGGCCATCGGCGTGATTTCCTGAGGAGCCAGATCGGCATGCGTCGGCCGGGGCCCGCCTCACGCGCGCCCCGACCGACGTTCACGATAAATTAACCGCATCGACGATGCAAAGCCGACTCGCCCGTCCGGCGAGCGGATCCACCGCCCTGATCGAGGCCGCTCAGGCGATCTCCACCCAGTCCCCGGCCTTCGCCGCGGCGAACACGGCGTCGAGGATCCGCATCATGCGGCGGGCGTCGTCGACGCCCCAGGGCATCGGCTCCACTCCGCGGACCGCCTTGGCGAAGGCCTCGCCCTGCAGCCCGTACTGGTCGGAGGCCGGCAGGCGGATCGTCTCGACGCTGGCGTCGCCAAGGAGGCGGCCGTCGTCGACGCGGATCACCGTCTCCTCGCCCTGCGGCGCGTTGAAGGGGATCATCACCTCGATGCGGCCCTCGGTGCCGTAGAGGTTCACCCGCTGGTAGGGCACGCACTGGGTGCTGACCGAGAAGGTGAGGTGCCGTCCGGCGCCGAAGTCCATCAGCGCGCTGGTCAGGCGGTCGGTGCCGAAGGCGGGGTCGCGCTCGACCAGCGAGGCGACGCGGACCGGCTCGGCGTCGAGGGCGAAGCGGGAGACCACGATCGGGTAGCAGCCGATGTCGAGCAGCGCGCCGCCGCCGGTCTCGGGCTTGTTGCGGATGTTGGCCGGATCGGTGTTCGCATAGGAGAACCAGGCCTGCACGCCGAGCGGCGTGCCGATGCGGCCTTCGCGCACCAGGTCGCGGACCTTCAGCCACTGCGGATGCCAGCGCACCATGAAGGCCTCGGCGTAGACGATGCCCTCGGGGATGTCCTTCAGCCGGTCCGCGTCCGCCGCGTCCATCGCCGCCGGCTTCTCGCAGAGCACGTGCTTGCCGGCCCGGGCGGCCGCAAGCGACAGGTCCACGTGGCTGTCGTTCGGCGTCGGGATGTAGACGGCCTCGACGGACGGGTCGGCGAAGAGCGCCTCGTAGGAACCGTGGGCGACCGGGATGCCGAGGTCCGCCGCCACCCGCTTCGCCGTCGCCTCGTCGCGCGAGGCGATCGCCGCCACGTCCACCCAGGGCGTGGTCCGAAGGCCCGGGATCACCTTTTCCCGGCCGATCCGGGCCGTGGAGACGATGCCGATGCGAAGGGGTCGGATGGTGGTCATGGCTGAACCTCGCGATGCAATGTGCCGGAGACATGCAATAGTCGTTGCGAGGCCCGCGGTCTACCCGGGTGCTTGCCCGGCCGGGACGGCACCGCCCCGCCGGCGGCGTTCTCCATCATTCAGCGCCCGTGGGGCACGCTTTGGGCGAAGCGATTTCAAGTCAATCACCCACCCCCGAAGTCGTTCGGCCCATGTTCCGCCGGTCACAAGGCCGTGATCTTCGATCTTCCGCGATGATCCGGGCCGCTCTCCCCGCCGTATCGTCGCCGCACACACATTAAACTCACTGCATACATCATCCCGGAAGAGGAATGGACATCATGCTCAAGTACACGCTTGCGGCCGCCGTGGTCGCGATGTCGGTCGGCTCCGCCAATGCGGCCTCGATCGTCGAGACCGCCAAGGAGGCGGGCACCTTCAACACCCTGCTCGCCGCCGCCGAGGCCGCCGGCCTCGTCGAGGCGCTGAGCGGGCCGGGTCCGCTGACGGTGTTCGCCCCCACCGACGAGGCCTTCGCCAAGCTGCCGGCGGGGACCGTCGAGACCCTCCTGAAGCCGGAGAACAAGGACCAGCTCGCCGCGGTGCTCACCTACCATGTCCTCGGCCGCGAGCTGACCTCGAACATGCTGCCGGGCGAGGCGATCCACGTGCGGACGCTGAAGGCGGCCGGCGACCGGACGCTCACGGTCGAGAAGGGCGCGGGCGGCGTGACCGTCGACGGGGCGAACGTCGTCGCCGCGGACATCAAGGCCGACAACGGCGTGATCCACGTGATCGACGCCGTGATGCTTCCGACGAACTGATCCGGAAAGTCCCGCCGGAGCGAGCGGACTCCCCGGCCGACGCCGGGGGTGTTCCGCTCCCGGCGGGGGACCCTTGCGACCCCGGTGTCGGGGGTTCAGGCCGTCGCCAGCTCCTGCGGCGGCGCCATGGCGCCGGTCATGATGGCGACCGCGTCGGACATGGTGATCTGCTTCGGGTCGACCACCGCGATCCGCTTGCCGAGGCGGTGGATGTGGATCCGGTCCGCCACCTCGAAGACGTGCGGCATGTTGTGCGAGATCAGCACGATCGGCAGCCCGCGCGCCTTCACGTCCTGCATCAGCTCCAGCACGCGGCGGCTCTCCTTCACCCCGAGCGCCGCCGTCGGCTCGTCGAGGAAGATCACCCGCGAGCCGAAAGCCGCCGCGCGCGCCACCGCCACGCCCTGGCGCTGGCCGCCGGAGAGGGTCTCCACCGCCTGGTCGATGTTCTGGATCGTCATCAGGCCGAGCTCGGAGAGCTTGTCGCGCGCGATCTTCTGCATCGTCTTCTTGTCGAGCTTGCGGAACCACTTGCCGAGGATGCCCGGCGCCCGGAGCTCGCGGCCGAGGAACATGTTGTCGGCGATCGACAGCGCCGGCGACAGGGCGAGGTTCTGGTACACCGTCTCGATGCCGGCGGCCCGCGCCTCCAGCGGCGTGTGGAAGCGCACCTCCTTGCCGGCGAGGCGGACGGTCCCCTCGTCCGGCACCACGGCGCCGGAGAGCGCCTTGATCAGCGACGACTTGCCCGCGCCGTTGTCGCCGATGACCGCGAGGATCTCGTTGGGCATCAGGTCGAAGTCGGCCTCGTCCAGGGCGGTGACCCTGCCGTAGCGCTTGACGAGGCCGCGGGCGGTGAGGATGGGTTCGGTGCTCATCAGGCGCTCACCTTTCTGATCCACTGGTCGACCGCCACGGCGCCGATGATGAGGACGCCGATGAGAAGGTAGGTCCACTGCGGGTCGGTGCCGATGAGGCGCAGGCCCAGCGAGAAGACGCCGACGATCAGCGCCCCGAAAAGCATCCCGAGGATCGAGCCGCGGCCGCCGAACAGCGAGATGCCGCCGATCACCACCGCGGTGATGGATTCGATGTTGGCGAACTGCCCCGCCGTGGGGGAGACCGAGCCGATGCGGCCGATCAGCACCCATCCCGCCAGCGCGCAGATGAGCCCGGACAGCACGTAGACCTGGATCAGCGTGCGCCGGGTCCGGACGCCGGAGAGTTCCGCCGCGTCGGGGTCGTCGCCGATCGCGTAGACGTGCCGGCCCCAGGCGGTGTGGTTGAGGACGTACCAGACGAGGGCCACCAGCAGCACCATGAACACGACGCCGAAGGTGAACACCGCATTGCCGATGCGGAAGTTCTCGCCGAAGACCTGCAGGATCGGCGCGTTGGCCTCGATGTCCTGCGAGCGGATCGTCTCGTTCGCCGAGTAGAGGAAGTTGGTGGCGAGAAAGATCTGCCATGTCCCCAGGGTCACGATGAACGGCGGCAGCCGCATGACGGCGACGAGCACGCCGTTGATCAGTCCGCAGAGCGCGCCGACCGCGAGGCCGCAGAGCACCGCCATTTCCGGCGGCAGGCCGTAGCGAAAGGTGAACTGGCCCATCACCACGGAGGTCAGCACCATGATCGCGCCGACCGAGAGGTCGATGCCGGCTGTCAGGATCACCAGCGTCTGGGCGACGCCGATGATGCCGACGATGGCGACCTGCTGCAGGATCAGCGTCAGCGTGAAGGCCGAGAAGAACCGGTCGCCGATCGCCACGCCGAAGGCGACGACCGAGACGATGAGCACGATCAGCGGCACCGCGGCCGGGCTGCCATGGAGAAAGTGCTGCGCCTTCTGCAGCGGGGATCGGCGGCGTTCGAAGCTGGCGACGGCGCGATCGCTCTGGTCGATGGACTTCTCGTAGTCCTGGGCACTGCTCATCGGGCGGCCTCCCTGCGCGATGGCACGGCGGTGGCCCGGCATGCGGACCCCCGATCCATCGTCCGGCAAGTGTCGTGCTGCTTCGGTCCCGGCGCAACCGTCCTCGGGACCCCTTGCCGCCGCTTCGGGCGGCGGAGGGCGGCGGCGCCGCCCTCCCCTTGGTCGAATTCCCCGCGCCGGCCCGTCAGGCGGGCCGCGCGCGGGAGCCGGGCGTCAGCCCCAGCAGAGGGCCATGCCCTCTTCGGTGTCGATCGACTCCACGCCCTCGGCCGGCTTGTCGGTGACGAGCTTCACGCCGGTGTCGTAGAAGTCCTTGCCGGGGGTCGTGGCGGGCTTCTCGCCGCTCTCGGCCCAGGTCTTGATCGCCTCGATGCCGAGGGAGGCCATCAGCAGCGGGTACTGCTGCGAGGTCGCGCCGATGACGCCTTCCTTGACGTTCTGCACGCCCGGGCAGCCGCCGTCGACGGAGACGATCAGGACGTTGCCCTCCATGCCGACGGACTTCAGCGCCTCGTAGGCGCCGGCGGCGGCCGGCTCGTTGATGGTGTGGACGACGTTGATGGAGGGATCCTTCTGCAGGAGGTTCTCCATGGCGGTGCGGCCGCCCTCCTCGTTGCCGTTGGTCACGTCGTGGCCGACGATGCGCGGGTCGGTCTCGTCGCCGATCACGTTCGGGTCGGCGAGGTCGATGCCGAAGCCCTGCATGAAGCCCTGGTTGCGGAGCACGTCCACGGTCGGCTGCGAGGGAGTGAGGTTCAGGAACGCGATCCGCGCGTCCTTCGCCGCGTCGCCGAGCGAGGCGGCGGCCCACTTGCCGATCAGTTCGCCGGCGAGGAAGTTGTCGGTGGCGAAGGTGGCGTCGGCGGCGTCGGCCGGGTCGAGCGGGGTGTCGAGCGCGATCACCAGGATGCCGGCGTCACGGGCCTTCTGCACGGCCGGGACGATGCCCTTGGTGTCCGAGGCGGTGAGCAGGATGCCCTTGGCGCCGTCGGCGATGCAGGTCTCGATCGCCGCGACCTGGCTCTCCGAGTCGCCGTCGATCTTGCCGGCGTAGGACTTCAGCTCGATGCCGAGTTCCTCGGCCTTGGCGGTGGCGCCCTCCTTCATCTTCACGAAGAAGGGGTTGGTGTCGGTCTTGGTGATCAGGCAGGCGCCGATCTTGTCCTGGGCGAGCGAGGGAACGGCGCTCACGGCCACGATCGCGGCGCAGCCGAAGAGAACCGTCGAAAGACGGGTGCGAATGGAGTGCATGGGTGTCCTCCCGAATGATGTGTCGGTCCCGGGCCGCCTCGGCGGCGGAACCGGCCATGGCACCCCCTCCCGGGGCGGCCATGCCCGATTGGTTGCACGGACAAGGGTCCGAGTCAATAAATAAGTCCGGTGGATTTAATAATTGACAGAAGGCGGGGGCCGGCCTGATCATCCGGGCTTGCGGCCGGCGCGGAGGAGCGCCCGTCCACGATCAACGTACCAGCGCCGCTCCCGGTTCCCGCGAATCGTGAGACGGGCGGCGCCGGCCGGCACGGCGGGAGGAGACGCGAGATGGGCGCCCAAGGCGCTCCCGGAAGCGACGGTCGCCTGAGGGCGGTGGACCTCGACCGGGGCACCAACCAGAGCGGCGTGCGCCAGTACAACGAGCGGCTCGTGCTGTCGCTTGTGCGGCGCCACCGCGCCCTGCCCAAGGCCGACCTCGCCCGGCTGACCGGGCTGTCCGCCCAGACCGTCTCGGTCATCGTCAAGCAGCTCGAGGCGGACGGCCTGGTGGTCAAGGAGCAACCGCAGCGCGGCCGCGTCGGCCAGCCCTCGGTCCCCTTCGCGCTCAACCCGGACGGCGCCCTCGCCTTCGGCCTGAAGATCGGCCGGCGCAGCGCCGACCTGGTGCTGATCGACTTCCTCGGCCGCATGCGCCGGCACGTGCACGTCGCCTACCCCTACCCCCACCCGGCCTATCTGATCGGCTTCGTCCGCGACGGCGTCGCCGGCATGGTGGAGGGCCTCTCCGAGGGCGAGCGCCGGCGCATCGTCGGCCTCGGCATCGCGACCCCCTTCGAGCTCTGGAACTGGGCCTACGAGGTGGGCGCTCCCGAGGGCGCGCTGGAGGTCTGGAGGACCACCGACATCCGCGCCGAGATCGCCGCGGTGATCGACCGGCCGGTGTATCTCTGCAAGGACTCCACCGCGGCCTGCGCCGCCGAACTGGTGTTCGGCGAGAACGGCGACCTCAAGGCCTGGATCTATTTCTTCATCGGCTCCTTCATCGGCGGCGGCGTGGTGCTGGACGGGGTGCTCCACCCGGGCCTCTCCGGCAACGCCGGCGCGGTCGGCTCGATGCCGGTGCCGACTCCGACGGGCACCCGGCAGCTGATCCGCTGCGCCTCGCTCTACCTGCTCGAGGCCCGGCTGATCGCCGCCGGCAAGGAGGCCGGCTGGCTGTGGAGCGAGCCGGACGCCTTCCTCTCCGTCGGCGAGGAACTCGACGGATGGATCGCCGAGACGGCCCGGTCGATCGCCCACGCGGTCATCTCCGCCTCGGCCGTGATCGACTTCCAGGCGGCGGTGATCGACGGCGCCTTCCCGCCCATGGTACGCGAGCGCATCGTCGCCGGCGTCGCCGCCGCCATGGAGGCTCACGACCGGCAGGGGCTGACACCCGTCGAGGTGCGGGCGGGCACCATCGGGCTCAACGCCCGCGAGATCGGCGGGGGCAGCCTGCCGCTGTTCGCCAACTTCGCGATGGACCGGGGGGTCCTGTTCACAGAGGTATAGCCATGCTGAAGGGAATCGATCCGCGGCTCGGCCCGGATCTCCTCAAGATCCTGCGGGCGATGGGCCACGGCGACGAGATCGCCGTCGTCGACGGCAACTACCCCGCCGACGCCCACGGCCGGCGGGTGGTGCGGATGGACGGCCACGACGCGGTGTCCGTCGCCGACGCCATCCTCTCGGTGATGCCGCTCGACGACGTCGTCGACGGCGCCGCCTTCCGCCCAGGGATCGCCGGCGAACCGGACCGGCGCGAGCCGATCTTCGACGACTTCGACCTCCTCGTTTCCAAGCACGAGCCCACCGCCCGCATCGTCGCGCTCGACGGCGAGGCCTTCTACGACCGGGTGCGGTCGGCCTATGCGGTCGTCGCCACCTCCGAGCCCCGGCTCTACGGAAACCTCGTCCTGCGAAAGGGCGTCATCCGGCCGTGAGGATCAGCCTCGCCTTCGCGGCGAGTCCGGTCCCGTCCCGCCTCCCGTCTTCCCAGATCGGCCGGGACCGCCTACCGTCGTCCGGCGCGCCGGAGTGCCTTGGGCTGCGTCGTCGGGGAGGCGGGAGAAGATGCGGGAAAGTAGATATGTAGAGGCCGGACTTGTCTGGCGAGTGTTCGAGAGCGACGTAGCGGCCGCGAGCGACACTGGACTTCTTCTCGTGCACGGCAACATCTCGACGGGACTGTTCTGGCGCGAGACGATCGAGGCGCTCGAGGGGCGCTTCCACTGCCTCGCGCCGGACCTGCGCGGCTTCGGCGGCACCGAGGCGGACGGCGGGGCGCTGGCGCCAGTGCGCGCCGACGGCGGCCTCGACGACTGGGCCCGCGAACTCGCCGCCCTTGCCGCGGCCGCCGGGCCGCGGGCCGGCGTGCGGCGGTGGATCTGGGTCGGCTGGTCGATGGGCGGCGGCATCGTCGCGCGGCGCCTCGTCACCGACGGGGCTGACCTCGCCGGCGCGGTGCTGGTGAACCCGGTGCCGCCGCACGGCTTCGGCGGCACCAGGGGCGTGCCGGCGGAACTCTGCGCGCCGGACGCCGCCGGCAGCGGCGGCGGCGCGGCCAACCCGGGCTTCCTCGCCAGGCTGCGGGAGGGCGACCGCGGCGAGGACCCCTTCTCCGCGCGCGGGGTGATGCGCGCCCTCTTCTTCGCCGACGGCTTCGCCCTCGCCCGCCCGCGAGAGGACGCCCTCACCGGCGAGATCCTGAAGACCCGCCTCGGCGACGACTTCTATCCCGGCATCGCCAAGGCCTCGCCCAACTGGCCCGGCATCGCCCCCGGCGCGCGTGGCGTGCTCAACGCGCTGTCGCCGCTCCACTGCGACTGGAGCGGCATCGTCGACGCTGCCGCCAAGCCGCCGCTGCTCTGGGTCCGCGGTACCCGCGACAAGATCGTGTCCGACGCGAGCCTCGTCGACTTCGGCACCCTCGGGCAGGCCGGCATCGTCCCGGACTGGCCCGGCCCCGAGCGCTTCCCGCCGCAGCCCATGGTGGCGCAGACGAAGGCCGTCCTCGATGTCGCGGCGGCGGCCGGGCGGCGGGTCGAGACCGCCGCGTTCAACTGCGGCCACTCGCCGATGCTGGAGAGCCCGACCGACTTCGCCGAGGCGCTCGCCCGCTTCGCGGCGAGCCTGTGATCGGCCAGGCCGAGGGCGCGAGGTTGGGAGCGAGGGCGCGGCAGGACCCTTCTCCTTTCTCCCGCGGACTCCACGGGGGTCTTGCGCCCTCCCCCTCCACCCGCGGCCGCACAACCCTTTCCAATGCGCCGCGTATCCTGTAATGGACAGTAGTAACTGCCCGGGCGCTCTCGCATGCCAATTCGCTTCCCCAATCTCGGCGTCGTCGTGGCGATGACCATGGCGTTGTTGATCGTCAAGGTCTTCATATTCGCCGATTTGTCACATTGGGAAAGCAAGTACCGGGAGTACTCGGTTCCAGCCTTCAGCTATCCCGGGGCGGACGCACGGGCGATACAACTTCACGCCTATTGCTCAGCCCATACCAGGTCGGAGATTGGCTACGGCGTCTGCTATCGCAACGCGGATATCGTTCACGACGTGCATCCCGAGGCGGTCGTACCGCCCTACAACTACCCGTTCTTCTGGTCGGCGGCCTATGCATGGTTCGGCGACTACAGCGAGGACTTCTTCATCGACTTCTGGAGGGCGAACGCCCTCCTGTTCCTGGCCACCCTGCTGGTCCTCTCTCTGCGCCTGCAGCCGATCGCGTTTCCCCTGGTCGCGCTCAGTCCCGTCGCCCTTCTGGCGATCGAGCGGGGCAACACCGACGCGACCACCTTCTTCCTCACCTTCGCCGTGCTGGCCGTCGCCGGTCGCCGCAGCATGCTCGTCGCGCTGTCGTTCGGGATCGCCGCGGCGGCGAAGGTGTTCCCGCTCTTCGCCATCCCCGCGCTGTTCTCCCGCAGGCTCGCGCCCGTGCGCGGGCGCATCCTCGTCGGGCTGCTGCTGGCCGCCCCCTTCGCCGTGGTCACATTGGCGGACGTCGGCCGCCTGCTCGCCGGCACGACCAAGGGCTTCGGGGCCGCCTACGGACTGATCAGCCTCCAGCTGGCGCCCTACTTCGAGAGCCATCCGCTGCTCGCCAACACGGCCATCGCCTTCTACGTCCTCGCCGCCGCGGCCTTCACCTCCGCTTTGGTGAGGACCCCCGCCCTCGCGGCCACGATCGACGAGATCGACGCCCTCGGGGACACCGAGCACATCCTGTTCTGGTCCTCGGCGCTCATCTTCCTGGGATCCTTCGTGCTGTTCGACAACTGGGCGTACCGCCTGATCTTCCTCGCGCCCGCCCTTCTCGTCGTCAGCGGGATGCAGACCCTCTACGCCCGCCTGATCTTCGCCAGCCTCGTCGCCGTCTACTGGCTCCCGATCCTTCCGCTCGGATTCCTGGCCTGGCGGATCCACAACCTCTCCTGCTACGCCCTCGCCCTGCTGCTCGCCCCCTTGCCCGCCCATGTCCTGCTTCGGCGCCTCCGGGCGAGGTCGCGCGCCGAGGCGGCCTGACCGGGCCGGACGTCCCCGCAAACGGCTCGGCCCGGCCTGCGGGCCGCTCGGAACCCGAGGCGCCGCCCCGTTTGCGGCCGGGCCTCGTCGGCGCTACTTCTGTGACCCCGAAATTCCCAGCCGGAGCCCGCCCATGCCGTCGATCGCCCCCGCCGTCCGATACCAGAGCCTTGCCAGCCGGTCCGTGTTCGTCAGCGGCGGCGGGTCGGGGATCGGCGAGGCCTTTGTGCGCGCCTTCGCCGGGCAGGGCTGCCGGGTGACCTTCGTCGACATCGCCGAGGAGCCGTCGAGGCGGCTCGCACAGGACCTTGCCGAGGGCGGGGCCTCGGTGCGCTTCACCCCTTGCGACGTGACGGACACTGCCGCGCTGGAGGCGGCGATCGAGGGCGCGGCGGCCGCCCACGGGCCGGTCACGGTGCTCGTCAACAACGCCGCCCACGACCAGCGCCACGCGCTCGACGACCTCACCCCCGAGTACTGGGACGAGCGCCTCGCCGTGAACCTCAAGCACCAGGTGTTCGCCGCAAAGGCCGTCGCCCCGATGATGAAGGCGGCCGGCGGCGGGGCGATCGTCAACATGGGCTCGATCTCCTGGCGGCTGAACCTCGGCGGCCTTCCCGCCTACGTCACCGCCAAGGCCGGCGTCGAGGGGCTGACCCGGGGCCTTGCCCGCGACCTCGGGCCGTTCGAGATCCGCGTCAACTGCATCGCGCCCGGCTGGATCCTCACCGAGCGCCAGCTGAAGCTGTGGTTCAGGGAGAGCGACGAGGCGCGGCTGATGCAGGACCAGTGCCTGAAGCGCCGGCTCGATCCGCTCGAGGTCGCCAAGGTCGGCCTGTTCCTCGCCTCGGACGAGGCGAGCGGCGTCACCGCCCAGACCGTGACCGTCGACGCCGGCTGGACCTGACCGTCACGCCTTCCAGAGCCAGGCCGCCCCGCGCACGCCCGAACTGTCGCCGTGGACCGCCCTGCGGATCGGCGTCGCCACCTCGTCGGCGAAGACATAGGGCGCGATCGCCGGCGGCAGGTCCCGGTAGAGCTCGTCGACGTTGGACATGCCGCCGCCGAGCACGAAGACGTCCGGGTCGAGGATGTCGACGATCAGCGCCAGCGACCGGGCGAGCCGGTCGACATAGCGCCGGTAGCTGGCCAGCGCGGCGGGCTCGCCGGCGCGCATCCGCGCGACGATCTCGGCGCCCTTCGGCGCCTTTCCGGTGGCGCGCTCGTAGTCGGCCTGGAAGCCCGTGCCGGAGCAGAACATCTCCAGGCAGCCGTCGCGCCCGCACCAGCAGCGCGGCCCCGGCACCTCGCCCTCCTTCGGCCAGGGCAGGGTGTAGTGGCCGATCTCGCCGCCGAGTCCCTGGAAGCCGTCGTGCGGCCGCCCGTCGATGGCGATCCCCGAGCCGTGGCCGGTGCCGATGATGACGCCGTGCACCACGTGGCAGCCGGCGCCGGCCCCGTCCACCGCCTCGGAGACGGCGAGGCAGTTGCCGTCGTTGGAGAGCCGCACCGGCCGGCCGAGCGCCTGCTCGAGGTCCGCCGCCAGCGGCCGGCCGTTCAGCCACCAGGAGTTGGCGTTGCGGATCAGCCCGGTGCGCGGGTTGGGGCTGCCCGGGATCCCGAGGCCGACGGTGCCGGTCAGCCCGGTGACGCCCTCGGCATGGGCGACAAGGTCCTGCACGGCGCGGATCGAGGCGTCGTAGTCCTCGCGCGGGGTCGGGATCCGGTGCCGGACCAGTTCGGCGCCGTCCTCGCCGAGCCCGATCACCTCCATCTTGGTGCCGCCCCAATCGATCCCGATCAGCATGTCGACAAGGCTCCGGTCAGCTCTTTTCGCGCGTTTCCCCGCAAGGACGGGGACGCCACTCTCCGTCCGCCGCGTGGTCGCCGCGGAGGGGGAGGAATCCGCTCCCCGCCGCGCCGCACTCCTAGCAGGCGGGGGATCGGCTGTCATGGGGCGGCGGGCGCAGCCTTCGGGGACGACGGGTGGAGCACCTTCAGCGCCTTGGGCCGGACCTCGATGGCGAATGGCAGGGGGCGGCGGGTCACCTCGCCGTCAAGCGACACCGGGAGCTTTCGCGAGTTGCCGTCGATGACGATGCGCTTCAGCGGATGCACCTCCAGCATCGGGTTGCTCCGCCAGCGGCCTATGGCGGCGAGCAGTGCCGCCTTGAGGAAGTCCATGCGCCCGCGGGCGGGCAGGAGGACGAGGTCGAGGTCGCCGGTGGTCAGGTTCTCGGCGTGCGGGAAGTCGATCAGGCCCTCGCGGAAGGAGCCGACCGTCACGGCGACCTGGTGGTAGTGGTGCCTCGGCCGCTCGAGGTCGCCGGAGAAGGACAGCGACAGCCGCCGCAGCGAGGCCATCGTCCGCCGCCAGACCTTCAGCGAGGCCAGCATCTTGCCGAGCCGCGAGCCGTAGGGCATCGCGTCGCGGATCTCGATGAAGCGCGGGTGGAAGCCGAGGCTGACGTGGTGGAGGAACAGGTGCCGGTGGCCGGCGCCGTCGGTCATCTCGCCGACGTCGAGGGTCTCCACCGTGCTCTGCTCCAGGGCATCCAGAGCCGCCGCGAAGCCGATCGGGATCCTGAGCGAGCGGGCGAACAGGTTGAAGGTGCCGAGCGGGATCACGCCCATCGCCTTGCCCGTTCCGACGAAGATCGACCCCGCGGTCGACACCGAGCCGTCGCCGCCGCCGACGATCACCGCGTCGACGTCGTCGCGGCGGGCGAGGGCCGCCAGCGCCGGGCGCCAGTTCCGCGGCTCGACGAAGCTGATCTCCACCAGCGAGCCGATCGTCTCCACCGCCTCGGCGATGCTGTCCTTGATCTCGCGCCGGTCGCAGTCGCGCGCCGCCCCCGCCTTGGCGTTGATCGCCACCGCGACCCGCATGCCGAACACGGCCGGGTGCTGCTCGCCGGCGGGCGCGGCGGCGTCGGAGGGCTGGTGCGGGGCGGAGACGTCGGTCATCGGCGCTGAGATGGCATCGCCCGATCGGGGGCACAAGACGGTGCGGCGCGACCCCGCCGCCGGGGACGGGTTCGCCGCCTCAACGCGCGTCTGAGTCAAGCGTTCCCGGTGGAAAGTTTCGCGTTTTCTTCCTTGTGTTGCGCAAAAGTTCACCGCTCGTCGGCGAAATGAGGCATAGTGCACCCCGCGTGGCGATCCTGTGGGGAGGGTCGGCGCGAACACCAAACCGCGATCACGACGGAAAGACGACGTGAGCACACATCAGAACGGCACCAGACGGCCCCCCCCGTCGGACAGACCGAAGGGCGGCCGTTCCGATCCCCTCCCCTCCGACCTCCAGGCCGCCATCGGCCGTCGGCTGAAGGCCGAGTACGAGAGCGTACTCTCGGAACCGATTCCCGAGCGTTTCACTGAATTGCTCGACGCGCTGGAGCGCACGGGCGACGGCGACGGCGGCGGCACCGAGCTGCCGGCGGACGACGAGCGCCGCCGCGCCTCCTGAGGGGACGTCTTCCGCCTCGGGGCATTTTCCGCCTCGGGACGGCGTCCCCCCGCCGAGGCGCCTTGGCCGCAGGGACCGAGTTCGGCGGCCTGCGGTTCCACCCCTCCCCCGCACGTGCCGGCACGTCCTGGTGGTTGGCTCCGCCGCGGCGCCTCAGCCCTTCACCGCCAGGGGAAGCCCCGCGACCACCAGCACCACCCGGTCCGCCGTCTCGGCCACCCTCTGGTGCAGCCGGCCGGCGGCGTCGCGGAAGCGGCGGGAGAGTGCGTTGTCCGGCACGATGCCGAGCCCGACCTCGTTGGAGACCACCACCAGCGGCGCCGCCCCCGCAGCCCTCGCGAGCGCCGCGACGAGCCCGGCGCTCTCGGCCTCGAGGTCCGCCTCGGCGAGCAGGCGGTTGGTGAGCCACAGGGTGAGGCAGTCGACCAGCACCGGCGCGCCGCGGCCGGCGGCCTCCGCGACGGCCGCTGCGAGATCATGCGGCGCATCGACGGTCGTCCAGCCTTCCCCCCGATCCAGCCGGTGCCGGGCGATGCGCTCCTCCATCTCGGCGTCGAAGGCCTGGGCGGTGGCGATGTAGGTCCACGGCCCGCGGCCGGCCGCGCGCACCAGCGCCTCGGCGTGCCGGCTCTTGCCGGAGCGGGCGCCGCCGAGCACGAAGGTGAGCCCGCCCGTCACGGCCGTCCCCCGCCCTTCAGCGCCTCGATGGAGGCGATCCGCCGGCTCGACTCGTCCCAGGTCCGCTCCGTGGCCGCCGCGAGCACGGCCTCGACGACGCCGAGCATCGCCGTCATCGAGTCCCAGCGCGAGGACACCTGCACCCGCGCCGGGACGACGTGCCGGGCGAGGCGCGCTATCGGCGACAGCCACTGGTCGGTGAACAGCACGAGGGTGAGCCCGCGGCGGGCGGCGGCCTCGGCGAAGACGGCAAGGTCCTCCTGGTAGCGGCGGATGTCGAAGACGACCAGCACGTCGCGCGGACCCATGTCGATCATCTGGTCGCGCCAGTTGCCGGGCTGGCCGGAGACGTGGACCACCCCGGAGCGGATCACCCTCAGGTGGCTGACGAGGTGCATGGCTAGGCTGTCGGTGAAGCGGCCGCCGATCGCATGGACCCGGCGCCGGCGGTCCGTCAGCGTCTCGACCAGCGCATCGAACTCCGCCTCCGGCAGGCGCCGGAAGGTCTCGACCAGGTTCTCGACCAGCGCGTCGCGGAAGCGGGCGTAGGGTCCCTCCCCCGAGACCTCGTGGGCGAAGCGGCCCTTGGCGAGCGGCGACTGCACCTGCTTGTCGAGTTCGTCGCGCAGCGCCCGCTGGAACTCCGGGTAGCCGCCGAAGCCGAGGCGCCCGACGAAGCGCAGGACCGTCGGCCCGCTCACGGAGGCGCGGCCGGCGAACTCGGCCACCGTTTCCAGCCCGGCGACGGGGTAGTTGGCGAGCAGCGCCTGCGCCGCCTTGCGCTCCCGCGGGGTGAAGCGGTGCATCTCCGAGCGGATCCGCTCGGCGATGGTGAGGTCGGCCGGCTCGATGAGGCTCATGAATTCAGGCTCCGCGGACGGGGCGGGCCGGACCGGTCGCCCGGCCCGAATGTAACCCTGATTACAGGAATTGACTTGTCCTCGCGATGTGGTCACGTTGTTACAAAATCCGCCGGGACTCGGCGGCAGCCGGATCGGCAGGATTGCACAGTCCGCCGGCTTCGACGAAGTGGGGGCATGGGTGTCGGCGGAGGATCTGCAGCCGTTTTCGGTGGAGAACCCGGACGGGCGCGGCGCGGCCGTGATCGTGGTCGACCACGCGTCCAACCGCTTCCCGCCGCCCTGGGGCGACCTCGGACTGCCGCCGGAGGCGCGCGAGGCGCACATCGCCTGGGATCCGGGCGCCCTCGGCGTCGCCCGCGAGATGAGCCGCCGCCTCGACGCGCCGCTGGTCGCGGCGACCGTGTCCCGGCTGGTGGTGGACCTCAACCGGCCGATCGGCTCCCCCACCTTCGCGCCCGCCCTTTCGGAGACCACCGAGATCCCCGGCAACCGCGACATCACCGCCGCGGACATGGCCGAGCGGATCCGCACCGTCTACGAGCCCTACCACGCCGCACTCGACACGGTGGTCACCCGCCAGGCGGCGCGGGCGGCGGGCCCCGTGGCGGTGGTGGCGGTCCACACCTTCACGCCGGTCTACCGTGGCGTCCACCGGCCGCTCCACGTCGGCATCCTGTTCGACGAGAACGACGCTCTCGGCCGCGGCATGATCGACGTGCTGGCCAGCGAACCGGGGCTGGTCGTCGCCGAGAACCAGCCCTACAGCCCGGCGAACGAGGTCTACTTCACGCTGACCCGGCACGCCGTCTCGCGCGGCCTTCCGGCGGCGATGATCGAGATCCGCAACGACGAGGTGCGCGAGGCGGCGGCCGAGGCCCGCTGGGGCGCCCGCCTCGCCGCCGCCGTCGCCGACGCCCGCGCGGGCCTCGGCCGCCGGTCCCCCTTGACGAGGGCCGGGGCGGCAACGTCTCGTGGAGCGCCAGGCGGCGCGCCGCCTGGCTGAGGAGGTTTCCCGGCGGACCCCGGGCCGCGCGAGGCGGCGGGATCCGGCCGGAAGTGCATGCACACCGCGAAGGAGGCTCAACACCATCATGCCCGGCAATCTGACCCTCGACGATCTCAAGACCGGCGTCGCCAACGGCACCATCGACACGGTCAACGTCGCCTTCGTCGACATGCAGGGCCGGCTGATGGGCAAGCGCTTCGCCGCGGCCCATTTCCTCGACAGCTGGGAGGAGACGCACGCCTGCAACTACCTGCTCACGGTCGACATCGACATGGAGCCGGTGCCGGGCTACGCGGCCACATCCTGGGCGAAGGGCTACGGCGATTTCGTGCTGAGGCCGGACATGGCGACGCTGCGGCTGACGCCCTGGCTGCCGGGCACGGCCCTGGTGATCTGCGACGTGCAGGACCATCACCACCATGACGTGCCGCACTCCCCGCGCGCGCTGCTGAGGCGGCAGATCGCCCGGCTCGACGAAAAGGGCTGGAAGGCCTACATGGCCTCCGAGCTCGAGTTCTACCTCTTCGACGAGACCTACCGCACGGCCGCCGACAAGGGCTTCCGCCAGCTCCGGACCTTCACCGACCACATCGCCGACTACGGCATGCTGCCGACCACCATGGACGAGCCGTTCATGCGGGAGATCCGCAACCGGCTCTCCGAGGCGGGCATCCGGGTGGAGAACTCGAAGGGCGAGTGGGGCCCCGGCCAGGAGGAGATCAACGTCCGCTACGCCGATGCGCTCACCATGGCGGACGAGCACGCCATCATGAAGACAGGCATCAAGGAGATGGCCTTCCTGCAGGGAAAGGCGGTCACCTTCATGTCCAAGTACGCCTACGACCTCGCCGGCTCCTCCTGCCATGTCCACCAGTCGCTGTGGACCAGGGACGGCACGCCGCTGTTCCTCGACAAGGCGGCCGAGCAGGGCATGTCGGAGATGATGCGGCACTACCTCGGCGGGCTCCTCACCCACGCCCGGGAGATCACCTGGTTCCTCGCCCCCTACATCAACAGCTACAAGCGTTTCCAGGTCGGCACCTTCGCCCCGACCAAGGCGATCTGGAGCCACGACAACCGCACCGCCGGCTTCCGCGTGGTCGGCGAGAACAGCAAGGCGATCCGCGCCGAGTGCCGGATCGGCGGCGCCGACCTCAACCCGCACCTGGCCTATGCGGCGATGCTGGCGGCCGGCCTCTCGGGGATCGAGAACCGGATGGAGCTGGAGCCCGCCTTCGCCGGCGACGCCTACTCGACCGAGGGCATCCGCCACATCCCGAAGACCCTGCGCGAGGCGATCGAGACCATGCGCCATTCGGCTATGCTCCGCGCCGCCTTCGGGGACGAGGTGATGGAGCACTACATCCACACCGCCGAGTGGGAGCAGTTCGAATACGACCGCCGCATCACCGACTGGGAGCTGAAGCGGGGGTTCGAGAAGTATTGAGTGCAGGGCCAGGGGCTCCTTCCCCCGGGCCGAAGCGACCCCGGCCTTGCGCCTCGCCGGAACCGGACCGCGGACGCCAGGAAGACGACCCGCTTCCGGCCGCCTCGCGGCCACCGTCCCCCGTAGGGATGGACCATCTGGAGCAGAAACGATCATGACCAAGACGATGAAGCTGATCTCCCCGGTCGACGGCCGCGTCTACGCCGAGCGCGAGACGGCGACCCCGGCCGAGATCGACAAGGTGTTCTCCGCCGCCCGCGACGCGCAGCGCGACTGGGCGGCGCTGTCGCTCGACGAGCGCATCGGCTACTGCCTGAAGGGGCTCGAGGCGATGCTGGCGATGCGGCAGGAGATCGCCGAGGAGCTGACCTGGCAGATGGGCCGGCCGATCCGCTACACGCCCTTCGAGCTGAACGGCGTCGAGCAGCGCACCCGCCACATGGCGAAGATCGCGGCCGAGAGCCTGGCGCCGCTCGATTCGGGCCTGGAGAACGGCGACTCGGGCGCCCACCGCTACATCACGCGCGAGCCGCTCGGCGTGGTGTTCGTGCTGGCGCCGTGGAACTACCCCTACCTCACCACCGTCAACTCGGTGATGCCGGCGCTGATGGCGGGCAACTCGGTGGTGCTGAAGCACTCCGACCAGACGCTGCTCGTCGCCGAGCGGTTCCAGAAGGCCTTCGACGCGGCCGGGCTGCCGAAGGGCGTCTTCCAGCACATCGTGCTCACTCACGACGACAGCGCCGCCATCATCTCCTCCGGCAAGGTGGACATGGTCGCCTTCACCGGCTCGGTCGCCGGCGGCGTCGCCATGGAGAAGGCGGCGGTCGGCCGCTTCCTGCCGCTCAACCTCGAGCTCGGCGGCAAGGACCCGGCCTATGTGCGGCCGGACGTGAAGATGCAGTTCGCCATCGAGAACATCGCCGACGGCGCCTTCTTCAACTCCGGCCAGTGCTGCTGCGGCGTCGAGCGCATCTACGTGCACGAGAAGGTCTACGACGAGTTCGTGGAGGGCTTCGTCGACTTCACCAGGGGCTACGTGCTCGGCGACCCGACGGACCAGGCGACCACCCTCGGCCCGATGGCTCGAACCCGCGGCGCCCAGACCGTGCGCGACCAGATCGCCGGCGCGCTGCGCCTCGGCGCCCGCGCCCACATCGACCCGAAGAGCTTCCCGGCGGACCGGGAGGGAACGCCCTACATCGCCCCGCAGATCCTCACCGACGTGAACCACCAGATGGAGTTCATGACCGAGGAGACCTTCGGCCCCGCCGTCGGCATCATGAAGGTGCGCGACGACGAAGAGGCGGTGCAGTTGATGAACGACAGCCGCTACGGCCTCACCGCCTCGCTGTGGACCGAGGACCTCGACTCGGCCACCGCCATCGGCGATCGCATCGCCACCGGCACCGTCTTCGTCAACCGCTGCGACTACCTCGACCCGGCGCTGACCTGGACCGGCGTCAAGGACACCGGCCGCGGCGCCGCCCTCTCCCCCCTCGGCTTCCACGGCCTCACCCGGCCGAAGAGCTACTACGTCAGGAAGGCCCCGGTGTGAGGGGAGCGGTACCGCCCTCCGCCTCCCCCTCCGACGGCGCCCGCCTCCCCTCGGGAAGGCTCCACGACCTGCCGGCGTCGGCGCCAGGCGCCCGGCCCCCGTCCAAGACCCGCCTGACCCCCCGCCACTCCGAAAGACCCGTCCCATGACCATCCGCGCCAACTGGAACTACCCCAACTCGATCCGCTTCGGAGCCGGCCGCATCAAGGAACTGGCGGAGGCCTGCGCCGTCGCGGGCATCCGCCGGCCGCTGTTCGTGACCGACCCGGGGCTGGTCAACCTGCCGATGACACAGGGCGCCGTCGCCGTCCTGCGCGACGCGGGGCTTCCCGTCACCGTCTTCTCCGAGGTCAAGGGCAACCCGGTGGAGAGCAACGTCTACGCCGGCATCGAGGCGCTGAAGGCGGGCGCGTGCGACGGCGTGGTCTGCTTCGGCGGCGGCTCGGCGCTGGACGTCGGCAAGGTGATCGCCTTCATGGCCGGCCAGACCCGGCCGATGTGGGACTTCGAGGACATCGGCGACTGGTGGACCCGCGCCGATCCGAACGGAATCGCGCCGAACGTCTGCGTCTCCACCACCGCCGGGACGGGCTCGGAGGTGGGCCGGGCGGGCGTCATCACACACGAGGCCTCGCACACCAAGAAGGTGATCTTCCATCCGAAGATGATGCCCTCCGTCACCATCCTCGACCCGGAACTGACCCTGGGCCTGCCGGCGAAGATCACCGCCTGGACCGGCATGGACGCCCTCGCCCACTCGATCGAGGCGCTTTGCGCGCCGGGGTTCCACCCGATGGCGGAGGGGATCGCCGTGGAGGGCATCCGCCTTTGCCGGGAATATCTGCCCCGCGCGGTGAAGGACGGCTCCGACCTCGAGGCCCGCGGCGCGATGCTCGTCGCCGCCTCGATGGGCGCCACCGCCTTCCAGAAGGGGCTCGGCGCGATCCACGCGCTGTCGCATCCGGTGGGCGCCTTCTACGACACCCACCACGGGCTCACCAACGCCGTTTTCATGCCCTATGTGCTCGACTTCAACCGCCCCGCGGTGGAGGACAGGCTCGCCCGCGCCGCCGCCTACATCGGCCTCGACCGCTCGTTCGACGCCTTCAAGGCGTGGGTGCTGGCGCTGCGGGCCGAGATCGGCATCCCCCACACCCTCGAGGGCCTCGGCATCGACGACAGCCGCCTCGACGAGATCGCCGCCAAGGCCGTCGTCGACCCCACCGCGGGCGGCAATCCGGTGAAGCTGACCGAGGAGGGCGCCAAGGCGATCTTCCGGGCGGCGATGCGGGGGTGAGTTGGGGGCGGCTTCGTGCAACTGCCGGCAACGTCAACCGGAGCGGCTCCCAAAGCCAACTCCGGCGCATCGCCGTGCCGCCCCGTTTGACCGTAAATTTTTCGGATGATATCTTCTACGCTGCGGCATAGCCGTTGATCGCGGCAGCCGATGAGCGACCCCGGCCGGGTCGTCCCGTCCGGGTAGAGTAATGTTGCCACAAGACATTGCGTCCTGGTTTGCGGCGGAGAAACGCCTTGCAAGCAGGCCGATTTGGGATGATCGCTCGGACCGGCGATATCTGGTCTTCACCGCGCCTCTAATCCTGCGGTCCGGCCTTACCGGCCTTGAACTGCGCGCCAAGGTTTCACGCTCGCACGTTGATCGCGATGCCATGATGCAGCTCGAGTTCGCTCGATCGGGACGCGACCGCGCGGAGCTCGACCGTTGCCAGTGGCGACCATTCGAGACCCACACCAATCCGGCAAGTGGTCAGTCGGCCTTGGCCCGGTTCGAGCGAACCAGCCATCGTCACGCCTTCATAGACAACTATCTACCCGCCGAGAATCGGATGCGCGGGCGGAACCTACCAACCGCCACGGGGATCGAACCAGACCCGGTTTCACTCTCTGATTTCTTTGCGTTCTGTGGATCATGTTTTAATATCGTCAACATGGATCTGGTGATCGTTCCGGATCAGAACCCCGACTTTCTCTGGGTGCCGCAATGAGTTCCGGGCATCTCGACCACCTTCGCCGAACACTGGACAGGAGCCTGGCCAGCCTGGTCGAAGTCGAGCATTTCGCCGCGGGCAGCCTCGTCACCATGCCCGTCCTGTATCCGGGCGGAGGATCGGTTGTCCTCGATGTTCTGCCGCGCTCGAACGGGGCCAGAATCACGGACCGTGGGGAAGGCTTCCGGCACGCGGAGTTGTCGGGTAACGAAGCGGCATTTTCAAAATCCGCGGAGCGGATCGCCGGCGATCTCGGGCTTGTCTTTGACGGGCGGGACATCCTGCTGGAGGCTGTGCCGATCGACCGGATCACGGGAGCAATGGTCATGGTCGCCAATGCATCCGCTCAGGCATCGCACTCCGCCATGCGGGCTCCTGCACGGGAGGCGGCGGTCCGGGACGCCATGTTCGGCAAGTTGGAAAGCGTGTTCGGCCCGGGCGGATTCGAGAAGCATGGGCGGATCCTCGGGGCCTCGAACCACCGTTGGACGATCGACGCGAGTGTTCGACACGAGCGAGGTTTCGTCGTCTTCAACGCCGTCACTGGACACTATGTCTCGGCGGCAGGCACGGCGGCCAAGTTCCACGATCTCGGGACTCTGGAGCACCCGCCGGCGCGCATCGCGGTCGTGGTGAGCCGCCAGGATCTTGGCGACTGGTACGGGGTCGTGGCCGCCGCCTCCGACGCGGTTCTCGAAACCGTCGATCCCAACGATCGGTTCCGTGGCCTGCTTGCCGCCGCCTGACGTTCCCCGCCCTTCCCCCGCCGGGCCCGACCCCCTATAACCCGTCTCCGACCTCCCGGAGACCCGTCATGCCGCCGATCCCCTTCGCCGACCGGTTCGCGACCCTCGCCGATGCCCGCTCGCCGCTCTGCGTCGGCATCGACCCGGCGCCGGAGACGCTGAAGGCCTGGGAGCTGCCCTACTCCGCCGAGGGGGTGCGGGTGTTCGGGCTGAAGATGGTGGAGGCGCTCGGCGACCGGGTCGCCGTGTTCAAGCCGCAGGTCGCCTTCTACGAGCGCTTCGGCTGGCAGGGGCTGAAGGCCCTCGACGAGGTGATGCGCCACGTGCGCTCGGCCGACGCCCTCGCCCTCGCCGACGTCAAGCGGATGGACATCGGCCACACACTGGAGGCCTATGCCGCGGCCTGGATCGGGCCCGACGCCGGCATCCCGGCGGACGCGATCACCCTCGGCGCCTACATGGGCTCCGGTTCGCTGACCCCTGTGGTGAAGCGCGCGGTCGAGCACGGCGCCGGCCTTTTCGTGGTGGTGCGCTCGTCGAACCCCGAGGGCACCGGCCTGCAGACCGCCCGCCTCGAGGACGAGCGGACCGTCGCCGAGGCGCTCGCCGACGACGTCACCGCCTTCAACGCCGGTCACATCGGCGCGAACGGCGCCGGCCCGGTCGGCGCCGTCGTCGGCGCCACGGTGGACGACGTCGAGCCGATCCTCGACCGGCTGCGCACCGCCCTTCTGCTCGCCCCCGGCATCGGCGCGCAGGGCGCGAGCATGGCGGACGTCCGCTCCCGCTTCGGCGGGACCGCCGCCCGGCGGACGCTCCCCAACGTGTCGCGCCAGATCGCCCACGCCGGCCCCTCCCGCCAGGCCATCCGCGAGGTCACCGAGCGCCTGCGCGAGGACGCCTTCGCCCTGCGGGGTTGAGCGGAACAGACGAGACACGAAGCGTTCATGGCCTCCCCGCCCGTCCTCTATCTCAAGAACGTCCGCCTCACCTTCGGGGCGACGCCGCTCCTCACCGGGGCGGATCTCACCGTCGGCGAGGGCGACCGGATCACGCTGGTCGGCCGCAACGGCTCGGGCAAGTCGACGCTGCTGAAGATCGCCGCCGGCCTCGTCGAGATGGACGACGGCGAGCGCTTCCTGCAGCCGGGCAAGACGGTGCGCTACCTCGCCCAGGAGCCGGACCTCTCGGCCTTTCCGACCACCCTCGCCTATGTGGAGGCGGGGCTCGCGCCGGGCGACGATCCCTATCGCGCGGTCTACCTCCTCGGCGAACTCGGCCTCACCGGCGAGGAGCCGACCGGCTCGCTGTCGGGCGGCGAGGCCCGGCGGGCGGCGCTCGCCCGGGCGCTCGCCCCCGAGCCGGACATCCTGCTCCTCGACGAGCCGACCAACCACCTCGACCTCCCGGCGATCGAATGGCTCGAGGGCGAGCTGAAGGGCATGCGCTCGGCGCTGGTGCTCATCTCGCACGACCGCCGCTTCCTGCAGAACCTCTCCCGGGTCACCGTCTGGCTCGACCGCGGCACCACCCGCACCCTCGATCGCGGCTTCGCCCACTTCGAGGCCTGGCGCGACCAGGTGCTGGAGGAGGAGGAACGCGAACTCCAGAAGCTCGACAAGAAGATCCAGGCCGAGGAGCACTGGATGCGCTACGGCGTCACCGCCCGGCGCAAGCGCAACGTCCGCCGCGTCGACCTCCTCGCCGACCTGCGGCGGGAGAAGCGCGAGCACCGCGGGCCGCAGGGCCAGGTCCGGATGGCCGCCAGCGAGGCGGAAGCCTCCTCCAGGCTGGTGATCGAGGCGACCGGCGTCTCCAAGGCCTGGGGCGACACGGAGGTCGTGCGCGACTTCTCGATCCGCATCGCCCGGGGGGACCGGGTCGGCCTCGTCGGGCCGAACGGCGCGGGCAAGACCACCCTGCTGCGGCTCCTTACCGGCGACCTTCCGCCGGACGCGGGCCACGTCAAGCTCGGCGCCACCCTCGACATGCAGACCCTCGACCAGCGCCGGGCCTCGCTCGACCCGGACTGGACGCTGTCGGAGGCCCTGACCGACGGCAAGGGCGACTGGGTGTCGATCGGCGGCGAGCGCAAGCACGTCGTCGGCTACATGAAGGACTTCCTGTTCTCGCCCGAGCAGGCGCGCACCCCGCTCTCGGCCCTCTCCGGCGGCGAGCGCGGCCGCGTCATGCTCGCACGGGCGCTGGCGCGCCCCTCGAACCTGCTCGTGCTCGACGAGCCGACGAACGACCTCGACCTCGAGACGCTGGACCTTTTGGAGGAGATCCTCGCCGACTATTCCGGCACCATCCTCCTCGTCAGCCACGACCGCGACTTCCTCGACCGCGTGGTGACCTCGGTGGTGATGAGCGAGGGCGACGGGCTGTGGCGCGAATACGCCGGCGGCTACAGCGACATGCTGGCGCAGCGCGGCCGCGGCGTCGAGGCCCGCAAGGCGGCGACGGCCGGGCCCCGCCCCGCCGCCGACAAGCCGAAGCCCGCCGCGCCGGCCGAACGGCCGAAGGCGCGGGCCAAGCTCTCCTTCAAGGACAAGCACGCGCTGGAGACGCTCCCGGCGCGGATGGAGGCGCTCGCCGCCGAGGCGGCGAGGCTGCGGGCGGCGCTCGAGGACCCGGGCCTCTACGGCCGCGACCCGGAGGGCTTCTCCCGGGCCACCCAGGCGCTCGGCAAGGTCGAGGCCGACCTTGCCGCCGCCGAGGACGAGTGGCTGCGGCTGGAGCTTCTCCGGGAGGGGGCCGAGGGCTGAGAGCCGGCGGCGCCCACCATCGTTCCTTCCGGCATCAGTAGTTTCATGCTACGATCCCCCACGGCACGGGAATAGGAACTCACCAGAATGCCGGGAGGACAGAATGGATTTTCTCGAAAGGAGTGGCCGCGCAAAAGGGGCCGCGACGGCTTCGCAGGTCCGGAAGGCAGAAGAGGAACACTCGGCGGAAGCCGGCCGGGTCGAGACCGGGGGTCCCGCCACGCCGCGCCGGGACTTCCTCAAGGGAACGGGCCTTGCCGCGCTCGGCGCGGCGATGGGCCTCGCGGTCCCGTTCCAGCGGCACTTTCCGGACGGACTCGTCCCCGCCGCCTTCGCGCAGGACACCGGCATGGATCTGATGCCTGAGAAGGACGGGCTGACGCTCCTCAACGACCGCCCGCTGAACGCCGAGACACCGGCCCATCTCCTCGACGACGACGTCACGCCCTACGCGCGGATGTTCATCCGCAACAACGGGCTGGTGCCGCAGACCGCGCTCGACAAGAACGCGGAGGGCTGGACGCTGACGATCGACGGCGAGGTCGACACCCCGCTTGAACTCTCCATCGCCGACCTCAGGAACGACTTCGAGACGGTCGACCTCGCCCTGGTGGTGGAATGCGGCGGCAACGGCCGCGCCTTCTTCCAGCCCGGCGCCTCGGGCAACCAGTGGACCGTCGGCGCCGTCGGATGCCCGCGCTGGCAGGGCGTGCGGCTGAAGGACGTGCTGGAGCGGGCCGGCGTCAAGCCGAGCGCCGTCTACACCGGCCACTACGGCAACGACGTCGACATTGCCGGCGACCCGGACAAGGTGGTGATCTCCCGCGGCGTGCCGATCGACAAGGCCATGGAGCCGGAGAATCTCATCGCCTGGTCGATGAACGGCGAGGACATTCCCGCGCTGCACGGCTTCCCGCTGCGGCTGGTGATCCCGGGCTACCCCGGGTCGGTCTCGCAGAAGTTCCTCACCCGGATCTGGGTCCGCGACCAGGTGCACGATGGGCCGAAGATGGGCGGCTACTCCTACCGGGTGCCGGCCTATCCGGTGCCGCCGGGCACCGAGGTTCCGGAGGAGGACATGGTGGTCCTCACCGAGATGCCGGTGAAGTCGCTGGTCACCTTCCCGGCCACCGGGGCAGAGGTGCCGGCGGGCCAGCCCGCCGAGGTGCGCGGCCATGCCTGGGCCGGCAACGGCGACGTCGCCGAGATGCATGTCTCGCTCGACTTCGGCCAGACCTGGCAGCAGGCGACGCTGGAGCCGCCGCCGAACAAATACGCCTGGCAGCGCTGGCGGACCTCCGTCACCCCGCCCGAAAAGGGCTACTACGAGGTCTGGGCCCGGGCGACCGACCGCAACGGCGTGCAGCAGCCGCCGGTGACGCCGGGCTGGAACCCGCGCGGCTACGGCAACAACATGATCCACAGGATCGCGCTCTTTGCGGTGTGATCCGACGGCGAGGAGCCCCGGCGCCCAGGCGCCGGGGACGGCATGCCGCCCCGCAGCCGGTGTCCTCCGGCCGGCGGTCGGGGCGGCGGTCGCCGCGGTGGTCGTCGCGCTGGCGATGCCCATGCTCCTCCTGGCGCCCGCCGCCGCCCAGGGCTACGACCCGATGCAGCCGCAGGCGGGCGCGCCCGCGGCGGGCGGCTTCGACCCGATGCGCCGGCAGGCCGTCGGCCAGCCGTCCACGCCGGCGCCGGAAGGCAATCCGGAGCTCGGCGGGCTGCCCGATGCGCCGGGGGCCGAGGACACCTTCTATCTCTGCTCGGCGTGCCATTCGATCCGGATGGTCACCCAGCAGCGGGTCAGCGACCAGCGATGGGACTACCTCTGGGACTGGATGATCCAGGAGCAGAACATGCCCGAACAGGACGAGGAGACGAGGGAGGCGATCCTCGGCTACCTGAAGACCTACTTCTCCTCGGAGCGTTAGGCCAGGCGTTGGCCGACGGGTGACGGAAAGCGGCCGCCGCCCCACCGGGCGACGGCCGCATCCGTCCGGGGCGCAGCCCGGGTCAGTCGGCGGTCGTCGCGCCTGTCTCGGCGGCCGCGTCCGGGGTCAGCCGCAGCACGCCCCCCTGCTCGTCGTCGACGAGGGCGAGGATCGCGCCGTCCGGCGCCTCGACCACGTCGCGGATCCGGCCCTGGTCGGGAAGCAGCCGCTCCTCGCCGGCCACGGTGTCGCCCTCGAGGTCGAGGCGGACAATGGACCCCGGCACCAGCGAGGAGATGATCGCGTCGCCCTGGAACTCGGGGAACATCTCGCCCTGGTAGAAGATCATGCCGCCGGGCGCGATCACCGGATCCCAGTAGTAGCGCGGCTCCACGAACTGTCCGGCGTGGCGGGCCTCGCCGGTGCCCACCGGCGTTCCGTCGTAGTTCTGGCCGTAGCTCACCACCGGCCAGCCGTAGTTGGCGCCGCGCTCGATCAGGTTCAGCTCGTCGCCGCCCTGCGGGCCATGCTCGATGACCCAGAGCCGGTCGGTGCCCGGCTCGAAAGCGGCGCCCTGGATGTTGCGATGGCCCAGCGTCCAGATCGGCGCCAGGGCGCCCTCCTCGCCGACGAACGGGTTGTCCTCGGGCACCGAGCCGTCGAGGTTCACCCGGACCACCTTGCCGTAGGTGGTGTCGAGCGCCTGCGCGAGGTCCCGCTCGCTCTCGGTGAAGTGCTCGCCGGTGGTGATGAAGGCGTGGCCCTCGCCGTCGAACAGGATCCGCGAGCCGTAGTGCATCGGCGATGGCGACGCCGGCTGCTGGACGAAGATGTCCTCCACCTCGGTGACCTCGGTCCGATCCTCCGAGAGGCGGCCGCGCGCGGCGGCGGTGGCGGACATGCCCTCGCCCATCGGCTTGGAATAGGTCCAGTAGATCATGCGGTCGTCGGCGAAGGTCGGGCCGACCCGCACGTCGAGCAGTCCGCCCTGCTCCTCGTTGAACACCTCCGGGACGCCGGCCACGGGATCGGAGAGCGTGCCGTCGGCGGAGATCACGCGCAGCCGGCCGGGGCGCTCGGTGACGAGGTAGCCTCCGTCCGGCAGGGCGTCGATGCCCCAGGGATGCACCAAGGTGCCGCCGATGCGCTCGACGTCGAACTCGACGCCAGAGTCCATTGCCGGGGCGCGGGTCTGCTCGGGAAAGGCCGGTTCGAAGGCGGGCACGTTGGGCGGGCCCTGCTCGACCGGGGCGCCGTCCTGCGCGTGGGCGAGGGAGGCAAGGCCGAAGGCGGCGCCGGCGGCGAGGGCGATGCGAAGGGAGTGCGTCATGTCCGGGGTCCTCTTGTCGTTGGCGAAGGTCCTTCCGCCAACGGCCGGGCCCGGACCCTGTTTCATCACGGCTTCGACACCAGACCGGGAGCATCTCCTGGCGGGGGCGTCGCGGGGCAAGCCTGTCGCGGGCGCACGTTCGGATGTATGGTCCTCGGTCCGCGGCGTTCACGGGAGCGTTGCGCCGGTAAACCTCCAGTCGAAAAGGGGCAAGCGATGGCGAGCCCAGACGTGAGGACGACTTCGGGGCGCAAACGCCTCTTCTCCAGCATCCTCGAAACGGTCGGTGACACGCCGGTCATCCGGGTGAACAACCTCGGCCCGAAGCACGTGACGGTCTACGTCAAGGCGGAGTTCTTCAACCCGGCCGCGTCGGTCAAGGACCGGCTCGCCCTCAGCATCATCGAGGACGCGGAGCGCCGGGGCGCGCTGAAACCGGGGCAGACGGTGGTCGAGGCCACCTCCGGGAACACCGGCATCGGCCTCGCCATGGTCTGCGCACAGAAGGGCTACCCGCTGGTCGTCACCATGGCCGACAGCTTCTCGGTCGAGCGGCGCAAGCTGATGCGGATGCTGGGCGCCAAGGTGGTGCTGACGCCGCGGGCGCTGAAGGGCTACGGCATGTACAAGAAGGCCGTGGAACTCGCCGAGGCAAACGGCTGGTTCCTCGCCCGCCAGTTCGAGACCGCCGCCAACGCCGACATCCACGAGGCGACCACGGCCCGCGAGATCGTCGGCGACTTCGCCGGCCAACGGCTCGACGTCTTCGTCACCGGCTACGGCACCGGCGGCACGGTGTCGGGGGTGGGCCGGGTGCTTCGCAAGGAGCGGCCGGAGGTGAGGATCGTCCTGAGCGAGCCGGCCAACGCCCAGCTCCTCGGCAGCGGCATCCCGCAGGAGCGCGGGGCCGACCACGCCCCGGCCTCCGGGCATCCCGCCTTCGAGCCGCACCCGATCCAGGGCTGGACCCCGGACTTCATCCCCTGGGTGCTGCAGGAGGCCGTCGACCGGCGCTTCTACGACGAACTGATCCCGGTGCCCGGCGCCGAGGGGATCAAGTGGGCGAAGGCGCTGGCGCAGAAGGAAGGCATCTTCACCGGCATCTCCGGCGGCTCCACCTTCGCTGTGACCATGCAGCTCGCCGAAAAGGCGGAGCCGGGCTCGGTGTTCCTCTGCATGCTGCCGGACACCGGCGAACGCTACCTGTCCACCCCGATGTTCGAGGGCATCGAGGCGGAGATGGACGAGGAGGAGAAGGCGCTGTCCCGCTCCACCCCGACCGGCCAATACGAGAGCTGAGCCGCCTCCAGGAGCCAGGCGCCGGCGCGGGACGTCCTCCCGCGCCGGCCCGGCGACCGGTCGCGTCAGGCGGCCTTGGAGCGCACCCAGGCGATGTAGCCGCGCACGTCGCCGGCCGGTTCCGCATAGGCGGCGCCGAGCGCCGTCTCCATGGCGGCGATATAGTCCTTCGCCCAGCCCGGCAGCGGATAGTCGATCGCGGCGAGGAACTCGAGCGTCGCGGCGAAGCGCATGTCGGCGATCGTCGGCGCGTCGCCGCCGATGAACGGCTTGCCGCCCATGTAGAAGCGGTGGACCACCTCGAGCGGCTCGGCGATGGCGTCCGCCGCCGCCTTGCGCGCCGCCTCCTTGGCCGCCGGGTCCGCGTCGCTGGCGCCGACCTCGCCCGGGTACTGCGGGAAGCCGAGCGCCGGATAGGTGGCGCGGGCGACCAGCGGATAGAGCGTGCCGACGACGTAGAACATGGCGCTGTCGATCATCGCCCGCTTCGCCGGGTCGGCCGGGTAGAAGCGGTCGAGGCCGTGGCGGTTGGAGAGGTACTGCATGATCGCGCAGCTCTCCCACAGCGCCCCCTTCGGCAGCCCGGCCTCCTCGATCATCGGCGTCATGTGCGCCGGGTTGACGGCGAGGAACTCGGGATCGCGCGTCTTGCCGTAGACGTCGTGCTCCTCGAACGGGAGTCCGGCGGCGCGCACGAAGACGCGGACCACCATGTTGTTCACGCTGGGCTTCAGGACCTTCAGGCTGATCGACATCGGATAACCCCCTCATGACGGCCCCCGCCGCAGGGTGCCCCGCGGGCGTGCCCGCGGCGGGAATCGGGCCGGTCCGGCATCCTACTCGCGGGCCGTCGGCGCACAAGGCGGTGACGCGCTCGTGAAGGCCGGGAACGGACCCGCTGCCGGCCTGTTGGACATCGGCGCCCGCCCGGCGCGGGCGGGCGGCCGCCCGGCCCCCGCGGCCGCCGCCTGAGTCCACGGAACGGGAGGACACCACCGATGAAGACCGGACCGCTTGCCGCCGGGCTGACGTCCAGGAGACGCCCGATGACCGCACGCGCGATCGCAGCCGCCCTCCTCGCGCTCGCCCCGCTCGCCGCGGCGGCGCAGACGCTGCAGGAGACCCCGGTCCGGCCTTCCGGGCGCGAGGCCACCAAGCCGGCCCCCTTCCTCGGCGGCGTCAGCGCCGTCGAGTTCATCCGCGACCGGGACGTCTACGGCGCCCTGTCCGAGGACATCGGCGAGGTCGCCGACCTGGTCGTCGGGCCGGACAACCGCGTCGTCTCCGTCATCGCGGTGATCGAGAGGTTCCTCGACATCGGCGAGAGCTATGTCAGCGTGCCGGTCGAACTGATCGAGGGCGGGATGATCGGCGGCCGGCCGGCGATCCGGATCCCGATCACCGACGAGGACGACATGTTCGACTACCCGCTGTTCGGCGGTCCGGAGCGCCCCGGCGGCCTCGCCCGCGAGATCCGCCCGGTCGATGCCGAGCCGATCCTTCCCGGCGGCCTCTGGCGAGTATCGGAGCAGATCGGCCGGCCGGTCCGGGTGATCGGCGAGGACGGCGACCTCGCCGGCTTCGGCCTCGTCGACGACTTCATCCTGTCGGAGAACGAGGTGGTGGCGGTGATCGTGACGCCGGACGTCTCGGTCGGGGCGGGCGGGCCGCGCGGCTTCGCCGTGCAGGCCTTCGGCGGCGGCTGGAACCCGGCGAAGGGCGAGTACCGCCTCCCGCTCACCGCCGACGCCGCGCTCGCGGAGCCGCGCATCGACCGGGCGACGCTCGGCAACTGAAGCCCCGCGGTGCGCGCCGGAACGGGTGCCGCCATGCGGGCGTTGTATGAAGATGCAGGACCGACCGCCCCCGCCCGGCTCGCCTCGCCCGGCGGCGCCACGCCGCGCCGGGCTGGCGGTGCTCGTCGCCGCGTTCGCGGCGGTCGCGATGTCGGCGGCGGCGCAGGACCTGCCCGACACGCCCCCCGCGCCGGCGATCGAGGAGCCCGCCGAGGGCCCGCGCCAGCCGGTCTCCGTGGTGCCGGTCGCCGACGACGCGGAGATCGCCACCCGGCTGTCGCGGATCCTCGAGGCTACCGGCTGGTTCGCCCGGACCGAGGTCTCCGTCCGCGACGGCGTCGTCTTCCTCGACGGCGTGGCCGGCACCCAGGACCAGCGCCGCTGGGCCGGGGCGCTCGCCGAGAACACCGAGGGGACGGTGGCGGTGGTGAACCGCATGGAGGTGGAGGCCGACGTCGGCTCCACCTTCTCCCGCGCCGCCGGGGAGATGGGCGCGCTCGCGCGGCAGGCAGCGCAGTCCTGGCCGCTGCTGCTCGTCGGGGCGGTGATCCTGTTCGCCGCCTGGCTGCTGGGGCGGCTGGTCGGCCTTGCAGTGCGGCGGCTGTTCGCGCAGCGCGTCCCCTCGCCGCTGCTGCTGTCGGTGATCGTCCGGGCCTTCTCGATCCCGGTGCTGCTGCTGGGGGTTTACTTCGTGCTCCAGCTCGCGGGGCTGACCCGGCTGGCCATCACCGTGCTCGGCGGCACCGGCCTCGTCGGCATCATCATCGGCTTCGCCTTCCGCGACATCGCCGAAAACTTCCTGGCGAGCCTGCTCCTCAGCGTCCGCAACCCCTTCCGCGGCGGGGACCTGATCGAGGTGGCCGGCGAGACGGGGATCGTGCAGAACCTCAACACCCGCTCGACGGTGCTCCTGACGCTCGACGGCAACCACGTGCAGATCCCCAACGCAACCGTCTACAAGAGCACCATCCGCAACTACTCCTCGAGCCCGAGCCGGCGCGCCGACTTCATGGTTGGGATCGGCTACGACTCGCCGGTGTCCGAGGCGCAGGCGCTGATCTCCGCCGTGCTCGCCGGCCACCCGGCCGTGCTCGACGACCCCGAGCCGCTGGTGCTGGTGAGCGGCCTCGGCGCGGCGACCGTGGACCTCAAGGTTCACTACTGGTTCGACAGCGCCACCTACGCCCCCGACAAGATCAACTCCGCCCTGCTCAGGCTCACCAAGTCCGCCCTCCTCGAGGGCGGCATCGAGCTGCCCGACCCGGCCCGCGAGGTGGTGTTCCCGCGCGGCGTTCCGATCGTCGACATGCGGCCCGGCGGCGAGCGGCCCGAGGCGCCGCCGGCACGGCCGCGCCCGCGCGTGGACACCAGCGCCGCCACCACCGGCGAGGGCGGGCTCTCCAGCCAGACGCGGGAAGTGACCGACCAGGCCCGCGGCCAGGTGCCCGAGGCCGAGGGGGAGAACCTCCTGAAGAGATGAAATGTGCCGGGGGGCCCGGGTTTCCGATGAGGAATGGAGATGGGGCCGGTGACTTGATGAATTGATCATCCCGGCAAAGACGAATCCGGCGCGACATTGCCGCCCAAGAATAAGTAGTATTAATGTCTTGAATACCTCAAACGTCATCCCGGCGAAAGCCGGCAACTGTGTCTGCTGGGTCAGGCTGCGAAGGTTTTCTGGTCTCTGAGGATGGCGTTGAGCATGGTCAGGAGCTTCC
>JAWLBM010000023.1:0-79915 GCA_041687675.1 Pleomorphomonas sp. | reverse complement strand
AGCCCCGCGAACCCGATGAGCTACGAGGAGGTCTCGGCCAAGTTCCTCGAATGCGCCGAGTTCGCCCGCTGGGACATGGGCCGCGCCCGCGAGGTGATCGGCATGGTCGCCGAGTTCGACAGCCTGCCGGACGTCAGCCGCCTGATGGCGCTGCTCGGCGGCTGAGCCATGGCGACCGAGCCCCTCGCGTCCGGGTCCGCCATCCCGGGATGGCGGACCGCCCGGTGGTGGGGGAGGCTCGCGCTCACCTATGCGATCGCGGTCGCCGCCGGCTATGCGGCGTCGGTCCTGTCGATGCCGCTGCCATGGATGCTCGGGCCGTTCTTCCTGTTCGCGGCCCTCTCCGTGGCGGGCCTCGGCTTTGCGCTGATCCCGCACGGCCGCGAACTCGGCCAGGTCGCGATCGGCGTCGCCGTGGGACTCCGCTTCACACCGGCGGTGCTGGGGGCGACGCTGGTCCTGATGCCGGCGATGCTGGTCGCGACGGTCTACGTGATCCTCTACACCATGGCGGCCGCCTTCCTGTTCCGGCCGCTGGGCAAGGTGGACCCGGTGACCGGATTCTTCGCGACCGCGGCCGGCGGCATGGCCGACATGGCGATGGTCGCCGAGCGTTTCGGCGGGTCGTCGGGCCCGGTCGCGGTGGTCCACGCGATGCGGGTGGCCGCGGTGGTGGCGCTGGTGCCCTTCCTCGTCGTCGCCTTCGGCGAGGCGGGCACGGCGCCGGACCCGGTGCCGCTCTCCACCGGCGACCTGATGCTGGTGCCGCTGGTGCTGGCGATCGGCTACCTCGGCGCCCGGCTCTTGAAGCCGACGCCGCTGCCGAACCCCTGGCTGGTCGGGCCGATCTTCGCCGGCATGGCGATCGGCGCGGCGGACCTCTTCGCCGTCCGGGTGCCGTGGGCGGTGATCGTCGTCGCGCAGGTGGTGCTCGGGACCTGGCTCGGCTGCCAGTTCCGGCGCGACCTGCTCGCCGCCCTGCCGCGGGTGACCGCGTCGGCGGTCGTGGTGGCCCTGTTCATGATCGGCTGCGCCGCGGCCGGCGCCTTGGTGCTGGCGGCGGCGACGGGGCTGCCCTACACGACGAGCTTCCTGGCGCTGGCGCCGGCGGCGGTGACGGAGATGGTGCTGACGGCGCAGGTGATGCACCTCGAGGCCGAGATCGTGACCGCCTTCCACGTGATGCGGATCGCGATCGTCTCCTCGACGGTGCTGGTGGTGTTCCGGATCTACGAGAGGCTGAGGGGAGGGAGGTCATGAACCTCGGATACGAGCGCAGGCGCTGCCTCATCGTCGGCGGCAGCTACGGGATCGGCAAGGCGGCCGCGGCGATGATGGTCGCCGAGGGCGCCGACGTGGTGATCGCATCGCGCAGCGCGGAGAACCTCGGGGTCGCGGCGGAGCAGATCGCCGCCGCCGACGGCCGCCGGCCGGCGACGCTGGCCTGCGACGTGACCGAGCCCGGCGCCGGCGACATCCTCGCCGCCGCGGTGGCCGAGCGCTGGGGCGCGCTGGACGTGCTGGTGACGGCGGTCGGCGGCAGCATCCGCTCCGCCTTCGCCGATCTCACCGACGAGCAGTGGATCGAGAACTACACCTTCAACGTCCTCTCCACCGTGCGCGCCATCCGCGGTCTGCAGCCCGCGCTGGAGAAGGGGGACAGCCCGGCCATCGTCACGCTCGGCGCCGCCGCCTCGAAGATGCCCTACCAGCACCAGGTGGTCTCCAACGTGCACAAGGCGGGGCTGCTCGGCCTCACCAAGACGCTGGCGAGCGAATTCGCCGCGGCCGGCATCCGCGTCAACTGCGTCGCTCCCGGCCGCACGCTGACGCCGCTGTGGACCAACCGCGCGGACAAGATGGCGGCGGAGGAGAACCGCAGCCGCGAGGCCGTGCTGCAGGACTTCTCGCGGGACATCCCGCTCGGCCGCTTCGGCGCCCCCGACGAGGTCGGGGTGATGGTGGTCTGGCTCGCCAGCCCGCTCGCCTCCTATGTCACCGGGCAGGCCGTCAACGTCGACGGCGGGATCGCCCGCGGTCTCCTCTGAAAGGACCAGCCCCATGAGCCTCCACTCCGAGCCCAAGCCCGGGACGCCCCGGGTCACCGCCGAACTCTCCGACTGGATCGTCGGCATCCGCGGCGAGGACATTCCCGCCGAGGTGCGCCGCGAGGGCGTCCGGACCTTCGTCAACTGGATGGGCTGCGCCGTCGGCGGCGCCTCCCACGAGACGGTGGACTGCGCGATCGCCGCGGTGGCGCCCTTCTCCGGCCGGCCGACCTCCACCGTGCTCGGCCGCGGCGAGCGGCTCGACCTGCTGCACGCCGCCCTCGTCAACGGCATCTCCTCGCACGTGCTCGACTACGACGACACGCACCTGAAGACGATCATCCACCCGGCCGGCCCGGTCGCCTCGGCGCTGCTGGCGCTCGCCGAGATGCGGCCGATGTCGGGCCGGGACCTCCTGACCGCGATGATCGTCGGCGTCGAGGTGGAGTGCCGGATCGGCAACGCGGTCTATCCGCACCATTACGACCGCGGCTGGCACATCACCGGCACCGCCGGCGTGTTCGGCGCGGCGGCGGCGGTCGGCAAGGCGATCGGCCTTTCCGCCCGGCAGATGCGCTGGGCGCTCGGCCTCGCCGCGACCCAGTCTTCGGGCCTGCGCGAGATGTTCGGCACCATGACGAAGAGCTTCCACCCGGGCCGGGCGGCGCAGAACGGGGCGATGTCCGCCTTCCTCGCCGAGGCCGGCTACGACAGCTCCGAGCGCGGCATCGAGGCGCCGCGCGGCTTCGCCAGCGTGATGTCCGACAAGCAGGACTGGACCGAGATCCTAGGCGACCTCGGCACCCGCTGGGAGGCGGCGCTCAACAGCTACAAGCCCTTCGCCTGCGGCATCGTCATCCACCCCACCATCGACGGCTGCCTGCAGCTGCGCGAGGAGCTCGGCGAGCGGGTGCACGCCATCCGCTCCGTCGCGCTGAAGACCCACCCGCTGGTGCTCGAACTCACCGGCAAGCGCGAGCCGAAGACCGGGCTCGAGGGCAAGTTCAGCGTCTACCACGCGGCGGCGGCCGCGCTGCTGCGCGGCGACGGCGCGCCGACCGCCTTCACCGACGAGGTGGTGGGGCTGCCGGAGATCATCGCCCTGCGCGACCGGATCACCGCCACCCCGGACCCGGCCTGCCACGAGGCCTCCGTCGACATTGAGGTCGTCTTCGAGGACGGCTCGACGGCGACGAAGCACATCGAGCGGGCGATCGGCAGCCGCGAAGTGCCGCTGACCGACGAGCAGATCGACACGAAGTTCCTCACCCAGGCGGCGCTCGTCGTCGGCGAGGCCGGCGCCCGCGAGGTCCTGGACGTGTCCTGGAGGCTGGAAAGCCTCGCCGACGCGGGCGAGGCCGCCCGCGCCTCCGTACCCGAGAGCGCGAGAAAGGCGACGGCATGAGCGGCGAACGCACGCTGAAGATCGGAATCCTCGAGGGCGACGACATCGGCCACGAGGTCGTGCCGGCGTCGGTCCGGATCGCCCGTGCCGCGGCGGCCGAGGCGGGGCAGGCGATCGAGTGGACGGACGTGCCGATCGGCCGCCGCGCTCTCGACACCCACGGCCACACCATGCCGGAGGGCACGCTGGACACGCTCGGGACGCTGGACGGCTGGATCCTCGGCCCGATCGGCCACCGCGAGTACCCGAAGGTGCCGGAGGCGATCAACCCGCACCCGATCCTGCGCAAGCGGTTCGACCTTTTCGCGAACGTGCGGCCGACGCGCTCCTTCCCCGGCATCGGCTGCCTGCACGAGGACATCGACCTCGTCATCGTGCGCGAGAACAACGAGGGGTTCCAGCCGGACCGCAACGTGGTGATGGGATCGGGCGAGTTCCGCCCGACCAACGACGTCACCATCTCGGTGCGCGTCATCACCGTGGAGGGCTCGACGAAGGTCGCCCGGGCCGCCTTCGAGATCGCCCGCTCGCGGCGCAAGCGGCTGACGCTGGTGCACAAGAACACCGTCTTCAAGCTCGGCTGCGGCATGTTCGTCGACAGCTGCAAGCAGGTGGCGAAGGAATTCCCCGACGTCACCGTCGACGAGGTGATCGTCGATACCATGGCGATGCGGCTCGTCCGCGACCCGCAGAGCTTCGACACGGTCGTCACCACCAACATGTTCGGCGACATCCTCACCGACGAGGCGGCGGGCCTCGTCGGCGGCCTCGGCATGGCGCCGGGACTGTGCATCGGCCGCGGCTCGATCGCGATGGCGCAGGCGACGCACGGCTCGGCGCCGGACATCGCCGGCAAGGGGATCGCCAACCCCTTCGCCATGATCGAGTCCACCCGGATGCTGTTCGACTGGCTCGGCCACAAGCATGGAATCCCGGCGGCGCTGCGGATGTCGGCGCTGATGAAGGCCGGCATCGACGCCGCGCTCGCCGATCCGGCGACGCGCACGCCGGACATCCGCGGCACCGGCTCCCAGGCCGACATGGTGGAGGGAATCCTCCGCGGCATGGACGCTGCCCGGAAGGCGGCGTGACCCCGGCGGGCGGCCGGCGCGATCCCGCCGGCCGCCCACGGGAAATCGGCCGCTTGCCGAGCCGGACGATCGGTACTATTTTCGAGGCGGGATTGTCTACAATCGGCAGAATCCATGGAGCAGATGCGGGAAGATCGGCAGAGCGACCTGATGTTGCTCAGGACCTCGTCGCTGACCGGCGTCCTGGAGCGGGAACTCGAGCATCTCATCCTCACCGGGGAGCTGAAGCCCGGGGAGCGGCTCAACGAGATCCAGCTCTCCAATCGCTTCGGCACCAGCCGCGGGCCGCTCCGGGAGGCGACGCGCAGCCTCCACGCGCGCGGGCTCGTCGACATCATCCGCAACCGCGGCGTCTTCGTGCGATCCATCTCGCCGAAGGAGGCGCTGGAGATCTACGACGTGCGCGCGGCGATCTTCGGCCTCGCCGGCCGGCTGCTGACAGACCGGCTCACCGACGAGATGCTGCGCCAGCTGGACGTGTTCCTGTCGCGCATGGACCGGATCGCGGCGGAGCAGAACTTCGACGACTACTACCCGGTCAACCTCGCCTTCCACGACTACCTGGTGAACGCCACCGGCAACGCCACGCTGGTCGCCGAGTACAAGAGCTTCGTCAACAAGCTGCACCTTTGCCGCGCCCGCGGTCTCGTCCAGGCGGGCGGGCTTTCGGTGTCGAACCGCGAGCACCGGGAGATGGTCGACGCGCTCGCCTCCGGCCGGCAGGACCGTGCCCAGGAGGCCTTCTTCCGCCACGTCGAGAGGTCGAAGCTGCGCTTCCTGTCGACCCTCGAGGCCGCCTGAGGCGAGGGGCCCCGGCCGGCCCCGTTCCGAAGGAGGCCGGGATCCGCCGGCACGCCGTCGCCCGCCTCGCCATTCCTGCCACGGAGATATCGCCATGCTGACGCCCGCCCCGGGTGCCGCGGAGCGCTGGAACACGCTCTCGGGCCTCACCCGCGCCGCCGCCCGCTTCGCCGCCGGCCACCGGTTCGAACAGCTCGACGCGGAGACGCTGCGGATCGCCCGCCGCTGCGTGCTCGACGGCCTCGCCGTCGCCCTCGCCGGCAGCGAGCAGCCGGGGATGGCGCCGCTCGGCGCCTACATCGACAGCCTCGGCGGCGCGCCGCAGTCCCGCCGGATCGGCGACGCCTCGAGGCGGCTGCCGGCCCATCTCGCGGCGCTGTGCACGGGCACCGCCGGCCACGCCATGGACTGGGACGACACCCAGCTCGCCGAGGGACCCGGCCGCCCCTACGGCCTGCTCATGCATCCGACGATGCCGCCGCTCGTCGCCGCCCTGACCCTCTCCGACCTGGTCGCGGCGGAGGAGGGTCGCCCCGTCGACGGCCGGCGCTTCCTCGCCGCCTTCACCGCCGGATTCGAGGTCGGCTGCAAGGTCGCCGAGGCGATCGACCCCGACCACTACATGCGCGGCTTCCACACCTCCGGCACCATCGGCACCTTCGCCGCGGCGGCCGCGGCCGCCAACATGCTCGGCCTCGACGAGGAGGCGACCGCCCGCGCCCTCGGACTCGCCGCATCGATGGCCGCCGGCATCCGCGCCGCCTTCGGCACCATGACCAAGCCGCTGCACGTCGGCCGCGCCTCGGAGAACGGCGTCACCGCGGCGCTGCTCGCCCGCCACGGCTTCTCGGCCAACACCGAGGCGCTCGACGGGCGCTGGGGCTACCTCGCCATCGCAGGGCCGGGCGGCGAGCCCGCGCTGGTCCGCGACCGCTTCGGCGCGCCGCACTCGATGACGAGCCCCGGCGTCTCGATCAAGCCCTACCCCTCGGGCGTCCTCACCCATCCGAGCATGGACGCCATGCTGTTCCTGATGCGCGAGGAGGGGCTGGCGCCGGAGGACATTGACAGCGTCGTCCTCAAGGCCGGCAGTAATGTGCTCGGGCCGATTCGCTTCACCGTCGCCACGACCGAGCTCGAGGGCAAGTTCTCCTTCGCCTTCCTGCTCTCGGCGATCATCCTCAACGGCCGCGCCGGCAAGGCCGAGTTCACCGACGCCTTTGTCGCCTCGCCGGAGTGCCAGGCGATGCAGCGGCGGGTCTCCACCGCCTTCGACCAGTCGATCGAGAACATGGGGTGGGACCGGATCCGCTCCAAGGTTGAGGTGGTGACGCGCGACGGTCGCCGCCTGGAGAGGTGGGCGGACGAGAACTACCGCGGCAGCCCGCTCAACCCGCTGACCGACGCCGAGCTCGAGGGCAAGTTCGCCGACTGCGCCGAGGGCCTGCTCGACGCGGGTGCGCAGGCGGCCGTCGTGGAGATGGTGCGCGGCCTCGAGGCGGCCGACGACGTCGGGCGGCTGTTCGACCTCCTCCACTGGCGCCGCTGACGGGCACGCCGGGGGGCCCCGCTCCACGTCATCCTGACGAAGGTCGGGATCCAGCGTCCGGCCGGGGAGGCAACGGCGGCGGAGGTCTGGATTCCGGCTTTTGCCGGAAAGACGGCGATCCCGGGAGGGCGCCCGTCGGAACGAAGACGATCCCGGACGGGGGGATGCGCCCGGCGGAACGACAGGCGATGCTCAGGCGCGAAGCCGCTGCCGCCGTGGCGGCGGCGACCCGCCAGCCGGACGCGAGGCCATGGTGCTTACCGTCGCCACATGGAATATCCGCGGCGCCGTCGGCGGCGACCTTCGGCCGGATCCCGGCCGGGTCGCGGCCGTGCTCGCCGACCTCGGGGCGGATCTCGTCGCGCTGCAGGAGGTCGACGGGCTCATCACCGGCCGCGCGGTGCTCGACCTCGACGCTGTCCTTGCGACCGCCGGGCTGGCGCCGGCGGCCGGGCTGCCCGCCGGGCGCCGGGGCCACGGGGTATCCGGCAACCTCCTCCTCGCCCGCCCGCATCTCGCCGGCGCGATCCGGGCGGTGCTGCGGCTGCCGGGACCCGGCCGCAGGGTGGCGCTCGCCGCCCGGGTCCGGGTGGCCGGCCGGCCGGTGGAGATCGTGGCCACCCATCTCGCCCTCGGGGCCGGCACCCGAAGGCGGCAGGCCGCGGCGATCGCCGCCAGGCTCGAGGCGGCGGGCTGCCCGTTCGTCGTCCTCGGCGACCTCAACGAGTGGCGCGCCGCCGGCGCCTCGCTCGACCCGCTGCGCCGGATCGAGGGCGTGGCCGAGGCCTTCGGCCGCAGCTTTCCCTCCCGGCGGCCGCTGCTGCCGCTCGACCGCGTGATCGCGGGCGGAGGCGCGCGGATCGCGGGCGCAGCCGTGGAGGATGGCCCGCGCGCCCGCCGCGCCTCGGACCACCTGCCGCTGGTCGCCCGCATCGAGGGGCTCTGACGCGCTGCGCTTCAGCGGCCGTTAACCAGCGAAGGGTCGAATGCGGGCGAGGACCTTTCATCGATTCGACGGGGCACATGGCCGACATCATTCCCTTTCCGACGCGTCCGGAGCCCATGGACGAGCCGCCCGCGGTCGACGTGTTCACCGCCCTCGACGTCGCCATCCGCGACCTCAGGGAGCTTGCCGCCGCGACCAGCGGCGAGACGCGCTACCGCATCGAGGCCTGCCGTGACCTCCTCGAGCGCGCCTACCTGCCCTGGCCCTGACCGGGCCGGCGCCCGGCCTTGCAATCGCCGCGATCTCGCCCGACACCATCGTCCCGGCATGCCGCGAGCGGAGCCCGCCAAGGTGACGACGTCCATCCATGCCTCGACGCATGCGAGCAGGTCCGTGCGGCGAGCCGCCCTCCTCGTCGCGGCCGCCGGCCTTCTCGGCCTTGCCGCCTGCAACGTCGAGATCGGCGAGACCCGGCCGCTGAAGCAGCCCGCATTCGAGCGCGCCGAGGTCTCCAGCCTGGTCGGCGAGGCCGGTCCGGATTTCCGCCGGATCGGCTGCCAGGCCGCCGGCGAGACGATCCGGGTGCGCCGCGACACCGCCCTCGATCCCGCCTGCCGCTACGAGCATGGCGCGATCATCGACCGCTCCGGCGTGACGCTCGACTGCCGAGGCGCGACCATCGCGCTGCCGAAGCGCCGGAAGCTGCCCGGCGGCGGGCGCTATGCGGTGCTCATCCGGGCGGAACGCGACGAGACCCTGTCGGACATCCGTGTCCGCAACTGCCGCATCGAGGGCGGCACCAACAACCTCAGGATCACCCGCCGCGGGTTCCGCGACCTTGCCCCGGAGCGCGCCTATGACGCCGGGTTCCGCAATGTCGTCATCGAGAACAGCCGACTCTACGACGCCGCGGGGACCGGCCTCTACGTCGACGCCTACGTGACCGGGGTGACGATCCGCGGCGTCGAGGTGGCGGGGGCGGGCGGCGCCGGCATCTACCTCGAGGCCGGATCGCGCGGCTCCCTGGTCGAGGCGAGCCACATCCACCACAACGGCTACGCCGACACGCAGACGCCCTCCGAGCGGGAGGGTTTCCGCTACCTGATGGCGGGTCGCGAGGGGATCGCCGTCGACGGCTCGCGCGACAACGTCATTCGCGGCAACCGGATCCACCACAACGCCCTCGGCGGCGTCTTCCTCTACAAGAACTGCGGCGAGGACAGGAGCAAGCCGAACTGGTGGCCGCGCCCCTTCGGCGCCGACCGCAACCTCGTCGAGGACAACGACATCCGCGCCGAGCGCACCGGCGTCTGGATCGCGTCCCGCGAGAACCAGAACCAGTGGCTGTGGGACTGCAGCGACCCGGTGGTGCACGAGGACAGCAGCCACATGGGCTTCTTCGAGGTGGAGTTCTACGACGACCGGGCCGCCGGCAACCGGGTGGTCGGCAACCGGTTCCGCACCGTCGACTTCGCGGTTCGCGTGGAGGACGGCCCCGCCGAGATCACCGGCAACCGCGTCCTCTACGACAGCGCGGGTGCCATCGAGCGGCGTCCGGCCGTGCTGGTCCAGGCCGGTCCCGGACCCGCGGGGCGGCTGCCGCCCGGGGTGCGCGTCACCGCCAACCGCTTCGAGATCGACGGACCGCTGCCGCGCGGCGAAAAGGCGAAGGCGCTCCGGCCGCTGCGGATCGTCGAGCCGGGGCGGGCCGCGCCCTCGGGCGGCCCGGTTCTCTCGGGCAACCTCCTGGTGGGGGAGGCGGGGCGCACCGTGCCGGTCGACCGGACGGCGCCCATGGACGCCCCGCCGCGGGACCCGATCCTGCTGGTGCGCGGCATCTGGCGGTGAGGAGACGGGCGGGCAGGCGCCGACGGCTCAGCAGCCGGTGCCGCCCTTGATCTCCGAGACGATCGTCCGCACCAGGATCTTGACGTCCAGCCAGATCGAGAACTCCCGCACGTAGGTGAGGTCGCTCGCCACCCGGTCGATCGCCGGCTGGCGATCCGTCGTGGGACCGCGCAGGCCGCGAACCTGGGCAAGCCCGGTGATGCCCGGGCGCATGCGATGGCGATGCGCGTATCCCGGAACGAGATCCTCGTAGAGCATGCCGGCCGCCAGCATGCCCGGCACGTGCGGCCGCGGCCCGACGAGGGACATGTCGCCCCTCAGCACATTGAAGAGCTGGGGCAGCTCGTCGAGGTTGGTCCGCCGCATGATGCGTCCGATCGGGGTCACCCGGGGATCGTCGCGCACCGTCTGCGTGACGCCGCTGACGTCGCAACGGTCGATGTACATGCTGCGGAACTTGAGGATTTCGAAGGGCCGGCCGTCGAGTCCGGTACGCTGCTGGCGGAAGAACATGGGCCCGCTGCTGCCGGCCTTCACCAGCACCGCAAGCGTCATCAGCAAGGGTCCGAGCAGGATGATGCCGGCCAGGGAGCCTACGATGTCCATGAGGCGCTTCAGCGCCAACTGGAAGGATCGCCAGCCACTCTCGTCCCGGTCCGCTTCGCCCGGATGACCGAAGTCCAGGACAGCCGAACCTGCGGATACGGGCAGGGGAGCGGCAAAGCTGGGCCGTGATTCGGACGATGTGGTCACTGTGCCGAACTCAGTTACGCCTGTGTAACCATCCGAGAGCCGCTCAGGATCCTGCCATCCGGCAACGACTCCGGGAAAGTTTTCCCGATCGAAGTTGGTGATGCCTGATGATCCGTCATTCGAGCTGGCTTCTCGCCAATCATTGTTCATGCGCAAAGATCGCATTGGAACCTCAATCGACAAAAGAATTATACACGCCAATTCGCAAAGGAATGCCTGAGACGGCCAAAGAGCACACTCCGACACTGCCCTCCGCCATGAAAAATGCAGAATATTTTAATAATTACCCAACTCCATCGTTAGTGAAGAATTAAACTTCCTGCAAGTGAGAGAATCCCGGATCGGATCCGCATATTGCGCGCCTTCTCGCAATATGCTTCAATCAATGTGCCATAATTGCCGATGTTTTCGTCTGCGACGGCAGCGTTCACGAAATCGGGAGCGCCTGCCGAAGCAAGGAACACCTGTGGATCCGTTAACCATGTCCCAGTCGAGCGGTTCCTTTAGCGCGTGTTCGAACAGTTGAATTAGCTCCCGCTTAAGGAGCGGGCCGAAGACTGTGGCATTCAACCAAGTCTCGACAGGTGAAAGAGAAATGATACCGACGACCACCTTCGCCATACTGGGCGGTCTCCTGGCGGGAGGGCGGGTCGGCCTTTTCGGCCTCATTGCCTGCTGTGCGGTGCTGTTCGCGGCGATCCTGCCGACGTTCGGCCTCGTCCAGGCCGGCCTGGTCGTCGCCCTGTTCCAACTGGCCGCCCTGGTCGCGATGGCGGCGCGCCACCTGCCCCGCGTCCGGCGGGAGCGCCGCGCCTCCGTCTCCCCGGCCGCCCCCGTCGCCCGCGGCTGACGCCAGGCGCTGCAACCCGCCGAGCGCGAGGAGAGCGAGATAGCCGAGCGATGCGGCCGCGACGAACAGCATCTTGCCGGCGACGCGCCCCAGGGCCGTTTCTCCTCCATCCGGATCACGCATGTCCGAATAATTCCCGTGTGGCGGTCGCGGGGACCGGCTGTCGCCGCCGTCCCCCGCGTCGTGCGACATGGTGAAGGAATCGTCGACTCAGGTCCATAGACGCCGGCCCGGCCTGCGTGGTTCCATGATCGCGCGATGGACCTCCGCCGCCGCTTCGGCGAGGATGGAACGCTGCGACGGACGCCTTTTTCGTCGCCTACCGCCACCGGAGCCGCGGAATGCACGCCGATCCGCCGCCCGTGTCCGACGCGCGCAGCGATCGGCGCGCGAGGACAGCCGATCCCGGCCGCAGCAGGCGGCGGGCCGCTGCGGGGGCCGTGGCGGTGTTGGTCGTGCTCGGTCTCGCCGCGCTGGGCCTCCTCTGGTGGACGGACCAACTCTCGGTGATGTGGGACGCCGCGGCCCTGAAGGAGGCGGTCGACAGGCTCGGCCCGTTCGGCCCCGCGACCGTCGTCGCCGGCATCGCCGCGGCGATCGTGTTCAGCCCGGTGCCGAGCGGGCCGATCGCGATGGTCGCCGGCGCCGCCTATGGTCCGGTGGCCGGCAGCGTCTACGTGATCGCCGGCGCCCTCATCGGCGCCCTGGTCGCCTTCGCCATCGCCCGCACGCTCGGCTACGACGCCCTGCGCCGCTGGCCCAAGGCGGCGCCGGTGCTCGAGAAGCTGTCGGGCCCGCGCTCGCAGGCCTGGCTCATGGCGGCCGTGTTCCTGTCGCGGCTGGTGCCCTTCATCTCCTTCGACGCGGTGAGCTACGCCGCGGGGCTGACGCCGCTCGCGACCTGGCGGTTCGCCGCCGCCACCCTTGCCGGCGTGGTCCCGATCAGCGTCCTGTTGACGGTGTTCGGCGACGAACTGACCCGGGCGGACCCGTGGCTGGCCGCTGCCGCCACCCTCGCCGTCTGTTTCATCACCGCGGTGCCGCTGGTGGCTGCCCTCGGCCGCCGTCGGGGCGACCATGCAGCCGGGGATCCATCGCCGTCGCCGGCGGTTGATGCAGCCGGAGGTGACGCGATGAGTCCCGAAGAGATCCGTTTCGAGCCGGCCGGCTTCGTCCCGAACAATGAGCGCCTGCCGGTGCTCCTCTACCGGCGGGCGGTGGAGGCTGCCCCCGGGGAGGGGATGGCGCGCGCGATGGAGGCGATGTTCGCCGGCAACGGTTGGCCACCGGCCTGGCGCAACGGCGTGTTCGACTACCATCACTACCACACCGGGGCCCACGAGGTGCTGGGCTTTGCCGCGGGCTCGGCGCGACTGGTCCTCGGCGGCCCCGGTGGGCGGGAGGTGACGGTCTTGGCGGGCGACGTCGCGGTGCTGCCGGCGGGCACGGGGCACTGCCGGATCGAGGCCGGGCCGGACTTCCTCGTGGTGGGCGCCTACCCGCCCGGCCAGCACGCCGATATCCGCACGGAGGCGCCGGACGCCGGCATGCTGGCGAGGATCGCGGCCGTGCCCGTGCCAGGCGCCGACCCGGTCACCGGGCCGGACGGGGCGCTGCCCCGCCTCTGGCGCCCCGGCTGACGCAGCGGGCTCAGCCCGGCTCGCCGAAGGCGCCGCCCGGCGCCGACTCGCGGCCGAAGTCGCGCCACTCGTTGACGTCGATCCGGTTGTCGCCCGAGACGTCGTAGGCAGAGCGGAGCGCCGTGCCGAACTCCTGGCGGGAGATCGCCCCGTCGTTGTCGGCGTCCCAGGCGGTGAAGGACGCGTCGGCGAAGCGCTCGGAGAAGGGCACGCCCGAAACGCCCTCGTCGGCACCTGAGACATCGCCGGTCTCGCCCGGGTCGGCCGGCTCGACCGGCAACTCGGCGGTCTTGAAGTCCATGCCGAAGCGGGCCTCGAACTCCTCGGGGGAGAGGGTGTTGTCGCCGTCGGTGTCCCAGCGGCTGAACACCTCGCCCTCCTCAATGCCGAGGTTCCACTCGTCGGTGTCGATGTTGGCGTCGGTGTTGCGGTCCCAGACCTTGAAATCCTCTCCGCCCGGAGCCTGGTCCTGCGCCAGGGCGTGGGTGGCCGGAAGGGCCAGCGCGAGGGCCGCCACGGCGGCCGAAAGCCTCGTCAGGGTGGTCATCGATATCTCCTCGTGTCGTCTGCTGCGGTTTGCCCGATGCTCGGACCGGGACCAACCGGCGGACGGTCGGGGTTGTTCCGCTCGAAAGCCGCCCCGTCCGGGCGCACCGCCGAGCCGCAGGCGACGCGGCGAGGTTCGACCCGTCGGACGCATGCGGTTTGACGCACTGTTCAACGGACGGGGGCTGGCGTTCCGGTCGGACTTGCGCATCTCTGTGGCATGTCGCCAACGCACGGGAGGCCCGCATGGCCGCCAGAGGACTGCATCACGTCACTGCCATCGCCGGACCGGCGCGGGTGAACCTCGACTTCTACACCCGCATCCTCGGCCTCAGGCTGGTGAAGCGCACGGTCAACTTCGACGACCCCGGCACCTGGCACCTCTATTTCGGTGACGAGGCCGGCCGGCCGGGGACGATCCTGACCTTCTTCCCCTGGGCGCATGCCGCGCCCGGAAGCCTCGGTATCGGCGAGACCCAGGAAACCGCCTTCCGCGTCCCGCTCGGCTCGCTCGGCTGGTGGGCCCATCATCTCGTGGAGCGCGGCGTGGAGCACGAGACGCCCACGACCGTCCTCGGCTCCCGTGTCCTCCGCTTCAAGGACCCGCACGGCACCCGCCTCGCGCTGGTCGGAGTGCCCGGCATTGAGGCGGAGGCTGCCGCCGGCCTCGGCGAAGTGCCGGCCGACCACGCGATCCGCGGCTTCTTCGGCGTCACCCTCCTGCTCGAGCGGGCGGCCCCGACGGCGCAAATCCTCACGGAGGTGTTCGGCTTCGAGGCGGCGGGGGAGGACGGGTCGGTCAGCCGCTACCGCGTTCCCGGCCAGAGCCTCGGCGCGGTGGTGGACATCCGCGAGGTGGGCGGCTTCCCGCGCGGCCGGAGCGGCGCCGGCACGGTGCACCACATCGCCTTCCGCGCCGCAGGCGACGAGGACCAGGCGGCGATGGTGGAGCGGCTTACCGGCATGGGACTGGCGGTCACCGGGCAGAAGGACCGCAACTACTTCCGCTCCGTCTACTTCCGTGAGCCCGGCGGCGTGCTGTTCGAGATCGCCACCGACGTTCCCGGCTTCGCGGTGGACGAGGCGCCGGAAAGCCTCGGCCGCGAATTGAAGCTGCCGGCGTTCCTCGAGGCCTCGCGGAAGACGATCGCGGAGCGCCTGCCGGCGATCGACTGACCGGCCGAGCCGAGTCGCGGCTCAGCCAGGTCCGCCGGCGGGGAGCGCCGGGCTCGGCTCCGCCGACGGCGAACCGAAGGTGTGCGGCGGGGGCGCCTGCGGCGCGGTGCCATGGTCGAGCGGCGGCACCAGCGGAAAGCGCACCCGGAAGGTGGTGCCGCCGCCCCGCAGCACCTCCATGCCGCCGCCGAGTTGCTCGACGAAGGCGCTGACCAGCCGCAGGCCGGAATTGCGGCCATCGCCCTCCGGCAGGCCGATGCCGTCGTCGGCGATCTCGAGCAGGCCGAAGCCGTCCTCGGCCCGGAGCCTGACCGTCACCGTGCCGCCGGTCCGTCCGGCGAAGGCGTGCCGGACGGCGTTCATCACCAGTTCCACCGTGACCAGAGCGATCGGCGTCGCCTGGTCGAAGCCGATCGAGATCTCCTCCAGGTCGAGGACGGGCCTGACGTTGCTCTCCGGCGGGAAGATGCCCTCGTTCTCGCAGATCCGCCGGAGCAGGGCGTCGAGGCCGATCTGGCCCGGCTTGCGCGAGGAATAGAGCAGGTCGTGGATGTCCGATATGGCGCTGACGCGCTGGACGATGTCCCGTGCGAGAAGGTCGGGCGGCCCCTTGGCCTTGAGCCGCACCAGCGAGCGGATGGCCTGGAGGTTGTTCTTGATCCGGTGGTTCATCTCCCGGAGCATGGCCTCGCGGGCGGCGGCGGTCTTTCGCGCCTCCTCGAGCAGGCGGCGATCGAACTCCGTCCGCAGCGCGGCGCTCTCGGCGGCAAAGCGCCGCCGGGTCTGGTGGAAGGCGAGCGCCGACACCGTTGCGACCACCGCGAGCGCGATCAGGACCAGGGCGTACTGGTTGGCCCAGGCGCCGATCAGCGCCGGCTTCGAGACCCCGTAGATCGCGAACACCGGCAGCGAGCCGACGCGCTCGAAGGCGTAGATCCGGCGAATGCCGTCCGTCTGCGCGGTCAGCTCCAGGACGCCGGTGTCGGATGCGCCGATCGCCGCGTTGATCGGCTGGTCGGACCCAAGCCTGAAAGGTCCGTTCGGCAGCGCGCTGCGGATCAGCAGCAGCCCGTCGCTGCCCAGCAGGGACGCCGAGGAGCCGTCGGGTTCCGCAATGCGGCGCAGGAAGTCGGACAGGGCGTTGACGGCGATGGCCGAGACAAGCACGCCGCGGAAGTTGTCGCCGCCGACCCGACGGGCGATCACGAGCGCGTCCTGGCCTCCCGGCTGGATGAGGACGCGGTCGATGACGAGCCGCTCGCCGTCGGCGATGCGGCGGAAGTACTCGCGCGATGAGGCATCGCCTTCGGGCCAGGCCGACCGGCTGGTGACCGCGAATCGGCCGAGCGGGTCGATGAAGCCGAGACCGAGGGTTGAGGGTTGGGCAAGCTCCACCCGGGCGAGAAAGTCGTGCACCGGCCGCGAGGCGTAGTCCCCAGGCTCGAGCGGGCCGATGAAGGCGCCGGCCGCGTCGAGCAGGATCTCCTGGGTCTGGATCAGCCGCAGCGCGTACTCGCGGACGAGATCGGCGTTGCGTTCGGCCCTGGCCACCGCGTCGGCGTAGGCGATGCGCCAGGACATCACGCCCCAGCCGACCGCCGCCACGAGCGCGACCGCGACCACCGCCGCCTGGAGAATCCCGAGGTAGCGGTCCGACCGATGCGGCATTGCGCGCGAACTCCGCTTGAGCCCACTCTCTCGCCGCACGGACTTTCGATCGGCGAACTCCTATGAGCTGCATCATAGGGACAACCGCATTCGAATGCGACGATCTATATGTAAGTTTTCGACATGACCCCGGCTCATGGGCGGCCGGCCTTGTTGCCGTCAGGACCGCCGCCGGCCGACGTCCGGCAGGAAGATGGCCAGCAGCCCGAGCGCCGGCAGGAAACCGGTCACCTCGAACATGAACTGAATCGAGGTGGCGTCGGCGAGTTGGCCGAGCAGCGCGGCGCCGATGCCGCCCATGCCGAAGGCGAAGCCGAAGAAGAGCCCGCCGACCAGCCCGACCTTCCCCGGCAGCAGTTCCTGCGCATAGACGACGATCGCCGAGAACGCCGACGAGAGGACCAGGCCGATGCCGATCGAGAGGAGCACGCAGGCCCAGAGTCCGACGTGCGGCAGCGCGGCGGTCATCGGCAGGGCGCCGAGAATCGACACCCAGATCACCGCCCGCCGGCCGATACGGTCGCCCACGGGGCCGCCGGCGAAGGTGCCGAGCGCCACCGCGGCGAGGAAGACGAACAGCAGGATCTGCGCGTCGCCGACCGATAGGCCGAAGCCGTCGATGAGGTAGAAGGTGTAGTAGCTGGTCAGCGCCGCCATGTAGAAGTACTTGGAGAAGGTAAGCACGCCGAGGATGGCGAGCGACGTCACCACCACGCGCCGGGGCAGGGCATGCGCCTGCGAGGCGGTGGCGCGGCTGCGCTGGACGTGGTTCTCCCGGTACCAGAAGCCGACGCGGGCGAGCAGCAGCATCGCCGCGAGGGCGATCAGGGCGAACCAGGCGAGGCTCGCCTGGCCACGCCCCAGCACGACCACGGCCGCCAGCAGCGGGCCGATCGCGGCGCCGAAGTTGCCGCCGACCTGGAACACCGACTGGGCGAAGCCGTAGCGTCCGCCCGAGGCCATCCGCGCCACCCGCGAGGCCTCGGGGTGGAACACGGACGAGCCGATTCCGACGAGGGCCACCGCCACGAGCAGCCAGGCGTAGCTGGTGGCCACCGACAGCAAGAGCAGGCCGGCCAGCGTGAACGCCATGCCGCCCGCCAGCGAAAAGGGCTGCGGGCGCCGGTCGGTGAGGATGCCGACCGCCGGCTGCAGCACCGAGGCGGTGAGCTGGAAGGCGAGCTGGATCATGCCGATCTGGCCGAAGTCGAGCCCGAAGTCGCTCTTCAGGATCGGGTAGATCGCCGGGATCACCGACTGCATAAGGTCGTTGAGCAGGTGCGCCACGCTGATCGCCGCCAGGATCCCCATGGCGGCGCCCCCGGCGGATCGGCCCGGGGCAGCCGCGGGCAGCGGCGCGGCGGTCTCACTCATGGCAATCTCCGAACAGCGACCTGGACAGCGCTTGCATGAGAAGGACACCGGACCGCCGGAGGGGAAACGGACGCGACCTGGGTCGCAAGCTCCCAATTCGCATGGTCAAGCGCCCCCGGGAACCATCACCACCGGCATCCCATTGACGGATCTCCGGCCACAAATGGCAAGGGGCGGCCGCTGGCCGCCCCTTCCGATCTCGTCACCGGCGATCGCCGTCAGTCGAAGAGCGTTCCTTCGAAGGCCTCCTTGGTCGCCGCCGCATCCACGGCCACACCGGAGTAGGTGGTCGACACCGCGTTCACGATCTCGAGGAACTTCACCAGCTCGACCGATTCGGAGTTGGACACGTAGATGATGTCCTTGTCCCGCATGCCGAAGCGCTGCACGGCGAAGAAGCCCGCCGGATCGCGCAGGTTGGCGCGGAACACCACCGGAACCTGGTTCGAGGCGAAGCGGGTGGCGTCGACTCCGACCTTCACGAGGGAGTCCTTGTCCACCACGCGGTAGAGGAACACCGCGGCCGGGTCGGCCCGGGCGTCGAGCAGGCCGCCGGCCTTGCCGAGCGCCTCGCCGAGCGACAGGCCCGCCTCTTCGAAGTCGAACCGGCCATTGAGGCCCGCCGCGCCGAAGGCGAGGTAGGTCCGCCGCTCGCGGTCGACGTAGATCAGGTCGCCGGGAACGACGAAGATGTTCTCTTCCGGGTTCTCGATGAGGTAGTCGAACAGCACGGTCGCCTGGCGGCCGCCGCGCTCGAGGGTGACGTAGGTCTCGATGCCCGGCGTCGCGAGGCCGCCGGCGCGGGCGATCATGTCGAGGATCCGCTCGCCGGACTCGTTGATCTCGAACTTGGCCGGCTGGTTGACGTCGCCGAGCACGGCGATCTCGCTCGAACGGCTCTGGACCAAGTTGATAACGACCTGCGGCTCGATGGCCCGGTTCTGCAGGGCCTCCTCGATCTGGCGCTGCACGTCAGCCACCGTCCGGCCCGCCGCCTGGATCTCGCCGGCGTAGGGCACCGAGATGGTGCCGCTGGCGTCGATCCGCTGGGTCGGCAGACTGACGAAGTTGCCGGGGCGGCTGCCCGCGTCGGCCGGGATGAACAGGCCGCCGGCGCCCGACTCGAAGATGGCGACCTCGATGATGTCGCCGACGCCGAGCGGCAAGGCCGGTGGGCCGCCGCGGCCACCGCCGAAGCCGCCGAGGAGCGACTGAGGCTCCTCGACGGAGAAGTAGGCCGATACCGCGCTGTTGATGTCTACGAGCGCGTACTCGATGCCGACTTCCGGTGCCAAAAGCGACGTCGAGGCCTCCGCCGCGATACGATCCTCATCCGGGCCCGACCGGGGCAGTGCGGAGCAACTCGCCACCAAGAGGGCGAGGGCGGGCACTGCCGCACGTCGGATCATGTCGAATATTGGCATGCGGAATCCCCGTATGAACAACTACATTCTGCCACACGCTACATCACTGGATCGTGCGGCGGATGCAAAGCCCTTCTTGGTGGGACTTGTCGGTTACATGACCCAAGTTGCATTTCCGCAACAGGATCCGACTGTCAGATTACCTCATTTGATTTAAAATAATGTCAATGGTACTCGGTCGCCCCGTCCCGCGCCCGGCCCCGCTTTCTCCAACATGCCGCCAGGCCTTCGCCTCCGATCGGTCGCCCGAACCGCCGCGCAGGCGGCGCCGGGAGTCCCCCCGCCGGTTTCCAGATGGTTAACGAAGTCGTTCCGGTTGCGGGGCTTTTTCGGCCGGTGCGCGGACCGGCCGGGTCCGCCGGGCGGGCGTCCGGCGATTCCTGCCGCTCCGGCCGGGCGCCGGCGACGAGGTGGCCGCCGGTGGCCGGGTGGCTTGCGACCCGGGTCGGGCGTCCGGTCCGCGGGACTGCCGGCAAATGCAACTCCAGGATGTGGTTCGCCATGCGAATCTTTTGCGGAAGGCCCCAGGCCGGCGATCCGGCGGTGCGCCGCGCCCGGCGGGCGGGACAGGCGCCGCTTGCGTCCGGCCCGCGGCGGCACTAAATCGCGGGTGTCACGGCGCGTGACCGCACGCTCGGTTGCGGCGGCTCGTGCCGAAGGGTTCCCATGGTGCTTGGACGGTTCCGCAACATTTTCGGGGGCGACAGCGGCGAAGCTCGTGCCCCCGCGCATCGGCGCTCGAGGCTCCGGGTTGCGGAGCCGCATCCGGTCGTCTACGCGGTCGGCGACGTGCACGGCTGCCTCGACGAACTGAAGGCGGCCGAGGAGCGGATCGCCGCGGATCCAGTCCGATTCGACGGACCCAAGCTGATCGTTCATCTCGGCGACTACGTCGACCGCGGTCCGAATTCCGCCGGCGTGATAGAGTATCTTGCGAATCCGCCGCCGCATGGGATCGAGCGGGTCTGCCTGTGCGGCAACCACGACGACGTCATGGCCGCCTTCGTCCGCGACCCTGTGGCCAACGAGAACTGGCTCGCGATGGGGGGCGAGACGACCCTCAAGTCCTACGGGATCGAGCGCCACATGCTGGCGCGGGTCGGCCGCCGGGAGGGCATCCGCGAGCTGGTCGCCTCGGCCATTCCCTCCCGCCATCTCGCCTTCATCGACCAGTTGCCGGTCTGCCTGCAGGTCGGGCAGGTGGTGTACGTCCATGCCGGCCTCGACCCGGCGCGGTCGCTCGAGGATCAGACCGACCAGGACATGATGTGGATCCGCGAGCCGTTCCTCAGCAGCGGCCCGGGCATCCCGGTCACCGTCGTGCACGGCCACACCCCGTCCACGGACATCACCACCGGGCCGGGCCGGATCGGCATCGACACAGCCGCCTGCGTCACGGGAAAGCTCTCCGTCCTCCGGGTCAGCGGCGGCGTCTTCACTCTTCTCTGACATCCGTTGGTTCGGCTGGTGCGGACGGCGGCGCTTCCCCGGCGTCCGCCGGTTCGGCTGGCGCGGAGGGCGGCGCCTCCCCGGCGGCGGTCTCGGGCGCTGGTTCCTCCGCCGGCAGGGTGGGCAGCAGGTCCGGGGCCATTTCGAAGCCGGGCGCCTCGTCCTCTCCGATGCCGAGCGGCGCGCCGAAGCCGGGGATCGGCTCCTCGGGCGCGGCGATCTCCTCGTCGGGGAGCGGCGGCGCCGCCTCCATCACGGGGTCGCCGGGCAGCCGCGGCCCCTTGCCGGAGAACCAGTCCGTCGGCAGCAGGCCGGCCGAGCCCTCGGCGACGACGATCGCGTCGGTGCGCGGCGGGTTCGCCCGCACGGTGAACCGCAGGCCGTTGCGCATCACGGCGAAGGGCTCGCCGGCGGCCAGCGCCTCGAGGAAGCCGGCCGGCGCGGCGAGCCCGGACTGCTTCAGCACCGCATCCATCACTTGCCGCGCCGCCCGCCTCGCGTCCTCGCCGGAGTCCGGGGCGTTCTCGATCACGGTGACGCGCATGATGTCGGCGGCGCCGCGGTTGCGGCCGCGCAGGAGGCCGAACACGGTCGAGGGATCCTCCTCGACGTCGCCGCCGAACTCGCGCACGTCCGTGAAGCAGGTCCACTCGCCGGCGATCACCGGATCCTCGTCCCAGCGCGCGTCGCGCAGGCCCGTCATGTTCATGACCGCGCACAGGGCGTCGGGCTCCAGCCGGGGCGTCTCGACGAAGCGGAACTCGGGCGTCCCTTCCACGGCGAGGAGAGCGGTCGAGAGGTCGGGGTCGGCAAGGTCCGGCGCCCAGAGCCGGAGCGGCGGGGCCTCCCGGTCGCCCTCCTCGGGCGCGGCCGCTGGCACCCCGGTGTGGACGAGGGCGAGAAGGTCGGGCGGCAGGAACTCGCCGCCGACGAGGCCGGCGCGGATGGCCAGCACGAGGCCGCCCGCGGCGCCCAGGGCGACCACCACCAGGCCCGTCAGGATGACAACCAGCAGCGCGGCCGCCCCGCTGCGTCGACGCGGCGAAACGGCCTCGGTGACGCCGCCGGCCATGTGCTCTTCCTGCGCCATCTTCCGTTCCGTACCCGCTTGCCGCCGTCCTGCCAACGCCCCCGCCCCCATGCCGCAGGTCTGCGGCGGATCGAAGGCCTCGTCCGCCGGTGCGGCATTGGCTTGACAGGCCGCGCTGGTAACCGTTTTCTCTGAAAATCCGATCTATTTATCGGTGGCGTGGCGATCCTGTCACGGGTTTGATGCATTATAAGGTCACGGACGGCCCCGAGGGGCTGCATTGTCTTAGCGCGCGATTTTTCAATTCGAGGGTTTTCCATGCGTATCGCAATGATCGGCTCGGGCTACGTCGGCCTCGTCTCCGGCGCCTGCCTCGCGGATTTCGGTCACGACGTCGTCTGCATCGACAGCAACGCCGCCAAGGTGGAGGCGCTGAAGCGCGGCGAGATCCCGATCTTCGAGCCCGGGCTGGAGCAACTCGTCTCGACCAACGCCAAGGCCGGGCGGCTGTCCTTCACCACCGGCCTCGCCGGACCGGTGTCGGAGGCGGACGTTGTGTTCATTGCGGTCGGGACCCCCTCGCGGCGCGGCGACGGCCATGCCGATCTGTCCTACGTCTACGGCGTGGCGCGCGAGATCGCCGTTGCCGTGCGCGGCTTCACCGTGGTGGTGACCAAGTCGACCGTGCCGGTCGGCACCGGCGACGAGGTGGAGCGGATCATCCGCGAGGTGAACCCCAAGGCCGAGGTCGCGGTCGTCTCCAACCCAGAGTTCCTGCGCGAGGGCGCCGCGATCTCCGACTTCAAGCGCCCCGACCGCATCGTCGTGGGCCTGGAGGACGAGCGCGCCCGCGAGCCGATGACCGAGGTCTACCGGCCGCTCTACCTCAACCATTCGCCGATGCTGTTCACCCGCCGCCGGACGAGCGAGCTGATCAAGTATGCCGGCAACGCCTTCCTGGCGATGAAGATCACCTTCATCAACGAGATCGCCGACCTTTGCGAGGTGGTGGGCGCCGATGTGCAGGAGGTCGCCCGCGGCATCGGCCTCGACGGGCGCATCGGCTCGAAGTTCCTGCACGCCGGCCCCGGCTATGGCGGCTCCTGCTTCCCGAAGGACACGCTGGCGCTGGTCAAGACCGCCCAGGACTGCGGCAGCCCGCTGCGCCTTATCGAGACCACGGTCGCCATCAACGACCAGCGCAAGCGCGCCATGGCCCGCAAGGTGGTCAACGCCCTCGGCGGCGAGGTGCGCGGCCGCAAGGTCGCGGTGCTCGGCCTGACTTTCAAGCCCAACACCGACGACATGCGCGAGGCGCCGTCGCTGGCGATCGTGCAGGCCCTGCAGGACGCCGGGGCGAAGATCGCCGCCTATGATCCCGAGGGCATGCCGTCCGCGCGCGGCATGATGGACGACGTCGAGTTCGGCGCCGGCGCCTACGACATCGCCGAGGGCGCCGACGCGCTGGTGATCGTGACCGAGTGGGACGCCTTCCGGGCGCTCGATTTCCGCCGTCTCAAGGAGGCGATGCGCACCCCGGTGATCGTCGACCTCAGGAACGTCTACCGGCGGGCCGACGTGGAGCGCCACGGCTTCACCTACACCGGCATCGGCCGCGGCGCGGACCGGCCGAACGAGCCGGCGGCGATGGCCGCCGAATGAGACGGCGCCGCGCGAGTGTCGGTCGGCGGCCCGGGGGCTGAGGCGACGTGCGCATCCTGGTCACCGGCACCGCCGGCTTCATCGGCTTCCATCTCGCCCGCCGGCTGATCGCCGACGGCCACGTGGTCGTCGGCCTCGACGGCATGACGGCCTACTACGACGTCGCGCTGAAAGAGGCGCGGCACGGGATCCTCAAGCGGTCGAACGCCTTCACCGAGGTGGTCGGCATGCTCGAGGACCCGTCCGCGCTGCGGCGGGCGGCCGATGTGGCGAAGCCCGATCTCATCATCCACCTCGCCGCGCAGGCGGGGGTCCGCTACAGCCTGGAGAACCCGGCCGCCTACGTGCAGTCCAATCTCGTCGGCTCCTTCCACCTGCTGGAGCTCGCCCGCGAGGTGAAGCCCACCCACCTGATGCTGGCCTCGACCAGCTCGGTCTACGGCGCCAACGAGAAGATCCCCTTCGAGGAGACGGACCGGGCCGACGAGCCGCTCACCCTCTATGCCGCCTCCAAGAAGGCGATGGAGGCGATGGCGCACTCCTACGCCCACCTCCACTCCATCCCCACGACGGCCTTCCGCTTCTTCACGGTGTACGGGCCCTGGGGCCGGCCGGACATGGCGCTGTTCAAGTTCGTCGATGCGATCCTCTCCGGCCGTCCGGTGGAGATCTACGGCGAGGGACGGATGCGGCGGGACTTCACCTACATCGACGACCTCGTGGAGGCCATCGTCCGCCTGGCGGACCTGCCGCCGGCGGAGGCGAACCGGGTGCCCGAGGAGGCGGGCGGCGACACGCTCTCCGGGGTGGCGCCGTTCCGGGTGGTGAACATCGCCGGCGGCGCGCCGGTCGGGCTCCTCGACTTTGTCGAGATGATCGAGGCGGCGGTCGGCGTGCCGGCGATCCGGCGGATGCTGCCGATGCAGCCGGGCGACGTGCCGCAGACCTTCGCCAGCCCGCGGCTCCTCGAGGCGCTCACCGGCTACCGTCCGACCACCCCGCTCGCCGACGGCGTCGGCGCCTTCGTCGCCTGGTACCGCGACTATCATCGCCGCTGAGCCCCGGCGTCAGGTCTCCTCGTCCTGGCGCTCCAGCCCGGCGATGAAGCTGGCGGCGTCGGCGATCTCGCTCTCGTCGATCGTGTGCAGGCGGTCCTCGAACAGCGTCAGGTGCACCTCGGCTCCGCCGGCGCGCAGCCACTCCGCGGTCGCCGCCACCCGGGCAGCCGGCATGTACGGGTCGGCATGGCTTCCGGTGACGAAGGCCGGCACGCCGGCAAGGTCGGCGCGGGGCGGGCGGACGAGGTCGTCCGGCCCGGGCAGGGCGCCGCTGAGAAGCAGGATCGCCATCGGCCGGGGTCCGCCGCGGGCGAGGTACTCGGCGACCACGCAGGCGCCCTGCGAGAAGCCGCCGACCAGCACCTTCTCCGCCGCCAGCCCTTCGCCCTCGATCCGCTCGAGGTCCAGCCGGATCCGCTCGACCGACGCGCCGAGGGCAGGCTCGTTCTCCTCGATCGGGCCGGTGAAGGGGTGCGGGTACCAGCTCGACCCCTCGACGGCGGGGAACACGCAGCGCCAGTCCAGCATGCCGAGGCTCGCCGCGATGTCGCGCATGTCGCCGGGCGGCCGGTTGCGGCCGTGCAGGAGAATGGCCCCGCGGTGGGGTTCCTGCGAGGGCCTGTGGTCCAGGGACGGTGGGTTCAGAACCATGGTCTCGCCGCCATCGCTGACTTCGCGGCCCCCTCCTTTCCTAGCGGACCACGTCGCGGGCGACGATGCAAGTTCGCCGGCTCATGCCCTTCGGAACAGCGGCCGCAGGGCTGCGTAGAGGTCGCGGAAGAGCGGGTGGCGGGCGGCCAGCGCGTCGCGGCGGGCCGGGTCGGGCTCGACCACGTCGGCCACCGACGGCTTGCGGCAGACCTCGGCGACGGTGCCCTCGCCGATCGCCAGCCGGGCGAGGCGCGCGGCGCCCACCGCCGGCCCCGCCGCCGCTCCGCCGTAGAGGGTGATCGGGCGGTCGAGCGCGCTCGCCGCCATCTCGATCCAGAGCCGCGAACGGGCGCCGCCGCCCACCGCCGCGGGGGCCTTGGCCACGACGCCGGCCTCCCGCAGGGCGGCATCGGCGTCCACCAGCGTGAAGGCCAGCGCCTCCATCACCGCCTGGGCGATGTCCGTCGCCGCGGTGCCGCTGTCGAGGCCGAACAGCACGCCGCGCGCGGCCGGGTCGTCGTGCGGCGTCCGCTCTCCGGCGAGGTAGGGCAGGGCGGTCACCGGCGAGACCGGCAGGCCGCGCTCGCCCACCCGGCGGATCAGGTCGCCGACGTCCGGCTCGCCGAGGATGCCGGCGAGCCAGGCGAGCGGGCTGGCGCCGTTGAGGAGGGCGGCCATCGAGAACCAGCGCTCCGGCAGCCCGTGGGCGAAGGCGTGGACGAGGGCGGCGGGGTTGGGCCGGTAGGCGGCGTCGGTGACGAACAGCTGGCAGGAGGTGCCGATGGAGATGAAGGCGTCGCCGTCCTCCACCGCGCCGATGCCGATCGCCCCGGCCGCCGCGTCGCCCGCCCCGGCCGCGACCGGGAGCCCGGGCGGCAGCCCGAGGTCCCTCGCCGCCGCCTCGCGCAGCCGTCCGGAGACGGTCGGCCCCTCGAGGATCGGCGGCAGCGCAGCCGGGTCGAGACCGACCGCCTCGGCGACCGGCAGGTGCCAGGCGCGGGCCGCCTCGTCCATCATCAAGGAGCCGCCGGCGTCGCAGGGATCGGTGGCGTACTCGCCGGTGAGGTGGAGGCGCACGACGTCCTTGGGCAGCAGGAGGTGCCGGGCCGCGGCGAGCACCTCGGGCTCGTGACGCGACAGCCAGAGCAGCTTCGGCGCGGTGAAGCCGGCCATGGCCGGGACGCCGGCGATCCGCCCGAGGTCCGGCATCGCCGCATTGAGGTCGCGCGCCTCCGCCTCCGCCCGGCCGTCGTTCCACAGGATCGCCGGGCGGAGCGGCCGGTCGTCGGCGCCGAACAGGACCGCCCCGTGCATCTGGCCGGAGAGCCCGATCGCGCGGGTGGAGGCGAGGGCGTCCGGGGCGGCGGCGCGGAGCCGCCCGACCGCCGTTCGCGTCGCCTCCACCCAGGCGTCGGGGGCCTGCTCGGACCAGCCCGGGCGCGGCCGCGAGGTGGCGAGGGGGCATTCGGCCTCGGCGTGGACCTGCCCGTCGCCGCCGACGAGCACGGCCTTCACCGCCGAGGTGCCGACGTCGATGCCGAGGAAGGCCATCGCCGCGCTCAGTTCCGGGTGACCGGGCGCGAGCGCATCCGCCGCACCGTCTCGCGCTCCGCCCGCTTGCTGCGCAGCGGCGGCAGGCCCTTGTCCATCAGCGCCATGTCCTCGAGCACCATCTCGCCCATCCGCTTGAAGGCGACGTCGAGGGCGCCGGCCCGGTGGGCGGAGCGGAGGAATCCCGGGATCGTCCGCACCGGGTGGCCGGCGGCGAGCGGTTCCTCGGGGAAGACGTCGCTGGCGGCGAGGATGTGACCGCTCCGGACCGCCTCCATCAGCGCCTCGAAGTCCACCACGTCGGCGCGCGAGAGCAGGACGAAGGAGGCCCCGGGCCGCATCTTCGCGAAGGCGTCGGCGCCGAGGAAGGCGCGGTTCTCGGTGGTGACGGCGGCGACGACGAAGACGGTGTCGCTCTTTGAGAGCACGGTGTCGAGGTCCGCCGGCTCGACGCCGGCGTCGCGCAGGATCGACGGCGGCAGCCAGGGATCGAACACGCGCACGCGGGCCCGGAAGCCGGCGAGCAGGCGGTTCAGCGCTCGGCCGAGGTCGCCGAATCCGACGATGCCGATCTCCGAGCCGGAGAGGAGCCGCGCCCTCGCGTTGCCGTCGCCGCCCCACAGCTCGCGCCCCTCGCGGAAGGCGAGGTCGGCGTCGACGATGTCGCGGGCAAGATTCAGCGCCATGGCGAGGCCGAGCTCGGCCACCGGCTCGGCGAAGACGAGGCCGGTGGTCACCACGTGGATGCCGCGGCGGAAGACCTCGTCGTAGGGCATGTTGTCGAGGAGGTTGGTCTCGACGTTGAAGATGCAGCTGAGGGCCTCGAGGCGGGCCAGCAGGTCGGCCGGGATCGGCGGCTGGCCGATGATGTAGCGGGCGCGGCGGAGCACCCCCGGGTCGAGCTCTGCGAGCCGGTCCGCGGTCGTCTCCACCACATCGTAGCCGGCGTGCAGGCGCCGGCGCGCCTCGTCGGTGAAGATCAGGTCCAGCGAGCGCGGTTCGGGCACGCTGAGGACGAGCGGGCGATCCGCCCCCGTCGCGGTGGCATCCGACATGTTTTCCTCCCCAAGCCTCTGCAAGTCCGGCTCAATTTGGCCCATCATCGGGAACGGCCGCCGGTTGGTGAAACGATAAATCGTTTTACAAGACCCCGCAAACCGCTTTATCGTCACCCTTGCATGGAGCGGCCGGAATGGCGAGGTGACCCGGCGGCATCCTTTGCGCGGAATCCGGACCCGGACCGCCGCGGGCGCGCGCGCGGGCGACCGGCCCAGGGGAGATCCCGTCGACGGCCGGAGCCGTCGCGCGGAAAAGAACAACGGACCAGTGGAGGAGCGACGACATGAACCGACTGATTGGGATGGCCGCGGCGATCACGCTCGTGGCCGGCGCCACCGCCGCCAGCGCCCAGGAGGGCGAGTACGGCGTGCTGATGAAGACCCTGTCGAACCCGTTCTGGGGCGCGATGTCCTCGGGCGTGGAGGACGGCGCGAAGGAGGCGGGGGTGCCCTACTTCCTGCAGGCCGCCGAGAGCGACCAGGCGGCCGAGCCGCAGCTCAACCTCTGCAACACCATGCTCGAGCGCAACCCGGTGGTGATGATCACCGCCGCGATCAACTCGACCAACCTGCTGCCGTGCCTTCAGACCGCGCTCGACCGCGGCATCAAGGTGATCGACCTCGACGGCAACCTCGACCCGGCGGTGCTCGAGCAGGCCGGCATCGACATCACCTTCCGCATCGGCTCGGACAACGTGGCCGCCGGCGCCCAGGGCGCCGAGTACCTCGTCTCCAAGCTCGGCGCGGACGCCACCGGCCCGGTGCTGGTGATCGAGGGCCTGTCCGGCAACATCACCGGCCAGAAGCGCGCCCAGGGCTTCGCCGACCGGCTGAAGGAACTCGCCCCCGGGCTCGAGATCGTCGCCTCGCTGCCGGGCGACTGGGACCGCGGTAAGGCCGCCAACATCACCAACGACACCCTGACCGCCAATCCCGGCCTCGTCGGCATCTTCGCCGCCAACGACGGCATGGCGCTCGGCGCGGTGGAATCGGTCTACGCCGCCGGCAAGGGCGACCAGGTGACCATTATCGGGGTCGACGGCAACGTCGATGCGGTGAAGTCGATCAACGAGGGCCGGCTCAACGCCTCGGTGGCGCAGCTTCCCTACCTGGTCGGCAAGCTCGCCGTGGAGAACGCCAAGCGGGCGCTCGCCGGCGAAGAGGTGCCGGCGGATATCGCCGTGCCGACCCTCGTCCTCACCAAGGAGGTGCTGGACGCCAAGACCGAGCCGATGCTCGAATACGTGAAGTGAGGCCGTTCGGCTGACGGACGTACGCCCGGACGGCGGCCCCTCGCGGGCCGCCGTCCTCCGTTCACGCCGCGCGGCGAGGCCGACCGCGAGACGACGGGGACCCATGAGCACAGATCTCGCCCTCGAAAACCCGTGGACACGGGCCCAGCGCTTCACCATCGAGCGCCTGCAGATCCGCCTGGAATCGCTCGTCGTGCTGATCGGGCTCAGCGCCGCCATGGCGGTGCTGTCGCCCTACTTCCTCTCGGTCAGCAACATCCTCAACATCCTGCTCGCCACCTCCACGATCGGCATCCTCGCCATCGGCGCCACCTTCGTGATCGGCTCCGGCGGCCTCGACCTGTCGCTCGGATCGGTGATGGGCTTCTCCGGCGTGGTCGGCGCCTATGCGGCGGTGATCCTCGGCATGCCGGCGATCTTCGGCGTGATCGGCTGCCTCGCGGCGGGCGCCTTCGCCGGCTGGGTCAACGGCCAGCTGATCACCCGGGCGCTGATCCCGGCCTTCATCGTCACCCTCGGCATGCTGGGCCTTGCCCGCGGCCTCGGCCTCGTCATCTCCGACGGGCGGGTGATCTACGGGCTGCCGAGCTTCCTCGTCTATCTCGGCCAGGGCCGCCCCTTCGGCATCCCGATGCCGGTGATCATCTTCATCCTGACCGCCGCGGTGGCGCACATCGCGCTCGGCTACACCCGCTTCGGCAAGCACACGCTGGCGATCGGCGACAGCGAGACGGCGGCGCGGGCGGCCGGCATCCGGGTCGACCGGCACCGGCGGGCGCTCTACACGATCTCCGGGCTTCTCGCGGGCCTCGCGGGTCTGCTGTTCATGGCCCGCATCAACTCCGGCGACCCGACGGCCGGCCTCAACTACGAACTCACCGCCATCACCGCGGCGATCATCGGCGGCACCAACCTCTTCGGCGGCCGCGCGTCGATCCTCGGCACCCTGATCGGCGCGCTGATCATGGGCGTGCTGCAGAACGGGCTGAACCTCCTCGCTGTGCAGTCCTTCTACCAGCAGATGGCGATCGGCGCGGTGCTGATCCTCGCCGTCTTCATCGACCAGTACCAGGCGCGCAAGGACGCACGGGTATGAGCGGACAGCCCCTCCTGTCGCTGCGCGGCGTCAAGAAGAGCTTCGGCTCGGTGGACGTGCTGCACGGCGTCGACCTCGACGTGGAGGTCGGCGAGGTGGTCGGCCTTGTCGGCGACAACGGCGCCGGCAAGTCGACGCTGATGAAGACCATCACCGGCATCTACCGGGTCGATTCCGGCTCGGTCGACTTCGACGGGAAGAGCCTCATCGGCATCGAGCCCGGCGCCCGGCGCGAACTCGGCATCGAGATGATCTACCAGGACCTCTCGCTCGCCAAGCAGCAGGACGTCGCCTCCAACATCTTCCTCGGCCGCGAGCCGACCCGGAACGTGCTGGGCCTGCGGGTGGTCGACAAGGCGCGGATGGACCGCGAGGCGCAGGCGATGATCACCCGCCTCGGCGCGCACCTGCCGGCGATCACCCGGTCGGTCGGCTCCTTCTCCGGCGGCCAGCAGCAGACGGTGGCGATCGCCCGGGCGCTCACCTTCAACCCCAAGCTGGTGATCATGGACGAGCCGACCGCCGCCCTCGCCGTGCGCGAGGTGCAGAGCGTGCTCGACCTGATCCGCCGGCTGAAGTCGGAGGGCATCGCGATCATCCTGATCAGCCATCGCCTCAACGACGTCCTGAGCGTCACCGACCGCATCGTCGTGCTCCGCCACGGGCGGGCGGTGTCGAACCTCGTCACCTCCGAAACGAGCATGACGGAGGTCGTCTCGGCCATCGTCGGCGGCGGCGACGTCGCGGCGGCGGCGGCGCACGAGACGCGGGCCTGACCGGCCCGGCTCAGGCCTTGAGCATATTCCGTTCAGATCGGACCGATCTGAACGACAAGAATATGCTCAAGGCTTTGAATCGGGAGCGATTTCTCGTCGATCAGGTGATTGCACCTGATCGGAAAGCGCTCTAGGGGCGGCCGGCGATCCAGGTGCGTCGCACCTTCAGATCGGGGCCGAGGAGAACGAGGTCCGCCGGCGCGCCCGGCACCAGGCTGCCGCGGCCGTCCTTGAGCCCCAGCGCCTCGGCGGGGTAGGCCGACGCCATCCGCAGCGCCTCCTCGACGGGAAGGCCGAGGGTGTCGACCGTCCAGGCAAGGCTCGCCGCCATGTCGATGCCCGAGCCGGCCAGGGTGCCGTCCTCGAGCGTCAGCCGCGTGCCGTCGCGGCGCACCGTCCGGCCGCCGAGGTCGAAGCGGTCGCCGGGCACGCCCACCGTCGACATCGCGTCGGTGACGAGGAACAGCCGCCCCGGCCGCCGCTTGCCGCGCAGGGCGACGCCGAGCGCGGCCGGGTGGACATGGTGCCCGTCGGCGATGATCCCCGCGTGGACGTGCCCGGCGTCGAGCGCCGCGCCGACGAGGCCCGGCGCCCGGTGGCCGAGCGGGCTCATCGCGTTGAAGAGGTGGGTCGCCATCCGAGCCCCGGCGTCGAAGGCGCGCATGGCCGTGTCATAGTCGGCGTCGGTGTGGCCGAGGCTGACGATGACGCCGCCGTCGGCGAGGCGGCGGATCAGCGCCGGCGGCGCCTGCTCGGCGGCGACGGTGACGAGGAGGAGGCCGATGCGCTCGCGCGCCGCGACCAGCCGGTCGGCGTCCGCCTCCGTCATCGGCCGCATCAGCTCGGCGCGATGGGCGCCGCGGCGGGACGGGGCGAGGTGGGGGCCTTCCAGGTGGAGGCCGATCACTCCCGGCACCCTGCCCACCGCCGCGGCCACCGCCTCGATCGCCGCCCCGGTCACGGTCTCGGTGTCGGTGATCAGCGTCGGCAGCATCGCGGTGGTGCCGAAGCGCCGGTGGGCCGCCGCCATGGTGGCGAGGCCCCGGGCCGTGGGGCCGTCATTGACGAGATAGCCGCCGCCCCCGTTCACCTGCAGGTCGAGGAAGCCGGGCGCGAGGAGGCCGCCGCCGAGGTCCTCGGCCGGGATCCCCGCCGGAAGCTCCGCCGCCGCGACGATGTCGCCGACCCGCTCGCCGTCGAGCAGCAGCGCCGCGCCGCGGATGGTGCGCTCGCCGTCGAACACATCGGCGCCGGTGAGAGCGATCGGCGCCATCATCGCGTCTCCGTGACCTTGGCAAGGTGGGCCGGGCGGTCCGGGTCGAGGCCGCGCGCGCGGGTGACCGCCTCGACGAAGCGGTAGAACGACAGGATCCCGGCGATCGGGTCGAGCATGCCATGGCCGGTGCGGACGGCCGGCAGCCGCGTGCCGGGCAGGCCCGCCCGACCGATCGAGAACACCCGCCCGCCGGTGCGGGCGAGGCGTTCCAGCGCCGCCCGGTTGGTCTCCAGCGCCGCGTCCTCCGGCACGAAGGCGAGCACCGGCAGGCCCTCGCCGACGAGGCGGAGCGGCCCATGCATCACCTCGGCGGTCGAGTAGGCCTCGGCGTGGATGGCGGTCGTCTCCTTGAACTTCAGCGCCGCCTCCTCGGCGATCGGGAAGCCGGGACCGCGGCCGACCACGTAGAGGGAGGCGGCGTCGCGGAAGGTCGCCTCCGCCGCCGACCAGTCGACCGCGAGCGCCCCGGCGAGCGCCTCCGGCAGCCGGTCGAGAGCCGCCGTCAGCGCCTCGTCGCCGGCGAAGGCGGCCACCATGGCGGCGGCGGCCACGGTGGAGGCGACGAAGGACTTGGTCGCCGCAACGCTGCGCTCCGGCCCGCAATGGAGCGGAACCACGATGTCCGCCGCAGCCGCGACGGGGCTCTCCGCATCGTTGACGAGGGCGATCGCCAGCGCGCCGCCGGCGCGGGCCTTGGCTTGCAGCGCGATCAGGTCCGGGCTGCGGCCGGACTGGGAAATGGTGACCAGCACGCCGCCGGCGAGCTTCAGCGGCGCGTCCCAGACGGAGGCCACCGAGGGGCCGATCGAGGCGACCGGGACGCCCGTCGACAGCTCCATCACATATTTGAGGTAGCCGGCGGCGTGGTCGGAGGAGCCGCGGGCGCAGGTCGCGACCACCGGCGGCGAGAGCGCCCTGAGCCGTTCGCCGATCCGGCGGAACGAGTCGCGCTCCGCCGCGACCAGCCGCGCCACCGCCTCCGGCGCCTCCGCCGTCTCCCTCGCCATCAGGCTCGTCCCGCCGTTCGCCATGTCCGTCCTTCCGCTCGCTCCGCCGTTGAACCACAGACCGGATCCGGAGGCAAAACCGCCCGGCCGATCGCCGGGCGACCCCCCCTGAAGCTCCATACGTCGGAACAGATCTAATGCATGGGTAAACCCAATATTGATGTTTCTAAACCTATGTTTTGGACACATGGACCCAAGGAGGGTTGATCCCATGAAGATCGCACGCCTGATCCGCCGGACCCTTGTCGCCGCCGGTTTTGCCGTCATCGCCGGCCAGGCCTCGGCCGAGCAGTTGAAGGTAGTCGGCACCGGCGATGGCCTCGAGATGCTCCGCGCGGTCGCCGCGCTCTACCTCGCCGAGACCGGCGAGGAGGTCCTGCTGCCGGCCAGCATAGGCTCGGGCGGCGGCATCGCCGCGGTCGCCGCCGGCACCGAGAAGCTCGCCCGCATCGCCCGCCCGCTGAAGGACACCGAGAAGGAGGCCGGCCTCGTCGAGGTGCCGGTGGCCAGCCTTCGCACCGCCTTCGTCGTGCACCCCAACGTCGGCGTCGAGGAACTCACCACCGACCAGGTGACCGGCATCTATGCCGGCCGCATCACCGACTGGTCGGAGGTCGGCGGCCCGGCGATGAAGATCCGCGTCGTCCGCCGCGAGGACGCGGACTCCAGCCTGATCGCCCTGCGTGCGGGCATGCCCGGCTGGAAGGATCTCGAGATCACCGACAAGTCGAAGATCGCCGTCACCACCCAGGACGCCATCGACACCGTGCGCAGCGTCGAGGGCGCCATCGGCTTCGGCCCCTACTCGACCTCGCTCGATGCCGACACCACGGTGCTTCGCATCGACGGCCGCAAGCCCAACGAGGACGGCTACCCGAGTGCTGTGGAACTCGCCTTCGCCTTCACGAAGGGGGCGTCCACGCCCGAGGTGGACAAGTTCCTCGACTACGTCACCTCCGACAGGGCTCGCCAGCTGATGGCCGCCTACGGCGCGGTCCCCATAGGCGATTGACGTCCCATGCTGTTCCGCTCGCTCTCGATACGGTTCATCGTTTCCGCGGTGGTCGCTGTCGCGGCGGGCTTCTCGTTGTTCATCGGGGTCGTGTACACGCGCCTCGACGCCAGCCTGCGCAGCCAGGCGGCGGCGCTCGAGGCGATCACGACCAACAACCTTTCCGAACTTCTGCTGGCGGACCACGGCCTCGCCGCGGCCCGCCTGCGATTCATGTCGGAGGACATCGCCCGGCGCATCGAGGCGATCGCCAACCGCGCCGACACCACCATGGTTGTGTTCTCGCGCAACAACGTCGCGATCGCGGAACTGCTGAAGCCGGCGGCCAGCAACGCCGAGGTGGACTCGATCGTCGTGACCGACCGCCAGGGCAACGTGGTCGGGGCGTCCTCCTCCGTGTTCGACCTCGTGGCCATCGACCGCCGCCTGAAGGCGAGCAGCTACTACGGCAGGATCCTCTCTGTCCTCGAGGAGGCCGACGTCGACCGGAGCGCCCGCATCGTCGACCTGATGACGGCCGAGGAGATGCCGCCGGTGCTGGACGACGCGCGGCGGACGATCCAGCTCGTGGTCGTCCAGCCGCTCTACGACGAGTTCGGCGACGTCGCCGGCAGCCTGATCGCCCAGCGCTCCCTGCGTGCGCTCGAGCCGACGCTGGAAGAGTTCACCGAGATCACCAAGGTCGCCGTCGCCGTCTACTACGGAGACGAGCTGGTGTCGCAGGCCGGCACCCGGTTCGTCCCCAACGTGGACGAGCGGCCGACCAGCTTCGTCGATCCCGAGAACCAGCACGTGTCACGCTGCGGGCCGGCCCTCAAGCGGCTCGAGCTCTGCGCGCTGAAGCCGCTCGAGGAACTCTACCGGGCCCAGCGCGAGGTGACCGAGATCGGTCGCGCCGAGGGCATCTCGCTGGTCCGTTGGCTCGGCATCGTCGGGCTCGGCGCCTCGATGTTCCTCACATTGATCCTCTGGCTCACCGCGCGGCCGATCACCCAGCCGATGAAGGGGCTCGCCGAGGCCGTCGGGTTCATCGCCCGCGGCGTCTACGACGTGCCGATCGAGGGGCAGGGCCGCCAGGACGAGGTGGGCTCGATCGCCCGCGCCGTCGCCGTCCTCAACGACAGCGCCAAGGAGCGCGACGGGCTGCGCGCCGACATCTTCGACAAGAACGTCATCCTGGAGCGACGCGAGTCGGAGCTGCGCAACCAGAACAGGCTGTTCGACGCGGCGCTCAACAACATGTCCCACGGTCTTTGCATGTTCGACAGGGACCGCAACCTGATCGTGTCCAACCGCCGCTACGAGGAGATCTTCGGATTCGTGCGCGGCGACGTGGCGCCCGGCATCTCCTTCGAGACGCTGAAGGCGATGGAGAACGTGGTCGCCGAGACCAGCGAGACGGACGACGGGACGGGGGCCGCCCCGGCCGGCCTCTCCGACATCGAGCGCACCACCTCCAACGTCCGCCTTCAGGACGGGCGGACGATCCTGTGCACCCGCCAGCCGCTGGTCGGCGGTGGCTGGGTGGCCATCTACGAGGACATCACAGAGCGCCAGCGCGCCCGCGAACGGCTGGTCCACCTCGCCAAGCACGACGCGCTCACCGGGCTGCCGAACCGGGTGACGCTGCGCGAGCACCTCAGCCGCCAGCTCGACCGGCAGCGGGCGGAGGGCGGCACCTTCGGCGTGCTCTGCCTCGACCTCGACGAGTTCAAGACCATCAACGACACCTTCGGCCACCCGGCCGGCGACCGGTTGCTCTGCCACGTGGCCCGGCGCCTGCGCACCTGCGTCGACGACATCGAGCTGGTGGCCCGGCTCGGCGGCGACGAGTTCGCCATCGTCACCCGCATCGCCCCCAGCACCGAGACCCTGTCGATCCGCTGCGAGACCCTCGTCAAGGTGATCGCCGAACCGGTGGTGATGGAGGACCACGAGGCGGTCATCAGCGTGTCGATCGGCGTCGCCGTGGCGCCCTCCGACGGCCGCGACCCGGACACGCTGCTGAAGCAGGCCGACCTCGCGCTCTACCGGGCGAAGTTCGAGGGCCGCAACACCTTCCGCTTCTTCGAGCCCAACATGGAGGTGGCGGTGAAGGCCCGCCACGACATGGTCACCGACCTGCGCGTGGCCATCGAGAACGAGGAGCTGGAGTGCTTCTTCCAGCCGCAGGTCGACTTCGTCAGCGGCGAGATCAGCGGCTTCGAGGCGCTGATGCGCTGGCGCAACCCGAGGCTCGGCATGGTGCCGCCGGTGGAGTTCATCCCGCTCGCCGAGGAAACGGGGCTCATCCTGCCGATGGGCGAGTGGATCCTGCGCACCGCGACGCTCGAGGCCACCCGCTGGCCGGACCCGGTGCGGGTCGCCGTCAACCTGTCGGCCCGGCAGCTGCAGCGGACCGGCTTCGTGGAGATGGTCGTCGACGCGCTCGACACCAGCGGGCTCGCGCCGCACCGGCTCGAGCTGGAGGTCACCGAGAGCGTGCTCCTGCAGGACGACGACATCACCCGCGAGAGCCTCTCGGCGCTGAAGGGCCTCGGGGTCAAGATCTCGCTGGACGACTTCGGCACCGGCTTCTCGTCGCTGAGCTGCCTGCGCAGCTTCCCCTTCGACAAGATCAAGATCGACCAGTCCTTCGTGCGGGCGATTCCGACCTCGAACGAGGCCGGCTCGATCGTCGCCGCCGTCATCAGCCTCGCCCAGAACCTCGGCATCGCCACCACGGCCGAGGGCATCGAGACCGAGGACCTCTACGAGCTCCTCCGCCTCTCCGGCTGCACCGAGGGGCAGGGCTACTGGATCGGCCGTCCCGAGACGGCGGCGCAGGCCGCCGCCCGCGTCGGCGCGGCGGCCGGGCGGCTCAGCGCCTGATCGCTCAGATCCGCATCTCCGGCACCAGCACCCCGGCGTGCATCGCCCGGCGGATCGGCGTGATGATCCGCTCCATCACCGGAGGCTTGGTCTCGGCCGCGTAGAACGGGTCGGCGTGGAACTCGGCCCCGCGCGCGAGCGCCATGCGGCGGGCGGTCTCCACCTGGCTCGGCGCGCCGGCGGCGTAGACCACGTCGCGCGGCGTGACGAAGGTCAGGAGTTCCGCCGGCCGCCGCTGGCGCACCAGCACCCCGTCGCCGTCCGCCGCGGTGAGCACGGTCGGGACGCCGCGGGCCCTCAGCCACCGGATCGCCTGGGTCATGTAGAGGTTCGAGCGGTCGCGGGCGCCCGCGATCACGCAGACCCCCCGGCCGGGCTGGCCCATCACCGCGGCGGCGGCGATCGCCCAGATCGGCGCGAAGCCGGTGCCGGTCGAGACCAGCACCAGGTTCTCCGGCTGCCGCCGCAGGAAGGCGTTGCCGAAGGGGCCGCGGACGGTCACCCTGTGGCCGGGCGCGATGTCGCGGGCGAGCGCCTCGGAGACGACGCCGCCCGGGTAGCGGCGGATGTGGAACACCATCTGTCCCTCCTCGATCGCGAGGTCGAGCGGGAAGGTGGGGCTGTAGTCGCGCGGCGGCAGGCCCTTGAAGGCGAGCCGGACATACTGGCCCGGAAGCCAGGGCACCGGCCGGCGGGTGCGCAGGCGGACCTCGAGCAGGTCCGGGCCGATGGAGCGGATCGTCTCCACCTCGGCCCGGGTGTTGCGCGCCACCGGCACCGGGTCGAACTCGATCACCGCGTCGCCCTCGACCGTGGCCAGGCAGCCGAGCACGGTGTCGCGCTCGGAGGTGCCCTGGTCGTCCACCGCGCCGGCCACGACGCGGACCCGGCAGGTCTCGCACTGGCCGGAGCAGCAGTCGTGCGGCAGCACCACGCGGCCGGACAGCGCCGCGTCGAGCAGGGTGTCGCCGCGGCGGGCCTTCACGGCCTTGCCGTTGACGAGAAGCGTCACTGTCGCCGTCATGGGGTTCGCCTTCCGTTACGCAGGTACTGTTCGGGTGGCGCCGGTTACCGCATCCTCAGGATGACGGGCCGGACATGCCGGGTGTGGCGGGTCTGGTTGCGGTCGAAGACGGCGACCCAGAGGTAGAGGCCGTCGGTCAGCACCAGGTCCTTGTCGGCGTCGCCGGTGTCGATCGCGCGGGTGACCTCCAGCGTCCAGTGGCCGTCCGCCCAGGTGGCGGCGCCGGCAACGTCGGCGCGGCTGCCGGCATACTCGCCTTCGATCAGCACGGCGGGGATGACGGTGCCGACCGGGATGCCGGCATCGACCTCGGGGTCGTAGGGAACGGTTTCGTGCTCGAACATCCACCACTGCGAGCCGGGGTCGTCGTCGACGCCGGGCTCCAGGCTGACCCGCCCGAGCTTGGCGACGGTCCGCTGCCAGTCCTTCGGCAGGCGCTTCACCTCGACGGGGCCCACCCCGCCCGGCGGCGCGGCGCCGTAGTTGTAGACGTAGAACTTGGACCCGGAGTCCGCTTCGTAGCCGGCGCTGTAGCGGGCCTTGCCGGCGCGTTGCGCCTCGTTCGCCTCCAGCGGCGGCCCGAACCACATGTCGTCCACGACGCCCAGCATGCCGCCGCGCGCGGCCTTCCATTGCCACAGGTCCATGACGCTGCCGTCGCGGGTGTAGTGCAGGCCGCGGTTGTTGATGGCGCCCGGCTTCCCCGGCAGCGGGCGCGGCCCCATGTGGGTGGAGTCTCCCGATCCCCAGCCGCCCGCCCGCGAGAAGGTGATGGCGAACTTGTCCTCGTAGAATGCATTCTCGTCCGCGATGAAGCCGCCGCCGTCGTGGAGGAGGTGCCAGCCGTCCGAGCGCTTGATCAGCGCGTGGCGCTTCAGCGAGCGGCTCGGATCCTCCCAGCGGAAGGCGAAGTAGGCGCGGTCGCGGTCGTAGGCGGCGCGGATCTCCACGGTGGATTCGCCCGTCCCGCCGAGGTTGACGCCCTGGTGGGTGCGCACCGTGACCGGCCGGGCGTCGCGCCAGACCGGGTCGTCCAGGTGCCCGTCGATTGTCGGCGGGCGGGCGGTGCGCTCCATCACGAGTTCGTCGGTGGTGCCGGTGTCGAGGCCGTAGAAGCCGGCGATCACCACCGCGCCCGCGACGGAGGCGATGGCGAGCGGCCGCTTCACCGCGCCGGGCCGGGTCTTCAGCCGCTGCGGCCGGAACAGCCTCAGCCACTGGCGGACGCCGCCGAACATGAAGTGGCCGACGAGATGCGCGGCGATGTAGGCGATCACCAGCAGCGCGAAGAGATAGTGGACCGTCACCACCCAGCCGCCATGGCCGAGGTAGAGCAGGACGCCGGTGGCGGACAGCACGATCACCGAGGCGAACAGCACCCAGTGGAGGAGCACGTTGACGGCGCCCCAGCGCAGCTTCGGCGCGGCCGGCAGCGTCAGCACCACGGCCTTGCGCAGCGAGGTCCGCCGCAGAAGCTGGCCGGCGCCCATGTAGACCGTGTAGGCGACCATGCAGCCGAGCGCGACCAGCGCGGAGATGAAGTGGGGAGTCCAGATCTCGCCCTGCGGCAGGATCGGGCTCAGCGCCGCGGCGAACCAGGAGTCCGGAGCGTCCGCCGAGAGCCTGAGCCCGGTGGCGAGGCTCACCAGGATCGAGACGGTGAGCGTCCAGTGCAGGACGATCGTGCCGATGTCGCTGCGCGGCGCCGGTGGTTTCGGCGGCTTCGCCTGCTCCCCGGGGGCCGGCCACACGGGATTCGCGCCCCGCTCGGCGATGCCCTTCGGCTCCGCCTGCTGCTTCGCGTCGATCATTTGCCTCCACCTCCCGCCGCTGAGGGGCCGTGGTTAAGACAAAGTTAATCGCAGCAAACTGAATGTATTAAAATGCACGATGTTAAGTGGCGCTCTGGTTTCGTCGAACATGGTTAACGCCGCAGGGGCATGCGACCATGGCGAGCAGACGCCAAGACCTCGCGTGATGCTCGCGCCGTCCGCCAACTGCTTGGAAGCGTCGTCGGAATTCGGTGACAGAGGTCGATGAGGGGCGGATCGACGGGCGATATCGGCGTTCTTGCAAGAGCGCGGCCGGGCGGGGGATGCCGCCGCCCGGCCTTCTCCCCGTCAGGGCATCAGCTGGCCGCCGTTCACCTCGATCGACTGGCCGGTGACGTAGCCGGACAGCATCGGCGAGGCGAGGAACAGGTAGGCGCCGACGCAGTCGTCGGGCACGCCGAGCCGGCCGGCCGGGATGCCGGCGAGGGCGGCCTCGAGCTGCTCCTTGGTCGAGTCGCGCTCGTGGAAGGCGGTGAGGATCACGCCCGGCGCCACCGCGTTGACGCGGATGCCGAAGGGGGCGAACTCCTTGGCCATGCCGCGGGTCATGGTGGCCACCAGCGCCTTGGCCGAGCCGTAGATGCCCGCGCCGACGCTGCCGCCGTTGCGGGCGGCGATCGAGGTGGTGTTGGTGATCCAGCCCTTGGACGCCTTCAGCGCCGGCAGCGCCGCCTGGGTGGCGACGAACACCGAGCGGCCGTTGACTGCGGTCACGTAGTCGTAGTGCTCGAGGCTGGCGCTGGCGTAGGGGGCCCGGCCGAGCATGCTGCCGGCGTTGTTGACGAGGCCGTCGAGCCGGCCGTGCACCTTGATCGCCTCGGCGACGCCCGCGGACACCGCCTCCGGGTCCGCCGCCTCGAACTGCACCAGCGTGGCCTCGCCGCCCGCGGCACGGATCTCGTCGGCGAGGGAGCGGGCGGCCGCCTCGCCCTTGAAGTACTGCACGATCACCTTCGCGCCGACCGCGGCGAAGCCGAGGGCGACCGCCCGGCCGATGCCGCCGGATCCCCCGGTCACCAGCACCACCTGGCCGGCGACGTCGGGAATGGAGAGGCCGCGCCAGGTCGCGGCCGGCGAATCGGATCGGGTGGTGCTCATGGTCGTCCTCGGTATGTGGACCCGGCGGGGCGGTCCTCGGGACCGGGCCCGCGGGGTCGGGTGGCCGCTCCAGGCAGGAGGGGAACGGCGGAATGCCGACGGCGAACGGGCGGCATCGCCGCCGCGCCGTCAGCGCATCGCAAAGTCCTGCGCGGACCTGAATACCGCGAGGGGCAGTCGCGTCAGCGCGACGCCGGAGAAAGTCTGTGCGGACATCGGGCCGTAGGGCCGGCGGTCGAACGCGGCCTTCACGACCACCCGCGGCGAGGTGAACAGCACCTCCCCGTCGAGCTGGTCCGGATGGGCGAGCCTGGCGAAGTCGCCGCCCCAGGCGGTCGCGCCGCCGTCGTAGATCGGCAGGTCGGCAGCGAGCGCCACCGGGGTCAGCACGGCGAGCGGGTCCGCCTTCCGGGCGTCCGCCACCGCGGCCTCGGGCGGCCGGGCCGTCGCCGGCGGGGTCACGCCGCGGCTCGGGCCGGCGACCGCGCGGGCGGCATGGATCGCGGCGGGCGCCCTCGCCAGCGCGGGCTGCGGCTGCAGCGGCGAGGCGTAGCCGAGGGCGGGCAGGTCCTGGCCGGACGCGGGATCGCGGGCGACCTCGGCGAGCGCCATCCGCGCGTCGGCCGGTTCGTCGGTCGCGGGCGCCGGTGCCTGAGCCAGCATCGCCGCGGCGACCGGCATCGGGGCCGTCGGGGCGGGTGGCGACGCCGTCTCGGCAAGGGCGGGCGGCGACGCCGGCTCGGCGAAGGCGACCTGCACCGGCGCGTCCTCGGCGACGGCGAGATCCGGGCGCGGGCGCGGGCGGATCGAGGGATCGACGGCGGCGACCACGATCTCCTCTGCGGGGACCTCCGGCCGCTTGCGGGGCGCCGGCGGCGGCGGGGCGGCTGCGACGGCGACCGCCGTCCCGGCCGGGAGGGTGGCCTCGGCGAGCGAGGCGACCGGGGCGTCCTGCTGCTCCGGCGCCTTCGGCGGCACCGGCGCCTCGGCGACCACGGTCGGAGCCGGGGCCGCGGGAGCCGGCGGCGGCGCGGCCGGCGCGGGGGCGGGCGCCTCGACGGCCTTGGCGGGCCCGCCGGCGGTCAGCGACTGCTCCGGCCGCGCGGCGCTGAGCTCCTCGCCCTCGTCCTCCTCGTCGCCGAACAGCATGGCGAGAAGGCCCTTCTTGCGGGTGCCGCCCGAGTTTTCCTCGGCGACGGCCAGCGGCCGGGTCACCGACCCGTTGCGCTTCAGCTCCGCCAGCGCCTCCTGGTAGCCGGCGAGCGGCTTGCCGTCGGTGGGCAGGTGGACGGTCTTGCCGTCCGGGAACAGCTTGACGAGTTGCTGGCGGCTCAACCGCGGCCAGGCGCGCACGCTGCCGACGTCGATGTGCACGAAGGGGTTGTTCGCGGTCGGATAAAAGCCGACGCCGCCCCGCTGCATGGTGACGCCGATCTCCCGCAGCTTCGACACCTTCACGTCCGGCAGGAAGAAGTCCATCGCCTTGCCGAGCGTGTGCTGGCTGTGCTTGGCGACGCCCCTTGAGCGGGACCGCAGCATGTTGTTGGTGGCGAGCGAGCGGTAGGCGGAAACCACGTGGATCGGCTGGCGCGAGCCGGACCGGGAGTAGACCTCCCACACTGTGTCGAACAGCCGCGGGTCCATGTCGGTCGGCTCGTTGCGCCGCCAGTCGCGCAGGAACTGGTTGAGCTCGCGCAGCGCCGAGCCGACGTATTTCCCGTTCTTCTTGAACGTGATCGTCAGCCGTTCCTTGGTGTGGGTGTTGTAGAGGTCGAGCGTGCGCGTCTCGGCCGTGGCCTCCATCGTCATCGCCGAGAAGGCCGCGACGGTCGCGACCAGGGCGCCGATCATCCAGCGGGAGAGCGCTGCGCACGATACGGAACCGGCGAGGCCCGGCCGGGGCGCCGCGGGGTTCGCACGTGCGTCGGGGGTAGGGGCGAGAGCCGGGGGGGCCTTGCCGTCCTTCACTGGGTACTGTTTCAAGCCATGCCGCCCGGTGCCAGGGGTTGTCTCCAGCCTTGACGCCATCCTGCCCCGGCAACCATTAAGCAACGGTTTACCGTCTCGGTCCGCGTTGGTGGAAAACGCCTCGGTTCGTAGTGCCGCCATCAACCCTCGTGAGGGTGGCGGAACAATAGCCGCGCAAGCGCGGCCCGCCAAGCCCGGAATTCACGCCGGCGTGACCGGGGGTGGGGAAGGGGGGAAGGGACTGCCACTCGGGCGAGGAAAGGGAACGGGGAAGGAAAGGGGGGCGGGGTGGCCACGCGCCCCCCGCCGCCCGTCCTCAGTTCGTCGCAGCTGCGAGGTCCTCGAGCGCGGCCTTCACCTTGGCGGCGTGGCCGTAGAGGTCGTCGCGCATCTGCAGGACGCCGTCGGCGTCGACCCAGGCGGTGAAGTAGGCGATGTGGACCTTGATGTGCTGGGTGAGGTCCACCCGGGTCTCCGGGCCGCCGAACAGGGCCGTGAGGCGGTCGACGTCGATGTCGCGCTCGTCCTCGAGGATCGCGCGGGCGAACTCCATCGGGTCGTCGACGCGCACGCAGCCGTGGCTGTAGGCCCGCCAGTCTCGCTGGAACAGCTTGCGCGACGGCGTGTCGTGCAGGTAGACGGCGTGCTGGTTCGGGAACATGAACTTGATCCGGCCGAGGGCATTGGCCTCGCTCGGCGGCTGGCGGATGCCGACGTACTTGATCGCGTTCTCGTCCCACAGGACGCGCGTCGGGTCGATCACCTGGCCGTTCCACACCGCCTCGTAGCCGTTGCGGCGGAAGAAGCCGCCCGGGTCGGCCTGGATCTCCGGCAGCATCTCCTTCATCCGGATCGATTCGGGCACGTGCCAGTAGGGGTTGACGACGAGATACTCCATCTCGTCGGAGAACACCGGGGTCTGGTTGGTCTGCGTGCCGACCACCACCCGCGCCTTGTGCACCTCCTCGCCGTGGCGGACGACGCGGACCATGAACTCGGGGATGTTGACGAGGACGTGCTCTGTGCCGAGCTCGCGCGGCATCCAGCGCCACATCTCCATGTTGGCGAGGATCTGGCCCTCCTCGTCGCGGTCGGCGCCGTTCAGCACCGCGAGCGTCCGCGGGCCGACGATGCCGTCGTCGAGGAGGCCGGCGCCCTTCTGGAACGCCCGCACCGCCTCGACCATCGCCTCGTCGTAGACCTCGGCGCCCATGCCGGCCGGCTCGGGCAGCTCGAGCCGCGTCCGGAGCAGCGGCACGCGCGGGTCCACCATGCCCGGCTTCAGCGACGGACCGGCCGGGATCGGCGCCGGCGGCGGCTCGTCCGGCCGCGCGCGCACCTCAGCGAGCTTTTCCTTCAGGCGGCGGAACCCCTCGTGCGGCGGGTTGAAGCCGTCGAGCGCGGCGGCGGCGTCCGTGGCGCCGGACACGGTCCTCAGCGCCGCGATGGGGTCGGCCCGCTCCGGCTTGCGGGTGATGAACTTCGAATTGATCGTATTCGGCACCAGGCGCCCGCCCGAGGCCTCCTCGGCGAACGCGACCACGGCGTGGGAGAGCGCGAGGTCGAAGGCGGCGAGGTCGCGGGCGTCGAAGCCCTGCGGCGCCGGCGGGACCGCGAAGGCGGCCGGGTCGAGCCCGTCCGCGGTCGCTTCGCCGAGGCGGTCCATCGCCGCCCGGGCGCGGGTGGTGAGGCCGGCCTCGTCCACCCACACCGGGCGGTAGGCACGCTCGTCGTAAAAGCTGTCCACCGCCGCGGCGCGGCGCTTTTCGACGAAGCCGCGGGCGGTGCCCTCGGCGGCGGTGAGCGCGGAGGCGATGGCGTCGGCGAGGGGGTCGACGATGACCCCCGGGGCCTCCGCGATCGACGACGGGGCGGCGGCCGAAGGCGCGCCGGGGTCGGCCGGCGCCGCGGCGGCGGGGGCGAGCGGGGCCACCTCGACCGCGACCGGCGGCGCAACGGTCGTCTGCGCGAAGGCGGGCAGGGCCACTCCGGCGAGCAGGCTGGCGGCAAGGAATCGGGCGATCTTCCGGGTCATCTGTCCCACCTTGAAACTAAGGAGTTTTGACGCGACGACTTCGATTTTTTCAAGGCCTGCCGGCGCCGCCTGCGCGGTTTCGGCCGTGACGTCACTCCGCCGCCACACTGCGATCCTCCTCGCTCTCCGCCAGCCCGAACTCCTTGAGCTTGCGGTAGAGCGTCGACCGGCCGATGCCGAGCCGCCGAGCCACCTCCGCCATGCGCCCGCCGTAGTGGTCGATGGCGAGGCGGATCATCTCCTCCTCCATCTCCACCAGCGTGCGCACGTGCCCGTCCTCGGCGAGCGAGCGGACGAAACCGAACGGCGCCGGGTCGCTGCGGTCCGTGCTCGCCACCGCCACGCCGATCATCCCGTCCGCGGCCGCCGCCGGGGGCGTCTCCACTGCCGGGACCACCGGGTCCGGATCGCCGGCCTCGACGCGCCTCACCGCCGAGACGTGGCCGATCTGCGCGGCGATCTGGGGAAACTCCTCGACCGTCAGATGGCTCCCGTCGCACAGGATCACCGCCCGGAACAGCGCGTTCTCCAGCTGCCGGATGTTGCCCGGCCAGGAATAGCTCGCCAGCATGGCGAGGGCGTCCTCGCGGATGCCGGTGATGCGCCGCCGGCCCTCCTCGGCCGCGATGCGGCGGATGAAGTGCTCGACCAGAACCGGGATGTCCTCCGGCCGGTCGCGCAGCGGCGGGACGAAGATGGGGAAGACATTGAGTCGGTAGTAGAGGTCCTCGCGGAAGCGGTTCTCGCGGACCATGTCGAGGAGCCGGCGGTTGGTCGCCGAGACCAGGCGGAAGTCGACCTTCACCGTCCGCCTGGCGCCGACCGGCTCGATCTCGCCCTCCTGGATCGCCCTCAGGAGCTTCACCTGCACCTCGAGCGGCAGTTCGCCGACCTCGTCGAGGAAGAGGGTGCCGCCATGGGCCTCCTGGAACTTGCCGACGTGCCTGTCGACCGCGCCGGTGAAGGCGCCCTTCTCGTGGCCGAACAGGGTGCTCTCGACGAGGTTCTCCGGGATCGCGCCGCAGTTGACGGTGACGAAGGGCCGGCTGCGCCGGTCCGAGGAGCCCTGGATGGCGCGGGCGACCAGTTCCTTGCCGACCCCCGATTCGCCCTCGATCAGGATCGGGATGTTCGAGGCCGCCGCCCGCTCGCCGAGGCGGATCACCCGGGCCATCTCGGGGCTGCGGGTGACGATGTCGCGGAATGTGAGGGCGCCCGCCGCCGCTCGGCGGCCGCGCCGGGCCTCGCCCTCCATGGCGGTGACCTTCAGCGCGTTGGCGATCGCCACCTGCAGCCGCTCGTGGCTGACCGGCTTGACGATGAAGTCGAAGGCGCCCGCGCGCATGGCGCCCACCACGGTCTCGATGCCGCCGCGCGAGGTCTGAACGATCACCGGCCGGTCGATCCCCGCGGCGTTCAGCCGCTCCAGCACCGCCATGCCGTCGAGGTCCGGCATCATCAGGTCGAGCACCACGAGGTCGATGCCGGCCCCGGCCGGGCCGGTCAGAAGCGCCAGCGCCGCCTCGCCGCCCTCCACGCTGACGGGCTGGTGGCCGAACCGGCGGACCGCCTCCTCCAGCAGCCGGCGCTGGACGGGATCGTCGTCGACGATGAGGACCTCGGTGGCCATGAAGCGGGTACCTTCCTCGGACGGTGCGGGATGGCCGGATCGTGCCGGTTCTGTTCCAATTCGGGTCACCATGACCACCGGTCGGTAAAGATCGGATTAAGGCCGGCGGCCGCGGCAGGGGCTGTCCACGGCTGGCGCGTGCACGACGGCCCGAGACGGTTGATCGCCGGGGCGGCCGACCGATATGGATGTGCTCCTCGTCCCGATCCGGAGATGCCGCCCCATGCCCGCCGCCAGCAACGCCGCCCCCGCCGAAGCCCTCGGCACCCTGCCGGAGTGGGACCTCTCGGCGCTGTATTCCTCGCCGGACGCGCCCGCCGTCGCCGCGGACCTCGCCCGGGCGCAGGCCGACGCCGAGGCCTTCGCCGCGACCCACCGGGGCACGCTGGCCGGCCTCGTCGCCGCGCCCGACGGCGGCCACCGGCTCGCCGCGGTGATCCGCGAGTACGAGCGGCTGCAGGAGCTTCTCGGCCGGCTCGCCTCCTTCGCCTCGCTCCACTACGTCGGCGACACCACCGATCCGCACCGGGCGAAGTTCTACGGCGACGTCCAGGAGAAGCTGACCAATGCGTCCTCGCAGTTGCTGTTCTTCGAGCTGGAGCTGAACCGCATCGACGATGCCGCCCTGGAGGCGGCGATGGCCGACCCGGAACTGGGGCACTATCGCCCCTGGCTCACCGACATCCGGCTGGAGAAGCCCTACCAGCTGGAGGACCGCATCGAGGAGCTGTTTCACGAGAAGTCGATCACCGGCTATTCCGCCTGGAACCGGCTGTTCGACGAGACGATCGCGGCGCTGAAGTTCACCGTCGACGGCGCCGACCTCGGCATCGAGCAGACGCTGCACCTCCTCCAGGAGCCCGAGGAGGCCCGCCGGCGGGCGGCCGCGGAGGCGCTGGCGAAGACCTTCGGCGAGAACCTCCGCGTGTTCTCGCTGATCACCAACGTGCTCGCCAAGGACAAGGAGATCTCCGACCGCTGGCGCGGCTTCAAGGACATCGCCGACGCCCGCCACCTGTCGAACCGGGTCGAGCGCGAGGTGGTCGATGCCCTGGTCGAGGCCGTGCGCGCGGCCTATCCGCGGCTGTCGCACCGCTACTATGCCCTGAAGGCCAGGTGGATGGGCAGGGAGACGCTCGCTCACTGGGACCGCAACGCGCCGCTGCCGGGGGCGGTCACCCGCCAGGTGCCTTGGGACGAGGCGCGCGAGACGGTACTGTCCGCCTACGCCGGCTTCTCGCCGCGGATGGCCGACATCGCCCGCCGCTTCTTCGACGAGCGCTGGATCGACGCGCCGGTCCGCCCCGGCAAGGCGCCCGGCGCCTTCGCCCATCCGACGGTGCCCTCGGCGCATCCCTATGTGCTGCTCAACTATCTCGGCCGCACCCGCGACGTGATGACCCTTGCCCACGAGCTCGGCCACGGCGTGCACCAGGTGCTCGCCGCCCGCCAGGGCGCGCTGATGGCGCCGACGCCGCTGACGCTGGCCGAGACCGCCTCGGTGTTCGGCGAGATGCTGACCTTCCGGGCGCTGCTGGCGAAGACCGCCTCCAAGGCCGAGCGGCGCACCCTGCTCGCCTCCAAGGTGGAGGACATGATCAACACGGTGGTGCGCCAGATCGCCTTCTACTCCTTCGAGCGGAAGGTGCACGCGGCCCGCCGCGAGGGCGAGCTCACCGCCGACCGGATCGGCGAGCTGTGGATGAGCGTCCAGGGCGAGAGCCTCGGCCCGGCGATCGAGCTGAAGCCGGGCTACGAGACCTTCTGGGCCTACATCCCGCACTTCATCCACTCGCCATTTTACGTCTATGCCTACGCCTTCGGCGACTGCCTGGTGAACTCGCTCTACGCGGTGTTCGAAAAGGCCGAGCCGGGCTTCCAGGACAAGTACTTCGCCCTGCTGGAGGCGGGCGGCACCAAGCACCACAAGGAGCTGCTCGCCCCCTTCGGCCTCGACGCCAGCGACCCCGGCTTCTGGGCCATGGGCCTGTCGGTGATCGAGGGCATGATCGCCGAGCTGGAGGCGATGGAGCACTGACGCGACGGGGCGTTGTACAAAACGTACAACGCCCCTTGATCGCATTCCCGGCGAATTGTACGCTTGTCAGGAACGCCGAGGAAACGCCCATGCGGCTCGAACTGAAGAGGATCGGCAACTCGACCGGGGTGATCCTGCCGAAGGAGTTGCTGGCTCGCCTGGACCTGCGCCAGGGCGACGCCGTCTACATCTGCGAGATGCCCGGGCGCGAACTGAGGCTCAGCCCCTATGATCCGGACCACGCGGAGGCGATGGCCGCCGCGCTGGAGATCTTCCGCGAGTACCAGGACAGCCTGAGGGCGCTCGGCCGGTGAACGGCTGGCGCTGTCTCACCCCCGCGGTCGCCCTCGACGTCCAGGCGGCGCTGCTCGTCGGCTTCGGCGGCAGCGCCGCCGGCCACGACGCCGCCCGGCTGGAGGCGGCGCTCGCCGCCCCGCGCGGCCACCCGGACATCGCCGACGCCGCCGCCGCGATGGCGGAGCGGATCGTCGAGGACCGTCCCTTCGCCGAGGGAAACACCCGCGCGGCGCTGCTTCTCGTACTCCTCTTCCTGCGCCTCAATGGCGTCCATTTCCGCCCCTCTGCCGCGGAGGCGAGTGCGGCCGTGGCGGCGCTGGCCGCCCGGTCCATCGACCGGGAGACCTTCGCCGACTGGATCCGCACCGGGCCGTGACGTCGCAGCCCCGCGACAACCGGCCGGGCGCGCCCTATGTCATGGCGGCATCTTCACCCCAGCGGGCCGCCCCATGAACCTTCCCCCCGACCGCGAACGCAACCGCTTCTCCGCCCGCGCGGGCCGCTACGGCCGGGTCGGCACCAGCCTCGGCGGCGCCGCCATCCGCATGGCCGGCCAGCGCTTCTTCCGCGCCGAGGACGACGCGGCGGCCGCCGCGGCGCTGACCGCCGCCCTCGGCAACCTCAAGGGTCCGATCATGAAGGTGGCGCAGCTGCTCGCCACCATCCCCGAGGCGCTGCCGGCGGAATACGCCGAGGAACTGTCGAAGCTGCAGGCCAACGCCCCGCCGATGGGGGCCGCCTTCGTCAAGCGGCGCATGGCCGCCGAACTCGGCCCCGACTGGGAGCGGCGCTTCGCCAGCTTCGACCGCCAGCCGGCCGCCGCCGCCTCGCTCGGCCAGGTCCACCGGGCGACGGCGCCCGACGGGACGCCGCTCGCCGTCAAGCTCCAGTACCCGGACATGGAATCCGCCGTCGAGGCGGACCTCAGCCAGCTCGAGCTGCTGTTCTCGGTCCACCGCCGCTTCCGGCCGGCGATCGACACCCGCGAGATCTTCAGCGAGATCGCCGACCGCATCCGCGAGGAACTCGACTACGCCCGCGAGGCGCGCCACGCCTCGCTCTACGGCTCGATCTTCGAGGACGACGCGCTGGTGCGGGTGCCGGTGGTGCGGCCGGAGCTGTCGACCCGGCGGCTCCTCTCCATGGGCTGGCTCGAGGGCAGCCGGCTCCTCGACCACAAGTCCGCGCCGCTCGAGGTGCGCAACCGGCTCGCCACCGCCATGTTCCGGGCCTGGTGGCACCCCTTCTCGCACGTCGGCGTGATCCACGGCGACCCGCACCTCGGCAACTACACCGCCTTTTCGGACGCGGACGGCGTCCCGGCGGGCATCAACCTCCTCGACTACGGCTGCATCCGCATCTTCCCGCCCTCCTTCGTGGACGGCGTCGTCGAGCTGTACCGCGGGCTGCAGGAGGACGACGGCGATCGCATCGTCGCCGCCTACGAGACATGGGGCTTCCGCGGCCTGAAGCGCGACCTGATCGACGTCCTCAACATCTGGGCGCGCTTCATCTACGGGCCGCTGCTTGACGACCGCGTGCGCACGGTGGCGGACGGCATCAGCCCCGCCGCCTACGGCCGCGAGCAGGCCTTCCGCGTGCACCAGGCGCTGAAGGAGAAGGGGCCGGTGACGGTGCCGCGCGAGTTCGTGTTCATGGACCGGGCGGCGATCGGGCTCGGCGGCGTCTTCCTGCACCTGGAGGCGGAGCTCAACTTCCACCGCCTGTTCGAGGCGGAGATCGAGGGCTTCGAGGTCGCCCGGATGGAGGCGCGCCAGGCGGCGGCCCTGTCCGCCGCCGGCCTCACGCGCTGATCGCCGGGCGCCCTGCCGCTCAGCGCGGGGCGAAGGCGAGGTCGCCGATCTCCACCGCCCGGCCGGTCGCGGCCGACTGCTGGGCGGCGAGCCCCATCGCCACCGCCCACCAGCCATCGTCCAGCGACACCTCCGCCGGCCCTGCGGCCGCGGCGGCGCGGGCGAAGCGCCGGTGCTGGTAGAATGTGGAGCCGTTGTGGTCGCCGGCGGCGAGGAGGGCCGGGTCGACCGGCACCTCGAGCACCCTCGGCCCCGCCGGGCTGCGCGGCGAGACGATCACCTCCGGGACCGGCGGCGCGCCGAGGTGCGCCGGCCAGAAGCGGCCGGGGCCCGGCACCCGGCACTCGATCCTGCCGACCGGCCCGACCGCCGAGATCTCCTCCTGGAAGCGCGAGCCCTCGGCGAACATGCACAGCTCCAGCATCGCCCGGGCGCCGGAGGCGAAGTCGACGATCACATAGGCATGGTCCCAGATGTCGGACCGCTCGCCGGCGTAGACCTCGTCGAGGTGGTTCACCGCCTGGCCGCCCGAGGCCATCACCCGCACCGGGTCGGACTTCAGGATGTGGCGCATCAGGTCGAAGAAGTGGCAGCACTTCTCCACCAGCGTGCCGCCGGTGTTGCGGTTGAAGCGGTTCCAGTCGCCGACCTTCTGGAGGAAGGGGAAGCGGTGCTCGCGGATCGTCAGCATGCGGACGCCGCCGGTCGCGGCCTCCGCCTCCTCGATCAGCCGCGCGACGGGCGGCATGTAGCGGTACTCCATCGCCACCCAGATCGGCGCCGGGTAGGCGGCGCGGAGCGCGGCGAGCCGCGGGGCGTCGGCCGGGTCGGTGAAGAGCGGCTTTTCCACCAGCACCGGCAGCGGCCGGATCGCCGCGATCTCCTCAAGCTGCGAGAGGTGGAGGAAGTTCGGGCTGGCGATCAGCAGCGCGTTCACGCTGTCGTCGGCCAGCAGGTCGGCGACCGAGCCGGCCATCGCCGCCCCCGGCGCGGCCTCGGCGGCGCGGGCGCGCATGCCCTCGTCCGGCTCGAAGATCGCCGCCACCGACGCATCCGGCAGGAGGGCGATGTTGCGCAGGTGCTCCTGCCCCATCATGCCGCAGCCGATGATCCCGTATTGCAAGTCCGTCACGTCGTTCCCTCACTTCAGGCGCGCGACATAGCGCGCCACCTTGTGGTCGTACCAGGTGCGCGAGACCTCGGCGCGAACGCCGTCCTGCGCGTCGCTGAGCCGGAGCACGTGCGGCACCGGCGCGCCGGGCGGCTGGCCGAAGGCGGGCGGCGCAAAGGCCGGCACGTGGTCGAGGCCGACCTGGTCCTCCGCCCGGACGATCCAGAGGCCGAGCCGGGTGCGGTAGTGCAGGTACAGCGATTCGGAGAGGTCCTGCGGGTCGATCCGCGCCGCATAGGAGCCGTCCAGCCAGATCTCCTCCACCGCCGCGGGTCGTCCCGAGAGCCGGCGCAGGCGGCGGATCCGGTGGCCTTCGTCCGAGGCGCCGAACGGCGGCAGCTCCCGGGGCTTGGCGAGCCTCTCCACCGACAGCACCTCCGCCGAGGGCAGGCCGCCGCCGCCGATCAGCTCCAGGCGGAACAGGGCGTAGATGCTCTTGGGGTCGCTCGCCGCCCGGACATAGTTGCCGGACCCCTGCACCCGCTCGAGCAGGCCGCGGCTCGCCAGTTCGGAGAGCGCCTTGCGCAGCGTTCCGACGGCGATGCCGAGGTCATCCGCCATCTCGCGTTCCGGCTTCAGCCGCTCGCCCTCGATCAGCCGGCCGGCGGCGATGTCGCGGACGATCATCTCCGTGACCTGCAGGTAGATCGGAAGGCTGCCCGGTGCGGGACGGTTCGTCATGTGGATTGCGGCATATGGTTGCACGGACCGGAAAATTGATCCATCATTGATCTACATCAAAGTCGGTGCTATGCAAGCGGAAAAGCGGGCCCCCGAGGCCGGCCGCTCCCGGAGGATCAATGACCGTCGTTCCCGTCACGTCCGCCGACCTCGATGCCGCCGAGGTCTCCTGGTTCGCCGCCCTCTGCTCGGACGACTACGCCTACCTCGGCGTCCCGGACGGCGCCCTCCGCTCCAGCTTCGAGCATTGCTCCGACATCGTCAGGACGGCCGAGCAGCTCGGCTTCCGCAACATTCTCTGCCCCTCCTCCTACCAGGTCGGCCAGGACACGCTGTCCTTCGTCGCTGGCTGCGCGCCGATCACCGACCGGATCAACTTCCTCGCCGCCATCCGCTGCGGCGAGATGCAGCCGATCATGCTGGCGCGGACGGTGGCGACGCTCGACCACATGCTGAAAGGCCGGCTGACACTCAACGTGATCAGCTCCGACTTTCCCGGCGAGGTGGCCGACAGCGCCTACCGCTACCGCCGCAGCCACGAGGTGGTGGAGATCCTGCGCCAGGCCTGGACGCGCGACACCATCGACTTCGAGGGCGAGGTCTACCGCTTCAAGGGCGTCACCACCGACCCGGCGCGGCCCTACCAGCAGAACGGCGGGCCGCTGCTCTACTTCGGCGGCTACTCGCCGGACGCGCTCGAGCTCTGCGGCGCCCAGTGCGACGTCTACCTGATGTGGCCGGAGCCCAAGGAGACGATCGCCGAGCGCATGAAGGCGGTGAACGAGCGCGCCGCCGCCCATGGCCGCACCCTCGACTACGGCCTGCGTGTCCACATGATCGTCCGCGACACCGAGAAGGAGGCGCGCGACTACGCCGAGCACCTCGTCTCCCGGCTCGACGACGAATATGGCCGCCTCATCCGCGAGCGCGCCCACGACAGCATCTCGCTCGGCGTCGCCCACCAGGCGCGGGCGCGCGAGCTCGCCGACAAGTTCGGCTACATCGAGCCGCACCTTTGGACCGGCATCGGCCGGGCCCGCTCCGGCTGCGGCGCGGCGCTGGTCGGCTCCACCGACCAGATCCTCTCCGAGATCGAGGCCTACCGGAAGATGGGCGTCCGCGCCTTCATCTTCTCCGGCTACCCGCACCTCGACGAGGCGGAGCATTTCGGCCGGCGCGTGCTGCCGGAGCTGAAGACCTGCTCGCTGCCGCACGCCTACGGCCGGGTCCCGGCCGAGACGCCGGCGACGCCGCTGGGCGTGGGGGAGCGCCGCTGATGGACCGGATCGACATCGCCCCCGGCCTCTCCTTCAGCCGCATCGCCTACGGCATGTGGCGCCTCGGAGACGACACCGACACCTCGCCGGCCCACGTAGAGGCCAAGGTGGAGAGCTGCCTTGCCCAGGGCATCACCACCATGGACCAGGCCGACATCTACGGCGGCTACACCGCCGAGGCGATCTTCGGCGCGGCGCTGAAGGCGGCGCCGCGGCTGCGCGACCAGGTCGAGATCGTCACAAAGTGCGACATCGTCGCGCCCGCGGGCCGGCACGCCGCGGCGCGGGTGAAGCACTACGACACCAGCCGCGCCCACATCACCGCCTCGGTGGAGGCCTCGCTCCGCGAGATGGCGACCGACCGGATCGACCTCCTGCTGATCCACCGGCCGGACCCGCTGATCGACCCGGACGAGACCGGCCGCTGCCTCGACGACCTCGTCGCCTCCGGCAAGGTGCGCACCGTCGGCGTCTCCAACTTCCGCCCGTTCGACTTCACGCTGCTGCAGTCGCGGATGCGGACGCCGCTCGTCACCAACCAGATCGAGGTCAGCCTCCTCGCCCCGCAGCCCTTCGTCAACGGCGACCTCGCCTTCCTGCACGAGCGCCGGCTGCCGGTGATGGCCTGGTCGCCGCTCGGCGGCGGCTCGCTGTTCAGGCCCGAGCGGGCCGACCTGCTGATGGCGCTGACCCGGATCGGCGAGAGTCAGGGCGTCGATGCCTCGGCGGTCGCGATCGCCTTCCTGCTGCGCCATCCCGCCGGCCTGCTGCCGGTGGTCGGCACCAACAACCTCGAGCGGATCGGCCGGCTCGCCGACGCCGCGAACGTCGCCCTCGACCGGCAGGCCTGGTTCGAGCTCTACACCCTGGCCATCGGACGCGAGGTCCCCTGATGATCGCCAACCACGATTTCGGCCCCGCCAGCGAGCACCTCGGGCCTTCCGCAACGCCCTCGGCCACTTCACCACCGGCGTGACCGTGGTGACGGCGATGGGCGAGGCCGGGCCCGTCGGCATGACGGCCAACAGCTTCGCCTCGGTGTCGCTGGAGCCGCCGCTGGTGCTGTGGTCGCCGGCCAAGAGCTCGCAGCGGCACGGCGTCTTCACCGGCGCGTCGCACTTCGCGATCCACGTGCTCGGCGCGGACCAGGACGACCTCAGCACCCGCTTCACCCGCGGGGGCGCCGGCTTCGACGGGCTCGGCTGGGCCCTGAATGAGGAGGGGGTGCCGTCGATCCCCGGGACGCTGGCGCGATTCGAGTGTGAACGACACAGTCTTCACGACGCCGGGGACCATACGATCGTGCTAGGAAGAGTGCTGCGGGTGGCGCATCGGGAGGGGGATCCCCTCTGCTTCTCGCGCGGCATGTTCGGGCGGTTTGCGCGGATGGCGTGAGTGCCGTTGGGCCGGACCCGGGGAGGGGATCCGGTCGGGGAGGGGACGATGGTGATGCTGCTGGCCCTTGCCAGGGCGCTCGGCGCCGTGAACGCCGCCCTGCTCGCCGCCGGGCGCGCAATCGGCATCGCCTGCATCGCGCTGATGGTGGCGATCACCCTCGTCCAGGTGTTCTTCCGCTACGCGCTCGGCCAGGCGCTGCCCTGGCCGGACGAGGCGGCGCGCTTCCTGATGCTGTGGATGACCGGCCTGATGGCGCCGACCGCCTTCCGCCGCGGCGGCTTCGTCGCCATCGAGATGCTGTTGCACGCGATGCCGCGCAGGGTGATCCCGCTGGTGTCGCTGGTGCTGCTGCTGCTCACCCTCGTCGTGCTTCTCGTCGGCTTCCGGATCGGCTGGGCCGAGGTCACCGGGCTGGGCGGCCGGTTCGCCACCACCTCGCTCTACGTGCCGACCGCCATCGACTTCAGCACCTGGATGTCGGTGCCGCGGGCCTGGACCATGTCCTCGCTCGCCGTCGGCGTGACGCTGATGGTGATGGTCAACGTCGAGCTGATCCTGCGCAACCTCGTGCGCCTCGTCGGCTCCGAGGCGCCGCTGCCCGCCATTCCCCTGTCCGAGACGGCCGGAGCCGAGTGATGCTGACGCTGTTCCTGCCGCTCTTCCTGGTCTTCCTGCTGCTCGGCCTGCCGGTGGTGTTCGGCCTGATCGCCGCGCCGGGCATCCTCCTGTGGATGAACGGCCAGGAGCGCGACCTCGTGCTCCTCTACCGCAACGTCTACAACGGGATGGACAGCTTCCCGCTGATGGCCATCCCCTTCTTCATGCTGGCCGGCGAACTGATGAACCGGGGCGGCATCACGCTCCGGCTGGTCGAGTTCTCGCAGGCGATGATGGGGCACCTGCGCGGCGGCCTCGCCCACGTCAACGTGCTCTCCTCGATCCTCTTCGCCGGCCTCTCCGGCTCGGCGGTGGCCGACACCTCGGCGCTCGGCTCCATGCTGATCCCGGCGATGGAGAAGCAGGGCTACACCCGGCGCTTCGCCGCGGCGATCACCGCCGCCTCCTCGGTGATCGGGCCGATCATCCCGCCGTCCGGCATCATGATCATCTACGCCTATGTGATGGGCGAGAGCGTCGCGGCGCTGTTCCTCGCCGGCATCGTGCCGGGCCTCCTGGTCGGCATCGGCCTGATGGTCATGGTCAAGATCATGGCCGACCGGTACGGATTTCCCGTCGCCAGCCGGCGCCTCACCTGGAGCGAGCGGGGGCACGCGGGCCTCAAGGCCTTCTGGCCGCTGCTCACGCCGGTGATCATCCTCGGCGGCATCCTCGGCGGCGTCTTCACGCCGACGGAGGCGGCGGCGGTGGCGGTGGCGTACGCGCTCTTCATCGGCATCGTCGTGATGCGCGAGCTGAAGCTGTCCGACATCCCCGATGTGCTCGGCCGGGCCGGCATGACCTCGGCCGTCGTGCTGCTGCTGGTCGGCGCGGCGATGGCCTTCAAGACGGTGGCGAGCCTCTCCCACACGCCGGAGATGCTGGCGGGCTTCATCCTGAGCCTTTCCGATAACCCGCTGGTCCTGTTGTTCCTGATCAACGTGCTGCTGTTCCTGGTCGGCATGTTCCTCGACGCCGGGCCGGCGATCATCATCCTCGGGCCGATCCTCGGGCCGATCTTCGTCGAGATGGGCGTCGACTCGGTCCACTTCGCCATCATCATGGCGGTGAACCTGACGGTCGGGCTGGCGACGCCGCCGATGGGCCTCGTCCTGTTCGTGGCCTCGTCGGTCTCCGGCGAGCGGGTCGAGACGATCGCCCGGGCGATCCTCCCCTTCCTCGCCGTCGAGGTCGCCGTCATCTTTCTGATCACCTACGTGCCCGAGCTTTGCCTGACGATCCCGCGCCTCGCGGGCTTCGTGGACTGACGCGGCGGACGCCCCGCGGGGGCCGCCCGGAGACTGCGCATTCGCCAAGAAAAGGGAGGACTTGATGCTGAAGACACTGTTCACGTCGCTGCTCGTCGCCAGCTCGCTGGTGGTGGGCGGCATCGCCAGCGCGGCGGACATCACGCTGCGCGCCACCGCCAACTCGAACGAGAACGACGAGGACTACGACGGGCTGGTGGTGTTCAAGAACTTCGTCGAGAACGCCTCGAACGGCGCCATCGCCGTGGAGCTGTTCATCGGCACCCAGCTCTGCGCCACCGGCGAGGAGTGCCTGCAGGGCGTCGCCGACGGCTCGATCGACATCTACATCTCGACGTCGGGCGGGGCGGCGGGCCTCTTCCCGTACATCCAGGTGCTCGACCTGCCCTATCTCATGAGCGACGACCGGGTGGCCGAGACGGTGGTCTCGGGCGACTTCACCCGCGAGCTGCGCCGGATGGCGCTCGCCGACAGCGGCGGCAAGATCCGCCTGATGACCATCGGCAACACCGGCGGCTGGCGCAACTACGCCAACACCAAGAAGACCGTGAAGACCCCGGCCGACCTCGCCGGCCTCAAGATGCGCACGGTGCCGGCGGCCCTGCCGCAGGAGGTCGCCAACGCGGTCGGCGCCTCGCCGACGCCGATCCCGTGGCCGGAGCTGTTCACCTCGCTGCAGACCGGCGTCGTCGAGGGCACCGCCAACGGCATCACCGACATCATGAGCATGAAGTTCCCGGATGCCGGCCTGAAGTACCTGACCCTCGACGGGCACAGCTACATGGGCGCCTTCTGGTGGATGTCCGAGGACCGCTTCCAGAGCCTGGCGCCCGAGCAGAGGAAGATCGTCGTCGACGGCTTCGCCGCCCTGCAGCAGGCGACCTTCGCCAGCCCGAAGCGCAAGGAGATCGCCGCCTACCAGGACTTCCTGAAGGCCGGCGGCGAGATCTACGTGCCGACCTCCGAGGAAAAGGCCGCCTTCCAGGCCGCCGTCGCCCCGGTGTTCGACTGGTTCAAGGCCAACGTCCAGAACGGCCCGGAGGTCTTCGAGCTGTTCCAGAAGGCCGTCGCCGAGGCCCAGGCCGAGATCGAGGCCGAGCGCGCCGCCGACCTCAACTGAGACCGGCCGGGCCGCCCGGTCCGCGCCGATCCGACGACCGACGCCGCGGCGACCTCGCCGCGGCGTTCCGCGTTCAGGCGTGCTTGTGTCTGGGCCTCAGGCGACCGGGGCTTCCCGCAGGGCCTCTCGGGCCGGCTGGTAGCGGGGGTCGAGGACGAGGGCGCGGTTGATCGAGCTGCGGCCGGTGGAGACGTCGCCGGTGCGGACCTGGGCGATGCCGAGGTTGGTCCAGAAGGCCGCCGAGTCCTTGTTCCGGTTCACCGCGGCGGCGAAGTCGGTCAGCGCGTCCTGGTCGCGGCCCTGGGCGAGGTAGGAGACGCCGCGGGCGTTGTAGGGCTCGGAGGCGTTGGGATCGAGCGAGATCGCCACGTCGAGGTCGGAGATGGCGCGCACGTGGTCGCCCTGCGCCTGGTAGATCAGGCTGCGGTTGTAGTAGCCGCGCGCGTCCGAGGTGTTGAGCCGGATCGCCTGGTTGAAGTCGGCGAGGGCGTAGTCGTACTGGCCGGACAGCCGGTAGAGCGTGCCGCGGCCGAGATAGGCCGGCTGGTAGGACGGGTCGATCTGCAGGGCGCGGTTGTAGTCGTCCAGCGCCTCGCGGATCCGGTTCAGCCGGCGCAGCACCAGCGCGCGGTTGTTGTAGGCCTGGTAGAACTGCGGGTTGAGCTGGATCGCGGTGGAGAAGTCGGCGTAGGCCTCCTCCAGCCGGCCGGCCTCGCCGAGGGCGCCGCCGCGCACGTTGTAGGCGCTGGCGTCGCGCGGGTTCTGCTGGATCACCGCCGTGAGCGATTCCAGGTTCGCCGCCGATCCTGCCGCCGGGTTCGTCGCCGTGGCGTCGATCTTCGGCCCCTCCGAGCCGACGCAGCCGGCAAGGAGGACGGCCGCCACCGCGGCGACGGCGAGACGGGCGGGGCGACGGTACGTGGTCATCGACAGGCTCCTGGCAGCATGCGAATCGGCGGGACCGGGAGTCCCCGCCATCGCCGACCACATCCCGCAGGATTGGGCCGACTCCGAGGCACGACGACAGGGACGACCGCAAGAATGCCGGTCGCCCCTGCAAACGTCAGACGCTGGATCCTGTAACCGGCGGCGCCGGCCGGTCAACGCGCGCGAGGCTTGCCGGCGACGAGGCCTTCGCGCTGGGCGCGCTTGCGGGCCAGCTTGCGGGCGCGACGAACGGCCTCGGCCTTCTCGCGGGCGCGCTTCTCGGAGGGCTTCTCGTAGTGGCCGCGGAGCTTCATCTCGCGGAAAATGCCCTCGCGCTGCATCTTCTTCTTCAGCGCCTTGAGTGCCTGGTCGACGTTGTTGTCGCGGACGAGTACCTGCACGCGTGACCTTCCTGTCTGCCGGTCGCGGTAAACGGGGGGACGTCAGGGGCCGTGGTCCGGGCCCTGCGTCCGATCCGTTCGGGCGCGACGAGTGGAACGACTGGTCGCGGTGGCTCCGGCTCCGGCGAAACGCAATTGCGCCCGACCGCGGCCCGACACCGCTCGAGTGGGCCGTGAAATAGCAAATGCCGGCCCGCCTGTCCACCGTCCTCGGAGAAAAGGCGGTAGCCGCCGATGCATCCGGCGGCCGGCGCTTCACCCGCCCGTTCATCCGGCATAAATCCCGAGTGCGCCAGTATGGGCGCGGTTCCACCTTCCCGGATGTTCCTCCGATGTGCCGCTGGCTCGCCTACTCCGGACAGCCGATCCATCTCGAGACCCTCGTCTGCCAGCCGCTCCATTCGCTGGTCCACCAGAGCCAGTCGGCCGCCGAGTGCAAGGCCGTCACCAACGGCGACGGCTTCGGCGTCGGATGGTACGGCGCCTTCGAGGAGCCCGGCCTCTACCGCGACATCCTGCCGGCCTGGAGCGACGACAACCTGAAGAGCCTCTGCCGGCAGATCGCCTCGTCGCTGTTCTTCGCCCATGTGCGCGCCTCCACCGGCACCGCCACCAGCCGGGCCAACTGCCACCCCTTCGTCGCCGGCCGGTGGATGTTCATGCACAACGGCCAGATCGGCGGCTGGGAGAGACTCCGGCGGCGGGTCGAGGCGATGCTGCCGGACGAGCGCTACCATGCCCGCAAGGGCACCACCGACAGCGAGGCGATCTTCCTGATCGCCGACGAGGCCGCGCTCGCCCGCGATCCGGTGCGCGCCATGGCGGACGCCCTGGTGCGGATCCGCCGGGTCACGGTCGAGGCCGGGGTCGCCGAGCCGCTGCGCTTCGCCGCCGCCCTCAGCGACGGGCGCATGCTCTACGCCTTCCGCTACGCCTCCGACGACCGGCCGCCGACGCTCTACTGGCGCGAGGCCGAGGGCAACGTGACCGTGGTCTCCGAGCCGCTCGACGCGGACCGGGAGGGCTGGCGGGCGGTGTCGCCCAACTCGGCGCTGGTGGTCGACCCGAGCGGCGCGGTCGCCGTCCGCCCGTTCGACATCGAGGCCGCCGCGGGGCTCCGGGGCGAGCGGGAGGTCGCCTGAGGACCGCTCAGCCGCGGTCCGGGCGGATCCGGTTGACGTGGCCCATCTTGCGTCCCGGCCGGGCCTCGGCCTTGCCGTAGAGGTGCAGCCGCGCCTCCGGGTCGGCGACGATCTCCCGCCAGGCGTCGGCCTCCGCGCCGATCAGGTTGGTCATCGTCGCCTCGCCGAGGCGGCGGACCGAGCCGAGCGGCCAGCCGGCCACGGCGCGGACGTGGTTCTCGAACTGGCTGGTGACCGCGCCGTCCTCGGTCCAGTGGCCGGAATTGTGCACCCGCGGCGCGATCTCGTTGACGAGGAGGCGCGGCCCGCCGGGCTCGTCGACGACGAACATCTCCACCCCGAGCACGCCGACGTAGCCGAGTTCCCCCGCGATCCGCAGCCCGAGGTCCGCCGCCGCCCGGCGCGTGGCCTCCGGCAGCGGGGCGGGGACGACCGTCTCCTTGAGGATGTGGTTCTCGTGCGTGTTGCGGCCGATGTCGTAGACCGCCGCCTCGCCGTCCGCGCCGCGGACCACGATCGCCGACACCTCCATTTCGAACGGGACGAGGCCCTCGAGGACGAGGTCGGAGCCGCCGAGGGCGCCGATCGCGGCGGCGAGAGCCTCGCGGTCGCCGACCTTCGCCTGCCCCTTGCCGTCGTAGCCGAAGCGGCGGGTCTTGAGGATGCCCGGCAGCCCGGTGGCCGCCACCGCCTCGTCGATGTCGGCCGGGCCGTCCACCGCCGCGAAGGGGGCGACGGGAACGCCGATCGACTGCAGGAAGCGCTTCTCGGCGAGCCGGTCCTGGCTGGTCGCCAGCGCCCGGGCGTCGGGGGCGAGCGGGCGGACCGCCGAGAGGCTGCCGGCGGTCCGCGCCGGCACGGTCTCGGACTCGTAGGTGATCCGGTCCACCGAGGCGGCGAAGGCGGCGAGCGCCGCCTCGTCCTCGTAGGCCGCGACCGTGTGGCGGGCGGCGACCTCGAAGGCCGGGCTCGCCGGGTCGGGGCAGTAGACGTGCGCCTTGAGGCCGAGGCGGGCCGCGGCGAGCGCCATCATCCGGCCGAGCTGGCCGCCGCCAAGGATGCCGATGGTGCCGCCCGGGGCGAGCGCGTCAGGCGTCATCGACCGGCGCCTCCGCCACCGCCGCCGTCTGCGCCTCGCGCCAGGCGTCGAGCCGCTCGGCGAGGTTCCGGTCCGAAAGGGCGAGCACCGCGGCGGCGAGCAGGGCGGCGTTGATCGCGCCGGGCTTGCCGATGGCGAGGGTCCCGACCGGGATCCCGCCGGGCATCTGCACGATCGACAGCAGGCTGTCCTCGCCGCGCAGGGACCGGCTTTCGATCGGGACGCCGAAGACGGGCAGAGGCGTCATCGCCGCGGTCATCCCCGGCAGGTGGGCCGCGCCGCCGGCGCCGGCGATGATCACCTTGAAGCCGGCGTCGCGGGCCCCGCGGGCGAAGGCGTAGAGGCGCTCGGGCGTGCGATGGGCCGAGACGATGCGGGTGTCGTGGCGGATCGCCAGCGCATCCAGCGTCTCGGCGGCGTGGCGCATGGTCGCCCAGTCGGACTGGCTGCCCATGATGATGGCGACGGGAGGCGTGTCCGGCATCGGCGGGACCTCTGGAATGGATCTCGGCCGCGGCGCGGCGTTCCGGGGCGTCGACGGCTCCTCGGCCCCTGCGGGCGGGGGTTACAGGCAAGCCCGCGGGAATGCAAGGCGTGCGCCGCCGGCTGCGGCGTCAGGCGATGATGTCGGGGAGGATCTGGTCCTCCAGGAAGGTGATGCGGTCCTTCAGCACCAGCTTGCGCTTCTTCAGCCGCTGGACCTGGATCGTGTCGCTGGTGCCGAGGGCGACCATCGCCGCGATCGCCGCGTCGAGGTCCCGGTGCTCCTGGCGCAGCCGCGCCAGCTCCATCCTGACTTCCTGCTCGTCGTGCCCGGTCATACGCTCTCTACCCTTGCGAACGCGAGCCTCGAGGCGGCCGAATCGAGCCGCCGGCCGGACACCGCCGCCCGATGCCAGCCCAAGGATATAGCAGATACGGAACCGCGTTTCATGCCCCAGCGGAGGCCGCCGGCCCCCGCCCGTCCGCAGGATATGCACAGCCCGAAATTCCCGTTTGTTTCGGAGCTGCCGCATTTTGCGCAATCTTGTTGCGTTTCATGGGTCGATTCCGGCGCGCGGGCCCCTCTTGAAACGGGGCTCGCATCGACACCATGTCGGGATTGTGACACACTTTGGTGTGTTGGCGCATGATCAACGGAAGGAGGTCGCGGATGTCGATCCAGTCGCATATTGCCGAGCTCGAGCGTCGCCATGCCGCCCTTGAGCGGCAGCTCGAAGAGGTGGCGCAGCATCCGAGCGTGGACGCGATCCACGTCAAGGAGCTCAAGCGACGGAAGCTTCATCTGAAGGACGAGATCGTGCGGCTTTCCGGCCAGGAGGCCGCCCTCCACTGAACGGACGCCGGTTCCGGGCCCCGGGGGCGACCCCGGGAGACCGTCGAGCCGAACCGGACCGAAACGAGAGCATGAAGGGGCGCCCCGGCGACGGCCGGCGGCGCCCCTGTTCGTCCGTGCAAGCGGGGCGCCGGATCACGCCGGCCGGGCGCCGATTCCGCCCCCGCGCGCGCCCGCCGCCGCCTCGCCCCGGGTGGCCTGGGACGCCCGGCGGCCGCGCTCGGCCTCGCCGAGCCGGTCGAGGCCGAGGGCGACGGCGACCTGGACGGCAAGGCCCGCCGCGATCAGCAGCACCTGGGCGACCGGGCCGGGGTCGGCCGAGGCCATCACCACCTGCCCGACCATCGAGAGCGCCGTGCCGAGCCAGAACACCGGCAGCGCCTGCCGCCCGAGGATCGCCAGCGGGTTCGCCCCGCCAGCCCGCCCGATCCAGCGGATCAGCCGGCTGTGGCCGACCACATAGGCGAGCGCGAGGACGTGGGCGAGCCGCGGCAGCGCCAGCCAGGGCTTCTCGTTGACCTGCATCTGGTGGGGGACGAGCGGGATCTCCGGCAGCGAGCCGTAGAGGTTCCAGCGGTGCCAGACCAGCGCGACGGCGAGATAGGCCAGCGCGCTCCACCAGAGCAGCGGGTGGTAGGGCACGGGCGTCCGGCCCTGCCGCATGCGGATGCCGGCGATGAATCCGGCGACGAACAGCAGCTGCCAGGTGACCGGGTTGAAGAACCAGCCGCCCTCGCCCGGCCAGTTGGGCGGCGACAGCAGGAAGACCTGCGCGAGGAGGTAGACCGCCAGCGACGCGGCGAGGAGCACGCCGAGGCCGGCGCGGGCGAGCAGCATGATCGCCGGCACGGCGAGGAGCAGGCAGACGTACATCGGCAGGATGTTGTGGTAGCCGAGCTGGTGGGTGAGCAAGGCGATGCCGACGAGCCCGCGCACCGGGTCCTCGAGGATCGGCGGGATGTTGATGCCGTCGAGCAGGTCCGCCGCGCCGAACTCCAGCGCGCCGATCCCGATGATCGCGAGGCCGACCAGGGTGGAGGCGAGGTGGGCGACATAGAGCGTGCCCGCCCGCTTCACCGCGCGGGCCGAGGCGACCAGCCGCTCGCCGGCCGAAAACCGCCCGTAGTAGGCGAAGGCGGCCGAGATGCCGGCGAGCAGCACGAACAGCTCGGCCGAGTCGGAGAGGCCGAAGTTCTTGCTCGTCAGCGGCTCCACGACGTTGCCGGGGATGTGGTTGATGAAGATGGTGGCGAGGGCGAAGCCGCGCAGCACGTCGATGCGGTGGTCGCGGGCCGGCGGAAGGGTGGAGCTACGCATCACGAAGGGTCCTCTCACCGTCGGACGGTGGCGCCCGACGGATAGGGGAACGCAGCTGAAGCGGACATGAACGAAGTGTGACGCGATTGCGGCCGCGCCTGCTGGAGCGGTTTCCCGCCGGTGGGGTGGGTCCGCCCGAGCGGAGCGCGCTCCTAGCCGGCGACGAGCCCGGAGAGGCCGTCGTACATCAGCTTCACCGAGACGAGGCCGATCGCGACGTAGAGGACGCCGTAGAAGGCCTCCTCGCCGATGCTCCGGACCACCTTCGTCCCCGCCCAGGTCGACAGGGCGGCGATCGGGAACAGCGCGGCGGCGGTGGTGAGGTTCGCCAGGTCGAACTGGCCGAGCGCGGCGTATGGCACGACCTTCACCGCGTTGAGGATGGCGAAGAAGACCGCGCTGGTGCCGGCGTAGATCACCGGCTCCAGCCGGATCGGCACCACATAGGCCTGGTAGGGCGGGCCGCCGGCGTGGGCGACGAAGCTGGTATAGCCGGCGAGCGTTCCCCACAGGAGCGCGCCCTTCGGCATGGCCCGCGCCGGTCGCTCGGCCGGGTCGGCCGCGGCGGCGCCGAGGGACGTCCTGCGCCGGCGGCGGTCGCGCAGATAGACCCGCAGCAGGAAGGCGAGGGCGATGCCCGCGACGATCACCCGTACCGCGTCGTCCGAGACCAGCGACGCGGTCGCCCAGCCAAGGCCGGTTCCGATGAGGCCGAAGGGCAGCAGCGTCAGGATGATGCGCCGGTCGAACAGCCGCCGGAACGACCAGACGGCGATCACGTCCATGACGAGAAGGATCGGCAGCATCAGCGCCGCGGCCTGGACCGGGGGCATCACCAGCGCGATCAGCGGCACCGCGGCGAAGGCGAAGGCGCCGCCGAAGGCGCCCTTCGAAACGCCGGTCAGGATCACCGCGGGGACGGCGACGGCATAGAAGACGGGATCGGTGATCATGAACCAGCGCCGGCCGGGAGGTGGGAATCGCCCCCCTTGCTACTCCCGTTCGGCGTCCGGCGAAAGTATGAAGCCGAAAGTGGCATGCAACGGCGCTTGAATTCGGACCGGGGAGGGCGGAAGACTCGCCCCCGGAAGCCGGTCTGCCGTTGGGAGGACGCGATGAGCCGCTATGCCGAGGTCTACGCCGCCTGGAAGGCCGATCCGGAGGGATTCTGGGCCGAGGCCGCCCGCGCCATCGATTGGGAGACGCCGTTCGAAAAGGTGTTCGATCCCGCCCTCGGCGTCTACGGCCGCTGGTTCCCCGGGGCGACCTGCAACACCGCCTGGAACTGCCTCGACCGTCACGTCGCCGCCGGCAACGGCGGGCGGACGGCGCTCGTCTACGACAGCCCGCTGACCGGCTCGAAGGCCCGCTACAGCTTCGCCGAGCTGACGGGGAAGGTGGAGGCGATGGCCGCCTGCCTGCTCGACGCGGGCGTCCAGAAGGGCGACCGGGTGATCGTCTACATGCCGATGATCCCCGAGGCGGTGATGGCGATGCTCGCGGTCGTCCGCATCGGCGCGATCCACTCGGTGGTGTTCGGCGGCTTCGCCGCCCGCGAACTCGCCACCCGCATCGAGGACGCCAGGCCCACCGCGATCATCGCCGCTTCCTGCGGCATCGAGCCCAACCGGATCATCGCCTACAAGCCGATCCTCGACGAGGCGATCTCGATCTCCAGCCACAAGCCGGACACGGTGCTGCTGCTGCAGCGCCCCGAGGTCGCGGCGGACCTCGTCTCCCCCCGCGACGTCGACCTCGGCGCGGCGATGGCGGCGAACGCCGGCCGCAAGGTGCCCTGCGTGCCCGTCGCGGCGACCGATCCCTGCTACGTCCTCTACACCTCCGGCACCACCGGCCAGCCCAAGGGCGTCGTCCGCGACACCGGCGGCCACATGGTGGCGCTCGCCTGGTCGATGTCGGCGATCTACGACATCCGCCCCGGCGAGGTGTTCTGGGCCGCCTCGGACGTCGGCTGGGTGGTCGGCCACAGCTACATCACCTACGCGCCGCTGCTGATCGGCGCCGGCACGGTGGTCTACGAGGGCAAGCCCGTCGGCACCCCCGACGCCGGCGCCTTCTGGCGGATGATCGAGGAATACCGGATCGCCGCCCTGTTCACCGCCCCGACCGCCTTCCGGGCGATCAAGAAGGAGGACCCGCGCGGCGAGTTCATCGGCCGCTACGACCTCTCCTCGCTGCGCACCCTGTTCCTCGCCGGCGAGCGCGCCGACCCGGACACGGTGAAGTGGGCCGAGGAGAAGCTGAAGGTGCCGGTGGTGGACCACTGGTGGCAGACGGAGACCGGCTGGGCGATCGCCGCCAATCCGGTCGGGCTCGGCCTGCTGCCGGTCAAGCACGGCTCGCCGACGGTGCCCATGCCCGGCTACGCGGTGGAGGTGCTCGACGACGCCGGCCACCCGGTGGAGCCCGGCAAGCTCGGCAACATCGTGGTCAGGCTACCGCTGCCGCCCGCCTGCCTGCCGACCCTCTGGAACGCCGACGAGCGCTTCCGCCAGAGCTACCTCGCCGAGTTCCCCGGCTACTACAAGACGGCCGACGCCGGCTACATCGACGCCGACGGCTACCTCTTCATCATGGCCCGCACCGACGACATCATCAACGTCGCCGGCCACCGCCTGTCGACCGGCGGCATGGAGGAGGTGCTGGCGAGCCACCCGGACGTCGCCGAATGCGCGGTGATCGGCATCGCCGACGCGCTGAAGGGCCAGGCCCCCTGCGGCTTCGTGGTGCTGAAGTCGGGCGTCGACAGGCCCCAGGCGGAGATCGAGAAGGAACTCGTGGCGCTGGTGCGCCAGAAGATCGGCCCGGTCGCCGCCTTCAAGCTGGCGATCACGGTCGGCCGGCTGCCGAAGACCCGCTCGGGCAAGATCCTGCGCGGCACCATGCGCCAGATCGCCGACGGCGAGGAGGTCCGCATGCCGGCGACCATCGACGACCCGGCGGTGCTGGAGGAGATCCGCGAGGCGATCGGCCGGCGCACCGGCGCCGCCTGAGGCTCAGCGGTCCTCCAGCTGCAGGCGGGCGAGGCGGGCGTAGAGCCCGCCCCTCGCCAGCAGGTTCTCGTGCCGGCCTTCCTCGACGATGCGGCCCTCGTCCATGACGAGGATGCGGTCGGCGCCGATCACCGTGGAGAGGCGATGGGCGATGACGAGGGTGGTGCGCCCGGCGGCGAGCCGCTCCAGCGCCTCCTGCACCAGCCGCTCGCTCTCCGCGTCCAGCGCCGAGGTCGCCTCGTCGAGCAGCAGCACCGGCGCATCGCGCAGGATCGCCCGGGCGATGGCGATGCGCTGCCGCTGGCCGCCGGAGAGGGTGATCCCGCGCTCGCCGAGGAGGGTGTCGTAGCCGTCCGGCAGGGCGCGGATGAAGGTGTCGGCGTGGGCGTCGAGCGCGGCGTTCTCCACCGCCATCCGCGTCGCGCCGGGGCGGCCGAACAGGATGTTCTCGAAGGCGGAGGCGGCGAAGATGGTGGTGTCCTGCGGCACCAGCGCGATCCGCGCGCGCACCTCGGACGGGTCGGCCGCGGCGAGATCGACGCCGTCGAGCGAGACGCTGCCGCGCTGGGGGTCGTAGAAGCGCAGGATGAGCTGGAACAGCGTCGACTTGCCGGCGCCCGAGGGCCCGACGATCGCCACCGTCTCGCCGGGCTCGACCCGGAAGGAGACGCCGTTCAGCGTCGGCAGGTCCGGGCGGGCCGGGTAGGCGAAGTGGACGTCGTCGAAGGCGAGCGCCCCGCGCGCCGGCGCCGGCATCGGCAGCGGCCGCTGGGGGACCGGCACCGCCGGCCGGACCGCGAGGAGCTCGGAGAGCCGCTCCGCCGCGCCGGCGGCCTGCGCCACCTCGCCCCACACCTGGCTGAGTTCGCCGAGGGCGGCGGCGGCGAAGACGGCGTAGAGCACGAACTGGCCGAGCGTGCCGGGCGAGAGCCGCCCCGCCAGCACGTCCTGCGCGCCCACCCAGAGCACGGCGACGACGCTGGCGAACACCATGAAGATCGCCACCGCCGTCAGCATCGCCCGGGTCCGGACCTGCTCCCGCGCGGCGCCGTAGGCGCGCTCCACCGCCGAGCCGTAGCGGCCGGCGGCGGCGTCCTCGTAGGTGTAGGCCTGGATCGTCCGGGTGGCGCCGATCGCCTCCTGGGCATAGGCGCTGGCGTCGGCGAGCATGTCCTGGGCGAGGCGCGAGCGGCGGCGCACCGAGCGGCCGAAGGCGACCAGCGGCAGCACGATCAGCGGGATCGCGCCGATCACGAACATGGAGAGGCGCGGGCTCGTTACCAGCATCATCGTCACGGCGCCGACGAAGAGGACGGTGTTGCGCAGCGCCTGCGAGGCGCTGGACCCGGCCGCGGACTTGATCTGCGTGGTGTCGGCGGTGAGGCGCGAGACGATCTCGCCGGACTGGGAGGTGTCGTAGAAGGCCGGCGACAGGCTGAGGAGGTGCCGGAACACCGCAGAGCGCACGTCGGCCACCACCCTCTCGCCGAGGGTGGTCACCAGGTAGTAGCGCAGCGAGGAGGCGGCCGACAGCCAGAGCACGACGCCGATGATCAGGAGGAAGGTCCGGTCGACGTTGGCCGCGTCCTGGGCGGTGAAGCCGCGGTCGATCAGCAGGCGCACGGCGACGGGCACGGTCAGCGTCGCCGCCGAGGAGGCGATCAGGGCGAGAACGGCCGCGATCATCCGGCCGCGGTAGCGCATCACGAAGGGGACGAGCGTCTTCAGCGGCCGCAGCCGGAACCCCCGCCCCGTGCCGGCCCTCGCCGTCCCGCGCCCGATGTCGCCGATCGCCGCCACCCTCGACGTCTCCTTCCGCCGTCTCGACGGGCGCAAGACGGCGCCCGACGGCGGCACCATGGCGAGGCGGCGCGGCGCATGCAAGCGGGGGAGGCGGCCGGGGCCGCCCGGGCGGCGATTTGCCCGCGTTCCGCCTTGTCCCGGCGGCCGCCGTCGTGTATGAGAGCCGCGAACGTGCATCAAGGGCCGCCGCGGGCAACGCCGGCGGCCTTCGTCGTGCCGCAGGGCCGGCGGGTGCCAGGATCGTCAAGCGGCACGGCTGGGACGTCGACGGACGCCCGGCCCGGTGCCCCGCCGGACCGGCGATGAGACAGAGGTGAGTGCGATGAAGAACGGCATCCATCCCGAGTACCACACCATCAAGGTCGTGATGACCGACGGCACGGAGTTCGAGACCCGCTCCTGCTACGGCTCCGAGGGCGACACGCTCAACCTCGACATCGACCCGAAGTCGCATCCGGCCTGGACCGGCGGCCAGCAGCAGCTGATGGACCGCGGCGGCCGCCTCTCGCGCTTCAACAACAAGTTCGGCGGCCTGTTCGGGAAGTGATCCCCGGCCCGCGGCCGAGCCGCAGACGAGAAACCCCGGCGGGCGACCTCCGGGGTTTTTTGTTTCCTGCCCGGCTGGCCTGGTCGCCGCCGCTCCGCATCCGGAACGCGCGCCGAGCCGGGCGGCGCGGGCGCTCCCGCCGCCTCAGTCCTGCCGCGGGCCGAAAGCGTCGGCGAGGCGGCCGAGGCTGCTGGCGACGGGGTTGGCTCCGGCGGCGCGCGGCTTCGGGCCGTAGATGGCCTGGTCGATGTGGCGCAGACGGGCCTGCAGGCGGTTGGATCGGTCGATGAGGTCGCGCAGCGCCGCCGGCAGCTGCTCGAAGGCCTCCCGGTTGTTCGGCCCGCCGGAGGGGCCGTCGAGGCGGACCTTGGCTTTCTCCCGCCCGGCGTCCGCGGTCGAGAGCTCGCCCTCGCTGACGGCCCGCTGCAGCAGCAGCCAGGAGGCCATCTGCATCAGCCGGGTGGTGAGGCGCATCGACTCGGTCGTGTAGGCGAGGGTCGCGTTGCGCCCGAGCTGGCGGCTCTCGAGCCGGCCCGGGCCGTCCAGGTAGGCGGCGGTCTCCTCCACCAGCGCCATGCCCTCGCGGAACAGCTCGCGGAAGGTCGCCGAGCCGGCAAATCGGTCGGCGAAGGCGATCGGCTGGTCGGACGCGGGATCCCCGGTCGAGGAGCGCTCGGTCATGGTGCCTCCGTCGGTTTCGTCGGTGCGATCGGAACCGATCTGGCGTGTCGGTCCATCTTGTCGCGATCGGGGACGGCCTGTCCAGTTCCGGGACGGGCGGCGCCCTCGAGCCTGGGGCGGAGCAAGCGACATGCCAGCGCGCGCGGGACGGTGCGGGACCGCCGCGGAAGTGCGGCAAAAAAAGAGCCGCGGCGGGCGCGGCTCTGGAAAGTTGACAGGGAGGCGTCGAAGAAAGTGCCCCAAACACCCCTGGATCCAGTCTCCTGGATGTCCCCAGGATCGTCGGCGCCTGGTTAATGCCGGGTTAACCGCATGGCGACATCTGCCCGCGGGCGTGGCGAACCGGCACGCTCCCGGACGCTGCGCTTCACGGTGACCGGAACAGCTGCTCCGCCGCCGCGCGGGTGTGGGTCTTCGCCTCGATCATCCGCTCGATCCGCCGGATCTCCTCCCGCAGGAGCTCGATCCGCTCGCCGAGTTCGTCGAGCGACAGCGTCGAGAGGTCCTGCCCGACCTGGTGGACCGGCTTCGGCGCCGGTTTCTCGTCCTCGCCGAACATGGCCGCCTCCTTCTCGCATCCCGGGTCCGACCGGTCCATGATAGGAGAAGTCCCCGCGCACCGGAACGCCCCGGCGTCGGCGCGCTCCGCGACACCCACGAGACGAGGAGCCAGCAGGCGTGCAGCTGCCGACCGAGATGACCGCCGTCGAGATCACCACCCCGGGCGGACCGGAGGTGCTCCGGCCGACCCGCCGCCCGGTTCCGGAGCCGTCCGAGGGCGAACTGCTGGTCCGGGTGGAGGCGGCCGGGGTGAACCGGCCGGACGCGCTGCAGCGGCAGGGCGGCTATCCGCCGCCGCCGGGCGCGCCGGACATCCCGGGCCTCGAGATCGCCGGCGAGGTGGTCCGCGCCGGCCCGGGCGCCCGGCGCTTCGCCACCGGCGACCGGGTGACGGCGCTCGTCCCCGGCGGCGGCTATGCCGAATACGCCGTGGCGGCCGAGGCCAACGCGCTGCCCTTTCCGGAGGGCTTCGACGCGGTGAAGGCGGCGGCGCTGCCGGAGACCTTCTTCACCGTCTGGTCCAACGTGTTCGACCGGGCCGGGCTGCGCCCGGGCGAGACGCTGCTCGTCCACGGCGGCACCAGCGGCATCGGCACCACGGCGATCCAGCTCGCCAACGCCTTCGGCGCGAAGGTGGTCACGACCGCCGGCAGCGACGAGAAATGCGCGGTCTGCCGCAACCTCGGCGCCGACGTGGCGGTCAACTACCGCCGGGACGACTTCGTCGAGGCGGTGAAGTTGGCGACCGGCGGGCGCGGCGCCGACGTGATCCTCGACATGGTCGGCGGCGACTATGTCGAGCGCAACTACGAGGCCGCGGCGGTGGAGGGGCGCATCGTCCAGATCGCCTTCCTGGGCGGCGCCCGCGCCAGCGTGAACTTCACCCGGCTGATGCTGAAGCGCCTCGTCCACACCGGCTCGACGCTGCGCCCGCGCGACGTCGCCTTCAAGGCCGCGATCGCGGCGAGCCTCGAGGCGAAGGTCTGGCCGCTGCTCGCCGCCGGCACGGTGCACCCGGTGATCGACGCGGTGGTGCCGCTCGCCGAGGCGGCGCGGGCGCACCAGCTGCTCGAGGCCGACCACGTCGGCAAGATCATGCTGGTGCCATGAGGGCGACGAGGGCCGAACTCGTCCATTGCCCGGGACGGCGACGCGCGATATATACGGCGCAATCCCAGTCATCGCAGAGCGAGACGACGGACTGCCGGGCCGGAAGGCCGGCGGACCCATCGAGAAGGATTTGACCCATGTCCAACGCGCCGCTCATGCCCAAGGCGACCGCCGTGTGGCTGGTGGAGAACACCGCCCTGTCGTTCGACCAGATCGCCGCCTTCTGCAAGCTTCACCCGCTGGAGGTGAAGGCCATCGCCGACGGCGAGTCGGCGCAGGGCATCAAGGGCCTCGACCCTGTGCTCACCGGCCAGCTGACGCGCGAGGAGATCCAGCGGGCCGAACGCGAGCCGGCGCACCGCCTGAAGCTCGCCGACCCGAAGGTGCGGGTGCCGGAGGCCAAGCGCCGCGGCCCGCGCTACACGCCCGTCTCGCGCCGCCAGGACCGGCCGAACGCCATCCTCTGGCTGGTGCGCAACCATCCGGAGCTGAAGGACGCGCAGATCATGCGCCTCGTCGGCACCACCAAGTCGACGATCCAGCAGATCCGCGACCGCACCCACTGGAACTCGGCCTCGCTCACCCCGCTGGACCCGGTGACCCTCGGCCTCTGCTCGCAGCTGGAACTCGACATGGAGGTCGAGAAGGCCGGCAAGGCGAGCCCGGAGAAGGTGCTGGAGCCCTCGCCGACCCTGGCCCCGGTGGAGGAGACCACCTCGGAGGCAGCCCTCTCCGGCTTCCGCGCCCCGAAGAAGGACGAGGACGAGCTCGACGCCGAAGCGGTCTTCGCCAAGCTGAAGTCGATGAACGCCAAGCCCGACGACGAGGACGAGGGCGGGTTCTGAACGATCGGGCCGGGAGGTCGGCAGGCAGGTGAAAGCGGCCGGGGGAGACCCCGGTCGTTTTGCTCCGGAGATGTCAATCGAGGGGCGTCGGCCCGGTATCCTCATGGGACAGGCGCTCGACGGTATCGATCACCTCGGTCAGCTGGTCGAGGGGAATCGGGAGATCCAGCTGGCCGTGCGATACCGCATTCCTCAGTCGGGCCAGTCGGACGAAGCGGAGTCCCTGCTCCTGACTGAGGTCCCCCATTGAGACGAGGTGGTCGACAAGTTCGAAAGAGCCCGTCGGTTTGTTGAAGGCGGACGGGTCACTTCTCCGCGCCGCCGCTTCCAACGCGCTCCATGCGACCAGCAAGGCCGCGGCCGGATCTTGTCCGGAGAGGCGGCGGGCTCGCTCGGCCGCGTGGCTGATGTCTCCCGGATCGACTTCCGTCATTTCCGGGTTTGAGCGAGTGTAGAGGACTTCGAGCACCCAATCGGGACGTCCGATCAGCCTTTCCCGAATGAGATCGATCCTCTGCAGGCTCCGGGACGTCGGCGACGTGGCGACTTCCACGACGACGGATGGGGACCGACCCTCGGCGATGGCATCCACCGGCAAGTCCTGGAGGAACTCCGGCAGTTGATCCGGACTGGGGGCCCTCACAAGGCGGTAGCCGGTCCGTCGAACCCGGTCCTCGTACCAGTCCAGCAGTCTGGTTTCCTCCCGGCTTTCAACAGCGGTCATCTCAGATCACCTTGGGTGTCGTCCGAAACAGCTATGTACACGATGGGATCCGCCGACCTCAACGCCGAGGCAAGCACCTCGCTCGGAAGCATGAAATCGAAACGCCTGTCAGGCTCGAACTTCTGAGCAACGATCCGCTCGACCTGCGAGTCATCCCTGTACACGCAACCTGTCATGGCGTCCAATATCGGTTTTACGCGATTGTCGAGGTCTCCAGGCAGCCTGTCCGGCAGGAACAGGTAAATCGTAACGGCGAGCGGTTGCTCAAGCAACCAACTCCCCTCCGGCAAGACTTGACGCGCGGCGTTCACGACATTCGACTTCCAAGCCGACACCCCTCGGGACGAGCCCTGCGTGCTGGCGGGCAACCCCGGAACGACAAACTCGAGAGGGAGCGAAGGTGTCAGGACGGCGATCCAGCCCGGCTTGCGAAGAGTGTAAAATATACGGGTCTCCAAAGGGACTATCAACTGGGTTGGGACCCTTGCCACAGGCGTGGCAGCGTGGGCCCGAGTGAAAAAAGAAAAGCGCCGGAGGATCACTCCTCCGGCGCTTCCGATCGGTTCAGGTTCCCGCGGGCCGCCTCAGCCCGGCTGGGGCTCCAGGCCCGGGCCGCCGGGCTCCTCGCCGCCCTTCGGCTTCGGCCGGGTGGTCGGCACGGCCGAGGAGCGCGGCGGCGGCGGCTCGTCGAAGGCGTCGCGCACGGGCGGCTTGCCGGCGAGCAGGTTCTTGATCTCGTCGCCGGTCAGCGTCTCGTACTCGAGCAGGGCCTTGGCCAGACGCTCCATCTCCTCGCGCTTCTCGGTGATGACCCGGCGGGCCTGGGTGTAGCCCTCGTCGATGAAGCGGCGGATCTCCGCGTCGATGATCTTCATCGTCTCGCCCGAGACGTTCTGCTGGCGCGAGACGGAGTGGCCGAGGAAGACCTCCTCCTGGTTCTCGCCGTAGGCGACGGTTCCGACCTCGCGGGAAAAGCCCCAGCGGGTGACCATCGCGCGGGCGATGCGGGTCGCCTGCTCGATGTCGGACTGGGCGCCCGAGGTCACCTTGTCCTCGCCGAAGAAGATCTCCTCGGCGACGCGCCCGCCCATGGCCATGGCGATGCGCGAGGTCAGCTGCTCGTAGGAGATCGACACCTGGTCGCGCTCCGGCAGGTACTGGACCATGCCGAGGGCGCGGCCGCGCGGGATGATCGTCGCCTTGTGGATCGGGTCGCAGGCGGGCATGTGCATCGCGACGATGGCGTGGCCGGCCTCGTGGTAGGCGGTCAGCCGCTTCTCCTCGTCGGTCATCACCATGCGCCGCTCGGCGCCCATCATGATCTTGTCCTTGGCGTCGTCGAACTCCTGCGCCGTCACCAGTCGCTTGGAGCGGCGGGCGGCGAGCAGGGCGGCCTCGTTGACGAGGTTCATCAGGTCCGCGCCGGAGAAGCCAGGGGTACCGCGGGCGAGCGTCTTGAGGTCCACGTCCGGCGCCAGCGGCACCTTGCGCACGTGCACCTTCAGGATCTTCTCGCGGCCGATGATGTCCGGGTTCGGCACCATGATCTGGCGGTCGAACCGGCCCGGGCGCATCAGCGCCGGGTCGAGCACGTCCGGCCGGTTGGTGGCCGCGATGATGATCACGCCCTCGTTGGCCTCGAAGCCGTCCATCTCCACGAGCAGCTGGTTCAGCGTCTGCTCGCGCTCGTCGTTGCCGCCGCCGAGGCCGGCGCCGCGATGGCGGCCGACCGCGTCGATCTCGTCGATGAAGATGATGCAGGGCGCGTTCTTCTTCGCCTGCTCGAACATGTCGCGCACGCGGCTGGCGCCGACGCCCACGAACATCTCGACGAAGTCGGAGCCGGAGATGGTGAAGAAGGGCACGTTGGCCTCGCCGGCCACGGCGCGGGCGATCAGCGTCTTGCCGGTGCCCGGCGGGCCGACCAGCAGCACGCCGCGGGGAATGCGGCCGCCAAGGCGCTGGAACTTCTGCGGGTCACGAAGGAACTCGACGATCTCCTGCAGGTCCTCCTTGGCCTCGTCGACGCCGGCGACGTCCTCGAAGGTGACGCGGCCGTGGGCCTCGGTCAGCAGCTTGGCCTTGGACTTGCCGAAGCCCATCGCCTTGCCGCCGGCGCCGCCCTGCATCTGCCGCATGAAGAAGATCCACAGGCCGAAGATGATCAGCATCGGCAGCCAGGACAGCAGCGTGCCGATGAGCGAGAAGCTCTCCGTCGCGGGCTTGGCGACCACCTGGACGTTCTTCTCGGTCAGCACCGGCAGATAGTCGGCGCCCGGCGGAGCGTAGGTCTGGAAGGTCGAGCCGTTCTGGTAGCGGCCGGTGATCGACTGGTCCATGATCGTGACGTCGCGCACGTTGTCCTGCTGGACCTCCTGGAGGAACTGCGAGAACGCGATGTCGTTGGACGCCGGACGCTGCCCCGGGCTCTGGAAGAGCTGGAACAGGGCGATCAGCAGCAGCCCGATGATGACCCAGAGGGCGAAATTCCTGAAGTTGGCGTTCATTACGAACCTTTGCGCGACTGACGCCGCGCGTCATGAGGCCGATCTTCCGCGGGGAGAGTTACCGAAGACGCGCCTCCCCGCGCATGCTGAGAATGTAGGTTGGCAGCGGTCGATTGCCAACCCGACCAAGGGTCCAGGCCCGCATCCTCTGCGGACTTGGTTGACGCCTTTGACTCAAACTTGCGTGACCGGCCGCAAAATGACGTCCTCTCCCGCCGGCCCGGCCTCACCGCCGCCCTCGCGCCGCACCACCGGAAGGCTCGATGCGGCCCGTTTCGGCAGGTCCGCGCGCCTCTCCGGCCCCGACGCCGCCGCGACCACCAGGGGGGCCGCCAGCGGGGCGTTCACCACAAGCTCGAAACGGCCGTCCCACACATGGGTTCCGGGGCGGTTCACCACAAGCGTCGGAAAGCCCCGCCGACCGGCCTCCGCGTAGATCCACAGGCGATCGCGGACGGGGTCGAGCACCACGCCGCCGCCGGTGCTGCGACGCGGTGCCGCGCCGCCGTGCAGCATGTCGAGGACCGCCTCGAGCGCCCCGGCCCGGGGCGGATGCGGCGAGGGACGCACGCGCCCGCAGGCGCGGGCGAGCAGCCGCAGCGCGACCTCCTCGGGCGCCGCGGTCATCGCCGGGCGGTCGATCGAGATAACCCCGCCGTGGTCCGACATCGCGCCGGCGGACAGCGCATCGACCAGGGTCTCGACGGCTTCAGACGCCCGGGCAAGCCGGTCCGCCGTCGCGGCGAGGCGCTCGGCGGTCAGCCCGACCTCGGCGAGCGCGGGCGACAGGGCCCGGAGCTTCGCCCTGAGGAACCGGTCGGCATCGATGTTGGAGGGGTCCTCGATCCAGCCGATGCCGGCGGCCTCCAGCGTCGCGACCAGCCGCGCCTTCGGTACGGCGAGCAGCGGGCGCAGGAAGCGGACGCCGTGCACGACCCGCTCCGCCGGCATCGCCGCGAGCCCGGCGAGACCGGATCCGCGGGAGAGGCGGATCAGCAGGGTCTCGGCCTTGTCGTCGAGGGTGTGGGCGAGGACGACCGCCTCGAGCCCCTCCTCGTGGGCGGCGCCGGCGAGGAGGCGGAAGCGGGCCTCCCGTGCGGCGGCCTGGATGTCGGACGCCGGCGGGCCCTCGGGGTGTGCCCAGTCGAGCCGGCGGAACGGGCGGCGGAGGGAGGCCGCCAGCGCCGCGACGCGCCCGGCCTCCTCGGCGGATCCGGGGCGAAGCCCGTGGTCGACGGTGAGCACGGTGAGCGCGGGACGACCGCCCCGGGCGCGGGACCAGCGGTCGAGCAGGTGGATGAGCGCCGTCGAGTCCGGGCCGCCGGAGACGGCGACGCCGATCCGGCCTTGGTCCGCGAGCCCCGAGAAGAGGGCGGATAGCTCGCCGTCCTCGATGGGCCCGGTGCGCACGGCCAGCCTCAGCAGCCCGCCTCGGACTTGCGGTCCGCCACCGCGTCGAGCACCCCGGCGGAGGCCGAGGGATACTTCTTCTCGAGCTCGCCATAGGTGGCGCAGGCGGCGTCGGTCTCGCCGAGGCCCTCCAGCGACTGGCCGAGCTTCAGGAGGCTCTCGGGCGCCTTCTCGCTGCCCGGGTAGTCGCGGTAGGCGGTGAGGAAGGCGTCGGCGGCGTCGCGGTAGCGCTCGCGGGCGAACAGGCTCTCCCCCAGCCAGAAATAGGCGTCGCCGGCCCGGGGCGAGCGCATGTTGGCCTGCAGGAACTTGCGGAATCCGGCCTCGGCGAGGCCGTAGTCGCCGTTGACGACGTGCTCGTAGGACTGGTTGTAGAGCGCCTCGGGGGTCTCGGGCGCGATGGCGGCCACCTGCATCTCCCCCGCCGGCGGGGGCGGAAGGAGGGCGCCGCCGGAGGCGGCCGGCGGGGCGAGCGCACCGTTGGCCCCGGCCGGCGGCAGGGCGGAGGGATCGCCGGCGCCGAGGACGGCGAGGTCGCCCGTCGGCAGTTCGGAGGGCAGCAGGTCGTCGCCGGAGCCCCAGGCCTGCTCGCCGCGGGCGATGGCGGAGAGGTCGAGCGGACCGCCGCCGCCGCCGGGCGCCGGCACCGTGCCGAGCACCTGCGGCGGAGCGCCCATCTGCATCGACCCGTCGGGGTCGAGCGAGAAGCCGCTGGAGAGGTCGACGGGAGCGTCGGCCGGACCGGTGGTGATGACCGCGCCGCCGGCCGCCGGGGCCGGGGCGGACGGCGCCTGCGAGCGATCGGCGGGCGGGCGCGGCGCGCCGCCCTCGAGTTCCTGCAGACGGTACTCGGTGTCCTCGCGCGACAGCCGCAGCGCCTCCTGCAGCTGCTGGATGTGCCAGGTGAGCTCGTCGATGCGGCCGTTCAGCTGGCGCATCTGCTCCTCGAGGCGGCTGATCCGCAGGGACTGCTCGGCGATCTCGGGCGTCGACTGCACCTCGACCACCTGCGAGGCGGCGGGCGCCGGGGCCTTCCACGGGGACCACCAGGCGGCGCCGGCCTCGGTGGCGCCGAGGGGCGCGGCGAGGAGGACGAGCGCGGCGGCGGCGGCGCGGGGCCGGCGGTGGAGGGGGGCGGTCATCGGATCAGCGCATCCTCGGCTCGGGTGAGGGGCGGCGGGAACGGCGGGCCATCGCGGGCGCCGCCGGACGTCGCCATAGCATAGGCCCGCCGAGTTCGGCCAAACTTTGACCTCTCCGCCCTCCGGAACGGCGAAGGCCACCGGCCCGGGATCGCCGGACCGATGGCCTCATTAGCCTGGTGGGACGTGGGGCGGCTCAGCTGCCGGCGTTGTTCAGCACCGTCACGGCGCGGCGGTTCTGGGCGAAGCAGGTGTCGTCGCTGCAGATCGCCACCGGCCGCTCCTTGCCGTAGGAGATCGTGCGCATGCGCTGCGGGTTGACGCCCCGCGAGGCGAGGTAGTCGGAGGCGGCCTTGGCGCGGCGGGCGCCGAGGGCGAGGTTGTACTCGCGGGTGCCGCGCTCGTCGGCATGGCCCTCGATGGTGACCGTGTAGCGCGGGTAGAGCGCCAGCCACTGGGCCTGGCGGTCGAGGGTCGACATCGCCTGCGGGGTGAGGTTCGACTGGTCCACCTCGAAGAACACCCGGTCGCCGACGTTGACGACGAAGTCCTGGGCGCTGCCGGGGACTGCCGCGCCGGCGCCGCCCGGCCCGCCCGGCAGCGTGCTGTCCAACTCGCTCGGGCTCTTGGCGCAGGCGGCCATCATGAGGGCGAGGCCGAAGGAGAGGACGGCGCGACGGCCGACGGGGAGGAGGTCAGAGGAGGTCATGCGGATCAACCCTTCGAAAGTCGTTCGACCGTTCGGTCCTTCCCCCTTGGTAAACCGCGATGGTTAAGCCGACGTGGAGGAATGTGGTTAACGCAAGGTGAATGCCCCGGCTGCGCGGGTCGGGCCGGCGCGGGGGACGGAGTGCGGCCGTCCCGTTCCGCGCCGCCCCGTTCATCAGTTGAGCAGCGGCGACCAGGCCGGGTCCGAGCCGAAGTTCGGCGTCGGCACGATCTGCTCGTTGCGGCCGGTGAGGTCCACCGACCAGAGCTGCGGGCCGCCGCTGGCACCTCCGGCATCGCGGAAGAACATGATCACCCGGCCGTTCGGCGCCCAGGTTGGCCCCTCGTTGTGGTAGCCCTCGGTGAGGATCCGCTCGCCGGAGCCGTCCGGGCGCATCACGCCGATGGCGAAGCGGCCGCCGGCCTGCTTGGTGAAGGCGATGAGGTCGCCGCGCGGCGCCCAC
>JAWLBM010000022.1:0-80158 GCA_041687675.1 Pleomorphomonas sp. | reverse complement strand
GCCCCCCAGCGCTTTCGCCCGCGGATCGCCCGCTTCGCGCTCTCGCTTGCGCCACCGGCTCACGCTGGCGGCGCTGACCCCGAACCGCTCGGCAGCCTCGCGATGCGTCGCGCCGGCCGCCACAGCCCGAAGAACACGAACACGAAGATCAACCGACAGTGCTCTCGACATCGCCTGCCGGCCTCCGCCCCCCGGCAGACAGCTTGAATCAGCTTCCCGCTGATTTGGGAATCCCTCTCGATTCCGTCAGGTCGGGTTCCGCTCTAGGCGGGGAGAGTTGAGGATCGGTTAGCAGACCGCTGGAGCGTGGCGGGCTCATACCCGCTCAGCTTAGTTGATCGGTGGGACGTTCTGATGGGGTGGAGACCGTCCCGCCTGAACAAACGACGCTCGCTTCCGCAGGGGTCCGCGTGATCCCGGCGGGTCCGCCGCCTCTCCGACCCTTGCGCCGTCGCTCTGACCAGCGTATCCGCTCGCCCTCGACACCGGCCCGCAGGTCGGCGACGACACCAGGACGCCCACATCCCAGCCGCCACACGCCGAGCACATCAACCGGATCGGGGACGGGTCGCCGGCTGCCGGGTGACTAACCGGCTTTGCCGTCCATAACAAGCGTTCCCGCGGCCGAGCCAAGTTCCGGCCCCGAGCAGAGTTCGGAACGACTCTTCCCCGATGGGGTTGAGCGCGTCTGGCTCACCGGGAGTCTGCGTTATGCGGCATCAAATCAACCCGCGCTTGAGGAGTGCGATCGCGAAACTCTGGTGGGGTTGGAGCCTCGTGCCGGCTGACACGGGCGAGGGCGAAGAGCTGATCCGAAGGGGCTTGGCCAACAACATCGGCGGCTATCTCGGGTTGACCGAGGCAGGGCGAGCCGTGGGCGACGAAATCATCGACGAGGACAACGCCGAGGTGAGTGAGCGAGTGCGCCCGAAGTCGGATGACGGTGGGGGGCACCGGCACTGACTGCCCCCTCGCGCGCGGGCGCTTACCGGTCGCGAAAGTCGCCTCGCGCGTTCTCGTGCAGTCGGTGGCCGCGTACATCACGCCGTAAGCGGCATGAGGTCTCCGGCAAACCGCTACCGCCCCTCCTCGAGGATGCGGCGCTCGACCTCGTCGCGTTTTCCGATGATCCACCAGCCGCGGTGAGACTGGTCGGGCCACCGGCGGCCGAAGGCCAGCACCTCGTGCGTGGTCGGGTTGATGGAGACCCAATCGGCTCCGGCGCGGGTCTTGATGACCCATAGCTTTATCGCGCGGTCGCGGCGGGAAGGCGACGGACCACGACCCGCGGTCGTGAGGCTCTTCGCGCCTCCCATGCGGTGGTCGTGACCTTCGCAGCGCTCCTGACGCTCCACACGGCCGAGATCGTCACGCTGGCGGCGCTTAACCAGTGGATCGCGGGCGCATGGAGCTCCGACGCACTCGCCGGGCCGCCGCCGAGCTTCACGGACATGCTCTACCTGACAGCCATTGCCTTCACGACGCTGGGATATACGTCGCTCGACGCGGTGGATGGCTTTCGTCTTGTCCTGATGTTCCAGTCGCTCCTTGGCTTCATGCTGCTCACATGGTCAGCTACGTTCCTCTTTTCCGCGTCCCAGAAGAGCTGGCAGAGTGAGGAAGACTGACAGCCATGCGCGCCAAGAATGCAGCTTCCAACTTCGACGCTGCCGACGAGTGCGGGGCTTGTGACTGTTCGTAGCTGCCCTGCGAGTGCCGGGGGGAGTCTCCGTCGACGGTCCGCGTAGGCTTGGAGGAGGCCTTCGCGCTGAGCTGCCGGATGGGCGACCCCTGCTGGTAGGGAACCGTCGCTCGGGCGATCGCACTGACGCACGAAGCTGACGGCGATCGCCCTGCTGCCTCGTGTCAGATCCGGGCGGCGGAACCCCGACGACGCCCAGCGACTTGCAGCACCACTCCTGCATACTTGGCAGTCGCCAGGGCCGCCCGGCGCCCTGGCGGCTGTTGGGCGAGGACGGCGGGCCCCAGTCGTTCATTCTGAACCGCCCCGGGTTGCCGGAGGCCATTTGGTTTGAGTCACGCCGCCTTGGCCGCCGGTTCATCCAGCATGGCGTAGTAGCGTTCCTCGGCTTCGGCCGGCGGGATGTTGCCGATGGGGGCCAGCAGCCGGCGATTATTGAACCAGTCGACCCAGGTCAGCGTGGCAAACTCGACGGCCTCGAAGCTACGCCATGGCCCGCGCCTATGGATGACCTCGGCTTTGTAGAGTCCGTTGATCGTCTCGGCGAGAGCATTGTCGTAGGAATCTCCGACGCTGCCGACAGAGGGCTCGATGCCCGCTTCGGCCAGGCGCTCGGTGCAGCGAATGCTGACATACTGAGACCCCCTGTCGGAATGGTGCACCAGGCCGCCGCGATTGACAGGCCGCCGCTCGTGCAGGGCTTGTTCGAGAGCATCGAGGACGAAGCTCGCATGCGCCGTCCGGCTCACCCGCCAGCCGACGATGCGGCGGGCATAGGCGTCGATGACGAAGGCCACGTAGACGAAGCCCGACCAAGTGCCGACATTAGGTGAAGTCCGAGAGCCAGAGCCTGTTCGGCGCCGGGCATGGAAGACCCGGTTCACATGGTCGCGTGGACATGGCGCGGCCCTGTCCTGCACCGTGATGCGGATCGGCTTGCCACAGATGACGCCGTGAAGGCCGAGGTCGGCCATCAGCCGCTCGACGGTGCAGCGCGCGACGGCGAAACCTTCGCGCAGCATCTGCCTCCAGACCTTGCGCGCACCATACACCTCGAAGTTCTCGGCAAAGACACGCTCGATCTCGGGCATCAGGGTCAAGTCCCGCTTCGCCCGCGCCGAGAGCTTCTCGAGATCGACGCGCTTGGCCACGTGGTCGCGGTCGGTCGACGGGGCGATCGGCAGCACCTTGCAGATCGGCTCGACCCCATGCGCCTCGCGGTGATCGTCAATGAACGCGAACATCGTTTGAATGGGCGGTCGAGCTCCGCCTGGGCAAAATAAGCGGAAGCCTTGCGCAGGATCTCGTTGGCCTGCCGAAGTTCACGGTTCTCGCGCTCGAGAGCCTTCAGCTTCGCTGCCATGTCCGTCGGCACGCCGGCCCGGTTGCCGGAGTCGACCTCGGCCTTCTTCACCCACTCGTTCAGCGTCTGGCCCGTGCAGCCGATCTTGGACGCGATCGACATGATCGCAGACCACCGCGAGGGATGTTCATGCTCGTGATCCAGCACCAGCCGAACCGTAAGCGACGCCTTCAGCCCACCTTCCTCGCCGTGAGCGCAAGCGTCCGTTGAGGCTCTCGACGAAGGTATTCTGGACCGGCTTGCCGGGCGCGATGTAGTGCCATTCGACGCCGTGGTCCTGCTGCCACGAGAGAATGGCGTGGGACGTCAGCTCGGTGCCATTGTCGCTCACCACCATCAGCGGCTTGCCCCGGACGTCGATCAGACGGTCGAACTCGCGGGCGACCCGTCCAATCAGGGTATGTCCGCTGACGTTATCGAGCCCCCGTTAGGCTTGATCGTCTCGAATTGCGTGGCATCCTGCGCTCGCCCTTTCCGGGATCCTCGACTTGAGGGGAAAGCGTTGATCATCTAGGTTCGCTATCTGCGGCGGACTGATCCTAACCATGCGTTTCGATTTTAAGGTCCGCAGTACCGGATGGTGGCATTGCCTCGTCGCCCGACTACAGCGCTGGATTCCGCCTGAACCCGGGCCCGAGGACGCGCTTTGCCCGTGCGGAACGGGCGCTGCGCCGTCACCAGATTTCGAGGGCGGACGCCATGACGGAAACGGTTGGAGGTAGTGATGTGCGGAGTTCGCCGCGCACGGCAGACGAGCAGCGGATTTTGAACGAGGCGATCCTCCGGACGATGCGCCAGCCTCTGGTCGTCCTGAACGGCGGGCTTGTCGTGGAGAGCGCCAACCACGCCTTCTACGACCTCTTCAAGCTTAATCCCGCCGAAGCGAGGGGTCGGAAGATCTACGACCTCGGCAATGGTCAGTGGAACAACCCGGATCTCCGGACCCTGCTGGAGGACATCCTCCCGAACAGCGCCGAGGTCGCAGACTTCAAGGTCGAGCATAAGTTTCCGGTCCTCGGCCGCCGGATCATTATGCTGAACGCGCATCAAATGGCGATGGACGGACGCGGCGACCAGATCCTGCTTGCGGTCGAGGACGTCACCGAACGGGAACTCGCACGCAAGGAGCTCGAAAGTCAGAAGGTCTACGTCGAGAAGATCGTCGATTCCTCGCACGACGCGCTCCTCGTCCTCGACCTGGACCTCAGAGTCAGGACGGCGAACGAGACATTCTACCGGATGTTCCAGGTGGATCCCTCGGAAACCGTTGGACGGCTGGTCTACGACCTCGGCAACGGACAGTGGAACATCCCTGCGCTGCACAGCCTGCTCCAGAACGTGCTGCCCGAAAACAATGCCTTCGACGACTTCGACATCGAGCACGACTTCCCCCATCTCGGTCACCGGGTCATGCGGCTCAACGCCAGGCGCGTCGACCACCTGCAACTGATCCTGCTGGCCATCGATGACTGCACCGAGTTGAAAGAGAGCGCGGCACTCTTCCGCAGCATGGCCGACAACCTTCCCCACATCGTCTGGCTCCATGATGACAAGGGCCGGCAGCAGTTCGTCAACCAGACCTTTTGTGACTATTTTGGGGTGACGCGGGAGGAAATGCGCGACCAGAAGTGGCAGATGCTGATGCATCCCGAGGATGCAGACGCCTATGTCGCGGAGTTCGTCGCCTGCGTCCGTGAGCGAAGGCCATTCCACGCCGAGGTCCGGGTCAATCGAGGTGACGGGGGTGGTTGGCGCTGGCTTGAATCATGGGCAACGCCCCGTTTTGACGAGTCGGGGCGCTACCTCGGCCAAATTGGCACCAGCGCCGACGTTACGGAGCGAAAACGTGCGGAACAGCTTCAGCAGCTTCTCCTTCATGAACTCGAACATAGGGTCAAAAACAGTTTCGCCCTGATCCAGGCCATCGCGAACCAGAGCCTGAGGGGCGACCGCCCGATCGAGGAGCTGCGGGCGACCTTTATTGGACGGTTGCATGCGCTCGCAAGCGCCAACGCGTTACTCACGCGCGAGAATTGGGAGAAAGCGAGCCTGCTGCAGCTGGTCTCCAATGTCCTTACCTCGAGCGGAGCGTTGGAGGGAAGGTTCACCGCGGAAGGTCCAGAAGTGGTCCTGCAGCCACAACAGGCCACTTCCATAGCGCTCGCGCTGCATGAACTTTGCACGAATGCGGTGAAGTACGGGGCGCTGGCCAGTGAAAATGGCCGGGTCGACGTCCATTGGACACTGAGAGAAACCGATCCCAAACACCTTACACTGGTCTGGTCGGAGCACGACGGCCCGGCGGTTTCTCCGCCCAGCGCCGCGGGCTTTGGCACGGTTCTTCTCAAGCAGGCGCTTGGGAGCGAACCGGAGGCCCGCGTCAGCATGGACTTCCGCCCCGAGGGCCTGCGCTGCACGATCGACGCTGATGTGAGCTGACGATGAATGTTGCGAGTGCTCGCGCCGGCGGCATGGGACACCGCACCGCTTGGCGACGGACTCAAGGGGCCGCCACTCTCCCGCCAGGAAAGCGTGAACCTTGGCTCGACAGATGCGTTTTGTTCCACCGACCAACGAAACGCGATGCGGCCAGTCTCGTTCTTCTTATGGACCCCCCGCATGGCGCTCCTTCGGCTGGTCTGAACTAAGGGCGACTGATCGGCCCCCCGCCGAAACTCCTCGGCGAGGCCGTCCAACGCGCAGATGACGCCTTCGGGGGCATAAATGATCCACTTCACGCCAAGTTCATGGCCAAGGCTGCGCTCGATCAGTCGCGATCCAAATCCCCTGCTTTGCGGTTCAGCAACGGGCGGACCTCCCGTTTCCTGCCACTGCAGGCGCAGCCGCGAACGACCGCTGCCTCGTCACCATCCACCGTCCACGACACGTCGAGGCGACCCGTCTCGTTCGACAGCGCGCCGTACTTCGTCGCGTTGGTCGCCAGTTCGTGCAAATCCATCGTGAGGGCAAGCGCCGGCTGCGGCGCAAGATAGAAACTCGGCCCGCCGATCCGCACGCGATCGTCTCCGGCGGTCCGGAACGGCTCCAGCGCGTTGGTCGCGATCTGGCGAAGATCGGCACCTGCCCAATGCTCTTGCGTCAGCACTTCGTGTCCGACTGCGAGCGCCCGTAGCCGGAGGCTGAGATTCTCCCGTGCCTCCTCCACACTATGGGTTCGCAGCACTTGAGACGCGATCCCCTGAACCATCGCCAGCATGTTCTTCACCCGATGGTTCAGCTCGTCGGTCAGAAGCTGCTGCCGCTGGTCGGCCAGGCGCTCTTCTGTGCCATCACGAGAGATCTTCAGGAAGCTGCCCGCTTCGCCATCATTGACCGGGAGCATGACCCCCGAGCCCTAGAAGCGCGAGCCATCCTTGCGCATGTGCCAGCGCTCGTTGGTGGCCCGCCCTCTTTCTCGCGCCTTGCGCATCTCCTCTGCCGATACGCCCGCATCGCGGTCTTCGGGCGTGAAGAAGATTTCCCCAGGCTGGCCGACAATTTCATCCTCCGCGTAGCCGAGGAGGCGGCTCGCACCGTCATTCCAACTGGTGATTCGGCCGTCGCGGTCCAGCGTAATGATCGCGTATTCCCTGGCATTGTCGATGATTTGCCTGAGCCGTGCCTCGCTCTTTCGCAAAGCCTCCTCGGTTTGCGACCGCTCGATCAGGTCGGCTGCTTGCCGCGCCAGGACATCCAGCCGCCACAAATCACTCTCGGCCGGAGTGTGGGGGGTGCGCCAGTGCGTCGAAATCATCCCGAGCAGACGACCTGAGCGCGAGACCAGCGGCGTGCTCTGCGCAGCAGCGACAGGGGGAAACGGACGTACAGCATCACCGCCAGGGGGATGATATCTGGGAGGAGGTCTTGAAGTAGCGGAACGGGCTGGGCTTGGGCATGCCGGGAGGCTAGGTGGCCCCCCCCTGCCCTGCTCAAGCGGATTTGCTACGACAGTGCCCTCGGGGATCAGAACACCAGCACCTTGTCCGCAGCGAGCGTCGCCTGCGCAAGTTCGTCCATGCTGGAGCGGGTCGGCCCCTCCATCATATCACCCTCGGTGAGGCCACGGGCGTCCATGCAGGTGCCGCACATCAGGACGCGGCCCTTCGCGGCGAGAACGCGGCGGATCATGCGCTCGAGGTTGTAGTAGCCCTCCGGCGTCTTCTGCCCCGCCTTGGCGCAGAGCACCGCGTCGGCCATCAGGAACACGGTGATCTCGGCCTCCGGGTCGTTCCTGGCCAGCGCGTGGGCCATGCGCAGGCCGTTGAAGCAGCGCTCGGTGCCGTACGGCGGATCGTTCAGCAGGATCAGGTGCTTCATCGTCGGTCCTCAATTCCGGGCGCGCGGTTCGAGATCTGACAGACAGGAGGCCAAGGCAGCGGGCAGGGGCGTCAGGCATCGGCGTCCGGGAGATTGGCGGGGTTCAGCCGCGGATGGGTTTCCTCGGCGAGCCAGTAGAGCAGGCCGCCCGAGACGAACATGGAGATCGCGACGAACCAGAAGGCGGCCTCCGCCGCCCCCGTCAGGCTCGCGGCGAGGCCGAGGCCGAGCGCGCCGATGGCGTAGCCGAGGTCGCGCCAGAAGCGGTAGATGCCGATCGCCGAGCCGCGCCAGGCGGGAGGCGTGATGTCGGCCACCGCCGCCGAGAGGTTCGGGTAAAGGAGCGCCATGCCGAAGCCCGCCACCCCGGCGGAGACCGACCACCAGAGCGCGCCCGAGCCCAGCACCACCATCGCCACGCCCGCGCCGCAGATCCACATGCCGAGCACGTTCGGCCAGAAGCGGCCGACATGGTCCGACAAACGCCCGGTGACAAGCTGCGAGCCGCCCCAGACGAAGCCGTAGACGCCGACGATCCAGCCGACCTCGGTCAGGCTGGCGCCCCGGCCCACGAGGAAGACCGGGAACAGCGCCCAGACCAGCGCGTCGACGAACTTCTCGACGAGCCCCGCCTGGCTGATCGCGAACAGGCGCCGGTCGCGCCAGCTCATCAGGGCGAACACCTCGCCCGTGGTGGGGTGCTCGGAGACGCCCGCAGGGTAGCGCGGCGGGTTCTTCGGCGGCGCGGCCTTGTGTGCGGCGCTCTCGGCGCGGGCCCAGGGCAGCGTGTCCTTCACCCACACAGCGGTCAGCACGAGCGCGACTACGACCACGGCCAGACCGAAGACCAGAAGCCCCGTCCGCGCGCCAAGCCACTCGGCCGCATAGGCGGTCAGGATGCCGGCGAGCGCCACGCCGACATAGCCCGAGAACTCGTTCAGCCCCATCGTCAGCCCGCGCTCCTCGGCGCGCGTGACGTCGAGCTTGGCGGTCTGGGTCATCGACCAGCAAAGGCCCTGGTTGACCCCGAGGAGCACCGTTGCGGCCACGATCCAGCTCCAGTCGGGCGCATGCCAGATCATCACCGGGATCGGCAAAGCCACGACCCAGCCGAAGGCCAGCACCCGCTTGCGGCCGATCCGCTCGGACCAGCGGCCGGCGACGAAGTTCATCACCGCCTTGACCGCGCCGAAGGCCACGACGAAGGAGGCGAGCAGCAGGAACGACCCGCGCTCGAGGCCGAACTCGCTCTCCGCCAGAGCCGGGACCACCGTCCGCGTTATGCCGATGGCGAGGCCCACCAGCATCACCTGGATGAGCTGGTGCGAGACCTGGCCCGCGTTCTCGCGGATGCCGTGCCGGAGGTCGCCCGCAGTCATTCCGCGGGCTCCTTCGGTGGGACCCGCGGGTCGAGCGCGTGGCCGCCCGCCGGGCCGCGCAGCGGCTGGACCAGCATCCGGTCGAGCCAGAGATCGCGGCGGGTGCGGAACTGCTCGATGCCGATCTCCATCCCATCGTGGCCCTTGGCGGGCTGGGCGGCATAGGTGCCGAGGAGCCGGTCCCACCAGGGCAGGTTGAAGCCGTAGTTGGAATTGGTCTCGCGCGGATCGACGGAATGGTGGACGCGGTGCATGTCCGGCGTCACGACAATCCACCGCAGGATGCGGTCGACAGGGCGGGGCAAGTCGATGTTGGCGTGGTTGAAGAGCGCCGTCGCGTTGAGGATCACCTCGAACAGCAGAACCGCGACGGCGGGCGGGCCGAGCGCCGCGACCACGGCGAGCTTGGTCCCCATGGAGATCAGGGTCTCGACGGGATGGAAGCGCAGGCCCGTCGTGGCGTCGAAGTCGAGATCGGGGTGGTGCACCCGGTGCACCCGCCAAAGACCCGGTACCGCGTGGAATATCACGTGCTGGAGGTAGATCGAGAGGTCGAGCAGCAGCATCGAAACGACGACCGCCACCCAGGCCGGGACGTCGATGGTGTTGAAAAGACCCCAGCCGTGCTCCTCGGCCATGATGGCGAGTCCGACGGCGATGATCGGGAAGGTCAGCCGCAGGATCGCGGTGTCGAGCACCACGAGCGCGAGAATGTTCGTCCAGCATATGACGCGCGGGATCTCCCGCCGCCTGCGCCGCGCCGCGACTTCCCAAAGCGCCATGGTCGCGAGGACGCCCAGGAACGCGGCAAGGCGGATCGTCGGCTCGGCGGCAAGGATGGTCTCGGACATGGGGTCTGGGCTTCGGGCTTGTCGGGTGCGGTGGACGCCGCTATCATTCAAGTCATCACTTGACTGATCTAGCGTCCGGAGGCGCCCGGTGTCAATCAGCCCGAAAATGGCCCTGCTCGAGGAGTACGCCCTCGTCGCGCGCGCCCTCTCCGCGCCGGCGCGGCTTTCGATCCTCGAACAGCTGGCGCAAGGCGAGCGCGGCGTGGAGGCGCTAGCGGAGAAGACCGGCCTTACCCTCGCCAACTGCTCGCAGCATCTCCAGCAGTTGCGCCGCGCCGCGCTGGTCACCAGCCGCCGCGACGGCAAGTCGGTGATCTACCGCCTGACCGATGCGAAGACGCTGGAGCTGATGGACCGCCTGCGCATCGTCGCCGAGCGGAACCTGGCGCAGGTCGAGCGGATCCTGCGCGGTCTCTCCGGCGGCGAGGAGGCTCCTGAGCCGGTCAGCCGCGCCGACCTGGCCGCGCGGCTCGCGGTTGGCACCGTCACCGTGCTCGACGTCCGGCCTGCCGATGAATACGCCGAAGGCCATATCCCGGGCGCGCGCAACGTGGCGCTGCCGGAGCTGGAGCAGATCCTCCCCACGCTCTCGCCCGATGCCGAGATCGTCGCCTACTGCCGCGGCCCCTACTGCGTCTACGCCCATCAGGCCGTCGCCGCCCTGCGCAAGCACGGGCTCAACGCGCGGCGGCTCGAGGGCGGCCTGCCGGAATGGCGCGAGGACGGGAGGCCAGTGCTCATCGAGGGGGAGTGAGCGGCTGAACCTCGCCCTCCACGCAACTCCGTGATCGCGATCCGTCCCGGTCGAACTGATCCCCGACGCGCTGGCCGGCGTGTCGCCCTTGTGAATCGCCGCCGCTCCGCTTTCATCGCGGTCACCACTGACTGGGGCTCGATCGCCATGACCTTCCCGCGCCGGTCGACCGACGAGCAGGCGCGCGTCGAGCCCATGCCTGCGATCCTGCCGCAGAACGCGTTCTATCTCTTCCCGTGGATGGTCATCTTGCTCACCCGGCTGCGAACCCCCGATATCCTTGCGAGTATGCCGCATTTCGAGTGCGGTGCTTTCGTGCCCGGCCCCCCGTATAGGGCGGCGTAGATTCCCAGAGCTATCCGCGGGCTTTGCGTCCACGTATACTGTCTAAGATCCGCTCCACCTCCCGCGACGTCGCGATCCCGCGGGAGCGGATGTAGTGGTGGTGGGTCGTCTTGACGTCGGCGTGCCCGAGCAGGTCCCGGGCGATCGCGATCCGCTTCGGCGCATGGAGTGCGATCGTTGTCGCGGCCGCGTCGCGGAAGTCGTGCGGCGAGAGGGGGAAGCCGAACTCGGCTTGGGTGCGGCTGGCGACGATGTTGTAGACCCGGTCGGCCGTGAGGTACGGGCCTCGCGCGGAGGGCCACAAGTAGTCGGACCCGACGGCGCCCTTCAGGCGCTGCCGGACCTCGTCGAGGTACAGCCGCACCCAGCTGTCGAGTTCGGCCGGCACCACCCCCTCCCATCCCCGCTTGCTCTTGGTGAACTCCGGGTCGACGCAGACGAGGATGCGGTCGGCGTTGACGAGCAGCCCCTCCCCGAGCCGCAGGGCGGCGAAGTTGGCCCGCCGGAGCGGGGCAGCGGCGAGGAGCGCGATGATCAGCCCGTCGCGGTAGTCCTCGGCCCAGCCGCGCCGGTTGGCCGGGGCGCACTCCAGAGCGGCCCGCATCAGCCGGAGGCCGAGATCGATCAGCACGTCGCTGGTCACGATCTCGGCGGCGATCTTGCGCCGGGTGGCGCCGAGCGCGGCAAGGCCGCGGACCCGCGCACTGATCCCGGTGTCGCCGCCGGCCCCCAGCAGCCGGGCGATCGCCCTCATGTGAGTATTGATCGTGTTCCGGGTGGAGCCGTCCGCGGCAAGGCGGCGGGCAAAGGCGGCGAGGGTGGCGCGGTCGGCCCGGTCGGACGGGGGCATCGCCAACCGGTCCGGGTGCTCGGCCGCGACATGGGCGAGCCAGGCACCGTAGCTCCAGCGGGTCGTGGACTGGCTGGAGGCCTTGTGGTGCGCCAGCGGACCGCGGTCGAACACGTCGCCCGGCGCGAAGGCCGCCTCGAACAGCCCCCGGTCCGCTTCCGGCCATTCCTCCACCCGCAGGCTCGCCGGCCGGTCGCGGCGGCGACGGGCCGGGCTCATGTCACCTCCTCCGGCTTGGCCTTGCGCTTCGTCGGGCGAGCGGTCGCCTTGCTCCGCTTCCGCCGGACGGTCCGGCCGGCGGCCTCGCCCTCGGCGCGGGCCTGCTCGATGATCTTCGCGAACAGGCGGCTCGCCTGGAGCGGCCGCCGGCCCGCGTAGTAGCGGGCGGTGATCGTGGAGGACGCGTGCCCGAGGTGGTCGCGGGCGAGTTCGTAGGCCTCCGGCTGCTCGTCGAGGATCATCACTGCCGAGAGATGACGGAACTGGTGCGGCGTCATCCTGATGCCGGCGAGTTCCCAGACCGCCAGCCGGATCCGCCGGACGAGGGCCTCGCCGGAGAGCGGCCGCCCGTCGGGGCGGCAGAAGACGGCGTCGGGCGCGCCGGCCACCACCGCCGGGAGCACCTTCAGCCTGTACTCGACCAGCATCCGGGCGAGGCTTTCCCCGATCTCCCGCGTCATCTCCTCCCCGTTCTTCATCTCCTCGCCGGGGATGAGCAGGCGGGTCGGCGACCTCTGACCGGGGAACCAGACGATGTGCCGCGACCAGCTGAGGTGGACGAGGTTCTGCCGGCGCAGCGCGTGCAGCAGCAGGATCTCGATGGCGATGGCGGTCTGGACGTCGGCAAGGCCGCTGCGCTGGCCCGAGGCGAGCCGCTTCATCCCGCGCGCATGCAGGCGGCGGGGGAGACCGAGAAGCCGGGCGCGAACATCAGGATCATCGGTCTCGCGGAGGAGCAACGCGTTCTTCTCGGTCATGCCGACCCGCATCGGCGGCACCCTGCCCAGCACGGCCTTGAGAGGCGTGATCTTCGCCGGCTCGTCCCGGTAGAGATACCGGGTATAGGCAAGCAGCATCTTTCTCGTCCGCTCGAGACCGCCAGTGGTCTTGCCCCCGCTGCGCGCAAGCAGACCCTTGAGCGCCGCCCGCGCGACCTCGACCTCGGTCAGGACGTCGGGAGACGTGATGCGGGCGGGGTCGATTCCGCTCGCCACCGCAGCGTTGGCGACCGTCAGCAACCCCTGCAAGGCGCTCTCGACCGAGGCCGGCCGCAGCGGCCGCGCCCGCGCATGCTCCGCGAGCGGGTCGCGGCACTCAAGAAATGCCCGGTACTCATCAAGCGCCAAACGGAACGAGTCCGGCAGGCTCTGGAGGTGCACGCGTCGATGCCGGCGGACGATGTCGGGGACGGCGAGCGGCTTCAGCCCGAGCTCCGGCCGCTCCGCCGCAAAACCGTTCCAGCGCCGCGCGATGTCCCGGGTGATGGTGTTGCGGTGGCGGATCGCTGTCTGTTCATCTTCTTCCGCGAAGGTCGCCAGCACGAGGTCGTCGACGTCCGCCGGGCCGATGCCCCGCTCGCAGCACCAGGTCCCGAAGCGGCGGAGGATGGTGAGCCGGTGCAGCTTCTCGCCCTTCGCCCGGACCGCCGTGTCAAGCTCCGCCCACGGACCCGTCCAGGCGACCCGCCGGTTGCGCCGGATCGGCGCAAGCCCGCTCAACTCGATCGCGCGGAAGAGGCCCGAGCGGATGTTAGCGAGGCTCTTCGCCGTGATCCCCAACGCCACCGGGGCGAGGCTGTCGAACAGGCGGCCGAGCTGGCGGACGTTCGCCGGCACCGCCTCTGCCGGCCGCCGCAGGATGGCGCAGGTGCGGCTCAGGGCGGAGAGGAGGTCGCGCCGCTCTACGGGCGAAAGGTCGGCCATCACCCTGATCGCCGCGGCGACGTCGGCGAGGGTGGCCGGAGGATTGGAGGTCTCGTTCATCATAAATTCGTCCCCCGCTTCAACGTATCTTCGGCTGACTGAGGCAGACATGGGATGTCGTAAGCCGTCATGAGCTGACATTCGGGAAAACGTAGCACATGTGAATGGAACGAACTTTGGAGGTATGTATTCCCGAACACAGGAACTCTAGTTGTTCGGCTCCCAAACAAGTTCTTCAATTTCAACGCGATAGATGCGAACCGACCGTCCAATACGAACGGGCGTGAGAGTGCCTGTCCGGAGCATGCGATCGACGGTGCGGACAGTGACCTTCAGGACGGCGGCGGTCTCAGCCCGAGTGAGCAGGGACGCGGTGTCGAGGGTGCGACGCCGCCGCTTGGACCGGGCGGGCGTCGCGGTGCTAACGGAGGCGTCGGCTGCGGTGGTTGGAGCGCCCAGGGGGCGCCGCTTCGCAGGCGGGATCCGGCGCATGCTGGCCGCCTCAGCGCGCGCGCGAGCGGGTGGTGGAGGCGCCCCGCGTGAGCACCTCGGTCGCCGCAACGCAGCTGGTCGACCGCCGGCGCCGGCCCGCGGCCCAAGCCTCGAGATCGTTGAAGTCGTAGAGAACGCGCCGCCCGAACTTCAGGTAGGGCGGACCGTCACCCGAGACGCGCCACTTGGCGAGCGTCTGCAACGACACGCGCAGATGCGCGGCGGCCTCCGCGGCGGTGAGTTTGCGGATAAGGTCCATCGGTGCTCCTTGCGGTATTCGCCGGCACTATCCGGCATCGCGAGGAGCTTGGAGCGCTTCAGGTCGGGTTTCGCGTGGCCAAATCTGAGTTTTCAGCTACCTTAAGCTGCAGGACCCTCGACTTTCTCGTCGGGCGGCACCTCCGCCAGGGGGCTGCCGGGCCGGCCTTCTCTCAGCCGGAGTTCCAGCTCCCGGTCCCTCTCGGCAGGGGGCAAGTCGCTGAGGTACCGCACGATGTCGTCGTACCACCGCCGATCGGCGGGCTCTCGCCCCTCGACTTCGGTTCGCCATCCCAGGACCGTGCGGGTCGTGACCTTTGCCCTTGTCGAGGTCGACCGCCACTTCTTGACCGATCGGGCGACCCGCTGGGCTGCCTTCATCAACACCGCGTCGCGGCCGGGCGAACGCTCAGACTGGACACGGTAGCTAACCTCGAGCAGAGCGGCGGCAAAATCACGGTTCTTCCGGGAGGCCGTCGACCTCGGCCGCGCCCGTCCCCCGGTCTGTCTGAAGAAGATCTCGGGCCGCTTGCCCTCCTCGACGTCGCTCAACCCGTTGTCGATCTCGGCGAAAGGCGATGCGAGCTCCATGCTCTCCCACCGCGCGGAAAGGAATTCCCGGACCGCAGCGCAGGCCATGGCGGCGCCCCGCCGGCCGGCGTCCGGCACCGTCGTGAACGTTTCATGGGCGGCAAAGAGATCGCGAAGGAGGTTGTCGTAGGCGGCGGGCAGGGGCTGGTACGGCAACACTCCTGGCGGGTGCGGCCGATCGCCGAGCAGTTCGCTTTTCTTCATCTGTTCGAACTCGTCGGCCGAGACATCAGGAGTCGGCTCTAGAGCCGGGCGACCAGCCCGTGCCGCTTCGTTCTGAAGACCGGCGATTGCCGCTAGCATGGCCTGTTTCAGGGCGGGGACCGTCTCGGCCACGAACGGCACCATCCTCGGTGCGTTCACGATCAGGCCGCGCAGGCAGCCCTTTTCCTCATCGAGCGAGACCTCGGCAAGAAATCCCTCCGCGACCATGATGCACATCGGTTCACCCCCGCCCGCTTTCTGTCGGTTCCGGCTTCATGTGGTCGTTGGAGCCCACCCCCCGACCGAGCGCCGCTCCGATCTCCCGGCCGATCCGCTCGGCGGCGCTGTGCAGGGGGCTTGCGTCGAGATGAGCGTACCGCGCCGTGGTCGCCGGTTGCGAGTGGCCCAGCAGCTTTCCAATCACCGGCAGACCCAGGCCTCCGCCGGCGCCATAGCTTGCGAAGGTGTGCCGGAGATCGTGAAGCCGGACGTCGTCGAGCCCTGCCGCGCGTGAGATCACGTGCCAGGGGCGCTTGAGGTCGGCCCGCGGCCGTTCGGGCAGGTCTCCGGGTATGACGTAGGGCCCAAGGCGCGGTAACGAGGCGAGGACCTCAACCGCATCGCTGCCAAGGTAGATCGTCTTGCGCCCCGTCTTGGAGGCCGGCAACAGCAGAAGTCGTCGTTCGAAGTCTACGTCCTCCCAGCGCAGATTGAGGACCTCCCGAAGCCGGGCGCCTGTGAAGAGCAGCAGCCGGATCGCCGCAACGGCCGGGGCGCTCACCACTGAACGCGTATGCGTCTTGGGTCTGTGCCGACTTGCTGGCCCCTTGGGCTCCTGCCACTCGATCCCTTCAGTTTCCGCGCGGCGCAGGACCTCGCCGAGCCGAGCGATCTCCTCGAGCGAGAGGAACCGTTCGCGTCGCTCTTCCCGGAACTTCTCGATCCTGCGTGCGGGGTTCAGTTCGCCCGCGACCAGTCCCCGCCGGTTGGCAAACGCGTACATCGACCCGACGACGGCAATCATCCGGTTGGCCTGGTACGGCGTCGCCCGCATGGCGACATGAAGATTTGCGAGTTCCCCGTGTGTCACCGCTTCCGCTTTGCGGCTGCCCAGCTTCGGCAGGACATGGCAACGCAGCACCGTCTCGTAGCTGTCGTGAGTGTTCTTTCGCCGCTTCGGTCCCGCGTGCTCGGCGAGAAAGCGGGTGGCCAGTTCGTTGACGGTGAGAGCCTTGCGGTTCGCCGCCTTGGCTGACTGGGGATCCTCGCCGAGCCTGACACTGGCGCGCAGCGTCTCGGCTCGCCGGCGCGCCTCGTCCGGGGTGAGATCTCCAACCCGTCCGATCGTCACCCGCTGCTTCGCTGCCGAGCGGCCGCCCGCCCCGGCGCGGTACTCGAACACGAAGGACTTGGCGCCGGAAGGAAACACGCGGACCCCGAACCCGCGAACGTCGCGGTCGAAGATCGTGTAGCGGGTAGCCCGCGGCTCGGCCGCGTCCACGATCCGTTTGCTGATCCTGACCTCTGCCATCTGTTTCCGCCCTCCAGGGTAGCCACCGGGTCGCCACCGGGTCGCCACGCTAGACGGTATCACGGGCTATTTCGAGCGCAAGGGACAATCAAAAATCTATGGATTTCTTTTGCTGATCAGTATCTTGAACCAACAAGGGACATGTTGGTGCGTGCTTCCTCTTAGAATTCGTAATGATGGGGTCGGGGGTTCGAGTCCCTTCTGCGGCACCAGCTCTTTCAAAGACTTGTTCGCAGACTGCGGCCGATCAAAAGACGATCGATGCCGCAAGGGGGTAACGCCCCGGCTAACGATGGCTATTAAAGGGAACCCACAAACGGACGCAATGTGTCCACAGCAGCTGTCAGACCATCGGCCTCCATGTCCAGGAGCAGCCTTTCAGCTGTCTTCTCGGGCCTGTCAAATCGCAGGCGCATCGTCCGGATAGCCGAGACTGCTCGCCCAGGGTCAAGAGCAATTATATCGGCAATGAACTCGTCAGACGACTTAGCTTCTAAAGCCAACGCGCCAAGAAATTCGGCTTGGAAATGCTTCAAGTTTTCGGTTACAATTACAGAGGCTTGCGTTTTCAATGCAGCGGCAACAACATGAGCATCGCCGCGATCGGGAATTCCTTCGCATACACCGAGGAAGCTTTCGAATTCTGTAACATTGGCCTCCTCAAACGCCTCTTCCATGCTTGTTCGCGCACGATGCGCCCTCTCGGCCGCGTCATGGTACTTCCCGGTTAGTATCTTGGTGATGGCTCGCTCAGTTTCGTCCAACACGGCGGCCGACCACCGTATGCGAAAGAAGCCGGCCGCCGCGAGGCTGAGTAAGATGTTGCGCCTCAGCACGCTTGCGAGCGAGCAAGCATCCACGAATGCAGTGAATCGGTTCGCAAACAATGTCAGATCTGCTCTGCGTCCAGTTTAGCCAGCCGCGAGAGCGCTGATTCACGCTTTTCGTCTCGCATGCGCTTGTATGCGAAAAGATCTTCAGCCCTGATCCGTCGATGGCGCCCTACCGTTGTGAAGTTAATTTCATTCCGGTCTAGCAGCGATATTAAGAAGGGGCGAGACACATTTAGTATGTCTGCAGCTTGCTGAGTCGTCAGCATCTGCCCCACTGGTACTAGTGTCACCGAGTCTCCCCGGCCCACGTGCCGCAGCAATTCCATGAGAAGACTGGACAAGGCCGGCGTTAAGATGACTTCAGATGGTTGCTTTTCATCATCCAACAGGCGCAGTTTTACGTCACCGTCCGCATGAGCAGCTATGATTTGACGCAGCTGGTTGGCTGCCGCCTTCTCCTTATCAGAGGGTAGTCGACCACCGAGTTCCTCGGCATAAGCGGGCAAGGTCATGAGTGGCATCCTCCGTGGGAATCCGTCTTGTAGCACACAATCGAAATATACGCAACATATGAAGCAGTCGTAACTGTCGAAAGTTTCGATTCTGGAGGTTAAATCCTCGGTCGCACGCCCGATCCGCCCATCGGGATCGCATTCGCGAGGCCGCCGCCCAGTCGGGCGGCGCGGCTCGACGTCCCACGCCGCGTCAGGCGGTGTGGACGCGGGTGCCGGCGAACCAGGTTTCGGACAGGGCGATGGCGCCGATCTCCTCCGGGTCGACCCGGCGCGGGTCCGCCTCGAGGATGACGAGGTCGGCGAACTTGCCGGCTTCGAGGGAGCCGACCTCGTGCTCCGATCCGAGCTGCCAGGCGGCCTCCGAGGTCATGGCGCGGATCGCCGCCTCGACGCCGATCCGCTCGTCCGGGTTGAGGACCACGGAGGGGTCCTCCCAGGTGCGGCGCGTCACCGCCATCTGCAGCATGTTCAGCGGCTCGGGATCGCTCACGGTGAAGTCCGAGTGGAGGGTGAAGCCGACGCCGGCCTGCTCGACAGACCGGCAGCGCCCGAGGAGCTGCACCCGCTCCGGCCCGAGCACACGGTCCCGCAGCGCGATGCCCCAGTAGTGGACGTGCCCGATCAGGAAGCTGGCGGAAACGCCGAGGTCCCGCATCCGCGCGATCTGCTCGTCGTGCAGCAGCGAGCAGTGTTCGATGCGGGGACGGAGCGGGGCGAGGTCGAGGCCGCCGTCCCGGACTTCCTCCAGCGCATCGAGCACGTTGTCGATCGCCGCGTCGCCGTTGGCGTGGAGCGCGAGGCGCCAACCGCGCCCGCCCCAGTCCCGCGCCAGCCGCGCGAGATCCTCCTTCGACGTATAGGCAAGGCCCCGGTCCCCGGTGCCGAGGTAGGGCTCGCGCTGCAGCCCGGTGAAGCCCTGGTTCGACCCGTCGGCGATCAGCTTGAACCCGGCGAGGCGGGCGAGCTCGTCGCCCTCGAACGGCCGGACGCCCGAGGCCTCCCAGGCGTCCGCGACCGTGTAGATCGGGAAGGCGCGGAGGCGGACGGTCAGGCTGCCGCTCGCCGCGACCTTCTTCAGGATCTCCCAGTCGCCCGGTCCCTGGGTGAGGCCGCCGAGGCCGAGGTCGCTGCAGGTGGTCACGCCAAGGCCGTTGAAGCGGCGCGACAGCGCCGAGAGCGCGTCGACCGGGTCGACCGAGCGCAGCCCCGGATAGGCCGACAGCACCTTCAGGAAGGCGACGTTGTTCTTCATCACCCCGGTGAGCCGCCCCTCGGCGTCGCGGCTGAACTCCGCCCCCGGCGGGTTCTCCACGTCGTCCGGGATCGCCGCGGCGGCGAAGGCGGCGCGGTTGGCGTAGGCAAGGTGCAGCGAGGCGTTGAGGACGACGACGGGATGGTCGCGCGAGACCTCGTCCAGCAGTTCGAAGGTGAGGGCGGGCGGTCCCGACTGGATCGAGGGGTCCCAGTTGCGGGCGACGATCCAGGCGCCCGGCTCCGCCTTCGCGGCCTCCTGCTTCAGGAGCGCAAGCACGTCGGCGGTGTTCCGAAACCTCGCCATCCCGACGTAGATGCAGAGCCTGTCGAGAATGGCGCCCGAGAGGGCATGGGTATGCGGGTCAATGAACCCGGGCACCAGGGTGCGGCCGTCAAGGTCGACGATGCCGGCGCCCGGACCGGCCGCCACCTCGGCCTCCGCAAGGCTGCCGGCCGCGATGATGCGGCTGCCGCGGATGGCGATGGCCTCGACCTCGGAGAAGTCCCGGTCGACGGTGAGGATGGTGCCGCCCCGGAAGATCGTCGCCCTCTCCTCCTCGGCCCGCAGCGGCGCCGGGTCGAACAGGGCGAGGGCGCCGGTCGCGCCGAGGGCCGCCGAGCCCCTGACGAAGCTGCGGCGGCTGACGCCGCCGCGAGACCCGGGGCCATGGCCCGACGCCTGCGCCGCGGCGAAGTGCGGGTTGTCCGCCACGAACCCCGCCAGCGCCCCGCTGCAGCAGGCGCAGAGATACCTCGACGCACTGGTCATTGCAGGCCCCTCCCCAAGGTCCCGCCCTCGGCGGGTGTTTCGCGCTGTGTACAAAATCCTAGGCTGCGGGGGGCGCCGACTCTGCGACGTTTGTAGCTTGTCGGAAAGTTGTCGCGCTCCTGTCCGGGGTCCGGACCCGACCGGGCCCGCGGTGACCGGGACCGCGGCGGGTGACAGCGCCAGATCGCCGGCCGGTCAATTCTCGGTCTCCCCGCCGGCACCTCGCCGAGGAGCGGCGATTTGCAGCTTCGGGCAATTCGCGTTAACATACACAAGGTAATCCGTATATATCCCACTGCTGTTGCGCCGGAGGAGCGGTGGGCGGGCAATGTACACGGACCCGAAAACAAGACCAGTATTTTACCACATACGCTCCGTATGCATGACGGAGGCACGCCAATGTACAAGAAGATCATGGTGCCGGTCGACCTCGGGCACGCCGATAAACTCCGACGATCCCTCGACGTGGCTGCAGATCTCGCCAGGCGATACGCAATCCCGGTCGCCTACGTCGGCGTCACCGCGGCCACTCCCGGGCCGTTGGCGCACACGCCCGCGGAGTTCGGCCGCAAGCTCGAGGCGTTCGCCCGCGGCGAGGCGGAGCGGCACGGCATCACGGCCGAGGCCGTGACCATGGTCAGCCACGACCCGACCACGGACGTCGACGACGCGCTGATCGACGCGGTGCACCGGTGCGGCAGCGACCTCGTGGTGATGGCGACCCACGTCCCCGGCATGATCGACCGCGTCTGGCCCTCCAACGGCGGACGTCTCGCGACCCACACCGACGCCTCGGTCTTCCTCGTGCGGGGCTGACCCCGGCGCGGCAACCGAAAGGACACGCGCGAAGGACTGATGCCATGAGCGATCCCACCACGAGCCAGGGCGTTCCGGCGCCGGAAGGCCTGGCCACCGTCATCGAGACCGACTACGAGATCGGCCAGGACAACATCCAGCCGCAAATCGGCCCCTTCGGCCTCGATATCCACAATCCCGTCTTCGCGGTCTCCGGGCTCACCATCGTCGCCTTCGTTCTGGTGACGCTGGCCTTCCAGGACGGCGCGGCGACGCTGTTCAACGACCTCCGCACCTGGCTGACGGCGACCTTCGACTGGTTCTTCCTCGCCGCGGCCGACGTCTTCGTGCTGGTCTGCCTGGTGCTCGTCGTCTCGCCCTACGGCAAGGTCCGCATCGGCGGGCAGGACGCGACCCCCGACTACTCCTACGCGGGCTGGTTCGCCATGCTGTTTGCGGCGGGGATGGGCATCGGCCTGATGTTCTACGGCGTGTCGGAGCCGATCTCGCACTTCTCCGCCTCGGTCGCCGAGAACGCCGCGGCGCCGGACAGCTGGGCGCCGCTGGGCGGAGCCGCCGGCAACGAGGCCGAGGCGCGCCGCCTCGGCATGGCGGCGACGATCTTCCACTGGGGCCTCCACCCCTGGGCGATCTACGCCATCGTCGCGCTGTCGCTGGCGCTGTTCGCCTACAACAAGGGCCTGCCGCTGACCATGCGGTCGGTGTTCTACCCGATCTTCGGCGAGCGGGTCTGGGGCTGGACCGGCCACGTCATCGACATCCTCGCGGTGTTCGCGACCCTGTTCGGCCTCGCCACCTCGCTCGGCTTCGGCGCCGAGCAGGCGAGCGCAGGCCTCAACCACATCTTCGGCCTGCCGGTGAACGACGTCTCGAAGGTGCTGCTGATCGTGGCGATCACGGGCGTCGCGCTGGTCTCGGTGATGGCGGGCCTAGACGCCGGGGTGAAGCGACTCTCCGAGATCAACATGGCCCTCGCCGCCCTCCTGGTGCTCTTCGTGCTGGTGGTCGGGCCGACGGTCGCCATCGTCACCGGCTTCTTCGCCAATCTCTGGGAGTACGCCCGCCACCTGCCTGCCCTGTCCAACCCCTTCGGCCGCGAGGACGACAACTTCCGCCAGGGCTGGACCGCCTTCTACTGGGCCTGGTGGATCTCCTGGTCGCCCTTCGTCGGCATGTTCATCGCCCGGGTCTCGCGCGGCCGGACGGTGCGGGAGATCATCATCTCCGTGCTGCTCATCCCCTCGCTGGTCTCGGTCTTCTGGATGACCACCTTCGGCGGCACGGCGATCACCCAGCTGGTGCAGGACGGCTATACCGCCGTCGCCGACGCCGACCTCGAGCTGAGGCTCTTCATGATGCTGGAGGCGCTGCCGCTGGCGGGCGTCACTTCCTTGATCGCCATCGTGCTGGTGATCGTGTTCTTCGTCACCTCCTCCGATTCCGGCTCGCTGGTGATCGACACCATCACCGCCGGCGGCAAGGTCGACGCGCCCGTGTCGCAGAGGGTGTTCTGGGCGAGCTTCGAGGGGCTGGTCGCCATCGCCCTCCTGCTCGGCGGCGGCCTCGGGGCGCTGCAGGCGATGGCGGTGTCGACGGGCTTTCCGTTCACCATCGTGCTGCTGCTCGCCTGCTTCGCCCTCTTCAAGGGGCTCGCCAGCGAGCCGCGCTGAGACGGCACCGGGTCCCGCCGCCGCGACGGGTCTCGTCACGGCCCGGCACGGAGGCGCCCGTTCGCGCCGGCCGCCGGGCCGGGGACGCGGAGAATCGCGCCCGCCGGGGGTCCGGAAACGGTGGCGCCCCTCGGACGGGGTCGACCGAGGGGCGCGCTCTTCGACGCTGGCCGGACGGAAAGCCGGGGGCCGGATCAGATCGAGGGAAGAATCCGGCCGTGCTGCCCATCGCCCGCGGCCGACTGGGGGAGGCCTGGCCAGGGCGCCGAAGCCCGGGCGCGGGCGGAGCCGGGGGCCCCGTCCGCGCCGTTCCGGGGTTCAGTTGGACGCCGCCCGCTGCCCTCCCAGCGAGGCGAGGTAGTCCTGCAGCATGCTCACGCCGAGCAGCGGCTTGTTGACCCCCTGGTGGCAGGTCGCGCAGTTGGTCTTCAGCGGATCGCCGAGCGGTCCCTTGCGACTGTCGGGCAGGATCGGCGCCAGCGGGTCGATGTAGGTGGCGTTGATGTCGGCCACCATCCTCAGGCCGTGCCAGGCGGTGACCCGCTGCGGCGTGCTGGTCGTCCAGGAGCCGAAGTTCTGCGTGTTGTGGCAGAAGGTGCAGTTGACCCCGAGCGACTCCGACATGTGGATCATCAGGCCGTAGGTCGCCTCGGTGTCCTGGATCGTCCGGTCGGACCCGCTGGCGAGGTGCGTCGGCGTCAGCACCCGGATCGCGGCCGGGTCGGTCAGCAGCGGCGAGAAGGGGTCGTAGGGCAGCGAGGTCAGCCCGACGCTCACCCCGGCGAGGTTCTGGCCGGTGTTGGTGCGGGCCATGCCGCCCGCCTCCGGCGGCCCCGGATCCTCCGCCCAGACGTTGAGCGGCACCGGATGCCCGCGGTGGCAGGTGTAGCAGGTGACGCCCGTCTCGGCCACGTGGTCCGTCCACTGGCCGTTGATCCCCCACACCATCTGGAACATCCGCCGGGCGACGATCTTGGTGTAGACCGAGTCCTCGGCGAGGTTCTCAAGGTTGTGGCAATACTCGCAGCCTTGCTCCGGCGACACCCATTCGGTGATCGCCGTCATGGTGCGCAGGAACTCCTCCTCGGTGAGGTCGCCGAGGATCTGGACGTTCTGGTAGACGTCGGTCAGCTCCGAGACCTTGGGGCCCTCCCCCGAAGCCGCGGGCTGCGGCTCCGGAATGGCGTTGGCGCGGGCCTGCTCGGCCCGGATCTCCGGCGAGGTGAGCTGCACCATGCCGGTGCCGCGGTATCCAGTCTGGACGGATTCCGTCGTGTCCTCGCAGCCGGCGAGGAGCCCGGCGAGGCCGACCGCCGCGGCGGCGAGGCCGATCCTGAGGAAGGGGGTCATTGCGGGGCTCCCATGGCGGCGGCCGCGGGGTCGAGCACCGGCGGTATGGTGGCGGGGTAGGCCGGCGCGAAGCCGTGCTCGATGGCCCACAGGTACCAGTTGTCGACGACGGTCCCGGTCAGCAGGATGCCGATGCCGCCGGTGATCGGACAGAGGATGGCGAACCACCAGGCCCAGCGATGGATGGACTCCATGGTGGCGTTGAACCCCATGGTCCAGCGCCAGAACAGTCCCGCCCGCTCCGCCGCGGTGCCGCGGTCGACGATCTGCTCCAGCTCCCGCTCGCCGCCGTAGCGCCCGACCGCGAGGATGGTCGCCGCGTGCATGGCGAACAGCAGTGTCGAGCCGTAGAGGAAGACGATCGAGAGCGCGTGGAACGGGTTGTAGAACAGGTTGCCGTAGCGGATCGAGAAGGCCGCGGTCCAGTCGAGGTGCGGGAAGATGCCGAAGGGCACCGCCTCGCTCCAGGATCCCATGATCAGCGGCCGGATGAAGCCGAGCACCAGGTAGAGCCAGATGGCCCCGGCGAAGCCCCAGGCGACGTGGGTGCCCATGCCGAGCGCCCGCGCGCGGGTATAGACGCGGACCCACCACAGCAGGATCGAGGTGGTGAGCAGTGCGCCGGCGAGCAGCCACCAGCCGCCCTCGGCCATCGGCGGGATGGAGAGGCCCCATTCCGGCCCGGGCGGCTCCAGCGCCAGCCAGGGCAGCTGGCGCACGAACTGCACCGGGTCCCAGTTCACCGAGGCCCACATGTTGAGGCCGATGACCTCGATCGCGGCGATGCCGAAGATGAGCGAGGCGAGCCCGGTCCAGCCGAGGTAGATCGGCCCGACCTGTGCGTCGCCGAAGCGGCCGAGGATGTGGGCGAATCCGCCTTGCCCCTGGCGCGGCCAGGAGGTCCGCGGGTCGACCACGCCGGCGTAGACGGGGCCGCGGGCCTGAACGCGCGTGAAGATGTTCTGATATTCAGCCATGGCCTATCCCCTCAGCTCCAGATCGGCAGGTCGAGCCACCAGCCCCACCACTCGGGCCAGCCGCGGGACCAGAACGGACCGCTGATGATGATGCAGACCGCGCTCCAGAAGCCGGCGGACAACGCCAGGAAAAGGCCGAGGCGATGGATGCCGAGCGTGCCGATGGAGTAGCCGATGGTGTCGCGGAAGAAGGTGTTCTCGTGCTCGGCGGTCTTCATCACCTCGCCCTTGCGGGGATTGGAGGCGGAGAGGATCAGCGAGCCGTGCAGCGACAGCGCGAAGGTCGTGGTGAAGAAGAACGTCACCGCGAGCATGTGCGCCGGATTGTAGTGGAAGTGGAGATACTGGTAGCCGACGTTCGACACCCAGTCGAGGTGGCTGAAGATGCCGTAGGGGAAGCCGTGTCCCCAGGCGCCCATAAGCACCGGGCGGATCACCACCAGCGAGACATAGGCGAAGATCGCCACCGAGTAGGCGAAGGGCACGTGGTAGCCCATGCCGAGCTTGCGGCAGATCTCCGCCTGGCGCAGCGCCCAGGAGACGAAGGCGCCGATGGCGCAGATCGTGATGATCTGCCAGAGCCCGCCCTCCTTCAGCGGCGCGAAGCCGAGGCCGTAGGAGAGATCCGGCGGCGCGATCGAGATCTGCCAGATGTTCCAGGTCGGGCCGAGGGCCGCCCCGTAGACGATCAGCGCGGTCCCGAGCAGACTGAAGAAGATGGTCGTGACGCCGAAGAAACCGACGTAGAAGGGCCCGACCCAGAAGTCGAACAGGTCGCCTCCGATCAGCGTGCCGCCCCTCACGCGGTATTTCTTCTCGAAGCTGAGCATGGACATGGATTCGCCCCCCGCCGTGATGCGGTTGGACCCCTTTGTTTCAAGGCGGTCGTGCTGGTCGGAAGGGGGCGGCGGCTGGAAGGCGTCCCGGCTGCCGCCCCTCGGGTGGTTCAAGCCACCGTGACGGGATCGACGGTGAGGCCGATGGCCGGGGTGGCGTCCACCACCGGCCGCGGGCCTTCGATCCAGTTGAACCGGTCCGTGCTGAGCAGGATGAAGTGAATCACCAGCGCGAGCACGAACAGGAAGGTGAACAGGCCGACCAGCGCGCGGCGCGGGTCGAACAGGAGCCAGACTTTCCACATGGGTTCCGCTCCTTCAGGTGAGCATCGTCAGGACTTGGTGGGCCACGCCCGTCGCGCCGTCGAGGAGCGATGAGGTCGTGTATCCACCTTCGCCTGGCAGCCAGGGCCGCCAGATCCAGGCGAGCACGTGGGCGATCAGCGCGACAACCGTGAAGCCGATGAAGCTCCGCATGAAGATCGCGTGAAATTCCTGTGCTTCCTGTTCCGTCAATCCCGACAGCGAACTCTTTGCATCTGCCATTTGAGGCCTCCGCAAAATCTTGCCGTCGCCGCGCAATCCCGCGCGGCTGGGTCCTGCCGGTCTCCGGATCGTCCGAAGCCGGCATCCGTCCGGCGGAATGCCGGGCGAATTCGAAACCGCCCGCCTCAGCCCATGAAGGCGAAGGGGATCACCGCGTGGGCGGTGTTGCGGGCGCGGCGGAACGGCGAGCGAGGGCCGCCGTCGTCGTCCAGAAGCCCGACCGTCGCCAGCGCCTGCCGGCCGATCGCGATCGCCAGGAAGACGGGGTAGGTCGCGAGGAACAGTCGCCGGAACGCCGCCTCGTCGCAGCGTCTGCGGCCCTCGATCGACCGGTCCCGTGCCGTCAGTTGGTTCGCCATGGCTCACCTCTCCCTTGAAGTCTCCTCGGCCGGCGCGGACCCGGGCGGGCCCCCGCCGGTCCCCGTTCAGGCCACCGCCTCGCCCAGCACAGCCCGTGCCCGGGCGACGGAGGAGATGGTCACGCAGTCGTGCCCGAGCCGCCGCGCCTCCCGCTCGGCCGCGTCGCGCAGGCGACGGGCGGCGGAGATGCGGACGAGGACCGGCTGCGCTTCGATCGCCGCGTCGAGCGCGTCCCGGGCCTCCTCGTCCCAGGCGAGCTCGCGCAGCGGCTTCGCCGGCGTCGCCTCGATGCGGTCGAGGTCGGTGCCGAGCGGCAGGATGGCGAACAGCGCGTCGAACAGCGCGTTGCACACCTCCTGGATCAGGTAGACGGCGCCCGAGTAGCCCATGAAGGGCGTGCCGGTGTGCCGGCGGATCAGTGCGCCGGGGAAGGAGGCCGGGATGAAGATCGACCGGCCGCCCGCCTCGGCGGCGTACATGCGTTCGTTGTAGCTGCCGAAGAGCACCAGCGGCGGGCGCTCGGCGATGGCCTTGCGGACGGCGGCGTTGTCGGTCTTCGCACCGGGCCGGCGCGTCGTCTCGAAGGTGCAGGGCAGTCCCATCTCCCCCTCGAGAAAGGAGACCAGCCCGCGGGCGTAGGTCTCGCCGGCGACCACCGCGAAGCTCGCGGTGCCGAAGAAGTCCTGCGTCACCGACCGCCAGAGGTCCCAGATCGGCTTGATGGTGGTGTGCTTCTCGCGGGCGATGAACGGCTCCGGGTCGATCTCCAGCAACTCGCCGAGGGCGCGCAGGAAGCGCGTCGTCGAGTGCAGGCCGATCGGCGCGTGCAGCCAGGGCCGGCCGAGCCGCTCGCAGAGCTGGGCGCCGAACTCGCGGTAGAGGCAGACGTTCACCTCCGCCTCGGCGAGCCGGGGCACGTCGGCGAGGTGGCTGCCGAGCGGGAACACCATGTTCACCTCGGCGCCGATACCCTCCAGGAGGCGGCGGATCTCGGCAAGGTCCGAGGGCGTGTTGAACATGCCGTAGCTGGGGCCGACGATGTTGACCTTGGGCCGCTCGCCCGGCTTGCGGGACTTCAGGGCCGGCGTCTTCTTCGGTCCGTATTCGGTCCACAGCCAGGTGAGCGCGCGGTCGGCGCTCTGCCACTGGTCCTCGTCGATGGTGCGCGGGAGGAAGCGCTGGATGTTGGAGCCCTCCGGCGTCACGCCGCCGCCGATCATCTCGGCGATGGAGCCTGTGACGACCACCGCCGGCAGGTCCGGATCGAGCACGTTGCGGGCGCGCCACATCGCGCCCTCGGTCCCGTGCTTGCCGAGTTCCTCCTCGCCGAGGCCGGTGACGACGATCGGCAGCTCGTGCGGCGGCAGCGCGTCGGTGTAGTGGAGGACCGAGGTGACCGGCAGGTTCTCGCAGCCGACCGGCCCGTCGATGATGACCTGCAGGCCCTTCACCGCGGTGAAGACGTAGACCGAACCCCAGTAGCCGCCGGCGCGGTCGTGGTCGAGGACGAGCATCAGATCATCTCCTCGGACTTGGCGGCCTTCGCCGCGGCGCCGAGGCGGCGGCGCATCTTCTCGCGGAAGCCGGGGCGGACCGCCGGCTCGTCCTGCCAGACGCCGGCGGTGTCGCCCTCGCCGACGCCGTCGAAGAAGGCCTCCATCGCCTCGAAGCGGGCCTTGTTGGCGATCGCGCCATTGACGAGGTGGGCGAGCGAGCCGGCCCCGGCGGCGCCGAACAGCGGCCGGGCGGACACGAGGTTGGTGAAGTAGAGCGCCGGGATCGCCATCTCCTTGGCCTTCTGCACCACCGGCGTGGTGCCGATGGCAAGGTCCGGGCGCACCTCCCGCATGGCGGCGATGTCGCTCTCCAGCGAGGCGCGGTAGACCACCGTGACGCCCTTCGCCTCCAGCCATTCGCGGTCGGGATCCGACCAGCGGGTGCGCGGGCAGGCGGTGCCGACGTAGGGAACCTCCGCCCCGCTCTCGACCAGGAGGCGCGCGACGAGCAGCTCCGAGCCCTCGTAGCCGGACACCGTGATCCGCCCCTTCACCGGGCTCCCGGCGAGGGCGCCGGCGACGGCGGCCCGCTGGCGGTTGCGCGTCTCGTCGACGAGCCGCGCCGGCACGCCGGCGATCTCCCCGACCGCCTTCAGCCAGGCGTCGGTGCCCTCGGCGCCCACCGGGGCCGAGCCGACCACCGGCCGCCCCGCCGCCTCGAACTCGCGCACCGAGGCCGTGTAGAAGGGATGGATCGCCGCGACGGCGACGCAATCCAGCGCGGCGTAGAGCTCGCGCCACTCGCGCGTCGGCACCACCGGCCCGGCGGCGAGACCCATCGGCTCCAGCATCCGGCCGATGCCGACCGGGTCCGCGGGGAACATCTCGCCGAGCAGCGTCACCGTCGGCCGGTCGCTCGGGCCGCCGCGCGGCGCCTGCACCGGGCCGTTCTCGGCCTCGCGGCGGGCAAAGGCGAGCATCGCCCCGGCGAGCACGTCCTTGGCCTCGGCGTGGGTCGGCACCCCGAAGCCCGGAACGTCGATGCCGATGATCCGGACGCCGTTGATCTCCTTGGGCAGCAGGCGGAGCGGCACGCCGGAAGCGGTGGGAACGCAGAGGTTCGTCACCACCACGACGTCGTAGAGCGCCGGGTCGGCGAGCGCGTGGACCGCGTCGCGGATGTCCTCGAAGAGCTTGCCGGTGACCAGCGTCTCGGAGTTGAAGGGCACGTAGCCGACGGTCCGCTTCGCCCCGTAGAAGTGGGAGGTGAAGGTGAGGCCGTAGACGCAGCAGGCCGAGCCGGACAGCACGGTCGCCGTCCGCCGCATCCGCAGCCCCACCCGCAGCGACCCGAAGGCCGGGCACATGCTCTGCGGCTGGTCGTGCGGGCCGGTCGGATAGTCCGCGGCGTAGCGGTCGAGCACCTCGCTGGCGCCGGCCGCAGCCGCGGCGCGGCGCATCTCGGCCGCGCCGCCGTGGCAGCCGTCGGCGACGACGCTGTCGGGTACGGGGTGCGGGTCGTGATCGTCGAGGGCCATGGGTCGCGTTCCCGTCAAACGGTGTCGTAGACGACTTCGAGCGAAGGCTTCTCGAAGGAGGAGACGCCGCACATGTCCTCCATCGTCGCCGGATCGAGCACCACGCCGCGGCCGACCTCCTCGCCCTTGAAGAGGCCGAGCAGCTCGTCCTGGGTGAGCGGGGTCGGGCGCACCGGCGGGGCGGTGGCGACGTTGTCGGCAAGGTCGTCGAACAGCGGCGCCCAGCGGTCGCCCGGCCGGCCGACGATCTGGTAGTTGGCGCTCTTGCGGCGGATGTCCTCGTCGGCGGGGATCGCCGCGAGCACCGGGATGCCGGCCGCGGCGGCGAAGGCGGCCGCCTCGCCGGTGCCGTCGTCCTTGTTCACCACCATGCCCGCGACGCCGACGTTGCCGCCGAGCTTGCGGAAGTAGTCCACCGCCGAGCAGACGTTGTTGGCGACGTAGAGCGACTGCAGGTCGTTGGAGCCGACGACGATGACCTTCTGGCACATGTCGCGGGCGATCGGCAGGCCGAAGCCGCCGCAGACCACGTCGCCGAGGAAGTCGAGCAGCACGTAGTCGAAGCCCCACTCGTGGAAGCCCAGCTTCTCGAGCAGCTCGAAGCCGTGGATGATGCCGCGCCCGCCGCAGCCGCGGCCGACCTCCGGCCCGCCGAGCTCCATCGCGAAGACGCCGTCGCGCTTGAAGCAGACGTCGCCGATCTTCACGTCCTCGCCGGCGAGCTTCTTCTTCGACGAGGTCTCGATGATGGTCGGGCAGGCGCGGCCGCCGAACAGCAGCGAGGTGGTGTCGCTCTTCGGGTCGCAGCCGATCAGCAGCACCTTCTTGCCGCGCTGGGCCATGTTGTAGCTGAGGTTGGCGAGCGTGAAGCTCTTGCCGATGCCGCCCTTGCCGTAGATGGCGATCACCTGGGTGGCCTTGGCCACCGGCGCGGTGGACGGGGCGTCCGGCTCGATCGCGGCCTCGGCCCGCAGCGCTTCGGCCATCGCCGCGTTCGGCGAGCCCCCAGGCGGCTTGACGACGGTGTTCATGAGGCGGCCCTCCAGTCCAGGATCATCTTGAGGCAGGCGGGATCGCCGAAGGCGGTCTCGTAGGCCTCGGGTGCGGCGGACGCCGCGGCGCGGTGCGTGATCAGCCCGTCCAGCGACAGGCGGCCGGCGGCGACGAGCGCCGTGACGGCGGCGAGATCGGCCGGCTTCCACTCGGCGGCAATGCGGATCCGCGCCTCGCGCATGAAGGCCGGCGGGAAGGCGAAGCGGAGCGGCGCGTCGTAGAAGCCCGCGAGCACGACCTCGCCGCCGGGGGCGAGGCGGGCGATCAGCCGGTCGAGGCCGTCCGGATCGCCGCTGGCGTCGCAGACGACGGCGTAGTCGCGGCGCGCGTCCTCCTCCGGCGCCACCACGGCGTAGCCCTCGGCGCCGGCCCGGCGCTCCGGATTGGTCTCCCACACGACGGGCGCCCCGCCCGCCTCGACCGCGAGGCGGGCCAGCAGCCGCCCGAGGACGCCATGGCCGACGATCAGCTCCGGCGGCGGGCGATCCGCGAAGGCATGGCGCGCGGTGGCGGCGAGGGCGAGCAGCACGCCCCGCTCGCCGAGGCTCTCGTCGAGCACGGTGACGCGCTCGGAGGCGACGACGATGCGCGAGGCCGCGCCGCCGAAGAGGCCACGCACCGGCCCGTAGCAGCGCGCCCCGGGCACGAACACGAAGGACCCGGGCGCGGCCGTCGCGGCGGGACCGGCCTCGACGATGCGGCCGACGGTCTCGTAGCCGGGCACCAGCGGGTATCCGAGCCCGGGAAAGGGCGGCATGCGACCGGACCAGAGCAGCTTCTCCGTGCCGGTGCTGATGCCGGACCAGGACACCTCCACCACCACGTCGGCGTCGCCGGCGGGATCGAGCGGCAGGCGGTTCACCGCCAGCTGCTGCGGGCCCTGCAAGACCACGGCGAGGGTATCCATGATGGCTCTCCCGGCCGTTGCCCGGCCTTCCCGTTCCATACTGTAAGAGACGCTTGACGGCTCATTATGTCAAGCCATCTTTACTACAGGACTGTCAAGTCGGTGGATCACCGGCCTCGGCCAGCATCATCGATACGAGCATCGGCCGTCGCGTCCGGACCGGGCGGATCCGGTCGAAGCCGGCCGTGCGCAGCAGGTCGCCAATGCGCTCGGCGGTGCGCGGCAGGCCCCGGCCCATGGCCATCAGGTAGAATCCGAAGTAGGCGTCCCCGACCCGCCCGAGCCCCGGCGTGCCCGCCATCGGCTCGGCGACGAGCAGGCGCGCACCCGGACGAAGGCCGCGGCGCACCGCCGAGAGCAGCTGGCGCACCGTATCGTCGTCGTGGTCGTGCAGGACCCGCACCAGGGTGACGAGGTCGGCCCCGTCCGGCAGCCGGTCGTGGCGGAAGTCGCCGGGAACCGCGCGGGCCCGGCCGGCGAGGCCCTCCGCCTCGAATCGGGCGGCGGCGAGGGCCGCGACCGGCGGCAGGTCGAACAGCGTCAGTCGCAAGTGCGGGTGCCGGCGGGCGAGCGCGGCGAGGAAGGTCCCGTCGCCGCCGCCGACGTCCATCACCGCCCGGTGCCGGCCGAAGCGGAACGCGTCCATCACATCGTCGCGCACGAAGCCCTGGGTGGCCGACATCAGCGCCGAGTAGGCCGCCGCCGTGGTCCCGTCGGGCACCGCGTCGGCCCCCTCGCCATAGCGCCAGAAGCCGGCGAGAGCGGTCGTCGCCTCGCCCTTCAGCAGCGCCACCGGATCCTGGAGGTCGCGGTAGACGAGGGCGTGGTGCTCGATCATGGCGGCGAGGCCCGGGTTGCCGCGGAGCGCCGCCCCGTGCATGCCGAGGCCCCAGCGCCCGCCCGCCCGGCGCTCGACGAGGTCCAGCGAGGCGGCGGCGGCGAGCAGGCGCTCCGTCGCCGCCGCGTCGAGCCCGGTGGCGGCGGCGATCGCCCCGGCCGGCAGCGGGCCCTCCGCCAGGTGGTCGAACAGGCCGAGGCGGACGCAGGCGAGCAGCACCTGCGAATAGACGAATCCGGCGCAGAGGTCGAAGAGCCCGGCCGCGCGCCGGCGCGCCACCGGCCGGGTGAACGGCAGGTCGGCGGCAAGGCGCTGGAACCGCGGGCTGGCGATGGTGCGGTCGCGCCAGGCGGCGAAGCGGTCCGAGAGGGACTCGGCCAGCCGGGCGGAGAGGGGCCGCCGGTCCGGCACGCGGGGGCTGTGCATCGGTCAGGCGGCCCGGGCCGCGAGGCTCTCCGGCAGGAACTTGCGGGTTTCGTGGAGGATGAGCGTCCGCAGCATGGCGTCGCCCGGGCAGTCCGGCACCACGGCGACGGCCTCCGCGACCAGCGCCTTCAGCCGCTCCACCGCCCCGTCAAGGCCGTAGTGGCGGGTGGCGCTCGGCCGGCCGAGGGCGGCGTCACGACCGGTCGGCTTGCCGAGGTCTTCGGGATCGGCCACGAGGTCGCGGATGTCGTCGGCGACCTGGTAGGCGGCGCCGATGGCGGCGCCGAGCGCCCGCCAGGGCTCCGGCTCGGCGCCGGCGGCGGCCGCCCCGGCCATGGTGGCGCCGGCGAGCAGCGCCCCGGTCTTCGCGGCATGGTAGGCGGCGAGGTCGAAGCCCGGCGGCTCGCATTCGAACGCCTGGCCGGCGACGATGCCGCGCGGCGCCCCGACAGCGGCGCCGACGATCCGCACCAGCCGGGGAAGCCGTGCCGGCGCCGCGCGGCGGGCGAGTTCCTCGAAGGCGAGGACGATCAGGCCGTCGCCGGCGAGCAGCGCGAGGTCGGCCCCGTAGGCGACGTGGATGGCCGGCCGGCCGCGCCGGGTGGGGCTGTCGTCGAAGCAGGGCATGTCGTCGTGGACGAGCGAGGCGCAGTGGAGAAGCTCGATCGCCACCGCGGCCGCGTCGGCGGAGGCCGGGTCGTCGGCCCCGCAGGCGTAGGCGACCGCCAGCGTCAGCTTTGGCCGCATCCTGGCGCCGCCGGGGAACACCGCGTCGGCGATCGCGGCCGCGAGCCGCGGCGGGCATCCCTCGGAGGCGGCATCGACGGCGCGCTCGAGAGCGCGCTCGATCCGGGCTGAAGCATCCATGGCGACCCCTCCCATCGGACCGTCAAGTGATTTTGACTTTCCAATCTGTCCAAAAAAGATGACACTTGCCACACGTGGGTGTCAATCGGGGACGGAACGTGGCCACCAGGGCGGTGATCATCGGCGGTGGCGTCGGCGGGCTCGCGTCCGCGATCGACCTCGCGTCCGCCGGTCTCGACGTCACCGTCCTCGAGCGGGCCGCCTCCCCGGGCGGCAAGATGCGCACCGTCGACAGCCCGCTCGGCCCCATCGACGCGGGCCCCACGGTCTTCACCCTCCTGCCCGTCTTCGAGGAGCTGTTCGCGGACGCCGGCGAGCGGCTCGCCGACCACATCCCGCTGAAGCCTGTGGAGGTCCTCGCCCGCCACGCCTGGCTCGACGGCTCCACCCTCGACCTGTTCGCCGATCCCGGCCGCTCGCGCGAGGCGATCGCGCGATTCGCCGGCGCCGAGGAGGCCGGCCGTTACGTCGAGTTCTGCCGCGCCGCCCGCCGCGTCTACGAGACGCTGGAGGAGCCCTACCTCAAGGCCGACGGGGCGAGCCTCACCGGTCTGGTCCGCACCGCCGGCATCAAGGGGCTGCCGGGGCTGATGGCCCTGAGACCGTTCACCTCCCTCTGGCGGGCGCTGGAGGGGCACTTCCTCGACCCGCGGTTGCGCCAGCTGTTCGGCCGCTACGCAACCTACTGCGGCTCCTCCCCCTTCGCCGCGCCGGCGACGCTGATGCTGGTCGCCCATGTCGAGCAAAAGGGCGTGTACCTCGTCGACGGCGGCATGCGGCGGGTGGCGACCGCGCTCGCCGACCTGGCCGGCCGCCTCGGCGCCGAGGTCCGCTGCAACGCCGAGGTGGCGGAGATCCGCACCCGCGGCGACCGGGTGGCGGCCGTGCGGCTCGCCGGCGGGGAGGAGATCCCCGCCGAGGTCGTGGTCTACAACGGCGATGTCGCCGCCCTCGGCGGCGGCCTTCTCGGCGCCGACGTGGTCCCGGCCGCAGAGGCGACGCCGCGGATCGCCCGCTCCCTCTCCGCGATCACCTGGACCATGGCCGCGCACACCGCGGGCTTCCCGCTGTCGCACCACACCGTCTTCTTCTCGGGCGACTACCCGGCGGAATTCGACGCGCTGGTCCGCTACCGCCGGCTTGCGGAGCGGCCCACGGTCTACGTCTGCGCCCAGGACCGCGACGGCCACGGCGCCCTCCGCCCGGGCGTCGACCCGGGCGCGGGCGAGCGCCTGCTGATCCTCGTCAACGCCCCCGCCGAGGGCGACGTCCGCCCGCTCGAGGCCCAGGAGATCGACCGATGCGAAACCTCGACCTTCGCCCTGATGCAGCGCCTGGGGCTGTCGATCTCCCCGATCGGCAGCGTGCGGACGACGCCGACGGAGTTCGCGGCGATGTTCCCGGGAACGGGGGGAGCGCTCTACGGACGGGCGACCCATGGCTGGGCGGCGGCCTTCCAGCGTCCCGGGCCGAGGACCCCGGTCCAGGGCCTCTATCTCGCGGGCGGCAGCGCCCACCCGGGCCCGGGGGTGCCGATGGCGACACTCTCCGGCCGGCTGGCGGCGCGGACGGCGATCCGGGACCTTCTTTCGACACGCCGGTCCCACCCGGCGGCTACGCCTGGTGGTATCTCGACGGACTGAGCGACGACGGCCGCCATGCGATCACCGTGATCGCCTTCGTCGGCTCGGTGTTCTCGCCCTACTATGCCCTCGCCCGCCGCCGCGGCGCCGCCGATCCCTGCCACCACTTGGCGATCAACGTGGCCCTCTACGGCCCGCGCGGCGCCTGGGCGATGACCGAGCGCGGCCGCTCGGCCCTTTCGCGCGACCGCGACCGCTTCGAGGTGGGTCCGAGCCGCCTCGCCTTCGGCGGCGACGGCCTGACGCTCGACCTCGACGAGGTCGCCGTGCCGATCCCGCGGCGGATCCGCGGCCGGGTGCGGGTCCATCCGGAGTTCCTCAACGGCCGCAGCTTCGTTCTCGACCCCTCCGGGCGGCATCTCTGGCGGCCGATCGCGCCGGTGGCGAGGATCGAGGTGGAGATGGACAAGCCGTCGCTCCGCTGGCGTGGCTCGGCCTATATCGACCACAACCGCGGGTCGGAGCCGCTGGAGGCGGGCTTCTCGTCCTGGACCTGGACCCGGCTCTCCCACGCGGCCGGCACCGACGTCGGCTACGCGACCCGCCCGCGCGGCGGCCCGCCGGAGGGCTTCTCCGTCGCCTTCGACCGCCGCGGCGGGCTCGTCGTCGACGAGGCCCCGCCGGCGGTGCCGCTGCCGCCCACGCTCTGGCGGGTCGGCCGCGAGGCGCTGTCCGAGGACGCCGCCGCCACGAGGCTCGTCCGAACGCTGGAGGACACGCCCTTCTACGCCCGCTCGCAGGTCGCCGCCCGCCTTTTCGGCCGCACCGCCGAGGGCCTGCACGAAAGCCTCGACCTCGACCGGTTCTCGTCGCCGGTCGTCCAGGCGATGCTCCCCTTCCGGATGCCGCGCCGGGCGAGGTGGGGGTAGGCTGCGCCCTCCTCTCGTCCCGCCGGCGGAGCGCCTCAGACCTCGCCGCCTTTCGCCCGCTCCTCCGCCTCGCGGCGCTCGCGCTCCAGCCGCAGCCGCTTCAGCGACCGCAGTTCGTAGGTGGCCCAGCCGACGCCGAGGCCGAGGACGAGGAGCAGTTCGGCGGCGATGATCCAGCCGGAACTCATCGCGCCGCCCCGACCCGCGGCATCCGGGCGCGCTCGCGCGCCTCCAGCGCCGTCAGGATCTCGACGAGCCGCCCGATCCCGCCGACGCTCGCGCCCGACGGGGCGGCAAGCGCGGCGACGAGGTCGCGGGCCGCGGGGTTCGCCGGCGCCGCGGCCGGCCCGGCGGGGAGAGCGCTCGCCGCCACCGCCTCGGCCAGCAGCGCCGCCTTGCGCCGGCCGGGCACGATGGTCCGCAGCGACACCGGATCGAGCCCGTCGCGCGCGAGCAGGCGCCCGATTTCGCGGTAGACGAGGCGGGCCGCGTGGATGGCCGGGCGGCAGTCCGCCGGCAGGAGGGCGATGCCGCCCGCGGCCCGCGCATAATGCGCCTCCGCCCGCGCGAGCAGCCGGGCGACGACGCGGGCGAGCGCCGGCGTTGCGCGGGGCGCGGCGAGGAAGCCGTCCGGGTCGATCCCTTCCTCGTCGAGCCAGCCGAGCGGCAGGTAGAGCCGTCCCGCCCGGGCGTCGTCGCCGACGTCGCGGGCGATGTTGGTCAGTTGCATGGCGATCCCGAGGTCGGCGGCGCGGGCGAGCGCCGGCTCCGAGCGCCGCCCCATCAGCACCGCCATCATCATGCCGACGGTTCCGGCGACCCGCACCGCATAGGCGTCGAGCGCCGCGGCGTCGGCGTAGCGCCGGCCCTCGACGTCCCAGCGGAACCCCTCCAGCAGCGCGGCCGGCAGCGCCCGCGGGATGCCGTGGGCGGCGACGATGCCCGCGAAGGCCCGGTCGACCGGCGAGGCGCGCGGCACGCCGGCGTAGACGCGGTCGAGCCGCTCCTCGAGGCGGGCGAGCGCGTCTCTCGGGCGGTCGCGCGCCTCGTCCACCGCGTCGTCGGCGACCCGGCAGAAGGCGTAGAGCGCCGTCGCCGGCTCGCGCACCCGCCGCGGCAGCATCAGCGACGCGGCGAAGAAGGAGCGCGAGCCCTGCCGGAGCAGCGTCCGGCAGGCCGCGAGGTCAGCGGGCGAGGGCGTCGGCATGGGGCACCAGTCGGTCGAGGATGCGGGCGGAGGAGAGGACGCCGGGCAGGCCCGCGCCGGGATGGGTGCCGGCGCCGACCAGGTAGAGCCGGTCGATGTCCTCGCTCCGGTTGTGCGGCCGGAACCAGGCGCACTGGGTGAGCACCGGCTCCATGCCGAAGGCGGCGCCGGTGCCGGCGTTCAGCCGGTCACGGAAGTCGAGCGGCGTCATCAGCCGGGAGGCGGCGACGTGCCGCGACAGCCCCGGCAGCAGGCTCGCCTCGAGGACGGCCTCGATGCGCCGGCGGTAGGGCTCGGCGGCGGCCCGCCAGTCGGTGCCGCCGAGGAGGTTCGGCACCGGCGAGAGCACGTAGAAGCTGTCGCAGCCCGGCGGGGCCATCGACGGATCGGTGGCGGTGGGCCGGTGCAGGTAGAGACTGAAATCCTCCGCGAGCAGCCTGGACCGGAAGATGTCGTCGAGCAGCCCCTTGTAGCGCGGGCCCATCAGGATGGTGTGGTGGGGCACCTCCTCGTAGCGGCGGGAGGTCCCGAAGTACCAGACGAAGAGGCTCATGGACTGCTTCGCCCGGTCGAGCCGGCGGTCGGTCCAGGTCCGCCGGGCCGCGGCCGGGAGGAGCTTGCGATAGGTGAAGTCGGTGTCGGCGTTGGAGACCACGAGGTCGGCGGCGAGGCGCTCGCCGCTCGCAAGGCGGACGCCGGTCGCCCGGCGGTCGTCGAGGGTGATCTCCGCGACGTCGGCGCCGAGCCGCACGCGGCCGCCCTGGTGCTCGACGAGGCCGACCAGCCCCTTCACCAGGCTCCCGGTGCCGCCCATCGCGAAGTGGACGCCCCAGCGCCGCTCCAGGAAGGCGATGAGGGCGAGGACGCCGCTGGCGGTGAACGGGTTGCCGCCGACGAACAGCGGATGGAAGCCGAGCGCCATCCGCAGCCGCTCGTCCTTCACATGCGCCGAGACGAGCGCGTGGACCGATCGCCAGCCGCCAAGGCGGAGGAGGTCCGGAACCACCCGCGCCATGTCGGTCCAGCGGTCGAAGGGCCGGTCGGCGAGTTCCATGAAGCCGACGTCGAACATCCGCCGGCTGAGCTCGACGAAGCGCTCGTAGCCGTCGACGTCGCCGGGCGAGAGCCGGGCCACCTCCGCGCGCATCCGCTCCGGGTCGCCGCTGCAGTCGAAGCGGGCGCCGTCCTGGAAAAGGATCGAGTAGAAGGGGTCGAGCGGGCGGAGGTCGATGTCGTCGGCCATGCGCCGGCCGGCGAGCGCCCAGAGTTCCTCGAACAGGAACGGCGCGGTGACGATGGTCGGCCCGGCGTCGAAGACGAAGCCGTCCACCTCGTGGACCACCGCCCGGCCGCCCGGCCGGTCGAGCCGCTCCAGCACGGTGACACGGTAGCCCCTTGCGCCGAGCCGCACGGCGGCGGCAAGGCCGCCGAAGCCGCTGCCGATCACCACCGCATGCGGCCGCCGGTCGGCGAGGGACGCGGCGCGCGTCGCGGGGGGATGGTCGACGAGGCTCATCGCGTCTCCTCCGGCAGCGCGCCATGCCGGCGCGCCGCGTCGAGCACGATCTCCGCCACCGCGGCGGCGTCCTCCTCGTGGGCGAGGTGGCCGTGTCGGCGCATCACCACAACTTCCGCGCCCGGGATCCGTTTCGCCGCCTCGAAGGCCTGGTCCGGCGGGACCATGCCGTCCCGTCCTCCGGCGACCAGCACGACCGGCGCCCCGACCCTGCGAAGGTCCGCCCAGAAGGCCGAGAGATCCCAGTTCGCCATCATCGAGAGCGCGGCGGCGACATGGTCCGGGTCGCGGGCGAGGCGGGCGTACCAGGAGGCCGCCCGCGGATCGAGCCGCGAGCCGGTCTGGCGCAGGATCCGCTCCATCACCGCGGCGTCCTCGGCGCGCCAGGCGAACAGGCGCGGCACCAGCGGGTTCAGCGCCAGCAGCTTGGCGAGCGGGGAGAAGGTGCGGCCGACGACGCCGCGAAAGCCGGTCAGCGCGCCGTTGAGGCTCACCACCGCCTTCGGCCGGATCCGGCCGTCGAGCAGCATCCGGAGCACGATCGCCGCGCCGGCGGAGTGGCCGACCGCGATCGCCGGCTTGACGCCCACCGCCTCGACGAGGTCGGCGAGAGCGGCGGCCATGCCCGGCAGGCTGGCGTGGCCGCCGCGGCCCCTCGTGGTGAAGGCGTGGCCGGGAAGGTCCGGCGCGACCACGGTGAAGCTGCGGGCGAGCAGCGGCGCGAGGTCCGCGAAGGAATGGGTGGAGGCCCCGGTGCCGTGGACGAGCAGGAGGCCGGGGCCCTGCCCCGTCACCTGCACGTGCCAGCGCAGCCCGCCGGCATCGACGAAGCGGCTCCCCTCCCGGTTCGGCCAGTCCCGCCCCTCGACGTCGAAGCGCAGCCGGCGGTCCGCCGCCGCGGGGCGGCGCGATTCGGCGCGGTCGAGGGAGCGGGCGGCCGTCATCCGATCAACCCGCCCACCTCGCGGCCGCGCGCAGCCGGGCCGGCTCCGCCGCCCCGCTCTGCACCATGGCGGCGACGACGGCGGCGGCGATCCCTTGCGCGTCCAGGCCGGCGTCGGCGACGAGGGCAGCCGGGCTGTCGTGCTCGACGAAGCGGTCCGGCAGGGTGAGGCTGCGGACGGCGGGGCCCCGGTCGAGGGCTCCCGCGTCGGACAGGTGCCGCATCACCGCGGCGCCGAAGCCGCCCGAGGAGCCCTCCTCGACGGTGACGAGCAGCGGGTGCTCGCGGGCGAGACGGACCATCAGGTCGCCGTCGATCGGCTTGGCGAAGCGCGCGTCGGCGACGGTGACACCGATCCCGGCCGCGGCCAGCCGCTCCGCCGCCGCGAGGCAGTCGGCGAGCCGGCTGCCGAGGGCGACCAGGGCGACGTCGGCGCCCTCGCGCAGGATGCGGCCGCGGCCGATGGCGAGCGGCTCGCCTTGCTCGGGCAGCGGCACGCCGAGCCCGTCGCCGCGCGGGAAGCGGAAGGCGATCGGCCCCTCGTCGAAGGCGGCCGCGGTCGCCACCATGTGGCGGAGCTCCGCCTCGTCCGCCGGCGCCATCACGGTGAAGCCGGGCAGGCAGCAGAGGGCGGCGAGGTCGAAGGCCCCGGTGTGCGTCGCCCCGTCGGCCCCGACGAAGCCGGCCCGGTCGATGGCGAAGCGGACGGGAAGCCCCTGCAGCGCCACGTCGTGGACGATCTGGTCGAAGGCGCGCTGCAGGAAGGTGGAGTAGATCGCGCAGAAGGGCTTCAGGCCCTCGCAGGCAAGGCCTGCGGCGAAGGTCACCGCGTGCTGCTCGGCGATGCCGACGTCGAAGGCCCGCTCCGGGAAGGCGCGGGCGAAGACGTCGACGCCGGTGCCGGACGGCATCGCCGCGGTGATGGCGACGATCCGCGGATCCCGCGCGGCCTCGGCGACGAGGCTGTCGGCGAAGACGCGGGTGTAGCTCGGCGCCGCCGCCGGCGCCTTCTTCTGGACGCCCGTCTCCGGGTCGAAGCCGGCGACCCCGTGGTACCTGTCGGCCGAGGCCTCCGCCGGCGCATAGCCGTGCCCTTTGCGCGTGCGCACGTGGAGGAGCACCGGCCCGCCTTCGTGCGCCCGCGCCGCCTCCAGCGCCGGGACGAGGGCGTCGAGGTCGTGGCCGTCGACCGGGCCGCGGTAGTCGAAGCCCATGGCGGCGAAGAGATTGGCGGCGTCGGTCGGCCCGCCGCTCGCGAGATCGACGAGGTGGTCGGCGAGTGCGCCCACCGGCGGGGCGATCGACATGGCGTTGTCGTTGAGCACCACGACGAGCGGCAGGCCCGAGGCGCCGGCGTTGTTCAGCCCCTCGAAGGCAAGGCCGGCGGAGAGCGCCCCGTCGCCGATGACGCAGGCCACCCGGCCGGGCCGCCCGGCAAGGCGCCTCGCCGCCGCATAGCCGAGGCCGGCGGAGATCGAGGTGGAGGAATGGCCGGCCCCGAAGGCGTCGTAGACGCTCTCGGCCCGGCGGGTGAAGCCGGAGAGGCCGCCGCCCTGGCGCAGCGTCTCCATCCGGTGCCGCCGCCCGGTCAGCATCTTGTGCGGGTAGGCCTGGTGGCCGACGTCCCAGATGAGCACGTCCTCGGGGGTCTCGAACACCGCATGGAGGGCCACCGTCAGCTCGACGACGCCGAGCCCCGCCCCGAGGTGGCCGCCGGTGCGGGCGACCGAGGCGATCAACGCCTGCCGGAGCTCGCCGGCAAGGCGGGCGAGATCGCCCCGCGGCAGCGCCCGCAGGTCGGCCGGGGCGTGCACCCGGTCGAGCAGGCCCGCGTTCGGGTCGAGGTCCGCCGGCGGCGCGGCCGGCGCGAGGGCGACGGGTTCGGACCCGCGGACGTGTTTCATGTTCCCCTCCCCGGCGCCGCGAGGCGCACTGCCGATGCGAGCCTGCCCGCGTCTGCGCGCGGTAGAGGCAGATAGGTCGCGCCCAGCGCCTCGGCGAACCGGCGCGTGCGCGGATCCGAGCGCTGGGCGATGTCGAGCACCAGCGACGACAGCCCGAGGCCGCGGGCGACCGCCGCCGAGGCCAGCGCGTCCGCCTCCGCCTGCGGCCGTCCGCCGCTGCCGTCGCGGCCGACGTTGGCCTGGCCGTCGGTGAGAAAGACGAGCAGCGGCGTCTCGCCGTGGCCGCGGACCGCGGCCGCGAGCGCGCTCGCCGCGTCGACCGCGGCGGCGAGGGGGGTGCCGCCGCCGGCGGGCAGGTCGGCGAGCAGCCGGCGCGCCCGGGTCAGCGACGCGGTCGGCGGCAGGATCGTCTCCGCCGAGCGGCCCCGGAAGGCGATCAGGGCGACCCGGTCGCGGCGCACATAGCAGTCGGCGAGCACCAGCTCGACCGCGCCCTTGGCCTCGGCGAGGCGGTTCAGCGCCGAGGAGCCGGAGGCGTCGACGACGAAGACGGTGGTGGTGCGCGACTTGCGGCGGAAGCGGCGGACGCGCAGGTCGCCGACACGGACCGAGACGGCGCCGCCCGCCGGGGGCGGCGGGCGCAGCCGCTGCATCGGCGCGGCGGCGCGGAGGGTTTCCAGAAGGTCGAGCCGGGCGCCGTCGACCGGACGGCCCGGGCGGCTGCGTACCGGCCGGCCGCCACGACCGGAGGCGCGGTCGCGGGCGCCGCGGCCGTCGTGCGAGCGTGCGCCGCGGGCGGGCGCGCCGGCGGAGGCCAGCGCCAGCAGCGCCGGCGGGATCGCGGCGCGGGCGGCCTCCAGCACCACGTCGGCCATGGCGCCCCGCTCGGCGCCGTCCTCCTCCGCGCCGGAGGTATCGTTCTCCGGCTCCTCCCGCGGAGGCGGCGGGGCGGGCGGCGGCTCGGCGAGGGGGATCACCGTCGCGCGCGGGCCGAGCACCAGCCGGGCGGCGAGCGCGAGGTCCTCGTCCGCGACCTCGACACGGCCGGCGAGCGCGGCGGCGGCGCGGGCGGCGGCGGCGGCCTGGATCAGCGCCCGCGGCGAGGGCACGCCGAGCGCGGCGGCCGCCTCGGCGAGAGCCTCGAGGGCGGCGTCGGCAAGGGTGACGGAGGCGAGCCGCTTCCGGGCGACCTCGACGTCCGCCGGCTCGCCCGGGCAGGCGTCGGCGAGGCGGACGCGGTCGAGGTCGACCCTGAGCGCCAGCCGGCCGGCCAGCGCCGGCGCGGGGGCGGGGTCGTCGCCGACGCCCTCGTCGAGGGCGACCACGGCGAAGCGGGCGGCCTCGCGCGCGCCGGGCGTGCGGGCGGCGGGCGCCTCGCCGTCGTCGAGGGTCGCGGCGAGCGTGGCGGCGGTGCCCGGCGCGAGCCGTTCCGCCATCGGGACGACGAGGAGCCCGCCGTTCGCCTCGGCGAGCAGGCCGCGCCCGTGCACCGGGCGCCCGGCCGCGAGGGTGGCGGCGAGGTCGAGCCCGCCGCAGAGCCGGTCCTCGTCGATCCGGTTGGGCAGCCGCCGCACCGGCGCCCCGGCCGGCAGCAGCGCCGCGAGTTCCGCGACAACGAGGTCCGCGAGGGCGCGGGAGCCGCCGCGGATCATCAGCCCGCCGAGCCCGGCCGGGTCCGTCGCCACCAGCGCCGCGGCGGCGAGGGCGTCGTCGAACGGGGACGGGGCGGCGGGCGCGGTCATCCGGCGAAGGCCTCGGCCACCGCCCGCGCGACCCGCGCGCCGGAACCGACGTCGTCCAGCGGGTTGCGGCGCAGTCGGTGCCGCAGCGCCGACGGCGCGAGGGCAGCGAGGTGGCCGGTCTCCACCGACTCGGCGCCATCGAGCGCGGCGAGCGCGCGGGCGGCCCGGATCAGCGTCAGCTCGCCGCGCAGCCCGTCGGTGCCGAGCTTCACGCAGAGCCGGGCGGCCGACTCGAGCATCGCGTCCGGCACATCGACCCGGTCGAGCCGGCGGCGCGCGGCGACGAGGCGCCGGCGTATCTTCATGTCCTCCTTGCGCCAGCGCGCGACGAAGCCGGCGCGGTCGCGCTCGAAGGCGTCGCGGCGCTTCACCACCTCCACCCGCTCGGCGATGGCCGTGGGCGTCGTCACCTCCACGGAAAGGCCGAAGCGGTCGAGCAGCTGCGGGCGCAGTTCCCCCTCCTCCGGGTTGCCGCTGCCGATCAGCACGAAGCGGGCCGGGTGTCGGACGCTGAGGCCCTCGCGCTCGACCACGTTGACGCCGGAAGCGGCGACGTCGAGGAGGAGGTCGATCAGGTGGTCCTCGAGGAGGTTCGCCTCGTCGATGTAGAGGAAGCCGCCGTTGGCGCGGGCGAGCAGGCCCGGCTCGAAGGCCTTCTCGCCGCGGGAGAGCGCCCGCTCGAGGTCGAGCGCGCCGACCAGCCGGTCCTCCGTCGCGCCGAGCGGCAGGTCGACCACCGGGATCGGCGCGCGGACCGCGCGCGGCCGGCCCCCGGCCGCGGCGGCGTCGCAGAGGTCGCAGCGGTTCTCGATGTCGGCCGGATCGCATCCGTAGGGGCAGCCCTCGACCACCTCGCGGTCCGGCAGCAGCGCGGCGAGCGCCCTCACCGCGGTCGACTTGCCGGTACCGCGGTCGCCGAACACCAGCACCCCGCCGACCCCCGGGTCCACCGCGGAGACGAGCAGCGCCTGCTTCATCTCCTCCTGGCCGACGATGGCGGAGAAGGGGAACGGCGGGCGGCGGGCCGGAGCGGCCGCTTCGGCGGTGCGTCGGGCGGCTCGCTCGGTGCGGGTCAGCATGGTCTCGACTCCTTTCCGGTCGGGCGGCTCTGTCGCCGCGCCTGGCCCGGCATGCTTCGTCCTCGGTGGCGCGGCGAACCGCGTCAGGCGGCGACCCGCTCCAGCCCGGCGTCCGCCCAGATCGCCGACAGCGCACCGACCAGGTGGTCGATGTCGGCGTCGCTGTGGAACGGGGACGGGGTGATCCGGAGCCGTTCCGTGCCGCGCGGCACGGTCGGGTAGTTGATCGGCTGGACATAGATGCCGTGGTCGTCGAGCAGCCGGTCGGAGATCTGCTTGCAGACCGTGGGATCGCCCACCATCACCGGGATGATGTGGCTGGGGTTCGGCAGGTGCGGGATGCCCGCGCGGTCGAGTTCGGAGCGCAGCCGCGCCACCCGGTCGCGCTGGCGCATCCGCTCCGCGCCGCTCTCCTTGAGGTGGCGGATGCTCGCCGCGGCGCCGGCGGCGACGGCAGGAGGCAGCGCGGTGGTGAAGATGAAGCCGCTCGAGAAGCTGCGGACGAAGTCGCACATCGCCGCCGAGCCCGCGATGTAGCCGCCGACGACCCCGAAGGCCTTGCCGAGGGTGCCCTCGATCACCGTCAGCCGGTCGGCGACGCCGTCCTGTTCGGAGATGCCGCCGCCGCGCGGCCCGTAGAGGCCGACCGCGTGCACCTCGTCGAGGTAGGTCATCGCGCCGTGCTTGTCGGCCACGTCGCAGAGGTCGGCGATCGGGGCGATGTCGCCGTCCATCGAGTAGACCGATTCGAAGGCGACCAGCTTCGGCACCCTGCGGTCGAACTCCGACATCTGCCGGTCGAGGTCCCTCGGGTCGTTGTGGCGGAACACCCGCTTGTGGGCGCGGCTCTGGCGGATGCCGTCGATCATCGAGGCGTGGTTGCCGGCGTCGGAGAAGACGACGCAGTCGGGAATCCGCGAGGCGAGCGTGCCGAGCGCCGCCCAGTTGGAGACGAAGCCGGAGGTGAACAGCAGCGCCGCCTCCTTGTCGTGCAGGTCGGCGAGTTCGCGCTCGAGCAGGACGTGGGCATGCGAGGTGCCGGAGATGTTGCGCGTGCCGCCGGCGCCGGCGCCATAGCGGTCGAGCGCCTCGTGCATCGCCCGCAGCACCTTCGGGTGCTGGCCCATGCCGAGGTAGTCGTTGGAGCACCACACGGTCACCTCGTGGGTGCCGGAGGCGGTGTGGCGGGTCGCCCGCGGGAAGCAGCCGGCGTGGCGCTCGAGCTCGGCGAAGACGCGGTAGCGTCCCTCCCGGTGCAGGGCGTCGAGGCCGCTCAGGAAGATAGCTTCGTAATCCATGACTTACCTCCGTGGGCGGTCGACGGCCGCCTTCAGCGGGGCCGGGGCGTCGGGTCGGAAGGGCGCGGGCGCGGCGGCCGCCGCGCGAGACGTGAAACCCCACCGCCAAAGGGTGGCGGGGTCGAAGGGCAGCACGAGGAAAAGATGCTCGAGCAGCGCCAGCCCGACGAGGGTCGCGAGGATCGTCAGGCCGACGCCCTCGACGGCGCTGGTGGCCGGGGCGGCGGCCGAGACGACGAGAAAGGCGAGCAGCGCCGTCGAGCCGACCATCGACACCGGGAACGCCGGGTTCATCGGCGCGCGGCGGAAGTAGCTGGCGAGGTAGCGCAGGTGGTCCGGCAGGAACTCCTCGCCGAGGTTGCGCACGCCGAGGAAGATGTTGATCTTGGTCGACAGCCGCATCACCCAGAGGGCGAGGAAGGTCCACAACCCGACCTTGTTGTCGCCGCCGGCGACGGCGATCCACACGACCAGCGCCGACAGCGCCACCGCCAGTTCGTGGTAGATCACGCTTTCCGCGGCATAGCGGAAGCGGCTCCAGCCGCGCGCGCCCTCGGGGCAGGCCGTCCGCCGCGGCCCGGTGACGGCGCCGGTGAGGAACAGGATCTCGTTCACCCCCCAGATGCCGAGCGCCGAGGCGAAGGCGAGGTGGGCCCCGCCGACGCCGGTGTCGTCGGCGCTCGCCACCAGCCCCGCCGTCGCGGCAAGGGCGACCAGCGCCGCCCCGGCGAGCGTCCACGGGTAGGTGCGGCGCGGAAGCCCGTCCAGGAAGAGGACGGCTCCCGTGCCGAACCACCACAGGAACAGCACATGGGCGACGGCGAGGACGGTGTCGGGCACCTTGCGGGTCCTTTCCCTCTCGGGCTCACCAGGCCGGGCTGAGGCGCACCCGCGCCGGCACCCGGTTCTCGATCACCGGCCGCAGGTAGAGGCCGGCGAAGGTGGCGGCGGCGGCGGCGGCGAGGCCGGCGCGCTTCACCGGGGCGAGCAGCCCGCCCTTCGCCCGCGCCGCGGCCATCGCCTCGTTGAGGCGCCACAGCCGGTCGAAGCCGCGGCGGAAGGCGGGGCTGTCGATGTCGAGGGTGAAGGGGAAGACCTGCTTGGAGATCTCCGAGGTGAGCCGGAGCACCGCCATGTCGTACTCGGTCGGATCGACGCCGAGCGCCTTGTGGAACGCCGGCCGCATGTGGTCGCGCACATACATGGTCGCGAACACGGCGAGCAGGAAGAAGCGGATCCACAGCCGGTTGTGCCCGGAGAGCAGCTTCGGGTCGGCCCGCATGATCAGCGCGAAGGCCTCGCCGTGGCGGAACTCGTCGTTGCACCACTTCTCAAACCATTTGAAGATCGGGTGGAAGCGGTGATCCGGGTTGCGCTCGAGCTGGCGGTAGATGGTGATGTAACGCGCGTAGCCGATCTTCTCGGAGAGGTAGGTCGCGTAGAAGATGAACTTCGGCTTGAAGTAGGTGTACTTCTTCGCCCGCTTCAGGAAGCCGAGGTCGACGCCGATGCCGGCGTCCTTCAGCGTCTCGTTGATGAAGCCGGCGTGGCGGGATTCGTCGCGCGTCATGAAGCCGAACAGCTCGCGTATCTCCGGGTTCTTGATGCGCCGCTTGATCTCGGAGTAGAGCACGCAGCCGGAGAACTCGGCCGTCAGCGAGGAGACGAGGAAGTCGGTGAACTCCGCCCTGAGGTCCTCCGGAAGGTCCTCCATGCGGAAGCCGTCGAACTCCTCGCTGCGGACGAAATGACCCTTGTTGGTGTCGGCCCGGAGCTCGTCCATGACCTCGTTCCACTCGGCCCGGACGCTGTCGATGTCGACCTTGTCGATGGCCTCGCAGTCGGTGGTGTAGAACCGCGGGCTCAGCATGGTGTCCGTCTGCGCCATGTCGGTGGTGTTGGTGCGCCCCTGGGCGCCGCCTTCCATCGGGATCATGACCGCCTCCCCTCGTCGAAGCCGACCTCGTAGAGCTCGGTGAGCTCGAGATACCCCGCCGCGCGGCTCAAGAGGCCGCCGAGGCGGGACGCCGGGACGACGGTGGCGCTGCAGCGCGCCACCACCCGCTCGCCGAAGGGCACGTCGGTGGGGGCATCGTGGACGATGACCTCGTCGCCCGGCTCCGGGTCGTAGCCGTCCAGGACCACGTGGGCGTGGAGCCTGTCGTGGGTGTTCTCGATGTCGACCGTACAGGGCACGACGCGCGCCCCCGCCGACCCGAACCAGCTGTTCGTCATGATGTCCTCCCTCGATCCGGCCCCTCGGGGCCCCCTCACTCCGTCGGCAGGAGCCTTGCGAAGGCGCCTGCGTTGGTCGGTCCGAACGCTCCCAGATCGAGGGCGCGGCCGGTTGCCGGATCTTCCAGCAACAGCCGTCCGTCGACGCGTTGGACCAGGCGGAACGGCACCTCGGCGCCGACCCCGCGTGCACGCCGGTCGCGGGCGAGACCCCTCACCACGCCCCGGACGAATCCGTTGGTGCCCGGACCCAGCACCGTCTCCCTGCCGCCGCCGTGGACGACCACGGCCCCGTCGGCCCGATCCTCGAAGACGAGGTCGACCCCCGTCGCCTCGGGCGCCGGCGCCAGTTCCACCCGGCCGACGCCGGTCCAGCGGGCGCCGGCGGCGAAGACGATGGACAGCGCCAGCATCCCGGCCGCCGCGACCAGCGCCAGCCTCGGCACCTGCCCGTGAGCCTCTGCCCCGCTCATCGCCGCCTCCTATTCCGCCGCGGCCGGGAAGCCGGCGAGGCCGACCTCCGCCGCGGGCGCGCGGGCGACGCCCGCGCTGGTGGCGCCGAGCGCCGCCGAAACCTTCGCCGCGACCGCATCGACGTCCGGGATGGCCCGGAGCATCGGTTCCGGCCGGGCGTAGCGGAAGGCGCGGGCGTGCGGCCACAGCACAAGGTAGGCGGCCCGGGTGCCGGGCTCGAGCTGGAAGGCGATGTCGCCGCTGCCATCGCGGTTGCGGCGGACCGACGCGCCGTCGATCACCCGGTAGGGCAGGTTGATGGTGACGCTGAGGGCGATCCCGACCCGCATCACCACCCGCCGGTCGGTGACCGTGTAGCGGGCGCTCCTTGCCGAGGCCCAGCCGAGCAGCGCGAGCAGCCCCAGCGCGGCGGCCGCCAGCGGCGCGATCCAGGCCGCGTCCCGGGCCGCCTGGACCACTCCGGCGCCGTCCGACAGGAAGGCGACGAAGCGCCAGGCGAGCAGCACGGCGAAGTAGCCGGCGACCCAGTGGAAGCGAAGGGCGTGCACGGTGAGGGGCCAGGCCGCCGGGCGTCCCTGCCAGAGCATCCGCTCGCCGGCGGGGAGATGGTCCGGCAGGCCCTCAGGAACCATGGTCCCGTCCGGCTTTGCGTCGTCCGTCATATCCACGACTCCGTCCGCTTCGGCGAGGCGTAGAGGGTGCCGCCGCCGTAGTAGCCCATGATCTTCTCCTCCTCGAGCATCGTGACCTGCTCGAGGGTCTTCGTCCTCGGCACGTCCTTGAAGTGCTCGGTGAAGATCGCGCTGATGGTGATCTGGCGGCGCTTGGCGTCGATGCTGGTGAAGGCCACCGGCACCAGCACATGGGCGCCGCCGTCGTCGAGCTCGATCTCGAAGTAGCGGAAGATGAACTCGGACTTGTCGACCCAGGCGTCGACGATCTTGCCCGGCGAGCCGCCGTCGCCGGCGATCACCCGCATCCCGCGCGGATCCGGGTCCTCCCTCGCCGGGTAGAAGTCGGTGGCGACGCGCAGCGGCACGATCTTCGGGTCGCCCTCGTGGGTGAGGTCCGGATGGTCGGCGCGCGCGGCCCAGGAGCCCGGCCCGACGCCGTCGAGCATCGGGTTGCCGGTGGGCGTCAGCGGGGCGCCGGGCCAGAGCGCCACCGGCACCGCGGCGATCGGCCGGTGGTCGTCGCGGCTCGGGTCGGGGACGCTGACCGTGCCGCCATGCGGCAGCAGGTAGGTCTTCGGCTTCGGCACCGTCGGGAAGCCCTGCACGGTGACGCGACCGTTCGCCCGCGAGGAGAGCAGCGGGTAGCCCTCGCGCTTGTTCTCGCGGTGCAGGTAGTAGATCAGCCCGGCGAAGAACGCCCAGAAGACGTAGAGCGCGATCAGCGCCAGGTCGATGTGGTTGGTCAGCGTTATGCCCATGGGAGCCTCCCGAGGCCTTTCCGATCCGTCCGCTCCGGTCGCGGCGCCGGGGCGCCGCACGGTCGTTCCAGGTTTCGTTTCGTCGCCCGCCACCGGTGGCGGGACATCAGTCCTTCCGGGCGCTCAGCCCGGCATTTCGGCAAGCCCGAACCGCCCGCCCGCCGGCCGCGCGACGCGTCCCTGCCCGACCAGCGGGCCGACGATGGCGATGGTGGCGAGGACAAGCAGCAGTTCGACCAGATAGACCGCCGCGTAGCCGACCGAGGGCCCGCTCAGCACCGGGCCGGCGAGGCCGCTGTCGACCGCGAGGGCGACGACGTCGCGGATCACCCCGCCAAGCGCGATCGCCACGCCGGCCGCGGTCGCCTGGACGGCGCCCCAGGCGCCGAGGGCGAGGCCGACGTGGCCCGCATCGTCGAGGCCCATCGCGGTGGTGAGGCTGCCGACGGCGAAGAGGCCGCCGCCGAAGCCGATCAGGACGGTGCCGAGGCGGAACAGCCCGGCGCTATCGAGCGGCGCGGCGAGCGCCACGGCCGCGAAGGCCGGCAGGCCGACGACGGCGCCGTAGGCGGCGAGCCGCAGCGGGTCGTAGCCGCGGCCGAGCAGCCGGGCGGCGAGGGCGAAGGCGGCGAGCGCGCCGCCGGCGGCGAGCGCGGTCAGCTGCGTCGTGCTGGCGACGCCGAGGTTGAGCACCTGCCCGCCATAGGGCTCGAGCACCACGTCCTGCATGGCGAAGGCGGCGGTGCCGAGGCCGACGGCGAGGAGGAAGCGGCGGGTCCGCCCGCGCGAGGCGAACGCCCGCCAGGCCTCGGTGAAGCGCGGCCGCGGACGGTCCGGCCGGGTGCGGGAGGGATCGCGGGCCTCCTGCTTCCACAGGGCGACGAGGTTGAGCGCCATGGTCAGCGCGGCCGCCCCCTGGATCACCTGGATCAGGCGGAACTCGGAGAAGGGCTCGAGCACGAAGGCGAAGACGACGCTCGACAGGAGCATGCCGATGAGCAGCATCACATACATCAGGGCCACCACCCGCGGCCGGTCCTCCTCGCGGGCGAGGTCGGTGGCGAGCGCGAGGCCGGCGGTCTGGGTGGTCTGCAGGCCGGCGCCGACGAGCAGGAAGGCGAGCGCGCCGGCGGTGGTGCCGGCGAAGCGGTGCCAGTCGCCCTCGGTGGACAGCACCAGCAGCGCGAAGGGCATGAAGGCGAAGCCGCCGAACTGCATCAGCGTGCCGAACCAGATGTAGGGCACCCGCCTCCAGCCGAGCACGGAGCGGTGATGGTCGGAGCGAAAGCCGATCAGCGCCCGGAGCGGCGCGAACAGGATCGGCAGCGCCACCATGGTGGCGACGAGCGCCGCGGAGATCCCGAGCTCGACGATCATCACCCGGTTGAGCGTGCCGACGAGCAGCGCCATCGCCATCCCGACCGAGACCTGGAACAGCGACAGCCGCAGCAGCTGCGGCAGCGGCAGCCGGTCGCTGCCCGCGTCGGCGAAGGGCAGGAACTTCGTTCCCACCAGGCTCCAGACGGCGGAGAGGCGACGGCCCGCGGGGGTCATGGCCGGACGAGCTCCTGGCCCTGGGAGATGTAGAAGCCGCGGGAGACCCGCGCGGTACGGCCGCGGCGCCAGCCGGCGAGCTCCGGGTGCCCGTCGATCCGCCGGGCGAGGTCGTCCGCGCCGATCGGCTCGATCGCCGGCGCCCGGTCGCCGCGCGGGAACAGCCGGCCGACCGCGTGCATGGTCGAGAGCAGCGGCGTCCGGGGCGCGAAGGTGAAAACGATCGAGCGGCGGGTGCGGGCGGCGAGGCCGGCGAGCGCTCCGGCGACGTCGCCGCCGCGGTAGTGGATCAGGCTGTCCATCGCCACCACGTGGTCGAAGGCGCCGAGCGCCGGGTCGAGCATGTCGCCGACCGCGAGCTCGATCCGGCCCGAGCCGACGAGATCCTGCGGCAGCCGCTCGCGGCCGAGGGCGACCAGCGTCGGCGAGATGTCGACGCCGACCACCGTGGCGCCGCGGCGGGCGGCGGCGACCGAAAAGGCCCCGGTGCCGCAGCCGGCGTCGAGGATGCGTCGGCCGGAGAGGTCCGCCGGCAGCCAGGAGAGCAGCGTCGCGCGCATGTCGTCGCGGCCGGCGCGCACGGTGGCGCGGATCCGGCCGACCGGCGCGTCGGAGGTGAGCCGCGCCCAGGCGTCGACCGCGGTGCGGTCGAAGTAGGTGAGGAGTTCGCCGCGCCGGGCGGCGTAGCGGGCGGTGTCCATCAGTCGAACCCCAGCAGGTCGAAGATCTCGCGGTCCTTGAGCGGCGCGCCCTCGAAGGGCTCGACGCCGGCCCACAGGGAGGCCGCGAGGCGCAGGTATTCGTTCTGCACCCGCTCCAGCTCCGGCGAGGGCTCCATCTCGAACAGCGTCGCCTTCTTCAGCCGCGAGCGGCGGATGACGTCGAGGTCGGGGAAGTGGGCGATGGTCTTCAGGCCCGCGCGCTCGTTGTAGCGGTCGATCTGGTCGGTGGCGGCGCTGCGGTTGGCGATCACGCCGCCGAGGCGGACGCCGTAGTTCTTCGCCTTGGCGTGGATGGCGCCGACGATGCGGTTCATCGCGAAGATCGAGTCGAAGTCGTTGGCCGCGACGATGATGCCCCGGTCGGCGTGCTGCAGCGGCGCGGCGAACCCGCCGCACACCACGTCGCCGAGCACGTCGAAGATGACGACGTCGGTGTCCTCCAGCAGGTGATGCTCCTTGAGGAGCTTCACCGTCTGGCCGACGACGTAGCCGCCGCAGCCGGTGCCCGCCGGCGGGCCGCCCGCCTCGACGCACATCACGCCGCCGTAGCCCTCGTAGACGAAGTCCTCGACGCGGAGTTCCTCGGAGTGGAAGTTCACCTGCTCCAGCACGTCGATGACGGTCGGCATCATCTGCTTGGTCAGGGTGAAGGTGCTGTCGTGCTTCGGGTCGCAGCCGATCTGCAGCACCCGCTTGCCGAGCTTGGCGAAGGCGACGGAGAGGTTCGACGAGGTCGTGCTCTTGCCGATGCCGCCCTTGCCGTAGACGGCGAACACCTTGGCGGTGTCGATCTTCATCGAGGGATCCAGGTGGACCTGCACGCTGCCTTCGCCGTCGGGACGGCTCGGAACGCGGCGGGGAACGGGCTGGAAGGTCATGGGTCCAATCCTCCTTCAGGCGGCCGCCTCGACGGAGACGCCCTCGAGCCTGTCCTCGAGGTCCTCTCCGGCGGCGCGCAGCGCCTCCAGCGTGGCCGCATCCGGCGTCCAGAACCGCCGCTGCTCGGCCTCGAGCAGGCGGCCGACGACGCGGGCGGCGGCGGTGGGGTTGAGCGCGGCCAGGCGGTCGCGCATGGTCTCGTCGAGCACGAAGGTCTCGGTCACCCGCTGGTAGACCCAGGGTGCCACCTCGCCGGTGGTCGCCGACCAGCCGAGCGTGTTGGTGACATGCGCCTCGATCTGGCGGACGCCCTCGTAGCCGTGCTCCAGCATGGCCTCGTGCCATTTCGGGTTGAGGAGACGGGTGCGCGTCTCCAGCGCCACCTGCTCGGAGAGGCTGCGCACGCATCCCTCGCCGCGGGTCTGGTCGCCGACGTAGACCTTGAGGTCGTCGCGGCCGGACGAGCGCGCCGCGGCGCCGATGCCGCCCAGCGTGTCGAAGTACTGGTCGAGGGTGGTGACGCCGAGTTCCACCGACTCGAGGTTCTGGTAGGCAATGTCGACCCCGGCGAGCGCGCTCTTCAGGAGGTCCGGCCGCTGCACCACCCGGCCGTCGCGGCCGTAGGCGAAGCCCTTGCGGCGGGTGAAGGTCTCGGCGAGTTCGCTCTGGTCGTCCCAGGCGGCGTTTTCGACGAGGTAGTTGACGTTGGCGCCATAGGCCCCGTCGGCGTTGGAGAAGACCCTGAGCGCCGCGTCCTCGAGCGCGCAGCCGTGCTCGCCGGCGAAGGTGAGCGCGTGCTTGCGTACGAAGTTCTGCTCGGTCGGCTCGTCGGCGGCGGCGGCGAGGAAGGAGGCCTCGGCGAGCATCCGCGTCTGCAGCGGCAGGAGGTCGCGGAAGATGCCGGAGAGGGTAATCACCACGTCCACCCGCGGGCGCGACAGTTCCTGGAGCGGCACCAGCATCGCGCCGGCGACGCGGCCGTAGCTGTCGAAGCGCGGACGCGCGCCGACCAGCGCCAGCGCCTGGGCGATCGGGCCGCCCTCGCTCTTCAGGTTGTCGGTGCCCCAGAGGACGAGCGCGACCGATTCCGGGAAGGGATGGCCGTCGGAGACGTGGCGGGCGATCAGCCGCGCCGCCTGCTTGGCGCCGTCGGCGAGGGCAAAGGCGCTGGGGATCCGGAAGGGATCGAAGCCGTGCAGGTTGCGCCCGGTCGGCAGGATCGCCGGGGTGCGGATGAGGTCGCCGCCCGGCGCCGGCCGGACGAAGCCGCCGTCGAGGGCATGGACCAGCGCCGGTACCTCGTGCTCCTCGCCGACCAGCCGGGCGATCTCCGCAAGGTTCTCGTAGGCGGAAAGCCGCGCCGCTCCGTCCGCGTCGCGGGAGGCGGCTTCGCGAGCGCCGACGCCGGCGACGAGCGCGGCGAGGGCGCCGGGCGGCGGGTCGAAACCGTGGGTCGCCTCGGCGACGGAGCGGACCATGTCGGCCCGGCCCTCGGCCGAGGGCGTCTCGCCGACGACGTGCATGCCGTGCGGGATGAGCGTCGTCTCCAGCTCGTACAGCGCCTCGGCGAGGTCGGCCATCCGCTCGGACATCCCGGCGTCCGGCCAGGCCGGCTCGAGGTCGGCGAGGTCCACCGCCGCGGCGAGCGCCTGGACAAGCTGGGCGAGGTCGGCCCGCTCCTCGGCCGGCGCGGAGGGGTCGAGCGCGCGGTAGCGGCCGAGCGCGGCCTTGAGGTCCACGAGCCCGCGATAGAGCCCTGCCCGCGCCACCGGCGGGGTCAGGTAGCTGACCAGCGTCGCCGAGCCGCGCCGCTTGGCGATCAGGCCCTCGGACGGGTTGTTGGCGGCGTAGAGATAGAAGTTCGGCAGCTCGGCGATCAGCCGGTCCGGCCAGCAGTCGGCGGAGAGGCCGCAATGCTTGCCCGGCATGAACTCGAGCGCTCCGTGGGTGCCGAAGTGCAGCGCCGCGTCGGCGCCGAAGTCCTCGCGGACCCAGCGGTAGAAGGCCGAGAAGGCGTGGGTCGGGGTGAAGCCGCGCTCGAACAGCAGCCGCATCGGGTCGCCCTCGTAGCCGAAGGCCGGCTGGACGACCACCGCGACGTTGCCGAGGCGGACGCCGTAGACGTGGATGCCGCGCCCGTCCGCCTGTACGCGGCCCGGCGCCGGACCCCACTGGGCCTCGATCTCGGCGAGGTACGGCTCGCGGCGGACGTGGTCGTCGGTCGGGATGCGGGCGAGAAGGTTCGCCGGCGTACCGTTGGCGCCGGCGTTGCCGGAGAGGATCATCGCCTTGAGCGCCTCGGCGTCCGCCGGCACCTCGACCGTGTATCCGGCCGCGGCGAGCGCCTTCAGCGTGTTCTGCACGGAGGCGAAGACGGAGAGGAAGGCGGCGGTGCCGACCGCCCCGGCGTTCGGCGGGAAGTTGAAGATCGTCACCGCGAGGCGCCGCTCGGCCCGCGGCGTGCGCCGCAGCTTCACCAGCCGGGCGACGCGGGCGGCGAGCATGGCCGCGCGCTCCGGATGGGAGACCATGTCGCGGGCGGAACCGGTCCCGGCCTCGCTGCGGCCGCCGAACATCATCGGCACCACCGAGCCGTCGAGCTCCGGGATCGCCACCATGATGGTGGCCTCGACCGGGTGCAGGCCGCGCGCCGAGCCCGCCCAGGCCTCCAGCGTCTGGAACTCCACCGGGTGGGCGGCGACATAGGGGACGTCGAGCCGCACCAGCATCTGCTCGGCGGCGCGGGCGTCGTTGTAGGCGGGGCCGCCGACGAGCGAGAAGCCGGTGAGCGAGACGACGGCGTCGACCGCCGGCCGCTCGCCGTCCATGAAGAAGCGCTCCACCGCCGGCCTGGCGTCGAGGCCGGAGGAAAAGGCCGGCACGACCTCGAGGCCCCTCGCCTCCAGCGCCGCGACGACGCCGTCGTAGTGGCCGGTGTTGCCGGCGAGCACGTAGGAGCGCATGACCAGCACGCCGACGCGACCCGCGGGCGCCACGGGCCGCGGAAGCAGGTCGGGCCGCTCGCCGATGCGGCCGGGCATCCGCGGGTGATAGAGCCCGACCTCCGGGTAGTCGGCCGGCGGGGCGGCCTTGACCGCCTCGCGCAGCCCCTTCCGGCCCTCGCCGGCATAGCGCTCGACCATCAGCCGGACGAGGTTGGCGACGTTGTCCTCCGAGCCCGCAAGCCAGTACTGCAGGCCGAGGAAGTAGGCGCGAACGTCCTGCAGCGGGCCGGGGATGTAGCGCAGCAGCCGCGGGATCTGCCGCAGCATCTTCAGCTGCCGAGCGCCGGCCCCGGAGGCGCCGCCGCTCGAGGACTTGCCGCGCAGCCGCTTCAGGAAGGCCATCGCGCCGCCTTGGGGCGCCGACATGTCGAAGCGGCCGAGCCGCGTCAGCCGCGTCACCTCGCCGGCGGACATGGCGCAGAACATGGCGTCGCAGCCGTCCCGGCGGGCCTCCAGCGCCGGCATCAGGGCGCGGACGTGGTCCTCCATGAACAGCATGGTGGCGATCACGATGTCGGCCCTGCCGATCGCCTCGATGCAGCGATCGACCGACGCCGGGTCGCCCTCGAAGTCTGCCGCCGCGTGCAGCGTCAGGGTGAGGCCCGGCAGCTCCGGCGCGAGCGCGGCGGCGGCCCGCTCCACCACGCTGGACAGGTGGTGGTCGAGTGTGACGACGACGACCTCTATCGAGGTCGCGTCAACGGCCGAAGTGCGCCTTGGCATCGTAGAGCGTCTCCACCGTGATCGATGCGATGCCCGCGTCGCGGGCGAAGGTCTCGGTGTTGCGCCGCGCCTTTCCGCGGACGAAGAACGGGATCTTCTTCAGCTCGTGCTCGGCCTCGGCGGTCCAGGCCGGCGCGCCGGGCAGCACGATCGGCTCGGGCGCGGCCGCCTCCGGGCGCGCCGCATGGGCGCCGAGATGCGAGGGCGCGGCGTCGGCGGAGAACTCGCCGTCGTCGCGGAACATGCCGATGAGGTGCTCCTCGAGCCCCATCATCAGCGGATGGATCCAGGTGTCGAACAGGACGTTGGCGCCCTCGAACCCCATCTGCGGCGAGCGGCGGGCCGGGAAGTCCTGCACGTGCACGGGCGCGGAGATGACGGCGCAGGCGATGCCGAGCCGCTTGGCGATGTGCCGCTCCATCTGGGTGCCGAGCACCAGTTCGGGCTGCAGTTCGGCGATGCGGGCCTCGACCTCGAGGTAGTCGTCGGTGACGAGGGCCTCGACGCCGTGCTCGGCGGCGGCGGCCCGCACCTCGCGGGCGAACTCGCGGGCGTAGGTGCCGATGCCGACGACGCGGAAGCCCATCTCGTCGCGGGCGACCCGGGCGGCGGCCACCGCGTGGGTGGCATCGCCGAAGATGAACACCCGCTTGTCGGTCAGGTAGGTGCTGTCGACCGAGCGCGAGTACCAGGGCAGCCGCGAGCCCTCGGCGGCGAGCACGGGGCCGGCGTCGACCCCGGCCAGCGCAGCCACCTCGGCGATGAAGTCGCGGGTGGCGCCGACACCGATCGGCACGGCGGTCGTCGCCGGCTGGCCGAAGGTCCGGCCGAGCCAGCGGGCCGCCTGCGAGGCCGTCTCGGGATAGAGCACCACGTTGAAGTCCGCCTCGCCGAGGCGGGCGATGTCGGCCGCCGAGGCGCCCATGGGGGCGGCGACCGCGACGTCGATGCCGAGGCGGCCGAGCAGCGCGGTCACCTCCGCGACGTCGTCGCGATGGCGGAAGCCGAGGGCGGTCGGGCCGAGCAGGTTGCACGTCGGCCGGCGGGCGGGGTCGCGCGGCGGCCTCGCGGTTCCCGGCGGCGGCGCCGACGGCCCGGCCAGCGCCCGGACGATCTGGTAGAAGGTCTCGGAGGCGCCCCAGTTCTCCTTGCGCTGGTACGACGGCAGCTCCAGCGGGATCACCGGCACCGGCAGGTCGAGAGCGCGGGCGAGCCCGCCAGGGTCGTCCTGGATCAGCTCGGCGGTGCAGGAGGCGCCGACGATCATCGCCGCCGGGCGGTGCCGCTCGTAGGCCTCGCGGACGGCGGTCTTGAACAGCACGGCGGTGTCGCCGCCGAGGTCGCGGGCCTGGAAGGTGGTGTAGGTGACCGGCGGGCGGGCGTCGCGGCGCTCGATCATCGTGAAGAGCAGGTCGGCGTAGGTGTCGCCCTGCGGCGCGTGCAGCACGTAGTGGACGTCGGCAAGCCCGGTGGCGACGCGCATGGCGCCCACGTGCGGCGGTCCCTCGTAGGTCCAGACGGTGAGCTGCATGTCACACCTCCAGCCGGTGGCGGCGGTCGAGAGGGCGGGCGAACAGCTCGGCGAGGTCGCCGGCCTGCTCGTATCCCTGGATCGGCGTGAACACCGTCTCGATCGACCACTTGGTGGTGATGCCCTCGGCCTCGAGCGGATTGGCGAGGCCGAGACCGCAGACGACGAGGTCCGGCCGGGCCGCGCGGCAGCGGTCGAGCTGGCGGTCGACGTCCTGGCCCTCGGAGAGGAGCGCACCCTCCGGCACCAGCGGCAGTTCCTCGGAGAGGATGGTGCGGTGCAGGTAGGGCGTGCCCACCTCGACCGGCCGCATGCCGAGCTCGCGCGAGAGGACGCGGGCGAGCGGCACTTCGAGCTGGCTGTCGGGGAAGAAGAACAGGCTGCGGCCGTCGAGGCGGGGGCGGTGGCGCCCGATCGCAGAGCGGGCGCGGGCCTCGCGGGCGGCGGTGGCGAGCCTGACGCGGGAGGCCGGGACGCCGAAGGCGGCGGCGGCGGCCTCGAAGAAGGCCGTGGTGCCCTCCGCCCCGAGCGGGAACGGCGCCGGGATGCGCCGGGCGCCGCGGTCCTCGAGGAGGCGCAGGGTCTCGCCGAGGTAGGGCTGGGCGAGCAGGAGGCGCGTGTTCGGCCCGACCGACGGCATCTCCGCCGCCCGGCGACCGGGCAGGAAGGCGACCGGGCCGATGCCGATCTCGTCGAAGACGCGGCGGAACTGGTCCTCCACCACGTCGGCGAGGGCGCCGACGACGACCAGCGACGGCGCGGCGCCGCGCGGCTCGGCGGCAAGGCCCGGCACCAGCGAGGCGAGGCAGGCGTCCTCGCCCTCGGTGAAGGTGGTCTCGATGCCGCTGCCCGAGTAGGCGAGCACCCGCGGCCCGCCGGCGAAGCGCTCCGACAGCCGGGCGGCGGCGCGGGAGAGGTCGAGCTTGATCACCTCGGACGGGCAGGAGCCGACGAGGAACAGCAGGCGGATGTCCGGCCGCCGCTCGATCAGCCGGGAGACGACCCGGTCGAGCTCCTCGTTGGCGTCGGCCATGCCGGCGAGGTCGCGCTCCTCGATCACGGCGGTGGCGAAGCGCGGCTCGGCGAAGATCATCACGCCGGCGGCGGACTGGAGCAGATGGGCGCAGGTGCGCGAGCCCACCACCAGGAAGAAGGCGTCGCGCACCTTGCGGTGCAGCCAGACGATGCCAGTGAGGCCGCAGAACACCTCGCGCTGGCCCCGCTCGCGCAGGACCGGCCGCTCGCAGGAGAGGTCGCGGGGGGCGGCGACGACGGTCATCGCCCGGCCTCCGCGGCGACGGGGCCCTGCAGCCGGGCCATCCTGAGCTTCCACAGGAACTGGCCGGCGTTGATCACGTAGGTGGCGTAGGCCGCGAGCGCCAGCACCATCAGCGCCGGCGGGGCCAGGGCGTCGGTCGCCAGCGCCACCAGGTAGGCCGTGTGCAGCGCGATCACCACCATGCTCACCACGTCCTCCCAGAAGAAGGCGCGTGCGAACAGGTACTTGCCGAAGACGTCATTCTCCCAGAGCGAGCCGGTGACCATGATCGCGTAGAGCACCAGCGTCTTCGCCACGATGGAGACGGTGGCTGCCAGGTAGCCTTCCCCGGTGGCGAGGAAGCGGGCGACGAGGGCGAGGCTGACGAGGAAGACCAGGAACTGCAGCGGGGCCAGGATCCCCTGGACCAGCGTCCAGCGCGACGCGTCGCGACGACGGCGCTGCTCGGCCGTGTAGAGCGCCTTGCGGTCGACCGGGGACGGCTGGCGGGGAGACATGCTGGCGCGACCTTCCTGCTCGAACCTTGGGAATTCCAAGCTACGGCGGCCCCGCCCGAGTGTCAATCTGGCTTGACGTTAATTTAGGAGGACACTTTGATCTTTCCACGTCGTCAGGGACATACCGGCTGGTGAGGTGTCCTGCGGAGATGATTTCCTGTCTCGCGCCCTTGACAGACGATCGGAACGGGTGTGCGGTGGGCGTGTCTCGCCCGCCTATCGGACGTGACCGTGGGACAGGGGGGCTCTCATGGACGGCCTGGACCAAGTCTCTGACGATGCGGCTTGCTTCGACGGTACAGGCGGCGACCTGGATGACCGCCGCCTCGCAGTCGAACAGGATCCGGACAGCCTCGAGCCGCTGGGACCGCGTGAGCGGCTTGCCCGGACGATCGAGGGAGAGGTGATCCCCCGGCTCCTGATGGTTCACCGACGCGCCCGCTCAAGCGAGGAGTTCGCGGCCGACGGGGCGCTCGTTCCGGAGCGGGGACTGGTCGAGCGGCTGACGCGCATCGTGCGGACGGAGAATGGCGTCGAGAACGGACTGGCCCTGGTGCAGTCCGCGATCGCGGCGGGCGTACCGGTCGAGGCCATCTACCTCGACGTGCTCGCCCCGGCGGCGCGGCGGCTCGGGGAGATGTGGACGAACGACGACTGCAGCTTCGCCGAAGTCACCATGGGGCTCTGCCGGCTGCAGCGGATGATGCGCGCGCTCGCCCACATGGCCGAGCAGGGGGAACTGTCCGATCCGAGGCCAACGCGCCGGGTGCTGCTCGCCTCTGTTCCGAACGAGCAGCACTCCTTCGGCTTGCTGATGCTCGAGGAGTTCTTCCGCCGGGCCAGCTGGGACGTCGACACGCTGTCGGGCACGGGACGCAGCCAGATCCTGCGAACGGTCGCGCTGTCGAAACCGGCGGTCGTCGGCCTCTCCGCCAGCGTGGACGACAACGTCGACGGCATGGCGAGGCTCGTCGACGACATTCGTGACGCCAGCGGCGATCAGCGGCTGATCGTCATGGTGGGGGGCCGATTCTTCAACGACAACCCGGAACAGGTCGCGACGGTCGGCGGCGATTTCACCGCGGTTGACGGACGGCAGGCAATCGGCCACATAAAAAAATTGTTGGTGACCGACTCGGTTGGGGCTCGAAGCGGTTCCTACTCATGAAGGTGTAGACCCGCGATGGACGTGACCATGCCCAGGTCTGCTCGACGGTTTCGGTCACCCGAGACCTGGCTCGAAGGCCTTGACCCGGATTCGGCGGCGGCTCTGCTCGCTGCCACCTCGGATATTGCCCTGGTCATCGACGACGAGGGCGTGATCCGCGACGTTGCGGTCTCCGCCGAGGAACTCGACGGGCTCGACCCGGAGCCCTGGTTCGGGCGTCCCTGGGCCGAGGTCGTCGCCCCCGACAGCCGCCGCAAGACCGAGATGATGCGCAGCGAGGCGAAGGCCGGCGTCCGCTCCCGCTGGCGCGAGATCAACCACCTCGCCGTCGACGGGGCGAGCGTGCCGATCAGCTTCGCGGCGACTCGCGTGTCCGGGGGCGGGTACACACTCGTCGTCGGCCGGGACCTCGCCACCATCTCCCGCCTGCAGCAGCGGGTGGTCGACATCCAGCGGACCATGGAGGCCGACTACGCGAGGCTGCGCAACGCCGAGACCCGCTACCGCCTGCTGTTCCAGATGGCGCAGGAGGCGGTGTTCGTGATCGACGCCTCGACCGGCCGCATCGCGGAGGCCAACCCGGCGGCTGCGAAGTTCGTCGGCACGGCGCCGTCGCGACTGGTCGAGCGGCCGTTCCGCGACCTCTTCGCCGCCGAGTCCCAGATCGACCTCCAGGCCGCGCTGATGTCGGCCCGCACCATCGGCCGCGCCCAGGAAGCGCGGCTTCGGCTTTCAGGGCAGGCGGTGGACGCGCAACTCTCCGCCTCGCACTTCCGGCACGATTCCGCCCAGTACCTCCTGGTGAGGCTGGCCGCGGCCGACCGGCCGGACGGCATGGGCGCGAACCCGAGCCTCGAGATCTTCAAGCGCTTTCCGGAGGCCTTCGCCGCCGTGGACGCGGACGGGCGGATCCTCGACGCCAACCTCGCCTTCCTCGACCTCGCCGAGCTTCCGTCGCTGGAAGCCGCCCGGGGCGCCTCGATCGACCGCTGGCTGGGCCGGCCGGGCATCGACTTCGGCCTCATCGCCAGCAACCTGCGCGACCACGGGTCGATCCGCGACTTCGGCACCAGCCTCAGGGGCGAACTCGGCTCGGTGGATGACGTCGACGTCACCGCCGTCTACGTGCCCTCCGAGGAGGAGCCCTGCATCGGCATGGTGATCCGCGCCGTCCGGCACCGCTCGGCCCTGCCGATGATGCGGGAGGCGGGGCTGGCGCCGACGGTGGAGAACCTGACGCACCTGGTCGGCACCATGCCGCTCAAGGAACTGGTCCGCGAGACCACGGACATGATCGAGCAGATGTGCATCGAGGCCGCGCTGAAGCTGACCGACGACAACCGGGCCTCCGCCGCCCAGATCCTCGGCCTCAGCCGCCAGAGCCTCTACGCCAAGCTGCATCGCTTCGGCATCGGCGACCTCCCCACGGACGCGACGAACTGATCCCCCGGCCGGTCGATCGCTCACCGGAATGACTGTCAACTCGACTGGACGGCAGCCCTCGAAGGGCGCCCTCCCGGGGCGGGCCGGCGCGTCATCTTTGCGCTCTCGGACTGTAAACCCGGCTTGACGGTTTGAACCGTCAAGCCTACCATCCGGGGATGGCACTCCCGTCCGCTCCGGCCACACTGGAACTGCTGAAGCCGATCACGTGGTTCGCACCCATGTGGGCCTTCGGCTGCGGCCTCGCCTCCTCCGGCCAGCCCCTCGCCGACCGCTGGCTGCTGGTCGCCGGCGGCATCGCGCTGACCGGGCCGCTGGTCTGCGCGACGAGCCAGGCCGCCAACGACTGGTTCGACCGCCACGTGGACGCCATCAACGAGCCGAACCGGCCGATCCCGTCCGGCCGTGTGCCCGGCCGCTGGGGCCTCTACATCGCCCTGATCTGGACGGCCCTGTCGCTGGCCGTCGCGGCCGCCCTCGGCAGCATCGTCTTCGTCGCCGCCGTGGTCGGCCTGCTGCTCGCCTGGGCCTACAGCGCACCGCCCTTCCGGCTGAAGAAGAACGGCTGGTGGGGCAACTCGGCCGTCGCGATCGCCTACGAGGGCCTGCCCTGGTTCGTCGGCGCGGCCGTGGTCTCGGCGGCGATGCCGTCCTGGCCGATCGTCAGCCTGGCCATCCTCTACTCCGTGGGCGCCCACGGGATCATGACCCTCAACGACTTCAAGTCGGTGGAGGGCGACGACGAACTCGGCCTGCGCTCGCTCCCGGTGCAGATGGGCGTCGACGCCGCCGCCCGCTTCGCCTGCGTGGTGATGGCGGTGCCGCAGGTGGCCGTGGTGGCGCTGCTCGCCTGGCTCGACCGGCCCTGGCACGCCGCGATCGTCGCGCTGCTGCTCGGCGCCCAGCTGCTGCTGATGCAGAGGCTGCTCGAGGCGCCTCGCGCGCGGGCGCCCTGGTACAACGCCACCGGGACCACCCTCTACGTGCTCGGCATGCTGGTGTCGGCCTTCGCCGTCCGCGCGCTCGTTCCGGAGGTGCCCTGATGCCACGCACCTTCGGCTGGCTCGACATCGTCCGCCTCGGCCTCGTCCAGACGGCCCTCGGCGCGATCCTGGTGCTGACCACCTCGACCCTCAACCGCGTGATGGTGGTCGAACTCGCCCTGCCGGCGATGGTGCCGGGCCTGCTGGTGGCGCTCCACCACGCCATCCAGATGCTGCGGCCCCGCTGGGGCTGGGGCTCCGACCGCGGCGGCCGCCGGACGCCCTGGATCGTCGGCGGCATGGCGGTGCTGGCGCTCGGCGGCGCTCTCGCCGCCCTCGCCACGGCGCTGATGGCCAGCAACCTCACTGCCGGCCTCGCGCTCGCCACCGCCGCCTTCGCGCTGATCGGCATCGGCGTCGGGGCGGCCGGCACCAACGTGCTGATCCTGCTTTCCGAGCGGGTCGACGACCGGCGGCGCGCCCCGGCCGCCACCATCGTCTGGGTGATGATGATCGCCGGCTTCATCGTCACCGCCGGCACCGCCGGCTTCCTTCTCGATCCCTTCTCGCCCGCGCGCCTCGTGGCCGTCGCCGCGGCGGTCGGGGTGGTCGCCTTCCTCGTCGCGCTGGCCGCGGTGATCGGCCTCGAAGGCGAGCCCGGCCGGGCCGCGGCCCGGGCGGCGGCCGCCGGGCCGTCGTTCGGCGCGACGCTGCGCCAGGTCTGGGCCGACCCGGTCGCGCGGCGCTTCACCATCTTCATCTTCGTCTCGATGCTCGCCTACAGCGCCCAGGACCTCATCCTCGAGCCCTATGCCGGGATCCTGTTCGGCATGACGCCGGGCGAGACCACCCGGCTCGGCGGCATCCAGAACGGCGGGGTGCTCGCCGGGATGGTGCTCGTCGGCTTCGCCGGCCATCGGCTCGGCGGGTGGCCGGCGGCGCTGCGCGCGATGATGGTGGCCGGCTGCATCGCCTCGGCCGCATCCCTGATGGGCATCGCCGGGATCGGCGGGCTTTCCGGCCGGGTCGGCCTCGAGCCGCTGGTGGCCGCCCTCGGCTTCTCCAACGGCGCCTTCGCCGTCGCCGCCATCGGCACCATGATGGGCCTCGCCGGCACCGGGCCGACCGGAAGCCGGGGCACCAGGATGGGCCTGTGGGGCGCCGCCCAGGCGATCGCCTTCGGCTCGGGCGGCCTCGCCGGCACGGTGGTGGTCGATGTCGCCCGCCTCGCGACCGGGGACGCGGTGCTCGCCTACGAGATCGTCTTCGCCGGCGAAGGGGTGCTGTTCCTCGTCTCCGCGCTGCTCGCCCTCGGGCTCGGGGCGCGCCTCGTTGCGCCCGCGGCCGCCGCGCCACCCGCCGGCGCCGCCCGCTGATCCACCAAAGGAGCCACCCACATGACCGAGGATACCTTCGACGCGGTGGTGGTCGGCGGCGGTCCCGCCGGGGCCACGATCGCCGACGACCTGGCGACCGCCGGGCGGTCCGTGCTGCTTCTCGACCGAGCCGGCCGGATCAAGCCCTGCGGCGGGGCGATCCCGCCGCGCTGCATCCGCGACTTCCACATCCCCGACCACCTGCTCGTCGCCCGCGCCCGCGCGGCGCGGATCGTCGCGCCCTCCGAGCGCTATGTCGACATGGCCATCGACAACGGAACCGTCGGCCTCGTCGATCGCGAGGTGTTCGACGAGTGGCTGCGCGAGCGCGCGGCCGACCACGGCGCCATGCGCGAGGCGGGCACCTTCGAGCGCCTGGACCGCGGCGCGGACGGCCTCTCCCGGATCACCTGGAAGCCGCAGCAGGGCGGCGGGCCGCGGACCGTGCGGGCGCGCATGGTGATCGGCGCCGACGGGGCCAACTCGGCGGTGGCGCGGCAGGGCCTGCCGGACCAGGCCCAGCCGCCCTTCGTCTTCGCTTACCACGAGATCGTCCGCGTCGACGGCACCATGCCGGCGGACTTCGATCCCGACCGCTGCGACATCCACTACGACAGCCGGGTCTCGCCGGACTTCTACGCCTGGGTGTTCCCGCACGGCCCGACCGCCAGCATCGGGACGGGCAGCGCAATGAAGGGCTTCCCCCTGCGCCCGGCGGTCGCCGACCTCAGGGCGCGGCTCGGCCTCGAGCGGGCCGAGACGCTCCGCCGCGAGGGGGCGCCGCTTCCCCTGAAGCCGCTGAAGCGCTGGGACAACCGGCGCGACGTGATCGTCGCCGGCGATGCCGCGGGCCTCGTCGCCCCGGCCTCCGGAGAGGGGATCTACTACGCCATGGCCAGCGGCCGCCTCGTCGCCGAGGCGGTGGAGGAGGCGCTGCACTCGGGCGACGCCCGGGCGCTTGCCACCGCCCGGCGGCGCTTCATGAAGCAGCACGGCAAGGTGTTCCTGATCCTGCGGGTGATGCAGCACTTCTGGTACGCGAGCGACAAGCGGCGCGAGCGCTTCGTCAGCATCTGCCGCGACCCGGACGTGCAGCGGCTGACCTGGACCTCCTACCTCGAGAAGGAACTCGGCCGCCCGGAGCCGATGGCGCATCTCAGGATCATGATGAAGGACTTCGCCCACCTGTTCGGGATGGTCAGCCCCTGGGGCCGGTCGACCTGACGGGCGCGCCGGCCTCCCGGAAGCGGAGAACGACGTCGATGATGTGCGCCGCCAGCGAGGCGGCCAGCGCCGCCGCGACCCAGGCCCAGCCGGCGCCGGCCAGGGCGGCGCGCAGCGCCAGCATCAGCCCCGCCCCGGCGGCGAGGTTGGCGGCAAGCGCCGCCAACGACGGCCGACCGCCTCGTCGCCGGGCGAGGATGGCGAGCACCGCAAGCTCCACCGCGACCATGGCGAGGGCGACGTCGACGATCCGCCCGGTCTCGAACAGTTGCTGCAGCATGCCCCCTCCCCCGAAATCGCGGCCGCCCCGCCGGCGTTCGGCAGCCCCGCGGCCACGCGCCGCACACCCTCCCACGACCCCGGCTCCGCACCAAGCGGATCATGCGGTCGCCGCGGCGGGAGGACGGCCGGCGGCCATGGACGGCGGCGGCAGGTCCAGCCCGGTCCGCGCCGCCTCTCCCCGGCCTCGGCACCCTCTCCCCGGCGCGATCAGCGCCGTCAGGCGAGCGCCCCGGCCGCCGCTCGGCGATACGAGGCCGGGCCCGGAAAGCGGGCTCATCGAAGGTATCTTTACCTGACGGGGTTGCATCCGGGGCCGATAGATCCTAAATGAAGGGCTGTTCGGATGTTGCCGTCTTCGATCTGCCGTAAGGCCCTTCCTTGACATCGCTGAATTCGAATTCGCCGGAGCGGCGTTCGCTCCGGCGCAACCGCGTTTATTCGCGTCAAAGGAGGCCATCATGGCTACTGGTAAGGTCAAGTTCTTCAACGGCCAAAAGGGTTTCGGCTTCATCGAGCAGGACCAGGGCGGTCCGGACGTGTTCGTTCACGTGTCGGCCGTCGAGCGGGCCGGCATGACCGGTCTCGTCGAGGGTCAGAAGCTCTCGTTCGACATCGAGGCCGACCGCCGCTCCGGCAAGTCCGCCGCGACGAACCTGCAGAACGCCTGATTACGACCGATCGTGGCCGGGCGCCCCCCGACGGGGGCGCCCGGCTTTCTGTATCAAAGGGGGTCCCAGTGCCAGCCAAGCCGCGCAGAAAACTGGGCTTCGTCCTCTTCGACATCGTCTACGAGGATGGCTCCTTCAGGTCGAACCGGCGCGTTCCGGCTGAGATGCTGTCCGGACTGGACGGCGACGAACCGGCCCGCGCCTTCATCGAGGAGCAGGACCGCGAGATCGCAGGCCGCTCCGGTATCCCGGCGGCGCCGATCAAGCGCCTCGGACGGTCCAAGAAGACCTGACGACCCAATTCGGATGAGCGCCGCCACTCGAGGCCTGTCGCCCGGGAACGCTCCTCCACAAAAGACAACAGCAGCAAGGATGGCCTGATTTGGTTCTGAAGAACGACAGCCTGGACGCCCGCCGCAAGGCCACCGCCGAAGCAAAGGCGCGTCTCCTGGACCGCTTCAAGCAGCGCCCCGCCGCGGACGACCCGGCCGTGATCGCCCGGGCCGCCGAGCGCCGCGCGGTCGAGGAGGCCCGTATCGCTCGCCAGGCCGAAAAGGCGCGCGAGAAGCAGGCGCTCGAGGACGAGCGCAAGGCCGCCGAGGAAGCCGCCGCGGCCGCCGCCGAACTCGCGGCCAATGCGGACCGGCTGGAGCGGGAAGCGGTTTCGCGTGAGCGGGCGACCCGGGTCATGGCCGACGAAGCGGCCCGCAAGGCGCAACGCGACGCCCGCTACGCTGCCCGGAAGGCCCGCAGGGCCTGACCAGGCGGCCGCCACGCCGTCAGCTGACGGCCAGCAGGACGGAGTGGCCGGCGCAGGCCGCATCGTTCGGCACGAAGCCCTCGACCCGCAGCCCGGCCGTCGCGAGTATCCGCTCGTACTCCTCGATCGCCAGGCTGGCGTGATGGACCGGCTCGCCGCCGACCTCCCCCCAGGCCTCGCCTTCCGCCGGCCCGACGGTCAGCAGCAGACCGCCCCCGGGCGCAACGTGCCGTGCGAGCCGCGGCAAGGTTGCCCTCTGCTCGTCGGCCGTGAGGTGGAAGAAGCTGTCCCATCCGATCACCGCGGCGAACGCCTCCCCGAGTTCGAGATGGCGCATGTCGCCGAGGAGCCACCGCTCCGCCGGGAACCGGCGGCGGGCGATCTCCAGCATGGGGGCGGCGAAGTCGATGCCGCACACCCGGCGGCCCCGGCCGATGACGTGGCGGGCGATCGGCTCTCCGCTCCCGCACCCCACGTCCAGGACGCAGTCGCCCGGACGGGTATGGGCGAGCAGCCGGTCGAGCCAGTCCCGTTCGAACAGCGCGCGGCTGCGCTGGTTGTCGAAGAGCTTCGCCTGACGTTCGTAGACGGCTCGCAGGTCGTCGGGAGCCTCGGTCGTCGGCCCCGGTCGGCCGGCCACGGAGGCTGCAGCCGGCAGCTTCGACGAACCCGGCGAGTCCATCCGCTCGTGTCCTTTCGTGCTCCCCCGGGGCTCCGGTGCCGCCCGCAGCCCGCCGACAAGGGCGTCGCCCCGGGTGGCGCAGGCGGCCCGGGGCGGCGGTCAGTTGGTGGCGAAGCAGTAGAACAGGCCGTCGCCGCCGGTGCTGCGGAGGGCCTCCTGGCTGCAGCCGCGGGACGGATGCGAGGTGTTCCAGGATTTCGCCGCGTCGGACTCGTCGAGACCGCGCCGGTCGTGATGGCCGACCATGGCGCTGCCCTCGCCGCTGGACGTCCAGTTCTCGCAGGTGGCCTCGTGCGCCGTGCCGTCGGCGTCGGATCCGGTGAGGATGTCGTGGCGGTTCGGGTCGTCGCCCCTGCCGTTCACCATCTCGCCGCGCTCCGTCAGCGCCATCTCCTTGCTGATCCGGTTGCCGTCGCCGTGCAGGGCCTCGACGCTCTCGGCGATCGTCTCGCCCTTGGCGTTGACCCAGGGCCCGCTGCCGATGCGGTCGCGCGCGTTGACGCTGTCGGTGCTGAGGTAGGCCGCCCAGGTCTTCCCCGTGACGCCCGCCGCCTCGGCGAGGCTGGCGCAGTGCGCGTCGGCGCCCTCGAGGCCACCGAGGTCGGCCCCGTTGCCGGGGCCCGCGCTCGTGAGGAAGAAGCTCATCGTCCCCTCCTGGGCCCAGCTGGTCGAGACGGCCAGGGCCAGGACGGCGGACACGGTCAATGTCTTCAAAAGGTGCATGTCGTCCTCCCGCTCCCCACCGGGGACCGAGTGTAGACCGGACCGCCCGCGTCGGGCATCAACTTCACGCCATCGCCTGGCTCCATGCCCGCATCGCCGCGCGCCGCGGTCCTCGGCGGCGACGGGACGAGCCGGATCCATCCGGGGGTCATCCGCCTTCCCGATCGCGGTGGTGCGTGGGTCCGCCGGTGCGGACCCCCCTCCCGCCCCTCAGGCCCACGGGCTCGCCTCGAGAAAGAAGCGGATCATTTCCGCCGACGCGTCCGGACCCTTCGGGTCCGTGTAGGAGCCGCCCTCATGCCCGCCCGACCAGGCGTGGCCATGCCCCTCGATGATCCAGTGCTCGAGCGCGGTTGCGCCGTTCGCGTCGCGGTGGACGATCCGGCTGTAGCGCCGTCCCCCGGGGGTGCTCCCGTCGGTCCGGCTTCGCGCCGCTCCGCTCGCGTGGTGCGCCGCCACGATCGCATCGCCGTTGGAGGGGTGCACCGTGCGATCCGCCGTGCCGTGGAAGACGATCAGCCGGGGACCGGAAGCGCCCGGCGGCACAGGCGACGCGGCGTCATGCGGCCGTGTCCCGCGCATGGCGGCGAAGGCCGAGGCGACGTCTCTCGCCGACCCGGCCGGCAGTCCGGAGTGGATGGCCGCCGCCGCGAACACATCCGGATAGGCCTGCGACAGGATGGCCGCCATGGCTCCGCCCGCGGACAGGCCGCCGACGAAGATCCGCCCCCGCGGCACCCCGAACTCGCCGGCCACCGCCTCGGCCAGCGCCGCAAGAACGGCGGGCTCGCCCGCGCCGCGGCGCTGGTTGGCGGGATCGAACCAGTTCCAGCAGCCGGCCGGATTGGCCGTGGTGGCCTGTCCGGGATAGACCGCGATCAGCCGGTTGGCCTCCGCCTGTTCGTTCATGCGCGTGCCGACCGCGAAGTCGTCGGGGTCCTGCTTGCAGCCATGCAGCATCAGGACCACGCCCTCGGCGGAGCCGACGACGCCCGCGGGGATGTAGATGCGGTACTGCAACCTGCCGGCGGGACTGTCGAACTCCCGCAACAGAAACCTGGCGCCGGGCGCGACCGACGGCGTCGCGGCGCGGCGCCGCCCGGGCCGCGGCTGCAGCTCGCCGAGGGCCCGGAGACCCGCGACGGGGTTGCGGATGGTCTCCGCAAGGGACCGATGCGGCCGCCGCGGCGGAGCCGCCGCGCGCGGGGCGCCCGCCGGAGCGGGGCCGTCGACCGGGGTGGACGGCGGACGGCGCCTCTCCACCACCTCGGCCGTGAGATCGAGGACGCCCGGGGCGCCGGCGGTCGCGCCCGGTCCGGAGGTCTCGCCTCGCCCTGCCCCGGCGTCGTTGCGCCCGCGGAGGGCGGCCTGGATGTGGTGCGTCGCGTCGGCCAGCCGTCCGGCGCGGGTCAGCGCAGCGGCCCGCTGCATGGCAGCGGCAAAGTGGTTCGGCATGTTCGGACCTCGTGTGGGTGTCGGCTCAGCGGAGCCGGTCGGCCAGGGCCGATCTGATGTCGGGTGACGCCTGCAGGGCGCCCAGCACCGTGAGGGAACCGATCGTCGCCTCGGCGAGGTCGGCGCTGACGTCGGGAGCGATGCGCGCAAGTCCGACAACGCGGATGTGCAGCATCCGTCCCGCCGATCGCGCCTCCTCCAGCTCGGTCCGGGTGATGTCCCGGAGCCCGAGCTCGAGGGTGGACCGCTCCATCGAGCGCTCCAGCACGTCGGCGTGGGCGGCAAGTTGATTGCGGATGGCGGTGCGGATGAAATCCGAGCGGTTGGAATAGAATCCCTCGCGGACCATCAGGTCGATCCGGCCGAGATCGACGAAGCCCAGGTTGATCGTGATCTTCTCGGTTTCCTCGGCCTTCCGGGCCGATGCGGCTCGCTTGTCGGTCATGTGCTCCACCATCCGTGTGGATGGTATATGGATGGTCCGGACCGGGTTGCAAGGGGAACCGAGAATGTCGCGCCGACCGTCCGGCCCCTGGCCGTCGGGACTCGGCCGGACAGGACGGCGGCCCGACCGCCGGTCCTTGTGCACGAGGACCTCTTCCGGCTCAGCGGCTCGCCCGGGCCTCCTTGCGATACCAGCCCTCGCCGGCAAGGGTGTTGCGCAGCACGGAGCGGCTCTGCTCCCGGTCGAGGTCCGTCTCGGCGGCAATCTCCATCTCGATGTGGGTGGCGTCACGCCGGAAAGGGATGACCTGGACGAGAGGCGTGCCCTTCTCCAGCGTGTAGAGCCCGTCCTCGGCGACGGCGAAGAACGGGAAGTGGATCGGCGCGACGTAGGTGTCGGTGTCGACGATCCCGGCCACGGGCTCGATCACCGGATCCTTGCGGTTGATCGGCGGCAGGAAGAGGCAGCTCCAGCCCTTCGGGGTGCGGATGGACCAATGGTTGTGGATCTTGCACGGCGGCCGCGGCTGCGCCGGGTGGCCGGCGACCTGGTGCGGGGCGTGGTTGCTGACCATCGTCTTGTCGAAGTCCCAGCCCGCCTCGACGGTCTGCCCGCCGTCGCGAATCTCGAGGCGTATCGTGGCGGCGACCGGCAGGATGAACCCCGTGGTCATCGCATCGAGGAACGGCAGGCAGCGCTTCACCGTGAGGCCGGTGTCGGAGGTCGAGCGGACCCCGGGGGTGACCGGCGGCAGCTTGCGGCACCAGTCCGGCAGATGCGCCTTGGCCGGGACCGGCGGAGCGATCACGCCGTGATCCTCGGCGGCGCAGGTGAAGCGGATCAGCGGGCGGGTTCGGTTGAACATCGGGTGGACGCCTCCGTGCTGGTGTCGCAGGCGTAGACGCGCGAGCCTGCCCGGCTATTCCGCACCGGCCGCAGGGAATAAACCGGCCCGGCGCACGTCTTCCCCGCCGCGACGTCGCGGACGCGGCGTCGGCGACGGACATTTTCCCGGAGATACGCCAGATGAAGAGACTTACCGTCACCACCCTTGCCGCGGCCGCGATGACCACGTCGGCGGCGGCCGCGCTCGACCCGGTCGCCCTCGATCCGGCGGACAGTCAGTCCGGCGCGCGGGACGCGGTCGCCGCCCAGGCCGAGGGCATCCAGGTCGCGGACGACGATGCCGTCCGGCGGTTCCTCAGGATGATCAGCCCGTCCAACGACAGGCGCGACTCCGTTCGCTCGGGCAGCAACAGGAACTCGAACCTTAACTCGAGCCGCAACTCGAGGGACGACGACGACGACGACGACGACGACGACGATAACAGGAACTCGAACTCCAACTCGAGCTCCAACTCGAACTCCAACTCGAGCTCCAACTCGAACTCCAACTCGAGCTCCAACTCGAGCAGCAACTCGAGCAGCAACTCAGGAGACGACGACGATGACGACGATTGACCGGCGGAGCGGGCCACCCCCGCACCAGCCCGGCGGCGGTCAGTCGGTCTCGACCTCAATCGCGGCTTCGCCGCACTCGCCGGCGGCCTGCAGGAGGCCGTAGCCGAAGACGGGGTCGCGGCCCGGGTCGCCAAGATCCCGCGCCGCGGCCCCGAGCGCCGCCTCGACCCGGTCCGGCGCGATGCCGGGCCGGGTCGCGACGAGCAGGGCCGCGGCCGCGGTCACGAACGGGGCGGCAAAGGAGGTGCCGGTCTGCGGCCGGACACCCCGAATGGAGGCCGCGGTCGGAACCTCCACGCCCGGCGCGGCGAGGTCCACCTGGTCGCCGCGGAGCGCCCGGCGATAGACCCTGCCGCGGCCATCGACCGCCGTGACGCCGATCACGCCGTCATAGCCGGCGGGAAAGAGCGGTTTCGCCCGCGGGCCGCCGTTCCCCACGGCGGCCACCACCACGGTCCCGTCGGCGATCATCTCGGCGACCCGCCCGGCGAGCACGCCGTTGTCCGGCCCGGCGAGGCTGAGGTTGACCACGTCCGCCCCGGCCTCCGCGACCGCATCCAGGGCGGAGACGAGGCCGAAGGCATCCGTCCGCTCGTCGCGGCCGGCGCGCGTGAACGGGTCGGCCGCCACCACCCGCGCGTCGGGGATCAGCCCCGGAACCCGGCTTTCAGGGGCCCCGAGGAGGAGGGCGACCACGGCCGTCCCGTGCTTGAGCTCCGAGGCGGCATCCGCGCCGTCCCGCGTCGTCAGCACCTCGAGGCGGCGACCGGCGAAGACGTCGTGCCCGGCGTTGACGCCGGTGTCGACCACCCCGACCGTGATCCGCCCGGCGCAGGAGCGGTCGGCCGCGACCTGCCAGCCGATCTCCGACCAGTTCCGGCAGACCGGCGCAGTGCAGGCACCGTCCTGCTGCGGGCGGTAGAAGTGGTTGCGGTCGGCGGAGGCCGCCGGGTCCAGTTCGCCCACCCGCCGGATCGCCCCGTCGGCATCGACCCCCGGCGGCACCCTGAGGCGCAGCAGGCGCGCGCCGGCGGTGGTCACCCGCTCCGAAAGCACGACGAAGCCCTCGCCGACCAGCCGGTCGAGGTCGCCCGGCCCGAGCCCCCTCACCACGATCTCGCCCTCGGCGGCCACGGGCGGCGGCGGCGCCGGGCGGGCGGCCCGCCTCGGCGGCTCCTCGCCGAACAGGAGGTCGAGGAGGCCGCCACCCGAGCGGGCCGGCAGCCGGCCCGAGTCCGAGCTGCCGCCGCCCCCGCGGCCGCCATCATCGTCGTCGTCATCATCGTCGTCGTCGGCATGGGCGAGGGGCACGGAGAGGACGGACGGACCCTCTCCGGCGAGGATCGGCAGCCCCGCGACGGCGAGGCCGCCTGCGAGGAGGAGTGTGATCAGCGTCGCGCGGATGTCGCGCATGGTTCGTCTCCCGGTCTGGCGCTTCCGGCGAGGAGACGCCCGGGGGCGCCCGCCTATTCCGCGCGCCGCCCGCATCCGGCCCCGATATCCTACGTATGCAGGGGCGGCTACGGATTTCTTGGCGAGGGAGGGGAATAGCATGGAGGGTCGGGGCGTCTACCGGGGCGGCATGAAAACGGACCTTGGACATCGCCTCGTCGCCCTGCTGCCGCGCCTCCGGCGGTTCGCGATCGGCCTCTGCCGCTCGGCGGACGTCGCGGACGACCTGGTGCAGTCGGCCTGCGAGCGGGCGCTCGCGTCGGACGAGGCCGGATCGGCGGAGAACCTCGAGGCGCTGATGTTCCGGATCGCGCGCAACCTCTGGTACGACCGCCTGCGCCGCCGCCGGACGCGCGGGGACGAGGTCGACGTCGAGGATGCGATCGACCTGGTGGCGCTGAACGGGGAAGCGACCGCGGAGCGGCGGCTGGTTCTCGGACGGGTGGCGGAGGCCGTCGACCGGCTGCCGCCGGAGCAGCGCGAACTGCTGCTCCTCGTCTGCGTCGAGGAGATGAGCTACCGCGAGGCGGCCGAGGTGCTGGACCTGCCGATCGGAACGGTGATGAGCCGGCTTGCGCGCGCCCGGCGGCGCATTGCCGAGGCGACCGGCATCGCCGGCGCGGACCTGTGACACGGGAGTGCCTGGATGGCGACCACGGCTTTTGACGACGAGACCCTGATGGCCTTCGCGGACGGCGTCCTCGACGACGAGGCCTCTGCGGCGATCGAGGCGGCGATCGCCTCCGACCCCAACCTCGCCGCCCGCGTCGCCGCGCTCGCCGAGGCGCGAGTCGCCGTCCGGGACCTGCACGCGCCGCTGGCCGACCTGCCGGTTCCGCCCGAACTCGCCGCCCGGATCCGGGCGATGGCCGCCGCGGCCGAACCTCCGCGGGGCGAGGTCGTGAGCCTCGCCGGGCGGAGGCGCGACCAGCGCCGGGGCGGGTGGGCCTGGCCGGCCCTGATAGCCGCGTCGCTGGCCGCGCTGCTCGCCGGGCCGGCGGGCTACCTCCTCGCCGTCGGCGACGACCGGCAGGCGGGGCTCGCCGTGGCGGAGCCGGTGCCGGCCGAGGTGGCCGCGCTTCTCGACACCCTCCCCGCGGGCGCCGAGCAGATGATCCCGCAGGTCGGACGGCTCGAGGCGATCGCCACCTTCCGGGACGCGGAGGGAAGCCTCTGCCGCGAGTTCGAGGTGGACCGCAGCAACGCGGTCGTCGCCGTCGCCTGCCGGACGGACGGCGCCTGGCGGGTCGCCTTCGCGGTGGAGGCGCCGCTCGACGGCGGCTATGCCCCGGCAGGTTCGCTCGCCGCCCTCGAGGCCTGGCTCGACGCGGTCTCGGCGGGCGAGCCGATGTCCCCGGAGGACGAGGCGGCGGCGCTGGAGCGGTGACGGCCGGGCCTGTCGGCTCGCGGCCTCGGGCGTGCCGGTCGGGGCGACCGGGCACCGGCGGTCTCCTCGGCCGCATCGGTCTCCATCCTGGCCCGCCGGTCTCGCCACCTTCCCCACGCCCTGTGCCGGCCGCCCGCCCCGGAGGGAGGCGGCCGGGAGCGGGGCGAGGGTTCAGAGGTCCTTCGGGGCCATGTCCTTGATCCTCGGCCAGTTGGCGTCGGCCTTGGCGAGGTTGCCGGGGACGTCCTCGAGCCAGCGCTTCTGCGCCGTCTCGGCGACGTTGACATAGAGCCGTCCGTCGACGATCCGCCAGACGTTCGGGTCGCCGTCCAGCTTCTTCTCCAAGGCCGCGCCCATCGCGCAGAAGCCGCCGAAGGCGGGCGCGTATTTCGCCGGGTCGGCGAGGAAGGTGTCGCGGTTCGCAGCCGAGGCGAAGCGGTAGGTGGCGCCGTCGTGGACCGCCGTCAGGGAGGGATCGCCCGGGGTCGGCGCACCGGCGGTGAAGTAGGCCACCGGGTCGTAGCCGCGCAGCGCGACGCCCTGCTCGTCTATGTTGATCGCAAGGGGGGAATTCTCGTCGTAGGCGAGAGCCGTCCCCACCCAGGCGGGCGCGCCCGACAGCAGGGCGCCGAGCACGGCGACCGCGAAGGCCCTGCGGGCGAGCGTCGATATGGGCCTGTTCATCTCGTTCATCTCCTCGGGTGATTTTCAGCGCGATCGCCGGTGCGGGATCGCAACATGCAGTTCGCGCCGGACGGCGCCGAAGATACGTCTTCACGACAAAGTCATGCCTCGCGTCGCCGGGTCGAGCGTCTCGGGGGAGATCGCCCGGCCGACCACGTGCCGCATTTGCCCGGGCGAGCCCCCGTCCGACATCAACTCCACGTGAGGCATCGGTTTTTTGCCACACCAGGGCGTAACGCCATGGGTCCGGGGCCGAAGGTGGTCCCGGGCGACACGGTCGCGCGTGCGTCCGCCGTGGCGACGGACAGAGCCTTTGAAGGAGCCGGGCTTGAGGATCGACAGAGCAACGAAGGATGGCCGGCTGCTGAGCCGGAGGGTGCTTCTCGCCGGCGCGGGCGCCTCGCTGGTGGCCGGATGCATGCCGCGGGCCGAGGTCGCGCTGACCCCGGAGCCTCTCCCGTCCGCCCCGCTACGGCCCGCGATGTACGACGCGATGCCGTTCGAGCGCTTTCCCGTTCCCGCCGTGGACGTCTCCGTCGTCGATCCCTTGTACTGGCGCAGCGTCGTCGACAACACGACCGGCGAGGCGCCCGGCACGCTCGTGGTCGATACGCCGGCAAAGTTCCTCTACCTCACCCGCGACGACGGCAGCGCGGTCCGCTATGGCATCGGCGTCGGCCGCGACGGCTTCGCCTGGGCCGGCCGCGCCCGCGTCCAGTACAAGCGCAAGTGGCCGCGCTGGACGCCGCCGGACGAGATGGTCGCGCGGCAGCCGGAGCTCGAGCCCTATTCGATCGCCAACGGCGGCATGGATCCCGGCCTCGACAACCCCCTGGGCGCCCGCGCCCTCTACATCTTCCAGGACGGCGTCGACACGCTCTACCGGCTGCACGGCACCAACGAGCCGGCCTCGATCGGGCGCGCGGTCTCGTCCGGGTGCATCCGCCTCCTCAACCAGGACGTCATCGATCTCTACGACCGGGTGCCGGACCGGGCCCCGATCCGGGTGATCGGCGACCCGTCGATGATGGTGTAGACGCTCGGGCCCGCCTGCCGCGGGGGCCCGACTTGAAGAGGAGCGAAGGCCGCTCCATCGAGACGCAGACGCAAGCAAGGAGACCGATCCCATGACGCGCATCCCGAAGATCGCCGCCCTCGTCGCCCTCGCCGCCATGCTGGCCTCGGCGGCCGCTGCCGAGATGCCGGACCAGCGGCAGGGATGGGTGATCATCGACACCGAACTCGGCTTCGAGGAACTGAACCTCAAACTCGAGACCGCGATCGAGGCCGCAGGGATGGGGCTGGTCACCTCGGCCAGCGCCTCGGCGGGAGCCAGGGCGCAGGGGTTCGAGATCCCCGGCAACCGGGTGGTCGGCGTCTACCGCAACGACTACGCCCGGCGCATGCTGGAAGCCAGCACCGCCGCCGGCATCGAGGCGCCGATCCGCTTCTATGTCACCGAGGACGCGGACGGAACGGCGACCCTTTCCTACAAGACGCCGGGCACGGTGTTCGCGCCCTACATGGACGAGGGCGGCCAGACCCTCGCCGATCTTGCCAGCGAACTCGACGCGGTGTTCGACGGCATCGCAACGGGGGCCACCTCGGGCGGGAACTGAGCGTCGGCCGGGCCGGCGCCGGAGGGCGTCCTCCGGGGTCGCAGCGAGGTCCATAGCCGATCCTGGCCGCGGGCGGCATCGCCCCCGGAGGGCTCCCCGACGGGTCAGACCGGGTACCGCAGGATCGCCGCGACCGGTGAATGCCGGTCGGGAAGGTCGTCCTCGGCCACGGCCATGGCACGCCCGCCCGCCATGATGGTCCTGCCGATCACCTCGTCGACGATGTCGTAGGTGCCGGGGCCGTGCGGGCCGACGGAGATCGCCCCGTCCGCCTCGGCCACGGTGCCGTAGACCGGACGGTCGGCGTCATAGAGCAGGGTGTCCACCGCGCCCAGGGTTGCGGCTCGCGCGATCTGCGACAGGTCCGCGACGCTGCGGCCGGACGAGTGGCGCCGCTCCCACTCCTCCTTCACGGCCTGCAGCCGCCGCTCGTTGTAGTCGCTGAGGATCGGCTGCGCCCGCGCGGCCAGTTCGCCGTCGGACAGGCGATCCGGGCTGCCGGAGATGTGGGTCGGGGCGAGGTTCGGGTAGGAACTGGCGCGCCGGTAGGAGGCGGCGAGCGAGTCGACCGTCGCAAGCACCAGCGGGACGTCGAGGCCGGCGAGGAACGTGCGGAGCGCGCGGTCGACCTCGCGCGCGTTGTCCCTCACCGCCAGGGGCTGGCCGCCCTCGCCGATCGCGGGATCGCCCGGCCGGCGCTGTGGATCGAAGAGACCGCCGAGACGCTCGGGCAGCCCCGGCACGGCCAGCGCCTCGCCGCCCCCGTCGGGCGTGACCTCGATCAGTCGTGCCGCATATTCCGACAGCGCGAGCACGTAGCCAACCCGCGGGAAGCTCACCGCCGCGATCATCGGCGAAAGATGGAACCGGTCGCTGACCTCGCTGGCCCGGCTGACGCTCTCCGGCAGCCGGAAGGTCCGGATCGCATCGGCGTCGGCGAAGACGGCCAGGCCGTGGGACTGGTATGTCCAGAAGGCCTCGTCGTCTGCGAGTTCCGCCAGCTGGTCGCGAATGTCCGCGACTTCGTTGGCCCGCACCCCTGATCCGGTCAGCTGGCCGACCGCGTCTTCCGCCAGCGCCCTCAGCTCGAGGCGGTCGATGTCGCGATGCTGCGTCACCGGGTGGGTCGGCAGGTAGATCGACACGCACCAGCGGGATCGGACCCCGATCAGGCGCCTCAGCTCGTCCGGGGTGGGGATGTCGACGTAGAGCATGCTTCCTCGCTGCGGTCGGAGTGCACGGTGGGCGCGGTCTGCCTCGAAGTGACAACCGCAGGCTCCCGGCTCGGTTCCCGGTCCCGTGCCCGGGACGGGCGCGACTTCGCCGGCGGGCGTGGCCGGCCCCCGGGCCAGTCGCCCGCCCGGTAGTCGGCGACGCCGAGGCCGGCGACCACGAACGGCTGGAAGATCAAATGGGAGCCCCGCGCCTCGAAGGGCGCGAAGTGGAGGTTCGCCATCAGGGCCGTCGTCCGGAACGAACCGTCCGAGATGTCGGCGTGCAGCGAACAGGAGGCTTCGTCCGATGCCCCGGTGCACGGGCCGTCGAAGCCGGTCCAGCCGGTCGCCAGCACCGCGCCCTCGAGACCGATGCCATTCTGCCAGTCGTAGCCGAGGGCGAAGGAGGCAAGGCCGTTGACGTCGCCGTCGAGATCGAAGCCGATGGTCGGGTCCCCGGCGCCGGGCTGCCAAAGCGCGTCGTCGAAGGCGGCGTCGAACACGCCTGCCTCGAACCGGACGTAGGGCCCTTAGGTGACGCTCGCCACGCGGTCGCCGAGGATCCCGTCGTCCGCCGCGACCGCCGAGCCGCAGGAGATGGCGAGTACCGAAGGCGCGAGGGCGAAGCTGCCGGACGCGATGCTGCTACTCTGCACTCCTGCCGCTCCCAATCATTCGAGACCGTATGCCGACCGGCGTCATCCGTGCCCCTCGGCCACGGCCGCCCGGATCTCCCCCGCCGCGGCCGCGAGAGCCTCCGCGCCGGCCGCCATCGTGGCCGTCGCCATCCGTGCCGACATCCCCGGCCTCGACGGGTCCGGCCGTCTCGGCGCCCAGAACGCGGCGGAGGAAAGGAGAGCGACAGCCAGCAGCGCAACCGCCCTCCCGGCCTCAGGGGAATCGCATTTGGAGAATGACTCTAGCGCTTTGAGGTGAGATGGATTCTGTCAGCGGTTCCGAAGGAGGGACCGATGGCGTCGTTGATGAGCG
>JAWLBM010000021.1:0-80249 GCA_041687675.1 Pleomorphomonas sp. | reverse complement strand
GTCTTCTCGTCCGATCCCCGCACCGCCAAGCCTCCCGCGCCGATCAGGCGAGTGAATCATGGCGAGGTCGGACAGGCGAGCGACTTCTTCAACAGCCTGTTAGGCGAGGAATGGTGCCAGGGGCGGCATCCAATAAATGACCTAAGCTATTATAAAGAGATCTTTTCTTCAGTTTGATTCTGGAAGGATACCCCCACTCGTACCCCCTTGCCACTTTCGTACGGCGGTTCGATTCCGCTAGCGCGTTGATTCGTCGTTGTTTTTACTGGTGGCTCAAATGTGAGGTCTGCGACTCGCCCAGGAGCACAAGGTTGGCGAATCCCGGCGCTGTGCTTCTCGTTCTCTCAGCGCACAGACCTAGCCGGGCAAGGGCACGCTGTTGATGCAGAAGAGCCGGATTGCCCCGACTTATCAAACGGTTACTGCGCCTAATCCACAGCCCTCGGATGACGTAACAAACTATCTCCAGGATCTGTCCGACGTCAACGGACGGAGGCAGACATGGAGTTTCCCGAGTTTCCGAGAACCGGACTTGTTCGGCTACGCGCGATCCTTGCGCCACAAGGTCCGATCCCTGTCTCGAAATCAACCTGGTGGGAAGGCGTTCGGACCGGGCGCTACCCGAAGCCCCTGAAGCTTGGCCCCCGGGTGACCGTCTGGCGCGCGGAGGACATCCGCGCCCTGTTTGAGAGGGGATGACGGCCATGACCACTGAACCAGGGTCCGTGGTCGGCATCCTCATAAGCCGCCTCCTAAACCGGTTTCCCTTGCTCTCGCGATGCATCAGCGGGCTGTGGCTCGCGGGTCCGAGGATCGGAGAGGTCGCGTCCCTCACCCACCTCGCCGCGGCCACAGTCACCGGACTGCCGATGGAGGCGTGGCCATGACTGCCCAAGGCATCTTCAAAGCCCTCGGTCACACGCCGACACGGCTGGCCACTCGGCACGCTCGCGATTGGTATGCTACGCCGCCATGGGTGGTGACGGCATTTCTGGAGCTTGAGGCCTCGGCCATCCGCGCTCATGGCTCCCTGGTGTGGGAGCCGGCGGCGGGAGACGGGGCGATGCTCGGCCCACTCTTGGCGGCCGGCTTCACCACCGTCGCCTCCGACATCGAGCCGATGGCGGCCGGGATCGACCGCCTGGACTTCCTGCGAGCCCCTACAGCGCTCGCACCGATCATCGTCACCAACCCTCCGTACCGGCTGTGCAGCCCGCGAAGCGGTGGGGCGCCGTTCGTCGAACGCGCGCTTCGTTTGGGCGTCGCCTACATGGCCCTGCTCTTGCCGGCCAACTGGACGTGGGCCGGGCGACGGAGCCGCCTGCTCGAAGAGTTTCCGCTGGCTCGCATCCGGCCGATCTCCCGACGGATCGACTGGGACGGCCGGGGATCGCCCTCTCAGGATCACGCCTGGCACGTGTGGGACAAGAACCACACCGGCCCGACGCACTTCGTCAGGGACACGGTTCAGATCAATTCGCGCTGCGGTGATCTCCTCCGATCTTCTGGCGATCCGGAAAGCCGAGATCACCGGAATAGTGGGGAGGCGTAGCATGTCTGTCGCGCATCTCACAGAAACGCTGAACAGGCGGATCGCCGAACTGGCTCAGAGCCTGCTCGGCAAACCGAACCTGCGGATGTCGAATGCACAGCAGCTGCGCTTCCGGACGAAAGGCAGCATTGCCGTGGAGATCGCAGGCGAGGAGGCAGGCCAGTGGTACGACCACGAAGCCGAAGTTGGCGGCGCTGGGCTGCAACTCATCAGCCACGTATGCGGACTGGACAGGAGGGCGGCGTACGAGTGGGCGCGGGGCTGGCTAAAAGAGGCCGCCTCCACAACCGACACTATCTCGAGTTCAACCGAGCCAAAGACCCCGACATCGCGAGGCCACCCGGAGAAGGTGGACCAAATCTTGCGCCGCGCAGTACCCACAGTTTCGACGCCGGTACTTTCATACCTGAGCAGTCGCGGCATCACCGTAGATCCACCCGACTGCATCCGCTATCGCCGCTCGGCATTCAACATGTTCGGCGCTCTGGTAGCACTCGCGGCCGATGCTGCGGGCGAGGTGCTGGCCGTCCAGCAGATCTATCTGACAGCCGACGGGCGAAAGGCTCCGCTGGGCGTGAGGAAGCGCACCAACAAGGCCGTCGACGGTTGGGCCAAGCGGGCCGCTGTGCGCCTGCCCGGCCGCGCACCATTGGTGCTCTGCGAAGGCGTCGAGACGGCGCTCTCGGTGTGGCAGGCAACCGGGCAGGAGGTCTGGGCGTGCCTTGGGATCTCCAACATAGGCCACGCGCCGGTTTCGGACCGCTCTACGGTCATCATTGCGCGAGACGGCGACGCGCCGGGCAGCAAGGCCGACCAGCAAATCGATCGAGCCGCCAACAGGCTTATGCTCAGAGGGATCACCGTCATGATCGCAACCCCGCCCGAAGGCCAGGACTTTAATGACGTGCTCACCCGCGAAGGGGAAGAGGCGGTACGTAGCCGCATTGCGGGGGCCGCGCGCTTCCAGCCGGACGAGCCCGACGCGGGGTGCAAACGGCTGAATATCGGCTCGGACGTGGAAATCGCGGGGCGCGTTCGCGGCGATCTGGGTAACCGCCACGGTCCAGTCGTCCACGCCGAGGGCGAGTTCTGGCGGTTCGGCGGCACGCATTGGGAACCGATCCCCAGAGACGAAATGCGAGTGCTGGTCCACCGCTACGATGGCGCCCGCTACGGCGACCGTTCCATGGTCAAGCTGAGCGAGACCCGGATCAACTCGGTGATAAACGAATGCGCCGCGATGTGCGCCAAGCCCGGCTACTTCGATGATCCGCCCGCCGGGATCAACTGCGCTTCGGGCTTCATCCGCTTCGACGCAGACGGCACGCCACATCTGGAGCCCCACTTTCAGGGCCACCGGTGCCGGAACACCTTGCCCGGTAGGTGGCAGCCCGGCGCCTCCGGAACGCCGCCCGAGGGCTCGTTGCTCTGCCGTCTGCTGACCGGCATCTTCAAGGGTGATCCCGACGCGGAGGCGAAAAGCGCGCTTCTGGCGGAAATCTGCGGTGCTGCAGCGCTGGGCTACGCTACAAAACTGATGCAGCCCCGCGCCGTCATCCTGCATGGCAAGACGGCCGAGAACGGCAAAAGCCAGGTTCTCGAGCTGGCTCGTGGCCTGCTTCCCGCGAGTGCGATCTGCTGCGTCCCCGCTTCAAAGATGGGTGACGAACGACATGTGATCGGCCTCGTCGGCAAGCTCCTCAACGCCTCCGACGAACTCTCGCCCGAGGCCATTGCATCGGACACATTCAAGTCGGCCGTTACCGGCGAGCCTATCGTTGCGCGCGACCTCTACAAGAGCCGGGTTGAGTTCCGCTGCATGTCGCAGAACCTCTTCGCCGCCAACCAGCTGCCAAGCTTCAAGGGTGGCGTTGACCGAGGCGTGCAGCGCCGCTTGCTCGTGATCCCCTTTAACCGATCGATCCCGGTTGAGGAACGTGTCGAGGACATTGGCAAGGGAATTGCGTCGGAGGAGCAGGATCTGCTGCTGGCGTGGGCCGTGAACGGTGCAGCGCGATTGAAACGTCGCCGCAACTTTGAAGTCCCCGAAAGCTGCCGCGAAGCGCTCCGCGAATGGGTGCTGGGCGATGATCCCGTTGCAGCCTGGATCGATGTTTGTGTTCGGGTTTGCCCTATCGTGAACGGCGGCCCGATGATCGCCACCCGCGACGCCCACCAGCGGTTTACTGATTGGGCAAAGCGCGAGGGCTTCAGGCCCGAGAAGCTGCCGGCTATCAATGGGTTCGTCCAGCGCGTCCAGGCGCGAGCGGCCGGCATCGAATACAAGAGGACGAAGAATGGCCGGTATTTCGTGGGCATCGAGGTGACGCACAACTGACGCACGGGGCGAAAACCTCGGCAGGCTGCCGGCGGTGATGCTGGCCTTCGGGGTCGGCGCGTCGCTGCCGCTCGCTGCCCTCGGCCATCTCTCGCGGGAGCGGCTGCTGCGGCTGTGCGGTCTGCTGGCGAGTGTGGGGTCCGGCGCGAAGACGGTCTTCGGCGCCGGCCTTGTCGTTATCGGCGTGCTGATCCTGGCCGGGTACGACTAGGTGCTCGTAGCCGCGCTCGTCTCGGCGAGCCCGGCTTGGCTGACCGGGTTGACCAGCGCATTCTGACGCAGCGCGCGGCCCTGCACCGCTAGAACACCGCGTGGTCGCCGCGCTCCGCCGAGGCCTCGCCGCGCACGAGGCGAGCCTGGAAGTCGAAAAGGGTCTCGGTCCCGGTCGAGGGGGTCGCGTCGGCGTCGTACCGGCCCGTAGCCGGGTCGAGGACCAGCATGGACTCGGTGGCGTAGTAGCGGCCGATGCGGGCGAGTTCGGCCTTGTCCGCGAGCGCCGGGCTGAACCGCCCCGCCAGGGAGAGGGCGCCGGCGACGCCGTCGAGCAGCATCACGGGCACCCGGCGGATCCTCGGCGGCCGTCCGAGGAGCGCGAAGAGGTGCTCGGCCTGCTCGAGCGGCGTCACGGCCGGGCCCGGTCCGCCGATCGACAGCACCCGGCCGGCGCGGCGGTCTTCCTCGATACAGGCGGCGAGGAAATCGGCCAGATCGTCGTCGCCGATCGGCTTGCAGGCGGTCAGCCGGCCGTCGCCGAACACCAGGTAGGCTCGCCCCCGCCGGACCCGCTCCACCTGCCCCGTCAGCGACTTGAAGAAGGCGGTGGGGCGGACCACGGTCCACGCGAGGCCGGAGCTCGCCAGGGTCGCCTCGAACGCGAGCTTGGCCTTCTGGAACTCGAGCAGCGGCTTCTGCACGCAGATCGCCGAGAGCAGCACGAACCGGCGGACCCCCGCTTCGCGAGCGGCGGCGAGCACCGCCGAGTTCGCCTCGTGATCGATCGCCCAGGCATCGCGCGGCGACCCGGTCCGCGATGCGAGGCAGGAGAGGACCGCATCGAACCGTTCGCCCCGGAAGCCGTCCCGGGCCAGCGAGACGGGGTCGGTGACCGTACCGTACCGCACCTGTGCCCCCTCCAGAAGGCGCGCCGTGTCCCCGGGAGCGAGCGCACCGCCGACGCCTGCGCGCGGCCGTGCGAGGCACACCACATCGTGGCCCCGCCGCACCAGCGCCCGCACCGCCGCCCGGCCGATCGTGCCGGTGCCTCCGACGACGAACACGCGCCGCGGCGGCGGGCGGACGGCGGGGCTCGGAGGGGCGATGTCGGACATCGGCGGGCGGGACCAAGGGGCGGGAGATACCAGCATAGCGCCCCCCGCGCACCGCGCCAGAGGCGGCGGGGCCGCGGGCGCGCGGCCGCACCGACCCCGCGGGACGGGAGCCCGGAACGGGTTCGTCCAGCGCGTCCAGGCGCGAACGGCCCGCATCGAATACAAAGGGCCAAGAATGGCGGGTACTTCGTTGGCCTTGAGGTGACGCACAAATGACGCACGGCGGGGCGTTTTCGTCGGCTAAATCACTGAAAGTGTTGAGATGACGCACCGGCGCGCAACAATCTAGATGCCTGTGAGATCCTCCGCTAAAAGCTCAACGCTTAACTCCAATGCCATATCTCGGAAGGTCTTGCGGTTGATGCGTCATCTCAACACTATCAAGATGTTAGCGCAATAAGCAGGGCAGTAGCCCGTCACCGCTGCGTCACCCGTCGAGAAGCGCCCCGGGATATCCACCTTGCCGGCAGCTCAGCTTCGATATGCCTGCAGGGTTGTAGCCGAGCGCTCGAGCGGGGCCGGTGTCCGATCGACCAGGTCGTCACTCGCGGACAGCGGGTCGGCCGGCAGATGGTGGAGGCCGCCAATCTCTGGAGTGAACACACTCCGCCGCTCATGCTCGAGCAGGATCACCCGCTGACGAGCCCGCTCCAGACGCTCGGACAGCCCCTCACTCTCGACCGTGATTTCTGCCTTCATCTCTGCCGGCAAGAGACGAGCATACAGCTTATAGAATTCCGTCGGCTCGGCTCGCGCCCATTCTACCAGCGCCGGCACCCCGCCCAGTTCCTCGAAGGCGGCCGTGAATGCCGCCTTCACATTCGCGGTAGTCTTGTTGAGAGAGCCTGGTCGGCGCCCACCAGTCTTGTACCCCTTCGCCATCTGTAAGCCTCTGAATTAGATCTGCCGGAGCGCTTGAAGTATAGTGGAACTATGCCTCATTGTGAATTGCCGTCGACTCCTTCTCATTTCGTTAATCTCGACAGAGCACTTGTCCTGCCGTAAGCGCTGTCCCATCCCCACCTTCGTCGCCGCCGCTTGAGGGCCGACTCTGGCGATCCATTTGGAGACTCTGACGCGGAAGCGGTCGCATTTATCCCTGCCGTGATCGCCGCCGGAGCCGGAACTGGAGCCTGCTCAGATACGCCAAAGCAGCGCAACGGGGGGAAGCAGTGCCGGCCGAAGCGGGAGGGCTGACGAGCCCCGGATTTTGCTATTGAACCATTGGCGTCGTCGGGAAGGGCCGGGGCCGCGTCAGTCACGAGGCCGATACAATCATGTTAGCCACAGAGTGCTCCTGGCCGAGTGTGCCGAGAACGAGCGGCTCGAGGCGGGTGCTGCAATTTTGCCGCTCTCATGTACGCGGCGCCATGCGCCAGATCATCAAGGGGTCGCAGCGCCACCGCTTCGGCCGGAAGGCCGAGAGCCTGCCCAAAGACCAGCTGCTGCTGGCGCTCGAGGAGGCCGAGCAGGTCGAGGCGGAGAGCCTTGCCGGTGACGAAGCCGCCGACCCCGTCCGGCAGCACGCTCGAGCCGCCAGGCGCCGGGCCAACCGCGCCACCCATCTGCCGCGGATCGAAGAGGTGGTCGACGTCGAGGACAAGACCGGCCCCTGCTGCCGTGGCCTGCTCCACCGGACGGGCGAGGCAAGCTCGCCGAAGCGATCCGCTACGCCCTCTCGCGCTGGCCGGGCCTAACTCACTTCCTCGAGGACGGACGCGTCGAGATCGACTCCAACCTCGTCGAGCGCTCGATCCGGCCGAGTGCGCTCACCCGCAAGAACGCGCTGTTCGCCGGATCCGACGGCGGCGGCGAGCACTGGGCGACCATCGCCTCGCCGGTCCCTGCAAACTCAACTGCATCAACCCGCAAGCCTATCTCTCCGGCGTCATCGCCCGCATCGTCGCCGGCCATCCCCAGAGCCAGATCGACGATTTCCTGCCGTGGGCCTACGGGAAGAAAGAGGCCGAGGCGTAGCCTGAGACCAGCGCTTACTGCCCAGCTATTCCTAGTCCTGCTCGAGAAACAAATCCAGCGCCGGCGAAATCCGACCTAGAACTATTGGAACACTTGGAAATCCCCCAAATAAATACCGCTGAATCGCAGAGATGAAAGGGCCGGAATACCCCGGTTGGCAAGCGATCCTGCTGGGTTCCGCTGGTGTCCGCGTCTAGCTGGCCATAAGCGCCCAAGACTGGCCCGGCCGCTCAATGGCTGGGCCCGCAGCGTACTGTCAGTATACGCGCCGAAACCCCTGCAGGCGGATCCGACCTGTCGCGCTTTCCACCTCGGCAACCGAGACAATCGGCTGGTTTGCCGACCGTCGTCCGTCGGGGTAGCCGGTGAAAACAGCCCACAGCGTAGGTGTTGCGGCCCTGATTTCCTTGCCGGTCAGTCGCCAGCGCCACGCGAGATTATTTGCAAAGAGATCATAATCGTCGTCGAATCGCTCAAATGTCTCCAGCGCTTCGGACCACCAGGCAAGCCAAGTGTCGTCGAGCCAGACATCGAGCTTCCAAAATTCCCGGCTCACTAACACATCGTTTAACCAAGTGAGGAGTACGGTCTCCTCGCGCTTGATCGTCGACGAATACGTTCCGAGTGCTTCGCTGGCTTGGTGGAGCGTCATACGGTCTCGAGCATCTTTTCCTGTGCGGTGTCGATAAATATCTGCAGCGCGCCTGCTAACAGTGTGACTTCGCAGCAGCTTTTCGGTGACCTCCATCAGCGTGCTAACGAAGGCAACCGGAGTAATGGGAGGCGTCTGGGGAAGGGAGTCAAGGCCGACCGTAGTTCGATAGCTGTCCCAATCGAAACCGGTTTCATGGATACAGGATGCGACGAGATTGAGATGTTCCGTAACGCGCTTCGCTGCCTTGATGCCGATCCTCTCAAGGTCCCCTGTTCGAAGGCTTTCAATCACATCTTCCACACGCGGCAAACCTTCTTCTGCCAGTCGGATTGCGGCGTTACCAATGCGTAGCTTCAGCACAGAGAGACGGTTCAGATCCTGGCTGCCTTCTTCGAACAGCCGCGCATCAAGTGTCGAGAAGGCCCGGAAGCCTGCTGCCATCTGCGGCTCGCCTGTCACGACAGCTACCAGCGCCGGAAGTTGCTCCATAACAGCTGTTTGAGGGACATTCCAAAGGGTCGAGAGCAGTTCCACGAAGCTGCCCACCTCGATTTCCTCAATATCGGCTAGGGCATCCGCCGCGCTCCGCCACCAGCGCGCGAAATCGGGATGAAAATGAATGCCGAGACCGTCATAAGTATCGTTTAGCAGTCCGCCGGTGATCTGATTAAGCAGCTTTCGTTCCTTCTGCCGGACGCGCTCACGCGTCAGAGCTGGCGAAGCCGCAGAGCCGATCTCCTCGAGCGTCTTTTGGCATCCCCGCGGCCTGCAAATCCGGTCCAAGAGAACGGCCGCCAAAACGTTGTCGTCCAATTCTTCTGCAAGCGCTTCAAAGAACGAGGGGAGGCCCGCTAGAAACTTGTACCCGTCGGCCGGAGGCCCGGCGGGCAGCAGCGGAATACCCGCCACCGCGCAATATGCCTGCCAGTCGATCACGCCGTTTCCGTCAACAGCCTCGCGCAGGGCTATCCCCTTGCGAACAACCTCTTCGGCCGTACGGCGTCCGATTGATGGGATGCACATGAGAAGGGAAAGATTGAAATCTTTCACGTCACCCAACGTCCGGTATCCGGCTTCTTCTAGCAGCCGGGTCTTGGTCCCGAGATGCAGGACCCCAATGGAAAGGCCGTCAAGACCTCCACTCCTTGGTCGCGGCCGCAGGGCGTCGGCACTCTCCAACCTGGGTGCTCCCTCAATAGACACGCTGCCAGCCGCGCAGACGAACGCGACGCGGTTCCGACGGCTCGGCTCCCGGCACTTCCCCGGCTTTCCGAACCGAGATCTCGTAGCGCCAAGTGCCAGGCTTGCCTGACAGGACGAGCGTGTCTCCCGCCGTCGCCCCCACCGATCGGAAGAAGCCGGTCATACGTGTGATACGGAACTCGTCCCGAGTACCACCTAAGTCATGCAGACCGTTGTTATAGTGAATGTAGCGGAAGCGCCAAACGTTACCCGCGAGATCTTTCATCTCGATCCAAGCGTCGGGATTCTTTGTGGAGGAGTCCAAGTGAGGAAGGAGCAAGAGCAGGTCAGTCTGCGACTTGGGAATGTGAATTCCTGCTTGGTGGGCACCCGTTCCGCCAGTATCGTTGGCGGTGAGCTCCTTCTCATAGGTCTGGATAGTCATTGCCCATCCCTTCCCGGTCGTATTGTGAGGGCGCGCTGCAGATCGTGGGCGTCGCGCGTCGAGACCGGTACTGCCTCGTTACCCATTTCGCGCCGCCATGCTGAACGTTCGATCATCACCCGCTCGACAGTGTTCTCGTAGAACAGCCGGTAGATGCGTACTGGCTCGGTTTGGCCGCGACGATGCGCGCGGGCGCTCGCCTGCGCCTCGAGCGCAGGGTTCCAAGCTTGGGTATAATGGATTACAACGTTCGCCGCCGTGATATTGAGTCCCGCGCCTGCGGCTTTCGGATTGAGAAAGAGGCAGGCTGGTCCCGAATACGCGGTGAATGCGTCTACGACCGACTGTCGTTCTTCCTGCGGTGTTGATCCATTGATTGCATCCCAAAACGCGGCGGGGAGATGATCCGCAGCGGCCTCGCGGATGATGTCACCACAGCGGTTGAAGGCGGCGAATACCAGTACCTTCTGACCCGAGCGAAATGCTTCCTCGAGGATGGCGAGTGTCCGCTCGATCTTCGGAGTGACAAGTGGTAGTCCCGGCCTTCTGAGGCACGATGCGTCGTCATTTCCATCCGCTTGTCCATCATTTCCCTGCAGCCACGGATGGGCACAAAACAGCTGGAGCTGACCGGTCGCGACCAGTGCACCGGCCACCGAGTATTTCTGAAGCGTGTCGGCAAGCACTCCGTCGTAAAGTATCGACAGGCTATCGCCGAGCTCGAGCGGCACGTCGATGTCGATCCGCTCCGGAAGGTCTCCCGCTACCTCTCGCACCTTGCGGCACAGAACGACCGGGTCTGTAAACTGCGCGAGCTGCCGCGCGGAGTCTTCCGTATCACGAAACTGTGCCTCGAAGGCGGCTTGGCTCCCGAGCAGCCCGGGAATGGCTAGGTCGGCCAAGGACCAGAGGTTAAGCAGGGAAGTTTCCACCGGCGTGCCGGTCATCGGTATCGTTCGCCGCCGCGGTATAGTGGCGATTGCCTTGCGTCGTGTGGAATTGGGATTCTTGAGCGCCTGGGCCTCATCACAAATAAGCCAGCTCCACTTCATGCCGGAGAAAATTGCAATGTCGTTGACGACAGTATCGTAGGTAGCTAGGACAATCTGCGCGCGCTGCAGCCCGCTAGTGGTGCCCGCACGGTGCGATCCGCGGTGGATGAGAACCGACAGCTCGGGACCGAAATTCAGGATTTCCTTGCGCCAGTTCGCGATCAGGCTCGTCGGACAAATTATGAGCGCCGGCTCGTCATTGGACGGCTTGTCAATGAGCAACAGCGCAATGATCTGGATCGTCTTTCCGAGACCCATCTCGTCCGCAAGAATAACTCCCCCGGTGTGACGGATCGTTCGACCCATCCATTCGACCCCATGAGCTTGGTAGGGGAAAAGGGTTGCGTTGAGGCCCGGAACAGGATCTGCGGCCGTCAGCTCTGCCGCTGCCCTGCCGGCCGGCTGAAAAACATCCGAATCTGCCGAGACTGGAATTTCCGGTTTCTCGATCCGCAAGAGACGAATGACGTCGGCGAACGCCAGATTCTGAGCGTCCGCATCACCAAGCATTTTTTGCATAATTTGCGGGGCGTCGCGGGGGAGCGGACGGATCACTGCGCCGTCATCGACCCAGTTGCGATCACCCCCGGAAACGTACCAAATGGCCTTCTCACCCCGAACTTTTCGCGTTCCGGCGAGCACTGCGACGAAGCGTCCGCCATCACGGCGAACCCGTATTTCCGCTTCCACGAGCCGGCTGGATACCTCCCTACCAGCTGGTGGATGCAGCACAAGTTGCCTGAAGTCGGCCGGAAGGTCTTGAGGGAGGTCAGTCATGATGCAGCATTGCCCGAAGCTCTGTGGGGCTCCACGGGAGCGGGCGCCTAGTGTGGGCGGCGCGATGGCAGTTGGGGCAGAGAGGGATCAGATCTACTGACGGATCATAGGCGCGCGGCGCGCCTAGCGACGATAATGGCTGGATGTGGTGAACCTCGATGATTGAGCGGAGAACAGGAAACTGGCGTGCCGGGTCGAAGCCACAGATTTTGCACAGTTCGCCATGAATCCGCAGGGCGAGCAGGCGGTTTCGCGGATTCCGCTCGCGCCGTCTGATGACCGATGCTGATAGTTCGCCTTCGATCTCGCCTGCCGGACCGACCGGCTCCTCGATCGGATCGTAGCCATAAAGTTCGGCCATCGCGGCAAGGATCGGAATAACAAGCTCGCGACACGTGGCCGCGAGCGCATCGTCCTCGAAGCGCTCGGTGATGTTGCGCTTTTCGGCGGTCAGCGAGAAGCCCCTATCAGGGATGCGCCAGTCGTCGAGCGACTGGCCGTCCGCGAACCGGATGGTGGCGCTCTTGGCGACAGAGGCGATAAGCGCGCGGGCCAACTGAATCTCCTCGGCATCGGCGCGGTTTATCTGACCGATGGTGTCCGCCGCAAAATTCCCGAACGTGAGCGTCGCCTGGAACCGCCTCAGGCCCGCAGGCCGCAGGGTAACGATCGGACTGTGCGAGCGAGGTAGATCCGAGAACCAGAGGCGCAGTCCGGTCTGCATACCGGAGCGATCCTCCTCAAGACCGATCGCTGCCCCGGTCCCTTCCTCGACCTCGCGCAGGATGAGCGACTGCTTCGCCGCCAGCATTTCAGTCCTCGTCGTCTTCGCCGCCGTTCAGGTCGCTCTCGTCGGGCAGCGGAACTTCGCGCAAAAGCTTTTTAATATTGGTCGAGATCTCGTTACGAATATCCTCGAAAATCGGCTCGAGCTCCTCGTTGACATTGTTGTGCTCTGCGACCGCGAACGCCCAAAGCAGCAGGTCCATACCCTCGACCGCATAGCCGCTGGTCGCTGCTCGTTGGTAGATCTTGAGATAGAAGTCGTGGTGCTTGTTTATCCGGACGCCTGCAACAAAGCCGACTTCTCCGTCGCTGCGCATTGCCGGCTCCCAAAGATCGCCCGAGGTGATGGTCTCTACCGCCTCCACATGGATGTTGCCGGGCCGGACATTGGTGTCGACGGGAACTCGAAGCTTGATGCCGGATCCGCGATTGTTTGAGACGGTCGCGGTTTTCTGTGCGGGGTCAGCGGATACGACGCTCGGCTTCGCAGTCGCTGGCGTGTTGCCGATCACCTTATTCGCGCTGTCATGATCCACGCCGCGTTCGACTGCTACCCTGCGCTCAGTCCGGCGGTAGCGGTTGCCCGCCTCGCGATAAGTTGGTTGGAGAAGCGTCCTTAGCGCTTCTTCGAGCGCGGGATCAAAAAGGATCTTCGACTTCTTCACGTCGACCTTAAACGCCTCATCGAGCTTGTGGCTAAAGTCGAACTCGACCCTGAGAAGCGAATAATGCGGCTCGATGACGCCGAAGACGCCAAGCCATCCGCCCTGCTGGATGACACGTCCCTCGCGATGAATGTAGAAGCCCTGACCGCGATTTGTAATGTTTGCGATCTTCTGCTCTTCCTTGGTCAGTTCCCGGCGGTGCGGCAAGATCCACGCCTTGATGTGTGCCGTCTCGACAGTGCCGTCCTCGAGTTCGATTTCTAGCTGCTGCTGCTTGACCGAGAGTACCTGTTCCGATTTCTCGGGATAGAACGGGTTCCAGGGACTGACCGGCTGGCCGTTCACCGAGATCGAGACATTGCGCTCGCGATCATCGCCGACATTGAGAAACCGGTGGTAGGTCAGGGCGATGTGCTCGATGAGGCGCTCGCCCAGCCTACGGATCGCGGCCTGCTCGCGTGCCCCGCCTGGATCGTCATATTCCTTCGAAAGGAGCCGGTCACACTTCGACCAGATGACGAGCGTTCCCTTCTCGCCGCAGAGTTCCTCGAACAGCTCATAATCATCGGCAGTCATCGGCTCGCGCAGCATCTCCCACTGATTCTGCTCCTCGACGTGCTCTAGGTCCCAAGCGAGCTTTGCGAAGTCGCCACTGGGCACGGTGCGCGAGATCACCGTGAACTTGAGACAGACCGAGCTCGAGGCAGTTTTCAAACCCAAGCCGAATTTGCCGAGACTCGCAAGATTAGCGCGGGCCGGAGCACCGTAGCGCATCGCCGAAAACAGTGCAGCGTCGTTCATGCCGGCGCCATTGTCACCGAAAAACACGAACTTGCGACCGTCCTCGGCTAGCTCGATTCTGACGTTAACTTCCGTGGCCCCGGCAGCAATGGAATTATCGATTATGTCGGCAGCCGCAGTGTTGAAACTGTAGCCCGTGTCCCGGAGTCCGTAAATAAGGCGCGGCGCATCAGGTTGGTTGATCAGTTCGTTCAATTCACCGGCTCCCCCTTTGTCACCCGCCCGCAAGTGAGGCCGGGTTCACTCATTTTTGTACCAGCTCAGCTTACTCGTGCCAGACTTGGAAATTGCGTCATACGGTTGTGCGAGAACCTTCTTCGTAATGTAGGGACCGGCCTGATGGACCCGTTTGCGAGGGTGTCGTTGCCTGACAGCCGCTTGAAGAAGACGACCCGCTCGGGGGCGAGATTGTGGTCAAGCCAGTCCGGGAGGTCGATCACCGGCATCGTCGTGCCCCTTCCATTTGCCCTGGATCACGCCTTCAGCGAGGTCCGAATCAAGCCAGAACCGCAGGGCGTTTCGCAGCTCATCTTGCGTCAGGCGTGCACGACTCTTCAAGGCACAGCCCCAGACGGTGAGAACCCGCCAGCCGGCGGCGAGGAGGTCCGCACGGTTGCGGCGATCCCGACGCAGGTTAGCCTCAAACTTGGCGTCCCAGTCGGTGCCCGCAGAGGTCTTCGGACGGTTAGTGATCGGACAGTCGTGACGGTGCCAGTAGCACCCGTGCACGAAGATCACGGCGCGAGCCGTCTCGACCACAATGTCGGGCGATCCCGGCAGATTGCGCCGGTTCGTCGCGAATGGCCGGCCGATATCGTCGAGCGCAGCCCTGACTTTCAGCTCGAGCTCCGTGCCTTTCGTGCGGACCGCCGCCATCCGCAGGCCGCGCGCGGTTCGTCCCCCGTCAGCCAACAGCGGCGAGCACCGACTCGCGAACTTTCTTCGCGATCGCCGCGCGGAGCCACGGCTCCATGTACTCAGCGACCGCTTTGACGACCGGCACGACAACGGAGTTACCGAACTGGCGATAGGCCTGCGTGTCGGACACCTTGGCGGGGATGACCATCCGCCGGTGGTCGTCGTCGAAGCCCATGAGGCCGGCGCATTCACGCGGCGTCAGACGCCGTGGCGGGCGTCCTGGCCCCTGGTCGACGAGGATCTCGGACCCGTCTTTATAGTAGCGCGCCGAGAGCGTGCGGGTGATGTCGCAGGGGCTGACGAGCCCAAACCCGAACCCGTTGCCCTTGCGCCGATGCTTCTCCGCATAGGCCTGAAGGTAATTCCAAAGGTGGTCGGTCAGCGTGTAGCGATCGAGCGCCGTTCCGTCCCGGTTGGTGTAACGCAGGTCGACCGGCTCGCCCTTGCGGTGAAGCACCTTCTCAAGGCGAGGCCACTTCGGAAGCGGAGGGGGTGTGAAACCATCGAAATTGAACGGGTCGAGACCGAGGTCTCTCCTGAAGCCCACCATGAACACACGCTCGCGGTGTTGGGGAACCCACGCCTTCGCGTCGATCACGATGGGCTTCCAGTCGTAGTCCAACCCGTCCAGCGTCTCTTTGATTACCGCGAAGGTTCGACCCCGGTCATGGTTGAGCAAGTTCTTGACGTTCTCCAGCACGAAGGCCGCAGGTCTCCGCGCTTCGAGGATCCGCCTCACGTCGTGAAACAGCGTGCCCTGCGTCTCGCAGGCGAACCCGTGCGGTCGGTTCAGGGCGTTCTTCTTGGAGACCCCCGCGATGGAGAAGGGCTGACACGGGAAACCCGCCAGCAGGAGATCGTGGTCGGGAATGTCGGCCGCTTCAAGCAGGCGGATATCGCCCTTTATGTATTCCTCGGGCACGCCAAAGTTCGCGGAGTAGGTCATTCGGCTGTAGCGGTCCCACTCGCAGGTCAGGACGCACTCACCAACGAGATAGCGATTTTCCCGACGAATGCTCTCGAAACCTCGTCTGAGCCCTCCGATTCCAGCAAAGAGATCGATGAAGCTGAAGTCGGCATTTTCGCTTGGCCGGTCACCGGTCGGCGTCCAGGCACGCGGATGGGCGGACATCTCGTTCACTGCGGCCACTCCTTAGAACACCGATATCGAACCCGATTCGCGTGTGCAGAACAAGACGGGAACGAACGCCGTCTCGTATTTATATCAGATCTCGACGCGACGGGCTGAGTCTGGGGAGCTTATCCCCCGCTGGCACAACAATCGCCCTGCGATTGGGCCGGAGCATTGCAGCGCGATGTGGAGCGCGGGCGAAGTAATTTCAGTGTCGACAAGGTAGGCGGTCGCTTATGCGGCGAAGCTCGACAGAAGGTTTTCTTATTTGAAACTCGGTCGATCTCCAGTATGGTCCGGGTGCGTTGATATCGTTCCATTACGGCCCTTCTCTCTTCCGCATTACCTGCACATCCCTGCAGCTTCCCCGCACTCGAAGCCCTTGCAGGTGCACTCCTCGAACCCGGGTCCCTGCTGGCGTCGAGTCCCGACCGGGGTTTAGAGCGAGGAAGTCCAATAGTCCCCCAAGCTCAGCCTGACGGAAACCCTGCTTCGACAGCCTTCTCCAGAGCTTCCATTGCCGAGACACCCTGCTTGTCCGACAGGGTCTTGCCCTGAGCTGCGAGTATCACGATCGAGAGATCCTTTGGGCCAATCACCTTTTTTGAGCCCGGCCATTGCAGAAGCCTCAGCCAATGCTCCTTCCCAAGCTTGACCACATCGATTGCTGCCTGTGTCGCGTCCATGGTCTTCTTCGCCTTCGCCGCGCCTTTCCTGGCAGCCTTCGCGTCCGCGACCGATCGGAGCAATTCGGAAAGATCGTCGGGCCATGCGACTTCGAGTGCCTGGACCCGCTGCCAGCACGCCGTGACCTTCGCCCATTCGGTGATGTTCTGGCCCAGCTGGATCGGTCTGATGATGACCTCCCTGACGGCGTCGACCGACTCGACGATGGCCTCATGCAAGGCTGGGGGGACCGCCTGTCTGTCCCAGACTGCACCGTAATTCAGGCTGTCCTGCTTCTGCTGGATGTCCCAAGCAAGCTTGCCCAATGCGTGCGCGACGACCTGGGCACGATACCCACTCTGGTACCAAGGCCTGTTGGTGACAATCTTCTCCGTTTCCCGGAAAATTATGGCCTTGGCGATGCATTCCCGGAAGAAGTCGTCGTTCACGTACGCTAGGGAGGCGTCTCCCCACTTCGCACTCACGGTCGTGGCAAAGTCGGAGAATGTCTTCTGCGCACCGCGGCAGACCGAGCATGGATCGATCCGACCGAAATTTCCCGGCCAGAGGTTCAGGAACTTCGCAAGGTCCGTTTTGGTAATCAGCTGTGTCTTCGGCCACTCGGCATCGAACTTTTTTTGCGCTGTTCCGGCCTTTCTGGCCCGTTCGTTTTGGTACTGGCCTCGAGAACGCTCATAGAACCAACGGGTCTCCGTAAGAGCGCCTTCAACACGAGGTGCGAGGATACGACGGGATAGCTTTTCAAGCTCGACATGGAACGGGTGATTGGCAAAGAAGTCAGCGGCATTCACCTTGTTCTGTGTATTTGCATACTCCGATATTCGTGGAACCACTTCCTCCGCCCGCTCGGGCTTCACGATCGAGAGCTTCATCTGGACGAAGACACTGTCCAAGCCCTCGCCCTTCGACTTCTGAAGGTGAAGCGAAGCAGTTGTCTGCCCGCCGTTGACGATCTGGAGATTGCGGATGCGGCTGATACCCATTCGATCTTCGGTCAGCGTCACACCTTCGGCCGTGGCCGTGATCCCGTTGTTGTAGGCAAAGAACATCTCGGGCGTCTCCTTGATCGTCCTTGCCATGCCCTGATTGACCTTCCCTTTCAGCTGAAGGAAGCTGCGGACATTCTGTTCGAGCAGGCGGGAGCCCCAACGGTCGTATATCCGGGCGATCTGAGCACCCGGAACGACGCAGAGGAATGCCTCATAATCACCTGTTCGCAGATGCGCCGGCAGCGCAGGGATTGCTCCCCCGAACTCATCGAGATCCAACTCCATGTCCTCACGCTCGCGGCCCGAGGACACATATTTCCACAGGCGCTCAAGGTCCCAAACGGAGTAGGTGACGGTCTTCCCATCTATCTCGACGGCATCCCTTCCATCGACACGCGCGCTCAACTTCCTGTTACTGATAAGGATCAGCTTGACCCTTCGGGAGCGGGCCCACATCGAGCCCACATGCAAGGCGGCATCGAAGCCGGGAGAACCCTCGGCCAGTGAGTTCCGGAAATCGGGGTCGCGCGCCTTCTTCATGAAGTTGACAAGGCGATTGAAGGCGGCCTCCATATCGGTCCTGGTCAATGTGATGACTTCATTGGACTGATTGAAGTCGAGGATGATGAGCGAGAGATTTCCCTCGGCCTCGTCCGGATTGCCACCATGCCCGTCGATACGGATCCCACGATCAGCATAGCCGGTCCGTTCATGGGTTTCCAACTCGCCAGCAGCCACAAGGTGGTCGCACATTTTCCGGAAGAGAACGTCCTCCGTGAACTCGCCCTCGGCCGACGCGGTGACAGCGACGTCGTGAACCAGTTCTGCAAGGAAGTGCTTGAGTGTTTCAGCCATTCGACTGATTTCCTATCTCTTCGTCAATGGTTGTCAGCAGCACGCCGAACGGCTCGCATGCAGCCAGATCGATGGCGTACCGCACCCCCCGTATACCGTCCCCTGAGTTCTTTAGCGTGATGCGGGGAAACCCGTCCACCACATCAAACAATCTCGTCCGACCCTCGACCCAGAAATCGTTTTCGTAATCGGACGTCCGCTCTACTCCCGCCGAAACCAAGCACGCCTCGAACATCTCGACTGCGGTCCGATCGGCAGTGTCAACCATGGATCTGATCTCATCCGAGACGCTGGCGATCGACACCGTGGTCGCAGAGTCCGAACTCTCGGACGCCCGATCCAACTCGACGACGTGAAGGAACAATCGACCGCAGCCCGATGTGTCCAGCTGATGTTCGGAGGAAATCTGGACGAATGGTATCGTGGAACCTCTTCGTGCCTTTGCCTCGATAGCAACCCGACCGACCTGGAAGTCCTTCGGCGCACCCAAGGGACCGTGCCACGCCGAAATCGCCGCCAGCGGAGACAGGAACGGAATCAAATGGCGCTTGATTACCAGCAATTCGCCGATGAGTCCTTTCTGCTCCTCGTCGCCCAGTTTCCCGCCGCCGCCGCCCTTGAGCAGGTGATGCCATCGCCACGTGCGGGCCAGCGCGACCGCAACGGCCTCCTGCTCGATTGCGCGGGCATCTGCCGCGGCCATTATGTCGAGCGCCAACTTGTGGAAGATGTCCCTCTGACTCCCATCCACCAGCTTCAGCAACAATGCGCGCCGGCCACCGACCGGATCCGTCAGCTCGACCGAGAGGCCCCTTGGGTTGGGCAGTTTCCCTGGGGGTGTTTTTTCAGCATCGTGCGACAGGACCAGAAGACATCTCCCGGCGACATCCTTACCCCAGAAGAAACCCCAACGGCCTTGGATGGAAACGCGCCGCATGGCCAGTTGGCTGGTAGAATAGGGTTTGCTGATTTCGGCCCAAGGGTCGTCAGTCATCGTCACCACCGATATCTTCATCGTCCCCATCGTCCGGCATATTCTCTTTGAGCCAGACCGCTCCAACGACATACTCAACCTTCTTCTCGGGCCTGTTCGTACCCGGAAAGCTTATGCTCCATGCGACTACTGGCACCGTCGGCAACCACTCGGGAGCCGGGTCCTTCCGCGGCTTGAGATCAAGAAGGTGAACTATCAACAATGGCTTGGTGCGGACATGCCTATAGATGCGATCGGGGAAGTTCACCTTCTCACCGGCTGCATGCCGCTTCTGGGCTGTCGGGTCGTTCTCCAAGAACAGGCTCCGCGCCTCGAATATCTGCTTCGAAGAGAGGCCGGTTTTCTCAATCCCTCGCGATGCCACTCTCTGCTTGTTGGACACCCGTATGACACGGTCATTCGAGCGGTCTCCGATGGTGCGGTCCTGGCAGTGGATCGTGGTTCCAAGAACCTCATTCTCGGTTGTCTTTCCCTGGCCAGGCTCGAGGCTGGCAAACATCACGTCCCAGTTCGCGAGTTCGTCATGCTCCCTGTCCTCAATGTACCTCGTGACGGGCTCCGGCGCGGTGAGCAGGGCCCCATCCGCGTTCCGAAATGACCGGATAAAGTCCGTAACGGGGGCAACCGGGACATCTCGGAAAAGCATTCCACCGCTGACCTTGTCCGCTTGAGCGGGGTCGTGGCCGGCAGAGCGCATAGCCTCCGCCAGTCGCCTTGCGGCTTCTCGATTTGCTTTGATCGCTGCGGGATCGGCTCTCAGGACTGCAGTCTCAATGAAGCTGTTCCCAAGGCCGATCTGCACAACCACGTTTGTGCCGGTGCCCATCTTGTTGCGGGCCGTGACGATCAATGTGTCCGGGTGGCTGCGCACGCGGAGACCGAATTGGGCGGGTGTAGCGTTCAGGGCCTCCATCGCCTTCAGCTGCGCTCGGAGATCCTCCGTGGCTTCCGCGATATGCTCGTACCAGCCTTGGGCGTCCTCCGGCATCCAGACACGGCAGAGGTCCTCATATCCGGGCCGATAACCAAACCAGCGGCCCATCTGCATAAGCGTATCGTACATGAGCGAGTTACGCAGGAAGTAACTGACAGTCAGTCCCTCCAGGGTCAGGCCACGCGACAGCGAGAAGCCACCTACCGCAATTACATGCAGCCCATGCTCGGCGTTTCCCCGGTAGTCGAGGCCACCCTTCGACCGAGCGTTCACTTCCACCACATCGACGGGACCGACCGCCTGAACGAGGTTCGCATGGACGGCCTGCCATGTTGCGGCTTCCCGGTACTCCTCCTCCCAAACCGCATGCAGGGCTGCGATCTCGGCACTCTTGAGGGAGGCCGAAGCGCCGAGGCCACCGAAGCTGCGGACTGCCTCTCGAATGGCCCGGACAAGCCCATGGATCTCGTTGCGGAGCTGGGCCTGGACCGCCGTAAATCGAGAGGAGTTGACCATCATCGAGGAATGCTTCTGCCCCTGCCCTCTCGCAATGCGGATCGCCCTTGCCACGATGAAGCATCGGACAGCCCTCACTAGACTTCCGGGTAGACCGACAACATTGTGGTTTATATTGTGCGTGGCTGGAAGTAGGTCATCATTATCTGCGATCGGGCGAATGATGCCCTCGCTGTCCTCGAGAAATATCTTCCCCGCACCGAAGTAGTTGTCAGGTGGATCAAGACTTACAATGAAGTCACGGGGGAAGAGATCGGCACCCAACATCTCATCATCGGTGGCAGGGTCGATGAAGATATTGGCGAATGGGGTTGCCGTGTATCCGACGTAGCATTTACGTCTAAAAAGTTCGAGCAGGCTCCTTATCTGGCCATTGATCTTTGTGACCTCTCCTGGACCCTTCGCCGTGTTGATCGAGGCACTATCGGCCTCGTCATCGATCAGGAGCATGGGATCGCCGATCTTGCCGCCGCCCCGCTTTGCGTTGTTGTCCTTCAGCCACGATATAAGGTTCGCAAGCGTACTACTGTTCTTCTTGATAACGAGAATCGCAGGGGTCCTGAGATCACCGATCGATACACCCACGGTGCTCGCCTGCTGCTTGTTGAAATCCCTCAGGGTGTTCGTAAAGCTGGCAGGCTTTCGGGTTGAGTCGAATAGACCTACGCCGATGCGGTTGTCCTGCCCATCGAGTGCTAGGCCCTTGCCGGTATCCCGGCCGATAAACCCTTCATCGATCCGTGCCTGCGTCTGGCTCCGCAGATTGTTGTGGACCCCGGCAATCACGATGATCAACCGGTAGCCGGCATCGGCAGCCTTGCAGATCAATCCGGTGTAGTTCGCTGTCTTCCCCGACTGAACATGGCCTACCACCATGCCTCTCCGGTCCCACTCTCCTTCCTTGAGCGGATCTTCGAGAAGCCCGACGATGTTGTCGGTCACTTGGTCCAGAGTTTCGAGAACCCCCTTCGGAAATCCCTGTCCGACGAGAAGCTTGCGATACCGGGTCCAGAAGTATGGGTCGATTTCGGCCCGGCGCTGCGGCAGCCATGGTGTGAAGTCTGCTGCCGTCAGCTGGGAACCGATAGCCATGCCGACATCGAGCTTGGTCTCCAGTTCCCGCGCCAGCGTCTCCGCTTCGACATCGGAGACGGAAGAGAACATCGGCAAAGCTCTGATCTGCGCAATCTGCGAGCGTATGGAGTCGGGTGTCGGCAGCTTCTCGTGGAACAGCCACGCAGATACCATGTCTTCGAGCTGCTTTAGTGACATCACACACCATCCCAGATGAACTGCGATTTCAGGGCCGACTCGATTGACGGCCATCTGAGCCTGAACGGTTCCATCATCTGCATCATTGCTATTACAGATGGGGACATGTCCTCGGATCCGCTGTTGAGATGCCGATAGGTGTCGGCCGCCACGACCACTAGGTCGTCGGCAGACATGTCACCGGAGATGATCGAGTTAGGATTTCCGCCCTTGTCGGCAAAGATACTGTCGATCGGCAGGCTGGTCTCCATCAGCCGCAACAGCGCCCGGAGACGCTGCCGTCCGTCCTCGCTCAGCTCATTCATCAGCTGGGCCAGAACTGGGTGCGCAGGGTTGATGCCATACCTTATCTGGCCCTTGTCCTGGATGCGGTGCCAGACCTCGATCTCGTCACTCGATGTCAGCCGTTTTCCCTTGTGGGTGTAGACACGCTTCGAGCCGGAACAGATGCGGTCGACCAGCCCGCGAAGATGGCTTCGGAGCGCCGCTGGGAGTTGTGCGTACGCCTTCTTGACGTCGATCTTCCACTCCGCATCCAACTCCTTCGGCATATCGATGCGAACGCGGGTTAGCTGCGTGATAGGTCGCTGCTGCGCAAGACCGAACCAAGTGCCCCATATTATCAGCCGCTTTTCCCGGTACAGGTAGAAGCCCTGGTTGCGGAGGAAGCCCGCTTTCCCTGCCAACGCATCGTACTGTTTGGGCTTCAGCTTCGTGTGGTGAGGCAGGGTGAAGGTCTGGATCGTTACCTCGTAACCCTTGATGCGGAACGCCTGCGGATCAAGCGGTTCACGCTGCGTGGCTTTGTGCCCTGTCGCGAATGGATCGTGCGGGAGGAGGGGCCGGCCGTTGAGCTGGATAGGCAGCTTTGTGCCAGTAGCCTCGCCTGACAGGAAACGATGAAAGACCAACTCGATATGTGCTGCCGCCTCGTCGACACGCTGGGCCAGCACATGCTGGCGTTGTGCTTCGGGAACATCGCCTAGAATTCGGTCGAGGTTCTCCCATACGATGAGGGTTCCATCGCCGGATAAGCGATCGGCGAACGGGGTATCAGCATGATCACCCGGGATCAGGACCTCCCACCTGTCGGTCGAAGCGACGTGGTCGAGGTCCCACACTGCGGCGCTGACAACTCCGCCCCTCCGCGTGAGGACGGAAAGTCTACGGCATTGGGAAAACGATGCCGTCTTCATTCCAAGTCCAAAGCGACCCAGGTCGAACCGGGACCTTGCATCCCGAGGACTCCGACTTCCTGCCCGCATGGCCGCAAGAAGTGTGTCCTCCGTCATACCATCCCCATCATCGAGGATGGCGATTGCGGACCGTTCCGGTGCTGGGTCGACGAGAATATCGATCCTGCTTGCCGACGCGGCAATTGAGTTGTCGATAATGTCGGCAATCGCTGTTTCGAGAGAGTATCCGATGTCTCTCATGCTCTCTATGAGCATGCCGGCCTGCGGAACAACTTCGTGAACCCTGACGCTCAATTCCGTACTCACTCGCTGCAATTCGATCTGGTTGCCGGCTGCCGCCCGATGATCAAGTTACACCAGCACGTGTGGCTGGCAAAGGCCGACGAGGCTGCCAGTATTCCGCGTGCTCGCACAAGGGTGGACACACCGTGTCTCTCTCACCCCTCCCTCACCGCCCTCACGTGCTTGCAATTCCCCCGGAACTCGAAGCCCCGGCAGGTGCACTCCAGGTGTCCGGCGCGGCCGTAGGTGACCCGGTAGACGGTCGCCGGGTCCCGCTCGCTCGGGAACTCCCAGAGGCCGGTCGCCTCGAGCGGTGTGTCACCGGTCTTGCCGGCCGGTCGGGCAGTCGCCAGGGCCTCCACGCGCTTGCCTGCGTCCCCGGTGACCCGCGCAAGGCGGATCTCCTCGCGGAGTGCCGGGGCGAGGCGGCGGAGGTCGGTCTCGAGGTCGGCGAGGATGGAGGCGTCGGGGATCTCGTCGGCCTCGACGGCCTCGATCAGGCGGATCTTGGCGGCGAGGAGGGTCGCGATGTAGGCGTCGAGGGAGCCGGCGGCGTGGAAATACTCCACCGTGACGGGGCGGGTCTGGCCGAGGCGATAGCAGCGGTCCTCGGCCTGGGCGTGGTTCGCCGGCACCCAGTCGAGGTCCTGGAAGATCACGTGAGTGCCCGCCGTCAATGTGATGCCGACGCCGCCGGCGATCAGGTTGCAGACGGCGACGCGGACTTCGGGATCGGTCTGGAAGCGGTCGACCGCGGCCATGCGCTGCTCGGCGCTGTCGGAGCCGGTGATGGTGATGCAGGAGGTCCCGAGCGCCTTCGCGTGCCGGACGACGCCGTCGGTGAAGGCGGTGAACACCACCACCTTCTCGCCGCTCTCTGTGACGTCGCGGATCCGCTCGGCCACGGCCTTGTGCTTGGCCTTGTGGAGGGCGACGCGAACCTTGGTGAGCCGGGCGAGGAACTGGGCGTCGTTCGGGCTTTCCGGGTCCGTGCCCATGTACCAGTCGAGGAAGCCCTCGACCGCGTTCAGCGCCGCCGCCTCGCCGGAGATGTCGACCGGGATCCAGGAGCGGATCTTCGGCGGCAGGTCCAGCACCTCGTCCTTTCTCCGGCGCAGCATCACTTCCTTCATCAGGAGGTTGAGCTCGTCGAGGTTGGAGGCGCCGGTGGTCACCCAGCCCCAGTCGTTGCGGTAGGCGTCGCAGTAGCGCTTGGCAAAGGAGAGGAAGGAGCGCGCCGCCGGGTGGCCGACGCTGCGCAGCAGGTTGAAGAGGTCGCGGGGCCGGTTGGTCATCGGCGTGCCGGTGAGCAGGAAGACGTAGTCCGGGCCGATCGGCGCCGCCTTCGTCTCGTCCTGTACGCCGAGGAGCTTCAGGCAGTGGCTGGTGCGCTTCGAGGCGTTCTTGATGAAGTGCGCCTCGTCGAGGATGACGCCCGTCCAGGCGACGCCCTGCAGCCGGGCGGCGTGCTTCGCCAGCAGATCGTAGTTGACGATGATCCACCGGGCGTCGCCGGCCGGCTCGCGGTCGACGCCGATCACCTCGATACGGGCGCCGGGGTCGACCATCAGGATCTCGCGCCGCCAGTTGAGCTTCAGCGAGGCCGGGCAGACGACCAGCACCGCCCCCTCCGGCGCCGCGGCCTCCATCGCCGCGATCGCCTGCCGCGTCTTGCCGAGGCCCATATCGTCGCCAAGCACGGCCCGCCGCCTGGAGGCGAGGAACGCCACCCCGTCCGCCTGGTGCGGGTAGAGGTGCACGCCGGCGAGGCGGTCGAGGCCGGGGGAGAGCTGGACGAGTGCGGACATCATAACCTCCAGGGCAATTCGTTCTGCGGCGCGACGGAAAAAAATCGACGCTTGGCTTGAGCTCAGCGGGGCTGCCGGCGCGAAGCTGACCCGGCTTGATCCGCGGGCGGCGGGTGTGCCGCCGCCCGTTGCTGCGTGCCGAGGTGGCCTCCTGGTTCGTCAGCCGCGCAGCCAGCCGGCAAGGCGGGACGGCGGTTCGAGGCCGAGTTCCGCCGCGAGCTCCGCCACCACCTCGGGCGCGGGGTCCCCGAGGATCGCGCGGGCGATCCTTGGCGCGGTGCGGTTGCGGGGCGCGGCGGCGCGGGCGAGGAGGGCGATCACGAGCCGCATGGGGTCGATCCCGAGGGCGTCGGCGACGGCGCGGACCTCGGGGAGGCGGGTCGCCTCGAGGAGAATGCGCCTCAGGTGCCGGGGGATGCCCGTCGGCTGGCCGGCCTCGAGATCGGCGGGCGCGAGGCCGAAGTCGATCTCGTCGACGATGTCCCGGAGGTTCGGTCGAGCGGCACGCTCGGCCATCCTGTCCAACCCGCTGCGGTCCTCCTCGCGCACAGACTTCATGATGGTGCGGTCGAAGGTGCGCAGGCGCCGCTGGCTTACCGCCGGCATGTCATAGGAAGCAGCCGGTCCGATATCCGCCATCGGCGCCGACGGGAGGTGCATCCGCTGATAGAACACCGTTGTCCTCGGGGCTGCGAGCGGCACCTTGCGCTGGGCGGGGATCGCCTCGCTGGCCCCGCCGGCTTCGTCGACGAGGACCAGGCTGGTGAGGTGGTTGGTAAGGCCCGCCTCGGCGGAGAGGCGGGCCGCCTCATCGGGGGCGAGGTGCGGCAGGCGGAGCGTGGCCGCGAGGGCGGCGACGGCGGCGGGGAGGCGGTCGTCGGAATTGATCGGCGCCGCAGTGCCGGACACGGGCGCAGCGGCTTGGTCGCCCGGGCCGGCGACGCCGGAGACCGGAGCGGTGATACCGGCCGCAGCGTCGGAGCCGGCCCCGGCCGCCGCCTCGCCCCAGTTCACCTCAACTCGCGTCGTGCCGCGGTGGGTGACAAGCCGCCCGCCGGCCTCGTCGGCTTCGTCCGGCATCATGCCACGGACCTGGCCGATGGCGGCGGCGATGGTCTCGGCGAGCCGGTCGCCGAGCGGCACGTGCAGGCGGCCGCCGCTTGCCACGGCGAGGCGGCCGATGTGGGCGTCGAGGCTGTCCTCTCCGATCAGCACCACGTGGAAGCGGCGGCCCGAGGCGGCAAGGGCGGCGACGTCGAGCGCGTGGCTCTTGCCGTCGGTGAGGATTAGGAGGTCGCGCGCCGGGCTGGTCGCCGTCGCGGTCTCGATCGCGCCACCGATCTCGGTGCCGCCGTGCGGGCGGGCGAGTTCGAGGACGAGGGTCTGCAGCGTCGGCGGCCGTGGCGCCTCGTGACCCTCGCGACAGGAGACGCCGACGAGGCGGGCGCTGTTGCTGAACTCGAAGAGCGCGACGCGGTCGTCCCCGCGCAGCGCCTCGGCGGCCTTGAGGAGGCCGAGCACGGCGGCCTGGTACTTGCTCATGGTCGAGCCGACCATGCCGACCGGGCTCTCCATCGAGCCGGAGACGTCGACGAGGACGGCAAGGTCCAGCGGCTGCTCGCCGGCCGGGGCCGGGGCGAGCGCAATCCTCACCGGCGCGCCGCCGAGCTCGCCGGCGAGCAGCCGGGCCGGGAGGTCGCGGACGACGAGGTCGATGGGGGCGGAGAGCGGGACGGTGGCGCGGCCGTCCTCGAGGCTGCCGCCCTGGAGCTCGACCCGGCCGGGACAGGCGACGGTCAGCGTCGCGGTCGCCTCGCTCGGGGCATGGGCGAGGTCGTCGGAGGCGGGCAGCGGCGAGCGGCCGTAGACGTCGCCGACCGTGAGCGGGATCCGGAGCCGCCACTCGTCCCCCAGCGCCGCCAGCGGCAGGGCGAAGCTGATGGCGACCTCGACCTCCGCGCCGGGCGCGATGTTGGCGACCGAGAGCATGTGGATGCCGGGCAGCAGCTCCTCGTGCAGCACCGCCGGCTTGCCGCGGTCGATCGCGTCCTCGTAGGCCTCCCGCGCGGCGGCCTTCGGCTCGGCCCTTCCCGTCAGCACCCGCTCGCCGATCCGGGCGGTGAGGCCGAAGAGGGCGGCCTCGACCGGCATCGGCAGCGTCATCGTCGCCTCGATCGGCGCGTCTTCCGCGTTGGCGAACACCCGGGTGGCGGTGACCACCGCGAGCCCCGCCTCGATCGTGACGTCGATGCGGGTGGCCTTCAGCGGCACCGGCCGGCGGTCCGGCGTCGCGACGCCGTCCATGAAGGCGGCGAGCGGGTCGAGGCTGGTCTCACGGGGGATCGGGCGTCCGAACATGTGGCGTCTCCTTGCATAGCTCTTCCAGGATCGACCGGACCTTCTCGATGAGGGGTCCGGGATCCGCCCCCGAGCCGATCAGCGCGGGGTCGACGACGAGGGTGAGGCCGGGCGCCACGGGGAACGGGGCGCCCTCGCGGGCCTCGAGCAGAAGGCGGATGGCGGCCGGTGGAAAGCCGAGCTCGTGGAGGGCCGTGTACCGCTTGATGGCGGCCACGTGGTCGTCCCCATAGTCGGCGTTCGACCGCCCGCCCCGCGGCGGCGGCATGAAGCCCTCGGCGACCAGGTAGCGGACCTGCCGCTCGGCGATGCCGGTGAGGGCGGTGAGTTCCCTGATGTTCATGGCGGTCCCTTGTTTTGACACAACCTATGTCGAAACAAGGGCATATTCAACCTTTCCTTGGGGGCCCGTTCCGGCATCGCCGGGTGCGGGCCTTCGATCACCGGGCGCGCTGGCGCCCGGTCACCAGCCGTTGTCGCGGATCCACTCCGCCTCGCGGCGGGCCCAGGAGGTCACGGGGACCTCCTCCTGCGGCCGCGGGATCGGGGTCGTGGTGGCCGGCGCAACCGGCGCCGCCCGGACGGTGGCCCCCCTGCCGGCTGTCCCGGCGGCCACGGGCCGTGGCGTCCTCTTCGAAAGCTTCCCCTTCATGGCGATCTCCTCCCGGGAGAGGCGCCGGCCGCGCAATCCGGTGGGCGGCGCCGTTTCGACAAGGTATGTGTCACAATGTCCGGGTTCAATGCCTTTCGACAAATATTCTGTTGTTCACCCGACCCTCAGTCCATGGCGAGGATGTAGGCCACCCCCAGGACGATGAGGCCGAGGCCGACGAGGAACTTGATCAATCCAGCCATGGTGCGTCCTCAGTTGCCGGGGATCCGAACGAAAAGCGCCAGCGTGATCACGAACATGGCGAGCCAGAACAGAAGCTTGGTCAGCTGCCCCATCGCCCGGCCCTCCCGATTGGCGGGGGAATGATTCGCCCCCGGTCCGCAATCCGGCATCCTCGCCGCCGGCCGCGAGATGGAATGTAGGCGGCCGGGGTGACAAATGCTGACGTGTGAATGTCAGCAGGCCGGCGGCGCGGTTCCCGGTTCCGGTGACGGTGAGCGAGCCAGCAGGAACTCGGCCACGGACATGGTCGGTCAAACAACGAGCCGCGGCGACGTCCGGAACGTGTCGCATCGCCCTGCCGAAACCTGTCGACAACCCCGGCCGCGCCGCAACCGCCCCCTCGCGCCGTGCCGGGCGGATGCTAGCCTCTCCCTTCGGAGACCCTGCCATGACCAAGCCCTCTTTCCCCGTCGAGCCGACCGCGGCCGGCCTGCAATACGTGATCCCCGGCACCGAACGCCCGGCGCGGGCGAGGCCGCCGAAGCGGCCCTCCTACGCCGCCGAGGGCGACCAGCTGGTGATTCCCGGCGCCGAGCCGATCGGCACCCGCGCCCTTCTCGAGCGCCTCGCCGCCCGCCCGATCCGCCCCGCGCGCGGCCAGAAGAGCCTCGCCGGGACCGCCCTGTTCGGGCGGTGAGGCGGCTCATCCGCCGGACTTCATCTCCCGCACGATCGCCTCGAGGTCGGCGACCGAGAGGTCGCCCTCCTCGTTGATCCAGTCGTAGGGCCGGCCCTCGCCGCCGGTCTCGAAGCGCCAGTACTCGAGCAGCAGGTGCATCGCCGCCTGCCGCTCGTCGACGCCGCGCCGCGGGCACCAGCCGACCGGGAGCCAGTCCCACCGCCAGGGCCAGGCGTTGTCGTCAAGGGATCGCGTCCAGAGCAGCCAGACGCGGCTCCGTCGCTGCAGGTAGAAGGCGGTGATCCCGTTGTTCCAAGGCGACTGCGCCCACTCGACCTGCGCCAGCATCGACGGCAACCGCGGCACCCCGCGCTTCGGCACGATGCCCTCCGGGAAGTCGCCGTAGCCGACCCCGAACTCGAAGGGATCCGGCCGGGGCGGCAGGCCGACGACGGAGTGGATCCGCTGCTGCGGCAGTTCGGCCGGGCTCATCGGGATGCGGGGCGTGGCGGTCATGGGCGGCTCCGGTCTTTCAGGTCGGTCGGGTCGCAGCGGTTCACGCGTGGAGAGGGATCGGCATCGTCCGCAGCGCCTCGACGAGCGCGGACCAGCCGGGTCCGCCCGGCCCGTCGCCGACGAGGTCGCGCCGGATCTCGATCATCACGGCGGCCCGGGCTCCGGCGTCGATCACCCCGGCGTAGGGCGTGTTCTCGCCGACATTCCAGCCCGCGGATTGGAAATGGCGCCGCAGCGTGGCCGTCCACGCCGGCGGCGTCAGCGCCGGGTCGGTGCCGAGGTCGATCGCCGGGCGCGGGGCGGCCGGGTCCGGCTCCACCGGCCAGGGATCGACCGGGTAGCTGTGGAGGTCGACCAGCACCTGCCCGGCAGCAACTTCCCGCAGCCACCTCCAGTGAGGCTCGTACCAGGTCCGCCGCAGCGCCTCCCGCTCCTCCTCGGTGACCCCACGCCGGAGAGGCGCACCGTCGTGCCGGCACGCGTAGACCATGCCGCGGCGGACCGCCGCCATCGGCTCGAGGGCATCGTCCGCGTAGCGCTCCACGTCGACGACGAGGCGCGACACCGGGGCGACCACCTGGACCGCGTCCGGCCACGCCGCCCGGGCGAGCTCGTCCGTCCAGAGGTCCGCCGACAGGTGGGCCTCCTCCGCGAGCGCGGCGTCGTCAAGGACGAACTGGCTGCGGACCTCGGGCGGGATCGCGAGGCTCGCGTGCGGGACATGGACGACCAGGCCCGTCAATGCACCGTTCCTCCCGCTACCGCCATGCCGGCCCGCCGCTGGCGGGTCATCGCCTCGACGAGGTCCACCACCGCCAGGATGTCGGGCCTGAGGTGCGCCCGGGTTCGCTCCACGATCTCCCTCGGCACCCCGAACATCACTTCCGCGATGCCGCCGGCAATGGCGGCGATGGTGTCGCTGTCGCCGCCGATCGAGATCGCGTTGCGGATAGCGTCCTCGAAGGAGGTGGCCTCGAGGGCGCAGGTGATCGCCTGCGGGACCGAGCCCTGGCAGGTGACGTCGAAGCGGTAGGCCGGGCGGATCTGGTCGACGGAGGCCGAGAGGTCGTAGCCGAAGCTGCGCGACACCTCCGCCCGGATCACTGCCGGCGCGTGGCCGGCCATGGCGAGACGCATCGCCAGCGTGACCGCCTGCGCGCCCGCGATGCCCTGCGGGTGGTCATGGGTGCAGGCGGCCGAGGCGGCGGCGAGCTCCAGCGCGTGGGCGTCGTCGCGGGCGAGGTGCGCGACTGGCGACACGCGCATCGCCGAGCCGTTGCCGAAGCTGCCGTAGGGCCGCCGGGCGTCGTCCCACATCCGGCGCCGGAAGGTGCCGCCGTAGCCGCGGGAGGGATAGCGCCGCGCCCAGGACTGTATTGCCTCGCCGAAGTCGCCGTCGTTGAGAATGCAATCCGCCACCGCCACGGTCAGCACTGTGTCGTCGGTGAACCGGCAGTCCGGCGAGAACAGCGGGAAGTCCTTGGACTTCAGGTTGCGGTGCTCGTAGATCGACCCGATCACGTCACCGGCGATGGCACCGATCATGGGAAGGCTCCTTTCCAACTCGTTGCACGCTTCTTGCCTGGTGTCAGGCGGACCGCGGGTGTGCTCGGTGGCTGATGGGGGTCTCGCCGTTCCAGCCTCTCCAACCCGGGCAGACCTGCGTCGACGGTTGCGTCGGCGGAGGGGTGGCCACCCCCCTCTCCAGCTCTCCCCCGCAAGGGGGGAGAGGGTCCGGTCCGGCAGGTGAGGACGCTGTCGTGCCCTCGGCCGTGCCGAGCTGGCCCTCCGGATCACATCCTCTCTCCGCCCGGTGTCAAATCCGGTCGCCCAGTCCTGCAACGGCGAGCTGGCGGGCCGTCACCTCGATCCGCTCGCGCCAGAGGAGGCGCTCCAGCCACTCGGCCGGGACGCCGCTCATCCCCCAGGCCGCGCCCGCGAGCTGGCCCGTGATCGCCGCCGTGGTGTCGGCGTCCTCGCCGAGGTTGGCGGCGAGAAGCACCGCCTCGCGGAAGTCCGTCGCCTGCGAGAAGGCCCAGAGCGCCGCCGTCGCCGAATGCATGACGTAGCCCGACCCGCGGATCGCCTCGCGCGGCGCACCCCGCCAGCCGGGGAGCCGGGCCTCCGCCGCGTCGAGCACCGCCGCGACCGGCTCGCCGGCGATGAGGGCCGCGATCAGGTCGGCGTAGAGCTCCGACATAGCCACCGCCTCGGCCGCCCCGTGCGTCGTCCGCGTCTGCAGCGCCGCCACCCGGCGCCGGCGCTCGGCATCGAAGGGATGGCGCACCGCAACGGGCGCGAGCCGCATCAGCGCGCCGTTTCCAGCCGAGCGGGGATCGGTCGAGCCCGCGACCGGGTCCCCGGTCTCCCGGTATCGACGCAGCGCCGCGCCTACGGTGTTGCCGATGTCGAAGCAGGTGCCGGTGTGGGAGTAGTCGCCTCGCTGGTGCCAGGCCACAAAACGGTCCATCAGGTCCTTCGGATCGAGGTCCGGGTCGTGGAGGAGGCTGTCGGCGAGCGCCAGCGCCATCGAGGTGTCGTCCGTCCACCCGCCCGCCGGCATCCGGAACGGCCCGCCGCCGACCATGTCGAACAGCACCGGCTCGGCGGGCTTCGCGGTGAACTCGAGGGTGGTCCCGACCGCATCGCCCACCGCCAGCCCGACGAGGGCGCCGACAGCCCGGTCGAGCATGGCGGCGTCGGTGCGAAATTCCATCCGTTCGGCCATCTCAGTTCCCCCCGATCTCATGCCTGCGCCCGCAGCCCGCGCACATGGTCCTCCTGCCGGCGCGTCTCGATCGCCCCTGGCCGGACCTTGCGCACCATGTTGATCGCCTCGCCCGGCGCGACCCCCGCCTCTACCAGCAGCCGGGCGGCGACCGTCCCCGCCCGGCCGAGGCCGCCGCGGCAGTGGACGAGAACACGTTGGCCTGCCTGCAGCAGGGCGTGCAGCGCCGGTCCCGCCTCCCGCCACCGCCGCTCGAAGGCGGCGCCCGGAACGTCGACGTCACGGATCGGCAGGTGGTGCCACCTCATTTCGCGGGCAGCGACGCCGGCGGCGAGGCCGGGCACCTTGAGGAGTTCGAACTCGTGATCCTCGATCAGCGTCACCACCGCCGCCGCGCCCCAGGCGCGGATGACGTCGAGGTCGGCGTCGAGGTCGCGGGCCCACGGCCCGCTCATCGACTGCGCGTCCACCTTGCCGGGGCAGAAGGTGATGCCGATCCGGCCCGGGTGGCCCGGGACGGAGAGGTCGGCGATGAGGAGCGGGTGGGTGAGGCTGGTGCGCATGGCGGATGGCTCGACGGTATAAGAGAAGGGTTCGACAGGGCTCGCGGGGACCTCAGAGCCGCCCCCACGGGCTCTCGCGCGAGGTCCGGCGGTAGTCGGTCTCGCGGCGGCTGCGCTTGTACATGGAGACCTCGATCTCCTTGCGCGTCCGCTCGTCCCAGTCGCGGTGGGCGCCGGCGGCCATGGTCTCGAGCTCGGCGAGGAGGTCCGCTCCGCCCTGGATGCCGGTGACGTAGCGGCCGAAGAAGTGGATCTCGCGCTTCAGCCAGGCGGCCGCCTGGTCGCGCATGCCCTGCCGGTTGAGCGCGGCGGCGCGGCGGGCCGCATCGGCATGCCAGGTGCGGGCGACGATCGCCGCCACCGCCTCGTCGCGCGGCTGCGGCGTGTTCACCGAGCCCCGCGCCAGTTCGAAGCGCACCTCGGCGTCCGCCGCCGGCGCATCGCCGGATCCCGGCGCAATCCCCTCGGCCGCGAGCCGCACGACGAGGTCCGACCCGATCGGCCCTCCCGGCAGGGTGAGCTTCAGGACCAGGTCGCGGCTCGCCCCGGCCCCGAGCGCGCCCATGAAGACGCGGAGTCCGTCGGCGGTGCGCGTCGCCGGCAGGGCGCCGAGGCTCTCCGCTGCGGCGCCCGGCGGCACGGCCACCGTGATATAGGCGGCCTCGAGCGCGAGGGCGCGCAGTTCCTTGAGCTCGCCCTCCAGCACCTCGACGATCTCGCGGTCGAACTCCGCGTCGTGCATCATGCCGCCACCCTCGGCGGAGAGCGCCTGCAGGAGGACGCTGTCGTAGTCGTCGCCGACACCGACGGTGGAGGTGGCGATGCCGTTCGCCCTCAGCGCCGAGGCGTGGGCGGCAAGTTCGCCGCGGTCGCGGATGCCCTGGTTGGTGTGGCCGTCGGTGACGATCACCGTGCGGCTCACCGCGCCCTCGCGCATCGCCTTCGCCACCCCCTCGGCAGCGAGCAGCCAGCCCTCGGAGAGGTTGGTCATGCCGTGCGCCTCGAGGAGGTCGATCGCCCGCCGCGCCGCCGCCTTGCCATCCTCGTCCATGGCGACGTGGTCGAGGAGGAGTTCGCCCGTCTCGGAGAAGGCGGTGAGCGTCAGCGTGTCGGCCGCGTCCAGCGTCTCGACGAGGGCGAGCGCCGCGCGCCTCGCCGTCCCGATCTTGCCGCCGGACATGGAGCTCGAGGTGTCGACTGCGATGCCGAGGTTGAGCGCCGCGCGGGGCCCGGCGGTCTCCCCCGAAGCGGTCACGGTGGCCGTGATGAAGCGAACCGATCCGCCGCGCCACCAGGCGAGGCGCCGGTCGGCGGCGGCGCGGATGTCGATGGATGCGGCCATGGTCACGATCCTCCGGTGAGAATGGTCCTGAAATGCTCGGCGATGCGCTCGTAGAGCGCGGTCTCCTCCGGCCCGAGCTCGCCGCGGACGACGATCTCGACGTCGGGCGTCACCGGGAACACGGTCTGCGTCTTGGCCCGCGAGGGCTTCGCCCGCGGCGGCCGCCGGTCGCCGGCGAGCGCCTCCATGCTGGCCGCAAGCCGCTCCAGCGCCGAGGCGGCGGCCGGTTCCGCCTCCGTCTCGCGCACCTTCGGCACGTCGACGCCGCGGAAGACCCCGGCCTTGCGCAGGCCGGCGAGATACTGCAGCGCCCCCGACCCGGAGCCGCCCGCCTCCGGCAGCGGCGTCGCCGCCGCCGCCCGCGCCGCCAGTTCCTCGATCCGCGCGAAGGGCGCGTTGGTCAGCTCCTGGCGGATGTCAGGCAGCGACATCCCGTGCCCGTAGCGCAGCGTCTTCGCCGCCAGCAGCCGCGGCAGCGCATCCGCCGGATACGCCGCCCGCGGGCCGGTGGTGAGTGGCCGCGGCACAATCCCCTGGTCGATCCAGCTGCGGATCGTCCGGGCATTGATCCCGGACGCGGCGACGAGATCGTCGAGGGTGGGGTCGCTGGCCATGGGGAGAGAGATAGATCCTACATCTCGACATGTCAAGAAGGAAAGTGGTGCCTCTTCGGGGCCTCGCCTCCAGCTTGTGCCCGGTGTGCGCAGCCGCGATGCTGGCGGAATGCAGTCTCCGCCGGGCCGGTGACAGTTCCTGTCAGCCAATCCACCGAGACTGAGGGAGCCGAAGCTCGGCCGGGCCCAGTTGGGCTGGCGCTTGGGTTAAGAACCGACGCGTGAGGAGCCGCCGCATGCCGCTGCAGAACCGTGTGACGCCTGACGGCGAGATCATCGCCCACCCTGCCCGAGGGCTCTTTATGGGCAACCGCGGTTGTCTGCACGACGACAACCGGACGATTGTGCGACGGTGGAACACGAGGCTCTGGATCACCTGCACTCCGACCTGGCCGGGGATCCGGCGCACGCTGATGAAGCCCGGCCGCTACACCGAGCTATTCTTCCTCGACGAGGCGGTCGCCCTCGCCGCCGGCCACCGCCCCTGCGCCGAATGCCGCCGCGCTGACTACAATCGCTACGTCGCCTTCTGGTGCGAGGCCCTGGGCGGCCCGCGACCGCGCGCGCCGGAGATGGACGAGGCGCTCGAGCGGGCCCGCATCGATCGGCGGGCCAGGCGCCAGGTCACCTTCGAGGCCGACCTTTCCGACCTACCCGATGGCAGTTTCGTGCGGATGCCCGGCGATCCACGTGCCCTCCTCGTCCTTGGAGACGGGTTGTTCCCCTATGACCCGGACGGCTATGGCCCGCCGCTCCCGCGTCCCTCGTCCGCGGCGGTCACGGTGCTGACCCCGCAGCCGAATGTGGCGGTGTTGAAGGCCGGCTACCGGCCCGTGGTGCTTCCGAGTGCGAAAGGTGCCGCATGAGGCCGCTCACGCCGGAGGACATCCTCCTCGACCATCTGCCGAAGCAGAAGATCCTGGGCATGCTCTCGAAGGGCGCCGGGCGGGAGCTCGACGCGAAGTTCCTGAGCCCGGCCTCCTCCGCCGCCCTCGCCTGCAGTGCCTTCGGCCTGTTCGTCGACCGGCCGGGCCTCCTTCCGCCATTGCCGGGGACCCAGCACCTGAGTTGGCCGGCCATGCGGGTCGCAGTGGAGGAGATCGTCCGGTTCCCCTGGCGTGGTGGCAGGCATCCGCACCTCGATGCGGTCGTCGAGACTTCGGAGGCGCTGATCGGCGTCGAGGCGAAGCGGTTCGAGCCGTTCCGGGACACGCCGGTCCCCGAGTTTTCGGACGCCTACTTCCGCCCGGTCTGGCGCGAGGACACCCGGCCATGGCAGGCGGTACGCGACGGGCTCGTCTCTGGCGCGCTTGCCTTTCGGCACCTCGACGCCGCCCAGTTGGTGAAGCACGCCTTCGGCCTCTCCACCCAGGCCGCCCGGCAGAGCAAGGCCGCCGCGCTGATCTATCTCTTTCACGAACCGACGCGCTATCCCGATGGGCGCCCGATCCCGCCGGCACTGCACGTTGCCCATCGAGACGAAGTGAGGCGGCTTGCCGGGCTGGTCGAAGGCGGGCTCCGCTTCTCGGCCTGCACCTATGCCGAATTGCTTTCCGACTGGGCGGCGGCGCCGGTGGACACACTGCGGCGTCATGCTGCGGAGGTCATGCGAGCCTTCGCAATTCCTGCTGCCAGTCTGCCTTAGGAGCACGCACTCGGGTCGAGGCCTGCTCGCTCAGAACACCACGGTGCGGGGTTCCGGTCCTTGCATCAGCACCGGCGGCGAGCCGTTGCCGCCCATGATGACCCGAACGGACCCGAGGGACAGGCAGTCCACCTGGATCCCGAGGCGGTCCCGGATACCTCCGAGAAGGCGGGAGAACGGCTCTCTCCAGGCGCCGGCGGCCCTGAGTTCGGCCCAACTGCGCCACCAGCCCTCATGGGCCATCAGCACGATCCGGGGTGGTTCCTGCTCGATAACCAAACCGAACCGGTGCTCTGCCTCAAACGCCAGTCCTGCCATGTTGGCCTCGAGGATGGCCCCGTAGCGGAGCCCCTCCAACAGCGCGCCGAGTGGCGTGTCCGCCGTTCGTTTGCCCGCTGCCGAATGCTTGAGTTCGACGATCACGGCCCGGCCGTCGTCGGCCACCCCGAATAGATCGACCTTGCCCACCTTGGCGTCGCCCTGCCGAGCTTTCAAAGGCACCTGATAGTCCAGGAGCCGGAATGTCTCCCCATCCTGCAGCGGCCACCTTTGGCCGAGGAACCAGAGAGCGATCGCGAGATGCTCCTCCGCCCTGTTGCTGGCCTTCGTTGTCGACGGAACGCCGTCGTGGCCGTCGACGAAGTAGCGCTTGCCGGCAGCCGTGCGGCTTGGAGCCGAGGCCCTCAAGCCGGCGTACTCCGCGCAAAGGCGTTCGAGGTCGGTCGCCGTGATCGCCTCGTCGAGGCCCCGAGCGGTCGTGCGGCTGGCGAAGAGAACCGGAAACCGGTCCGCATACGAGAGGTCATCGGCCATGCTCGCCCCCACGAAAAACCGCTGCTCGCTGCACTGCTTGGTCAGCGCATGCCCTTGCGGGGAAATTCGAGCCACCTCGACCAACTGAGTTGCCCAGCGCTTAGGGCACCTTCCCAACACAAGCTACATGCCCATGCCCGAATTTGTCGCCCCCTGACGCCATCCTGTCAGTACCAGACAGGGAGGACCGGACATGGACACTTCGCTCACGACCCACGCCGTCGCCCGCATCCAGCAGCGCGGCATCCGCCCCGAAGTGGTGAACGCGCTCCTCGCCTACGGGCGCCGCGCCCGGCGGCACGGGGCAGACCTCTACTTCATGGATGGCGAGGCACGCCGCCGCGCCCGCGCCGATCTCGGCCGCAGCGACTACGCCCGCATCTCCGATCGGCTGGATACCTACCTGGTGGTCGCCGACGACGGCGCAGTGGTCACGGCCGCCAAGCGACTTCGCCGGATAAAGCTCGGCTGAGCCACTCGGTCACGGCGCGGGGCAACCGTCTCCACCACGCGGACCTCGCTCCTCGCGCCGGCGCACCGGCGGGAACAGAGGCGGCCGAAAACGGCCGTCCCATTTCTCCATGTCTGGAGCGTGATCGACCGGAACTGCCCTCATCCGGGCCCCTCCTTCACCCCCGATGACAGCTGCGGGGCCGGCAGGGTGCCGGTCACCTGGCGGTAGAGCGTGCACATCGATGTCGTGGCGTTGTGGGTGAAGGCCCGGCACTCGGGGCTGCCGTCGCAGATCCTGACGCAATCGACGTAGGAGCGCTGGCGGCCCGGCGCGAGTTCGAAGCCGCGGATCGCCGTGCCAAGGCTGATCCGCAGCGCCGAGACCATCGGCCGGATGCCGCGGTCGGCGCGGTAGCCGGTCACGGCGATCGGGTCGCGGATCAGCACGTTGGCCGAGCTCTTGAGGAAGCAGGCGTTGTACCTGGTGTTGAAGACGTAGGCGCCGCAGACCTCGTTCTCCCGGCAGAGTTCCTCGCAGCCGGCTTGTGTGACGTCGCGGACCGGCATGTCCGGCAGGTCGGCGCCCATGGCGTCGAGGGCGACGAGCGTGGTGAAGCTGCCGGGAGGCTGCGGCAGGTTGCCGATGTCGATGGCCGGATCCAGCGCGGCCACCTCGCCCGGCGCGCCGGTGAGCAGCCGCCAGGCGAGAAGGGTGCGGTGGTCGATGTAGGCCATGTCCTCCGACGGCACCGAGGCCATCTTGTGGAACAGCGCCGCGTCGATGCCGCCCTCGCCGAAGTAGCGCAGGATCCGCGACGACAGCGCCTGGCCGATCTCGAGGTCCCGCGGATCCGGGCCGCCGGTCGAGTAAAATCGATGCACCCCGATGTGGGTGTCGGCGGATGCGAGGCGTCGGGCGCCTCCGGCCAGCACGAAGACGCAGGAGGAAAGGCACTCGCCGGACGCTTCCACCGTCTTGTTCCAGGCGCGCAGCCACTCGCCCGCTTCGATGCCCTGCTCGACGATGCCGCCGGCGCTCGTGATGCGAAGCCGGTCGAAGTCATATCCGCGCAGCTGCGAGGCGAAGCTCTCGCCGATGAACCCGGAGGCAACCAGCGTCCTTCCCTCCAGACGGAAGGTCGCGTCTTCCGCCGTCAGCGGCGAGGTACGGTCCGGGGGCGTCGCGAAGTCCGACGGGCCGAAGGTCTTGCCGTCGAGCCAGGGGCACTTGGTGGCGAGAGCGAGGGCGGCGACATCGTCTAGCCCGGTCTCCTTCAGCGTCTCCGGGCTGGCCAGCAGGGCGACCGGGCGAACCTCGGGGCCATCGCGGAAGGCGAGGCTCACCCTCACGCTGACGCCCTTCGCGTCGGCGTTCGTGTAGCACCAGGCGTTGTTCCAGGTCTTGTCCGTCTCGACCGCGTAGTGGTGGCCCGCCTCGATCTCCCAGTCGCGACCGAGGAAGCCGACCGTCACGCTGGCGAACTTGGTGAAGTCGACCGTCACCACGCCCGGCGCGGGCGCGGGCTTCGGACTGCCAGCCGGCGCGACCGCGGTCTCCGCCGGCGGCGCCGGCGGGCTCGGAGCGGGTTCGGGCGGCGTCCTCGCGGGCTCGGCGACGGGCCGGACCGGCTCGACCGGCGCCGGACGCACCGCCGCCTGCTGCGCCGGCGCCTTCGCATCCGGCTTCCAGAGCCCCAGGTAGAGACCGAGCCCGACGCCCACGGCGGCGATGCCGATGGCGGCGCCGGTGGCGAGCCGACGGCGGGCGGTCGCGCGGGAGAAGGCCTCGGCGTTGGCGGCCTCGGCCGCCGCCCTCGCCTTGGCCACCTCGGCCTCCGCCGCCTGCCAGACAGCCGCCTCGGCGGCCTCGGCGCTCGCCCGCTTGACCGCGGCCTCGGCTTCAGCCTGCTGGATCGGCAGCGACGCTTTTCTGACGACGAGCCCGACCGCCTGTTCGAGCAGGCTTGTGTTGTGCCTGATCTGCATTGTCCACTCCAGCCATCGAGACCGAGACGAGCTCCGCGATTTCCGGCGGCAGCTGGTCTTTCATCGTCCGTCGCACCAATTCCGGGTCGTCTGTGAGGACGGGCACGTAGAGGATCTCCTTCACCACCGTCTCGACCGGCACCTCGACCCGCTTCTCGACCTCCCGGTCGACGGGCACCTCCACCTGGACAGGCACCGCGCGGGTCCGTCTCCAGCGCCAGGAGAGGAGCATCCGCCGGACGAGGCGCGACAGCGGCCGGCGGCGCTCGTCCGTGGTGGCGATCCGCTGGAGCGCGAGGGCCACCATCGCGGTGATCGGACCGGCGAGCGCGGCGAGGGCGGCGAGCGAGCCGAACCAGATCACCGAGACGACGCCGGCCTGGTCCTCGCTGACCTCCTCGGGCTTCACGCCATAGACCCGCCCGGCGATGCGCCGCACCTGGTCCGTCCGGGCGAGCTCGATGCGATCGTTCTCGAGTTCACTCAGCTTCGTGCCGATCTCAGCCTGGCGTCCGCGCGCGGCATCGAGGGCCTGCGCCGTCTCGGCGGCCCGGATCTGGGCCTCCGCCAATTGCGCGCGGGCGGCCACAAGCTGCTCTGCCCAGTCGCGGTCGTCCTCATCGAGGCGCTGGCGGCGTTCATCTCGGCTGGCGATCAGCGACCGGCGCTCCTCTTCGGCGAGCGGAGCGGCCTCGGCGCGGAGGCGGTCATACTCGGCCCGGAGGGCCGTGACCTCCGCTTCGAGGGCGGCGATCCGGTCGGCGTATTCCGCGACGATGCGCGGGCGCGGGTTGGCGAGGCGGGCGAGCTCGCCCTGGTAGCGTTGCAGCGAGGCGTTGTCGCCGTCGCTGCGCGCCTGGTCCATCCTCTGGACGAAGCTGTCGCGCTGGCGCTCGAACTGGTCGACCGCCTCGCGGACGCGCTGGTCGCGTTCCGCGACGACGCGGTCGCGCTCCACCGTCCGCTCGTCGAGGCGATCGCGGGCGAGCGCCGCCTCGGGTGTCAGCACCCGGTTGCCCTCGAGCTCCTGCTCCGCCTCGCGGACCTTGGCGAGGTTCTCCTGCCGCGCCTTCTCGGCGGCGGCGGAGAGATCCTCGACGCGCAGGCGCGCCGTCGCCACCTCGTCGACGGCACCGGCATCGGCAATCCGCGTCGCAACCTGCTCCTGCTCGAAGCGAAGCTTATCCTGGGCGTCCGCCAGTTCGTCGTATTCGAGCTGCCTCAGGGCGACCGCCCGCTCGAGACCCATGAACACGGTCTCGAAGGTGATGCCGGCAAGAAGCAGGAGGAAGGCGAAGACGATCGGCTTCCAGATCCAGGAGACGGAGAACAGCAGCGTCGCGATGGGGATCTTCGTCAGCTCGGCGATGGCGACCATGAAGAAGGGGGCACTGGCGAGGATGAGGTCCACCGACGTGACCGTCCCCGCCCCGGCCGACGCATAGGCCTGGAAGCCAAGCGCCACGCCGGTGGCGAGGCCGATGCAGGCGGCGAGGATCTCCAGCGCCCAGGCGCCGCGATAGGTCCACTGGCCGTAGTTCGCCAGCTTCTCCTTGAGCGAAAGCTGCATAGCAATCCTCCGGGCCTCGGCTGTCCGGCGCTCCCGAGCAGCAACCGAGCGTTGGGCAACAAGTCTCAATTAAATCAATAGGGGCACAATCATGTGCCGCAAACAAGCATCAGGGGTCCCGGGGGTTGAAACACGGTTACCGGTTCCGACCCACGCCCGGAAAGAGACTGACGCTCCCTGCTGTCAGAAGCTGACACCCTCGAGAGCGGTTTCACGCAGCGCCTCCCTCAGCGCCCCCGCCAGCGGCGTCGCCTCCCACAGACACACCGCCGGATCGCGGTGGCGGCCGAAGTGGCCAAGCGAGGAGGTGGGGGTGTAGATCGGCCGGCGGAGGTCTAGGCTGCGGATGATGCCGGCAGGGGTCAGGTCGAAGGTCCGGGCCAACGTGTCGGCGATGCGGGCGTCGGGCACGGCGCCGGTCCCGTGGGTGTCGACGGCGATCGAGACCGGCTCGGCGACGCCGATCGCGTAGGCGAGCTGCACCGTCGCCGCATCGGCGAGCCCGGCCGCGACGATCGTCTTGGCGACGTTGCGGGCCGCGTAGGCGCCGGAGCGGTCCACCTTGGTGGGGTCCTTGCCGGAGAAGGCGCCGCCGCCGTGGGGGGCTGCGCCGCCATAGGTGTCGACGATGATCTTGCGGCCGGTGAGGCCGGTGTCGCCCTTCGGCCCACCGACGGTGAAGCTACCGGCCGGGTTGAGGAAGAGGCGGAAGTCCGCCGTTCGCATCACTGCCGGCACGACGGCGTCGACGACCTCGGCCTCAAGGAAGCGGCGGATCTCCTCAAGCCCGACGGCGGCGGCATGCTGCCAGGAGACGACGACCGCCTGCACGCCGGCCGGCCGGCCGTCCTGGTAGCGCACCGTCACCTGGCTCTTGCCGTCTCCCCGCAACGGCGAGCCGCCGGCAAGGCGGATCTCGGTGCCGCGGGCGATGAGATCGGTCGCCAGCGACCAGGCGAGCGGCATCAGGGCGTCGGTTTCCCGGATCGCGAAGCCGAACATCATGCCCTGGTCGCCGGCGCCGAGCACCTCGCCATGGCCGACGCCGTGGTCGATCTCGGCGCTCTGGCCGTTGAAACGGATCTCCACCTCGCAGCCGTCCGGGTCGATGTCGAGGTCGGCCGAGCCGTAGCCGACCTCCCGCAGCGTCCGCCGGACGATCGCCTCGGCCTCGCCGCGCACCGCCTCGAAGTCCTCGGTCCGGGCCGTCTTGAACTCGCCGGCGACGATCACCTTGCCGTCGGCGGCAAAGCTCTCGCAGGCGACCCGTGCGAGCCGGTCGCGGGCAAGGAAGGCGTCGAGGATCGCGTCGGAGATGCGGTCGCAGACCTTGTCCGGGTGGCCGGCGGCGACCGCCTCTGCGGTGAAAAGACCATCCTGAAGGCGCATGAAGTGTCTCCTGTTTGAAAGCTGGGGCGAGAAGCTGGGGCGAGTGAGGCGGAGGGTTTAGCCGATGGTGAGCACGAGGCGGGGAATGGCGTCAGGCCCGCAGTGGACGAAGGCATGCTGGCCGTAGCGCGCCGCCATCGCCCGCGCCGCCGCCTCGTCGATCCCGAGGACGAGCACGCCCTCCTCGCCCGGCCAGGTGCCGGACGGATCCCCCCCGAAGCCGGCAGGACCTCGAACCCGGCGCCCCTCGCCTCGGCTACGAGCCGGCGCTGTGCAGCCGCGTTCTCCTCCGGCGTCTACTGCTTGCTGAAGGGGTTCCAGGCGGTCAGGAAGGCGGCCGCGTCTACGCCGCACCGGCCGAGGAGGTCCCGCAGCTCCGGGCTCTCACGGTCGACGCGCAGCGTGAACGGACCGTCGCGGTCGTCGACGCGGTAGAGGGTGGCGCGGTAGGCGGCGATCAGATCTGGAGAAGGCGGCTGCGGCATAAGGGGACGGTCTCCGGTTCGGCACCGAAGAGCTCGGAACTCGTCTCGCGCAGCTGGTCACCCGCTTGATTGCCGACCGGCCGCATCCCGCGTTTCGCGGAACCACCTTGCCCGGGCAGGCAGGTTGGCGAGGGGCGAACCCCTTCTCTCGATGCTGATGCAGAGTTGGACATTCGTCCTGCGCTCGTCAAGAGACGGATCGCTCCCGTAGCAGGACCGTGGCGTTCGACGATCCGGCTGGCGCAAACGAAGCCGCGGTCGTGAACGCCAATCCGCCTTCAAAGCGTTAGCGTGAACCGTCGATCTCAGAAGAGGTGAAGAGCAACTAAAACGGGCTCGCTCCTGCTTACTCGAAAAGCGGTGCCCAGTAGTGATCCGCCGTGAATGCTCCGAATACCGCCAATGCGAGAAGCAGGCCCATGGCGACGATGACACCAAGCCGCCTGGCAACGACCTGCCCGTTGGCGGTGATCGCGTCCAGCCGGTCGGTGATCTCGTCCGGTCGGAAGCTGTACAGCATGTCAGCGGTGTCCTTGAGGTCCCGCGCAATATCCGTTAACGCTCGCGATTGTTGTCGCGCCTGGCTGGCCACATCATCGATTGCGGTCTGAGATCGGTGGAGAGCCGCGTGCGCGCTTTCCGCTACGGCGGCAGCGGCAGCTTCAGTCCTTTCGATCCGCGTGGTCAGAGCGTTGATGGTGGCCTCGAGCGCCTCGCGGAACTCAAGGGCGGTCCTGTCGAGCTGGAAGGCGATCTCGTTCCGACACGCTGCCATCTCGTCTCTGGCCTGAGCGCCGGCTCGCTCGAGCTCCGCCCGCGCGTCCGCAAGCTCCTTCTTGGCCTCAAGTGCGCCATTTCCCGTCGCCAGCAATGTGTGGAGCGCATCCTCAGCCTTCTCGAACCGCTCTGCTATCGCGGCGAGGTCCTGACTGACTTTCAAGTCAACCACCGTCATCTCCTCATTCAGCAGCCCATTCTTGGAAGCGCCCCGCAGCGGTCGCGATGCGACGTATCAGAACAAGCTCCGTCTCGTCTGGCGACGCCGCGGCAGCCCGCAGGACGGCGCGTTCTTCTTCATCAAGTCCCTCCGCACCCAAAAGCCGGCCCTCGACAGACTGCCACACATCGATCCGCCATCCGCGGCGGCGTCCTTCTTGCTGAGCGTCGAGCTGCCTCAACAGCCAGCCGACCAAAATAGCGGTTTCTGCCTCTGGTACGCCGCGCGCATGTATGGTCCGCAAAGATTTTCCGAGCTGCTCTGCAAAGCGCGCCCTATCCCCCTTCGGCGACCACGCCTCGGCAAGGGCATCCGCCAGAAGCGCGACGGGATGGTCCGGCGTGTCCTCCAGCTGACGATCCACAGCGCCTCGCCAGGTTTCGTCCGCTGGGACCGCATCGAAGGCACCGATAATCTCCATCACGTTTACATCGGGGCGATCGAGTACATGCGTTGCAAGCGCCGCCGCCAACGGTCCGGCGCCGAGATAGTCATTGAGGCGTTGCCGAAACTCGCCTTCCGACAGGTCTTCGGCAACCATCCGATACATGTTGAAGAGCGCACGAACGCGGGCCGGACGTATCCGGCGATAGACCATGTTGATGACAATCGCGAGATGATGCTCTGTCCTATCGGAAATATCGTCAGGCGCCTGCCTAATCAGGTCCCGCAGGTGACGCGAGTTTCCAGGATCAAGACGTTGTACTTCTTTCAGTAGGGCTTGATCCAGCTCCTGCGTCGATGGTTGTGCGAGTTGGACCTCGAAGACGTTTCCACCAAAGTCGACGGTGTAGTCGCCGACGGCGCCTAGCAGCATGAGCCGATACAGCGCCTTTTCACGGCTTTTTTCGTCGCCCTTGGTGCCAGTCTGACGTAGAACCACGGACCTTGGAATACGAACTGCACCTGTGGGGGCAATCTGATTTAGCTCGTCAAGTACGGCTTTAGAAGTTGACAGCTCAACGTCCTCACCTGCAAACGCGCGCTGAAGAAAGTAGTCCAGTATGTTCAAATCGGACTTCTTAACTTTAGCTAATAGCTGTTCCGGGTTCGTCACCAGCGGCGCGGGAGGAAGTGTTGCTACAAGGACACACATAGCTTCACTGCCGTCACGGCCGGCGCGCCCAGCCTCCTGCGCGAAAGCCTCAATCGATCCCGGCATGCCTGCATGTACCGTCCAGCGGATATCATTCTTATCGACTCCCATTCCGAAAGCCTTCGTGGCCACCATGACGTTGGTCTGACCCAGCATGAAACGCTCTGCAGCCTCCGCTTTTTTTCTATCCCACTCCCTTTTTGAGACCCCAAATTCATCAGGCGGTTCCCCGCAGTAAATCTCGACCGCGCCGGTTGTGATGCCCAGTGCATGGGCAGTCAGTTCGCGGAGAGCGAGAAGTCCGCTTTGGCCATTTACACTTTGATTGAAGACTAGGCCCGGTCTCGGCGCAGCGGGGCCTTCGGCGGGCAATGCTCCGCAAGCCTGAATTTCGTCCGCCAGAGCTTTCTTGTCGCCAAAGAGGCGCCGACATACCCGATACCGAAGATTCGGACGGTCGAACTGGGCCGACCTGAGTATGTCAGCTTCGCCGATCTCCAGATCGCGACAGATATCGCGCTGCACAGCGGGCGATGCGGTACCGGTCATGGCTAATAAAGGCGGCCGAACGCCGCCAGTGTCTTCGCATAGTGAACGAAGCGTCCGACCCAGGCGCAAATACGCGGTGCGGAAGTCGTGGCCCCATTCGGAGACGCAATGCGCCTCGTCCACTACAGCGAGCCCAATGAGACGCTGCTGAGCGGCGGCGCTCAACGCGCGACGAAATCGCTCGATTTGCAGCCGCTCGGGCGTCACGAACGCAAAAAGTGCCCCACGATGTACAACGTCTGCGACAATCTGCTGCTGTTCCACAGGTGTTTTAAGCGCGCCGTGCAGCCCGAGAACGCGATCAATCCCCTGGTCGCGCAGTCGTCGGTTCTGATCGTCGATCAGAGCGACAATCGGCGCGACGACGATCGTCAGTCCGGGCGAGAGTAGCCCGACCAGTTGATAGACGAGGCTCTTGCCGCCCCCCGTGGGCATCAGCGCCAGCGCGTCGCGCCCGGTCAGCGCCTTCGCCATGGCGTCCGCTTGACCTAGGCGGAGGTTGTTCACGCCGAAGAGGTCCGTGGCCAAACGACCCAGTACCTCTGGTCCCGGGTTTCGGGCCCACGGGTATCGCTTCCCGAGTTCGATCTCGAAGGGGAGGTCCACAGGCAAGAAGGCATGACGGATGACGATAGTCTGGCCGTCTTGCACTGGAAGAGCTGCGTGAGGCGGTCGATCGGGGTCAAGGATGATCCGCAGCGTCGCCGGCGCCGCATCTGGGTCGGAGGTGGCCTCAAAGCGACCTCCTTCGAGTTGCCACCGCCGCCCATTGATGGTGACCCGGCGCGGCATGACCTCGAACCCATAAAGCTCGTCCACAGAAGCGAGTAGGTCGAGGGCGGGTCCAGCGCATGGGTCGAGTATGTCGAGAGGGTCCTCGAGTTCGACGACCCAAGGCGATCCGGCGTTTAGCCGGCCCAGCCGAAGCCCTTCGAGCAAAGCGTATGCGAAGCGATGCGCAATTGCGGGCGCGAGCGCTGCGCGGCGTCTAGCTTCCGCCTGGGGCGCTGGCTTTGCGCCCAGCAGCGACGCGAAAGGCTCATCATCGAAGAGGCCGTACCACCCCTGGCCTGGTTGGCGCCGAACAGCAACTTCCGCGCACCGGAGAAGGTGATCGCGCTCTTTATCGACGCCTGCAGCGCGCCGATGTTGCGCGCCGTCGATTTCGATCACAGTTGCGGTCAGCACCAAAGGGTGGGCGAGAAGGAAGTCCGCCCATCGGTCTGCGCCGCCGCCAGGATTTACGCGCGCGAGCGCCTCAAGTGACGCCTGTGGCGTCACCCAGCGCGCAAGTTCCGGTCGCGCGGCCAGATGTTCCCAAAACGGCCTCTCGAAGGTCGGATCGAGCGGTATGCTCGGATCTAGGGTCCATTTCATAGACGCCTGGAGCAGCAGATCTTGGGCGGTCGCCGGGTCGGGGTCGCCGACGATCGACGTCAATGCGTCGCCTAGCCTGGGTGACACCGGGGGCATACGACCCCGCTGGAGTAGGCGCATGCAAAGGCGAGCAAATGCCTCCGCCTTCTCAGATGAGGGCATCAGTTTTGACGGGACAGCGACAAATGCCTGCTGGACGAACCGGGTCACTTCGTCATCAAACGGAGCCGCACCGCGGCGTTTCCCACCGATAACGGTGTAGCGGCAATCCCATCCTTCTCTTGGCGATCGTTCCCGCCACGCGTGCACGGTCACCATTTCTCTCCCAAGCGGCCAATCGAATAGTAGATCCACTATGTGTGGAATTTGCTACTGATTGGTGTAAGGGACCGAGAACTCTTTGCGAGGTTGCGCAGGTCGCCTCCGCAACGAAGGGCGACATGAACGCGGAGCACCGCTACGCCGACCGGTTCCTGTCGCCGGAGCTGTTCGAATGGCAGAGCCAGAACCGCACCACACGCGCGTCGCGGGACGGTGAGCGCATCCAGAACCACCGGGCGCTCGGGCTGCACGTCCATCTTCTGGTCCGGCCAACCAAGCGGGCCGGCGCCACTATTACGCCGTTCATCTACTGCGGCGAGGTGGACTTCGTCTCCTGGGAGGGGGACAACCCGATCACGGTGCGGTGGCGCCTGCGCGAGCCGGTTCCGCCGACCATGAGGTCTGCGCTGAAGGTGCCGGCGGACTGAACAGCGGCCGAAGCCGGTGCGGACGGTGCGGACGAAGAAATTCTTCCCTCGCCGCGGCCGGCAGAGATGTGCCCCAGGGATCGCCTACGACCCGCGAAGCTCATCCAGCCGGTCCGCCCACCACTGCATCATCTCGACCCGCTCGTCCCAATGCTCGCCCCTCGCATAGGCCCGGCGCACGTCGTTCTCTTCGACATGGGCCAGCTGCCGCTCGATCGCGTCGGGGTTCCACTTGCCGCTCTCGTTCAGGAGGGTCGAGGCCGTTGCGCGGAAGCCGTGGGCGGTGACTTCGTCCTTGGCGTAGCCGAGGCGGCGCAAAGCGGCGTTGAGGGTGTTGTCGGAGATCGGGCGGGTCGCGGTCCGCGTGCCCGGAAAGACGAGCGGGCCAAAGCCGGTGACCGGCTTCAGGTCCTGAAGTATCGCGACGGCCTGCCGGGGAAGTGGCACCCGGTGGGGCCGGCGCATCTTCGTTCGCGACGCAGGGATGGTCCAGATCGCGCGGTCGAGGTCGAACTCGCGCCACTCCGCCGCCCTGAGTTCGCCCGGCCGCGGGAAAAGGATGGGGAGAAGCCGCAGCGCGCCCCTGGTTGCCGGCTGGCCCGAAAAGCCGTCGACCGCCCTCAGCAGCGCCGCCAGCTCGCCGGGGTCAGTGACGGCCGGGCGATGGCGAACCTTCACGTTGATCAGCGCGCCACGAAGGGCGAAGGTGGGGTCGTTCTCCGCCCGGGCGGTCGCGATCGCGTAGCGGAACACCGAGCCGATCGTCGACCTCAGCCGCCTCGCCGTCTCGTGGGTGCCCCTCGCCTCGACCGAGCGGAGCACTTCGAGCACGTCGGCAGCCGAGATCTCGGTGATCGGCCGGTCGCCGAGACGGCCATACGCAAACTCGAGCAGCCATCCGACCTTCTCGAGCGTCGCCGCGGCCCGCTCCTCGCGCCGGAGCTTTTCGAGGTACTCCTCGGCGATCGCCCGGAAGGTGCTCGTGGCCGACGCCCGGATCTCCTGCTCCTCTCGCCGCTTCTGCTCCGACGGGTCGATCCCGTCTGCGACAAGGGCGCGGGCGGCATCCCGCTTCTGGCGCGCCTTCACCAGCGGGACCGCCGGATAGGCGCCGAGGGCGAGGAGCTTCTCCTTGCCGCCGTAGCGGTACTTCCACCTCCACAGGCGGCTCCCGCCAGGGTTCACCAGCAGGAACAGACCCCCGCCATCGGTGAGCTTGTAGGGCTTGTCGGCGGGCTTGCTGTTGCGGATCTGGGCGTCGCTGAGAGGCATTCTGGGGGTATCCCGCCTGGGGGTATGGCCACGATACCCCCAATTATACCCCCAGCCGCGTCGGATACCACCGGATTTGGTCGGATCCGGTCGGACATCACCCCGGCAAGAACCGCGGAAAACCGGGGCTCTTCGGACGTTGTCGGATGTCTTCGGAGGGGGGAATGGTGCCCAGGGGCGGAATCGAACCACCGACACTGCGATTTTCAGTCGCATGCTCTACCAACTGAGCTACCTGGGCGCCGTTTTCCGGCGGGTGTTGGTGGTCCCGCGGGCGTCGACGGGGCTTATAGAGAGTGCGGCGGCGGCTGTCCAGTGCCTTGGCGGGGGATCGCGAGAAAACCGGGGAGATCCCGGCGTCGGCAAAATTGGTTGTGGAAACAGCGGCTTCGGCCCGCCGGGAGGCAGTCGCCCGCCTCACCGCCGGCACGCACCCGGCGCGAGGCGCGCCCACGGCGAAGGGACGTGCGGCGAACGGGGCGAGGTCGTACACCCTGCGCGCTCCCGATGCGGGGGGCGCCCAAGCCGGAAGGGAGGTGCGGCGGGCGGGGCGAGGTCGTCCGCCCCGGCCCTGCGGGCACCCGCTGCGGGGGCGCGCCCATCGCGAAGGGAGGTGCGGTCATCCGGGCGAGGTCGTCCATCCCGGGGCGGGGCGCCCCGGTCCCGCCCGTCAGCGCTCCTCGCCCTCGTCGTCCGGCAGGTCGTCGTCCTCGACGACGGGTATGCCGTATCGGCCGGTGAGCCAGCGGTTGAGGTCGACGTCGGCGCAGCGCTTGGAGCAGAAGGGGCGGGTCGCCGGATCGCTCGGCTTGTCGCACACCGGGCAGCGGCCGCCGCGCGGCGCGGCGCCGCCGGCCTCACCGTCACCGGTCTTGCCGCTCATGCGCCCGCTCCCCGGGACCAGCCCTCACGGATCGGGTAGCCGGCGCCCTCGAGCAAGGCGAGCGTCTCGGCGATCGGAAGGCCAACCACCGCGCTGTAGGAGCCGACCAGCTGCACCACGAAGCCGCCGGCGATGCCCTGGATGGCGTAGCCGCCGGCCTTGCCCTCCCACTCGCCGCTGGCGAGGTAGGCGTCCATGTCGGCGCCGGACAGGCGGCGGAAGCGCACGCGGGTCTCGACGATCCGCTCGCGCGCGGCGCCGCTTTCGGCGATCAGCGACACCGCGGTGAACACCCGGTGGCTGCGCCCGGAGAGCAGCGCGATCGCCGCCTCGGCCTCGGCGAAGGTCTCGGCCTTCGGCAGGATGCGCCGGCCGACGGCCACCACCGTGTCGGCGGCGAGGACGATGGCCGGCTCGGCATCCGGCACCGCGGAGAGGCGCGTGGCGGCCACCTCCGCCTTGGTGCGGGCGAGGCGCCGGGCGAGCGTGCGCGGCAGCTCCCGCGCGCCGGGGCTCTCGTCGATCTCGGCGGGGAACAGGCGGTCGGGCGCGATCCCGACCTGCGCCAGCAGCGCCAGCCGCCGCGGCGATCCGGAGGCGAGAACGAACTTCGGGCGGTCGGCCATGGGGCGGGTCCGGACCGGCGACGGCTCGGCCGTCACTTGAAGCGATAGGTGATGCGGCCCTTGGTGAGGTCGTAGGGCGTCATCTCCACCAGCACCTTGTCGCCGGCGAGAACGCGGATGCGGTTCTTGCGCATCCGGCCGGCGGTGTGGGCGATGATCTCGTGCTCGTTCTCCAGCTTCACCCGGAAGGTGGCGTTGGGCAGCAGCTCGGTGACGACGCCCGGGAATTCCAGGACTTCTTCTTTGGTCATGCGGTTTCCGGTTCCGGTCGATGGGTCCGACCCGCCCCGCGGCGCGCCGGGCTTTGGCGGCGCACGGAGCGGCGGGATGCACGCGTGAAGGTTCGGCCGACCTTATAGTCCTCATGACGTGGAAAAGGCAAACCCGGCGGGCGGGTTCCCGTCACTCCCGGGCGAGCCCCGGCTGCCAGCCGAGCCGCTGTTTGATCCGCTTCTCGAGGCCGTCGCGGACGGCGCGGTAGGCGGCGAGGATCTGGTCGCGCGAGCCGGTGGTGAGCGTCGGATCCGGCGTCGGCCAGTATTCGGCGTCGAGGGAATAGTATCGGGTCATCTCCAGCGCCTTGTGGTGCGCCTCCGGCGCCAGCGAGACGACGAGGTCGAAGCCGGAATCCTCGAGGTCCTCGAAGGTGCGCGGCTGGTGGCCGCGGATGTCGAGCCCGATCTCGTCCATCACCGCCACGGCGAAGGGGTCCGGCTCGCCGCGGCGCACGCCGGCGGAGCGCACGTAGATCTGGCCGGGGAACAGGTGCCGCGCGATCGCCGCGGCCATCGGCGAGCGCACCGCATTGTAGGAGCAGGCGAACAGGACGGCGCGGGGGCGGGTCGCCTCGCTCACCGGCGTCAGCCTTTCCAGTAGAGGACGCTGACGAGGGTGAAGAGGCGCCGCGCGGTGTCGTGGTCGAGGACGATCTTGCCGTCGAGCCGCTCCTCCAGCAGCCGCGAGCCTTCGTTGTGGAGGCCCCGCCGGCCCATGTCGATCGCCTCGATCTGCGCCGGGCTCGCCGTGCGGATGGCCTTGTAGTAGCTGTCGCAGATCAGGAAGTAGTCCTTCACCACCCGGCGGAACGGCGTCAGCGACAGGATGTGGGTGACCACCGGCTCGCCGGCGGGCGTCGACACCTCGAGCACCAGCTTGCGGTCGACCATCGACAGCCTCAGGGCGTAGTCGCCCGGCCCGCGGCCGACCGGCTCGAACAGGTTCTCCTCCACGAGGTCGTAGATGGCGACCTGGCGCTCGTGGTCGACGTCCGGCGTCGACCGGCCGATCGAGGCGTCGTCGAGTTCGACGGAGACCAGCCTGCCGCGTTGCGCCTTCGTCATCGCCTGCCCTGTTCGTTTGGACGTGGCCCTGAGTAGCACGGCGCCCGGCGGGCGCGAACACCCCCCGCGTCACCCGCCCCGCCGCCGTTCCGGAAGGGCCCCGGACCGGGGTCGCCCACCGGAGCGCAACCGCCGCCGCGGACGGGGCGGGCCGCTCAGTTCATCCGGATCGCCACGCTGCGGGCGTGGGCGTCGAGGCCCTCGGCCTCGGCGAGGCGGATCGCCGCCGGGCCGAGGGCGCGCAGACCCTCGGGGGAGACCTTGAGGATCGAGGTGCGCTTCATGAAGTCGAGCACCCCGAGGCCGGAGGAGAAGCGGGCCGAGCGGGCCGTCGGCAGCACGTGGTTGGAGCCGCCGACGTAGTCGCCGATCACCTCTGGCGTGTGGGCGCCGATGAAGATGGCGCCGGCGTTGCGGACGCGGGCGGCCAGCGGCTCGGGGTCGGCGACGGCGATCTCGAGGTGCTCGGCGGCGATGCGGTCGATCAGCGGCACGGCGCCCGGAAGGTCCCGCACCAGGATCACCGCGCCGAAGCTCTCCCAGGCGGCGCGGGCAGTCGCTGCGCGCGGCAGCAGGGCGAGCTGGCGCTCCACGGCGGCCTCCACGGCGTCGGCGAGGGCCGCGTCGTCGGTCATCAGGATCGCCTGGGCGCCGGTGTCGTGCTCGGCCTGGGCGAGGAGGTCGGCGGCGAGCCAGTCCGGGTTGTTGCCGCCGTCGGCGACCACCAGCACCTCGGAGGGGCCGGCGATCATGTCGATGCCGACGGCGCCGAACACCCGCCGCTTGGCGGCGGCGACGAAGGCGTTGCCGGGGCCGACGATCTTGCCGACCGGCCGGACGCTCTCGGTGCCGAAGGCGAGCGCGGCCACCGCCTGGGCGCCGCCGATCCGCCAGATCTCGTCGACGCCGGCGAGCCGGGCGGCGGCGAGCACCAGCGGGTTGAGCCGGCCCTCCGGGCTCGGCACCACCATGGCGAGGCGGTCGACGCCCGCCACCTTCGCCGGCACGGCGTTCATCAGCACCGAGGAGGGATAGCTCGCCGTGCCGCCGGGCACGTAGAGGCCGACCGCCTCGATCGCCGTCCAGCGCGAGCCGAGCTCGACCCCGAGGGCGTCGGTGTAGCGGTCGTCGGACGGACGCTGGCGGCGGTGGTGGCTCTCGATCCGGTCGCGGGCGAGGACCAGCGCCTCCAGGGTCGCGGCGTCGACGGCGCCGACCGCGGCGTCCACCTCGGCCTCGGTGACGCGAAGGCCGCCGGCGGAGGCGTCGAAGCGGTCGAGCCGCGTCGTCCACTCGACCAGCGCCCGGTCGCCGCGGGCGCGGACGTCGGCGATGATCTCCGCGACGCGGGCGTCGACGTCCTCCGAGACCTCCCGCTTGGTGGCGAGGAAGGCGGAGAATCGCGCCTCGAAGTCGGGATCGCGGTCGTCGAGACGGAGGGCCACGGCGGAACTCCTGCAAGGATCAGGATGGGGTCGCCGGTTTCTAGCGCCCGCGGCCGGCGCTGTCGACCGGCCCTGTCGCCGCGCCGTCAGCCGATCTGGTGGGCCGGGCGGTTTTCGGTCTTCCAGGCGGCGCCGAGGTCGGCAAGGCCGGCCTCGATACATTCCACGTCGGCGCAGATCCGGCCGCCGCCGGCGAACTCGAGGTAGAGCCGCCCGGCGGGGGCCTCGGTCGGCTCGAAGCCGATGGCGAGGAGCGAGAGCACCGCGTCCCTGGCGTCGCGTCGGATCCGATGGGAGCGCAGCGCCTCCACCCGGGCGAAGTGCAGCACGGAGCGGCGTCGCTCGCCGCCCCTCCCGCGTCCGTCCGCCTTTTCCCAGACGAAGCGGTTCAGCACCAGGGTGAGCCGCTTCTCCCGCGGCCGCCAGTCGATGTCGCCCACCTTCAGGACGGCGTCCTGCAGGCAGGCGGAGATGACCTTCAGGTCCTCCTCGTCGAGCGCGGCGAGTTTCAGGGCATCCATTTCACCACTCCGGCACTGTCCCCCCGGTTCCCAGATAGGATGCCGCGGCGGGCGGCGCAACGCATCGGCGACAAAGGTCAGCGGAACCGCACCATGTAGCGGACGAAGTCGTCGGCCTCGGCGAAGCGGTCGTAGAGGCGGCGGGCGGCGGCGTTGCCGGCGCGGGTGTGCCAGTAGAGGCGCGACCAGCCGCGCGCCCGGCCGAGCGCGAGGAGATCCTCGATCAGCGCCCGTCCGAGGCCCGCGCCGCGCCGGGCGGGGTCGACGTAGAGGTCCTCCAGGTAGGCGACGGGGTGCGTCTCGAAGGTGCCCTCGTGCAGGACGCAGACGGCGAAGCCGGCCACGGCGCCCTCCGCTTCCGCGATCCGGCAGAGCATCGGCGCGGCCGGGTCGAGGATGCGCGCGAGCGTCGCCGACACGGTCGCCTCGTCGACCGCGGCCTCGTAGAAGGCGGCGTAGCCGGCGAAGAGGCGGCGGAAGGCCGCCTCGTCCGCCGGCGCGAGGTCGCGGATCGGCGCGGGCAAGCTCAGCTGCTCAGGCGCTCGATCTCGCAGCCGCAGCGGCCGAGCTTCTCCTCGAGCCGCTCGAAGCCGCGGTCGAGGTGGTAGACGCGGTTGACGATGGTCTCCCCCTCGGCGGCGAGGCCGGCGATCACCAGCGACACGGAGGCGCGCAGGTCCGTCGCCATCACCGGCGCACCCGTCAGCCGCTCGACCCCCTCCACCGTGGCGACCTGGCCGTCGAGCGAGATGCGGGCGCCGAAGCGGGCGAGTTCGGCGACGTGCATGAAGCGGTTCTCGAAGATGGTCTCGGTGATGTGCGAGGTGCCGCGGGCCTTCGACATCAGCGCCATGAACTGCGCCTGCAGGTCGGTCGGGAAACCGGGGAAGGGCTGCGTCTCGATGTCGGCGGCGACGATGCCGTGGCCGTTGCGCCTCACCCGGATGCCGCGGTTGGTCTCCGAGATCTCGGCGCCGACCCGGCGGAGCGTCTCCAGCGGGCCGTCGAGGAGGTCCGCCTCGGCGCCCTCCAGGAGGACGTCGCCGCCGGTCATCGCGACGGCCATGGCGTAGGTGCCGGTCTCGATGCGGTCCGGAATCACACGGTGGCGGGCGCCGCGCAGGCGGTCGACGCCCTCGACGCGGATGGTGGAGGTGCCGGCGCCCTCGATGCGGGCGCCCATGGCGACGAGGCAGCGGGCGAGATCGGCGACCTCCGGCTCGCGGGCGGCGTTCTCGATCACCGTCTCGCCGCGGGCGAGCGTCGCCGCCATCAGCACCACGTGGGTGGCGCCGACCGAGACCTTGGGGAAGACGATGCGGTTGCCGACGAGCCCGTCGGGCGCGCGCGCCACCACATAGCCGCCGTCGACGTCGATGTCGGCGCCGAGGCGGGCGAGGCCGGCGAGGAAGAGGTCCACCGGCCGGGTGCCGATGGCGCAGCCGCCCGGCAGCGAGACCCGGCATTCGCGCATGCGGGCGAGCAGCGGCCCGATCACCCAGAAGCTCGCCCGCATCTTGGAGACGAGCTCGTAGGGCGCCGTGGTGTCGGTGATCGAGCGGGCGGTGAGGCTGATCGTCTGGCCGGTGAGCAGGTCCTCGCCGGCGCGCTTGCCGTTCACGGCGTAGTCGACGCCGTGGTTGGTGAGGATATGGGTCAGCTGGCGCACGTCGGCGAGGCGGGGGACGTTCTCCAGCACCAGCGTCTCGTCGGTGAGCAGGCTCGCGATCATCAGCGGCAGGGCCGCGTTCTTCGCGCCGGAGATCGGGATGGTGCCGTTCAGCGCGTTGCCGCCGACGATGCGAATGCGATCCATGAAAATCCCCCGTCAGGGTCCGCCGGGGCAGGGCCCGGCCCGAATGCGGACGCGGGCGGCGCGCGCCCGGTGCGAATGCGAAATCACCGGGCGGTCATGCCCGTTCCCTTGTCGATCAACTCACATCGTCGGCTGATTCGGGCTTATTTTCGACTGTTTCCGAAGCCGGCGCATCGAGGCCGGCGCGCGAATCGGCCTCGCCGGCCCGCCGGCTGCGCGCCTGCGCCTTGCGGCGCCTGAGGTTTTCCCGAAGCTGAGCGGCGAGCCGCGCCGCCCTGTCGGCCTTGGCACCATCGGCCGGATCCGCCATCGCCACACCTCTCCAACGACGCGCGTCGTCATGCGACGGATCGGCCGGGAAGGCAAGGGGCGGGTCGATCCCCGCCCCTCGCGCGTCCGGTCACTCGCCGTAGGGCACCCAGATGTTCTTGACCTGCGTCGCGCGGCGGAGGAACTCGCGGCCCTGGCCCTCGGCGGGAGCGGCCCAGTCGCGCTGCCGGCCGCCGTCGGTCCAGGTCACCTTGAGGTTGCCGGCGGAGGCCTTCTCCACCATGGCCGAGCCCTGAGCGGTGCCGAAATACCAGAGCGCCGCCACCTCGTCGTGGTCGGCGAGGGTCCTCGCCAGCACGTCCCGCTCGCCGGTGACGATGTTGACGACGCCGGCGGGGACGTCCGAGGTGTCGAGCACCTGGTAGAGGTCGGTCGCCGCCAGCGGATGGGCCTGCGAGGGCACCGCCACCACCCGGTTGCCCATGGCGATCGCCGGCATCACCAGCGAGACGAAGCCGAGCAGCGGCGCCTCCTCCGGGCAGAGGAGGCCCATCACGCCGAAGGGCTCCTTCATCGCCAGTGTCACGTTGCGGCTCCGCGTCGCGTGGACGTCGCCGTCGAACTTGTCGGCCTGGGCGGCGTACCAGAAGCAGCGGCGGATCGAGGCCTCGACCTCGGCCGCGGCCGCCTCGGCGGGGGCGCCGGTCATGGCGCGGAGGCGGCCGGCGAACTCGGCGGCGCGGGCGGCGAGGTTCTCGGCGACGTAGTAGAGCACCTGCGCGCGGTTGTGCGCCGTGGCCGCGCCCCAGCCGGACACCTTCGAGGCCGCCTCCACCGCGTTGCGGATGTCCTTGCGGTTGCCGAGGCCGGCCTGGCCGATCTCGCGGCCGTCGGGGCCGAGGACCGCGTAGGAGTAGCCGGAATCGGGCCGCGCCTGCTTGCCGCCCACATGCATCTTGGCGGTGCGGTCGATGGCGGCGGCGGCCGGGTCGGCGGCGGTATCCGCGGCCGGCAGCGCCGACAGCGGCGCGGGCTTCGTCCGGGTCGCGAGGGTTGCCCCCGGGCCCGGCGGGACGAGGTATTCGGCGAGCCCCTCGCGGCCGCCCTCGCGGCCGAAGCCGCTCTCGCGATAGCCGCCGAAGCCGGCCGCGGCGTCGAAGAGGTTGGTGCAGTTGATCCACACCACGCCGGCCTTCACCCGCGCCGCCGTGTCGAGGGCGAGGTTGATGTTCTCCGACCAGATCGAGGCGGCGAGGCCGTAGCGGGTGTTGTTGGCAAGCTCCACCGCCTCCCCCGGCGTGCGGAAGGTCATCGCGACCGCGACCGGCCCGAAGATCTCGACCTCGGCAAGCGTCGAGGCCGGCTCGACGCCGGTGAACAGGGTCGGCGGGAAGAAGCAGCCGTTGGTCGGCAGCGCGGTCTGCGGCTGCCACAGGGTGGCGCCCTCCGCCTCGCCCCTGGCGACCAGGTCGCGGATGCGCTGCAGCTGCACCGGGGCGACGATCGCGCCGATGTCGATCGACTTGTCGAGCGGGTCGCCGATCCGGAGCGTCTCCATCCGGGCGCGGAGCCGGTCGTAGAAGCGGTCGGCGATGCCCTCCTGGGCGAGGAGGCGCGAGCCGGCGCAGCAGACCTGTCCCTGGTTGAACCAGATCGCGTCGACGACGCCCTCCACCGCCGCGTCGAGGTCGGCGTCCTCGTGGACGATGAACGGCGACTTGCCGCCGAGTTCCAGCGACAGCTTCTTGCCCGACCCCGCCGTCTTCTCGCGGATGATGCGGCCGACCTCGGTGGAGCCGGTGAAGGCGATCTTGTCGACGCCGGCGTGGCCGACGATCGCCGCGCCGGTCGCCCCGTCGCCGGTGACGATGTTGACCACCCCCGGCGGCAGGCCCGCCTCGCGGCAGATCTCGGCGAAGGCGAGCGCCGTCAGGGGCGTGAACTCCGCCGGCTTCAGCACCACCGTGTTGCCGCAGGCGAGCGCCGGGGCGATCTTCCAGGCCAGCATCAGCAGCGGGAAGTTCCAGGGGATGATCTGGCCGCAGACGCCGACCGGCGCATGCCCGGGGAACTCGTCCTCGACCAGCTCCGCCCAGCCGGCGTGATGGTAGAAGTGGCGGGCGACCAGCGGCACGTCGATGTCGCGGCTCTCGCGGATCGGCTTGCCGTTGTCCATGGACTCCAGCACGGCGAGGAAGCGCTCGCGCTTCTGCACCAGCCGGGCGAGCGCGTAGAGATGGCGGGCGCGCAGGTGCCCGGGTGTCTTCGACCATCCCTCGAAGGCGCGGCGCGCGGCGGCGACGGCGGCGTCGACGTCGGCCGCCGTCCCCTCGGCGACGCGGGCGAGCGGCTCGTCGCGGGCCGGGTCGCGGACCTCGAAGCTGCCGCCGCCGGAGGACGGCACGAAGCCGCCGTCGATGAAGTGGCCGAAGCCCTTGCCGTGGGCGGCGAGCCAGGCCTTGACGTGGTCGTTCGCCTCTGGGGCCGGGCCGTAGTCCATGGAAAGGAGGATGTCCTTGATGTGGGCCATCGGGTTGTCCTCAGGCGAGCGCGTGACGGGAGGCGGAGGCGTAGCGGCCGGTGACGAAGTGCTCGAGCTGGCGCTCGATGTCGGCGAGCATGGAGCTCGCGCCGAGGCGGAAGAGGTCCGGCTCCAGCCAGCGGCGGCCGAGCTCCTCCTTCATCAGGATCAGCCAGGTCATCGCGTCCTTGGCCGTCTTGAGGCCGCCCGCCGGCTTGAAGCCGATGGCGTGGCCGGTGCGCTCGCCGTAGTCGCGCAGCGCCCGCACCATGACGAGGCTGACCGGCAGCGTGGCGTTGACGTCCTCCTTGCCGGTCGAGGTCTTGATGAAGTCGGCGCCGGCCATCATCGCCACCATCGAGGCCTTGTAGACGTTGCGCAGCGTCCTGAGGTCGCCGGTGCCGAGGATCGCCTTCAGGTGGGCCGGCCCGCAGGCCTCGCGCATGGCGGCGACCTCGTCGTGGAGGGCCTGCCAGTCCTGCGTCAGCACATGGGCGCGGGTGATGACGATGTCGATCTCGTCGGCGCCCTCCTCCACCGCGTAGCGGATCTCGGCGAGGCGCTGCGGCAGCGGGGTGAGGCCGGCGGGAAAGCCGGTCGCGACCGAGGCGACCGGGATGCCGGAGCCCTCGAGCGCCTTCACGGCCGGGCGGACCATGGTCGGATAGACGCAGACGGCGCCGACGGTCGGCGGGGCGTCGGCGAGGCCGAGCGCCTCGACGATGTCCTCCCGCAGCGGCCGGCGCGCCTTCATGGCGAGGCGGTGGACCCGGCCCGGCGTGTCGTCGCCGGCGAGCGTCGTCAGGTCGATGCAGCTGAGCGCCTTCACGAGCCAGGCCGCCTGGTACTCCTTCTTCACCGTCCGCCGCGTGCCGAGGGTGGCGGCGCGGCGCTCGGCGGCGGAGGTGTTCACCTGCGCGCCCTCGAACCACGAGGTGTCGAGCGCCATGCCCGGGTTGCGGCCCTCTGCGTCGCCGGCGGCGCGGGACGGCGCGGCGAAGGAGGCGTCGAGGGTGAGCACGGGGCCGCCGCGGGCGGCTCCCGCGGGCGCGGCGGACACGTCCGCCTTCGGCCGCTTGTCGGTCCTGGTCATGGATGATCCTCGTCGAGGAGAGAAAGGGCGATCCGCTCGTCGGCGACGAGCACGTTGACGTGGCCGGCGCGGACCGAGGCGCGGGCGACCGCCGCCTTGCCGGGGCCGGCGGCGATGCCGATCGAAAGCTCGCGCCGGCCGACCTCGTCGAGGCCGAGGCCGATGGTGCGGGCGTCGAGGTCCGGGTCGGCGGCTCGGCCCGTCGCGTCGATGTAGCGGCCGAGGATGTCGCCGACCGCGCCGCGGCGGGCGAGGTCGGCCTGCTCGACCTCTCCGACGAAGCCGGACTGGACGATCACCGAGTCCGGCGTCATCGCGCCCATGCCGAAGATCACCACCGGGGCGCGGCGGCCGAGGTCGAGGATGGCGGCGATGGTCGGGTCCTCCTCCAGCGCGCGGCGGGTGGCGGCGCGGCCGAGGATGGCGGGAACCGGAAGGATCGTCGCCGCGCCGGGGGCGGAGCGGGCGAACAGCTCGGCGGTGTTGTTGGTGCGCGTCGCCGGCATGCGGATGTTCATCGCCCCGTTGACGAGCACCACCTCGGCCCCCTCGTTCCAGCCCTGCGGCAGGTGGGCGGCGACGGCGTTCATCGTCCGCCCCCAGGAGACGCCGACCAGCGGCAGGCGGCCGAGGCCCGCGATGAAGCGGGCGGCGGCGCGGGCGACGGCGTCGAACCGGCTCCGCTCGTCGTCCTCCTCGCCCGCCGGCACCACCACGGCCTCGCGGAGCCCGAAGCGGCGCTCGAGGCGGCTTTCCAGGTCCGGCGCGCGCGGCGCGCGGGGGACGATGCGGATCTCGACGATGCCCGCCGCGCGCGCCTCGCCGAGCAGGCGGCTCGCCTGCCAGCGGGTGAGGCCCAGTTCGGCGGCGAGGTCGCCCAGCGTCATGTCCTGCTCGTAGTAGCGCTTGGCCACCTGGACCATCAGGTGCTCGCGCTGCTCGGCCGACAGGCCCCGCATCTGGATGTCGCGATCGATCGCCTCGGCGGCCATCGGTTCCGGGCCCCTCGCCCGCAGTCCGGACATCACAAATGTGACGTCACCTCATCTTTGTGAGGTGATAGACCCGGCGGCGGCCGCCGTCAAGGACGGGCCAGCGCGTCGAGGTCGTCGTAGAGCGCCTGGGACTGGCGATAGATCCGGTCGAACACCGGCTGCATGCGGGCGTAGCGCTCGGCCCAGGCAGGGTCCGGGAGGATCTCGCCGGAGTGGCGGACGAGGGCGTCCACCGCCGTCTCGAGACGGCCGAAGCGGCCGAGCGCGGTGGCGGCCATCGCCGCGCAGCCGACGAGGCCGCACTCGGCCTCCTCGGGCACCACCACCGGGACGCCGTAGATGCTGGCCTTGATCTTCAGCCAGAGCGCCGTCCTCGCGCCGCCGCCGGAGGCGATCACCCGCTCGACGGGCCGGCCGGAGGCCGCCTCCATCACCCGCAGCATCCGCGCCGCGGCGAAGGCGACGCCCTCCATCACCGCCCGGTGGAGGTGCGGCAGGCCGTGGGCCGCGCCGATGCCGAAGAATTGCGCCCGCGCGTTGCGGTGGGCGCCGAGGCGCTCGCCGGCGAGGTAGGGCAGGAAGAACAGGCCGTCCGCCCCCGGCGGCGCCTCGGCGGCCTTCGCCACGATCTCGTCGTAGCCGAGCGCGCGCTCGTGGAAGGCGCGGCGGGCCCAGCGCATCGCGTCGCCGCCGCTCTCCAGCAGCACGAAGGGCCCCCAGTGGCCCTCGACGGTGCGGACGTTGCAGACCTCCGGATGGAGCACCGGCGCGTCCGCCACCAGCGTCAGGATGCAGGAGGTGCCGGTGACGTCGGAGGCGAGGCCGGCGCGGCAGGCGCCGGAGCCGAGCAGCGCGGCCGGGTAGTCGGCCGCGCCGACCAGCACCGGGGTGCCCTCGGCAAGGCCGGTCTCGGCGGCCGCGGCGGGCGTCACCGGCCCGAGGATGTCGAGCCCGTCGCGGATCTGCGGCAGCAGCGCCGCATCGAGCCCCATCCGCTCGAGCATCGGCCCGGACCAGCCGCCGGTGGCGGGGTCCATCAGGAAGGAGAGCGAGGCGTCGCCGGGGTCCATGGCGCGGCGGCCGGTGAGCCTCAGGTTGACGAAGTCCTTCGGCATCAGCACCGTCGACGCCCGGGCAAAGGCGGCCGGCTCGTTTTCCGCCAGCCAGGCGAGCTTGAAGGCCGGCCAGGCCGGCGTCGCCGGGTTGGCGGTGGCCGCGAGATAGCTCTCGGGCGCATTCTCCCGCTCGAAGGCGGCGACGAGGGCCGCCGTGCGCTTGTCGTTCCAGAGCGGCGCGGCGGGAAGGACCGGCTCGCCTGCCGCATCGACGAGCACCGTGCCGTGCATCTGTCCGCAGGCGCAGACGGCGGCGACGCGGCCGCCGCCGCCCTCCACCCGGCCCAGCACCTCGCGGATCGACGCGGCGACCCCCGCCCACCAGTCGGCCGGCCGCTGCTCGGCCCAGCCGAAGGCCGGGACGATCTGGTCGTGCTCGCGGGCGGCAACGGTGAGGATGCGGCCTGCCGGGTCGACCAGCGCGGCCCGCACGCTGCCGGTGCCGACGTCGATCGAAAGGATGAGGTCGCGCGCCATGATCCCTGTCCCCGCATCCGGTCCGGCCATTGGTCTTGTAGCATTCCTCCAGAGACCGCGACCGTCAACGGTGCAGATCGCTCATTCCACCGCGGGTTGCGGTCATTTACGACCCGATCCCTTGCCGGATGGTCGGGGCAAATGTAGCCTTGCTACAAGAACTCGCCTCTTCGCCGCCCCGGAGCCAACCCGATGCCCCTTCGCGACCCCGTCTCCTGCGTCGTCGACGTCGCCGCCGGCCGGCTCGAGGGGGCGACCGGCCGCTACGAGAAGCGGCTCTCGGATCTTGCCGGCCTCTACGAGGACGAGGCCGCCTTCGCCGCCCTTCTCGCCGCGGGCGACCGGGTCGTCTACGAGGTCGGCGACCTCCGCCCGTCCGCCGACGCCGGCGACATGATCGCGGGCGTCACCCGGATGAGCCCCGGCCGGGTCGGCCGCGAGTTCTTCCTCACCCGCGGCCACATCCACGCCCGCCCGAACCGCCCCGAATTCTACTACGGCGAGGCCGGCCGCGGGGTGATGCTGATGGAATCGCCGGACGGCGAGGTGCGCACCGTCGAGATCCGCTCCCGCACCCTCTGCTACGTGCCGCCCTTCTGGATCCACCGCTCGGTGAACGTCGGCGAGGGCGACCTCGTGATGACCTTTGCCTATCCCGCCGACGCCGGGCAGGACTACGACATCATCGCCCGCTCCGGCGGCATGCGCGTCCGCGTCGTTGACGACGGCGCCGGCGGCTGGACCCTCGCGCCGAACCTCGCCTGGCGGCCGCGGCCGGGGGCCGAGGTCGACGCCCTGCTCTCCCGAACGGACTGAGGCCGCCGATGTCCAGCCACCTTGCCGCCGAACGGCCGACGCTGCATTTCATCGGCGTCACCACCGGCTCCAGCTCGATCATGCGGGTGTTCCCCGCCTGGACGCGGCACCTCGGCCTCGATGCGGAGATCCGCGGCATGGACTTCCCCCTCCACGCCGATCCGGGCGCCTACCGGGAGGCGGTCGCCTTCATCCGCGACGACCCGCTGTCGCTCGGCGCGCTCGTCACCACCCACAAGATCGACCTCTTCCGCGCCTGCCGCGACCAGTTCGACGAGATCGACGGCTTCGCCCGGCTGATGGGCGAGACGAGCTGCCTGTCGAAGCGCGGCGGGCGCCTCGTCTGCCATGCCAAGGACCCGATCTCCTCGGGCCTTGCCCTCGACGGCATGCTGCCGCCCGGACACTTCGCCGAGACCGGCGCGGAACTCTTCGTCATCGGCGCCGGCGGCTCGGCGATCGCCATCACCTGGCACATGCTGCGGCCCGAGCGCGGCGCCGACCGGCCCTCGCTGATCGTCGTCTCCGACCGCGACCCGGAGCGGCTCTCGGAAATCCGCCGCATCCACGGCGAGATCGCCGCCGAGGTGCCGGTGGAATACGTGCTCGCCGCCGGGCCGGAGACCAACGACGCGGTGCTCGCGCGGCTCGCGCCGGCCTCGATGGTGATCAACGCCACCGGCCTCGGCAAGGACGCCCCGGGCTCGCCGCTGACCGACGGGGCCGAGTTCCCCGAGGACGGCATCGCCTTCGACCTCAACTACCGCGGCGACCTCCGCTTCCTCCACCAGGCCCGGCGGCGGCAGGGCGCGCGGAACCTGCAGGTGGAGGATGGCTGGACCTACTTCCTGCACGGCTGGACGCAGGTGATCGCCGAGGTGTTCGACATCGCCATCCCCACATCCGGACCCGGCTTCGAGCGGATCTCGGCGATCGCCGCCGAGGCCTCCCGCCCGTGAGCCTTCCCGCCGTAGCCCCGCCGGCCCGGCCGGCGCCGAACGTCGTCGAGGCGATCCGCGAGGCGCTGCCGCGGCTGCGCCGGTCCGAGCGGGCGGTGGCCGAGACGGTGCTCGCCGATCCCCGCCGGGTGCTGGGCGAGACCCTCGCCGGCACCGCCGCCCTCGCCGGGGTCAGCCAGCCGACGGTGGTGCGCTTCGCCGTGGCGGTCGGCTGCTCCGGCTACAGCGACTTCCGCCTGCGGCTCGCCCACAGCCTCGCGCTGGGCACCCCGGCCACCCACTCGGTGATCCTCGAGAGCGACGGGCTCGAGGACGTGGTCGGCAAGATCTTCGACTACACCATCTCCAGCCTCGACTGGGCCCGCCGCCACCTCGATCCGGGCGCGCTCGCCCGGGCGGTCGAACTCCTGGAGAACGCAACCGCCCTCGCCTTCTTCGGCTTCGGCGCCTCCGGCATCGTGGCGGCGGACGCCCAGCAGAAGTTCCCGCTGTTCGGCGTGCCCTGCACCGCCGAGACCGACGCCCACCAGCAGATCATGGCCGCGACCATGCTTCGGCCGACCGACGTCGCCGTCGCCATCTCCAACACCGGCCGCACCCGGACGGTGCTGGAGGCGACGCGCCTCGCCCGCGCGGCCGGCGCGAAGGTCGTCGCCGTCACCGGCTCGGACTCGCCGCTCGCCCGGGCCGCCGACGTGGCGCTGGTGGTCGAGACGCTGGACAATACCGACGTCTACACCCCGACCATCTCCCGGATCGCCGCCCTGGTGGTCGTCGACGTGCTCTCGACCGCCGTGGCGCTGAGGCGCGACGCCGGCCGGCAGGCTCGCTTCCGGGCGATGAAGGCGAGCCTTAACGACCAGCGCGAGGGCGGCGGCTGAGGGGGCCCGGCGGCGGACGCCTAGTTGCAGACGATCCGCTCGATCCGACCGTCGCGGCCGAGGAAGAGGGTGAGCCGGTTCGGGTCTCCCTCCATGCCGGAGGGGCTGCCCCAGGGGATCAGCCGGGCGGTGCGCGCGCCCGAGCGGTCGACCGCCTCGTCGATCAGCCCGCGCTCGGCGGGCAGGCCGATCATGAAGGCCGTCGGCTCCGGATTGCAGATCTCCGGCCGCGGCAGTTCCGGCGCCCCGGGCCCGCCCGGAAGCGGCAGGTCCGAACCGGCGAAATCCGGCGGGTCGGGGCGGGGCGCGAGGGCCGCCGGCGCGGCGCTCCGCACCGGCTGGGCGAGGCCGAGGCCGGGGAGCGCCTCGTTGCGGATCACCGGCGTCGCGGCGGGCGGCGGCAGGCCAAGGGGAGAGCCGCCGGCGGGCGCCAGTCCGGGCGGGGTCGCGGTCGCGGGCGGCAGGCCGGGCAGCGCGCTCGCCGTCGCGGGCGGCAGGCCGGGCAGCGCCGCGGCGGGGGGCGGGAGGCCGGGCAGAGCGCCCGCCGTCGGGGCCACCGGAACAGCGGCCTGCGGTGGGCCGAGGATCGTCATCGGCGGCGCCGCCGGGATCGCGCCCGGGGCGGCGCCCGCCGATGCGACCTGCGGTCCGCCCGGCGCGGCGCTGGGCGGCGGCGGCGGAAGCGGCTCCACCTTGTAGCCGGCCTCGATGCCGCTGTCGGTGCAGCCGGCGAGAACTCCGGCGGCGATGAGCCCGGCGGCAATGGCCGGCGCGATGCGGATGGACATGCTGTCCTCTCGACGTTGCTCGTCAGCTTCCGGATGAAGGTAGTCGACCCGTCGGCCCGGCACCACCGCCGAGGTCGCAACCTGCTTCGGTTCCCGGTCGGGCAGTCCGATGCCACCGCGCCGGCCACCGTCGAGGGCCATTCCGCCCGGCCGCGGTCCGTGCCACCCGGGCGCCACCACGCCTGCAACTCGGCGACCTCGAGAACGGATCGCAATTAAATGGACGCGCGCAGAGGTCGCCGGGAATCTCTGGTCAAGGCCGACGCCCGTTGGCCCGTTTCACGCGGCCAACAGGTCGGACGGCCCGCCAGACAAGGCGTCGGGGCTGATCCGGGTCAACCACCGGACCTCGTCCCGAGCAGAAGATGGTCCGTGGAATCAAATGCAACGGGAGCCGCATGACGAGCCTTCGCGCCCTGATCCTGGCCACCGCGGTCCTGGTTGCCACCACCGGCCCGTCGCGCGCCGCCAGGTATGCAGACTGCGCGACCTGGGGCGGACCGACCGCACCGGCGATCGCGGGCTGTACCGCGGTCATCGTTGAGGCGGCGGATGCGGACGAGGCCGCGCTCGGCCGTGCGGCCGCGAACGTCCGATCCGGCAAGGGCGGCTTCCTCCGCCACGTCATCTGGTTCAACTAGTCTCCACCACCGGAGGATGAAAGGTCAGCGTTCACGCCGAACTCCATCGGACCAGTGCCGAACTCATGCGCGCCGACATCTGGCGCAGAGCCCGTGTAGCGATCCGCGAAATTGGGGATCACCTTGCCCTGGTCGTGACCGGGGCTGCCCGGAGCGAGAGCGAAGTCGCCCATCAGGGACGATAGGTCGATTATCGGACGCGAATTGAAAACAAATTTCTTTCGGGTTCCGCCCGGAGCATCCCTCGATTTTCTGAACTGAAACGTCGAGTTGGTAAAGTTGTTGCTGAAGACGGAACGCTCAGCATAGCTCTCCTTGATTGCCGCACGCCCAGGGATTACTTGTGCCAGGTTGTTTACTACGTTTACGTTCAGAATTCTATGTTCGTAGTCGAATTCAGTCAAAAAGCTTCGAACCGCAAAGTTCTTGTTTGGGAGAAGACTTGTGTTGTTGAAGATGTTGATCTGCCCACCGCCCACGAACTCGGATCCGCCATTCCGCAGCTTGAAGAACGCCGCCCGCCCCTGGTCGGGCGAGATTTTGCCGACGTTGCCTACATTTCGGAAAATGTAGATGGGTCCGAATCTCACCGGCGCAATCGCGATTTTCACATAGGTCTCGTCTATATAGTTGCCCCAGATCCGCACGTTTGCATTGCCGCCTTCGGACTCGATCCCGTCATCCCAGCAGTGGCGGATGAAGTTGCCGTATATGTCCGTGTCGGCGGTTGGGAAACCACGGTCTGAAAAGTTGTTCGTCTCTCCCATGCCGTCGTTGAAGTAGTGTCCTTCTCTGGAGTATATCTCGTTGTTGCGAATGACGTGGTTGCCGAGGCTGTTCGCGAGCGTGATCGCCTGTGGTCCTTCCGGGTGCTTCGACTCTCCGGAACAGTTCGTTTCCAGCCAATTGTTCGCACCATGGGTCGGGTTATGGAGCCGGTTGCGCTGGATGGTGATCCGCGCCAGGTTCGAGGCACGCGAGAACACGGCCGACTGCAGGTTCTTGCCGTAGGGGCAGCCCGGCTTGGCGAGTGAGCCCCAGTCGCTGATGTCGTTGTCTTCGATGACGACGTCGGTGACCCGCTCCGCGTTCGCCTCGGTCGTCGAGCCGAGCAGGATCGCGCTGTCGCGGGCGCCCTTCAGGGTCAGGCCCCTGACGATGACATAGCTTGCCCTCACGACGATGTTGAAGTCGCTGTTCTTCTCGACGTCGATGACGGCGCTTTCGCCATCGGCCGGCTCGTAGACGATGTACCCCGACGGCGATCCGCCTTCGGTGATGGTGAGCGTGCTCGTCGACAGCGCCGGGAGCGGAACGATCTTGGCGACGGGCTTTGTATCGGGCCACGTCCGGGCAGCCAGCGTGTAGGTGGTGCCGTCGTCGAGGCTCACCGCTATCTCGTACCGGGTGCCCGGGCGGAGTTGGACCAGGCTGCCGCGGTATTCGGCGTTGCGCGGGTCGTACCAGAGATCGAACCCGTTCCGCCACCGCGCCGAGCCTTCCGGCCGGAAGGTGACGCGGGCGCCGCCCGAGTCGACCGGCGCGGGCGCGGCGTTGAGGTACAGGCCCATGCTCTGGTACGTCGGCGTCGCCGTGAGCTTCCCATCGGCGGACGCGAATTGCCCGGACGCCGTTCTGCCGATCCGGTCGGGACCCTGGTCCACCGTGGCGACCATGATGCCGCCCCCGGCCTGCGCCGGTCCGCACGGCTCGGACCCGGTGGCGGCCGCGCCGTCGGACGAGGGGGTCGCGAGCGAGGTGGCCACCTTCGCGGAAGGGTCACAGCCGGTCGCCGCGGCTTCGGAGATCGCATCCCGCCCGGTGCCGGAGACGGGAGCAGCAACCATCGCGGCTGCGAAGCACAAGCTTCTCAGGAGCGCGCCTGGCCAGAGTGGGGCCGGTTCTCCCGACTGCATGGTGGCTCCTCCATTGGTTGCGCGCCTGCGTGTTGAGGCTCGATGCTGGCTCAGCCGACCACACGGCGTACCTTGCGTCGGCCACCATGCGACACCCCAGACCTGATATGACCGAAAAAGTCGTCCCGGAAAGCCCTGGGTGTTCGGCTTCTCAACGTTCGGCGATGACGGGGGGCACGGTCGACCATCGGCCTGGATCGGTTCTGACCCGGAAAAACGGAGCATTCGGGATCCAGTTCCAATTGTGTGGGCGTGGGCCGGCCGGCGGCGTTCGGCGCGCCTGGCAGTGGCAGACCAGCGCCGGCGCATATGCACAGCCGGCTGCGGACAACGGGGTTGACGCGGGCGCCGTCGCCGTGGCGGGGTTGCCCCGTGGTGCGCCCGTCGCGCCGGACGATAGACTGCGTTATCGGCCGTTCGGGCGCTTACGTCGGCCGCCGCGGCGGGGCGTAAATCAGGTTTTCTGCTTGCCTTTGCCGGACTTCAGCGACGAAACCGATCGGGTTTCGGTTGGCTTTGTTTCGGTGATCGGGGGCTTCGGCGGCACCGACCGGGTGCCGACTGGCTTTGTTTCGGCCGTTGAGGCCTCGGAGGCCCTGAGCGCCGAAGTCGACCGGGCACCGGTTGGCTTCGTGGCTGTGATCGGGGCCTTGCGCGGCACCCGGGTGTCGGCTGGCTTTGTTTCGGCAGTCGAGGCCGGCGGCGACGAGCCGGGCCCGACGTCGGCTGGCTTTGTTCCGGTGATGGGCGCTCCCGGCGGCGAGCCCGTTGGCGATCCCGGCGCGATCACGGCGGCCCATGCCTGGAACGCGCGCCAGCGCCGGGCCCGCGCCTCGCGGAGGTAGCGCCTCAGGAGGCGGTGCTGATCGCGGTCCGGCCGGCTTGTCTTGAGCAGGCAGCGCGCCAGGAGCAGCTCGATCGAGCGGCCGGGAATGACCTTGTATCGGGTGCCACCCTTCCTGCCCGGTGCTTCGACGATTGCGCCGCTGCTTTTGAGGAGCTCCACGACGCCGTCGCCCGGCTCGGAGATGCGTGCCTCGTAGGCGCGCAGCGCTTGTTCGGCCGCGACGAGCTGCGCCTCCGCGTGGGCGAGGTCCAGGGCCCTGTGTCCGCGTTCGTCCGCGTGGATCAGGTCTGTTGGCCCGATGTCGGGGCGGTCGAGAATGATCGCCAGCCATGCGGCGACGCTGCCGGGGTCCGGGCGGCCGGTTGCGCCGTGGCGGCGGGCGTTGCCAGAGACGATCGCCTTGCCCCTCGCCGTCTTCGGTCCGGTGCTCTTCTGCGCATTGGCTCGGTTGCGCCGAGCAATCGCGTCGGACGTCATCCGTCGATGACCTCCGCCTCCAGCGGGCGCACTTTCTGGAGCGCGTCGTAGTCCCGCTTGACCTCGCGGCGGCGACGTTCGAGTTCCTGGATCTTCTCGTCGTGGCGGCTCGCCGGGGCACCTAACTCTGCGTAGGCCTTGCTCATCAGTTCGACCGGCGCGATGCCGAGCGCGACGATCTCGGCACAGGCTTCGGCTTGCACGTCAGGATCGGCCGAGACCGCGCGGGCTCCGAGATCGTCGCCGATCTCCCGCGCCGCACCCTCGTCGAAGTCGAAGGGATCTTCCCAGTCGTCCTCGTCGCCTCCCTTGTCGATGAACTCCTGCCAGGCCGCTCTGAGGGCGGCGTAGTGCCTTGCGCGTTCCCGCGCCACGACGGCGTCCCGGATCGCAACGCAGATCGTCCTTCGCAGAGCGGCGTCGCGCATCCGGCGGTGCTGCAGAAGCTCCCACTCGATGGCGACGAGGTTCTCGGCGACGACACACTCATAGGGCGTGAAGGGCGTCAGAGACCACATCATACCCTCCCGAAAGCCCTTGAAGGATCCGGGGTCCTCCCCAGGGATCGGATCCCTCGCCGGCAGAAGGTCGGCGAAGGTGGTGAGGCCGAAACGCTCGGGGCTGGGCGGCGAGATGTGCTTGGACATGGCGTCTCCTTGACGACCCGCCGGCGTGCCCCTCCCGCTGCCGCCAACAGGCGCCCCGACAATCTTCTAGTGCTGCAACCAGCCATATCTTGTTGCCCGCCCCTCCTCAACATCCATATCTAGATTCACACAGGTTATGCTCAAGCCGCCGGGCGGTGGCGGCGCAGGTACGCTCACCCCGGGAAATGCGGCCGCAGTTGGCGACCGGATCGGAAGCCAGAACGGTGGGGCAATTCTGGCTGGCAGCCATTCTGCCAGGGGAATGGGGCCGACCTCATCCTTGCCAAAGACGTCTCCTCGAAGGCAGTCCTCCCGCAGCCCGCCTCTATGCGATTTTTTAATCGATGTCGGTCGACATTGCCGCCGAGTTCACAACCCAAGATCACAATGCTCTTTCGCTTCACCCACCCTTTCGACGCCCTCGGCCGTCTGGCCATGCTTGGCGCAACGGCTCTCCTCACCTACGGCGCCGCCGTCCAGCTCGAGCGGTTGCCGGAGGTCCGGTCGCTCCAGCGCTCGTACGAATTCGTCGAGTTCGCAGGGGCCGTCTGCATCGCCATCCTGGCCTGGCGAAGCCTGAGGAACACCGTGCTCCCCCGCTGGCTGCCCACCTGGCTGTGGTGCCGCACCGCCGTTGGCGTGAAGGTCTCGCCGGCCACCGCGGATCAGGTCACGTTCCTGTTCGACGGGTCCATGGGCGTCTGGTACTCCAAACTTCGCCTTCGCAATGCGCCGGCCGATACCCGCCTGCCGTTGTTGTTCACCTTCGCGAACGCAGTCGCCCGCGAGCGCGGCCGGCCGCTCCCGTTTCCGCAATGGGACGCGATGAACACCCAAGGCCACGGGCAATCGCGATCGAACACGTCGACAGGTGCCGGCCAGAGTGGCGACAGCACCTCGCAATCGAAGCAGCGCGCCGAGCGGGAACGGGCGGAACGAGCGCGCCGCGAGCAGGCGGAGCGAGAGGCCGAAGAGCGGGCCCGGCAAAGCCGGCGTGAGGCAGACGCGGCTCTCCGGGTGCACCTGAAAGCCCTCGATCTCGATACCCTTCCCTCGACGCAGGCGGCGCTGCGGGAGGCCTACACGAGAAAGCTTCGGCAGTATCACCCCGATCTCTTCGCCAACGAGCGGCCGGAGGTCCAGCGCATGGCCAACGACCTGACCCGCGGCATCAACGAGGCGTTCCAGGTGCTTTCGTCGGCCATGGAGGGCGGCAAGTGAAGCTCTTCTACTGGCTCAGCCTGGTTCTCCTCAGCGGGTCCACCTTCGCGACGGTCTTCGAACCGCAGGCGAACGGCTACCGCCCCGCTCCATCGGCGTTGGTCCCTGAGAAGCCCCGTCCGATGGTCGTGGACACGACACCACGCCCCGCTCTGCGGCCCGTTCCGATCGGACATGGGATCGTCGCCATTCACACGTCGGCACAACGGGTGGCGCCGCTCGAGATCGTGACGCGCTCCGGATCGAACTACTTCGCGAAGCTCGTCGACGCAAAGACGAACCGACCGGTGATGGAGTTCTACATCACCGGAGGCCGCCGCTTCGAAACCGAAGTACCGATCGGCACCTTCAGGCTGAAATATGCGGCCGGGAAAACCTGGTTCGGGCCCGACGCCCGGTTCGGCCCCGACACCCGCTACAGCGAGGCGGACGAGGACTTCCGCTTCACCTTCGACGGGTATTCCTACTCAGGGTACACGGTCACCCTGATCATGCAGCAGAACGGCAACCTCGACACGCGCAGGATCGGCGCCGAACAGTTCTGAGGCCCCCTGCGGCCGAACCCCATTCCATCTTGTTCAGGACGCTTCATCCAATGCTGAGTTCCCGCCTCGCTGCCATCGCGCTCGTCGCCTGCTCCGGATCGGCGGCGGCAGGCGAGATGACATTCGAGTTGAAAGGCAACGGCGGCAACTGCGCCGGTTGCGAGTGGGTCGCCGCGGAAGGTGAGATCACGGCCGAGACGCCCGCTCGCTTTCGCGCCTTCGCCGACAAGAACGGCGGCGTCCCGGCCGTGCGGCTCAACTCGCCCGGTGGCAACCTGGTCGCCGCCCTCGAACTCGGCATGCTGATCCGCGAGGCCCAGGCGGCGACGGAGGTCGGGCGGACCTTGAAGTCGAGCGAAGGCTGGTGGAGCGAGAAGTCGTCTGGCCAGTGCGCCTCGGCTTGCGCGTTCGCCTTCCTGGGCGGCATCCGGCGGGACGCCATGGACGCCGAAATCGGCGTGCATCAGTTCTACCGCGATGTTGCGCTCGAACGCCCGACCGACAAGGTGTTCGACGCCCTCGATCTGTCGGCCGACCAGTATCTCACCGCCCTCCTGATCGACTACACGTTCCGGATGGGCGTCGATCCGCGTTTCGTCGCCATCGCAGCGCAGACGAGCCCCGGCGGCATGCGCTACCTGAGCGGGGTTGAGGCGCGGGAGCTGAAGGTCGCCTACGATCCCGGCGAGACCGGGCCCTGGCAGCTCGAGCCGTGGGCGGGCGGGGCGGTGGCCTTCGCCCGCAGCCTCGACGAGCAGGTCACGATGACCTTGTTCTGCAAGACGCCCGGAAACGCCCGGCTGCTGGTGACGAGCAAGGTGGACTTCGGGCCGGATGCCCTTCGCCCCGTCGAGGAGTACACCTCCGCCGTCGACGTCTTCGGCCGGACGGTCCCGGCCTCTGCGGTTTCGCTCAAGCAGGCGGGCGACGAGATGCGCCTTGAGATCCGCCTTGGCGCCTTCGACCCGGCGGAGATCGTCGATGTTGACGGAAAGCTCCACGTCGATGCCTCGCCTTACGCGCCCCATGTTAACTGGTCCCTCTTCGACGCGAGCGCATCGTCCGAGAATGCAGTGGCCGCCATGCGTGTCGCACTGCGGGCGTGCATTTGACGGCGGCGACCATCAGCGGGACGGCCGGGCACGGCAGCAGCTGTCTGGTGGTCGGGTGCGCCACTCGGTCTGGACCGGCTCAGTCAGCTCATTTCTGAGCAGGGTGCCGGAGTCGAGGCCCCACACCGTATCCACACGCCGAGCACCAGGCTCCAAGAGAGAAGGCAGGGTGTCGGTAAACCGCCGGGGACGGAGTCGTCACCTACATCGACCCAACGACCCGTCGCGCCGGGCTTGGCCAGGCCCGGCCACTCGCCTCGAACTAATTCCCGAGTGCTTTACCCGATAGTACCGAATGCAGCGCAGTCTACTCTGGCTGTGTTGAAAGGACGGACGTTGGACATGGGTCGATCTTTGAAGAAATGCGCCCTGGTGCTCTCAGGGGCCCTGCTCGCAGGCTGCTTCACTGCGAGCGCCGAGGATCTTCAGCTGACGGACGGGACCCGCTGGTTGGTTGTCGCCAGCTACATGGATGCCGATGCCGCCATCGGCACCGCCCGGGAATACGGAGCCGACGCCCGGGTCGTCAAATCTCAGAATGGGTGGCTCGCCGTGGTGATCGGGCCAACCCGGGACACGGTCGAAGCCGCGAGGCAGAAGTACTGGATTGGGCTTCCGTCGGACGCATTGCTCTCCGCAGGCGCCTCGTACGTCGAAACGATCTGGAAGCCGACGTCCGTGGTCCTGGCCGAAAAGGAGGTGAAGTCCGGTCAGGAGGTCCGCGTCAGCGTCGGCGACGTTGTCACGAGGTTCACGCGCATTCCAGGCTCCGAAGGCTGGACGGCCTCCCTGGTAGGGACACGGAACGGCCGCGAGGTGTTCGCTCTCGAGAGCCGAATGGACGACGCGGCCGACTACGCTTCGACGCTCTACGTCGTAGAACTGGATCCCGCGAACGAACAGCCCGAAATTGTCTTCGATTCCTTCTCGGGGGGTGCCCACTGCTGCACCACCAGCAGGGTGGCCGTCGCAAACCGCCGCGGGACATGGTCGATCGTGGACGTGGGGACACGCGACGGTGGAGGCATCTGGTTCGAAGATGTCGACGGGGATGGCGTGTCAGAGATCCTGGGGGTTGACCAAAGCTTCCTCTACAACTTTGACTCCTATGCCGGTTCGGTGTCGCCCCTGCGTATCTATCGCCTCAGGAGTGGGCGGCTGGAGGATGCCACCGCCGATCCGGTCTACCGGCCGCGCTTGATCCAGGAGGCGCGCGGATTGGAGTTCAGGGCGGAGCTTCATCCTGACCTTTGGGGCCAGAATGGCTTCCTTGCGGGGTGGCTGGCGTCCAAGATGCTGATCGGCGAAGGTGCCGCGGCATGGGCGAAGGTCGAGGCCATGAACCCCGCGGAGAACGGGTTCGGGGTGCAAAGGTGCAGTTCAGGCCTGCCGCTGGCGCAGTGCCCAGCAGCAAGCCTGATCACCTTGCCGTTCCTGGAGGGGCTGAGGATCCACCTGGAGGAGAACGGGTACGGATCTCCGCCGGTGGCGGGCCCCGGCGATGCTTGGTCTTCCGGCCAGGGTGCTGGCATCGAGGAGGCAAAGCAGGTCTTCGACCGTCTCCCCCTCCAGCGCCGCCACGAGCTACAAACCCTCCTCACGGCCAATGGCTTCTGGCCCAACGTGGTGTCCGACAATCTCGGCCCCAAGCTCTTCGCCGCCATCGTGGCATTCCAGGAAAGCCGGGATATGCGGCGCGACGGAACTCCGGACGAGGAGCTCTTCCTGGCGCTCGCCGATGGGGCGGCGCCTTGGCTTCGCAAATGGGGGTTCTCGCCGGTCACTCACCCGAAAGCGGGGGTGCAGCTGTGGCTTCCGTTCGGCCTGGGGCTGGAGAGGGAAAGAGAGGACTTTGGTCTATCCTTCAAAACTCGCACTGGCAGCTTTTATGCTCAGTTCGCATACCTGAATGGAGGCCTTGACGATGCCTATAGGATAGTTCTTCAGGCGTTCGACGAGCATGTGATCGACTACAAGGTCAAGAAGAGCACGTTTTTTGTTATCACCTCTCATGTCGGACAACTGACCCAGTATACGCGCTTCTCGTCGTGGCGCGGCGGGGTGGTCGGTTTCACTGCACTCTGGGACACCGAGGCAGGCATTCAGGGCGACCGGGTTTCGACCATCATGTCCGACCTGTTCAGGTCCGAGGTCGAGCTCGGCGTCCGGCGCAGTCCGCCATCGCCTGCGATTGAAGATCCGCAAGTTACCAGTGTGCTTCCGGCTGCGCCTGATCACCCACCGGCCAGCCCCGCTGGTCCTGGCCCAGGTGAATCATCGGGTACCGGCTTTCTGATCGACCCCAAGCGGGCGTTGACCAACGCCCACGTCGTCGAAGGGTGCGAGCAGGTCACCGCCGGGCTGGGCGGATCCACCACGCCGGCCAAGGTCATCGCGCGCGACGCCGGCAACGACCTTGCGCTGCTGGAGCTCGAGCAGCCCGGCCCCTCCGTCGCCAAGTTGCGGCCGGGCGTGCGTCTCGGGGAAGACGTCCGCGTTTTCGGGTTTCCGTTGAGGGGCCTTCTGGCCAGTTCGGGCAATTTCACCAGCGGATCGATAACTGCGACCGCCGGTCTCGCTGACGACAGCAGACATCTTCAGATCTCCGCACCGGTTCAGCCCGGCAACAGCGGCGGTCCGCTGATCGACGAGAGCGGAAACGTGGTCGGAGTGGTCGTTTCCAAGATCGACACGCTGAAGCTGGCCGCCGTGACCGACGACGTGGCCCAGAACGTGAACTTCGCCATCAAGGCGACGATCGCCATGAGCTTCCTGGAGACGAACGGAATTCGCTACGAGGTCGGACAGCCCGGTGACCGGCTCGAAGGCCCCGAACTGGCCGAAACAGCGAGAAGCTATTCGGTTGCGATCGTCTGTACCCCAGACCGGCGATGAAGCGCGGAAGCGGGAAAAGGATGGGGCGTGATCACCCTCCTCCCGTGAAGCTGAAGCGACCCGCCCCTTGCAGCCTTTTTTTTTGATCGCCGCCGAGAGGAATTGGACGACCCTCCCGGCGGCGATTGACCAATCGGTTTCTACGAAACGAGTTGCCGGAGCAAGGCGCAGCGCAGGCAGTGCCGATGAGCAACTCCATAGCGGCGCTCAAGCAAGCAAGGCGGCAGCTCTACCCGTGCTGGACTGCGGCAACAGGCTGCTGTCGCCTTATTTTTTGTTCCAGGATGGTGAGGGCGCGGGATACGTGCCCTTCTGGCTGACGACGGATCCCTCTTGTGCGATCGAGGCGGCGCTGGCGACCCCAGACAGTGCCGGGTTCGCTGCGTAGCAGCGATAGCCCACGGAGAAGGCTGCGGATGTGCCGTCCGACCAGGCGGTGTCGACATCCCCGATCAGGACACCAAAGAGCACCGTCTCTCCCGCGTCCACGAAATACGACGAGTTTCTATTGATGTGGGTCGACGGAAGGCCCCCGGTCGATGCCAGGTAAAAACCCCAGTAGCCATCGTCGTACTCGCCAGACATCCTCGCCACGGCGCCCCGAACAAACGGGCCAAGGATACCCGGCGGCGGGACGGTTCCGAAGAAGCCAACCTGCACCCCGGCTTCGACATCGCAGACGACGGGGGTGGTTGCCGTGTACTGGGCGGCGTAGAGGAAATTCCCGCCAGTCGCCAGCGGGGCCTCGTAAGCGACAGGAAATCCGACGGCAACTGGCGTCATGAATTGCGTACTGTCACGACCGTCCAGGAGATCCGCATTGAGATTTGGCACCTTCTTCTTGGAGCTGACGACAAGCGGCGGGCGCGATGCGGGGACCGAGATCTTCAGGCCGGTGGCGGAGCTACCCGTACTGGAATTGCTGATCTGCAGGCTCGGCCCATTCACCGTCGTCGTCAAGTTCGTGGTCCGGGTGGCCGTATTCTTCACCCCAAGGGTGAAGATGCCCCCGTTGGCGGCGATCGCCGCCCCACTTACCGAAATCATAAGAGCTAGTACGGAAATCACGGTAGGCGGCGAAAAAACAGCTTTCATCTTGGCACCTGACCTTAAACAACTGAAACAAACGGGCCGTTGAAGATTTCCGCCCGTCGCGCCCATTCCAGCAAGGGGCGGCTTTGCAATCCTGAATTGTCTCAAAATAAAATCAAGGGTAGCTCTTTGGTAAGGTTAAACTTGAGGTCGCGAGATGCGGCGCAGAAAATGCGCGTCGCTACGGGCACCCGATCCCCCTCTCCTGCTGCAAATGAGCGGCCTTCTGAGGCCGAGACCAAGATTGTGATCTGAACTGCCCCCGGGCAGGCCGCAGGTTCAAACGCTAAGGCATTGGAGCCTATGCAGCACTCAGCGACCTCCGGGTATGTTGCCGCTGGCCAGGTCCCATCCTGAAGCTGGACCTGAAGGTCGGGAGCCGCGCGTTGGCTCAGCGAGTCCTGCGTCGGTGGATAGCCGAGACGGTGCGGGCCACGCCGCAAGCTCCTGCTGAACCCCTCCCCTCCGTCCGCGCCGAGGTCGACACGCACTTGGCAACGAGTTCGACGCAGGAAGGATGCCATGTCACCCGCTTGGGACACGATCGTGTTCACCCTTTGTGAGTCATTCGAGTCCCAACATTCCCACAGGCTTGACTTTCAAAAAAAGGTAGACGAACCTCATTGAATTGCGTTGCTAGAATTTTAGGTGCCGCTTCCTCTTTTCCCTTACGTGATGGTTACTGGCGGATCGGCAACCCATTGGCCGATACAACGGCTGCTGCTTAAGAATACAATCAAATAGTTTAAAAACTTGGGGGCGTGCTATGATCAAGCCTATCGTTGCGGCAGTTTTCTTTGTGCTGTCTGTTGTCGCCGGTCCGACCTTCGCTCAGACCAAGACTGTAGGTATGTCGCTTCTCGAGATGCAGTCGAATGCCGTCCGGACGGGGGGATCGCTGCGCGTCATTGTGGAGTTCACCGAGCCGGACATCACCGGTCTGCAGGGCCTTGCCACCCCCGCGGCGGTGGACCGCGCCACCACTGCGGCCATTCGGTCGCGCCAAGCCGACATCCTTTCCGATATTTTCGGCGTCGACCGGGCTCGGACGCTCGCAGGCAATGCTCCCGCGACGCTGATGGATTTCGTGCCGATGATGGCGATCTCGGCTTCGGCTGACCAGATCGGCCGCCTCGCGGCGGATCCCCGGGTCGTGCGGATCTACGAGGACAGGCTGGAAAAGGCCTTCCTCAAGGATTCGGTCAAAAGCATCGGGATGCTGGGCACGAGCGGGGCGTATGCCAAAGGTGCGACTGGCGTTGGTCGTGCCGTTGCGATCATCGATTCGGGGGTAAATAAGAACAATGAGTTCTTAAAGGGAAAAGTTGTATCCGAAGCCTGTTTCAGCACGACCGACGCGGCGAACCGGTCGACATCTCTGTGCCCTGGTGGCGCGGCGTCATCGACCGGCTTCAATTCCGGGTTGGATTGCTCGACCGCGATCGAGGGCTGTGGCCACGGAACCCACGTGGCCGGCATCGCTGCCGGGCGGAATACCTCACTGTCCACTGGTGAGCCGGGCAACGGCGTCGCCAAGGCCGCCGCGATTGTAGCGATCAAAGTCTTCAGCCGAATCGATGATGCCACCGTGTGCGGGACGGACGCCTGTATCAGGGCTTTCAACAGCGACACCATCAAAGCGCTGAACCGGGTGTACGCGCTTCGCGGCGGCGTGTCGAACCGCAAGATCGACGCTGTCAACATGAGCATCGGTGGGGGCGGCACCACCGGCTTCTGCGACGGATCAAACCCTTCGATCCCGAAGGACCCAAGAACTGGTATCATAAGGATGTTAAAATCAGCGGGAATTGTTACGGTGATCGCTTCTGGAAACGACGGCTTCATCAACGGCGTCACGTTTCCAGGCTGCATCGGAGCTGCAGTGACTGTCGGTGCGACTACAAAGTTCACTAGCACCAGGCAGGAGTATGTTACGTTTTACAGCAACCAAGGTCCACAGGTGGATCTGCTGGCGCCAGGCGGCGATTACGGATGGCCGTTTGAGACGAATCGCGACCTTATCAAGTCGTCCTTCGGGAAAGTTTACAAGGGCCTCCCGGGCACGTCGATGGCTGCGCCGCACGTGGCAGGCGCGATTGCTGCGATCCGATCGCGCGCGGCCTGTCGGGGCAAGTCGGTCGACGCTATCGTGAAAGCCTTGAAGAGCACAGGTCCTCTGATCACGGACCTCAAGTACTCGCCCGCCGTCGCTAAGGAACGCCGCTTGAACGTCCCTGCCGCGATCACGGCGCTCGGCTGCTGACCCGCTCTCGACCATTGACTTCGGCGTAAGTACTAAGACTACTGGTTGTGGGGCTCGCAATTCTGATGATCCGGGGCTCTGGATCCCTCATGGTCGCCAACGCGAGATCGACCTGGACGATCTGCCCCTCGGGGTGGACGGCACCTGCCGGTGCCCCAAGGCCTACCTCGTTTCACAGAACGAGAATGGAGACTTTCACCACACGCGGGTCTTTTCGACCGGCACAGTGCTGCCGTTCAGGAGCGATTACTACACGGGTGAGGCCCTGTTTGCGCTGATGATGGCCGACGAGGTGCCGGAAGCGGTAGTCCGCGCCATGGGGGGCCTGATGCAGGCGGGCTACCGCATACCGCAGCAGAGCCACTGGATGGCCTATGCCATCTGCGCGGCCATTCGCCGTGGCGCCTGCGACCTCGAACTGGCGAGAAGCTACATGGAACGCGTGCTGGAGTGCGTGCTCGCCGAGAGCAGCTGTCGCCAGCGGCGTCAATCCACGCCGACCGCCTGCAGATCCGAGGCGCTCGCGGCCTTTCTGGAAACCCTGGACGGCACCCGATCGCAGCGGGCGGTTGAGGCTCGACCCCAGCTCCGGCTGGCTGCCCTATCGGCACTGGAGACGAATTTGGGCCTCCTGCTCGGGTTTATCATCAAAAGGAGTTCCACAAGGGCGGCGGCAACAGCAAGGGTAAGCGCTGTTCTCAGGCCACGCCCTCGGCCTCTTCCTTCCCGTAGGCCCACGGCAGGAGATCGTCGATCTGGCTCTGGGGATGGCCGGCGACGATGCGGGTTACGACGCCGGCGAGGTAGGCTTGCGGGTTGATGCCGTTGAGTTTGCAGGTCTCGACCAGCGAGGCGATGGTCGCCCAGTGCTCGCCGCCGCCGTCGGATCC
>JAWLBM010000020.1:0-83955 GCA_041687675.1 Pleomorphomonas sp. | reverse complement strand
GGATGAGGGGGGACACCCGCCGGCCGCCGGGGTTCACCCCTCATCCGCCGGCATCCGCCGGCACCTTCTCCCGCAAGGGGAGAAGGGGAAGCCCGCCTTCGGGCAGCCCGTCGCGCTTCGAGCGCAGCATGGTCCGCGGAGAGATCTGGTCATGTCGATGAATTCCGTCGGTCGCCCGACCGCACCCGCCGCCGGCGAGGCCTCGGCCCCGGTGTCCACCTTCACCGGCAACCGCGGCCTCGACATCGCCGAGCCGCTGCTGTTCGAGGTCGGCCGCCTCGAGGTCACCGGCGTCGACGTCGAGGACGCGCCGGCGGTGAAGAGCCGCCTCGGCAGGCACGAGCGCAAGGCGCCGATCGGCCTGCCCGGCCTCACCGAGCCGGAGACCATGCGCCATTATGTCCGCCTGTCGCGGCAGAACTACGCCATCGACCTCGGCCTCTACCCGCTGGGCTCGTGCACGATGAAGCACAACCCGCGGCTCAACGAGAAGATGGCCCGCCTGCCCGGCTTCGCCGACGTGCATCCGCTGCAGCCGATCTCCACGGTGCCCGGCGCGATCGAGCTGATCGCCGAGCTCGGCCGCTGGCTGCTCGAGCTCACCGGCATGGCATCGGTGGCGATGAGCCCGAAGGCCGGCGCCCACGGCGAGATGTGCGGCATGGCGGCGATCAAGGCCGCGATCGAGGCGCGCGGCGAGCACCGGCCGATCGTGCTGGTGCCCGAATCCGCCCATGGCACCAACCCCGCCACCGCCGCCCTGCTCGGCTTCCGCGTCGTGCCGGTGCCGGCGCGGCCGGACGGCACGGTGGACCGGGCGGAGGTGAGGAAGCTGCTCTCGCCCGAGGTGGCGGGCATCATGCTGACCAACCCGAACACCTGCGGCCTGTTCGAGCGCGACATCGTGGAGATCGCCGACGCGGTGCACGCGGCGGGCGGCTACTTCTACGCCGACGGCGCCAACTTCAATGCCATCGTCGGCAAGGTACGGCCGGGCGACCTCGGCGTCGACGCCATGCACATCAACCTGCACAAGACCTTCTCGACCCCGCACGGGGGCGGCGGGCCGGGGGCCGGGCCGGTGGTGCTGTCGGAGAAGCTCGCCGCCTTCGCGCCGGTGCCCTTCGTCCGCTTCAAGGACGGCGGCGCCGAGTTCGTGGAAACCCGCGCGGCCGCCGCGGGCACGGCGAAGCCCTTCGGCCGGATCACCGCCTTCCACGGCCAGATGGGCATGTTCGTCCGCGCCATGGCCTACATGATGAGCCACGGGGCCGACGGCATGCGCCAGGCCTCGGAGGACGCGGTGCTCGCCGCCAACTACGTCAAAGCGCGGCTTTCCGGCGACATGTCCGTCGCCTTCCCCGAGCGGCCGGCGATGCACGAGGTGCTGTTCGACGACAGTTTCCTGGAGGATACCGGCGTCTCGACGCTCGACTTCGCCAAGGCGATGATCGACGAGGGCTACCACCCGATGACGGTCTACTTCCCGCTGGTGGTGCACGGGGCGATGCTGGTGGAGCCGACCGAGTCGGAATCGAAGGCGAGCCTCGACCTCTTCATCGACACCCTCGCCCACCTCGCCCGCAAGGCGAAGGCCGGCGACGCGGAGGTCTTCCACCAGGCGCCGCGGCTCGCGCCGCGCCGGCGCCTCGACGAGACCCGCGCCGCCCGCCAGCCGAAGCTCACCTACCGGGAGGAGCCGCCGGCGGAGGCGGCCGAGTAGGACGGGACCGCGGGGAGGGCCGGGGCGGCCCTCCCCCACCGGCGGGAGCCATTTCGGCCCGCGGATCCGACCGCGGGCGAGGACGTCGCAGATCCCGGCGGACCCGACCCGCGCCGTCCTCGTGCTTCACGACAGGTGGAGCACGATCTCGCGGCGCTGGCGGGCGTCGCGATGCTCGAAAAGATAGAGGCCCTGCCAGGTTCCGAGCAGCAGCCGCCCGCCACCGACCGGGATCGAGATCGAGACCGCCGTGAGGGCGGCCTTGATGTGCGCCGGCATGTCGTCCGGGCCTTCGACCCGGTGCTCGAGGTAGTCCATCGACGGATCGTCGGCCGGCGGCACCAGGCGGGCGAAGAAGCGGTCGAGGTCGGCGCGCACGTCCGGGTCGGCGTTCTCCTGGATCAGCAGCGAGGCGGAGGTGTGGCGGACGAAGGCGGTGAGTAGCCCCGTCCCGAGGCCGCTGTCGCTGACGAAGCGGCGGGCCTCTTCGGTGATCTCGTAGAGGCCCTGGCCCCGGGTGGAGAGGGTGACGACGGTCTGCGGCATGGGCGTCATGTCAGCCCTCCGGGCGGGGCCCTGTCAACCGGCGGAGAGGGCCGGCCGGGCCATCCGTCGCTGAGCGAGCCACGCGTCTGTCTCCCGGTGAGCCATTTTTGAGGGTTTCGGGCAGGAAGTCTGAGCGAGCGGAAAAGCGCGATCAGGCCTATAGAAGCGCTCGCCGGCCGCTGGAAAGCGAAGTCGGTCGAAAGAAACTCGAAAGCCGACCTTTCGCCGGCCCGGCGATCGCGAGGCGGGCCGCGGGCCCTGCCCCGCGCACCGTCCCTCGGTGGGACCACCCGGCGGCTCGGCCAAAGGAAACACAAGGAGCATCAGATGACCCGGATCAATCTCCGCGTCGCCGGCATCGTCGGCGGCATCGCCCTCGTCGTCACCGGCGCCGTCGGTCTGGGCGCGACCGTCGCGAAGGCCCATGGGGTCGCGGCCGAGATCGCGGCCGTCAAGGAGGCGGCCAAGCGCTACGAGAACGTCGAGAACGCCCTCGCCGACGGCTACATCCCGGACCCGTCCGGCCACTGCGTCGACGCCGCGGCCGAGGGGCTGCCGGCCGAGTGGGGCGGCATGGGCGTCCACTACATCCATCCGGAGATGCTGAAGATCCGCCCCGGCGAGCGCGTCGACGGCGATAGCACCCACACCGACTTCATGAAGCCGGCGATCCTGCTCTACGAACCGCAGGCGGACGGCTCGATGGTGCTCGTCGGCGTCGAGAACCTCGTCTTCGAGGCCGCCTGGAAGGCCGCCGGGAACACCGAGCCGCCGGTCTTCGCCGGCCGCACCTGGGACCACATGTCGGACGACCCGAACACCGCCGCCGACGAGGCGCACGGGTTCATGCCGCACTACGACCAGCACGTCTGGTTCCGCGCCAACCCGAGCAGCGACCTGATGCCGTTCAACCCGGCGGTGACCTGCGAGCACCACAAGGGCGGGCACTGATCCCCTGCGCCTCCCCGGCCGGCGCCAGGACGCCGGCCGGGAGCGGCGGCGCTGAAACAGTTGAAACAATTGCAGCCGCGCCGGACATGCTGGAGACACGAGGCGGCAATAGTTCTTCATGCAGGCGCAGGCGCGAAAGGCCATGGGATCGATGACGCCGTTCACCGGCATCTGGACCGGACTGGACCAGCTCCTGGACGCGGTCCCGAACCGGATCTGGCTGCTCGACCGCGACCACCGGGTCGTCTGGGCCAACCGCCAGGCCGCCGCCCTGCTCGACCGGACGCCGCGCGAGGTCGTCGGCCTCTCCATCGAGGAGACGCTGGGGCCGATCGACCGGATCGAGGACCTCGGCGAGCGGCTCGCCGCGCTCGACGGCATCGCGGGGATGTGGCGCGGCTGGTCGGTCTACCGCGACGGCGCCCGCCGCTACACCGAGCGGCGCTTCCTGCCGCGCGAGATGCCGGACGGCGGCGTCGACGGCTACTTCGAGTTCACCAGCGACCAGACCGAGCTGATGGCGGCCCGCGAGGCGGCGGACCGCGCCGAGCGGCTGCTCAGCGACGCCATCGCCAGCCTGCCGGACGGCCTTGGCATCGAGGGCCGCGACGGCCGCCTCGCCGCCTGCAACCCGGCCTATGCGGCCATCTACGGCACCACCGTCGACGCCCTGCTCGGCATGTCCTTCGAGGAGCGGATGGCGGTGGTGAAGAACCGCATGGTGCCCGTCACCGACCGCGTCCCGCCGAACGATCCGGAGGCGGCCTACCAGCAGCTGCTGAAGCTCCGCCGCGAGTCGCTCGCGCCCTTCGAGGCGCGGCATGTCGATGGCCGGGAGTTCCTCGTCCAGCGCGCGCCCACCGGCGACGGCGGCCGGGTGGTGCTGATGACGGACGTCTCCAAGCTCAGGACCCAGGAGGCCGAGCTCGCCCGCCAGCGCGAGACGCTGCACCAGGCCGAGAAGCTGGCCGCCCTCGGCGAGGTGCTCGCCGGCGTCAGCCACGAGCTCAACAACCCGCTGTCGGTGCTGGTCGGCCAGGCCGCGATCCTGCTCGAGACGGCGCCGGACGACGTCGTCCGCCGGCGGGCGGAACGGCTGGCCGAGGCCGCCGCCCGCTGCGCCCGGATCGTCCGCAGCTTCCTCGCCATGGCCCGCCAGCGGCCCGGCCACGGCGCCCCCGTGGGCCGCGGCGTGATCGCCCGCGAGGCGGTGGCCATGGCCGACCGGGAGATCGCCGCCGCCGGCGCCGAGGTCCGGGTCGACCTCTCGCCCTACCCGCTGCAGGCGGCCGGCGACGCCGAGCAGCTCCGCCAGGTGGTCGTCAACCTCGTCACCAACGCCGCCCAGGCGCTCGCCGGGCGCCCCCTCCCCCGCCGCATCGACCTTTCCGTGCGGCTCGACGGCACCCGCGGCCTCGTCCGCGTGACGGTGGCCGACACCGGGCCGGGCGTCCCCGCCCCGATCGCGACCCGCATCTTCGAGCCGCTGTTCACGACCAAGGTGGGCAAGGGCGCCGGCATCGGCCTTGCCCTCTGCCACCGGGTGGTGACCGCCCATGGCGGCGAGATCCGGCTGGAGCCGAACCCCGGCGGCGGCGCGCTGTTCGCGGTGGAGCTGCCGCTCGCCGACCTCGATCCGCAGGCGCGGCCCGACGAGGACGAGCGCGGGCGCCCGGCCGGCCTCAGGGTGCTCGTCCTCGACGACGACCTCGATGTGCTGCGAACCACCGCCGAGCTCCTGGAGCTCGACGGCCACGAGCCGCTGCAGGCGACCAGCGCCCGCGAGGCGCTCGGCATCCTGTGCAGCCGCGACGTCGACGTGGTGATCAGCGACGTGCGGATGCCGGACATCGACGGGCTGGAGTTCTACCGGCTGGTCAGCGCCCGCCGCCCCGCCCTCGCCGACCGCTTCATCTTCGCCAGCGGCGACACCCTGCGGCCGGAGGCGGCGCGGGCGATCCGGGACATCGGCCGGCCCTGCCTCGAAAAGCCTTTCCTCCCCGACGAAATCCGGGCAATCCTTCGGCACCTCGCGCCGCTGAGGCGCGGATGACCGATTGGAGCGCATTCCATGCCCGACCGGCCGAGCATCCTCGTCGTCGACGACGAGCCCGACATTCGTGAAACCTTTTCGGAGTACCTGGCCCTCCACGGCTTCGACGCCGAGCCGCTCGACGGCGGCGCCGCCCTGAGGGCCCGGGTCGCCGACGGCCGGCCCTTCCATGTCGTCCTCCTCGACGTCACCATGCCGGACGAGGACGGGCTGTCGCTCGCGCGGTGGCTGCGGACGACCTCCAGGGCCGGCGTGGTGATGGTCACCGCCCGGGGCGACCCGATCGACCGGATCGTCGGCCTCGAGATCGGCGCCGACGACTACCTCGCCAAGCCCGTCGAACTGCGCGAACTCGTCGCCCGCATCCGCGCCCTGCTGCGCCGGCTCCCGGACGCCGGGCCCGGCGCCGCCACGCCGGCGGCAGGCCGGGCCGAGGCGGCGGACGGGCGGCGCCGCCTTGCGGTCGGTACCATGGTCCTCGACCTCGACGCGCGCACCCTCAGCGACGCGGACGGCGACATCGTCGCGCTCACCGCGATGGAGGTCGACCTCCTCTCCGCTCTCGCCGAGCGGCCCGGCCGGGTGCTGACCCGCGACCAGCTGCTCGAGCTGTCCCACCGCGACCCGGACGAGCCCTTCGACCGCTCGATCGACATCCGCATCGCCCGGCTGCGGCGCAAGATCGAGCGCGACCCGGCCCGGCCGGAGATCATCAAGACGGTCCGCGGCGTGGGATACGTGTTCTCCCGGAAACAGGACTGAAATGCACGTTACAATATCCGTCGCGGCGAGACGTCTGGCGGACACGCACGGCCTTGATAACCGCTCCATCGCAACCGCGCCCGGATTCGCCGGGTGCAGCATCGGAGCTGAAGGCATGTTCGTCGCATCCAACGAAAATCACGAGCAACCGGCGATCGCCGGCGTTTCGCGGGCCTACCCGAAGGGCGTCGCCCCGGGGCTGCTGTTCCGCCGCGCGCGGCTCGGCGACGTGGCCGAGATCCGCAAGCTGCACCGGATCTCGATGACGGCGCTCTCGGTCGGGCACTATTCGCGCGAGGAGATCGAGGGCTTCTTCGCCGAGATCGACACGGTGGACCCGGTGATGATCGAGGACGGCACCTACGCGGTCGCCGAGGCCGGCGGCCGCCTCGTCGCCTCCGGCGGCTGGACCATGCGCGCCCCGTCCTACGCCGCCCGGCTCGACGGGCCGGTGGCGGCGGACCGCACCGCCACGATCCGCTCGATCTTCGTCCACCCGGACTTCGCCCGCCGCGGCATCGGCGGCGCGATCCTGGAGCGCTGCGAGACGGAGGCGGTGCTGATCGGCGGGGCCGAGCGGCTGGAGCTCTGCGCCACGCTGACGGGCCGCCCGCTCTACCAGCGCGCCGGCTACCGGCCGCTGCACAGCTTCGAGTTGCAGCTCGCCAACGGCGCCGTCTTCCGGTCGGTCCGCATGGCCAAGCAGGTGCTCGAGCCCGCCCGGGCGGCGGCCTGACGGGCTCGGCGCCGGACCGGACGCTTGATCGGAACCGCCGAAGCCTCTACTTGGGCGGCATGCCCTCGCGCAGGCTCGCCATCTTCGACTTCGACGGGACCGTCGCCGACAGCGCCGGTTGGTTCTTCTCCATCGTCGAGGAGGTGGCGCGGGAGCACGGGCACCCGGGGATCCCGCCGGCCGAACGCGAGGTGCTGCGCGGCCTTCCCAACCGCGAGATCGTCGCCCGCCTCGGCATCCCGGCCTGGCGCCTGCCGAAGATCGCCGCGCAGCTCCGGGCGCTCGCCACCCGCGACGCCCACCTGATCCGCCCGTTTCCCTGGGTCGGCGATGTCTTCGCCGACCTCGCCGGGGACGGCGTGACGCTCGCCATCGTGAGTTCGAACACGGAGGCGAACATCCGCACGGTGCTCGGGCCCGCCATCATGGCGCGGGTTTCGAGCATCGAGACCGGGGCGGCGCTGTTCGGCAAGGCGGCGAAGTTCCGCCGGGTGCTCCGCCGCACCGGCATCGCGCCCGAGGCCGCCGTCGCGGTCGGCGACGAGGCGCGCGACGTGGAGGCCGCCGCGGAAGCCGGGATCGCCAGCATCGCCGTGGCCTGGGGATACGCCACCCCTGCCGGCCTCGACCGCGCCCGGCCGACCCTCATCGTCGAGCGGCCGGAGGACCTCGCCGCCGCGATCCGCGGCTGAGCGGCCGGAGCCGCGGGGGAGCCCTCAGCCCTCCGGCGCCTCCAGCGTCTGCAACTCCCGCGCCGGCCGGCCGGCGATGGACCCGAGGACAGCGCGTGCGAGGCCGGCGCCGGCGGAGCGGAAGTCCTCGTGCACCACCTCCACCTCGCGGCGGAACTTGCGCATCAGGTCGAAGCTCTCCTTCACCGCCACGTCGAAGTCGCGGCCGATGACGAAGCCGGCGTCCTCCGCGCCGATGATGGCGGCGATCGCCGCGGAGGCCGAGGCGGAGACGATTCCGTCGGGCCGGCGCGGCGAGCGCATCAGCGCCTCGACCCGGGCGCGGATCGCTTCGTGGCCGTCGTCGGTGGTGACGTCCCGGAGCCCCACCTCGTCGAGGCCGAGGGCGTCGAGCGCGCGGGTGAAGCCGGCCGCGGTGTGCCGGGCGTAGGTGAGCCGCGAGGGCGGCGGCAGCAGCGCGAGGCGGCGGCGGCCGCGGGCGGCGAGGCGGCCGACCGCGATCTCGGCGTAGCGCTCGTTGTCGAAGTCGAACCAGGGATGGTCGATGCCCATCTCCGTCCGCCCGTGCGAGGCGAAGGGAAAGCCGTGCTCGTGGAGATAGCGCACCCGCGCGTCGTCCGGCTCGAGGCGGGAGAAGATCACCCCGTCCGCCGAGCCGGTCTCGACGATGTAGCGGACCGGGTCGAGCGGGTCGTCGGTCGGCCGGTAGGGCGTCACGATCAGGTGGTAGGGGGTGCCGGCGAGGAACTCGGAGATGCCGTAGACGATGTGCGAGGTGAGGCCGAGCACCTCGGTCTCGACCGACATGATGAGGCTGATGACGTTGGTGCGCCCGGTGCGCAGGCGAACGCCGGCCCGGTTCGGCCGGTAGCCGATCTGGCGCGCGACGAGGCGCACCCGCTCCTTGGTCGCCTCGCCGATGTCGGGCGCGTCCTTCAGCGCCCTCGAGACGGTGGTGACGCCGAGGCCGGTCATGAAGGCGATGGTCTTCAGCGTCGGCCGGCCGCCGCCGCCGGCGTCGCCGCCCGCGCTTCCCTCGCCGCCCTGGTGTCCCTCGCTCATGTCCCGCCGCTCCCGACGGCCCGTCCGTCGCACACGTTTCGGCCCCGCACATTCGGCCCGCTCCGAAACGTTGCAGTCCGGGCGGGAACAGCGGGCGGGTCGGCCCCGCGCCGGCACCCCGCAGGGCCGCCAACCGCCCGAACCTAGCCTTCATGGTGGCGGAAAGTCCAATGTTTTCCGCATATCTTATTTCATCCACCGGAGACGCCGACGGCTGCCGCCCGGTTTCGAACTTCGCTGTTGCCACGCGACAGGATGTCGCGTAGCCTCTTCTACTGCAACGATACAGTACGGGAGGACTTCATGCGCTTCAGCTTCTCGATCGCCGCCCTCGCGGCCTGCGCCCTCGCGCCGATCCCGGCCGCCCAGGCCACCGACCTCGAGGTCACCCACTGGTGGACCTCCGGCGGCGAGGCGGCCGCGGTGGCGGAGTTCGCCAAGGCCTTCGACGCGACCGGCAACAAGTGGGTGGACGGGGCGATCGCCGGCTCCGGCGGCACCGCGCGTCCGATCATGATCAGCCGCATCACCGGCGGCGACCCGATGGCGGCCACCCAGTTCAACCACGGCCGCCAGGCCGAGGAACTGGTCGAGGCCGGCCTGATGCGCGACCTCACCGACCTCGCCACCGCGGAGAACTGGCGGGAGGTGATGGCCGCGCCCTCGCTGCTCGACAGCTGCACCCTCGACGGCAAGGTCTACTGCGTGCCGATCAACATCCATTCCTGGCAGTGGCTCTGGCTCTCCAACAAGGCCTTCGAGGAGGCCGGCGTGGCGGTGCCGACGAACTGGGACGAGTTCGTCGCCGCGGCCCCGGCGCTCCGGGCCGCCGGCAAGGTGCCGCTCGCGGTCGGCGGCCAGGCCTGGCAGGCGGCGGGCGCCTTCCAGGTGCTGCTGGTCTCGCTCGGCGGCAAGGACCTCTTCATGAAGGTCTACGGCGACAAGGACGAGGAGGCCGCGGCCGGGCCGGAGATGGCCAAGGTGTTCGAGGCCCTCGACGACGCCCGCGAGATGTCGCAGGGCACCAACGTGCAGGACTGGAACCAGGCCACCAACATGGTGATCACCGACAAGGCCGGCGGCCAGATCATGGGCGACTGGGCGCAGGGCGAGTTCCAGGTGGCCGGCGAGGTGGCGGGCCAGGACTACAGCTGCCTGCCAGGCCTCGGCGTCAACGAGATCATCTCGACCGCGGGCGACGCCTTCTACTTCCCGCTGCTGGACGACGCCGACAAGTCGGTGGCCCAGGAGAAGCTCGCCTCGGTGATGTTCTCGCCCGAGACGCAGGTCGCCTTCAACCTCAAGAAGGGGTCCCTGCCGATCCGCAAGGACATCGACCTTGAGGCCGCCAACGACTGCATGAAGAAGGGCCTCGCGATCCTCGCCAAGGGCAACACGGTGCAGAGCACGGACGAACTGGTCACGCCGGACACGGGCACCCAGATCGAGACGCTGATGAACGAGTTCTTCAACGACCCGAGCATCAGCGCCGCCGACGCCCAGACGCGCTTCGCCGACATCATCGCCAGCGCGGAGTGACGGACCGGCGGGGAAGCCGGCCGGCGCGCCCTGCGCCGGCGGCTCCCCCGCCCCCGCCGGTCGGACCGGTCCGGATCCGGCCGCTTCTCCGGGGCCCCACAGGGCCCTAAGGATCCCGGCCACCTGTCGGGCAGCCAGGCCCCGTCGTCCCCCGAGCCGAGGGAGACCCGATGACGTCCGCTCGTCCCAACCCGATGCGGCGCAACCTCAGCGCCAAGATCGCCTCGATCCCGATGATCCTGACCGCGGTGGTCGTGTTCGTCGGCGGCACCCTCTGGACGGTGCTCTACTCCTTCACCGACTCCAAGCTGCTGCCCCGCCTGCGCTTCGTCGGGCTCGACCAGTACGAGCGCCTGTGGTCCACCAACCGCTGGCTGGTGTCGATCGAGAACCTCGTCATCTACGGCGTGCTGTCGCTGGTCTTCTCGATCCTCATCGGCTTCCTGCTGGCGGTGATGCTCGACCAGAAGATCCGCTTCGAGAACACCTTCCGGACGATCTTCCTCTACCCCTTCGCGCTCTCCTTCATCGTCACCGGCCTCGTCTGGCAGTGGCTGCTCAACCCGGAGTTCGGGGTGCAGAAGGTGGTCCGGGCGCTCGGCTTCGAGAGCTTCGAGTTCAACCCGCTCTACGACCCGGACATCGTCATCTACGGCATCCTGGTCGCCGGGCTGTGGCAGGGTACCGGCCTCATCATGTGCCTGATGCTGGCGGGCCTGCGCGGCATCGACGAGGACATCTGGAAGGCCGCGCGGATCGACGGCATCCCGGCCTGGAAGACCTACCTCTTCGTGGTCGTGCCGATGATGCGGCCGGTGTTCGTGACGACGCTGGTGCTGGCCACCAGCGGCATCGTCAAGCTCTACGACCTCGTCGTCGCGCAGACCTCGGGCGGCCCGGGCATCGCCTCCGAGGTGCCGGCCAAGTACGTCTACGATTCCATGTTCCTCGGCCAGAACCTCGGCCAGGGCTTCGCCGCCTCCACCATGATGCTGGTCACCGTGGCGATCATCGTCGTGCCCTGGGCCTACCTCGAGTTCGGAGGACGCCGCCGTGTCTGACCGCGCCGCGAGCAGCCTCGCCTTCCCCGCCGCCCGGGCCGACGCCGAGCCGCGTGGCCGCCGGCCGCGCCGCGCCCTCTCCCGCCGCAACATCGTGCTCTACGGCACGCTGTTCGTGGTGGCGGTCTACTACCTCCTGCCGCTCTGGGTGATGGTCGCCACCTCGCTGAAGGGCATGCCGGAGATCCGCCTCGGCAACATCTTCGCCCCGCCGATGGAGATCACCTTCGAGCCCTGGGTGAAGGCCTGGTCGCAGGCCTGCACCGGCCTCAACTGCGACGGCCTCTCGCGCGGCTTCTGGAACTCGGTCCAGATCCTGCTGCCCTCGGTGGCGCTCTCCATCGCGGTGGCCTCGGTGAACGGCTACGCCCTCGCCAACTGGCGCTTCAAGGGCTCGGAGGTGTTCTTCACCATCCTGATCTTCGGCGCCTTCATTCCCTACCAGGTGATGCTCTACCCGATCGTCATCCTGCTCCGGGAGATGGGGATCTACGGCACGCTGACCGGCCTCGTCATCGTCCACACCATCTTCGGCATGCCGATCCTGACGCTGCTCTTCCGCAACTACTTCGTCTCGGTGCCGGAGGAGCTGTTCAAGGCCGCCCGCGTCGACGGCGCCGGCTTCTGGGGCATCTACTTCAAGATCATGCTGCCGATGTCGCTGCCGATCTTCGTGGTGGCGATCATCATCCAGGTCACCGGCATCTGGAACGACTTCCTCTTCGGCGTCGTCTACACGCGGCCGGAGAACTACCCGATGACGGTGCAGCTCAACAACATCGTCAACTCGGTCCAGGGCGTGAAGGAATACAACGTCAACATGGCGGCGACGATCCTGACCGGCCTGGTGCCGCTGATCGTCTACTTCGTCTCCGGCAAACTCTTCGTGCGCGGCATCGCCGCGGGCGCCGTCAAGGGGTGAGCGGCCCATGCACAGCATCGTCGTCAAGGAACTCGACCTCGCCTTCGGCGCCGTGAAGGTGCTCGACGGCCTCGATCTCGAAGTCAGCGAGGGGGAGTTCATCGTCCTCCTCGGGCCGTCCGGCTGCGGCAAGTCCACGCTGCTCAACTGCATCGCCGGTCTCCTCGAGATCACCGACGGGCAGATCTTCATCAAGGGGCAGAACGTCACCTGGCACGAGCCGAAGGACCGCGGCATCGGCATGGTGTTCCAGTCCTACGCGCTCTACCCGCAGATGTCGGTGCGCGGCAACCTCTCCTTCGGCCTGAAGAACGCGCGCATCCCCCGCGACGAGATCGACCGGCGGATCGCCCGGGCGGCGCAGATCCTGCAGATCGAGGCGCTGCTCGACCGCAAGCCCGCCGCCCTTTCCGGCGGCCAGCGCCAGCGCGTCGCCATCGGCCGGGCGCTGGTGCGCGACGTCGACGTGTTCCTGTTCGACGAGCCGCTGTCCAACCTCGACGCCAAGCTGCGCGCCGAGCTGCGCGTCGAGATCAAGCGGCTGCACAACGACCTCGGCAACACCATGGTCTACGTCACCCACGACCAGATCGAGGCGCTGACCCTCGCCGATCGCATAGCGGTGATGCGCGGCGGCATCATCCAGCAGCTCGCCGATCCGAAGACCATCTACAACAAGCCCGCCAACCTCTTCGTCGCCGGCTTCATCGGCTCGCCGGCGATGAGCATGCTCCGCGGCCGGATCGACGCCCGGGACGGCGCGCCGGTGTTCGTGACCGGCGACATGACCATCTCCCTCGACGGCTACGACGGCGCGATCCCGGCCGACGCCGGCCGGGAGGTGCTGCTCGGCGTCCGGCCGGAGCACGTGCTGATCGGCCCGCCGGACGGCCCCGGGCACCCGGCCGTCGTCGACCTCGACGAGCCGATGGGCTCCGACAGCCTCGTCTGGCTGACGGTCGCCGGCCACCAGGTCTCCGCCCGCTCCGCCGCGGACCACCCGTTCCGCCGGCGCGACCCGGTGACGCTGACCTTCGACCCGACCAAGGCCTCGCTGTTCGACGTCGCAACCGAGGTGCGGCTCTGATCACCCGCGCCGCCCGTCCCCGCCCGTTTCCGAAGCTCCGCCAGATGTGAATACCCGGAGAGCCCCAGTGACCGACTTCTCCTACCAGCTCTATTCGTCCCGCAACTTCCCGCCGCTCGCCAACACCCTGGCGATGCTGGCGCGGCTCGGCTATTCCGCCGTGGAAGGCTACGGGGCGCTCTATGCCGATCCCGCCCAGGTGGAGGCGCTGAAGGCGGCGCTGGCCGGGAGCGGCCTTGCCATGCCGACCGCCCACATGTCGCTCGACATGCTGGAGAAGGACCCGGGCCGGGTGCTCTCGATCTGCCGCGACCTCGGCATCACCACCGTCTACTGCCCCTACCTGCTGCCCGACCTGCGGCCGACCGACGGCGCCGGCTGGGAGGCCTTCGGCCGGCGGCTGCAGGCGGCGGGCGGGCCGATCCGCGAGGCCGGGCTCGGCTTCGGCTGGCACAACCACGACTTCGAGTTCCGCCGCACCGCCGACGGCGCGCTGCCGCAGGAGGCGATTTTCGCCGCCGCGCCGGACCTCGAGTGGGAGGCGGACATCGCCTGGGTGGTGCGGGGCGGCGCCGATCCGCTGGAGGCGATCGAAAGGTGGGGCGAGCGCATCACCGCGGTCCACATCAAGGACATCGCCCCGGCGGGCGAGAACGCAGACGAGGACGGCTGGGCGGACGTCGGCGACGGCACGGTGGACTGGCCGGCGATCATGGCCGCGCTGAGGGGGACGCCGGCGCGGCACTTCATCGTCGAGCACGACAATCCGAACGACCACGTCCGCTTCGCCGAGCGGTCGCTGGCCGTGGCGCGCGGCTTCTGAGGCGGGAGGCGGGAATGGACGAGAGACTCGGGATCGGCATCGTCGGCTGCGGCAACATCTCCACCACCTACCTGCGCCTCGCGCCGCTGTTCCGCGGCCTCGAGGTGCGGGCGGTGGCGGACCGGATGCCGGAGGCGGCGAGGGCGCAGGCCGACGCCTTCGGCGTGCGGGCGCTCTCCGTCGACGACCTCCTCGCGGCGGGCGACATCGACGTCGTCATCAACCTCACCATCCCCGAGGCGCACGTGCCGGTGACGCTGGCGGCGCTGGAGGCGGGCAAGCACGTCTACTCGGAGAAGCCGCTGGCGCTCGCCATTGAGGACGGGCTGCGGATCAAGGCCGCCGCGGACGGCAAGGGCCTCCACGTCGGCTGCGCGCCGGACACCTTCCTCGGCGGCGCCCACCAGCTCGCCCGGCGGCTGATCGACGAGGGCGCCGTCGGCACCGTCACCGCCGGCACGGCCCATGTGATGAACCACGGCATGGAGCACTGGCACCCCCACCCGGACTTCTTCTTCCGGCCGGGCGCCGGGCCGATGCTGGACCTCGGCCCCTACTACATCGCCAACCTCGTCAACCTGCTCGGCCCGGTGCGCCGGGTGGCCGCGCTCACCTCCTCGGCGACGGAGACGCGCACCATCGCCAGCGAGCCGCGCCGCGGCGAGGTGATCCCGGTGCTGACGCCGACCAACATCCACGCCCTGCTCGCCTTCGAGAACGGCGCGACGGTGACGCTGTCGACCAGCTGGGACGTCTGGGCCCACCGCCACGCCAACATGGAGCTCTACGGCACCGAGGGCTCGCTGTTCGTGCCGGACCCCAACTGGTTCGGCGGCGCGGTGGAGATCGCCGGCCGCGACGGGCGGATCGGCCCGGCCCCGGCCTGGGACCACCCCTTCGGCGTGCCGAACGACAAGCGGGCGAACGGCAACTTCGCCAACTACCGCAGCGCCGGGCTGGCCGACATGGCGCTCGCCCTCCTCGAGGGGCGCGAGGCCCGCTGCTCGCTGGACCGGGCGCTGCACGGGGTGGACGTGATGACGGCGATCCTGAAGTCCGGCGAGAGCGGCGCCTTCGTCGACCTGCAGACCAGCTGCACGCGCGCCGCGCCGCTCGGCCCGGAGGAGGCCCGCGGCCTCCTCGCCGAGGGCGGCGGGGCGAAGCGCAGCCGTCGCCGTCGGGCCCCGGCGGCGTGAGACAGGCGCCGGCCGGGGCGGCGCGCTCCGGCCGAGCCCGTCAGCTCGCCGGATCGCGGCCGGCGGCGGCGAGGATGCGCTCCATCGCCCGGACCACCGGCTTTTCGACCAGCTTGCCGTCGACCACGGCGAGGCCGTCCGGGCTCGCCCGGTAGGCGGCGAGGTAGCGCTCCGCCCGCTCCACCTCCTCGGCGGAGGGGGTGAAGGCGCGGTGGACCGCCTCGACGTTCATCGGGTGCAGCACCGCCTTGCCGGCGAAGCCGAGCGCGCGCGCCTCCGCCGCCTCGGCCGCGACAAGCGCCTCGTCGCGGAAAGCGAGGCAGGGCACGTCGAGGGCGTCGACGCCGGCGCCGCGGGCGGCGTGCACCACCCGGGCGCGGGCGTAGGCGAGCGGCGCCGCGGCGACCGCCACGCCGAGCTCGGCCGCAAGGTCCACCCCGCCGAAGAGGGCGAAGGCGATCCGCGGCGAGGCGGCGAGGATCGCCGGCGCCGCCTCGATGCCGGCGACGGTCTCGACGAGCACGGCGATGGCCAGCGGCAGCCCGGCCTCGGCGAGCAGCGCCTCCACCATCCGCACCTCCGCCGCCGCCTCCACCTTGGGCAGCATCACCGTGCCCGCCGCGGGCCGCGCCTCGACGAGGGCGAGGAGGTCGCGCAGGCCATCGGCGGAGCGCGGCGTCGAGATCCGCACCACCCGCTCCGGGCCGGGCCCGCCGGCGAGGAAGTCGAAGGCCGGGCCACGCGCGGCCGGGCGGTCGGCGGGCACCACCGCGTCCTCGAGGTCGACGCAGACGACGTCGGCCCCGGACGCCAGCGCCTTGTCGAAGCGCTCGGGCCTCGCCGCGGGAACGAACAACAGGCTGCGCCGCGGACCGCTGGTCATCGCCATCCTCCCTCTGTCGGGCCGGTCGGCCCCGCCGGCCGCGCCGGCGATCAATCTGGAGCGATTTCCCGTCGACCAGGCGAGTCCACCCGGTCGGGAAGCGCTCTGGTCAGGCGCTGCCGGCGCCGCGGTCGTCGCGCGCCGGCCAGATCCCCCGGCGGACCAGGTCGGCGACCACGTCGAGGGTGATCCGCACCACCTCGCCGGAGGCGCGGGTGAGCGGCTTGGCGAGGTTGCGCACCAGGTGGACCGGCCGCGTCATCGGCGGGTCGACGATCGGCGAGGAGACCAGCTCGCCGCGCTCGACGCGGTCGTGGGCGGCGGCGGGCGCGAGGATGGTGTAGCCGCTGCCGCGGGCCACCAGCTCCTTGATCTGGCTGAGCGCGTCCATCTCGATCGCCACGGTGAGCTCGACGCCGGCCGAGCGGGCGAAGCGGTCCACCGTCCGCCGCAGGCCGTGGCGCTGCGAGGGCAGCACGAGGTCGAGGCGGGCGAGGTCGGCGAGGGGCACCGGCACGCCGGGCGGGGTCGCCAGCGGCCAGTCGTCGGCGGCGGAGAAGACGTGGAGGTCCTCCGACATCAGGCGGCGGATGTCGTGGTTGCGGAGGTCGTCGACGTCATAGAGGAAGGCGAGGTCGACGGTGCCGTCGTCGAGCCAGGTGCGGATGAAGCCGCTCATCGCCTCCATCGCCTGCAGCTTCACCTCCGGCAGGACGAGCCGCACCGTCTCGGCGAGCGGCACGGAGAGCACCATCGACACCGACGGCGGCAGCCCGAAGGCGACGGTTCCGCGCGGCACCCCGGCCGACTGCCGCACCGCCTCGCGGCAGCGCTCCATGCCGGCGGTGATCTCCCGCGCGTGCCGGAGCAGGATCTCGCCCGCCTCGGTGACGACGATCCCGCGCGGCGACCGCTCGAGCAGCGTCACGCCGAGCTCCCGCTCGATCCGGATGACATGCTGCGACAACGACGGCTGCGCCACCCCCAGCCGCCCCGACGCCGCCGACAGCGACCCCTCCTCGGCGATGGCGATGAAATATCGAAGCTGCTTGATGTCCATCGCAGGGGGACTAGGGGCAAGCGGGCCGGGGTGTCAAGGAAGGGGGGTCTTGGCATCGTTTTCTTCGATGGTATCTAAGAATCCAACATTCGAAGCGAGGTATCCGTCGGAGAAACGTTTCAGCTCGATAAACCCCGCCCGCTCAAGTATCAGCCACACCCGGCTTTCAGCACGCCTGAGCCAAAGCTGGGTTGCAAGCAGCCGCCTAGTCATGGCCCTGCAGTCCTCTTCTCCAAGCTCGCCCGGCCAAGCGCCCTCTTGGAAAAATCGGTGAATGAAGTGATCTCTTTTATTCTTAACCCATTTCAAGTATCTTATATCTTCCGCATGTATAATGTGTGATTCAAGTATTTTTATAAGGTTACCAAGGGTCGAAGACTCTAGTTGACCACGCTTTTCGAGAATCAAATTCCACTTATCAACATCTGTACCCAACAAATTCCTGAGCCTAATTTTGTCACAAAAGACCATAGCATAGACCAGTTGATTTTCGAACAGACAAATCGCCAGATACGTACCGGCCATCTCATGGCAATACCGAAGCCTTGCAAATTCGGAGTCTGACATTCCCTCAACGATCCTTAACTACTGATCTTTCGTGAGGTTTGGATCGAACATCGCTCACAACCTATCTTGGGTCGCTTCGTTATTGCCACCTTGGGAGCTCATCACGATACGCTATAGAGAGATTCTCTATGCGCCGATTCGGTTTGACAGCAAACATTCCTTTCCGACAACGCTTAGGGCGGATCGGAGCCATGCGCAGTACTCCTCACTAGCACCTCGAATTGCTGCGGCGATGTCGATCTCCGAGATTTGGAAGTCGGTTGGAATCGAGAAGCGCACTTCTCTCACAAGTAACGCTTCGACAATGTAGTCGTAACCCACTGAGTGATCGTCATGAAAATCTATTGCACACAAACCAAATCTTCCGTAAATTAGCGGGTCGATGATGGTGTATATGAATTCGATCGAAAGTTCACTGAGGTCAATTTCCTCGGGAGTGCAGAAATGTTGAATTGCGTTTCGAGCCCTTCTAAGCCGCTCGAAGCAGTCGGGATTTGGGATCCGGATCCCGGTCGTCGCCCAGAGCACGTGTGGCAGCTTTTCAAAATCATGCGTGCGAGCGCGGGACATAAGTGCCTCAAGACTGAGCTTGTCCATACGGCCGTCGTCGAGGCCGACTAAGTCTTTAAAAATTAACAGTGGGTGCTCGCAGGCGATCAATGCCTTGAGGAACAATTCGCCCGCATGTGCTGTGTTCAGTATCGAGAGTTTTGGCCAATGATCATTTAATGGATCAATCAGTATCGCGTGTGTATTCGCCAGTCTGAGCGCGGCCGCTGCAAGGCCCAGAATCCTGTCGGGTATACCAGCTAGCTCCTCGTTCACGTCCGATCGGTCCTTTGCGTTACATTCGACGGCAAAAATGGTGGCCTGCTCCCAAGATTCGATGGAAGGCTGAGTTACGTTGGACCGGTTGTAAAGTCGGTGCCGTGTCAAAAGTTGACGGGCGTGTCACGCTCTAGCTGTCTGAAACCTCCCGCGGGAGAGAGTCCCCATACCCAAACCCTCTACCCCCGCTCATAACCCCGTCCTTCCCCCCGTCCCCGGCCTCCCGTACCCTCTTCCCCTTCACGGAGGCGGCGGATGGGTGATCTGGACGGCATTCTCGTGGTCTCGCTCGAGCAGGCGGTGGCGGCGCCCTATGCGTCGTGCAAGCTGGCCGACGCGGGGGCGCGGGTGATCAAGGTGGAGCGGCCGGAGGGCGATTTCGCGCGGCGCTACGATAGCCTGGTGAACGGCGGCAGCGCCTATTTCGTCTGGCTGAACCGGGGCAAGGAATCCGTCACCCTCGACCTGCGCCGGCCGGAGGACATGGCGCTGATGCGGGCGATGGCGGCCCGCGCCGACGTGTTCATCCAGAACCTCGCCCCGGGCGCGGCGGCGCGGCTCGGCCTCGGCGCGGAGGAGCTGATGGCGCTCAACCCGCGGCTCGTCCACTGCTCCATCTCCGGCTACGGCGAGAGCGGGCCCTTTCGCGAGCAGAAGGCCTACGACATGCTCGTCCAGGGCGAGAGCGGCCTCCTCGCCATCAACGGCACGGCGGAGGAGGAGGCGCGCGTCGGCATCTCGGTCTGCGACATCACCGCGGGGATGACCGCCTTCGCCGCCATCCTGCAGTCGCTGGTCCGCCGCGCCCGCACCGGCACCGGGCGGCGCATCGAGGTGTCGCTGTTCCACGCCATCGCCGACTGGATGAACGTGCCCTACCTGCAGACCCGCTACGGCGGCCGGCCGCCCGGCCGGGTGGGCGTGCGCCACCCGACCATCGCCCCCTACGGCGCCTTCGACTGCGCCGACGGCAAGAAGGTGCTGCTGTCGATCCAGAACGAGCGCGAGTGGAGCCGGCTCTGCGCCGAGGTGCTCGGCCGGCCGGAGATCGAGCGCGCGCCGGGCTTTGCCACCAACATCGAGCGGGTCGCCAACGTCGAGGCGGTCGAGGCGGAGGTCGGCCGCGTGCTCGGCACCCTCGACCGCGAGACGGCGATCCGGCGCCTCACCGCCGCCGGCATCGCCTGCGGCCGGCTGTCCGACCTCGACGACCTCGTCCGCCACCCGCAGCGGCGGCTGGTGGCGGTGGCGACCGAGGGCGGCGAGATCGAGGTGATGGCCCCCGGCGCGATCTTCCCCGGCGAGCCCGAGCGCTTCGGCAAGGTGCCCGGCCTCGGCGAGCACGGCGCGGCGATCCGGGCGGAGTTCGCCGGCGCGGACGGCGCGGACGGCTGAGCGGCTCCGGGCGGCGGGCTCAGGCCTCGGCGACGGCGGTCATCGTCGCCGTCCCGTCGGCGGCGACGACGCGCAGCGAAACGGCGCCCTCCCCCGCCTCCACCGCCTCCACGGAAAACGCCGGCCCGGCGACCAGCGGCGCCGCGCCCCGGTAGGCGAAGCGGGCGGGCAGCCGGCCGAGGCGGTCGGCGGCAAGGTTCAGCATCAGCGTCGCCTGCAGCGGCCCGTGGACGACGAGGCCGGCGTAGCCCTCCACGCCGGTGGCGTAGGGCTGGTCGTAGTGGATGCGGTGGCCGTTGAAGGTCAGCGCCGAGTAGCGGAACAGGAGCACCGGATCGGCCGCCACCGTCCAGCGCGCGTCGGCCGGCGCCGGCGCCTCGGCCGGCTTCGGCCGGCCGGCGGCCTCGCCCGCGCGGTAGACGATGTCCTGCCGCTCGTCGACCACCAGCCGCCCGCCCGCCCGGTAGCGATGGCGGACCGCGACGAAGCAGAGCCGGCCGGTCCCGCCCGTCTTGAAGGCGATGTCCTCGACGACGCTCTCCTTCTCCACCGTCTCGCCGGGGGAGAAGTCGCCGTCGAGGCGGAGTTCCCCGCCCGCCCACATCCGCCGCGCGAAGGGCACCGGCGGCAGCACCAGCCCGGTGCGCGGATGGCCGTCGCGGCCGAGGTCCGGCGGTGGGAACACGTCCGGGCCGAGGCACCAGAAGATCCCCGCGGGCACCGGCCGTTCGGCGAGGTGCGGCGACAGCGTCGCCCGGAAGCGCTCGACGAGGCGTTGGTCGACGGTGTCCGTCGCGACCCGCCGCCGACCGATCCAGTCGGCGAAGGCCTCCGCGGTCGCCGGCCGCGCGTCGTCGTCCATCGCTCACTCCCTGGATGGCGGGGCCGCTCCTGCCGCCCTCAGCCGTAGGACTTCGGCAGGCCGAGCACCCGCTCGGCAATGAAGGCGAGCACCAGGTTGGTCGAGATCGGCGCGATCTGGTAGAGCCGCGTCTCGCGGAACTTGCGCTCGACGTCGTATTCCTCGGCGAAGGCGAAGCCGCCGAAGGTCTGCATGCAGGCCTCGCCCGCCTCCCAGCTGGCGTCGGCGGCGAGCATCTTGGCGCTGTTCGCCTCCGCGCCCGGGTCGAGCCCCGCCTCGTACATCGCCGCCGCCCGGTAGACGATCGCCTCCGCCGCCAGCATGTGCGCCCAGGCGCGGGCCAGCGGGAACTGGACGCCCTGGTTGCGGCCGATCGGCTGGCCGAAGACCACCCGCTCGCGGGCGTAGTCCGAGGCCTTGGTGAGGAACCACTTGGCGTCGCCGATGCACTCGGCGGCGATCAGGATCCGCTCGGCGTTCATGCCGGAGAGGATGTAGCGGAAGCCCTTGCCCTCCTCGCCGACGAGGGCCGAGGCCGGGATCCGGACGTCGTCGAAGAAGACCTCCGTGGTGGAGTGGTTGATCATCGTCCGGATCGGCCGGATCGTCACGCCGTTGCCGACGAGCTCGCGGAGATCGAGGAGGAACACCGACAGGCCGTCGGTCCGCTTCTCCACCTGGTCGCGCGGCGTGGTGCGGGCGAGCAGCAGCATCAGGTCGGAGTGCTCGGCGCGGGAGGTCCAGATCTTCTGGCCGTTGACGACATACTCGTCGCCCTCGCGCCGGGCGGTGGTCTTGAGGGCGAGCGTGTCGGTGCCGCTGGTCGGCTCGGTGACGCCGAAGGCCTGCAGGCGCAGGCTGCCGTCGGCGATCTTCGGCAGGTACTCCTGCTTCTGCGCCTCGCTGCCATGCCGGAGCACCGTCCCCATGGTGTACATCTGCGCATGGCAGGCGGCGGCGTTGCAGCCCTGGCGGTGGATCTCCTCCAGGATCACGGCGGCGGCGGCGAGCCCGAGCCCGGAGCCGCCGAACGCCTCCGGGATCATCGCGGCGAGATAGCCCGCCTCCGAGAGGGCGGTGACGAAGGCCTCCGGATAGGCCCGCTCGCGGTCGAGCGCGCGCCAGTACTCGCCGGGGAAGCCCGCGCAGAGCTGGGCGACGCCGGCGCGGATCTCGCTGTGGTCGAAGGTCGGGTCGAAGACGCTCATATGGTCCGTGCCGCCGGGTCCCGTGGAAAGGCCGGCCGGCGCGCGCGTCGCCGGCCTCTTCGTCGCACCTTGGCACGTTGCGCCGGCGCCTGCGAAATAGCCAGCCTCTATGGCCGCCATCGCCTTTCCCTATCGGGACCGGCGCCGCCTCAGACGTTCGAGGCCCGGATCGCCTCGCAGACCGCGTCCGTCACCTCGCGGGTGGTGGCGCGGCCGCCGATGTCGGGCGTCTTGACGCCCTCGCCGGTCACCTTCTCCACCGCCTGCATCAGCCGGGCGGCGGCGGGGGCCTCGCCGAGGTGCTCGAGCATCTGCGCCGCGGTCCAGAAGGTCGCGACCGGGTTGGCGATGCCCTTGCCGGTGATGTCGAAGGCCGACCCGTGGATCGGCTCGAACATCGAGGGATAGCGGCGCTCGGGGTCGATGTTGGCGGTCGGCGCGACGCCGAGGCTGCCGGCGAGCGCGCCGGCGAGGTCGGACAGGATGTCGGCGTGGAGGTTGGTCGCGACGATGGTGTCGAGGCTCTGCGGCTTCAGCGTCATCCGCACGGTCATGGCGTCGACCAGCATCTTGTCCCAGGTGACGTCGGGGAACTCGCCGGCCACCTCGGCGGCGATCTCGTCCCACATCACCATGCCGTGCCGCTGGGCGTTCGACTTGGTGACGACGGTCAGGAGCTTGCGTGGCCGCGACTGCGCCAGCGCGAAGGCGTAGCGCATGATGCGGGTGACGCCGACGCGGGTGAAGATCGCCACCTCGGTGCCGACCTCCTCCGGCAGGCCGCGGTGGGCGCGGCCGCCGATGCCGGAATACTCGCCCTCGGAGTTCTCGCGCACGATCACCCAGTCGAGGTCGCCGGGGCCGACCCCGGCGAGCGGCGAGGCGACGCCGGGCAGGATCCTGGTCGGGCGCACGTTGGCGTACTGGTCGAAGCCCTGGCAGATCGGCAGCCGAAGGCCCCAGAGGGTCACGTGGTCGGGCACGTCCGGCGCGCCGACCGCACCGAAGAAGATGGCGTCGTAGGCCTTCAGCGTGGTGATGCCGTCCGCCGGCATCATGCTGCCGGTCCGCTTGAAGTAGTCCGAGCCCCAGTCGAAGGTCGTCACGTCCAGCCTGAAGCCGCCGTCCCGCTGCTCGAGCGCCTCGAGCGCCTGGAGCCCGGCGGCGATGACCTCCGGGCCGATGCCGTCGGCGGGAATGGCGGCGATCCTGTACTGCTTCATGGTGGTGCGGTCCTCGTCGAATGTGCGGCCGGAGCCCTCGCCCCGCCGTGGCCGTCGCCCGCGGCTCCGGGCCGGCACGGCGCACTATAATTCGTATACGAAAGAGGACATCTTGAATCCATGCCGGCATGGAAAGCACGGGCGGGGTGGAACTGACATGACGGAGATCCGGGACGCGAGCGACGGCGGAGCGGCCGCTCTGCGGGTGCGGGCGGCCTCGGACGTCCTGCGCGCGCACTGGCGAAACGGCACGCACACCGAGTCCCTGCCGGCGGAGTTGCGCCCGCGGAGCCGGGCGGAGGCCTATGCGGTGCAGGCGCTGATCGAAGGGGAGAGCGCCCTTCCCCTTGCCGGCTGGAAGATCGCCGCGACCAGCGAGGCCGGCCAGCGCCACATCAACGTCGACGGCCCGCTCGCCGGCCGGCTGCTCGCGGAGCGAATCCTCCCCCTCGGCGGCCCGCCGGTGGCGCTCGGCTCGAACCGGATGCGGGTGGCGGAGGTCGAGTTCGTGTTCCGCATGGGCCGCGACCTGCCGCCCCGCGCCGAGCCCTACTCAGTGCCGGAGGTGATGGACGCCGTGGCGGCGCTGCATCTCGGGGTCGAGATCCCGGATTCGCGCTTTCTCCGCTTCGAGACCGTGGGCGCCGGGCAACTCATCGCCGACAACGCCTGCGCCGACCGCTTCGTCCTCGGCCCGGAGGCCCCGGCGTCCTGGCGGGACGTCGACCTCGCCGGGCACCGGGTGACCGGCCGCACCTCCCGCGGGGCCGTCCAGGAGGGACGCGGCGGCAACGTGCTCGGCGACCCGCGGATCGCGCTCGCCTGGCTCGTCAACGAACTCTCCGGCATCGGCGTGACCCTGCGCGCCGGCGAGATCGTCACCACCGGCGTCTGCGTCGCCCCGATCCCGGTGGCGCCGGGCGACGTGGTGACGGGCGACTACGGCTCCTTCGGCACGATCGAGGTCGCCTTCGCCTGAAGACGCCGACCGGGGCCTCAGGTCTCGCGGCCGTCCTCCGGCGCCGTGGCGTCGGTGGGGGCGAGATCGGCCTTGCCGCGCTTCGGCGGCTCGGGCCGCGGCCGCCAGCCCTCGTCGAGGTGGCAGGTGAAGACCAGCCGCTCGCCGGGCCCGAAGGTGTGCACCCGGTCGCGGACCTGGATCCGTCGCGGACCGGCCCATCCGTCCGGCGCAGTCACCACCACCTCGTCGGCGCTGAGGTCGAGGTGGAGCCAGTAGCCCCGGTAGAGGAACTTCAGGTGGAGGCCGTTCATGTCCTCCGGCAGGCAGGGGCTGATCGACAGGGTGTCGTCGCTGAACTCCAGCGCCGTCTGCCCGCGCTGGACCAGGTCGACGCTGCCGGCCATGGCGCCGAGGTGGATCCCCTCCGAGGTCGTGCCGCCCTGGATGTCGATGAGGTCGCTCTCCAGCGCCTCGCTCAGCAACTCGAAGGATCTCGCGCGATCGCTGCGCGCCAGCACCCAGGAGTGCACCACCCGGCTGAGCGTGGAGCCGTGCGAGGTGCGGTGCATGTAGTAGTCGATCGTCTCCGGAATCCTCTCCGGGTCGAAGTCGTAGCCCATGCCGCCGAGGAGGTCGCGCAATTCCGAGGACGAGAAGAGATAGAACAGCATCAGCACGTCGGCCTGCTTGGAGGCCTTGTAGCGGTTGATGGTGTCGCCCTCCGCCTCGAGGATGCGGTCGAGCCGCTGGATGTCGCCATAGCGGGCCCGGTAGCCCTCCCAGTCGAGTTCCTCGAGCCGGCCGTAGCCCTCGAACTGGGCGATCAGGCCATTGTCGAGGAACGGCACGCGGAGCCGGTCGGCGATCCGCCGCCAGTCCGCCAGCTCCTCCCCGGAGATGGCCAGCACGAGGCAGAGTTCCTCGCGGCGGGCGGGCGGAACCTCGTCCAGCACCTCGGCCGCCCGGCGCAGCACCCAGGACGCCATCACGTTGGTGTAGGCGTTGTCGTCGAGCCCCGGCTCCTCGCGCCAGGGGTAGCGGTCGTGGAACTCGTCCGGGCCCATGACGCCGAGGATGCGGTAGCGGTCCTCCGCCTCGTCGAAGGTCGCCATGCCGGCCCAGAAGCGGGCGATCTCGACCAGCATCTCGGCGCAGCGGGCGGCCAAGGTCCCGCGGTCGCCGGTGGTCTGCCAGTAGCGCCAGATGTTGTAGGCGATGGCGAGGTTCACGTGCCGCTGCAGGTGGGTGTTGTCCGGCGTCCAGCGGCCGGACCGCGGGTTGAGGTGGAGCACCTGGCTCTCCTCCCGGCCGCTCGACCCGCTCTGCCAGGGATACATCGCTCCCTTGTGTCCGGCCTCGCGGGCGAGCCGGCGCGCCTCGCCGAGGCGGCGGTGGCGGTAGAGCAGCAGTTCCCGGCTGATTTCGGGAAAGTGGAAGTTGAGATAGGGCAGGATGAACAGCTCGTCCCAGAAGATGTGCCCGCGGTAGGCCTCGCCGTGCAGCCCGCGGGCCGGCACCCCGGCGTCCATGTCCACCGTGTTGGGCGAGACGGTTTGCAGCAGGTGGAAGATGTGGAGCCTCAGGATCATCTGTCGGCGCGGGTGATCGTCGACGACGATGTCGCCGCGGTCCCACAGGGTGCGCCAGGCGAGCGCGTGCGAGGCGAGCAGGTCCTCGAAGCCCGGCGCCTCGCCGATCGCCTCGACGGCAGCGAGCGCCGGCTCGGAGATCGCGCGGTCGCGGCTGGTGTAGAGCGCCACGACCTTCTCGACGGTCAGCGTCTCGCCCCGGGCGATCCCGGTGGCGAGGACCTCGCCGACGTAGCCCTCCTCGTGCTCGACATGCCGCGCCTCCCCGGCCGGCCCGCCCGACCGGAACAGCCGCGTGCGGGCCGCCTCCGCGATGCGGATGTGCGACTGGTTGGTCTCGGCCACCAGCAGCACCGCCTCCTCGGACAGCTTGCGCGTCTCGAGCGGGCCCAGGTGCTTGCTGCTCAGCTGCCGGTAGCGCTCGACGCCGGCGTTGATCACCCGCCCGTCGAGAGCCGAGCGGATCTCCACCGTCCCGGACCAGTTCTCCGCGGTGATCGACATCTCGATGGCGGCGAGGTTGCGGTGGCGCATGTGCACCAGCCGGCGGGTGACGACGCTGGTCTCCCGGCCCTCCCCGTCGCGCACCCGTATCCGCCGGCAGAGGAGCCCGTTGCGCAGGTCCAGTTCCTGGGTGTAGGCGAGCACCTCGACCCGGCGCAGGTTCAGCCAGCCGCCGCCCTCGGGCCGGAAGCTCAGCGGCAGCCAGTTCGGCAGGTTGACGAGGTCCTCGTTCTCGATGGCGCGGCCGGCGAGTTCCGTGACCCGCCGGTTGTAGCCTCCGGCGAGGTAGGTGCCGGGATAGTGGACGTCGTCCGCCTCGGACTCCTCGGCCGCGCCACGGGTGGCGAAATAGCCGTTGCCGAGGGTGGAGAGCGCCTCGCGCAGGCCTTCGGAACGCGGATCGAAGCCGTCGTAGGCAAGCGTCCAGCCGGTCTCGGTCATTCAGTCCCTCCGGATCCTCGGCGGTGTCGTGGCGGGCGGCCCAGGTCCGCCCCCGGCCACGCGGTCGGCGGGGCGCCGCCGCCTCGATCCGACCCGGGTCGATGCGCCGCCCGTTCCCGTCCCCGGCAGCGCTCCACGGGAGACGCGGGGGACCGGGGCCGGGTTCCGTCGCCGGGGTCGCGGCCGCCGGCGCCTCCGCCGCGCCCGTCGCCCGCCGCGCGCCCCGGGCGGAGCATACCCGCCGCCGTCCGGCTCGCCCTTGACCTCGCTCAACCGGGCCGCCGGACCGGCGGAGGCCCTCGACGGTCCGGGAGAAGGTTGCATCGGGCCGCCAGCCGCTCATAATCCGTCCAAACGACAACGCGGCTCCATGCCGGGCCGCGGGCGGGGAAACGGCCATGGCGCAGGGCGATCAGCGACTGCAGGGGATTCCGTTCTCCGCGTCGACCGACGCGGCGCTGTCCATGTTCGCGGACATGAGCGAAGGCTCGCTGATGGTCGACCGGACCGGGCGGATCACCTGGATCAACGACAAGTACCGCAGGCTCCTTGGCGTCCCCGAGAGCGAGGAGGTGGTCGGCCGGCCGATCGCCGAGATCATCCCGCAGAGCCGCCTTCCGGAGGTCGCCGCCACGGGGCGGCCGATGCTCCTCGACATCATGCGCTTCGGCGAGCAGCACTTCGTGGTCTGCCGCCTGCCGCTGAAGGACGAGGCGGGAGAGGTCTGCGGCGCCATCGGCTTCGTGTTCTTCGACCGCCTGGACTACCTGAAGCCGCTGATCGCGAAGTTCGCCCGTCTCGAGCGGGAGCTGGAGTCCAAGAGTGCGGAACTCGCCCGCGCGCGCCGCGCCCGCTACTCGCTGTCCAGCTTCATCGGCGGGAGCAAGGCGGTGCGGGACCTGAAGACCCGCGCCCGCCGCATCGCCCAGCGGGACGGGGCGGTGCTCATCCTCGGCGAGACGGGCGTCGGCAAGGAACTTCTCGCGCAGGGCATCCACCAGGCCTCGGCCCGCTCGGAGGGGCCGTTCGTGGCGGTCAACGTGGCCGCCGTCCCGGAGCAGCTGATGGAAGCCGAGTTCTTCGGCGTCGCGCCGGGCGCCTTCACCGGCGCCGACCGCCGGCCCCGCCTCGGCAAGTTCGAGATCGCCGCCGGAGGCACGCTGTTCCTTGACGAGATCGGCGACATGCCGGCGCCGATCCAGGCCAAGTTCCTCAGGGTGCTGCAGGAGGGCGAGATCGAGGCGCTCGGCTCCAACGAGGTGAAGCACATCGACGTGCGGGTGATCGCGGCGACCAGCGTCGACCTCGAGGCGCGGGTCCGGGAGGGCAGCTTCCGCGCGGACCTCTACTACCGGCTCGCCGTCCTGCCGTTGCACGTGCCGGCGCTGCGCGACCGGCCGGAGGACATCGAGCCGATCGCCGAGCGGATCCTCGACGACCTTCCGCGGGAGGAGGGCCTCGGCGCGTGGATCCTGACGGAGGCCGCCTACCGCGACCTGCAGCGCCAGCCCTGGACCGGCAACGTGCGCGAACTGCGGAACGTCCTCGAGCGCGCCACCGTGGAGGCCGAGCGGGAGGTGATCGACGTGGAGACGATCCGCCGCGCCCTGCCGGCCGGCCAGTCCGAGGCCGAGGCCGGCGCCGGCGAGCCTCGCAACCTCGCCGACACGCTGCGCGACGCCGAGCGTTCGGCCCTCCTCGAGGCGCTGGCCCGATGCCAAGGCAACAAGGATGCCGCCGCGCGGGACCTCGGCATCTCGCGGTCCAGCTTCTACGCCAAGCTGAAAGGCTTCGGACTCGGCGCCTGACGGCCGCCGCGGGCCGGATCTCCGTCCAGAAACCCGGACCTTCCGATAAGCCCCTGAAACCGGGCGGTTTTTCCGAGCGGGGAGCCTCGATCGCCGTCCGGAATTCTGGATGGCGGCCGAGGAGCCGCCGAAACAGCCCCTTGAAAATTCAAGGTTTTTCAGCTCGCCCCGGTTGGCACGCGGCTTGCGATCCCTCTGCACGGACCGGCAAGGCCGTGGAGCCCGGGGAAGAGGCGGGCGCCTGCGGCCAGGAGGAACAAGCGCTGCCGCACCTGCCGGGTCGACCAGATGCCGTGGCGCGTCAAGGAGGAGTCTCGCATGAACCGCATCCTGACGACCGTCGCGCTCGGCGCGCTGGCCTCGCTCTTCGCGATCGGATCGGCCGACGCCGCCGACCGGATCCGCTGGAAGGTGCCGAACGCCTTCCCGTCGCATCTGCCCGCCCTCGGCGAAAACGCCGGCGTGGTGGCGGACATGCTGGAGAAGATCTCGGCCGGCGAGATCCAGTTCAAGATCTTCGAGCCGGGCAACCTCGTGCCGCCGTTGGAACTGACCGACGCGGTCCAGAACGGCGCGATCGAGGCTGGCTACACCTGGATGGGCTACGACGCCGGCAAGATCCCGGCCTCGCCGCTGTTCGCCGCCCGGCCGTTCGGCATGGAGCCGTGGGAGTACACGGCCTGGTGGTACGACGGCGGCGGCCAGGCGCTCGCCGAGGAGGTCTACGGCAAGCGTGACGTCCATCCGATCCTGTGCGGCATCAACGGCCCGGAGACAGCCGGCTGGTTCCGCAAGGAGATCGCCTCGATGGCAGATCTGCAGGGATTGAAGATCCGCTTCGCCGGCCTCGGCGGCGAGGTGATGCAGAAGGCCGGCGCCTCGGTCACCCTGATCGCGGGCGGGGAGATCTTCCAGGCCCTGGAGAAGGGCGCGATCGACGCGAGCGAGTTCTCCATGCCGGCGGTGGACCAGACGCTCGGCTTCGACAAGGTGGCCAAGTTCAACTACTTCCCCGGCTGGCACCAGACCTACACCGCGTTCCACCTGATCGTGAACAAGACCATCTGGAACGGCCTCGCCGACGATACCAAGGCGATGTTCGACGTCGCCTGCACGGCGACCACGCTGCGCAGCCTCTCGCGCGGCGAGGCGATCCAGAGCGCGGTGATCCAGGGCTTCGCGGAGAAGGGCGTGCAGGCCCTCACCGTGCCGCCCGACATGCTCGCCGGGCTGAAGGCGCTGTCCGACGAGGTGCTGGCGGCGCAGGCGGCGGCCGACGCCGACTTCGCCAAGGTCTACGAGAGCCAGGAAGCCTTCGCCAAGGAGTACCAGGTCTGGAAGGGCCTCGCCTATCTGCCGCGCGACTTCGGCCGCGACGGCAACTGACGGCGCCCCGATGGCCGGGCGCAGTCCGCGCCCGGCCGCTCTCCTCCCACCGAGGCAACGCCATGTCGTCCGACGTCCAGGACCCGGACCGGAGGGCGGTCTCCGCGACCGAGCCCGACGATCTGAACCAAGTCGTCCATCACGCCAACCTGCCGGAGACCCGTTTCTCGCGCGCCGTCGACGGCGCCATCAAGCGGTTCGGCAGCCTGATCTCCTGGTTCTGGATCGCCCTCGTCGCGGTGATCTGCCTCAACGTCTTCATGAAGAACGTGCTCGGGATCGGCAGCGTGCAGCTGGAGGAGATCCAGTGGCACATCTTCTCGGCGCTGTTCCTGCTCGGGCTGGCCTACACCATGGCCTACGACGACCACGTCCGGGTCGACGTCCTGCACGAGCGGTTCTCGCTGCGCAGCAAGGCCTGGGTCGACCTGGTGGGGACGATCGTCTTCCTGCTGCCCTTTCTCGGGGTCGTGCTCTGGTTCGCGGTCCCCTTCGTGGTCAAGGCCTGGGCCGACGGCGAACGGTCCAGCTCGCCCGCCGGGCTCGGCCAGTACTGGATCATCAAGAGCATGCTCGTCCTCGGGCCGGCGCTGCTCGTCGTCGCCGCGCTGGCGAGAATGCACCGGTGCCTCGCCCTTCTGCGCGGCGCGCCCGCGCCCGCGGCCGACCCGGTAGCGGAGGGCTGACCGATGGCGCTCGAATTCTACGAGATCATCTGCATCGGCATGTTCGCCGCCTTCATCCTGCTGCTGTTCACCGGCTACCCGGTGGCCTGGGTGCTGGGCGGGGTGTCGGTGGCCACCGCCTTTCTCGCCGCCACGGTCTTCGACGCCCAGCTTTCGGACGGCTTCTATTCGATCAGCTCCCAGCAGCTGGGCGTGATCGTGCAGCGCATGTGGGCGATCATGACCAACTGGGTGCTGGTGGCGCTGCCCATGTTCGTCTTCATGGGCCTGATGCTGGACCGGTCGGGCATCGCCGCGTCGCTGATGGAGAACTTCGTCCGCCTGTTCGGGCGGGTGCCCGGCGGCTATGCTCTCACCGTGACGCTGATCGGCATCCTGCTCGCCGCCTCGACCGGTATCATCGGCGCCTCGGTGGTGCTGCTCGCGCTGCTCGGCATGCCGGTGATGATGCGCAACCAGTACAATCCGGCCTTCGCCTCCGGCGTGGTCTGCGCCACCGGCGCGCTGGGCATCATCATCCCCCCGTCCATCATGCTGGTGCTGATGGCCGACCGGACGCCCGGCGTCGACGCCGGAAGCCTGTTCATGGGCGCGCTGATCCCGGGCGTGCTCCTCGGCGTGCTCTACCTCGCCTACGAGGTGGTGGTTGCGACCGCGTCCCGGCGCACCGCGCCGGTGCCGGCCGAGGCGCGGGCGATGGCCTTCGGCGACGTCGTCGGGGTGCTGAGGGCGGTGCTGCCGCCGGCGGCTCTCATCGTGGCGGTGCTCGGGTCCATCTTCGCCGGCGTCGCTACCCCGACGGAGGCGGCCGGCATCGGCGCCCTCGGCGCGACGCTGCTCGCGCTGGCGAACCGGCGCCTGTCGAGCCAGGTCGTCCGGGAGGTCTGCGAGCAGACCACGAAGACGACGGCCTTCATCTTCGCCATCTTCCTCGGCGCGACCGCATTCTCCTTCGTGTTCCAGTCGCTCGGCGGCGAGGACTTCATCGAGCACGGACTGAAGAGCCTGCCGTTCAGCGACGACGGCATCCTGATCTCGATCCTGCTGATCATCTTCGTGCTCGGCTTCTTCCTGGACTGGATCGAGATCACGCTCATCGTGCTGCCGTTCGTGTCCCTCGTGGTGCCGGAACTCGCCGTCGGGCCGGCGGACCCGGCGGTGCGGATGGTGTGGTTCGTGGTGCTGGTGGCGGTCTGCCTGCAGACCTCGTTCCTCACCCCTCCCGTCGGCTTCGCCCTGTTCTATCTCAAGGGCGTCGCACCCGCCGGCGTCGCCGTGACCGACATCTACAAGGGCGTGGTGCCGTTCATCCTGCTGCAGCTCTTCGCGCTCGCGCTCGTCTACGTCTTCCCCGGGATCGCCACCTGGCTGCCGGAGATCGCCTACGGACCTTGACCCCCTGCGGCGGGCGGGACCGTCGCCCGCCGGCGCCGATCAACCCGACCAACACCCGAGGTCCGGCATGAAGGACAGGACAGCCATCGTCACCGGCTCGACAAGCGGCATCGGCCTGGCGGTCGCCAGGACCCTCGCCGCCAGGGGCGCAAGGATCGTCGTCAACGGCCTGGGGCGCGGCGAGGGGGAACGCATCGCCGAGGAGATCGCGCAGGTGCACGGCGTTCCCGCCGCTTTCATCGGGGCGGACATGTCCCGGCCGGACGAGGTCTCGGCGCTGGTCGAGGAGGCCAACGACCGCTTCGGCTCCGTCGACATCCTGGTCAACAACGCCGGGGTCCAGCACACCTCCCCGGTCGAGACCTTCGAGGCGCACTGGTGGGACACCGTGATCGCGGTGAACCTCTCCTCCAACTTCCATGCGATCCGGGCGGCGCTGCCGCTGATGCGGGTGCAGGGGTGGGGTCGCATCGTCAACATCGCCTCGGCCCACGGCCTCGTCGCCTCGGTGAACAAGGCCGCCTATGTCGCCGCCAAGCACGGCGTGGTCGGCCTGACCAAGGTCGTCGCGCTGGAGACCGCCACCAGCCCGATCACCTGCAACGCCGTGTGTCCGGGCTGGGTCCTGACGCCGCTGGTGGAGCGTCAGATCGAGGACATTGCGGCGCGGGACAGGCTGTCGATGGCCGAGGCGCGGCAGCGGCTTCTCTTTGAGAAGCAGCCCTCCGGCACCTTCGTCACGCCGGAACAGATCGGCGAGACGGTGGCCTTCCTCTGCTCCAATGCTGCGGCCGAGATCCGGGGCGTGGCGCTGCCGGTCGACGGCGGCTGGACGGCTCGCTGACGCCGGGGGGGAACGCCATGACACCGAAGCTCGCCACCGCCGCCGACGCCGCGGCGCTGATCCGGGACGGTGAAACCGTCGCGACCTCCGGCTTCGTCGGGATCGGCGTGCCGGAGGAACTGCTGGCCGCCCTGGAGGCCCGATTCCTCGAGTCCGGGGAGCCGCGCGACCTCACCCTGGTGTTCGCCGCCGGGCAGGGCGACGGCGCCGGGCGCGGCCTCAACCGCCTCGCCCACGACGGACTGGTCGCACGGGCGATCGGCGGCCACTGGGGCCTCGCCCCGAAGCTGGCCCGCATGGCCCTCGAAGGCCGGATCGAGGCGTGGAACCTGCCGCAGGGGGTGATCTCCCAGCTCTACCGGGAGATCGCGGCCGGCCGCCCCGGGCTGCTCACGCGGATCGGTCTCGGCACCTTCGTGGATCCGCGGCGGGACGGCGGCCGGATTAGCCCGGCCGCGACGGAGGAGAGGGTCCGGCTGGTCGACTGGACCGGCCAGCCCATGCTGTTCTACCCGGCCTTCCCGATCGGCGTCGCCCTCATCCGCGGCACCACCGCCGACGAGAACGGCAACATCTCGATGGAGCGCGAGGCCCTCGTCCTCGACAGCCTCGCCATGGCCATGGCCGCCCGCAACTCCGGCGGACTGGTGATCGCGCAGGTGGAGCGGATCGCCGCGGCGGGGTCGCTCGATCCCAAGCGCGTCGCGGTGCCGGGAGCGCTGGTCGACGCGGTGGTGGTCGCGCGGCCGGAGAACCACCTGCAGACCTACGCCACCGCCTACTCCCCGGTGTTCTCCGGCGAGGTGCGCGCGCCGGCGTCGGCGGGCGGAGCCGCGCCGCTCGACGCCCGCAAGATCATCGCCCGCCGCGCGGCGATGGAACTGCCGCCCGGCGGCGTGGTCAACCTCGGCATCGGCATGCCCGAGGGCGTCGCCGACGTGGCGGAGGAGGAGGGCGTGCTCGCGACCGTCACCCTCACCGCCGAGCCCGGCGTCCTCGGCGGCCGGCCGGCCGGCGGCCTCGACTTCGGCGCGGCGGTGAACACCGAGGCGGTGATCCCGCAGAACGCCCAGTTCGACTTCTACGATGGCGGCGGCCTCGACCTCGCCTGCCTCGGCATGGCCGAGGCGGACCGCGAGGGCAACGTCAACGTGAGCCGGTTCGGCGGCCGCCTCGCCGGCGCGGGCGGCTTCATCAACATCAGCCAGAGCGCGCGCAAGGTGGTGTTCGCCGGCACCTTCACCGCCGGCGGCCTGGAGATCGACGTCGGCGACGGCCGACTCGCGATCCGCCGGGAGGGGCGCGCGCCGAAGTTCGTGGCCGCGGTGGAGCAGGTCACCTTTTCGGCCGCCGAGGCCGTGGCGCGGGGGCGCGAGGTGCTGTTCGTCACCGAGCGCGCAGTGTTCCGCCTCGGCCCGGACGGGCCGGTGCTGGTCGAGGTGGCGCCCGGGGTGGACCCCGAGCGGGAGGTGATCGCCCGGATGGGGTTCCGGCCGGTCGTCGGCGAGGTGCGGGAGATGGACCCCCGGATCTTCCGCCAGGGCCGGTTCGGCCTCGAAGCCATGCTCTACGACCTCCGCCTGGAGGAGCGGATCGCCCTCGACGTGGCGGAGAACACGCTGTTCCTCAACTTCGAGGGCCTGAAGGTGAGGAAGCCCGAGGATGTCGACAGGATCCGGGCGGCGGTGGAGGCGGCGCTGTCCCGGCACGACCGGCGCGTCGACGTGGTGGTGAACTACAACCGCTTCGACCTCGCCGCCGATCTCGTCGCCCCCTATGCGGCGATGGTCCGCGACCTCGAGGACCGGCTCTACGGTCGGGTCTCGCGCTATGCCGCCGGCGCGTTCATGCGCGCCAAGCTTCGCGACTGCCTCACCCGCAAGGTCCCGGCGCACATCTTCGAATCGCGCGAGGAGGCCCGCGCCTTCCTCGGCCGGCAGGGGGAGTGACGGCCCGGGGGCCGGCCGACCGTCCTCATCAAGCTGGCGCACCCGGCCGACTTGCGGCAGACTTCCGCCGCGCGCTCGAAGGCCGGCCCGGCCCGGCTCACCCCGACGCATCGCGCCGACCCCGAATTTGTCATACAACACGCCGGTTTTTGTATGTTGACAGCGGCCGCCCCCCGGTGCGACCAAATTGCGGGGGGAGGACGTTCGAGGCATGGCGGGGTTGGTGCATCCGGATCTGCTGTTCCCGCCGGAGGGCCGCGCCCTCGCCGTCGCGCGGGACCTCTACGCCGCGGTGACGGGGCTGCCGATCGTCAGCCCGCACGGCCACACCGACCCGCGCTGGTACGCCGAGAACGAGCGCTTCCCCGACCCGGCCCGGCTGCTGATCGTGCCGGACCACTACATCTTCCGGATGCTGTTCAGCCAGGGCGTCCGGCTCGAGGACCTCGGGGTCCCGACCCGCGACGGCAGCCCCGTCGAGGCGGACGGGCGGACGATCTGGCGGCGGTTCGCCGAGCACTGGCACCTCTTCCGCGGCACCCCGACCCGGATGTGGCTGGACCACACCTTCTCCCACCTCTTCGGCATCGACGAGCCGCTCGGCCCGGCCACCGCCGACCGGCACTACGACACCATCGCCGCCTGCCTGGAGCGGGACGACTTCCGCCCGCGGGCGCTCTACGAGCGCTTCAACATCGAGGTGATCGCCACCACCGAGGGCGCCCTCGACGACCTTCGCTGGCACCAGGCGATCCTCGACAGCGGCTGGGGCGGCCGGGTGGTCACGACCTACCGGCCGGACGCGGTCGTCGACCCCGAGTTCGAGGACTTCTCCGGCAACCTCGACCGGCTCGGCGAGATCACCGGCTGCGACACCGGCAGCTGGCAGGGCTACCTCGACGCCCACCGGGCGCGGCGGGCCTTCTTCCGCCGCTACGGCGCGACCGCCTCGGACCACGGCCACCCCACCGCCGAGACGGCCGACCTTGCGGACGGCGAGGCCGCCGCCCTCTTCGGCCGCGTCCGCGGCGGCCGCGCCGACGCTGCCGACAAGCGGCTGTTCCGGGCGCAGATGCTGACCGAGATGGCCAAGATGAGCCTCGACGACGGGCTGGTGCTGCAGATCCACCCGGGCTCCTGGCGCAACCACTCGCCGGCGGTGTTCGCCCGCTTCGGGCGGGACAAGGGCTTCGACATCCCGACCCGGACCGACTATGTCGCGGCGCTGAAGCCGCTGCTCGACCGGGTGGGGCTGGAGCCGGGCCTGACGGTGATCGTCTTCACTCTCGACGAGACCAGCTACGCCCGCGAGCTGGCGCCGCTCGCCGGCGTCTACCCCGCCCTCCGGCTGGGGCCGCCCTGGTGGTTCCACGACAGCGCCGAGGGCATGCGGCGGTTCCGCGAGATGGCGACCGAGACCGCCGGCTTCTACAACACCGTCGGGTTCAACGACGACACCCGCGCATTTCCATCCATTCCGGCGCGCCACGACGTGGCGCGGCGTGTCGACTGCGCGTTCCTCGCGCGCCTCGTGGCCGAGCACCGGCTCGGGGAGGACGAGGCCCACGAGGTGGCGCGGGACCTGGCCTATGCGCTCGCCAAGCGGGCGTATCGGCTCTGAGAAGCGGCCGGTCGCGCCGCAGGGGTGAAAAGACAGGGAGGAAGCCATGAAGCCTATCAGGACATTCGTCGCCTCGGCCATGCTGGCCGGCGCGCTCGCCGCCGGCAGCGCCTTTGCGCAGGACATGGTCCTGCGCTCGTCGGACACCCATCCGGACGGCTACCCGACCGTCGAGGCGGTCAAGTACATGGGCGACCTGATCAAGGAGCGCACCGGCGGGCGCATCGGCGTCGAGGTCTACCACTCGGCCCAGCTCGGCGAGGAAAAGGACACCATCGAGCAGGTCCGCAGCGGCGTCATCGACCTCAACCGCGTGTCGCTCGGGCCGTTCAACGGCCTGGTGCCGGAGTCGCGCGTCCCGTCGCTGCCGTACATCTTCCGCTCGGTCGACCACATGCGGACGGTGATGGACGGCGAGATCGGGCAGGAGATCCTCGCCGCCTTCGAGCCGCACGGGGTGATCGGCCTCGCCTTCTACGACGCCGGCGCGCGCTCCTTCTACAATTCGCAGAAGCCGATCGAGTCGATCGACGACCTCAAGGGCATGAAGTTCCGCGTCATGCAGTCGGACATCTTCGTCGACATGGTCAACGCCCTCGGCGCCAACGCCACGCCGATGCCCTACGGCGAGGTCTACTCGGCGATCGAGACCGGCGTCATCGACGGGGCGGAGAACAACTTCCCGTCCTATGACACGGCCAAGCACGCCGAGGTCGCCAAGAACTACGTCATGGACGAGCACCTGATCGTCCCCGAGGTGCTGGTCATGGCCAAGAGCACCTGGGACAAGCTCTCGCCCGAGGACCAGGAGATCGTCCGCCAGGCGGCGCGCGAGAGCGTCGTGCGCCAGCGCGAGCTGTGGGACGCCCAGGAGCAGAAGTCGCGCGAGGTCGTCGAGGCCGGCGGCTCGACGATCACCACGGTGGACAAGACCCCGTTCATCGAGGCGATGAAGCCCGTCTACGAGAAGCACGTCACCGATCCCAAGCTGATGAGCCTCGTCGAGCGCATCCAGGCGGTCGAGTAACGGCCTCACCCGAACCGGCGGCGCGACCTTGCGGTCGCGCCGCCCACCGAGACTCCCGGGGGCATCATGGCGGAACGGATGGCGCGGCTCGGCCGCATTCTCGCGGCGACCTCGACGGTCGCGCTCTGGCTGGCCGGCATCGGCCTCGTGCTGATGACGGCGACCGTCGCCTGGCAGGTCTACTGCCGCTACGTGCTCAACGATTCGCCGAGCTGGACCGAGCCGGGCGCGGTCATGCTGATGAGCTGGTTCATCTTCCTCGGCGCCGCGGTCGGCGTGCGCGAGCAGTCCCACCTCGGCTTCGACGTGCTGCTCTACATCCTGCCGCCGGGGTCCAAGGCGGTGCTGCGCTCGATCTCCGACGTGGTGGTGTTCGCCTTCGGCGCCGGCATGATCTGGTACGGCTCGCAGCTGGCGGCGCTGACCTGGACCGCCACGCTGCCGGCGCTCGGCCTGCCCGGCAGCTTCGACTACCTGCCGGTGGTCGCCGGCGGCATCCTCATCTGCCTGTTCTCGGCCGAGCGGCTGGTCCGGCGGCTGTCCGGCGAGGCGGTCGACCTCGACCTCCTGGACGCGGGGGCCTGACGTGGAGCTCTGGATCCTGTTCGGGACCTTCGGCGTCCTCCTCCTGATCGGCACGCCGATCGCCTTCAGCCTCGGCATCGCGTCCTTCGCCACCGTCACCTACATGGGCCTGCCGCCGCTGGTGGTGTTCCAGCGGCTCAACTCCGGCATGAGCGTCTTCACGCTGCTCGCCATCCCCTTCTTCATCTACGCCGGCGACCTGATGGTCCGCGGCGGCATCGCCGGGCGGATCGTCGCCTTCGCCGGCTCGCTGGTCGGGCACCTGCGCGGCGGCCTCGGCCAGGTGAACATCGCCGCCTCGACCCTGTTCGGCGGCATCTCCGGCTCGGCCGTCGCCGAGGCGGCCGCGGTCGGCGGGCTGATGATCCCGCAGATGAAGGCGAGAGGCTACGGCGCCGACTACGCGGTGAACGTCACCTCCATGGCGGCGCTGATCGCGCTGCTGCTGCCGCCGTCGCACAACATGATCATCTACTCGATCTCGGCCGGCGGCCGGATCTCCATCGCCGACCTCTTCACCGCCGGCATCCTGCCGGGGATCCTGCTCGCGGCGGCGCTGATGGTGACGGCCTACTTCGTGGCGCGCAGCCGCGGCTACCCGACCGAGCCGTTCCCCGGGCTCCTCGCCGTCCTCCACCTCGCCGCCGCGGCCTTCCCCGGACTGATCCTGATCGCCATCATCTTCGGCGGGGTCCGCTCCGGCATCTTCACCGCGACGGAGAGTTCCTGCATCGCCGTGCTCTACGCGCTGCTCGTCACCACCCTCGTCTACCGGACGCTGACGCTCGCCGAATTCGTCCGCGCCACCCTCGGCGCGGTGCGCACCACCGCGATGGTGCTGCTGATCATCGGGACCGCCGCCGCCTTCTCCTGGCTGATGGCCTACCTCAGGGTCCCCGCGGCGCTGATCGACTGGATGAACAGCATCTCCAACGATCCGCTGGTGGTGCTGCTGCTCCTCAACCTCCTGATGCTGCTGCTCGGCACGTTCATGGACATGGGGCCGATGATCATCATCGCGACGCCCATCTTCCTGCCGGTGGTGGTGGCCTACGGCATCGACCCGGTGCATTTCGGGGTGATCATGATCCTCAACCTCGGCATCGGCCTCAACACGCCGCCGGTGGGCGCGGTGCAGTTCGTCGCCTGCGCGGTCGGGAAGATCTCGGTCTGGCGGGCGATGCGGAGCGTCTGGCCCTTCTACGGCGCCGGCCTGGTGGTGCTCGGCCTCGTCACCTACATCCCGGCGATCTCGCTGTGGCTGCCGGGGCTGTTCAGATAGGAGGCGGGCATGCGGTCGGAGGCCGAGAGCGAAGGCAGGGTCGAGCGCCGGCCGAAGCTGTCCGAGCGCGTCGCCGCGAGGCTCCGCAGCCAGGTGATCAGCGGCGCCTTCGGCCCGTCCCGGCGGCTGCCGACCGAGGCGAGGCTCACCGAGGCCTTCGGCGTCAGCCGGACGGTGATCCGCGAGGCGATCGCCGCGCTCGCCGCCGACGGCCTGGTGGAGTCGCGCCAGGGCGCCGGCGTCTTCGTGATCGACCACCCGGCCTCCGCCTTCGCGGCGATCAGCCAGGACTTCACCCACAAGATCTCGATGGCGCTCAACGTGCTCGAGGTGCGGATGGGCGTCGAGATCGAGTCCGCCGGGCTTGCCGCCCAGCGGCGGAACGGCGCCCAGGAGGCCGCGATCCAGGAGGCCTTCTTCGAGTTCGAGCGGCTGCTCGCGCTCGGCGAGACCACCGGCAGGGCCGACTTCGCCTTCCACCGGGCCATCGCCGAGGCGACCAACAATCCCTTCTACGTCGAGGTGCTCGATGCGCTCGGCTCGAGGACCATCCCCTGCGACGTCACCTCGCCGTGGGGCACCGAGAGCGTGCTCTCGCGCGCCTACCAGGAGGGGCTCCAGCGCGAGCACCTGGTCATCCTCAACGCCATCTCCGCCGGCGATCCCGCCGCCGCGCGCGACGCCATGCGCGCCCACCTCACCGCCAGCCAGCAGCGCTACCGCGGGCAGCTTCGCGAGCGCCAGGCGCGCTACACCTCGCAGTCGCACCGACGTGCCGAGGCCGCAGGGACGCGGACACCGGCCGGATCCCTCGGCGACTGACCGCACCCCTCACCGAACGGACCGGCCCGGCGCCGGCCGCGATGGAGCCTTTCGATGACCGGCCCCTCCCCCTTCTCCCTCGACGGCCGCCGCGTCCTCGTCACCGGCGCGAACACCGGCATCGGCCAGGGGATCGCGCTCGCGATCGGCCGCGCGGGCGGCACGGTGGTCGGCGTCGGCCGCTCGTCGATGGACGAGACCGCCGCCGCCATGGCGGCCGCCGGCGCGGACTTCGTGCCCGTCGCCTGCGACCTCGCCGACACCGCGGCGGCGCGCGACATGCTACGCGAGGCCTTCGCGGCCCACGGGCCGCTGGACGGCCTCGTCAACAACGCCGGGATCATCCGCCGCGCCGACGCCCTCGACTTCGGCGAGGAGGACTGGGACGCGGTGATGGACGTGAACCTCAAGACCGCCTTCTTCCTCGCCCAGGCGTTCGGGCGGGAGGTGGTGGCCGCCGGCCGCGGCGGGCGGATCGTCAACGTCGCCTCGGTGCTGAGCTTCCAGGGCGGCATCCGCGTCGCCTCCTACACCGCCTCCAAGCACGGCATCGTCGGCGTCACCCGCGTGCTCGCCTGCGAATGGGCGGCGCGCGGCATCAACGTCAACGCCATCGCGCCGGGCTACGTCGCCACCAACAACACCGCGCCGCTCCGGGGCGACCCGGACCGCAGCGCGGCGATCCTGTCGCGGATCCCGGCCGGACGCTGGGGAGAGCCGGACGACATCGGCGGGGCGGCGGTGTTCCTGCTCGCCCCCGCCTCCGCCTATGTTCATGGAGCCGTCCTGCCGGTGGACGGCGGCTGGCTGGTACGCTGAGGAGGAAGAGAATGGACACGCCGCACGTCTTCGCGCAGCCGGACGACGGGACCTGGGTCGACACCGGCGGGGGCACCCGCCGCCGCGTCGTGCTCCTGACCCCGAAGCTGATGCAGGTGGAGTTCGCCTTCGAGGCCGGCGCCGTGGGCGCCCTCCACTCCCACCCGCACGAGCAGGCGAGCTATGTCGTCGAGGGCACTTTCGAGGTCACCATCGACGGCCGCACCGAGACGATCGGCAGGGGCGGCAGCTACATCGTTCCCTCCGGTCTGGTGCACGGCGTGCGCGCGCTCGAGCCCGGCCGGCTGGTCGACGTCTTCACCCCGCCCCGCGAGGACTTCCTCTAGCCTCTCCGGGCGAGAGGCGCGCGGGACGCCTAGAAGGTCGTCCCGTCGCTGGCGATCCGGATCGGCGGGCCGCCGTCGGCGCGGCGCTCGCGGGCGGCGGCCCGTCCCGCGGCCCAGGAGCCGCCCTCCAGCATGCGCGCGAGCGGAAAGTCGGCGAGTTCCACCCCGAGCCGGTCCGCCACCATGGGGTGGACGAGGTCCAGCAGCGCGACGGTCATCGCCCGCCATTCGACCACCAGCGGCGAGCCGACCTCGTGGACGGCCTCCGCCTCGGCCGGGTCGCGGAGCACCAGCGCGCCGTCGTCGACCAGGAGGCCGCCGTTGCGGTACTCGGCAAGGCCCGTGAGGCCGCCGACCCCGGTGACCCGCAGCCCCATCGCCTCGGTCGGCTCGATCAGCGAATAGGTGAGCCACTGCGAGAGCTTGTGGAAGGGCACCACGGCCTCGGGCGAGAGCGCGGCGCCGCGCTGCCATCGCGGATAGGCCCAGGCGTCGCCGAGGGGCACCCCGTCCAGCACCAGCCGCGAGGGCCAGATGGGGCCGAGCGCCTCGAGCACCAGCTCGAGGATCGCCGGCGCCGGGATCTCGCCGGCGGCCGCGCGCGCCGCCACCACGTCGGCGAGGCCGCCCGGGCGCGGGTCGTCCGCGATCGCGAAGAGGTCCGGCCGCGCCTCGGCCGCCTCTCCGAGCCGCCGCAGCAGGTGCACCCGCCCCGCGACCCCCGCGAGCGGGTTGTCCGGGGCGACCTGGAAGGCGCGCTCGAGCGCCGGCGCCTCGACGCGCTTCAGCCGGACGGCATCGGCGCGGAACGGCTCGCCCGGGACGTGCGACAGTGCCCCCGAGGCCATCATGGCGAAGGAGGCGAGGCCCAGCCCCTCGGAGGAGCGCCAGACCGCGCCGCTGCCCGGCTCGCGCCAGGACCAGGCGCCGCCGCTGCCGGCGTCGAGGAGCACCGAGACGATGGCGAGGTCGAAGGCCGAGCGGGCCCGCGCCCGGGCGTCCGGGAAGCCGGCCCGGGCCGAGGCCTCGGCCCAGCGGTCCCGCCCGCCCGCTTCGAAGTGGCGCCAGCGGGCGTGGAACGGCACGGCGAGGTCGGGATAGGCCGCGCGGGTCACCGCCGCGATCCGGTCGGCGACGGCGGGCAGCCGGTCGCGGTCGAGCCGCCAGTGGCCGAGGCGCCCCGCATCCGCGTCGGCGAGCATGCGGTGCGCGGCGGTCCGCACGGCGGCGGCGGCGAGCAGGTCCTGCGGGGTCATCACTTGGGTCCCTCGAAGAGCGTCCGGCGCAGCCGGTCGATGTCGTCGCGGCTCGGCAGCGCGGAGACGGTGCCGGCGCGGGCGACCTTCTCGCTCGCGGCGGCGACGGCGAGGCGGGCGGCCCGCACCGGGTCGCGGGTGGCGAGCCATTCCGCCGCGAAGGTACCGACGAAGGTGTCGCCGGCGCCCACCGTGTCCACCGCGTCGACCGCCGGCGCGGGCACATGGCGCGGGTCCGCGCCCGCGACGTAGAGCAGGCAGCCGCCGGGGCCCAGGGTGACGACGGCGAGCGGCACGGCGATCCGCCGCGGCCAGAGGGCGGCGTCGTCGGTGCCGGCGAAGGCGGCCGCCTCGACGGCGTTGACGACGAGGACGTCGACCAGGGACGACAGCTCGCGGAAGGCCTCGTCGAAGGGGGCCGGGTTGAGGACCACGACTGCGCCGGCGCGGCGGGCGGCCTCCGCCGCGTCTCGGGCGACCTTGAGGCCGAGGTTGCCCTGCATCGCCAGCGCATCGCCGGGCGCCATCGCCAGCCGCGGCGCCACCTCGGCCGCGCGGAGGGCCCGGGCGCGGCTCGCGTCCGTGACGATGACGTTCTCCCCGCCGGGATCCACCAGGATGGTCGAGCGGTCGCTGCGGCCGGGATGGATCACCAGGCCGTCGGCGGGAATGCCCTCGGCCGCGAGCCGGCGACGGACCATGTCGGCGACCGTGTCGTCGCCGACCGGGGCGACGAAGCGCACCTTCGCGCCGGCCCGGCGGGCGGCGATCGCCTGGTTGAGGCCCTTGCCCCCGAGGTCCTCGGAGACCGCCAGCGCGTTCACCGTCTCGCCCGGCCGGGGCAGCCGGGCGAGGCGGTGGGTCGCGTCGAGGCAGGCGTTGCCGAGGACCGTCAGCGTCATCGCGGGCCGGTGAGCCAGTCGAGCGCCTGGATCCACAGCCGCCGGTAGCCGGGCCATTCGACGAAGGCGTTCGGCAGCCAGTGCGGGCCGATGTCCGATGTCCAGGCCAGCGTCCGGCCGGCGCCGTGGCGGCCGGCGACGAGCAGCGGATGGCCGCCCTGCTCGTCGGGCAGCCGGGCGATCACCTCGGCATCGGGCCCGGCCTTGACCACCACCTCGTTGACCCCGAGCAGGGCTGGCCAGGGGCCGTCGAGCCCGGCGACGATCGGGTGCCCGGGCTTCACCACCTCGGCGACGATCCCCTCCGGCGCCTCGATGCGGTCGTCATAGGGCAGGCACTCGACGGGCAGCACCTCCTCGACGGGGGTGCGCCGCCAGCGCGCCTTGCCGTCGATGCCCTGGAAGGAGAAGTATCCCCCGATCATCATCAACCCGCCGCCGGCGGCGACGTAGTCGCGCATCAGCTTGAGCCGGTTCGGCACGGTCCGGCCGTGCAGCCACACGTCCGGGTGCAGCAGCAGCGTGTTGGAGCCGATGTCGGACAGCAGGATGGCGTCGTACGCCTGGAGGCCCTCCAGCGTCAGCGGGAAGTCCGTCGCCGCGTCGTGCGCCTTCATGTAGGTGAGCGCGTAGGGGCTGCCCTCCAGCGCCTTCACCAGCGGCTCGGCGCCGAGGTGGAAGGTGACGCTGGAAAAGGTATCCCAGCCCTTGGTGTGGTTGGCCGAACTGACCCAGCTCTCGCCGACCAGCAGAACCTTCTTGGCCATTGGTTCCTCCCTCATTCTGTGTGGAAGACGCGCCGCGGATTATCGACCAGCATGGTCTCGATCTCGGCGTCTGTGACGCCGTGGCGTCGGAGCCGGGCGGCGAAATGGGTGGGCACGTAGGCATAGCCGAAGCCGCCGTGGCGGGTCAGCATCATCTTCAGGAACACGTCCTGGGAGAGCAGGATGCGACCCAGATGGCCGAGGTCGATCAGCCGCTTGATCGCGGCGGCGTTCTCCTCGTCGGAGGGGCACTGCACTTCCTGGTCGGCGTACCAGTAGTCCATCCCGATCATGTCGTATTCGATGAAGGCGCCGCGGCGCGCGAGCGCCGTCTGGTAGGCAACGTCGTGGCCGGACGGGTTCATGTGGCAGAGGATGGTGTGCGAGAGATCGCCGCCCTCGCTCTCCACCACGTCGAGGACGCGGCCGCCGTGGCGGTACCAGGCCGGCAGGTGGACCATCAGCGGCAGGCCGGTGCGCGCCTGCGCCTTGGCCGCGCCGCGCAGGCTCTTCTCCTCGGCGGGGGTGAAGTCGCCGGAGACGCCGATCTCGCCGATGAGGCCGATCCGCGCGTCGGTGCCGTCGACGCCCTCCAGCGCCTCGCGGACGATCTCGTCGGCGATCGCCTCGGCGGAGAGGCGCGCCACCTCGGGCGGGTGGGAGGACTGCAGGTAGTAGCCCGAGCCCATCACGATGTTGAGGCCGGTGATCCGGGCGATGTCGCGCAGCTTCTCGGGGCTGCGGCCGATCCCGCGGCAGGTGGGGTCGACGACGGTCCGGCCGCCTGCGGCCTTGAACGGCATCAGCTCGGCCGCGGCGGCGCGGTGGTCGTCGAGGGCGCAGTTGTCGAGGTTGACGAAGGGGTCCATCCGCAGCTCGCCGAGGATGCCCGGGTGGACCGGCTCGGTGCCGAGGTGAGCCCGCTCCGGCTCCTTCGGCGGGTTCCACCAGCAGCGGCAGTCGTTGACGAGATGCTCGTGCATCAGCGTCATCCCCATCCGCCCGGCCGGAATCGGGCCGTCGACGGTCATCACCAGGCCGGAGCCGACGTGCGCCTTTGACAGTTCGCTCATGTGCGCCTCCGCGTGCCCGCCGCCAGCCGCGAGAAGACCCGCGCGTTGAGCCAGACGGCGAGCAGGATGATCGTGCCGGCGACGATCTGGGTGAAGAAGGGCGAGACATGCGCGAGGATCAACCCGTTGGCGATCACCGCGATGGTCAGCGCGCCGAGGATGGTGCCGAGGATCGAGCCGCGCCCGCCCATCAGCGAGGTGCCGCCGAGCACCACCGCCGCGATCACCTCGAGCTCGAAGCCCACCGCCGCGTTGGAGCTGCCGGAGCCGAGCCGGGCCGCGATGATGATGCCGGCGACGGCCGCCGAGAGGCCGGTCAGCACGTAGACGAGCAGCAGGTAGCGCTGCGTCGCGATGCCCGCCCGCCGCGCCGCCTCGGGGTTGGCGCCGATCGCGGTGACGTAGCGGCCGAAGCGCATGCTGGCGAGGGCGAGGAAGCCGACCACCGCCACCGCGAGGGCGATCCACGCGGGCGCCGGCACGCCGGCGAACCAGCCGCGGCCGATCAGCACGAAGCCGATGTCGGTGGGGATCGGGATCGAGAATCCCTCGGTCATCAGGAGCGCGATGCCGCGCAGGGCCGACAGGCCGGCCAGGGTGACGATGAAGGGCTGGATGCCCTGGAAGGCGATGAAGAATCCCTGGAAGGCGCCGACGCCGGCGCCGGTCGCCAGCAGCAGCGCCACCGCGAGCGGCCAGGGCACGCCGAACTGGATGAGGATCGCCGCGAGCGCATTGACCAGGGCGACGGTCGAGCCGACGGAGAGGTCGATGCCGCCGGTGGTGATCACGAAGGTCATCGCCACCGCGACGATCAGGATCGGCGCGGCCTGGCGCAGCACGTTGAGCAGGTTCCCGGAGCTCAGGAACACCGGGCTCAGCACCGAGAAGACGACCACCATGATCAGGAAGAAGCCGGCGATCGACAGCAGCTGGGCATGGGTGGCGAGGAAGTCGGCCCAGCGCGAGCCGGTGGCCCTCGAGGTATAGAGCGTGGTCATGCGCGCACTCCCCGCGCCGGCCCGGCGTGCTCCTGGCCGACGATGAGCGAGACGAGTTCCTGCAGGTCGGTCTCGGCGGTGCGCCGCTCGGCGACCTTCACGCCCTCGTACATGACGACGATGCGGTCGCAGACCCGGAACAGATCCTGCAGCCGATGGGTGATCAGCACGACGCTGACGCCTGTCGCCTTGACGCGGTCGATCAGCGCCAGCACCGCCTCCACCTCCGCCACCGCCAGCGCCGAGGTCGGCTCGTCCATGATCAGCACCCGCGGGTCGAAGGCCGCGGCACGGGCGATGGCGATCGCCTGGCGCTGGCCGCCGGAAAGCTGGGCGACGAGGGCGTCGAGGTTGGGAATCTTGATCTCGAGCCGCCGCAGCATGTCGCGGGCGCCCTCGCGCATCGCCTGGCGGTCGAGGAAGGCCCCCTTCATCGGCTCGCGGCCGAGGAAGAGGTTGCCGGCGACGTCGATCGTGTCGCAGAGCGAGAGGTCCTGGTAGACCATCTCGATGTGGTGCCGCCGCGCGTCCGCCGGCGTGCGGAAGTCGGCCCGCGAGCCCTCGATCAGGATCTCGCCGCCGTCGGGGACGTAGGCGCCGGCGAGGATCTTCGTCAGCGTCGACTTCCCGGCCGCGTTGTCGCCGACGAGGCCGACGCACTCGCCGGGATAGAGCGCGAGGTCGACGCCCCGCAGCGCCTCGACACTGCCGAAGTGCTTGCGGATGCCGCGCATCTCGACGCGGGTTCGGGGAGCGGCGGACGCCGCCCCCCTCTCCTCTCTGCCAGTGCCTGCGATCACTGGAAGACCGCGCGATAGGGCTCGACGTTGTCCTTGGTGACGATGGTGATCGGCACCGGGATGTTGGCGTCCACCGAGCCGCCGCCGATCACCGTCATCAGCGCGTCGACCGCCGCCGCGCCCATGCCGGCCGGGTCCTGCTGCACGACGCCGGCGACATAGCCCTCGTCGATGCCGCGGATGGCCTGGGCGGTGAGGTCCCAGCCGAACACCTTCACCTGGTCCTGCTTGCCCTGGCTCTCGACCGCCGCCACGGCGCCGAGCAGCGCCGGCTCGCCGGTGGCGTAGATGGCGGAGAGGTCCGGGTTGGCGGTGATCAGGTTCTCGGCCGCCGACAGCGCGGAATCCTGCACGTTGCGGCCGTCGGCGACGCCCGCCATGGTGACGTTCGGGTTCGCCGAGACGACGTCCTCGAAGCCCTTCTGGCGGATGTTCTGGATGGTCGAGTTGAGCGCGCCGACGATGCCGAGCTTGGCCGATCCGCCCATGTTGTCGTCCATGTACTTCAGGAAGAACTCGCCCATCGCCCGGCCGGCGCCCTCGTTGTCGACGCCGACCTGGGCCTTCTGCGGCCCCTCCGGCAGCACCGCGTCGACGGCGACGACGGGAATGCCCGCCTCGGCGGCGGCGTTCACCGCCGGCATGATGCCGTTGGTGTCGATCGCCACGACGACGAGGCCGTCGACGCCCTGCTGGATGTAGGTCTCGATCGCGTTGTTCTGCGCCGCCGGATCGTTGTTGGCGTTGAAGATGACGAGTTCGGCCCCGGCGGCGTCGGCGGCCTTCTGGGCTCCCTCGTTCATCTGGGTGAAGAACAGCGCCTGCTGGTTGATCTGGATCAGGCCTATGGTCGGCTTGTCCTGGGCGAGCGCCGTCGAGGCGGACAGCGCGAGCGCGAGTCCGGCCGCCGTCCCGAGGACGGTCCTGCGCGAAATCCTGGTCATTTCTTCTTCTCCCCTCTCAGATCGCGCCCGGGACCTTTCCCGTGGCGCGACGTCCGTGTCAGGCCGCCCGCTGCGGCCCTTCACCCCTTTTCGGCGCCGCCACCGACGCGCGCTCGACCAGCCGCACCGGCAGGCGCAGCGTGTCGACCGGCGGGGCCTCGCCGTCGATCATCAGGACCAGCCGCTCGGCGGCGAGGCGCCCAAGCTCGTCGATCGGCTGGGCGACACTGGTCAGCGGCGGCCCGAGCAGGTCGACGATGGGCAGCCCGTCGAAGCCGACCAGCGACAGGTCGCCGGGAATGGAGACGCCGCGCTCGCGCGCCTTGACCATCACGCCGAGCGCGATGGCGTCGCTGCCGGCGAAGACGGCGGTCGGGGCCGGGTCCAGGGCGAACAGGCCCTCGGCGGCCACGATGGCCGGCGCCATCTCGTATTCGGTGCGGAAGTGCCAGGCGGCCGGGGCCACGACCCCCGCCTCGGCCAGGGCCCGGCGCCAGCCGGCGGCGCGCTCGGCGGCGCTCATCACGCCCCGGGGGCCGCCGACGTGGGCGATCCGCCGGTGGCCGGCGGCGGTCAGCGCGGCCGTCGCCATGTGGCCGCCCGCCTCGTTCTCGACGAGGACGCGCGGCGCGACGGCGCCGCGGACGTCCTCGTCGACGATCACCACGCGGCCCGGGTTGCGAGCGACGCGGTCTGCGAGGCGGCCGTCGTCCTCGTGGTTGGTGATCAGGATCAGCCCGTCGATGAAGCCGGCGGCGAGTCGGTCGAAGCAGGCGAGTTCCCGCTCGATGAGGTTGCGCGACGACCAGATGACGAGGTCGTAGCCGCTGTCGACGGCGACGCGCTCGGCCTCGCCGGCGATCAGGGCGAAGAAGGGATTGGAGATGTCCGGCACCACGACGCCGATCGCCTCCGCCCTCCCCCGCGAGAGCCGGCGCGCCTGCGCGTTGGGGCGGTAGTCGAGGTCGCGCACGGCCTCCCGTATCCGCTCGGCCGTGCCCACGGGGAGATGGATCGAGCCGTTCAGCCAGCGAGAGACAGTGGTCGGGGAGACCCCGGCCCGCCTGGCCACCTCGCTGAGCGTCGGCTTTCGCATCCAGGCCCGACCCCTTGTGAAGGCCAGCTTGTAAAGGCCTTTAGTAAACGCCTTTACCAGACCCCGGATTCTACTAACCTGTCAAGCGGCGAGGCTCGCCCGGCCAGGGCTCCGAACTCATGTGACAGAGGGTGACGGGTTGCGGATTGGCTGATTCCGTGTGCCGCTCCCCCAAGGGGGAGAAGGAAGGCTCCCCGGCCACTGAGGCCGCCGGACGGCCGAAGACTGGCGCGGCGGGCGGGGTACGCTCCCCTTCTCCCCTCCCGGGGAGAAGGGGAGCTCCCCCAAGGAGGGAGGGTCGTCACGACAGCCGCTCGAGCGGCTGGACGGACGTCCTCACCACCTCCCCGAGCGCCACGAAGTCCTGGCGCCGCGCCGACGTGCGGCGCCAGGCCAGCCCGATCGTGCGGCCGGGCTCGGGGGCGGCGAAACGGGCGAGCCGGATGCGCGGGTCGCGGGCCTCGACGCCGACCGCGATCTCGGGGAGCAGCGTCGCGCCATAGCCGTTGGCGACCATCTGCATGACGGTGGCGAGGGAACTGGAGTTGAGGCTCGCCGGTGCGCTCCGCGGGCGCGCGGTGCAGAAGGCGAGCGCCTGGTCGCGCAGGCAATGGCCCTCCTCCAGCAGGAACAGGCGGCGGGCGTCGACGTCGTCGGCGGTGAGCCGGCGGGACGGCAGCCGCTCGTCCGCGTGCGCGGCGAGGAGGAAGCGGTCCTCGAACACCGCCAGTGTCTCGATCTCGCCGCTTCCCTCCACGGGAAGCGCGACCATCAGGCAGTCGAGGTCGCCGGCGAGGAGTTCCTGCACCAGCACCGCTGTCTGCGTCTCGCGCACTTCGAGGCGCGCCACGGGATGCGAGTCCTGCAGCTGCGGCAGGAGCCGCGGCAGCAGGTAGGGCGCCAGGGTCGGGATGATTCCGAGCCGGAGAGGACCGCTCAGCACCTCGCGGTGCCGCGCGACATCGACAAGGTCGCGCACGGCGGCCAGGATGTGCTCGGCGCGCTCGGCGACCTCGCGCCCGGTCTCGGTCAGCACCACCTCGCCGGGACGCCGTTCGACGAGCTCGGCGCCGATCTCGCGCTCCAGCTCGCGGATCTGCATCGACAGCGCCGGCTGGGTCACGGCGCTGTCGCCGGCGGCGCGGCCGAAGTGCCGGTGCCTTGCCAGGGAGACGAAATATCGCAGCTGTCGGAGCGTGATCATCGCGATAAGATGGGCTTATCGGCACTGCAAGACAATACAATTAGACCTGATCGGACTCCCCCGGCTAGTGGGTGCCGTGGGGACACTCGCCACACGAGGCCTGGAGGTAGACCATGGACGCGAAGACCGACAACGGAGCCGGGGGATGCCCCTTCACGGGCGGCGGCCGCGGACACAGGAACCGCGACTGGTGGCCGGAGCAGCTCGACCTGTCGACCCTGCACCGCAATTCCGCGCTGTCGAACCCGATGGGCAAGGACTTCGACTACGCGAAGGAGTTCCAGAGCCTGGACCTCGACGCGGTCATCGAGGACCTGCGCAAGGTGATGACCGACTCGCAGGACTGGTGGCCGGCCGACTTCGGGCACTACGGCGGGCTGATGGTCCGGATGACCTGGCATAGCGCCGGGACCTACCGCATCACCGACGGCCGCGGCGGCGCCGGGGCCGGACAGCAGCGCTTCGCGCCGCTCAACTCCTGGCCCGACAACGCCAACCTCGACAAGGCGCGCCGGCTGATCTGGCCGGTGAAGCAGAAGTACGGCCGCAAGATCTCCTGGGCCGACCTGATGGTCCTCGCCGGCAACGTCGCGCTGGAGACCATGGGCTTCAGGACCTTCGGCTTCGCCGGCGGCCGCGCCGACGTGTGGGAGCCCGAGGAGCTCTACTGGGGGCCGGAGGGAACCTGGCTCGGCGATTCGCGCTACAGCGGCGAGCGCCAGCTCGAGGATCCGCTCGCCGCCGTGCAGATGGGCCTCATCTACGTCAACCCGGAAGGCCCGAACGGCAAGCCGGACCCGGTCGCCGCGGCGAAGGACATCCGCGAGACCTTCTACCGCATGGCGATGAACGACGAGGAGACCGTCGCCCTCATCGCCGGCGGCCACACCTTCGGCAAGACGCATGGCGCCGGCGACCCGTCCCTGCTCGGTCCCGACCCGGAGGGCGCGGCCATCGAGGACCAGGGCCTCGGCTGGAAGAGCGGCCATGGCACCGGATACGGGCCGGACACCATCACCGGCGGCCCGGAGGTCACCTGGTCGCAGACGCCGACGCAGTGGAGCAACAACTTCTTCGACAACCTGTTCGGGTTCGAGTGGGAGTTGACCAAGAGCCCCGCCGGCGCCTGGCAGTGGAAGGCCAAGGACGCCGAGCCCAGCGTGCCGGACGCCCACGACCCGTCGGTCAAGCACGTGCCGACGATGCTGACCACGGACCTGTCGCTGCGCTTCGATCCGGCCTACGAGAAGATCTCCCGGCGATTCCACGAGAACTTGGACGAGTTCGCCGACGCCTTCGCCCGCGCCTGGTTCAAGCTCACCCACCGCGACATGGGCCCGAAGGTGCGCTACCTCGGCCCGCTGGTGCCGCAGGAGACGCTGCTGTGGCAGGACCCGGTCCCGCCCGTCGACCACCCGCTGATCGACGACCGTGATGCCGAAGCGCTGAAGGCGAAGGTGCTCGCCTCCGGCCTGACCGTGACCGAGCTTGTCAAGACCGCCTGGGCGTCGGCCTCGACCTTCCGCGGCTCCGACAAGCGCGGCGGCGCCAACGGGGCCCGCATCCGGCTCGCCCCGCAGAAGGACTGGGAGGTCAACGAGCCGGCGATGCTGGCGCGGGTCCTCGACACGCTGGAGAAGATCCGGGCGGAGTTCAACGCCGCCCAGTCCGGCGGCAAGAAGGTGTCGATCGCCGACCTCATCGTCCTCGCCGGCGCGGCGGGGGTCGAGAAGGCGGCGAGGGATGCCGGGGTGGACGTGAAGGTGCCCTTCACGCCGGGCCGCACCGACGCCTCGCAGGAGGAGACCGACGTCGAGTCCTTCCAGGCGCTCGAGCCGAGGACCGACGCCTTCCGCAACTATCTCAGCGGCCGCCAGTTCATGATGCCCGAGGAGGCGATGGTCGACCGGGCGGAACTGCTGACGCTGACCGCCCCGGAGATGACCGCCCTTCTCGGCGGCATGCGCGTCCTCGGCGCCAACGTCGGCGGCGCCAGCCATGGCGTCCTCACCCAGCGGCCGGGCGTCCTCTCCAACGACTTCTTCGTCAACCTGCTCACCATGGCGACGGAGTGGAAGCCGCTGGCCGACGGCACCTTCGAGGCCCGCGACCGCAGGACCGGCGAGGTCAAGTGGCGGGCGACGCGCGTCGACCTCATCTTCGGCGCGCACTCGCAGCTGCGCGCCTTCGCGGAGGTCTACGCCTGCGCCGACGCGCAGGAGAAGTTCGTCAAGGACTTCGTGGCGGCCTGGACCAAGGTCATGGACGCGGATCGCTTCGAGCTTGCAGCGGCGCGCAAGGCCGCCTGACCGCTCCGGCAGCGCGTAAACCGAAACGGCCGGGCTCCCGCCCGGCCGTTTCTTTTTCGTCCCGGATCGCCGGGTCGAGACGACGGCCGGCGGCCGGCGGGCCCGCGGATCACTCCGCCGCGATCTTCTGCCCGGCGAGCCCATTGATGTAGGCGACGCATTCATCGACCATGTGGACGTCGGCGAACTTCGCGTCGATGTCGAACAGGTTCCAGGCTACCGCGCCCGGCACCCGGTCGCCGATGCACTCCTTGACCGCGATGGTGCGGAAGCCGTCCGCCAGCCCGTCGCAGATCGTCTGGCGGACGCAGGCGCAGGCCGTGACCCCGGTGACGAGGATGGTGTCCACGTTGCCGGCCCGGAGGATGCCGGCGAGTTCGGTGCCGTGGAAGGCCGAGGCGCGCTTCTTCAGCAGCGTGTACTCGCCCTCCACCGGCGCGATCCGGCTGTCGATCGCCCAGAGGTCCCGGTCGGCGAGGTTCACCACCTCGATCGGGATCTTGCGGTGCCACAGGCCCATGTCGGTGAAGTCCGCGTCCCGGTCGGTGATCTCGTAGGCCGTCGTCACGTGGACGACCGGAAGCCTCGCCGCGCGGAACGCCTTCAGCAGCGCCTGCATGCCCGGGATGATCTCGCCGTCCATCTTCTCCTGGTCGCAGGTGAAGGGATTGCCCGGGCGGGTCCAGGCGTTGGCGAGATCGACGCTGACCAGGGCCGGCCGCTTGCCGAAGCCGATGCGGCGCTGGAACCCGCGTTCCCTGTAGAGCTTCGAGGCGGCGTCGAAGGCCTGCTGCAGCAGCCTGTCGAGTTCCCTGGTGTCGAGGTCGCTCATCGAAATCTCCTGTCGTGCTTGCGTTGGGGGGACGCCCGCCGCCCGCCCTCGGGCCGCGGCCGCCGCGCCGCCATGGCCCATGATTCCCGCCGCTCCGGCCGGATGGAATGGACCGTTGGGCAACTAATGTTGCATAAGTTGCATCAACGCGAGCCGCCGCCCTCTCCGGGGACCGAACGATGATCGCCGAAGAAGGCCTGGACCTCGTCCGCTCCTTCCTGACCGTGGCGGAGGAGCTGAACTTCCGCCGCAGCGCCGAGCGGCTGAACATCGACCAGTCGGCCCTCACGCGCCGCATACAGCGCCTGGAGGAGGCGGTCGGCTTCAAGCTCCTCGAGCGCACCACGCGGCAGGTGATCCTGACGCAGGCCGGGCAGAGCTTCTACCGCGACAACCAGCACCTGCTGGCCCGCTACGCCGAGTCGGTGACGACGGCCCGCCGGATCGCGGACGGCAAGGCCGGCAGGCTGAGGGTGGGCTACATGGCCTTCGCGGCGCCCCGGCTGATGCCCGCGGCGGTCGCCCGCTTCCGGTGCCGGCACCCCAACGTCGACCTGCACCTCCGCTACATCCGCACGCAGGGCCAGAAGCTGGCGCTCGCCGGCGACGAAATCGACGTCGGCTTCATGATCGGCCCCTTCGACCATTCCGAGTACCACAGCCTGACGCTCGCCTCCGACCCGCTGTGCCTCGTCGCACCCCCCGGCCACCCGCTCCTCGGCAGCGACCGGATCAGGCCCGCCGACCTCGCCGGCGAGGACCTGATCCTCGGCGACATGCAGGAGTGGGGCGAGTTCCGCTGGCGCATCGACGACATGTTCGACGCCGAGGGCGTCCGGCCGAAGGTGCGGCTGGAAGCCTCGAACACGCTCGCGATCTCCGGCCTCGTCGCGGCAGGACTCGGCGTGACGCTCTTTCCGGAGAGCCTTGTCGGGGTGCTCGGCGCGACCGTCGAGGCGCGCCCCCTCGACGCGCCGGGGTTTCGCATCGGCACGGTCCTCGTCTGGAAGCGGCTGAACCGCTCGGCCATGGTCCGGGAGTTCGTCGAGGTCGCCAGCCAACCGTCGGAGGGACGCGGATAGGCCCGCGCGAGCCGCCGGGGCGGGTGCGTCTGCCCAGCCGTCATCGCCATCGCCTTCGCTCGGCCGGGGAACAAACCCCTGGCGCACGGGTTCATGCCCCCGACCCAAGCTCTGGAGGGGGTGCAATGACGGTGCGACTGCTGGACAGTCTCGACCTGGCGGAAAAGCGTGTGCTCGTGCGGTCCGACCTCAACGTCGGCCTCGACGACCAGGGCAGGGTCGAGGACGACGCGCGGATACGCGCCGCCGCCAGGACGATCCGCGAGGTGCTCGACCATGGCGGACAGCCGGTGGTCATGTCCCACCTGGGGCGGCCGAAGGGGAAGGCGGACCCGAAGCTGTCCCTGCGGCAGCTTGTCGACCCGCTCTCGGAGGCGCTCGGCGGGGTGCCTGTCCGGTTCGCCGACGACTGCATCGGCGAACGGGCCGCCAGTGTGATCGAGAAGACGATGCGAAGCGGCGAGCGGGCGGTCGTGCTGCTCGAGAACCTGCGTTTCCACGCCGGGGAGACGGAGAACGCGGACGACTTTGCCGACGATCTGGCCCGGCTGGGAGACGTTTACGTCGACGACGCCTTCTCCGCCGCGCACCGGGCGCACGCCTCGATCGTCGGCGTCGCCGAACGGCTGCCCTCCGCCGCCGGCCGCCTCATGGAGGACGAACTCCGGGGGCTCGAAGAGGCGCTGCGGAGCCGGACGCCGCCCTATCTCGCCATCCTCGGGGGCGCCAAGGTCGCGACCAAGCTCGGCGTCGTGGAGGCGATCTCCGGCGAGGCGGACGTCATCGCGCTCGGCGGCGCGCTCGCCAACACCATGCTCGCCGCCGAGGGCTTCGAGGTCGGCCGGTCGCTCAGGGATCCGGACAAGACCAGGGCGGCCATGGAGGCGCTCGACGCCGCGCGGGAGCGGGATCGCGAGATCGTCCTGCCGAGCGACGCCGTGGTGGCGCCGGAGGCCTCCGCGCCCGGTGATCGCCGCGTCGTCTCGATTTCGAACGTCCCGCCCGGGTGGATGATCCTCGACGTCGGCCCGGAGACGGCCGAGCAGATCGCCCAGCACGTCCGCCGCGCGAGGACGATCGTCTGGAACGGACCGCTCGGCGCCGCCGAAACGGAGGCCTTCGGCGAGGCCACGCGCCGGGTGGCGGAGGCCATCGTCGCGCGCACCGCCGAGGGCGAGACGACGAGCGTGGTCGGCGGCGGCGACACCGTCGCGGTGCTCGCCCGCATGAACCTCCTCGACGGCTTCAGCCATGTCTCGCTCGCCGGCGGGGCCTTCCTCGACTGGCTGCAACGCAAGTCGCTGCCGGGGGTGAAGGTCCTCGAGGACTGAGGGAACGCCGCCGGTCGCCGTCGAGCGCACATCAACCCCGGTGAAGGGATATCGATCATGGCAGTTCGCGTCGCCATCAACGGCCTGGGGCGCATCGGTCGCGCCACCCTGAAGATCCTGCACGCGTCGGAAGAGTTCGAACTGGTCGCGGTGAACGACATCGCCCCGCCGGACGCCCTCGCCTACCTCCTGAAGTACGACTCGGTCTACGGCCGCTTCGGCGAGGACGTTCGCTCCGACGGGGACGAACTCGTCGTCGGCTCCAAGCGCTGCCGCGCCCTGGCCGAGAAGGACCCGTCCTCCCTGCCCTGGGCCGACCTTGACGTCGACATCGTCTTCGAGTGCACCGGCGTGTTCACCGACGCGGCGGCCCTCGGCAAGCACATCGAGGCCGGCGCGAAGCATGTCATCCTGTCCGCACCCGCCAAGGGGGAAGGCGACGTGCCCTTCGTCGTACCCGGCGTGAACCACGCGGACGGCAGCCGGATCATCTCGACGGCGAGCTGCACGACCAACTGCATCGCCCCGGTGATCGAGGTCGTCGGCCGGCGCATCGGCCTGCGCAAGGCGGCGATGACCACCATCCACGCCTACACGGCCTCGCAGGGGCTGGTCGACCAGCCGGCCAGCAAGTGGCGCCGGGGCCGGGCCGCGGCGGTGAACTTCGTGCCGACGTCGACCGGGGCGGCGAAGGCGACGACCAAGGCGCTGCCGCAGTACGAGGGCCGCTTCGACGGGGTCGCCATCCGCGGCCCGGTGCCGGTCGGCTCGATCTCCGAGATCACCATCCTGACCGAGCGGCCGACCAGCGTCGACGAGGTGAACGGGATCTTCGAGGAGGAGGCCCGAAGCGAGCGCTACCGCGGGGTGATGGGGGTCACCCACGACCCGATCGTATCCACCGACATCATCATGGATGACCGCGCATCGATCGTCGACCTCACGATGACCCGGGTGATCGACGGCGACCTCGTCAAGGTGATGGCCTGGTACGACAACGAGTGGGGATACGCCGCCCAGATGGTCCGCGAAGCCGCCCGGATGGCGGGCTCGTGAGGGCGGTCCCGGGGCCCGGAGACGGAAGGTCCGGCCCCCGGCGGGGGATCGTCTCCTCCGGCCGGGCGAAGGCAGCCGCCGGACCCGCGCCCGACCGAGCCGGCTTGCGAGCCGCCGCCGCTCCGGCGAGGACCTGCGCAAGCCGCCGACTTCGCGTTCAACCTGTCGCAGGCCGGGAACAGGAATGGCCGATCCCAACCAGCTGAAACGCGACGACATCGCAGAGCGACGGTGGCATGCGACGGCGATCGACGACGCGGAAAAACTGCTCGGCTCCGACCGCGAGCGGGGGCTCGCGGATCGGGAGGTCGAACGGCGCCGAAAGGAGTTCGGGGAGAACAAGCTTCCCGAGCGCAAGCGGGAGACGCTGCTCCACACCTTCCTTCGCCAGTTCAAGGATCCGCTGATCTACATCCTGCTCCTCGCGGGCGGGGTGTCCGTCGTCATCGGCAATTTCGAGGACGCCGCCTTCATCTTCGCGGTGCTGCTGTTCAACTCCGGACTCGGAACCTACCAGGAGTACAAGGCCGAGAGCGCCGCCCAGTCGCTGCAGCAGGTGATGCGGATCAAGGCCCAGGTGATCCGCGAGGGCGAGCGCGAGGAGGTCGACAGCACCGAACTGGTTCCGGGCGACCTCGTCTCGGTCAAGTCCGGGACCTCGGTGCCGGCGGACATCCGGCTCGTCCGCTCGCAGGACCTGCGCGCCGACGAGTCGCTGCTGACGGGCGAGTCGGTGCCCGTGGAGAAGAGGGCGAAGGCCGATCTCGACCCCGACAGCCCGCTCGGGGACCGGGCGACGCTGCTGCACGCCGGCAGCACTGTCACCGGCGGGCGGGGCAGCGGCCTCGTGTGCCGGACCGGAACCCTGACGGAGATCGGCCGGATCGCAAAATCGCTGGCCGAAGAGGACCAGGTGCCGCCGCTGGTGGTCCGGATGCGCCGGTTCACCCGCGTCATCGCGGTGGGGATCCTGGGCGTGATCCTGGCCCTCGGCCTCGTCCAGGCGGTTCGTGGCCAGGACCTGGTGGACATCTTCTTCCTCGCGGTGGCGCTTGCCGTCTCGGCGATTCCCGCCGGACTGCCGGTGGCCACGACCGTGGCCCTCTCGATCGGCTCCAACCGGATGGCCGAGCGCAACGTCATCGTCCGCAAGCTGCCCGCGGTCGAGGGGCTCGGGGCCTGTACCCTGATCGCCAGCGACAAGACCGGAACGCTGACGGAGAACAAGCTCACCGCCACGCGCATCCGGCCGGTCGAGGGCGAGGACGTCGAAGTGGGGGGCGGCAGCTACTCGGCCGAGGGAGACGCCGCCCGCGGCGGCGAGCCCGTCGACCTCGATGCCGATGAGTGGCTGAGGGACCTCGTCGTCTCCGGTGCGCTCTGCAACGAGGCCGAGTTCGACGTCGAGGACGGCGAGGTCCGCACCAGCGGTGACAACGTCGACGTCGCCTTCCTGGTGCTCGCCCGCAAGCTCGGCCTGCCCCGGGCGGACCTCCTCGACGATCACCCCGAGGTCGGCGGCATCCCGTTCGAATCCGAGCGCCGCTTCGCCGTCAGCTTCAACCGCCACGGCGACAAGGTCGTCGCCCACGTCAAGGGCGCGGCCGAGACCCTGGCGAGGATGTGCGACGTCGACGCCGACAAGATCCGCAACCGCGAGGAGCAGTTGGCCGGCGACGGCTACCGGGTGCTCGCGGTCGCCCGCGGCGAGGTGGACGAGGCCACGGCCGAGGAGGGCGACGAGGGCCGGCTCGGCGGCCTCGACTTCCTCGGACTTGTCGGCCTGATCGATCCGGTCCGCCAGGAGGTTCCCGGAGCCGTCGAGCGCTGCCACAGGGCGGGCGTCGACGTCCGGATGGTCACCGGCGACCATCCCTCGACCGCCTTCGCCATCGCCCGCGAGATCAACATCGCCGACGACGAGGAGGACGTGGTCACCGGCAAGGAGATCGGCAGCCGCGACCGGGGCGACAGCGGCAGCGCCGGCGGACACATCCTCGAGCGGCACGTCTACGCCCGGGTCGAACCGCGGCAGAAGACGACGATCATCGACACGCTGCAGGACGCCGGCCACTTCGTCGCGGTGACCGGCGACGGCGTCAACGACGCGCCGGCGCTGCGGGCCGCCCACATCGGCGTGGCCATGGGCGAGAGCGGCACCGACGTCGCGCGCAACGCCGCGGACCTGATCCTGACGGACGACAACTTCGCCTCGATCATCAACGGGATCGAGGAAGGCCGGATCGCCTACGACAACATCCGCAAGGTCGTCTGGCTGCTGATCAGCACCGGCGCGGCCAGCCTGCTGATCTTCATCCTCTCGGTGATCTTCAACACGCCGCTGCCCCTGACCCCCGTCCAGCTTCTCTGGCTGAACCTCGTCACCAACGGGATCCAGGATGTGGCGCTGGCCTTCGAGAAGGGCGAACCCGACGTGCTGGACCGCCGCCCGAGGGCGCCGGACGAGCGGATCTTCAACCGGCTGATGATCGAGGAGGTGGCGACCTCCGGGCTCTACATGGGCCTGGTCGGGTTCGCCGTGTTCTACTTCCTCACCGAAGAGGCGGGGATGGGAACCTTCGAGGCGCGCAACCATCTCCTGCTGCTGATGGTTCTCTTCGAGAACGTGCATGTCTTCAACGTCAGGTCTGAGACGCGGTCCGCGTTCAGGATCCCGCTCGGCGACAACAAGCTGGTCGTCGGGGCGGTGATCCTGGCGCAGGGCGTCCACATCGCCTCGATGTTCATCCCGGGCTGGCGCGACGTCTTGCAGATCGAGCCTGTCGGGCTCCTGTCCTGGGGTACGCTGCTGGCGATCACGCTCAGCAAGTTCCTGGTCGTCGAGGCCTACAAGCACTGGCGCGGCCGGGCATTGGCCGAGCGCATCCACCACGGGCCGAGGCCGGCGGAGCAAAGGCGGCGACGAGGAGGCCAGGACGCCGGCGGCGCAGAACCGCGGGGCCGCGGTGCGCCGGCCGGCGAGGCGCCCCGGGTCGCGGACCGGGTCGAGCGGGCGGCCTACGCCGAGCGGGCCGAGCACGCCGAGCACGCCGAACATGCGGCCTTCGCGAAGGTCGCCGAGCGGGCCGAGCACGTGCAGGAGCGGTCCGGCGAGACGAGGCCCGCCCGGCGCAAACGCCGCGCCCGAAGCAAGGCGGACGACACGAAGACCGCGACAGACCGCGACAGGGAGAGCAGCGGATGAGTGAGGGCGACCGGATGCAGGCACCGCGGCACGGCGGCCTGGCGACCATCTCGCCAGAGCGCTTCGACGCCGTGATCTTCGATCTCGACGGCGTCGTCACGGACACGCGGGAGGCCCACCGGGCCGCGTGGAAGCGGCTGTTCGATTCCTTCCTCGAGGCACGCGGCGATTCCGCCGGCGAGGACACTCGCCCATTCGACGCGGAGGACTACCGCCGCCACGTGGACGGCAAGCCCCGCTACGACGGCGTGCGCGACTTCCTCGCCTCGCGCGGCATCGACCTGCCCCGGGGCGACCCGTCGGATCCGGCCGACCGGGAGACGATCTGCGGCCTCGGCAACCGCAAGAACATCTACTTCCACGAGTGGCTGGCGGCCAACCGGGTGCGCGCATTCCCGGACGCCCTCGAGTTCATCCGGGCAGTCCGGGCCGCGGGGCTGCAGACGGCGATCATCTCGTCCAGCCGGAACTGCAGGGCCGTGCTCGAGAGCGCCGGGATCGCGGACCTGTTCGACGTGCGGGTCGACGGCAGCGACATGGCCAGGCTGAAGCTGCCGGGCAAGCCGGACCCGGCGATCTTCAGCCGCGCCGCCAAGCGGATGGGCGCCATGCCCGACCGGGCTGCCGCCATCGAGGACGCGATCGCCGGGGTCGAGGCGGGCCGGCGCGGAGGGTTCGCGCTCGTGGTCGGGGTCGACCGTTCCGGGGACCTGCGGGACGGCGACAGCCTGAGGGCCCACGGCGCCGACGTGGTCACCGGGGACCTCACCGACCTGCTGGCCGAGGAACAGCGAACCCTTGCCGATCTGAGGCCGCTTTCGCAGATCCCCTCGGTCTGGGACGAGCGGGAGGAGTTCGAGCGCCGGCTCGGCCGGCGCCGTGCCGCCGTCTTCCTCGACTACGACGGCACCCTGACGCCGATCGTGGAGGATTTCAGCGAGGCCACGTTGAGCGAGGAGATGCACAAGGTGCTCTCCGAACTGGCGCAACGGTATCCGGTTGCCGTCATCAGCGGGCGCGACCTCAACGACGTCCGCAACCGGGTCGGGATCGACACGATCTTCTACGCGGGCAGCCACGGCTTCGACATCGCCGGCCCGAAGGGCTGGCGGGAAGAGCTGCAGCGCGGCCGCGAGTTCCTGCCCGACCTCGACGCCGCCGAAAGCGAGCTCCGCGATGCCGTCGAGCCGGTCGGCGGAGCGGCGGTGGAACGCAAGACCTTCTCCATCGCGGTGCACTACCGCCAGGCGTCCGAAGACGACGTCGGCGCGATCGAGGACGCCGTCGACGACGCACTGGAGGCTCACCCTCGGCTGCGGAAGTCGAGAGGAAAGAAGGTCTTCCAGGTCCAGCCGCGGACGGACTGGGACAAGGGCCGGGCGCTGCTCTGGCTGCTCGACCGGCTGGACCTCGACCGCGACGACGTGCTGCCGCTGTACATCGGCGACGACCTGACCGACGAGGATGCATTCCGGGCGCTCGCGGAGCGGCCGGCCGACGGAATCGGCATCGTGGTCCGCGACGGGGACGACCCGCGGACCACGGCGGCGCGCTTCGCGCTGGACGGGCCGGAGGACGTCCGCCGCTTCCTTGGCCTGATGATCGACCTTTGCCGGGGAGACGCACGATGAGCGGTCCGTGGTCCCTCGCCTACGACGGCTACGACCCCGGCCAGGAGGGGCTGCGGGAGGTGCTCTGCGCACTTGGCAACGGCTACTTCTGCAGCCGCGCCGCCGCTCCGGACTCCCAGGCCGACGGCGTCCACTACCCGGGCACCTATCTCGCCGGCGGCTACGACCGCCTGACGACCGAGATCAAGGGGCGCGAGATCGAGAACGAGGACCTCGTCAACCTGCCGAACTGGCTCGTGCTGGAGATCCGGATCGACGACGGGCCGTGGCTGCGGCCGGACGAGGTGGAGTACCTCGACTACGCCCAGGAACTCGACCTCGCCCGCGGCATCCTCCATCGCCGGCTGCGGTTCCGCGACGGATCGGGGCGCGTGACCCGCTGGGTGGAGCGCCGCCTGGTCAGCATGGCGGACCAGCACGTCGCCGGGCTCGAGGTCACCATCGTTCCGGAGGACTGGACCGGGCCCCTCCACATCCGCTCCGGGCTCGACGGCACGGTCGTCAACAGCGGGGTCGAGCGCTACCGGGAACTGAACGGCAGGCATCTCGAGACGGTCGATCGCGGCAAGGCGGACGCCGAGACGGTGTGGCTGACCAGCCGGACGGTCCAGTCCCGCATCGAGATCACCGAGGCGGCCCGCACGCGCGTGTTCGCCGGTGGAGAGCCCGTCGAGCCCGGCGCCCGCCAGAGCGAGGTGCTGGCCGACCTCGTCGCGCAGGTGATCGACCTGGAGATCGATGCCGAGCGCGAGGTCCGGGTCGAGAAGATCGTCGCCGTCTACACCTCCCGCGACCACGCGATCTCGGAGGCCGGGCTGGCGGCCCGGGAGAAAGTCGCCGGCGCCGGGTCGTTCGACGAACTCGCCGAAGCCCACGCGACCGCATGGGCCCACCTCTGGGAGCAGTTCGACCTCGGCCTGGACCTCGCCGGCGAGGCCGCGCTCACCGACGACGCCCAGGTGAAGCTGCGCGTCCACCTCTTCCACCTTCTGCAGACGGTCTCGCAGCACTCCATCGACCGCGATGTCGGGGTCCCGCCGCGCGGGTGGCACGGCGAGGCCTACCGCGCCCACATCATGTGGGACGAGCTGTTCATCTTCCCGCTTCTCAACTGGCGCTACCCGGTCCTGACCCGGGCGCTGCTCCGCTACCGCTACCACCGGCTTCCGGCGGCGCGGCGGCTCGCCCGCGACGCGGGCTACCGGGGCGCCATGTTCCCCTGGCAGAGCGGCAGCAGCGGCCGCGAGGAGAGCCAGGTGCTGCATCTCAATCCGCAGTCCGGGCGCTGGATCCCGGACGACACGAACCGGCAGCGCCACATCGGCTCGGCGGTCGCCTACAACGTCTGGCACTACTACGAGGTCACCGGGGACCGGGAATTCCTGCGCGACTACGGGGCGGAGATGCTGGTCGAGATCGCCCGGTTCTGGGCCAGCATCGCCGAATTCGACCAGGCCCGGGACCGCTATGTCATCCGCGGCGTGATGGGTCCCGACGAATTCCACACGGGCTACCCCGGCGCCGACCGCGAGGAGCACATCGGACTCGACAACAACGCCTACACCAACGTGCTCGCGGCCTGGGTGCTGAACCGCGCCCGCGACGTGCTGGAGCTGATCCCGCCCTGCCACGGACGCCGTCTGTGCGACCGCCTGGGCCTTGCCGATTCCGAGATCGAGGCCTGGGACGAGATCAGCCGCAAGCTCTTCGTCCCGTTCCACGACGGGGTCATCAGCCAGTTCGAGGGCTACGAGACGCTGGAGGAGTTCGACTGGGCCGGCTACCGCGAGACGTACGGCGACATCCAGCGGCTGGACCGGATCCTGGAGGCCGAGGGCGACACTCCGAACCGGTACAAGGCGTCCAAGCAGGCCGACGTTCTGATGCTCTTCTACCTGTTCTCGGCGGACGAGCTGCGGCTGCTGTTCGAGCAACTCGGCTATCCCTTCGATCCACAGATCATACCGGACACCATCGACTACTACCTCCAGCGGACCTCGCACGGCTCGACGCTGAGCCGGGTCGTCCATTCCTGGGTCCTGGCGAGGGCGAACCGCCAGCAATCCTGGCGGCTCTTCCAGAGCGCGCTCGACAGCGACATTGCGGACATCCAGGGCGGCACCACCCCCGAGGGGATCCACCTCGGGGCCATGGCCGGCACCGTCGACCTGATGCAGCGCTGCTACACCGGCATCGAGACGCGGGGTGACGCGCTCCACTTCAACCCGAGCCTGCCGGACGGCCTCGAGCGGCTCCGGGCGCGGCTCCGGTATCGCGGGCAGGAGATCGACTTCGAGATCACCCACCGGCGCCTGCGCATCCACTGCCGCCAGTTCTCCGCCGCGCCGGTCACCGTCGCCTACCGCGGCCGCTTCCGCCAGCTGGGCGCCGGCGCCACCCAGGAGTTCCACGTGATCGGGCCCGCGGAGCGCGACCGCAGCGAGCCGCCGCCGAACGCATCGGACCCGGCGCACGGGACCGGCACCGAAGGGAGCGAACCCGATGACCGATGACAACCCCCTCGTCCGCTGGCTGGCGGACCTCGGCCGCGGCGACACGGCCACGGTCGGCGGCAAGAACGCATCGCTCGGCGAGATGATCGATCGGCTGCACGACGCCGGGGTTCGCGTGCCCTCGGGCTTTGCGACCACCGCCCGAGCCTACTGGTCCTTCCTCGACGAGAACGGCCTGCGCGAGGCGCTCTCGGAGGTCGTCGGCAGCCTCGAGGGCGACCGGAGCAATCTCTCCGACGTGGGGAAGAAGGCCCGTGCCCGCATCCTGAAGGCGGAGATCCCCGGCCCGCTCGCCGAGGAGATCCGGCAGTTCTACCGCGATCTCGCGGCGCGGCTCGGGCGCGAGGATCCGTCCGTGGCGGTGCGCAGCTCGGCGACGGCCGAGGACCTGCCCGAAGCGAGCTTCGCCGGACAGTTGGAGACGTTTCTCAACATCGAGGGTGAGGCGGCGCTGCTCGACGCCGTCAGGCGCTGCTTCGCCTCCCTGTTCACCGACCGGGCCATCGCCTACCGGGAGAACCACGGCTTCGACCACATGCAGGTGGCGCTCTCGGTCGGCGTGCAGCAGATGGTGCGGTCGGACATCGCCGCGTCGGGCGTGATGTTCTCCATCGACACCGAGACGGGCTTCCCGCGCAGCGTCCTCCTCACCGGCGCCTGGGGGCTCGGCGAGACGGTGGTGCAGGGCATGGTCGAGCCCGACGAGTTCCACGTGTTCAAGCCGCTCCTCGACCGCCCGGGCGCGCGCCCGATCGTCGAGAAGGTCCTCGGCGCCAAGAAGCGCAAGATGGTCTACGGCCGCGGCAAGTCGAAGACCGAGCTGGTCGACACCTCCCGAGAGGAGCAGGCCCGCTACGTCCTGGACGACGACGAGGTTCTCCAGCTGGGCCGGTGGGCGAGCGCCATCGAGGCGCACTACGGACAGCCGATGGACATGGAGTGGGCGAAGGACGGCGAGGGCGGCGAGCTGTTCATCGTCCAGGCCCGGCCCGAGACCGTGCAGTCCCGCAAGGCCGAGGGCACCTTGAAGTCCTACCGGCTGACCGGAGAGGGCGAGAAGCTGGTCGCCGGGCTTGCGATCGGCGACGCGATCGCAACCGGGAAGGTGCTGCGGCTCGAGAGCCCCGCCGAGATCGACCGCTTCGAGAAGGGGGCGGTCCTCGTGACGGGAATGACCGACCCGGACTGGGTTCCGATCATGAAGAAGGCGTCGGCGATCGTCACCGACCACGGCGGGCGCACCAGCCACGCCGCGATCGTCAGCCGCGAGATGGGCCTGACGGCGATCGTCGGCACGGGCGACGCCACGTCGAGGCTCGAGGACGGCCGGACGGTCACGGTCTCCTGCGCCGAGGGGGACGAGGGCGTGGTCTACGACGGCGAGATCGCCTTCGAGGAGAGGCAGATCGACCTCGGCGACGTGCCGCGCACCCGGGTGCGCGTGATGGTCAACCTCGCCAATCCCTCGGCGGCCTATCGCTGGTGGCGCCTGCCGACCGACGGGGTCGGCCTCGCGCGGATGGAGTTCATCATCGGCAACATCATCCGGATCCACCCCATGGCCCTGGTGCGCTTCGACGAGGTCGAGGACGAGGCCGCGCGGGCCAGGATCGAGGAGCTGACGCGGGCCTATGAGGACAAGTCGGAGTATTTCGTCGACACCCTCGCCCGCGGCATGGCCCGGATCGCCGCCGCCCACCACCCGAACCCGGTGGTCGTCCGCACCAGCGACTTCAAGACCAACGAATACGCCGAGCTGATCGGCGGGGCCCAGTTCGAGCCCGGCGAGGAGAACCCGATGATCGGCTGGCGCGGCGCGTCGCGCTACTACGACGAGGGATACCGCGATGGCTTCGCCCTGGAGTGCCGCGCCGTGCGCCGCGCCCGGGAGGAGATCGGCCTCGACAACATCGTGCTGATGATCCCCTTCTGCCGGTCGGTCGAGGAGGCGGACCGGGTGCTGGAGGTCCTCGCCGACAACGGGCTCGTGCGCGGACGACACGGCCTCGCCGTCTACGTGATGGCGGAGATCCCGGCGAACGTGTTCCTGGCCGACGAGTTCGCCCGCCGCTTCGACGGCTTTTCGATCGGCTCCAACGACCTGACGCAGCTCGTCCTCGGCGTCGACCGGGACAGCGACCGGCTGAAGCACCTGTTCGACGAGCGGAACGACGCGGTGAAGGCCGCCATCGCGCAACTGCTGGACCGGGCGCTGGCGGCCGGGATCAAGACCGGGATCTGCGGCCAGGCGCCCAGCGATCATCCGGAGTTCGCCCGCTTCCTGGTGCGGCACGGGATCGACTCCATCTCGGTCAGCCCCGACAGCTTCCTCGAGGTGAAGCGGCACATCGCCGAGACGGAAGCCGGGACCTGACGACCCACCGGCCCGGCCTTCGATCCGGGCGCCCACGCATCGAACCCCGATGGAGACTGTTGATGAAGATCGCCGTTTACGAAGTCGAGGACTGGGAGCGGGAGTGCTTCGAGCCACTCCGGCAGGACCACGAGGTCGCCTTCGAGCCGGGGCAGCTGGACGCGGAGACGGCGGCCGAGCACTCGGACGCGGAGATCATTTCCGCATTCATATACTCCGACCTGTCGAGGCAGGTCCTCGAGACCTTCAAGGACCTGAAGTTCATCGCCACGCGGTCGACGGGCTTCGATCACATCGACATGGACACCTGCGACGAGCGCGGGATCAAGGTCGCGAACGTCCCATCCTATGGCAGGAACACCGTCGCGGAGCACGCCTTCGCCCTGCTGCTGACGATCAGCCGCAAGCTCGTCGACGCCGTCGACCGAACCCGCCGGGGGGACTTCTCGCTGGAGGGCCTGCAGGGCTTCGACCTCGGCGGCCGGACGATGGGCGTGATCGGCACCGGTGACATCGGCCTGCACACGGCGAGGATCGCCCGCGGCTTCGGCATGACCGTCCTTGCCTACGACCTGAAGCCGAGGGAGGACGCCGCCCGGGAGATCGGCTTCGACTATGTCGAACTGGACGACCTCCTCGCCCGCTCGGACGTGGTCTCCCTGCACGTTCCCGGCAGCCCGAAGACGGAGAAGATGATCTCCGGCCGCGAGTTCGAGGCCATGAAGGACGGCGCCGTGCTGATCAACACGGCGCGCGGCTCGGTCGTCGACAGCGAGGCCATGCTGCGCGCCCTCTCCAGCGGCAAGCTCCGCGCCGCCGGCCTCGACGTGCTGCCCGAGGAGCCTGTGATCCGGGAGGAGGCGGAACTGCTGCGCTCCTACTTCAGGCGGGACCACGACACCCGGACCCTTCTCGCCGACCACATCCTCCTGCGCCTGCGCAACGTGGTGATCACGCCCCACTCGGCGTTCGACACCCGGGAGGCGGTGCAGCGCATCCTGCACACCACGCGGGACAACATCGACGGCTTCCTCCGGGGAGATGTCCCGAATATGGTCAACCCGTCGTGAGGGGCCCCGTCCCGCCTGTCCGATGGTCCGAGCGCGGAGCGCCACCGGAATGAACCCGATCGTCACCCTCACCATGAACACCGCGCTCGACGTCGGCACGTCGATCGGCCGCATCGAGCCGGAGAAGAAGCTGCGTTGCGGTTCGGCCGGGCTGGATCCGGGCGGCGGCGGCATCAACGTCGCCAGGGTGGTGCATCGGCTCGGCGGCCGCGCCACGGCGGTCTACACCGTCGGCGGACCGATCGGCGCCGCCTGCCGGCAACTCGTCGAGGCCGAAGGGATCGACGGCCGGCCGGTGCCGATCGGCGGCGATACCCGTCTGGATTTCACCGTCGACGAGACCGAGGCCGACCGGCAGTACCGGTTCGTGCTGCGCGGCCCGAGCGTCGCCGAGGACGAGTGGAGAAACTGCCTCGACGTGCTGGAGGAACTGGTCGAACGGGACGGATTCCTGGTTGCCAGCGGGAGTCTCCCGCCCGGCGTCCCGGACGACTTCTACGCCCGGGTCGCCCGCCTCGCGAACGCCCGGGGCGCGCGCCTTTGCCTCGACACCTCCGGTCCCGCACTGGCCGCTGCGCTCGAGGAGGGCGTCCACTTCGTCAAGCCGAACCGCCGGGAACTCGCGGAACTCACCGGAACGGCGCTGGAGTCCCCGGACGAGGAACGCGACGCGGCCGTCCGGCTGCTCCGGGACGGATCGAGCGAGATCGTGGCGCTCACGCTGGGCGCCGACGGCGCGGTCCTCGCAAGCCGCGACCAGGTGCTGCGGGTGCCGGCCCCCGCGGTGGAGCAGCGCAGCGCGGTCGGTGCCGGCGACAGCTTCGTCGGGGCCTTCGTCCTGTCGCTGGCCGAGGGTCGGCCCCTGGAGCAGGCGCTGCGCCGCGCCGCGGCGGCCGGGGGCGCGACCCTGATGACTCCCGGCACGAGCCTCTGCCGCAAACCGGACGTCGAACGGCTCGAGCAGGAGATTGGGGAGATCGCCAGGGAGGACCTCGGGAACTGATGGCAGAGACCTACAACACCTCCGTCGACGATGTCCTCGGGTCCCTTGAGGTCGACCCGGAGAGGGGGCTTTCGCGCGAGCAAGCCGGGGAGCGGCTGAAGCGCCACGGGCGCAACCGGCTCCGCCGGGCCCGCCGCAAGAGCCTCTGGACGATGCTCGTCGACCAGTTCAAGAGCCTCATCTTCGCCCTCCTCTTCCTCGTCACCGCGCTGTCCTTCGTGATGGGAGAGATCGTCCAGGGCGCCGCGATCCTGGTCGCCATCATCATCAACCTCGCCATCGGGTTCTTCACCGAGCTCAAGGCGACGCGCTCGATGGAGGCGCTGAGGGAACTGGAGAAGACGAAGGCGCGCGTGCGCCGGGACGGCGAGGAGCGGACCATCGATGCCTCCCGGCTCGTCCCCGGAGACATCGTGCTGATCGAGTCGGGCGAGGTCGTGCCCGCCGACCTCAGGATGGTCGAGGCCTCCAGCCTGCTGGTGAACGAGTCGGCCCTCACGGGCGAGTCCGTCCCGGTGGGCAAGACGACGGAGCCGGTGGAGGGCGAGGTCCCGCTGGCCGAGCGCGAGAACATGGCGTTCAAGGGCACCTCGGTCGCCAACGGCTCGGGAACCGGCGTCGTCGTGGGAACGGGCATGGAGACGGAGCTCGGACGCATCTCGGAGCTCGCCGAGGGGGCCGAGGAGGAGGAGACGCCTCTGGAAAAGCGGCTCGACAGGCTCGCGCGGCGGCTGCTCGTCGTCATCATGGCGGTCTCGGCGGTGGTCGCCGTGATCGGCATCCTGGCCGGCCGGGACCTGATGCTCATGCTCGAGACCGGGGTCGCCCTGGTGGTGGCCGCGGTCCCCGAGGGCCTGCCGATCGTCGCCAGCGTGGCGCTCGCCCGCGGGATGTGGCGCCTCGCCCGCCGCAACGCGCTGGTGGAGCGGCTGTCGGCGGTGGAGACCCTCGGCGCCATCAACGTGATCTGCTCCGACAAGACCGGCACCCTGACCGAGAACCGGATGAGCCTCGCCCGCTTCGCCCTCGAGCCCGGCACCCTCGAGATCGGCGGCAAGGAAAGCGGCTCCTTCCGCCTCGACGGCAACGAGGTCGATCCGGGAGGGCACCCGCTCGCCCGCGCCGCGCTGGAGGTCTCCGTCCTGTGCAACGCCGCCCGGCTCGACGGCGGGTCCGGCGCCGACGAGCGCGGGTCGGGCGATCCGATGGAGGTGGCGCTGCTCGCCGCAGGTCGCAAGGCCGGCTTCGACCGGGACGAGCTGGTCGAGCGGCAGGAGGAGGTGCGCCGGGTGGAGTTCGACCCGTCGGTGAAGATGATGGCGACCTTCCACAAGTCCGGGGACGGCATCCGGGTGGCGGTGAAGGGTGCGCCCGAGGCTGTCATCGACGTCTGCACGCGCGTTCTCGACGCGGAGGGCGAGGCAAGGGATCTCGACGACGAGGGCCGCGAAGCCTGGCTCGAGCGCAACGAGGACATGGCCGGTCGAGGGCTCAGGGCGCTCGCGATGGCCGAGAAGACGGTCTCCGGCAAGGACGCGGAGCCCTACGAGGACCTGACGCTGGTCGGGCTCGCCGGTCTCCTCGACCCGCCGAGATCGGACGTGCGCGAGGCGATGGGCGAGTGCCGCGCGGCGGGGATTCACGCCGTGATGGTGACCGGCGACCAGGCCAGCACCGCCCGCGCGATCGCCGAGGCGGTCGGCCTGGTGGACGACGCCGACGCGGCAAGGGTCGTCCTTGGCGAGGAGATGAAGCCGGCCGGCGAACTCTCGAAGAAGGAGCGCCGGCGGATCCTGAAGACCCCGATCTTCGCCCGGTTCGACCCCAAGCAGAAGCTCGACCTGATCGCGCTCTACCAGGACGCGGGCTGGGTGGTCGCGATGACCGGCGACGGCGTGAACGATGCTCCGGCCCTGAAGAAGGCCGACATCGGCGTCGCCATGGGACAGCGCGGCACGGAGGTCGCCCGCGAGGCGGCGGACATGGTCCTGCGCGACGACAGCTTCGCGAGCATCGTCACGGCGATCAGGCAGGGGCGGACCATCTTCGCCAACATCCGCAAGTTCGTCGTCTACATGCTCTCCGGGAACACCGGGGAGATCTTCGCGGTCTCGTTCGTCGCCCTGCTCAACGCGCCGCTGCCGCTGCTGCCGCTCCAGATCCTCTACATCAACATCGTCTCCGACGTGTTCCCCGCCCTCGCCCTCGGCGTCGGCCGGAGCATGGACGACGTCATGAAGCGGCCGCCGCGCGACCCCGCCGAGCCGATCCTGACCCGGCGCCACTGGATCACGATCGCGGCCTACGGCGCCTTGATCGGCGGCTCCGTGCTGGCCGTGTTCTGGTATGCCTTCCAGCTGAACCTCGGCCGCGAGGAGGCGGTGACGATCTCGTTCCTCACCTTCGGCTTCGCGCGGCTCTGGCACGTCTTCAACATGCGCGATCCCGCGTCGCCACTGCTGCGCAACGAGATCACGACGAACCGGTACGTCTGGGGCGCGGTGGCCATTGGTATCGTGCTGATGCTGGCGGCAGCCTACCTGCCGGTGCTCAGTCCCGTTCTCGGAACGGTCGCGCCGAGCGCCGAGGGCTGGGCGCTGATCGCGGCAGGCAGCCTGTTCCCGCTGCTCGTCGGCCAGATCGTCAAGTCCGCACCCGTCCGGGCGATGCTCCCGCGCTGGCTCGGCGGCGGGCGGGGCGAAGACACCGGCTCGACCCAGGCTCAGGGCCGGGACGCCTCCAGGTAGTTGCTTTCGATCGGCTTCAGCTTCTCGTCGAGTTCGTAGAGCAGCGGCATGCCCGTCGGGATCTCCAGGCCGGGAATATCGTCGTCCGGGATGCCGTCGAGGTACTTCACCAGCGCTCGCAGGCTGTTGCCGTGGGCGGAGATCAACACGCGCCGGTCCTCCTTCAGCCGCGGCGCGATCGCCTCGTCCCAGTAGGGCAGCACGCGCTCCACGGTGTCCTTCAGGCTTTCCGTCGAGGGCAGATGGTCCCGGGGGACGCGGGCGTACCGCCGGTCGAGACCAGGGGACCTCGGATCGTCCTCGTTCAACGCCGGCGGTCGCACGTCGTAGCTGCGCCGCCAGGTGTGGACGAGGTTCTTGCCGACCTGCTCGGCGGTCTCGCCCTTGTGGAGGCCCTGCAGGGCGCCGTAGTGCCGCTCGTTCAAGCGCCAGCTACGCTCGACCGGGAGCCACATCAGGTCGAGGTCGTCCAGCATGATCCAGAGTGTCCGGATTGCGCGCTTGAGGACGGAGGTGAAACAGAGATCGGGCGCCAGCGAGTGCATCTGGAGCAGGCGGGCGGCCGCGCGCGCCTCCTCGACGCCCGCCTCCGAGAGATCGACGTCGGTCCACCCGGTGAAGCGGTCGTCCCTGTTCCAGACGCTCTCGCCGTGACGGATCAGGATCAGTTGGGGCATGGCTCACCGGGTTGTCGGAGATGAATGCGCCGTTTCCGGACACGAGCGCGAAACACCCGCGCCAGCCGCGTGTTCCCCGACCTGTCCGCGAGCGGCCCCGAGCCGGACCGGGTCGTCTTTCGCACGCAAGGGAGACCTGCATGAGGATTGTGGTCCTTGGACCGCCCGGTGCCGGCAAGGGCACCCAGGCGGAGCGCCTGGCCGACGACTGCGGCGTGCCGCTGATCTCGACCGGCGACATCCTGCGGGACGAGGCGGCGTCGGGCTCCGGGATCGGCGAGCGGATCGAGCGCCGCATGGCCGAGGGCCGACTCGTGCCGGCGGACCTGGTGACGGATCTGGTCCGGCAAAGGATCGATCGACCGGAGGCGCGCTCGCGCGGCTTCGTCCTCGACGGATATCCTCGCACCATGGACGAGGCCCGCGCCCTCGACGACGCCCTGTCCGACCGGGACACCGCGCTCGACCTCGTGCTGCTGCTCGAGGCCGAGCGCGAGGTCCTGATCGACCGCCTGTCCGGGCGGATCCGCTGCACGCGCTGCGGGGCGGTCTACCACGAGCGGCTGAACCCGCCCCCGGGCGGGCGCTGTTCCCGCTGCGGCAACACCGAGTTCGAGAAGCGGGACGACGATCGGCCCGAGGCGGTCGAGCGGCGCCTCGACGAGTATCGCCGCCAGACGGAGCCCGTCGTCGATCACTACCGCGAGGCGGGGCTGCTCCGCCGCGTCGACGCCTCCGGGGACATTGAGCACGTATGGAACCGGACGCGGCGGCAGGTCGACGCCAGGTCCTGAGTCAAGGCGGACCGGCGCGCGCCTACGGCTCCGACCCGACCTCGAGGCCCGGCTGGGCCGGAAGAAGCGCCTCGATCTGGTCGGGGCCGGCGACCGTACTGATCAGAACGCGCTCGTCCTCGAAGGTCAGCGAGCCGAACGGGACCACGATCTCGGTCCCGCCGATCCCCAGGAACCCGCCCCTGGAGATCACGGCGTAGGCGATGCGGTCCCCTTGGACGATCAGGTCCGAGAGTTCACCGATCTCCTGGTCCAGTTCGTTGTAGACCTTCCGGTCCCGGAGAGCTTCCAGGAGGGTGTATCCCCCGACCCCGGTCCCCTCGCGGGTCGGCTCGACGGCCGCGGTCTCGTCGGCCATGTCCGGCGAGGCCGGACGCTGGACCGCGACCCCGGACCCCGTCCCCGTTCCGCTGTCCTGGGCGTTGCCCGCGGAAACCGAACCGAGCAAGCCGGACATCAGCGCAAGGGCCGCAAGTCGCAGGGCGTTTCCGCCGAACTTCAGATCCACGCTTCGACCCTCCCTGAGGCGTTTCCTGGAACGGCCGGTCCGGCCGGCCGACTGGAGATACCGGGAACAGATCGCGGCAGAGAACGTTCCCCGCGCCCGGCCCTCCCCCGTGGATGTGCTTGCGCCGCTCCGGGCCGGGGAACCTGCCGACGCCCGGCCCCCGTCCGAAGCCCTCCGGCCCGCCCGTGGCGATGGTCCGGGCACGTGCCGCGAGGGAGAGCCGCGAGACGTCCCACCCGGATCGCAGCGCGGGGCGGGTTTGACAAAGGGCGAGGATGCCGAAATCGTGCGGGTCCGAACCCGCCTGCGGCGGGAGCCAAGGACGCTTACACGGGGGCCCCCTTGCGATACGAGCCGCTCACCACCGCCACCCTCCCCCACCGCCTCGGCGGGCTCCACGCGCTGACCTCGAAGGCGGGGGACCCGTCGCGCTGGTCGGTGCGCGAGGTCGGCGACGGCAACCTCAACCTCGTCTTCATCGTCGAGGGGGACGCCGGCGCGGTCGTGGTCAAGCAGGCGCTGCCCTACGTCCGCCTCGTCGGCGAGAGCTGGCCGCTGCCGCTCCGGCGCTCCTTCTTCGAGTATCACGCCCTCGTCCGCCAGGCGGCCCGCGACCCGGGATCGGTGCCGGAGGTCTACCACTTCGACGAGGAGCAGGCGCTGGTGGCGATGGAGTACCTCTCCGAGCACGTGATCCTGCGCCGGGGCCTCGTCGAGGGCCGGCGCTACGCGGGCCTCGGCGAGCGGCTGGGGGCGTTCTGCGCGCGCACGCTGTTCCGCGGGTCCGATCTCTCGATGACGGCGGCTGGGCGGAAGGCGGACCTCGCCCTCTTCGCCGGCAACGTCGAGCTTTGCGACATCACCGAGAACCTCGTCTTCACCGACCCCTACTTCGAGGCGGAGCTCAACCGGCACACGCCGGGGCTCGAGCGCATCGCCGCCGATCTTCGCGCCGACACCCGGCTCAAGATCGCCGCCCAGGACCTGAAGCTCGCCTTCACGTCGAGAGCCGAGACGCTGCTGCACGGCGACCTCCATACCGGGTCGGTGATGGTGTCGGAGACGGACGTGCGGGTGATCGACCCGGAGTTCGCCACCTACGGGCCGATGGCCTTTGACGTCGGCATGCTGATCGCCAACTTCCTCATGGCCTTCCTGTCGCAGCCCGGCCACGCATCGGCGCCCGGAGAGCGGGACGCCCACGCGTCTTGGATCCTCGACGAGGCCGGCGCGATCTGGCGGAGCTTTGCGGCCGAGTTCGCCCGGCTGTGGCGGACCGAGCGCACCGGCATGCTCTATCCGCACGCGCTGTTCGAGGACCAGGGCCACGGCGAGGCCGCCGAGGCCGCGCTTTCGCGAACGCTGGAGGCGGTCTGGCGGGATGCGCTCGGCTTCTGCGGGGTGGAGATCCACCGGCGCATCCTCGGGCTCGCGCACAACGCCGACTTCGAGCGGATCGGGGACGTCGGCCTGCGGGCCGCCACCGAGGCGCGGGCGCTCGAACTCGGGCGCCGGCTGGTGCTCGACCGCGCCGCGATCGACGGACCGGACTCGGTCGCCGGCCTCGCCCGCTCCTTCTACGGCGAGGACTGCCTCTGACTACGGCGAGGACTGCCTCTGAGCCGGTCCGCGGCGCGTGTGAGGGACGACCCCGGGCGCCGCCGCCCGGGCCCCCGTCAGGCCGTGCTCTCCCTCAGCTTCTGGGCGTAGACGTTGATCACCAGCGCCGCGAGCAGGATGAGGCCGCGGATCAGGATCTTCAGGAAGCTGTCGATGTTGATGAGGTCGAGCCCGTTGTTGAGCACGCCGAGGACGAGCAGGCCGATGATGGTGTTGCCGATTCCGCCGCGCCCGCCGAACAGGCTCGTTCCGCCGACCACCACCGCGGCGATGGCGGTGAGCAGGAAGTCGTCGAAGCCGTTCTGCTGGGCCGAGCCGAAGTAGGCGACGCCCAGCATCCCGGCGATGCCGGAGCAGACCGCCGAGATGATCATCACCGAGGCGATGATCAGGCGGACGTTGACGCCGGAGTATTCCGCCGCCTCCCGGTTGCCGCCGACCATGTACACGTAGCGGCCGAAGCGCGTGTAGGTGAGCACGAGGTGGGCGGCGAGCAGGAAGAGCACGCAGACGATGATCGACCATCGGAGCCCGTAGAAGGTGCCGGCGCCGAGCATGGTGATGAAGTCGGGGAAGTTGTAGGCGATCTGGCCGCGGACCAGCAGCGCCGAGATGCCGTTGGCGATCTGCATCATCGCCAGCGTCATGATGAAGGACGGGATGCCGATCACGGTGACCCCGAAGGCCGAGATCGAGCCGAGGCCGAAGGCGGCGAGCAGCGTGAGGATGATCGCGATGAAGCCCGGCAGCGGGATCGTGGCGATGTTCACATAGTCGGGCTGGGCGGTGAAGAAGGCCATCGTGATGCCGATGGCGTTGGCGATCGCCGCCACCGAGAGGTCGATCTCCGCGGTGAGGATCACGAAGGTCAGGCCGACCGCGATGATTCCGGTGATCGAGGCGTTGGCGAGGATGTTGAGCAAGTTGTCGACGGTGAAGAAGACCGGGCTCTGGGTCGAGAAGAAGACGACGAGCGCCAAGAGCGTGAACACCGGGGCGATGTTCCGCATCTGGTCGGCGAGGAACCGCCGGATGCCCGATCCGGTGGAGGTTTCGATGGTGTCCGTCACGGGTGGCTCCTGAAGGATCTCGCCAGGGGCGGCGACTGGTTCAAGCCTCGGCCAGAAGATCGGCCTTCTCGATGCGGCCTGTCGCGAACTCGCGCGCGACAACGCCCTTCTTCAGCACCGTCACCCGGTCGGCGAGGGTGAGGATCGTCTCCGGCTCGGTCGACAGGACGAGGATGGCGACGCCGCGGTCGCGCAGCGTGCGGACGATGCGGATCACGTCCTCCTTGGCGCCGACGTCCATGCCCCGGGTCGGCTCCACCAGGATCAGCACCTTCGGCAGGTGCGTCAGCCACTTGGCGAGCGCCACCTTCTGCTGGTTGCCGCCGGAGAGGTTGCCGAGCGCGATGTCGGTCTTCGGCGGGCGGATCTGCAGGTCGAGCGCGTGGCCCTCGGTGATCGCCCGCTCGCGGTGCGGCTTCAGGAAGATGCGGCCGATGCGGCCGAGGATCGCGATCGAGACGTTCTTGTAGACCGGCTCCGTGCGGAACAGCATCATCCGCCGGTTCTCCGGCACATAGGCGATGCCCTTGGCCCGCGCGGAGGCGGTGGAGCGGAGCCTCACCGGCCGGCCCTCGATCAGGATGCGGCCAGTCTTCAGCTTCTGCTTGCCGAAGAGCGCCCGCGACAGCTCGATCTGTCCGCACCCCATGTAGCCGTAGACGCCGGTGATCTCGCCCTTGCGGACGGCGAGCGAGACGTCCCTCAGCCCCTTGCCGTCGCCGACGTGCTCCACCGCCAGCACCACCGGATGGCTGTCGTCTCCCTTGAGGTCGGCGTGCTCGCCCATGTGCATGTCGGCCGATCCGCGGCCGATCATGTAGGAGATCACGTCGTCCTTGTTGAGGTCACCGGCCGGGGCGGTGACGACCTTGCGGCCGTTGCGGAACACCGTCACCCGGTCGGAGATCTCCAGCACGTCGTCGAGGAAGTGGGAGATGAACACCAAGCTGCGCCCCTCGGCCCTCAGCCGGCGCAGCACGCCGAACAGGCGCTCCACCTCCGGCGGCGAGAGCGCCGAGGTGGGCTCGTCGAGGATGATCAGCGAGGCGCCCGAGAAGAGGACGCGCGAGAGTTCGACCAACTGCTGCAGCCCGACGGGCAGCGCGCCCATGCGGGCGGTGGGATCGATGTCGATGCCGAGGCTGGCGATCTGCTCCCTCGCCTGCCGGTTCATCCGCCGCCAGTCGACGATGCCGCCGGCCATCAGCGGCTGGCTGCCGAGGAAGACGTTCTCGGCCACGGTGAGGTCCGGGACGATCGAGAGCTCCTGGTGGACCATGCCGATCCCGGCCGCCAGCGCGTCGCGCGCGGAGCGGAAGTGCACCGGCCGGCCGCGGACGATCATCTCGCCCTCGAAGCCGGAATGGACGCCGGCGATGATCTTCATCATCGTCGACTTTCCCGCGCCGTTCTCGCCCACGAGGCCGTGCACCTCGCCCTCGAGGATGGAGAAATCAACGTCGCTGAGCGCCGCGATGCCCCCGAAGGTCTTGGTGACGCCCTTCATCTCCAGGAGCGGAGACGCGGCGGCAGACGGGGGCGCCTCGGCGCCCCCGATGAAACCGGGCTTCATGCCTTCCCGCCGCTCAGATCAGGAAGTGCTTCTGGAGCCACAGATGTCCGGCCGCGGTGTCCTGGGTGATGACCGGGCCGTCGGCGAGGATGAAGGACGGGATGTCCTTGCCCGCCTGCTCGCCGCCGACCGCCGCCGCCACGCCCGCCGCCACGGACCAGCCGTGGATGCGGCAGGACGGGTTGCGGACCGTCGCCACCAGCGTGCCTTCGAGCACGGCGTTCACCGCGGGCGGCATGGCGTCGATGCCCGACAGCTTGATGCCGGTGCGGTTCTTGGCCTTCATCACGTTGTTGGCCGCGAGCGCCATGTCGTCGTTGTGGAAGAACCCGGCCTTGAGGTCCGGGAACTTGGTCAGCAGCGAGTCCCAGATGCGCGCCACCTTGGTCACGTCCCAGTCGGCCGGCTGCTCGTCGACCAGCTCGATGCCCGGATAGTTGGCGAGCACCTCGCGGAAGCCCTTGGCGCGGCCCTGGGCGCCGGTGTGACCGAGCGCGCCCTGGGTCATCACCACCTGGCCCTCGCCGCCGATCGACTTGAACAGGGCGTCGGCGGTCACCGCGCCCATCATCACGTTGTCGGGGGCGATGAAGGTGTGGATCGCCAGCTGGCCCTCCGGGGCCATCATGGTGTCCATGGCGATCACCGGCGTGCCGGCGTCGATCACCTTGTTGATCGGGTCGTTCAGCGTGCCGATGCCGAAGGTCTGCAGGGCCACGAAGTCCCACTTCTGGGCGGCGAGGTTGTCGACGGTGGCGCGCTGCTTGGTGGCGGAGAGCTCGCCGTCGAACCAGGTGATCTCGACGTTCATCAGCCGCGCCCAGGCCTCGGCGGCCTGCTTGCCCTGGGCGCACCAGGTGGCCTGGAGGCCGGCGTTGCCCATCGCCGCCTTGAGCGGCGTGCCCGACGGCTTCAGCTCCTGCGCCATCGCCGGGTCGAATCCCGCGGAGGCGAGAAGGGCGCCCGCGAGAGCGGTGGCGCCCATGGTCTTGAGGGCGTCGCGCCGGCTGGCGACCACCTCGGCAAGCTCCTTCAATTCATCCGACATTGGCTTTCCTCCCCCGGAAAGTCTGCAATTGATGGGCAGTCGTACGGACTTCTTTTTGGCACGGGGGATGGCTGCCGCCCCCCCCCCTCGGCGCTGTCGAGTAGACTGGTCGCCGTTTCAACTGTCAACGGCGCGGCAACATTTGTTGTCGGGGCGGGGTGGAGAGCCATCGCACCGGCGCGCGGCGGCTGCGGCCACGACCTGGAGCGCACGGCGTGCGCAGCGGCGGGGAGCGGGTCCCGGCCGCGCGGAAACGGCCCCGCACGACTGCCCGCGGCACGCGGCGTGCGGAGAGGCCGGGAGGGAACCCTACCCGCGCCGAACCGGCGCAGCCTTCGGGGAAAACGAGGAGGGAAGTGGCTGGGGGACCTGGATTCGAACCAAGACTAGCGGATTCAGAGTCCGCTAAATTAATCAACACGAAGCGGCGGAATTCCAAATTTTTTCCTTCGACCTATCTGCCTTGCATCGCGCATAGGCCAATTTCTACCGACTTTCTACCGACCTTGAGCGAATCGCCCGCGACATGAACGGCGAAGCCGACTCTGGGTGCGTCGGCTCCCGAGTCAGGTTTGCGGTCTGTACGGCAAAGAGATCAGCTCGCGGTCTGCCGATGCAGCGCGAGCGCCACGATGTGAACTTTGTTCGAGCTGCGCTCGACTCCACGTCGGAGACGGCACGCGAGATCCGGGCCCGGCTGTACCGCAGGGCGTGGCTACAGGTCGGGGACGAGTTCGCGGAGCGGTTTCATCAAGAGCGTGCAGTCGCGGCGGTTGTTGCCGAGGCGCTCCCGGGTCGAGGCGAACTCTAACCCGTTGCTCCAGGTCCGGGGACAAGCAGCGGAACCGTGCGACACGCTTCTGCAGATATGCGCTCCGCGGCGCACCGGAACTGCTGCAGGCGTTCGAGGCGGATCTCGCGAGCGAGCAACGAGAACGGGGGGGTGCGGCTCCACGGATCTGACCCGCGGTCAACATCCAACACATCGACCCGGGCCGCAGCGGATGCGGCCCGGCTCCGTGCGTCGGAGCCCGCCGTTAACCTCAAGCCGGTTTTCCCGATCGCCGGCGCCTTGCGATCGGAGGTTGAAGACGTCACCCTTCTTGCGGGTCGGAGGCGGTGTGCCTGGGCCCGGAGCAAGCGGCCCCCGCCGGTGCGGCAAACACCGGACGAGGGCCTGACCCGCAACCTGCGAGAGAGGTGTTGGGCTGTGATCACGATTACTGCTTCGTCCCGTTCGAGGAAAGAGCCCCTGCGGCCGGATCGCCCGGCCGCCATGCGGTTGACCATACCGGCTGCACCGCCCCGGCCCTTGCGGCCCGGCGCCAGTCACGCGCCCCCCGGGGCCTGATCCCCGGCCCGCACTCACCATCATTCGATCGTCGCACGGCTTCCGTGCGGTCCCGCGGCGTCGCCCCTCGGCGGCGGCGCAGGGCCGCGGCCGGTCGCCCACGGCGCCGCTCTCCTCGAAAGGAACTCGCCCTTGCCCCGTCCCGTGACTCGTCTTCACCCGAAGACCGCCCGCACCAACACCTCCTGTCCGGAGCCGAACGGCGCAGCCGGAGCCGCGCCGAGCGTGGAGGTGTCCGCCGCCGCCCCTTGGACCCGCGCCGCCTCGCTCAGGTCCGACCCTCCCCTGTCCGCACGTCTCGACGCCCTCGTCGAGAAGGCCGTCGCCGGCCTGGCACTGCAGCCGCCACAACCGGACGGCACGCTAGGGGCCTTTGCAGGTCTCGCTTCGCTGCTGCGGTCGATCTGCACCAACGAGGGCAGCCTCATCGAGGTGGCTATCGCCGAGGTCGCGAGGGGCAACCCGGATCTGGTCGTCGTCCCCGGCGGCAGGCGGCTGCCGGTCACGGAGACGGCGCTCGAGGCGCTCGCGACCAACCGAGAGGGCGACCTCGAGGGGCTTGCCTTCGACGCCGGCGGGCGTTCCCGGGGGACCTACACGCCGGATCTCGTCGTCGTACATCGGCAGGAGCGCACCGCCGCGCTGCTCGACGTCAAGCGCTCGGTCGCGTCCTACCTCGGCTCGCACCGGCTCGAGAATTTGCGCACGCGGATGCTCGCGGTGTCGCTGATCCTGCCGGACTGGCTCTACCGGACGCAGAAGCGCCTCGCCGTCGATGCCGTCCGGGTGGCGATCGTCGACGCGGCCGACGGCGGAGCGGACGCCGGTGACGGCGTGGTCGGCCTCAGCGACCTCGACGGCGTCATCTGGACCCCGGGCGCCGCCGCCACGGTGGCGCGGGTGCGGGAGGTATTCGGTCACCGGGTCCGTGCCCTGCTCGGCGCGGAGGCGCTGAAGGCGATCCGCGAGCAATCGATCTGCCTGGCCGCGGCGCGGAGAGAGGACACGAGGTCCGATCCGGACGACGGTGATCCCCGCCCGGACGATGTCCCGGTCGGAAATGATTTCCAACCCGCCCCGCCCCGCAGCGTGCGGATAGGCCTCGCCCGGCGCAGCCGGACCTGAGCCGCCGCTGCCGTCGCAGCGCTCACCGCCGCCGCCCCGAGGCATCCCCCCGACCTTTTCATCCTGTTTTTCTCCGCCGCCCTCCCCGGGGGCGGCGCAAGGAGGATCCATGTCCGCGTCCAAGCCGTCCGCACCGAAGCCCGTCACCGCCGGCCGCACCACCACGAAGCGCTCCCGCGCCACAGCGGCCGCGGCGCCCTCATCCGTTCCGCCCACGACCGCCGACGGCCTCGTCGCCCTCGCGCTCGTCGACCGCGCGCTCGCGGCATCCGGGCTGTCGCGGGCGGACCTCGTGGCGGCGCTCTCCACGCCGGGTGTCCTCGTCACACTGGTCTGCGACACGGAAGGTCTCGCAGGGACCCTGCTCGACCTCCTCGAGACGGGGGTTCTTCTCGGCCGCCCTGTCGAGCGGATCCCGGCATCCCGGCTCCGCCTCCAGCCAGGCCTGACGGAGTATCTCTCGGACCACGGCGACCTGAGCCGCCCGGAGCACCAGGTGGCGGTGCTGGACCTCTCCGGCGACCTGCTGCCGTCGTTCGTCCTTGATGCGCTTGCCCGCGCCGTCCGCTGCGGCCTCCCGGTTCTTGCCGTCGGCGGACGGGACGAGGTTCCGGAGGCCCTCCGCCTCGGGGCCAACCTCGTGCTCGACCTGGGGCTCCCGGATCCGGCCATCGTCGCCGCGGCGATCTGCCATCTCTGCGGAGCCGACAGGGCCGAGGCTCTCGCGGCGATCCGCGGGGCGGGCCTTTCTGTCGAACGGCTCGTCCCCGACGACCTCGCCGCCGCGATCCGGCCAGGCCTGCCGCTTCCGGCCATCGTCGCCACACTCGCGCATCTCGCTGAGGAGCGGGCAGCGGACGCCGAGGGCTCGACAACCGGATCCGGCGACAAGGGCAGAGGCGGCGCCGCCGGGCCGGCGCGAACCAGCACGCCCAGCAAGCCGGTCGTCGACGTGATCCTGCCGGAGCCGCCCGCCACGGGTCGGCTCCTTGCCGAGACGCTGCCCGGCATGGGCCGGGCGCGCGACTGGGCGATGGACCTTGCCGCCGATCTGCGCAGCTGGCGGGCGGGCACGCTGGCGTGGTCGCAGACCTCGTCGCGGATCCTGCTTGCAGGTCCCCCGGGCACGGGCAAGACGACCTTCGCGCGGGCGCTCTGCAACTCGCTCGACCTGCCGCTGCACGTGACGTCCGGCGCGCAGTGGCTGCGCGGCAGCCACCTCGGCCACGTCCTCGATGCCATGACCGAGGCCTTCGCGGCGGCGGTCGCGGCTGCACCGGTGATCCTCTTCATCGACGAGGCCGACGCGATCGGGATGCGGCGGCCGATCGGAGAGCCGCACGCGGACTACTGGAACACCATCGTCAATCGCCTGCTTGAGCTGATGGACGGCGCCGTCCGCGCCGAGGGCGTCGTGATCGTCGGGGCGACCAATCGGCCGGGCCACCTCGATCCGGCGCTGCTGCGATCCGGACGGTGGGAGCGGCAGATCGAGATCCCCCTGCCGGACCGCGCGGCGCTCGCGGCCATCCTTGCGCACCACCTCGGGACCGATCTCGCCGCTGTGGTCGCCACCGCTCCGGATGAGGAGAAAGAACCGGCCGCGTTTGCTCCCGGCACCGATGTGTCCACGTCCGCACCCGCGGCAGCCGCGCTCCTCCCGCTCGCCCGTCTCGCGACGGGGCTCAGCGGCGCGGACGTCGAGCGGCTTGTCCGCGAGGGGCGGGGCGCCGCCCGTCGCGCGGGACGCACGCTCGCCTGGGCCGATGTCGAGGAGCGCCTTCGCGGAATGCGGCCCCGGCTCTCTCCCGAGCTCCGCCGCGGCCTCGCGGTGCACGAGGCCGGCCATGCCGTCGTGGCCCACACGCTCGGCTTCGGCGTGCCGGCCAGGCTCACGATCGACAACGGAAGACCCTTCACGGAGATCCCCGAAGAGGAAATGGTCCCGGAGACCAGCGCCAGGTTCGAGCGGACGCTTGCGATGCTGCTCGCCGGGCGCGCCGCCGAGGAGATCGTGCTCGACGAGGCCTCGGCCGCTTCCGGCGGTTCCGGGTCGAGCGACCTTGCCCGGGCGACGCGTCTCGCGCTCGCCATGGAGACGAGGTGCGGCCTCGGGCGCGAGCGCCCGCTGGTCTTTCGCGACGGCGAGCGCGCCGAGGTGCTGCTCCTCGCCGACAGCCCGCTCGCCCGCAATGTCGCGGCCCGGCTTGACGAGGCGCTCGTTCTCGCCCGCCAGACGCTGCTCGCCCGCCGGACGGTGCTCGACCGCCTCACCGACGCCCTGCTCGCTGCAGGCGCACTCGAGGACGCGGAGATCGCAGCGCTGCTCGGCGAAGCGGGGTCCGCCTGATGCCGGCGGCGACCGCAGCGGAGCCGTCCGCACCGCCCCAGGGGGGCCGGGGCAGCGCGGCGAGGTACCCGCACACCGGGACGAGTTGCGGGCGATCCAAAGCGGGCTCTCCGGAGCGCGAAACCCATTGCGGGCGCCCCGCAACGACCTGCCCGCAATCCGGGTCACCGTCCCGGCAAGGTACGGTGCCTTGCCCGCAACCCGGGACGACGCGAAACAAGTTGCGCATCCGCGTTGCAGGGTTCGAGATCGCCGTTGCGGTTCGCCGGATTTGCGTTGCGGAACCCGATGCCGCCGTTGCGGAGGTCGTGTCCCGCCGCGTGGTGTAGCTCGACGGTAGCGAAGCCGCCCGCACGCGCGCCATCCACAGCGCTGTAGCGGGCGGGCGGCTTTGCGGG
>JAWLBM010000019.1:0-85621 GCA_041687675.1 Pleomorphomonas sp. | reverse complement strand
CTCCTGACCATGCTCAACGCCATCCTCAGAGACCAGAAAACCTTCGCAGCCTGACCCAGCAGACACAGTTGCCGGCTTTCGCCGGGATGACGGCGGAGGGGGCGGCACGCCATCACGGCCCGACGACAAGGGACGCGAGTCCTGCAAGCGCCATCCCGGCGTATGGCCCGTGAGCGTAGGCCTGTGATTGCCCCACGAACGTCATCCCGGCGAAAGCCGGGATCCAGAAAACATCGCGGCGTCAATGCGTTGGGGGTCCTGGATCCCGGCTTTCGCCGGGATGACGCCAGAGGCTGCGGCAGCCATGACGGCCCCACGACACGGGACGACGGCAGAAGCCACAGGGCGCCCCGCGGCCCGGCTGCGGCGGAGCAGCCGGGACGCCGTTGGAGCCATCCGCACAAAATCGAGGCATTCTTCCGGCGAAATTGCCCAGAGCGTGTGCTTGCCCCCCGGGGTGCTTTGCCGCTTAAATCGGCAGGACGAGGTCCGATGCAGACGGGGTGATCGTGGCGCGCGCGTTCGACGAGATGTCCGGGGACGGCAGCCTGACCAGGCCCGCCTACCGCATGATCCGGTCCTGGCTCGCCGACACCTCCTCCGAAACGATGAAGCGCCGCCAGCAGGAGGCGGAGTTCCTGTTCCGCCGGGTCGGCATCACCTTCGCCGTCTACGGAGACGCGGAGGCCGAGGAGCGCATCATCCCCTTCGACATCGTGCCGCGGGTGCTCACCACGGCCGAATGGTCGAGGCTCTCGCGCGGGCTCACCCAGCGCGTCACGGCGCTGAACCGCTTCCTCGCCGACGTCTATTCCAAGGGCGAGATCCTGCGCGCCGGGATCGTGCCGGAGGACCTCGTCTGGCAGAACCCGGCCTTCCGGCCGGAGATGGTGGGCGTCGACCTTCCGCACGACGTCTATGTCCAGATCGCCGGCATCGACGTCGTCCGCACCGACGACCGCGACTTCTACGTCCTGGAGGACAACGCCCGCACGCCCTCCGGGGTCTCCTACATGCTGGAGAACCGGGACGTGATGATGCGGCTGTTCCCGGACCTCTTCGCCGACGCCCGCATCCTGCCGGTCGAGAACTACCCCGACGAGCTGCTCGCCACGCTCCGCAGCCTCGCGCCCGCCTCGGCGCCGGCGGAGCCCACCGTCGCGCTGATGACCCCGGGGCCGCTGAACTCGGCCTACTACGAGCACTCCTTCCTCGCCGACAAGCTCGGCGTCGAACTGGTCGAGGGCCGGGACCTCTTCGTGCGCGACAACGTCGTCTACATGCGGACGACGGAAGGGCCCAAGCGCGTCGACGTGATCTACCGCCGGATCGACGACGACTTCCTCGACCCGCTGGTGTTCCGGCCGGATTCGGTGCTGGGCGTGCCCGGTCTGATCTCCGCCTACCGCGCCGGCAACGTCGCGCTCGCCAACGCGATCGGGACCGGCGTCGCCGACGACAAGGCGATCTACACCTACATGCCGGAGATCGTGCGCTTCTACCTCGGCGAGGAGCCGATCCTGAAGAACGTGCCGACCTGGCGCTGCCGCGAGCCGGAGGCGCTGAAGTACGTCCTCGCCAACCTCCCCGACCTGGTGGTCAAGGAGGTGCAGGGTTCCGGCGGCTACGGCATGCTGGTGGGACCGAAGGCCGACCAGGAGACGATCGACACCTTCGCGAGAAAGCTGAGGGCGCACCCGGAGAATTTCATCGCCCAGCCGACGCTGGCGCTCTCCACCTCGCCCACCTTCGTCGGCGAGGGCGTCGCGCCGCGCCATGTGGACCTGCGCCCCTTCGTGCTCACCGGCGCCGACCGCGTGCGCATCGTCCCCGGCGGGCTCACCCGGGTGGCGCTGGCGGAGGGATCGCTGGTGGTGAACTCCAGCCAGGGCGGCGGCACCAAGGACACCTGGATCATCGAGGACCCGGACGCATGAGCCGCCCCGCCGCGACCGCCGAGAGGGCCGGAGGCGCCCGATGCTGAGCCGCCACGCCGACAGCCTCTACTGGCTCGCCCGCTACGTGGAGCGCGCCGAGAACACCGCCCGGCTGCTGGAGGCGGCCGCCCGCCTCTCCGCCATGCCGGTGGAGCACGCCGACGGCCGCAACGAGTGGGAGATGGCGGTGATCGCCACCGGCGGCCTCGACAGCTTCCGCGCCGCCTGCGGCGAGGCCAACGCGCGCTCGGTGGTCGACTACCTCGCCTTCTCCACCGACAACCCCTCGTCGATCCGCTCCTGCCTCGAGGTCGCCCGCACCAACGCCCGCTCGGTGCGCACCGCGCTGACCATGGACATGTGGGAGACGATCAACTCCGGCTGGCTGGAGATGCGCCGCCACTCCGCCTCGCGGATGAGCCGGCAGCAGCTCTCGGACTTCCTGTCCTGGGTCAAGGAGACCTCGCTGCGCTTCGACGGCTCGGCCTACCGGACCATGCTGCGCAACGACGCCTACTGGTTCCTGCGCCTCGGCACCAACATTGAGCGGGCCGACTTCACCGCGCGCATCCTCAACGTCAAGGCGGACGTGCTCGATCCGGAGCGCGCCTCCGCCGGCGGCGGCTTCGACTACTACCAGTGGTCCTGGATCCTGCGCTCGGTGTCGGCGCTGACCAGCTACCACTGGGTCTACCGCGACAACCTGAAACCCCATCTCGTCGCCGATCTTCTGATCCTGCGCGAGGAGATGCCGCGAAGCCTCGTGTCCTGCTACCAGAACATCACCCGCTTCCTCGACGACCTCGCCCGCGATTACGGTCGCCAGGGGCCGTCGCAGCGGGCGGCGCGCTCCACCCTCGGCCGCCTGCAGAGCACGGACCTGCGCAGCGTCTTCGAGGGCGGGCTCGACAACTTCCTCGCCGACTTCGTCTACGACAACGGCCGCCTCGGCGCGGCCATCGGCGACCAGTACCTGCTCTGAGGCCGCCGATGACGCCCGCCCTCCCCCGCCCCGGAGCGACCGCGTAGATGCGCCTCAGGATCGCCCACGAGATCGTCGCGACCTTCGAGCCGCCGGCGGCGGGGATCATCCGCAAGCTGCGGATGACCCCGCGCACCTTCGACGGCCAGTATGTCGGCTCCTGGCGGATCGACGTCGACGCGGACTGCCGGCTGGACCGGGTGCAGGACGCCTACGGCAACGTGGTGCACACCTTCTCCCTCGGCGGGCCGATCGCCTCGCTGGCGATCGTCGCCACCGGCGAGGTGGAGGTGGACGACACCGCCGGCGTGCTGCCGGCAACCGCCCGTGAGCGGCTGCCGCCCGGCCTCTTCCGCCGCTCGACCCCGCTGACGGAGGTCGACGAGGCGATCCGCACCCTTGCCGAGCGGACCCGCAACGCCGGGCCGGGCCTGCTCGACCGCTGCCATGCGCTGAAGTCGCTGCTCCACGCCGAGTTCAAGCACCGCGACAGCGCGCCGAACGCGGCGATCGACCCGGCGGGCCGCCCCGCCGCGGCGGTGCTGGCGGCCGGCGAAGGCGACTGCGCCGATGTCGCCCACGTCTTCATCGCCGCCTCGCGCGCGATGGGGGCGCCGGCGCGAATCGTCTGCGGCTACATCTTCCGGGGCGACCGGCGGGACGCGGGCGCGGCCGAGCACACCTGGGCGGAGACCTACGTCGACGGCCTCGGCTGGATCGGCTTCGACGCCACGCTCGACCGCTGCCCCACCGACGCCTATGTCCGGATCGCCACCAGCCTCGACAAGTCCGGCGCCTGCTTCCTCCGCGGCGCCGACCTCGGCGCCGCGCAGGCGACGGTGAACTGCCGGGCGATGATCACACAGGCGGACATCTGACCGCAGTGGAAACCCGGCCGGGCGGCGACGCCGGCGCGTGATTTCCGGGCGGCTCGGGTATATGGCTTTTCTCGATCGACCATCCGGGGGCTCTTGGACCGCCATGACCTACTGCGTCGGGATCCTCGTCAGCGAGGGCCTCACGATGATCGCCGACACGCGCACCAACGCGGGTCTCGACAACGTCGCCCAGTTTCGCAAGCTGCACGTCTTCGAGCGCCCGGGCGACCGGATGATCTCGCTGGCGACGGCGGGCAACCTCGCCATCAGCCAGGCGGTGCTCTCCTTCCTCAACGAGGGCCTGCGCGACGCGGAGACCGGCGTGCTCGAGACGATCTGGACGCAGCCGTCGATGTTCCGCGCCGCCCAGTTCGTCGGCCGCTGCATCCGAGAGGTCCACCGCGTCGACGGCCCGGCGCTGGAGCAGAGCGCCGCCGGCTTCGAGGTGACCATGCTGCTCGGCGGCCAGGTGGCGCGGGGGCGCCTGCGCCTCTTCATGATCTACCGCCAGGGCAACTTCATCGAGGCGACGGAGGACACGCCCTTCCTCCAGATCGGCGAGCACAAGTACGGCAAGCCGATCCTGGACCGCGCCATCCGTTTCACGACCCCGCTGGAGGAGGCGCTGAAGATCGGCCTGATCTCGATGGATTCGACGATGCGCTCGAACCTCGGGGTCGGCATGCCGATCGACATCGCCACCCAGCGGCGCGACGAGATCGCCCACGACGTGCTGCACCGGATCGAGCCGGGCGAGCCCTACTTCCACGACCTCCGCGAACGCTGGGGCGCCGCCCTCCGCGCCGCCCACCAGGCCATCCCGCGCCCGCCCTACAGGGGATGACGTCGGGGGACGGTGACGGGCTGTGCCGGCCAAGGCGGCGGTTTGTCGGGTTTGCGGTATGTCCACCAGTCCAACCGTCATCCCGGCGAAAGCCGGGGTCCAGTCCGCCCCGTAAGGCACTGAACCCGCGATGTTTTCTGGATCCCGGCTTTCGCCGGGATGACGTTGCGGGGACTCGGCCGGCGTTTGCCGGGATGACGGTGCGTGGGCGCGACCCGCGCGTCGGACGACCGGCACCCCCGCCCCGCGGCGGCCTTCGTGCCGACGTCCTTCCGGGCCTCCGTCCGTCCGGCGTGCCCCCTGCCGTCATCCCGGCGAAAGCCGGGATCCAGCCCCCGTAACGCACTGAATCGGCGAGGTTTTCTGGATCCCGGCTTTCGCCGGGATGACGTTGCGTGGGCTCGACCGGCTTTCGCCGGGATGACGCAGCCTGGACTCGACTGGCGCATCACGCGGCCGGCAACGTCCGGACGACCCGCGCGTCAGGCGTCCGGCAACCCGTGGCGTCCGCCAGCAGAGACCTCGTCAGTGGATCAAAAACGACGCGTCCACCTTGCGCCATTCGCCGGGGCCGATGAGCTTCTTGTGCGCCACCTCGATCGAGTGCAGCGGCCCGTCCAGCTTGTGGCGCCAGAACTCCAGGAATTTCGTCAGTTCGGGGAACTCCGGCGCCAGATCGTAGTCCTGCCAGACGTAGCTCTGCAGGATCTTGGGGTGATCGGGCAAGCCGTAGAGGATGTTGGCGGTGGTGAGACCGAAGCCGGCGAGCTGGCGCCTGAAGTCACTCGAGATCATGCCGAAACCTCTCGGGTCTTCGAGAGCGACCCGGGGTCCGGCAGGGCCTTCCGTCTGGTCGGCCGCACCGGAGCTCAACTCCCGGGCCTACCCTGACAACCATGCAAGTCTGCGACCAGTTTCCTTCCCCGGGCGTTAACGGCTGCCGAAACCGGCTTCAGGGCTCCTTCTCGGTTACCACCGCCAACGCGTCGAGGTAGGCGACCACGTCGGCGATCGCCGGCGGGTCCAGCTCGAAGACTGGCATGTCGCCGTGACCCGTGACAATACCCTCCGCGAGGCTCTCCTCCAGGTTCGACGCCGGATAGCGTTTCACAACAACGCGGAAGGGCGGCGCATCCGGGTTGGGGCTGTCGCCCGCCGCGGTGATCGCATGGCAGCCTGCGCAGGTCTCGGCGAGGAAGGCCTTGCCGGCGCGAAGGTCTGCCGCCGACGCCGCCGCGGCCGACGCCAGGATCGCGGCCGCCGCGGCGGCCATCATAGGAAATCGCATCATGCACCCTCTGTCGTGGGCGAACCGTTCCCCCGCTGGCGCTCAGGATGCACGCTCTTGTGCAGGATGCCGAGGTCCTTGCCGATCACATGGGTGGTCGAGCCGACGATCAGCGGGTCGGCGCCGGCGATGATCGAGGTGTCCTTGTTGTCATAGGGCAGCGAGGAGAGGAAGTGCTGCATGCAGCCGAGCCTCGCCCGCTTCTTGTCGTCCGACTTGACGATCGTCCAGGGCGCGTCGGCGGTGTCGGTGTAGAAGAACATCGCCTCCTTCGCCTCGGTGTAGTCGTCCCACTTGTCGAGCGAGGCGCGATCGATCGGCGACAGCTTCCACTGCTTCAGCGGATCGGTCTCGCGGGCGAGGAAGCGGCGGCGCTGCTCCTCGCGGGAGACCGAGAACCAGTATTTGAACAGGCGGATGCCGGCGCGCGCCAGCATGCGCTCGAACTCCGGCGCCTGGCGCATGAACTCGAGGTAATCGTTCGGGCTGCAGAAGCCCATGACCCGCTCGACGCCCGCCCGGTTGTACCAGGACCGGTCGAACAGGCAGAGTTCGCCGGCCGCCGGCAGATGCGCCACGTAACGCTGGAAGTACCATTGCGTCCGCTCGCGCTCGCTCGGCTTCGACAGCGCCACCACCCGGGCCGTCCGCGGGTTCATGTGCTCCATGAACCGCTTGATGGTGCCGCCCTTGCCGGCGGCGTCGCGCCCCTCGAAGAGGACGATGATCCGCTCGCCGGTCTCCTCGATCCAGCGCTGGGCCTTGAGGAGCTCGCGCTGCAGCTCCAGCATCCGCGCCTCGTAGGTCCTGGTCGGCATCTGCGAGGCGTAGGGATACTCGCCCGTCTCGAAGATCCGGCGGATGGTCGCCGGGTCGTGGCGCATCTCCGCCAGATGGCGGCGGACGCTCACCTTCTTCGTCCCGTGCTTCTCCAGCGCCCCTGCGGCACGGCCGATGGCGGCCGCCCCCTCGGCCGGCTGGACGTCGGGCGGCGTGGCCGCCCCAGTCTGCTGCTGCTGCGGCGGCGGGGCCGCCTCGGCAGGGTCGCTCGTCTTTGTATCGGCCATGGGGCTCCCTCCGGAGTGTCTCCGGCGACAGCGTCATACGGCCGTCACGAAAGCGCCATGACCTGGATCAACGGAGTCGCGCTCAGCCCTTGACCCTGAGCGTCGCCCGGCCGCCGTCGACCCCGAACACCTGGCCGGTGATCCATGTCCCGCCCGGGCCGAGCAGCAGGTCGGCGACGGCGGCGATGTCGTCCGGCTCGCCGAGGCGGCCGAGCGGGTGCATCCCGGCGATCGCCTTCGCCATGGTCTCGCTGCCCGTCATCTGGGCGGCAAGCGGCGTCCGGGTGAGGCTCGGGGCAACCGCGTTGACACGCACCTTCGGCGCGAGTTCGGCCGCGAGCGAGACCACCAGCCCCTCCACCGCGCCCTTCGCCGACCCGATCGAGGCGTGGGCGGGAAACCCCTGGCGGGCTGCGACGGAGGAGAACAGCACCACCGAGCCGCCGCCCTCGGCGGCGGCCAGCGGCCTCGCCAGGGCCCGCACGGCCCTTACGGCGCCGAGGAGGTTCACCTGCCAGTCTGCGAGGAAATCCTCGTCGGTGAGCCGGTGGAACGGCTTCAGGTTGATGGTGCCGACGGCGTAGACGAGCCCGGCGAGCGGCCCCTCGCCCACCGCCTCGGCCACCGCCGCATGGGTGGCCGCCTCGCCGACGTCGCCGGCGACGAAGGCCGCGCCGAGCCGTGACGCGGCAGCCGAAAGCCTCTCGCCATCGCGGCCGACGAGCACCAGGTCGGCCCCGCGCGCCCTCAGCCGCTCCGCCACCGCCCCGCCGATGCCGCCCGATCCCCCGTAGACCACATGCTTCTCAGCCATCTGTCCGCCTGCCTTCCCGCGCCGTTCCGATGCCGGGTCTACGGCGGAGGCGGCCGGTCGGTTCACGCCGGCCGCGGTCAGGCGGCCTTGCGCAGCCAGCGGCGGGGATCGTGTTCCGCCGCGGACTCGCCGCCGAGCGCAGCGCAGAGCCCGGCGACGGCGTCCAGCGAGTGGATCGGCCGGAACTCGTCGACGTTGGGCAGCAGCGCCCGGACCCCGGCCGCGCGCGCCTCGAATCCCTCGAAGCGGAGCAGCGGGTTGAGCCAGACGAGGCGGCGGCAGGAGCGGTGCAGCCGGTCCGCCGCCGCGGCGAGTTCGTCCACGTCGCCGCGCTCCAGCCCGTCGGTGATGAGCAGCACGATCGGCCCGCCGGACAGGACCCGCCTCGACCAGTCCCGGTTGAAGGTCTTCAGCGCCCAGCCGATGCGGGTGCCGCCGGACCAGTCCTCGACCTGCGACGAGCAGGCCATCAGCGCCTCGTCCGGGTCCTTCGTGCGCAGCGAGCGGGTGACGTTGGTGAGGCGGGTGCCGAACAGGAAGGTGGTCACCCGCCGCTTCTCGGAGAGGGCGTGCAGGAAATGCAGGAACAGCCGCGAGTACTGGCTCATCGACCCGGAGATGTCGAGCAGAGCCACGATCGGCGGGTGAACCTCCTTGCGCCGCCGCCGCTCCAGCGGAATGATCGCCCCGCCCGAGCGGAGCGAGGCCTTGACGCTGCGGCGAAGGTCGATCTCGCCGCGCGGGGCGGCGATCCGCCGGCGCGTCGCCACCGTGTCGGCCGGCAGCACGAGGTCGCGAATCGCCTGCTTGGCCGCTGCGATCTCCTCGGCCGACATCTGGGCGAAGTCCTTGCGCTGCAGGATCTCGCGGTCGGACATGGTGAGCCGGGCGTCGATCTCGATCTCCGGCCGCTCGACGACGCGGTCGGCCTCGGCGTCGCCGAACAGCGCCTTGGCGACCCGTGTCTGGCCGGCCCTGGCCGGCTCGGTCGGCGGTCGCGGCGGGGCGATCGGCGAGAACATCGCGATCAGCTTCTCGACCAGCCCGCGCGAGCGCCAGAAGGCCTGGAAGGCCTCGTCGAACAGGAGGTGGTGCTCGTGCTTCTTCACCAGGATCGCGTGCAGCGTCCAGTAGAGGTCGTCGCGGCTGCCGATGCCGGCGACCTGCACCGCCTCGACGGCGTCCACCACCAGCGCCGGGCCGACCGGCATGCCGGTGCGGCGCAGGAGCCGGGCGAAGTGGACGATGTTCTCGGCGAGACGGCCGCCGCCGGCGTCCTCGGGGCTGGTCGCGTCGTTCACCCGGCCCTCCCCTCAGCCGGCCGACCCGCGGCGGATCTCCTCGATGATCCGCCCGGCCTCGCTGGTCTTCACCCGGGCGATGTCGTCCTGGTACTTGAGCAGCACGCCGAGCGTGTCGCCGACCGCCTGCGGGTCGAGCGCGACCTGGTCGAGCTCGGTCAGCGCGCTCGCCCAGTCGAGCGTCTCGGCGACGCCCGGCGCCTTGAAGAGGTCAAGGCCGCGGAGCCTCTGCACGAAGGCGACGATCTCGCGCGACAGCGTCTCCGGCGCGCCCGGGACCTTGCGGCGGACGATGGCGAGCTCGCGATCGGCGTCCGGGTAGTCCAGCCAATGGTAGAGGCAGCGCCGCTTGAGCGCGTCGTGGATCTCGCGGGTCCGGTTGGTGGTGATGATCACGACCGGCGGCTCGGCCGCCTTCACCGTGCCGAACTCGGGGATGGTCACCTGGTTGTCGGCGAGCACCTCGAGCAGGAAGGCCTCGAAGGCCTCGTCGGTGCGGTCCAGCTCGTCGATCAGCAGCACCTTGCCGCGGCCCTCCGGCGTCGGCTCCAGCGCCTGCAGGATCGGCCGCTTGACGAGGAAGCGCTCGGAGAAGACGTCGGAGGCGATCTCGCCACGGTCGCCGACCCCCGCCGCCTCGGCGATGCGGATCTCCACCATCTGTGCGGTGTAGTTCCACTCGTAGACGGCGCTGGCGAGGTCGAGCCCCTCGTAGCACTGCAGCCGCACCAGCGGCCTCCCCAGGGTGGCGGCGAGCACCTTGGCCACCTCGGTCTTGCCGACGCCGGCCTCTCCCTCGAGGAACAGCGGCCGGCCCATCCGGAGCGACAGGAAGAGAACCGTCGCCAGCGCCCGGTCGGCCAGGTAGCCGCCGTTGGAAAGGAGGTCGACGGTCTCGTCGATCGAGCGGGGGATGTCTGCGGCTCGTGGGTCGGACACCGGTATGCTGCTCCCTCGTGATGCGTCGCGGTCGGAGGCTCTCGTTCGCGGTTATAGCACCCGCGGCGCGGATGCCGAGATCGGACCGAATACGGAGACGGTCAGGGCAGCGGCACCGGGGCGCCACCCTGCCAGACGTGCATCTTCCAGCCGATGCCGGTCCGGTCGCCGCGCTGGTCGAAGGAGACCTCGCCGACCACCGTGTCGAAGCTCCCCTCGGCAATCTCGCGCGCAACGGCCGCGGCGGCGAAGGACCCGGCGCGCTCGGCGGCGGCGGCGTAGATCTCCACGGCGGCAAAGGACGGCAGCAGCACCCCCGCGGGCTCGATCCCCTCCGCCCGCAGGGCCTCGGACAGGGCCGCGGCCGCCGGGTCGTCGCGGTGGCTCTCCGGAAGGGCGAAGACGACGCCCTCGGCCGCCGGGCCGGCGAGGTCGCGAAACTCGTCGAGGCCCAGCGCCTCTCCCCCGACGATCACGGCGTCGAGGCCGCGGGCCCGCATCTCGCCGGCGATCACCGCGGCGTCGGCGTGGAGGCCGCCGACCACCACGGCGCTGACGAAGGCGTCCTGGAGCTGGCCGACGAGGGCGTTCTGGCTCTTCTCGCCGGGGGTGTAGGCGAGCGTCGCCACCGACCTGTTGCCCGACCGCTCGAACGCCTCGCGGGTGCCCTCGGCGAGGCCCTGGCCGTAGACCCCGCCGTCATGGACGAAGGCGACGCGGCCGCCGCCGAAGCTCTCGTCGAGGAAGGCGGCGATCGCCTCGGGCTGGGCGTCGGAGCGCGGGGCGAGGCGGAACACGCCGGGGCCGACGTCCTCGTCGGTGAGCCGCGGGTTGGTGGCCGCCGGGCTGATGAAGACGATGCCGTTGTCGGCGTAGACCCGCGCGGCGGGCAGCGCGGCCGCCGTGCAGGCGTGGCCGACCACCAGCACCGCGCCGCGGCCGACGAGCTGGTTCGCCACCGCCTCGCCGGTCCCGGCGTTGCATTCGTCGTCGGCCACCTCGACGACGACCTCCTCGCCGGCGAGGCCGCCGGTGGCATTAAGCCGGGCCGCGGCGGCGCTGACGCCCGCGGCCATCTCCTCGCCGACCGGCGCAAAGGCGCCGGACATCGGGCCGGCGACGCCGATCACCACCTCGGCCGCGGCGGGGCCGGCGGCGAGCAGGAGGGCGAGCACGGATCCGGCGAGGCGGGCGGGCATGGCGGTCTCCAGGTCGTTCGGTCGGCCGTCGCCGGGACGCGCCGGCCGCTTCCATCCCGATACAACGAAAAGCCCGCCCCGGGCCAGCCGGGGCGGGCGATCTCAGCCGTCCGGCCGAAGCCGGACGGACGCATCACTGCATCTGCTGGTAGGTGATCTTGCCGTCCGCGTTCGGCTTCCAGACGTACATGGTGTAGTCCGGACGGGTGATGTCACCCTTTTCGTCGAAGCCGAGCGGGCCGACCACGGTGTCGACCGTCGCGCCGCCGCGCAGCGCCTCGGCGACCGCCTGCGGGTCGGTCGAGCCGGCCGCCTCGATGCCCGCCTTGATGACCTGCATCGCGGCATAGGCGTAGAGGGTGTAGGCCTCCGGCTCGAAGCCGGCGTTGCGGAACTCGTCCACGACGGCCTGGGCGCCGGGGTTCTGGCGCGGGTCGGGCGGGAAGGTCATCAGGGTGCCCTCGACGGCCGGGCCGCCGATCGAGGCGAACTCGTCGGAGGTGATGCCGTCGCCGGACATCAGCACCGCGTTGAGGCCCTGGTCGGCCGCCTGGCGCACGAGCAGGCCCGCCTCGGTGTGCAGGCCGCCGTAGTAGATGACCTCGACGTTGGCCGCCTTCATTTTCGAAATCAGCGCCGAGAAGTCCTTGTCGCCGATGTTGATGCCCTCGTACATCGCCTCGGTGACGCCGGCGGCGTTCATCGCCTTCTTGGTCTCGTCGGCGAGGCCCTGGCCGTAGGGGGTCTTGTCGTGGATGACCGCGACGGCCTTGCTGGCGAAGTTGTCGGCGATGTACTGGCCGGCCACCGCGCCCTGCTGGTCGTCACGACCGCAGGTGCGGAAGGTGTTCCACAGCCCGCGCTCGGTGAACTGCGGGTTGGTGGAGGCCGGCGTGATCTGGAAGATGCCGTTCTCGGCGTAGACCTCGGAGGCCGGGATCGACACGCCGGAGTTGAAGTGGCCGACCACGAAGGTCACGCCCTCGCCCACGAAGTTGTTGGCGACCGACACGCCCTGCTTCGGGTCCGACACGTCGTCGCCCAGGAACAGCTCGACCTGCTCGCCGTTGATGCCGCCGGCGGCGTTGATGTCCTTGATCGCCTGCTCGGCGCCCTTCTGCAGCTGCGCGCCGAAGGCCGCGTTCGGGCCGGTCAGCGGGCCGGCGACGCCGACCTTGATCTCGGCCAGCGCGGCACCGGCCATCGCCATGGCGGCGGCGAAGGCAACGCCCGACAACAAGTACTTCTTCATTCCGTTTCTCCCATTCTTGTCTTCTCGGAAGGGCGGGGCCCCCTCGGGAACCCCTCAGGTGCGGATGACGCGCCTTGGCGAGGATCTATCCCCAAATTCTAGGCGTTGTCATCCGGATTCATGAAGTCGTCCGCGCGGCCGGATACTGTTTCAGGCCTTCCCCCTCCAGCCGATCAGCCCGGACTTCTCGTAGAGCCAATAATACTGCGTCACCATCTGGTTGGCCCGGGTGTAACGGTAGCCGGCAAGGCCGAAGGCGAGGCAGAAGGCCGCATCCACGAGGTAGTATTGAAGGGTGAGGAGGTGCGCCTCGAAAACGGAAAAGTGGATGAACCTCACCCCGAAACCCACCAGCAGCAGGTAGAAGACGCAGACGTATACCGGCCGCCAGGTGATGGCGCAGGCCCGCCCGGTCATCCAGGCGGTGCCGCCGCCAAGGATCAGCGTCACGAAGACGAAGGAGAAGAAGGACGCTTCCTCGTACAAGATACCCTGCATCGCAGCCCCCTCAGTGCGCGCCGCCCTCGAGATACGCCGCGCGCACCTCGGGATTCTCCAGCAGTTCCCTGCCCCCGCCGCTCATGGTGATGACCCCGTTCACCATCACGTAGCCGCGGTGGGCGAGCCTCAGGGCGTGGTAGGCGTTCTGCTCGACCAGGAACACCGTCAGCCCCTGGCTCCGGTTGAGTTCGCGGATGGCCTCGAAGATCTGCTTCACGATCAGCGGCGCCAGGCCGAGCGACGGCTCGTCCAGCATCAGAAGCTTCGGCCGGGCCATCAGCGCGCGGGCGATCGCGAGCATCTGCTGCTCGCCGCCTGACAGGGTGCCGCCGCGCTGGTGCAGCCGCTCCTTCAGGCGCGGGAACAGGGTGAACATGCGCTGGCAGTCCTCGTCGAAATACTTGAGGTTGTCGAGCGAGGCGCCCATCTGCAGGTTCTCGAGCACCGTCATGCGCGGGAAGATCCGCCGTCCCTCCGGCGACTGGGCGATGCGAAGGCGGGCGATGTGGTGCGGCGGCATCCGGGTGATGTCGGCGCCGCGATAGCTGATCGAGCCCTCGCGGGCCTGCGGCGAGCCGAAGATCGTCATCATCAGAGTCGACTTGCCGGCGCCGTTGGCGCCGATCAGGGTGACGATCTCGCCCTCGTGGACGTCGACGTCCACCCCGCGCAGCGCGATGATGTTGCCGTAGTAGGTCTTCACGCCTCGGACGGCCAGCATGGGCGTCCCGTTGGTGTCGCTCATCGTCAGCCCTCGCCGGTCAGCTTGTCGAGTTGGTGCTCGACCTCGTCCACCTCCTCGTCCTCGACGCCGAGGTAGGCGGCGATGACGCGCGGGTCGGACTTCACCGAGGCCGGCGTGCCGTCGGAGATCTTGGTGCCGTACTCCAGCACGACGATGTGGTCGGAGATCTCCATCACCACGGACATGTCGTGCTCGATGAGGAGGATCGAGACGCCCTCGCTGTCGCGGATGCCGAGCAGGAGCGCGTTGAGCTCGGCCGATTCGCGCGGGTTGAGGCCCGCCGCGGGCTCGTCGAGGCAGAGCAGTTCCGGCTGGGTGCACATGGCGCGGGCGATCTCCAGCCGGCGCTGGGCGCCGTAGGGAAGGTCGCCGGCCGGGTCGTCGGCGCGATCGGTCAGCCGGGTCTTCTCCAGCCAGTACTTCGCCCGCTCGATCGCCTCCTTCTCGTGGACCTTGTAATTGCCGATGCCGAGCACGCCGAGGAACGTCATGCCGGAGGCGATCATCAGCGGGTTGTGCTGGGCCACCAGAAGGTTCTCCAGCACCGTCATGCCGGAGAACAGGCGGATGTTCTGGAAGGTGCGGGCGACCCGCGCCTTCTGGGCGATCTTGAAGTCCGGCATCCGCTCGAGGAGGTAGGTCTCCCCGGACTTCTGCGTCAGCGACAGCATGCCGGTGGTCGGCTTGTAGAAGCCGGTGATGCAGTTGAACACCGTGGTCTTGCCGGCGCCGTTCGGGCCGATCAGCGCGGTGACGTCACCGCGGCCGACCCGGAAGGTCAGGTCACTGACCGCCACCAGGCCACCGAAGCGCATGGTGACGTGGTCGACCGCGAGGACCGGGTCGAGATCCCATCTCTGCATCGACATCAGCCGTGCCCTTCCTTCACCAGGTCGCCGGAGATGGCCTTCTTCTCGTGCAGGAAGGCGGTCGGCTGCCGGGCCGACACGAAGCCCCGCGGCTTCCACACCATGATGCCCACCATGGCGAGGCCGAAGATCAACATGCGGTACTGATCTGGGTTAAAGCTCTCTGCGTTCTCTAGAACAGAGATTAACCACTGAGGGAGATCCCACCCTGACTCCTGGATACTACTCACGATCCAATTGATCAGCTTCGGAACTTCACGAAGCAATTCCGTCCCGCCGATCATCACCACAGCCGCAAAGGCGACGCCGATCATCGAGCCCATGCCGCCAAGCACGACGATGGCGACGATCACCGCCGATTCCATGAAGATGAAGGACTCGGGCGACACGAAGCCCTGGCGGGCGGCGAAGAAGGAGCCGGCGAAGCCGCCGAACATGGCGCCGATCGCAAAGGCGGTCAGCTTGGTGTTGGTGGTGTTGATGCCGAGCGAGCGGCAGGCCACCTCGTCCTCGCGCAGCGCCTCCCAGGCCCGGCCGATCGGCAGGCGGCGGAGGCGCAGGGTGACGAAGGCGGTGAGCAGGGCCAGCGCCAGGATCAGGTAGTAGAGGAAGATCTTGTAGTAGGCCGACGACAGCGGCAGGTCGAACATCTTGGCGAAGCCGTCCGGCGAGGCGTCGAAGGGAATCCCGAACAGCGTCACCTTCGGGATCGAGGAGATGCCCGCGGAACCGCCGGAGAACTCGCGCCAGTTGATCAGAACCAGGCGTATGATCTCGCCGAAGGCGAGCGTCACGATCGCGAGATAGTCACCGCGAAGGCGGAGCACCGGGAAGCCGAGGATGACGCCCCAGAAGGCGGCGAGGATGCCGGCCACGGGCAGCAGGATCCAGAAGGACAGGTCGAAGTTGATCGCCAGCAGCGCGTAGGAATAGGCGCCCACGGCGTAGAAGGCGACATAGCCGAGGTCGAGCAGGCCGGCGAGGCCGATCACGATGTTGAGGCCCCAGCCCAGCATCACGTAGATCAGGATCTGGATGCCGAAGTTGTCGACCCATTTGATCGAGCCCTGGATGCCGAAGAGGCTCAGCATCAGCGCCGGGTAGATCAGCAGGAAGACGAGGCCGCCGACGGAGAAGTAGCGCACCCGGGCGGCGCGCGCCCGCACCATCTCCGGCGTGATCTTCGCCTTGCCGCGCTGGCCGCGGGCGGCGATGGCCGGGTAGACGAAGGCGGACAGCAGGAAGCGGCCGACCATGACGATCGCGACGATGACCAGCGCCGCGGTCATGTTGTTCTCGACGATCAGCCGGTTCGACATGTCCTGGTCGGTCCGGAGGCCGACCAGCGGGCCGAACAGGCCGAAGGCGACGATGCCGGTGAGCAGCGAATCCTTGGCCGCCCGGCCGAAGTCCGGCCCGTTCGCTCCCGCCGGGGCGCCCGCCACGGGCGCCGAGGTCGTGGTCTGGGTCATCTCACACCTTCTCCACTTCCGGCCGGCCGAGGATGCCCTGCGGCATGAAGATGAGCACGATCACCAGGATGGAGAAGGCCGCGACGTTCTGGTAGTCCACCGACACATACTGGCCCCAGAAGGTCTCGATCAGGCCGATCAGGAGGCCGCCGAGCACCGCGCCGGGCAGCGATCCGATGCCGCCGAGCACCGCGGCGGTGAAGGCCTTCACGCCGGGGGCGAAGCCGTCGGTGAAGTGCAGCACGCCATAGTACATCAGGAACAGTGTGCCGGCGACGGCGGCGAGCGCGGCGCCCATCACGAAGGTCAGCGAGATCGTCCGGTCGACGTTGATGCCGAGGAGACCCGCCATCTTGCGGTCCTGCTCGCAGGCGCGCTGGGCGCGGCCGAGCGACGTCCTCTGCACCACGTACCAGAAGGCCGCGAGGAGCACGATCGTGGTGCCGATGATGATGATCTGCTTCAGCGACATCGTCACCGCGTAGCCGTTGGCCTCCCAGAGCGTGTAGTTCTCGCGCACCATCGGCGGGGTCGGCTTGTTGCGCGGACCCTGGGCGACCTGGATGAAGTTGGAGAGCACGATCGACATGCCGATCGCCGAGATCAGCGGGGCGAGGCGGAAGGAGCCGCGCAGCGGCCGGTAGGCCACCCGCTCGATCGCCCAGGACAGCAGTCCCGTCAGGACCATCGCGATGATCATCACCAGCAGCAGCGCCACCGCGACGGAACCGACACCGAGCCAGGTGGTCAGCACGAGGAAGAAGATGAGCGCGATGAACGCCGACACCATGAAGACGTCGCCGTGCGAAAAATTGACCATGCCGATGATCCCGAAGACCATCGTATAGCCGATCGCGATGAGGCCATAGAGCGAACCTATGGTCACCCCATTGATCAGCTGCTGGACGAAAATCTCCATTGGCCTTGGATCCCCCTCGCAGGCGCTGGCGGGCGGCATCTTATGTTGCAGTGCATCATTCGTGCCCGTGATGATTTCATTAGCAGGGTAGATCATTCTAGACAACGGGAGCCGAGGCTTCTCCGGCGGCGACGCCCGGATTCGGGGAAAATCATGGTCGAGGACCTCTCCGCCGCGATTTGCACCGTCAAATGGCCTGTTTTCGGTGGATTTCGCGCCCGGGATCCTCGCGCGGGCCGCCTTTGACCGCAGGCGACCGGCCGGAACGCCGCCAGCGGCTTTGCCAAACGCCGCGGCTCGTCTACATGCTAGCTTTCTGGAAGGGGCCGCGGGCTCTCGCGCGCAGTTGCCGCCGCGGGCGGCCGCCGGCCGGATCGGATGGGACATGACGGCGTTCAGCAAGAGCGAGGGCGCGGAGGAGCGCGCGATTCCGGACACGCACGACGAGGCGGTCAGCGGCCAGACCTTCCGCGACTGTATCGCCCGGCTCCCGTCCGGCGTGCACGTGGTGACGACGGACGGCGTCGCCGGCCCCGGCGGCTTCACCGCCACCGCGGTCGCCTCCGTCTCCGACAACCCGCCGGTGGTGCTCGCCTGCCTCAACCGGGCGAGCCCGCAGACGGAGGTGTTCCGCCGCAACGCCGCCTTCGCGGTGAACCTTCTGCCCGCCGGCGGCCGCGAGATCGCCGACACCTTCGCCGGGCGGACGGGCCTGACGGCCGGCGAGCGGTTCTCCACCGGGGTGTGGGTCCGGCTCTCGACCGGTTCCCCCGTCCTCGAGACGGCCGTGATGGCGCTTGACTGCCGCCTGATCGACTTCAAGGAGGTCGGCACCCACACGATCTTCTTCGGGATCGTGGTCGCCGCGCGGCAGTCCGCCCGCGCCGACGACGGCCGCCCGGAGACTCTGATCTACCACGACCGCCACTACGCGGAGATCTGACCGCCGTGCGGCCCGGACCCGGCAACCGGCTGACGGACGTTCCCGGCCTCATGGTCGGCAACGCCGAGGACCGGGCGGCGCGGACCGGCGTCACGGTCGTCGTGGCGGAGGAACCGGCGGTCGCCTCGGTGGCGGTGATGGGCGGGGCGCCCGGCACGCGGGAGACGGACCTGCTCGCGCCTGAGCAGACGGTGCCGGCGGTGGACGCGCTGGTCCTGTCCGGCGGCTCCGCCTTCGGCCTCGAATCGGCGGCCGGCGTCATGCAGGGCCTTGCCGCCCGCGGTCGGGGCTTTGCCGTCGGCCCGGCGCGGGTGCCGATCGTCCCGGCGGCGATCCTGTTCGACCTCTTCGCCGGCGGCGACCGGCCCTGGCTCGACGGCGGCACGGTCCCGCCCTACCGCGACCTCGGCCGCGCGGCGCTGGAGGCCGCCGCCGCCGACTTCGCCATCGGCAGCGTCGGCGCGGGGGCCGGGGCGACCACGGCGAACCTGCGCGGCGGTCTCGGCACGGCCTCCGCCGTGCTCGAGGACGGCACCCTCGTCGGCGCGCTGGTCGCGGTCAATTGCGTCGGCCGGGTCACCGTCGGCGACGGGCCGCACTTCTGGGCGGCGCCCTTCGAGATCGGCGACGAGTTCGGCGGCCTCGGGATGCCCTCGCCGCTGCCGGCGGACGCCGTGGAGATCCGCACCAAGCTGGACGCCGGGCCGCTCGCCGCCACCACCATCGCGATCGTCGCCACCGACCTTTCGCTGACCAAGGCCGAGGCGAAGCGCCTCGCGATCGCCGCCCAGGACGGGCTCGCCCGGGCGATATGGCCCGCCCACACGCCCTTCGACGGCGACCTCGTCTTCGCCCTCTCCACCGCGCGCCGGCGGGCGGTGGAGCCGGGCCGGGCGCTCGCCCGCGTCTCGGCCGCCGCCGCGGCGGTGCTCGCCCGCGCCGTGGCCCGCGGCGTCCATGCCGCCGCCAAGGGTCCGGAGCACGGGCCGCCGGCCTGGGCGGACCGCTTCGGCGCGCGTTAAGCCCGGTGCAACGGCGGTCCCCCATGCTCGCGCCATGACGATGATCGACCCCGGTTCCTTCCCGGCGGCCCTCCGCGCGGCGATCCGCCGGGCCCGCCGGGCCCTGCCGGATGCGGTGGCCTTCGCCGTCCTCTACGCGCCCGCCCTGGCGCTGACCGCCGCGCTGGGGATGGCGAGCCGGGAGCAGGCCGTCGGCGGCCGCTTCGGGACGGTCGTGCTGGCCTTCCTCCTCGCCGGCGCGGTCGCAGGCCCGGTCGCCTGGACCGCCGCCGCCGCCGTCGCCGGGCAGCGGCCCGCCACCGCCCGCTTCGCGGCGATGCTGCTCGCCCTCGCCCTCGCGACCGCGGCCACGGTCGCCCTGACCCAGTTCGCCGCCTACCAGACGATGACCTTCGCGGACGAGCGGCACATCGACCCCTTCACCCTCCACCATCTGGTCAACATCACCTTCGCCCTGATCAGCGCGCTCTACGTGACGCTGTCGATCGGCCTGCGGCTGATCCTTCCCGTTGGCGTCGTCCTGCTGTTCGGCAGCGCGGCGCTGTTCGCGTGGCGGACGGACCCGCGGCGCGGTTGAGCCTCCGGCCCCCCTCTGCTACAGGCTCGCCCGCGGCCCCGCCGCCGCGACCCGATGGCCCGAGGAAGCACGCCGATGATCCCCCGCTATTCCCGCCCCGAGATGTCGGCGATCTGGAGCCAGGAGACGAAGTTCCGCATCTGGTTCGAGATCGAGGCTCACGCCACCGACGCCCTCGCCGCCCTCGGCGTGGTGCCGGAGGAGGCCGCCCGGACCATCTGGGAGAAGGGCGGCCCGGCCGTCTTCGATGTCGAGAGGATCGACGAGATCGAGCGCACCACCAAGCACGACGTCATCGCCTTCCTCACCCATCTCGCCGAGATCGTCGGCCCCGAGGCGCGGTTCGTCCACCAGGGGATGACCTCGTCGGACGTGCTCGACACCTGCTTCAACGTCCAGCTCGTCCGCGCCGCCGACCTCATCGTCGCCGACCTCGACGCCCTGCTCGCCGCACTGAAGCGGCGGGCCTACGAGCACCGGGACACGGTCACCATCGGCCGCTCGCACGGCATCCACGCCGAGCCGGTGACCTTCGGCCTGAAGCTCGCCCAGGCCTATGCCGAGTTCGACCGCTGCCGCGCGCGGATGCTCGCCGCCCGGGCGGAGGTGGCGACCTGCGCCATCTCGGGGGCCGTCGGCACCTTCGCCAACATCGACCCGCGGGTGGAGGCGCATGTGGCGGAGAAGATGGGCCTTTCCGTCGAGCCGGTATCGACCCAGGTGATCCCGCGCGACCGCCACGCGATGTTCTTCGCGACCCTTGCGGTGGTCGCCTCCTCGGTCGAGCGGCTCGCCGTCGAGATCCGCCACCTGCAGCGCACCGAGGTGCTGGAGGCGGAGGAGTATTTCTCGCCGGGGCAGAAGGGCTCCTCGGCGATGCCGCACAAGCGCAACCCGGTGCTGACCGAGAACCTCACCGGCCTTGCCCGCATGGTCCGCGCCTACGCGCTGCCGGCGATGGAAAACGTGGCGCTCTGGCACGAGCGCGACATCTCCCACTCCTCGGTCGAGCGGATGATCGGCCCGGACGCGACGGTGACGCTCGACTTCGCTCTCGCCCGCCTCGCCGGCGTCGTCGACAGGCTGGTGGTCTACCCGGCCCGGATGCAGGCCAACATGGACCGCCTCGGCGGGCTGGTGCACTCGCAGCGGATCCTGCTCGCGCTCACCCAGGCGGGCCTTTCCCGCGAGGACGCCTACCGCCTCGTCCAGCGCAATGCGATGAAGGTGTGGGACAGCTACCAGGCGGCCGGCAGCGCAGGGGTCGATTTCCTCGACACCCTGCTCGCGGACCCGGAGGTGGTGGCGGCGCTCGGAGAGGAGGCGATCCGGGAGAAGTTCGACCTCGGCTACCACCTGAAGCACGTCGATACGATCTTCGCCCGGGTGTTCGGGGAGGGCTGAGGACGCCTCAGCGGCGGGACATCAGCATGCCGGCGACGCCGGCCGCCGCCATCCCTGAGATCGCCCAGGGCGCCGCTCCCCAGCCGGCGAGGCTCGCGACCGCCGCGAGGATCGGCGCTCCGAGCAGCGCGCCGATGTTGCCGAACTGCACCATCAGCCCGGAGAGCAGCGCCAGGTCGCGGCCCGGCGCCGTCCGGGCTGGGAGGCTCGCGAACACGACCGAGGCGACCACGCCGCCCGCGGTGTAGAAGACCGCGCCGGCGAGGATGAGCGGCGCCAGCTGCGGCGGCGCGAGGAAGGACATCCCGCCGCCCGCCGCCATGCCGACGAACCCGGCCACAGCCATGGGGACGCCGCCGGCGCCGAGCCCGAGCAGGACGCCGGCGATCACCGTCCCGAGGATCGCGAAGGGCGTGGTGGCGGAGAGGACGATGCCGGCGTCGGCGAGCGACAGGCCGCGCGCGTCGACAAGGAAGCTCGGCTGCAGGGCGATGAAGCCAACCTGCATGCCGGCGAAGACCATGAAGGCGATCGCCAGCCCCATCGGGCCCGCCGCGCGGTAGAGCACGGCGAAGTCGGCGGGCGCGGACGCGAGCACCCGGGCAAGCCCCGCCCCGGCGGCGCCGCCGCGGAGCCTTCCCCCGCCGACCGCCGCGAGCACGACGACGAGGGCGACCACCGCCGTCGCGGCGCTGGCGAGGAACAGCATTCGCCAGCCCTCCTCGAGGATCACCGGCGGCCCGGCCACGGCCATGATCGACACCGACACGGGGACGAAGGCGCCCCAGATGGCGAGGGCGAGGCCACGGTCGCGCGGGGCGGCGTGCTCCGCCATCATCGCCGGCGCGGCGGCGCAGACGAGAAGATAGCCGATCCCCTCGGTGAGGCGGGCGGCGAAGAACCAGGCGGGGTCGGCGATGAGCGCCGTCGCCAGCGCGGCGACGGCGGAGATCATCAGAGCGGCGGCAAGGGTGCGGGCGGCGCCGAACTCCGAGGTGATCCGCCCCGCCTGGACGCCGAAGAGGGCGCCGGTGAGGGACACCACGGTGATCGACCAGGAGGCGGCGACGAGCGACAGGCCGATGTCCCGCTGCACCTCGATCAGCGCCACGCTCATCTTCGCGGTCTGGAACATGCCGACGACGCCGCAGGCGAAGCCGAGCGCGACGATGCCCCAGCGGGTTCGGGCGGTTCCGGCGGCGGCGGTGGTCACGGCCGTCCCCCGGCGGAGGCGTCGGCGCGGGCGGACATCCCGGCCACGGGCGGGGGGTTGCGCCCCGCCCGGCCCGGTCCCACCTTGCCCGCCATGAGAACCGCCGATTGCGACATCCTGATCATCCCCGGCCTCGGCAATTCCGGGCCCGGACACTGGCAGACCCGCTGGGAGAGCCGCCTTCCGACCGCCCGGCGGGTGGAGCAGGCGGATTTCGGCGCGCCGGACCGCGACGCCTGGGTGGCGCGGCTCGTCGCGGCGGTGGAGGAGGCGACGCGGCCGGTCGTGCTGGTCGCCCATGCGCTCGGGGTCGTCACCGTGGCCCATGCGGCGCCGGCCCTCGCCGGCAAGGTCGCCGCGGCCTTTCTCGTCGCCCCGCCCGACACCGGCCGCGCCGGCGCGCCGGCCGAGGTCGCGAGGAGCTTCGGCGACGTGCCGCGCGAGCCCCTGCCCTTCCCCTCCATGCTGGTCGCCAGCCGGAACGACCCCGAGTGCAGCTTCGAGGCAGCCGACGACCTCGCGTCGAGCTGGGGCTCGGTGCTGGTCGACGCCGGCGACTCGGGCCGCATCGACGAGTCCTCCGGCCACGGCCCGTGGCCCGAGGGCCTGACGCGCTTCGCCACGCTGCTCGCCCGGGTCTGACGGCCCGGGCGGCAGGGAGGCGCGGCATCCGACGCGGGGTCAGCCTTCCGACTGCACCTGCTGCACGGCGGTCGCGAGCAGTTCCTCCATGGTGCGGCGGATCTGGTGCTCGGACTGCTGCGCGCCCTTGGCGTCGAGATCGGCCTTCACCTTGCGGAACACGTCGTCGTCGCCGGCTTCCTCGAAGTCGGCGCGAACGACGGTCAGCGCATATTCGTCGGCCTCGGCGCCGGACAGCCCCAGCTTTTCGGCGGCCCAGAGGCCGAGGAGCTTGTTGCGCCGGGCGTAGGCCTTGAACCGTAGCGCCTCGTCGTGGGCGAACTTGTTCTCGAAGCCCTTCTCGCGGTTGTCGAACGTGGTCATCGAACACTCCCGATCTTGCATACGCTCGGCATATGGGGACTCTGTCGCGGACTTGATAGCCGTGGCGGGCCCCGGACGCAACGCGACTTGTGGGCGGACCGCCGCCATGCGGGCGGCGCCGGTCCGCCCTGCCCTGATCGGGATTGTTATCGCGGCGCCGATCGAGTAGTGTCCGCCGCGATCGAATACGGAAGCGGGCGGACCAGTTCCGGCCCGCTTTCGTCGCTTGGCCTTTCCGCAGGTCCGCCGGCCGCTTCGCGCGCCGTGGACCGGCGCGACGGGTCGGCGGTCCGGGCGCCCGGGCGGGCGACCGCCATACCGCTCACCTTGGATCGAGGCTCACCGCCGAGGCGACCGACGGCCGTCGACATCAACACCGACCCGGAGCCACCGGCCACATGGATTTCACCCACACACCACGGTACATACCCATGAATCGCCGCCGGCGCATCTACGAGGGCAAGGCCAAGATCCTGTACGAAGGGCCGGAGCCGGGCACCCTCATCCAGCACTTCAAGGACGACGCCACGGCGTTCAACGCCAAGAAGCACGAGGTCATCGACGGCAAGGGGGTGCTGAACAACCGCATCTCCGAGTATGTCTTCACCCATCTGAACCAGATGGGTATCCCGACCCACTTCATCCGCCGTCTCAACATGCGCGAGCAACTGATCCGCGAGGTGGAGATCATCCCGCTGGAGGTGGTGGTGCGAAACGTTGCGGCCGGCTCGCTGTCGCAGCGCCTCGGCATCGAGGAGGGGACGCAGCTGCCCCGCTCGATCATCGAGTTCTACTTCAAGAACGACCAGCTCGGCGACCCGATGGTCTCCGAGGAGCACATCACCGCCTTCGGCTGGGCGACGCCGCAGGAGATCGACGACGTGATGGCGCTCGCCATCCGCGTCAACGACTTCCTCGCCGGCCTCTTCCTCGGCGTCGGCATCAAGCTGGTCGACTTCAAGATGGAGTGCGGCCGGCTCTGGGAGGGCGACATGATGCGCATCGTCGTCGCCGACGAGATCAGCCCGGACAGCTGCCGCCTGTGGGACGTCGCCACCGGCGACCGCCTCGACAAGGACCGCTTCCGCCGCGACATGGGCGGGCTTCTCGAGAGCTACCAGGAGGTCGCCCGCCGCCTCGGCATCCTCAACGAGCAGGAGCCCCCGCGAGGCTCCGGCCCGACGCTGGTGAAGTGACGACACCGCCGTTCCCTTCTCCCCTCGGGGGATTCCCTTCTCCCCTCGGGGAGAAGGTGCCCCGAAGGGGCGGATGAGGGGCGAGCCGCCGACGGCGGACACGCGGCGCAATCCCGGCGCACATCCAAGGAGACGACATACGTGAAGGCTCGCGTCATCATCACCCTCAAGGCGGGCGTGCTGGATCCGCAGGGCAAGGCGATCGAGGGGGCCCTGAGGGGGCTCGGATTCGGCGGCGTCGAGACCGCCCGGCAGGGCAAGATCATCGACATCGTCCTCGCCGGGACCGATCCGGAGGCGGCGAAGGCCGAGGTTGCCGAGATGTGCGAGAAGCTTCTCGCCAACACGGTGATCGAGAACTACGCGATCGAGATCCTGGGCTGAGCCGATGCAGCCGCGCCCCGATCCGGCGGGCGACGGTCGGCGCGTCGTCCGCTTCCTCCTCGTCAAGGCGGCGATCTTCATCGGCATCCCGCTGCTCGCGGCCGTGGTCGCCGTGTCGCTGACGCTCCGCTGAACAGTTGCGGTGAACAATCGCCGCAGGGCCTTGGCGCTGATGGACTCCGGCCGCCATCTGTGAAACAAGCGCCGGCATTCCCCGGCCGATCGAGGTTTCGCCATGCGTTCCGCTGTCGTCGTCTTTCCGGGCTCCAATCGCGACCGCGACATGGTCGCCGCGCTGACGAAGGTGACCGGCACGGCGCCGGCGCTCGTCTGGCACCAGGACACCACCATCCCGGACGTCGACCTGATCGTGCTGCCGGGGGGCTTCTCCTACGGCGACTACCTGCGCTGCGGCGCCATCGCCGCGCGCTCCGCGGCGATGCGCGACGTCGCCGACAAGGCGGCGAGGGGCGTGCGCGTCCTCGGCGTCTGCAACGGCTTCCAGATCCTCACCGAGGCCGGCCTGCTGCCGGGCGTGCTGATGCGCAATGCCGGGCTGCGCTTCGTCTGCAGGACGGTGAAGCTGACGGTCGCCAACGCCGACACCGACTTCACCCGCGCCTACCGCGAGGGCCAGGTGATCCCCTGCCCCGTCGCCCACCACGACGGCAACTACTTCGCCGACGCCGAGACGCTGGCCCGGATCGAGGGCGAGCGCCGGGTCGCCTTCCGCTACGCCGAGGGCACCAACCCGAACGGCTCGGTGAACGACATCGCCGGCATTTTGAACGCGCGCGGCAACGTGCTCGGCATGATGCCGCACCCGGAGAACCTCATCGAAGCGCTGCACGGCGGCCTCGACGGGCGCGGCCTGTTCGAGAGCGTGGTGCGGACGCTGGCCGCCTGACCCGCGGCCCCGACGACGCCAGAAGACGAGGACGACCGCGCCCGTGAGCCGCACCGAGCCCGCCATCACGCCCGACCTCATCGCCGCGCACGGCCTGAAGCCGGACGAGTACCAGCGCATCCTGGACCTCATCGGCCGCGAGCCGACGATCACCGAGCTCGGCATCTTCTCGGCCATGTGGAACGAGCACTGCTCGTACAAGTCGTCGAAGAAGTGGCTGAAGACGCTGCCGACCACCGGCGCCAAGGTGGTGATCGGCCCGGGCGAGAACGCCGGCGTCATCGACATCGGCGACGGCGACGTCGCCGTCTTCAAGATGGAGAGCCACAACCACCCGTCCTACATCGAGCCCTACCAGGGCGCGGCGACGGGCGTCGGCGGCATCCTGCGCGACGTGTTCACCATGGGCGCCCGGCCGATCGCGGCGATGAACGCGCTGCGCTTCGGCGCGCCCGACCATCCGAAGACCCGCCATCTCGTCTCCGGCGTCGTCGCCGGCATCGGCGGCTACGGCAACTCCTTCGGCGTGCCGACGGTCGGCGGCGAGGTGAACTTCCACACCCGCTACGACGGCAACTGCCTCGTCAACGCCTTCGCTCTCGGCATCGCCCGGCGCGACGGCATCTTCCTCAGCCAGGCGCGCGGCGTCGGGCTGCCTGTGGTCTACCTCGGCGCCAAGACCGGCCGCGACGGCGTCGGCGGCGCCACCATGGCCTCGGCCGAGTTCGACGACGAGATCGAGGAAAAGCGCCCGACCGTGCAGGTCGGCGACCCCTTCACCGAGAAGCGGCTGCTGGAGGCCTGCCTCGAGCTGATGGCCTCCGGCGCGGTGATCGCGATCCAGGACATGGGCGCGGCCGGCCTCACCTGCTCGGCCGTCGAGATGGGCGCCAAGGGCGACCTCGGCATCGAGCTCGACCTCGACCGGGTGCCGGTGCGCGAGGCGGACATGACCGCCTACGAGATGATGCTGTCGGAGAGCCAGGAGCGCATGCTCATGGTGCTCGAGCCGTCCATGGAGGAGGCCGCCAAGGCGATCTTCCACAAATGGGAGCTCGACTTCGCGGTCGTCGGCCGCACCACCGACGACCTGCGCTTCCGCATCCTCCATGGCGGCGAGGTGGTGGCGGACCTTCCGATCAAGGACCTCGGCGACGAGGCGCCCGAGTACGACCGGCCGTGGATCGCGCCGGCGAAGCCCGCCGCGCTGGACGCCTCCGAGGTGCCGGCGCCGAACGACATCGGCGCGGCGCTCCTCGCCCTGCTCGGCTCGCCGGACCTCTGCTCGCGCCGCTGGGTCTTCGAGCAATACGACACCCTCGTCCAGGGCAACTCCGCCACCGTGCCCGGCGGCGACGCCGGCGTCGTCCGGGTCGACGGCACCCGCAAGGCGCTCGCCATGTCGGCGGACGTGACGCCGCGCTACTGCGAGGCGGATCCCTTCGAGGGCGGCAAGCAGGCGGTGGCGGAGGCCTGGCGCAACATCACCGCGGTCGGCGCCCAGCCGATCGCCGTCACCGACAACCTCAACTTCGGCAACCCGGAGAAGCCGGAGATCATGGGCCAGCTGGTGATGGCGATCAAAGGCCTCGGCGAGGCCTGCCGCGCGCTCGACTTCCCGATCGTCTCCGGCAACGTGTCGCTCTACAACGAGACCAACGGCCGGGCGATCCTGCCGACGCCGGCCATCGTCGGCGTCGGGCTGCTCGACGACGTGGAGCAGATGGCGACCCTCGCCTTCAAGGCCGAGGGCGACGAGATCCTGCTTGTCGGCGGCCACGGCCGTCATCTCGGCCAGTCGATCTATCTCCGCGAGATCCACGGCCGCGAGGCCGGGGCGCCGCCGCCCGTCGACCTCGAGGCCGAGCGCCGCCACGGCGAGTTCGTCCGCACCCTGATCCGCGAGGGCAAGGCGACCGCCTGCCACGACCTCTCCGACGGCGGCCTCGCCGTCGCGCTCGCGGAGATGGCGATGACCGGCCGCCTTGGCGCCGAGGTCGCCCTCGACGGGGTCACCCCGCACGTGGCACTCTTCGCCGAGGACCAGGCCCGCTATGTCGTCACCGTGCCGCCTGGAACGGGCGAGGCGGTGGCGGCAGCGGCGGAAGCGGCCGGCGTTCCGCTGGTGCGCCTCGGCGCCGTCGGCGGCGATCGGTTGATTCTCGGCGATTCCGCGACCATATCGGTGGCAGACCTCGCCGGGGCGCACGAGGGCTGGTTCCCGCGCTTCATGAACGGCGCGGCGGCGTGAGAGACGAGCGGAGGGACTGACGGATGGCGATGCAGGCGCGTGAGATCGAGGCGATGATCAGGGAGGCGCTGCCGGACGCCAGGATCGAGATCCGCGATCTCGCCGGCGACGGCGACCACTATTCCGCGATCGTCGTGTCGGAATCCTTCCGCGGCCTCACCCGCGTCAAGCAGCACCAGCTCGTCTACGACGCCCTCAAGGGCAAGATGGGCGGCCAGTTGCACGCCCTCGCCCTGCAGACCAGCGCACCCGCCTGAACCCGAGCCGGGCGGCCGCCCCGGGCGGCGCCCTCCACCCTTCCGACCACCGCCGGACCTTGACCCCGGCGAGACACGAGGACCAGACGATGTCCGACATCAACGCCTTCATCGACAACGAAGTGAAGTCCAACGACGTGGTGCTGTTCATGAAGGGCACGCCGGACTTCCCGATGTGCGGCTTCTCCGGCCAGGTGGTACAGATCCTCAACCACCTCGGCGTGCCCTACAAGGGCGTCAACGTGCTGGAGAACGACGAACTCCGCAACGGCATCAAGACCTACACCAACTGGCCGACCATCCCCCAGCTCTACGTCAAGGGCGAGTTCGTCGGCGGGTGCGACATCATCCGCGAGATGTTCCAGCAGGGCGAGCTGCAGTCCCACCTCACGGAGGCCGGCGTGCCGGTGAAGAGCGCGGTCTGAGGGCGGCGAAGCCTTCCAGCGAGACAGAACGCCACCCCCGGCTTCCGACCGCGGGTGGCGTTTTTGCATCCGGGCTCCCGCAGTCGGGCTACGCCCTGCCTTTGCCGGCTCCGGTCACCAGCCAAAGAAAACAGTCCCGGCCGGATCCGGCCGGGGCTTCCTCGACTGGCACGAACGAGGCCCCGCCTCAGTCGAAGTTCTTGATGATGCTCTCGACCATCTTCTTGGCGTCGCCGAACAGCATCATGGTGTTGTCGCGGAAGAACAGCTCGTTCTCGACGCCGGCGTAGCCGGAGCCCATGCCGCGCTTGACGAACAGCACCGTGCCCGCCTTCTCCACGTCCAGCACCGGCATGCCGTAGATCGGCGAGGTCTTGTCGGTCTTCGCCGCCGGGTTGGTGACGTCGTTGGCGCCGATGACGAAGGCGACGTCGGCCTGGGCGAACTCGTTGTTGATGTCCTCCAGCTCGAACACCTCGTCGTAGGGCACCGAGGCCTCGGCGAGCAGCACGTTCATGTGGCCGGGCATGCGGCCCGCCACCGGGTGGATGGCGTACTTGACCTCGACGCCCTCCTCCTTGAGCTGGTCGGCCATCTCGCGCAGCGCATGCTGGGCCTGCGCCACCGCCATGCCGTAGCCCGGCACGATGATGACCTTGGAGGCGTTCTTCATGATGAAGGCGGCGTCCTCGGCCGAGCCCTGCTTGATCGGCCGCTGCTCGGCCGCCCCGGCCGGGCCGCCGGCGGTCTCGCCGCCGAAGCCGCCGAGGATCACCGAGATGAACGACCGGTTCATGCCCTTGCACATGATGTAGGAGAGGATCGCGCCCGACGAGCCGACCAGCGCGCCGACGATGATCAGCGCCGTGTTGCCCAGCGTGAAGCCGATGCCGGCCGCCGCCCAGCCCGAGTAGGAGTTCAGCATCGACACGACCACCGGCATGTCGGCGCCGCCGATCGGGACGATGATCAGGCCGCCGAACACCAGCGAGGCGATCACGATCAGCCAGAAGACCGTGTGGCTCTCGGTCTGGACCAGCACCACGACCAGGATCACGACCAGGAGCGCGAGGCCGGCGTTGATGATGTGGCGGGCGGGCAGCAGAATCGGCTTGCCGCTCATCCGCCCGTCGAGCTTGAGGAAGGCGATGACCGAGCCGGTGAAGGTGATCGCGCCGATGGCGACGCCGAGGCTCATCTCGACCAGCGCCTGGGCGTGGATGTGGCCGGGGTCGCCGATGCCGAAGGCCGCCGGGGCGTAGAGCGCCGCCGCGGCCACCATCACCGCCGCGAGGCCGACCAGCGAGTGGAAGGCGGCGACGAGCTGCGGCATCGCCGTCATGGCGATGCGCCGGGCGATCACCGCGCCGATGCCGCCGCCGACCGCGAGGCCGATGAGGATCAGCGCATAGGCGCCGGCGGAGGGCGGGATCGAGGCGAGCGTGGTCAGGACCGCGATGGTCATGCCCACCATGCCGAAGATGTTGCCCCGGCGCGAGGTGACCGGGCTCGACAGCCCGCGCAGCGCCATGATGAAGAGGACCGCCGAGATCAGGTAGAGGACGGCGGAGACGTTGGCCGACATGGAACCGCCCTCCCTTATGACTTCTTCTTGTACATCGCGAGCATGCGGCTCGTGACCAGGAACCCGCCGAAGATGTTCACCGAGGCGAGGACGACGGCGGCGAAGCCGAAGCCGCGGGCGAGCCCCGCGCCCTCGCTGGAGGCGAGGTCGACGCCGACGGCGAGCAGCGCGCCGACGATGATCACCGACGAGATGGCGTTGGTGACCGACATCAGCGGGGTGTGCAGCGCCGGGGTCACCGACCACACCACGTAGTAGCCGACGAAGATCGCCAGCACGAAGATCGACAGGCGGAAGACGAACGGGTCGATGGCCCCGCCGGTGGCCGTGGACACCGCGACGGCGAGGCCGTCTCCGGCGGCGTCGACGAGGCCGACGGCGGCGTCGGCCGCCTCCCGCGCCTCAAGGGCGGCCCGCTCGGCCGCCTCCGCGGCGGCGCGGGCGCGCTCGACGATCTGATCAGGCGTCTCGTGTTCCATGGTTTCCCCCTCCCGATCAGCTGCCGGTGAACGACGGATGGACGACCGCGCCGTCGCGCGTCAGCACGGTGGCCTTGACGAGCTCGTCGTCCCAGTTCACCGCGAGCTTCTTCTCGCCCTTGTCGATCAGCGTCTCGACGAAGGCGAAGAGGTTCTTGGCGTAGAGCTGCGAGGCGGTGGCGGCGATGCGGCCCGGCACGTTCTTGTGGCCGACGATCGTGACCGACCCGACCTCGACGATCTTGCCGGGCTTGGAGCCCTCCACGTTGCCGCCGCGCTCGACCGCGAGGTCGACGACCACCGAGCCGGGGCGCATCGACTTCACCATCTCGCCGGTGACCAGCCGCGGCGCGGCGCGGCCCGGAATCAGCGCTGTGGTGATCACCACGTCCTGCTTCTTGATGTGCTCGGCCACGAGGGCCGCCTGCTTGGCCTGGTACTCAGCCGACATGGGCTTTGCGTAGCCCGCGGCGGTCTCGGCCTGGCGGAACTCCTCGTCCTCGACGGCGATGAACTTGGCGCCGAGCGATTCCACCTGCTCCTTGGCGGCGGGGCGCACGTCCGTCGCGCTCACCACGGCGCCGAGGCGGCGGGCGGTGGCGATCGCCTGCAGGCCGGCGACGCCGGCGCCCATCACGAAGACGCGGGCGGCCGGCACGGTGCCGGCGGCGGTCATCATCATCGGGAAGGCGCGGTCGTAGACCGCGGCCGCATCGAGCACGGCCATGTAGCCGGCGAGGTTGGCCTGGGAGGAGAGGACGTCCATCACCTGGGCGCGGGTGATGCGCGGCATCAGCTCCATCGCGACGGCGACGACGCCCGCGTCGGCCATGGCCTTCAGCGCCTCGGCGTTGCCGTGGGGCTCCATGGTGGCGACGACGATCGCGCCCTTCTTCATCGCGCCGAGCTCGGCCGCCTCCGGGCGGCGGACCTTCAGCACCACGTCCGCGTCCGCGAGCGCGGCGGCGGCGTCGGGCGCGATGGTGGCGCCCACGGCGGCGTACTCCTCGTCCGGAATGCGCGACCGGGTGCCGGCGCCTGTCTCAACCGCAAAAGTGGCTCCGAGGGCGACGAACCGTTTCACCGTCTCGGGCGTCGCCGCGACGCGGCCCTCGTCCTTGTCGATCTCGCGAAGCACCGCAATCTTCATCTGGCATCCTCCTCGTCGGCGGGTCCGGCACGGCCCGCGCGCGGGACGTGCCCGGAGCCCGCAGCGGTCAGTTTCTGCCGCGCGGCCCGGGACGTCAGGCAATCAGCGGACGATGGTCGTGATCGAGTGTCGGATCAGAGGAGGAAGATCGCCATGAGGATGAGGAGCACGGCGGTGCCGATGGTGCTCCACTTCACGAGCGTGACGAACGTCGCATAGGTGCGCTCGTGCTCCGGATAGTCCATCGAGGTCTGATGCTCGGCCATGTCTTTTGAACCTCCCCACTCGCGGCGGCGCGGGCGCCGCCTCGCAATTCCGTCGGGGCCGTTTACCGCAAAGCTTGCAGATCAGCAATGCGCCATAATGTATTCTGCCGCGGGTCGCGGCCGATGCGGCGATTTTGCCGGCGCGCTGCGGCTTTCCGGCGACTCCGGGGGCTCAGCGCAGCTCGCGCGCGACCTCCGCGGCCGCCGCCGCAAGGCGCGGCAGAACCTCGCCGAGGAGCCGCTCGACCGGCATCCGCGCCGCCTGGGCTCCGACGTTCATGGCCGCGACCACCCGGCCGCGGACATCGCGGACCGGCACCGCGAGGGCGCGAAGGCCGAGTTCCAGTTCCTGGTCGACGAGGGCATGGCCGGATGCGCGCACGCGGGCGATCTCCTCCGCCAGGGCGTCGGGATCGGTGATCGTGCGGGGCGTCAGCGCCCGCCGGTCGCTGGCGAGCACCCGCGCCCGCGCCTCGGCCTCCGGCAGCGCCGCCAGAAGCACCCGCCCCATGGAGGAGCAGGTGGCCGGCAGGCGGCTGCCGACGTCGAGGCCCACCGACATCACCCGGCGGCGGGCCGCGCGGGCCACATAGACGATCTCAATGCCGTCCAGCACCGCCGCGGAACAGCTCTCGTCCGTCTCGGCGGCGAGCCGGTCCAGCGCCGGCTGCAGCACGCGCGGCAGCGGGGTGGCGGACAGGAAGGCGTTGCCGAGCCGCAGGATCCGGGGAGTCAGCTCGAAGAACTTGCCGTCGTGCCGGGCAAAGCCGAGGTGGACCAGCGTCAGCAGGCAGCGCCGGGCGACGGCGCGCTCCAGCCCGGTGAGCCGGGCGGCATCGGCGATGGTGAGCCGCGGGTGCCCCTCGTCGAAGGCCTCGATCACCGCGAGGCCCTTGGCGAGGCCGGCGATCAGGTCGCCCACGCGCACGCCCTCCCCCGTGCCCTGCGGCGTCGGGGCGGCGAGCGGACGGCTCTGGGCGCTTGCGGTGACCATCGCAGGAGTATGTGCGGATAACGCACACCGGTCAAGATAACGCCCGTTGACGGCACGGCGGGTCGCGTGCTTTCATCCGATTAACGGACGCCCGTTCGTATATCGCACAAATCGAGGTCGCAATGAGCCGGTTCATGAGCCTGGCCGCCGCGGTGGAGGAGTTCGTCCGCGACGGCGATACCCTGGCGCTGGAAGGCTTCACCCACCTGATCCCCTATGCCGCCGGCCACGAGGTCATCCGCCAGCGCCGCCGCGACCTCACCCTGGTGCGGATGACGCCGGACATCCTCTACGACCAGATGATCGGCATGGGGTCGGCGTCGAGGCTCAAGTTCTCCTGGGGCGGCAACCCCGGCGTCGGCTCGCTGCACCGCGTCCGCGACGCGGTGGAGAACGGCTGGCCCGGCCCGCTCGCCATCTCCGAGCACAGCCACGCGGCGATGGCCAACGCCTACGAGGCGGGCGCCGCCAATCTCCCCTTCGCCGTGCTGCGCGGCTACATCGGCGCGGACCTTGCCAAGGTGAACCCGGAGATCCGCTCCGTCACCTGCCCCTTCACCGGCGAGGTACTCGCCGCCGTGCCGGCGATCCGGCCGGACGTCGCCATCATCCATGCGCTCAGGGCCGACCGCGAGGGCAACGTGCTGATGGAGGGTATCCTCGGCGTGCAGAAAGAGGCCGTGCTGGCGGCGAGGCGCTCCATCGTCACGGTGGAGGAGATCGTCGACGACTTCGGCCCGCGCAGCCCCAACGCCTGCATCCTGCCGCACTGGACCGTCGGCGCCGTCGTCGCGGTGCCGGGCGGCGCCTTCCCGAGCTATGCCCAGGGCTACTATCCGCGCGACAACGCCTTCTACATCGCCTGGGACGCGATCGCCCGCGACCGCGACAGCTTCCTCGCCTGGATGAAGGCCAACGTGCTGGAGGCCGGTCCCGAGGCCTTCGCCGCCCGTGCCCGCCGCGCCGCCTGAGGAGAGACCCGATGGCCGTTCCTTTCACCCCGACCGAGATGATGACGGTGGCCGCCGCCCGGGCGCTCTCCAACGACGACGTCTGCTTCGTCGGCATCGGCGCGCCCTCGGCCGCCTGCAACCTCGCCCGGCTCACCCACGCGCCGGGCATCACCCTCGTCTACGAGAGCGGCACCATCGGCACCCGGCCGAACGTGCTGCCGCTGTCGATCGGCGACGGCGAGCTCTGCGACACCGCGCTCACCACCGTCTCGGTGCCGGAGATGTTCCGCTACTGGCTGCAGGGCGGGCGGTTCACCACCGGCTTCCTCGGCGGCGCCCAGATCGACCGCTTCGCCAACCTCAACACCACCGTGGTCGGCCCCTACGACCGGCCGAAGGTGCGGCTGCCCGGCGGCGGCGGCGCGCCGGAGATCGCCAGCCACTGCGGCCAGGTGTTCATCACCATGGCGATGGGCACGCGGGCCTTCGTGGAGACGCTTCCCTTCGTCACCTCCATGGGCCACGGCGAGGGCGGCGACCACCGCGCCCGCCTCGGCCTCAGCACCAGGGGCCCGACCCGGGTCATCACCGACCTCTGCGTCATGGAGCCGGACCCGGAGACGAAGGAACTCACCGTCACCGCGCTCCATCCGGGCGTTCCGGCGACAAAGGTCCGCGAGAGCTGCGGCTGGGACTTGCGCTTCGCCGCCTCGGTGGGCGAAACAGCGGCGCCCACCGACGAGGAGCTCAGCGTGCTCCGCGACCTCCACGAGCGCACCCGCCGCGCCCACGCCGGCGAGGCCGCCTGACCCGGCCAACTGGGACGAGAGCATCTCCATGGACGCCTATATCGTCGACTACATCCGCACGCCAATCGGCCGCTTCGGTGGCGCGCTCGCCCCGGTCCGCACCGACGACCTCGCCGCGATCCCGCTGCGGGCGCTGCTTGCCCGCAACGCCGGCCTCGACCCGGCGGCGATCGACGAGGTGATCCTCGGCTGCGCCAACCAGGCCGGGGAGGACAATCGCAACGTCGCCCGCATGGCCGCCCTGCTCGCCGGCCTGCCGGACACGGTGCCGGGCACCACGGTCAACCGGCTCTGCGGCTCCGGCCTCGACGCGATCGCCATCGGCGCCCGCCAGATCCGCCTCGGCGAGGCCGAGGTGGTGATCGCCGGCGGCGTCGAGAGCATGTCGCGCGCGCCCTTCGTGATGCCCAAGGCCGAGGCCGCCTTCTCCCGTCAAACCGAGATCCACGACACCACCATCGGCTGGCGCTTCGTCAATCCGCTGATGAAGGCCGCCCATGGCGTCGATTCGATGCCGGAGACCGGCGAGAACGTCGCCGCCGAGTTCGGCGTCTCGCGCGCCGACCAGGACGCCTTCGCGCTGCGCAGCCAGCAGCGCGCCGGCCGGGCGATGGCGTCCGGCCGGCTTGCCCGCGAGATCGTTCCGGTGGAGATCAAGGGCCGCAAGGGCGCGGTCACGGTGGTCTGCGAGGACGAGCACCCGCGCCCGGACACCACGCTCGACATGCTCGCCAGGCTGCCGACGCCCTTCCGCCAGGGCGGCACGGTGACCGCGGGCAACGCCTCCGGCGTCAACGACGGCGCGGCGGCGGTGCTGATCGCCTCGGCCGCGGCCTGCGAGCGCTACGGCCTGACCCCGATCGCGAAGGTCGCCGGCGCGGCCACCGCCGGCGTGCCGCCGCGGATCATGGGGATGGGCCCCGCCCCGTCGACGGAGAAGCTGCTCGGCCGCCTCGGGCTCACGATGGCCGACGTCGACATCGTCGAGCTCAACGAGGCCTTCGCCGCCCAGGCGCTCGCGGTCACCCGCCGGCTTGGCCTTGCCGACGACGCCGGGCATGTGAATCCCAACGGCGGCGCCATCGCCCTCGGCCATCCGCTCGGCGCCTCGGGCGCCCGCATCGCCGGCACCGCCGCGCTGGAGCTGCAGGCCCGCGGCGCCCGCCGCGCCCTCGCGACCATGTGCATCGGCGTCGGCCAGGGCATCTCGCTGCTGCTCGAGACGCCCTGAAGGGGCGCCCGGCAGCCGGTCCCCGCCGCCCTCACACAACCTTCATCCAGCGGACACCGCGCGGCTCGAGCCGGGCGCCCTCTCCCCCTGTCGAGAGCAGCACGTCCCCCGATTCCACCAGGGACGTCTCGACCGGCGCCTCCCCGAAATTGAAGACGCAGACGATCTCCTCCCCGTCCACGGACCGGCGGAGCGCCAGGAGGGCATCGCCGGCCTCCAGCACCTCGAACGCGCCGGCGACGAGGGCGGGGCTCAGCCGCCGCGCCGCGAGGGCCGCCCGGTAGAAGGCGAGGACCGACCCCGGGTCGCCGTGCTGGCGGGAGACGGCGAGCGGCAGGTGCGCCGGCGGAACCGGGAGCCAGGGCCGGCCGGCGCCGCCGAAGCCGGCGTTCGGGGCGGCGTCGTCCCAGGGCATCGGCGTGCGGCAGCCGTCGCGCCCCTTGTAGTCCGGCCAGAAGGTGCGGCCGGTGGGATCCTGGAGATCCTCGAAGGCGACGTCCGCCTCCGGCAGGCCGAGTTCCTCGCCCTGGTAGAGGCAGACCGAACCGCGCAGCGAGAGCAGCACGCCCGCAGCGAGCTTCGCCAGCGCGGCGGGGTCCTCGCCCGGCCGCATCCAGCGCGAGACGTGGCGCATGCAGTCGTGGTTGGAGAAGGCCCAGCAGGGCCAGGCATCGCCGGCCACCTCCGCATGGCGGGCGAGCGTGTCGCGCACGAAGCGGGGCGAGAACCGGCTGCCGAGGAACTCGAACCCGTAGGCCATGTGCAGCCGGTTGCCGCCCCCGGCATAGTCGCCCATCAGCTTGAGGGTGACGAGGGAATCGTCGCCGATCTCGGCGAGGCTGGTGGTCGCGCCGTAGCCGTCGAGCAGGGCGCGGATCCGCTCGAGGAAGGCTGGCATCTCCGGCCGGCTCTTGTCGTAGAGGTGCCGCTGGTAGGCGTAGGGGTTGGTGAGCGGGTGCTCCGACAGGCTCGGGTCCTCGGCCGGCGGATTGTCCCGCAGCTGCGGGTCGTGCATGCCGAAGTTGAGCGCGTCGAGGCGGAAGCCAGCGACGCCGCGGTCGAGCCAGAAGCGCATCTCGGACAGGAGCGCGTCCTGGACCTCCGGGTTGTGCAGGTTCAGGTCCGGCTGGCTGGCCAGGAAATTGTGCAGGTAGTATTGCCGCCGGCGCGAGTCCCACTGCCAGGCCGGGCCGCCGAAGACCGAAAGCCAGTTGTTCGGCGGCGTGCCGTCCGCCTTTCGGTCCGCCCAGACGTACCAGTCGGCCTTCGGATTGTGGCGCGACGACCGGCTCTCGACGAACCAGGCATGGGCGCTGGAGGTGTGGCTCGGCACGAAGTCGACGAGGAGCTTCAGGCCGACCCGCCGCGCCTCGGCGGCCAGCGCTTCGAAGTCGGCGAGAGCGCCGAACACCGGATCGACCTCGCGGTAGTCCGCGACATCGTAGCCGAAGTCGTCCATGGGCGAGCGGTAGAAGGGCGTGATCCAGACGGCGTCGGCGCCGAGATCGGCCACATGGGCAAGGCGCTCGGCAATGCCGGCGAGGTCGCCGACCCCGTCGCCGTTCGTGTCGCGGAAGGAGCGGGGGTAGATTTCGTAGATCACCGCCCCGCGCCACCAGTCGCTGCCGGGCACCGCCATGGTCCTCCTCATTGACGGGATGCCGGGCACCGGGGCCCCGCAGCCGGCACGTCATCCCCTCCCCTCGTCACCGCGACCGGGGACCCCGACGTGCGACGCCCGCCCGTGCCCCGCCCGGCAGGCAGGGTGGCGGGCACGCTTCGCAACCGCCCCGCGAGGCGCGCCGCCCTCACGCCGCCGCGAGGGCGGCCTCGACGGCGGCGATGGCGTCGGCGGCCCTGGAGCCGTCCGGGCCGCCGGCCTGGGCCATGTCCGGGCGGCCGCCGCCGCCCTTGCCGCCGACCGCCTCGGAGGCGGCGCGGACGAGGTCGACGGCGGAAAGGCGGTCGGTGAGGTCCGCCGTCACGCCGACCACCACGCCGGCCTTGCCGTCGTCGGAGACGCCGACCATGACCACGACGCCGGAGCCGAGGGCGCGCTTGCCCTCGTCGACCATGCCCTTGAGGTCCTTCGGCGCGACACCCTCTGCGATCCGGGCCATCAGCTTGACGCCGCCGACCTCGCGCACCGCCTCGCCGCCCTGCCCGCCGCCGCCCATGGCGAGCTTCTTCTTCGCCTCGACGAGCTCGCGCTCCAGCCGCCGCCGGTCCTCGGCGAGCGCCGCGACCCGCTCGGCGACGTCGGCGACGGAGACCTTGAGCGTGGCGGCCACGGCCTTCAGCCTCGCCTCCTGCTCGGCGAGATGGCGGCGCGCCGCCTCGCCGGTGAGCGCCTCGAGGCGGCGCACGCCGGCGGCCACCGCGCCCTCCTGGACGACGTGGACGAGGCCGATCTCGCCGGTGCGGTTCACATGGGTGCCGCCGCAGAGCTCGACGGAATAGGCCTTGCCGGCCTTCTCGCCCTCGAGGGCGGTGCCCATGGAGACCACCCGCACCTCGTCGCCATACTTCTCGCCGAAGAGCGCCATGGCGCCGGAGGCGATGGCGTCGTCGACGGCCATCAGCCGGGTGGAGACCGGGGCGTCCTGCAGGATGATCGCGTTGGCGAGCCGCTCTACCTCCGCCGCCTCGTCGTCGCCGACGGGCTTGGGATGGGAGAAGTCGAAGCGCAGCCGGTCGGGCGAGACCAGCGAGCCCTTCTGGGCGACGTGGGTGCCGAGCACCTGGCGCAGCGCCTCGTGCAGCAGGTGCGTCGCCGAGTGGTTGGCGCGGATGCGGCTGCGGCGGCCGTGGTCGACCACAAGTTCCAGTGCGTCGCCGACCCTGAGCTCGCCCTCCTCGACGACGACGCCGTGGACGAACAGCCCGTCCGCCTTCTTGGCGACGTCGGTGACGCGGACGCAGAGGCCAGGCGCGGTCATCAGCCCGGTGTCGCCGACCTGGCCGCCCGACTCGGCGTAGAACGGCGTCTGGTTGAGCACCACCGCCCCGGTTGCGCCTGTCCTCAGCACGTCGACCTCGGCGCCGTCCGCGACCAGCGCGGCGACGACGCCCTCGGCGGTCTCGGTCTCGTAGCCGAGGAACTCGGTGGCGCCGACGTGCTCGCGGATGCGGAACCACACGGCCTCGGTCGCGGCCTCGCCGGAGCCGGCCCAGGCGGCCCGGGCCTCGGCCCGCTGGCGCTCCATCGCCGCGTTGAAGCCGTCCGTGTCGACGCCGATGCCGCGCGCCTTGAGGGCGTCCTGGGTGAGGTCCAGCGGGAAGCCGAAGGTGTCGTAGAGGCGGAAGGCGGTCTCGCCGTCGAGCCGCTGGCCCTCGCCGAGGTCGCGCGTCGCCTCGTCGAGCAGGCCGAGGCCGCGGGCGAGCGTGCGGCGGAAGCGCGTCTCCTCCAGGCGCAGCGTCTCGGTGATCAGCGGCTCGGCACGGACGAGTTCCGGATAGGCGGCGCCCATCTCGCGCACCAGCGCCGCCACCAGCCGGTAGAGGATCGGCTCCTCGGCGCCGAGCAGGTGCGCGTGCCGCATGGCCCGGCGCATGATGCGGCGGAGCACGTAGCCGCGGCCCTCGTTCGACGGCAGCACGCCGTCGGCGATCAGGAAGCTGGAGGCGCGCAGGTGGTCGGCGATGATCCGGTGGCTGGGCGCGCGGTCGCCCGTCGCCGGCACGCCGGTCGCCTCCACCGAGGCGCGGATCAGCGCCTTGAAGAGGTCGATGTCATAGTTGTTGTGGACGCCCTGCAGCACCGCGGCGATGCGCTCCAGCCCCATGCCGGTGTCGATGGACGGGCGCGGCAGCTCGATCCGCTCCTCCTTGGTCACCTGCTCGTACTGCATGAAGACGAGGTTCCAGATCTCGATGAAGCGGTCGCCGTCCTCCTCCGCCGAGCCCGGCGGACCGCCCCAGATCTTGTCGCCGTGGTCGAAGAAGATCTCCGAGCACGGCCCGCAGGGGCCGGTGTCGCCCATGGCCCAGAAGTTGTCGGAGGTGGAGATGCGGATGATCCGGTCGTCGGAGAGGCTGGCGATCTTGCGCCACAGCGCCGCCGCCTCCTCGTCCTCGGAAAAGACGGTGACCAGCAGCCGCTCCTTGGGCAGCCCGAACTCGCGGGTGATCAGGGTCCAGGCGAGCTCGATCGCCCGGTCCTTGAAGTAGTCGCCGAAGGAGAAGTTGCCCAGCATCTCGAAGAATGTGTGATGCCGCGCGGTGTAGCCGACGTTGTCGAGGTCGTTGTGCTTGCCGCCGGCGCGGACGCACTTCTGCGAGGTGGCCGCGCGGGCATAGTGGCGGCGCTCCAGGCCCGTGAAGACGTTCTTGAACTGCACCATTCCGGCGTTGGTGAACATCAGCGTCGGATCGTTGCGCGGCACGAGCGGGCTCGACGCCACCACCTCGTGGTCGTTCCGCGCGAAGAAGTCGAGAAAGGTCGAGCGGATTTCGTTGACGCCGTTCATGACCCTGGTTCACCCCGCATGGCCGGGCCCTGCCGCCCGGCCGTCCCGTGTTTCGTCGCCCATCGATGTGGCGTCCGGAGCCGCCGTCCGCAACCGGCCACCGCCCCGCCCGCGTCCCGCCCGCCGGCCCGGCGACGGTCGGCGCCCGCGACCGCGAGGCCGCGCTGCGTGAGGACAGCGGTTCATATCCGATCGCCCGGACGGGAGTCCACAGAGGATGCGGGAACGGCGCCCCGGGTGGCGGATCCGGAGGTCGCGGTGCTGAACCGGCGTCGATCGGCCGGCACGTGTCCCTGACCTCGTCCCGGCACGTGGTCCCTCCTCCCCGGCGGGGAGAAGGGCGGGCTCAGAGCCTCCACGGCGCCGGCGGCCGCGCGGCCTTGCTCAGTCGAAGTCGGGCGCGGCGGCGTCCCCGTCGGGCTCGGGGCTGCCCTGAAGGATCGAATCGGCGATGACTCCGGCGTTCTGGCGGATCGCCAGCTCGATCTCGTCGGCAAGGGCGGGGTTCTCGCGCAGGAACTGCTTGGCGTTCTCGCGGCCCTGGCCCAGGCGCTGGCTGTTGTAGGAGAACCAGGCGCCGGACTTCTCCACGATGCCGGCCTTGACGCCGAGGTCGACCAGCTCGCCGAGCTTGGAGATGCCCTCGCCGTACATGATGTCGAACTCCACCTCCTTGAACGGAGGCGCCAGCTTGTTCTTCACCACCTTCACGCGGGTCTGGTTGCCGACGATCTCGTCGCGCGCCTTGATCGCGCCGATGCGGCGGATGTCGAGGCGGACGGAGGCGTAGAACTTCAGCGCGTTGCCGCCGGTCGTGGTCTCCGGGCTGCCGAACATCACGCCGATCTTCATGCGGATCTGGTTGATGAAGATCACCATGGTCTTCGACCGGGAGATCGAGGCGGTGAGCTTGCGCAGCGCCTGGCTCATCAGCCGCGCCTGCATGCCCGGCAGGCTGTCGCCCATCTCGCCCTCGAGCTCGGCCTTCGGCGTCAGCGCCGCCACCGAGTCGACCACCAGGACGTCGATGGCGCCGGAGCGCACCAGCGTGTCGGCGATCTCCAGCGCCTGCTCGCCCGCGTCGGGCTGGGAGATCAAGAGGTCGGCGAGGTTGACGCCGAGCTTGCGGGCATAGATCGGGTCGAGCGCGTGCTCCGCGTCGATGAAGGCGCAGACGCCGCCGCGCTTCTGCGCCTCGGCGACGGTATGCAGCGCCAGCGTCGTCTTGCCCGACGACTCCGGGCCGTAGATCTCGACGATGCGCCCGCGCGGCAACCCGCCGATGCCGAGCGCGATGTCGAGCCCGAGCGAGCCGGTCGGCACGGTCTCGACCTCGACGACGGAGCCCTGCCCCAGCCGCATGATCGACCCCTTGCCGAAGGCGCGCTCGATCTGCGACAGCGCGGCGTCCAGCGCCTTGGTCTTGTCCATTGAACTTCCCTCGACGAGGCGTAGCGTGTTCTGCGACATGGGTGCCGGGTCCTTATTCCACGAGCCGCGACCGGTAGCAATCTCAGGCAGGATGTACATGATTTGTTCCATCGCGCAAGTCCCCTGTGAAACGATTGAGCGACATTGCCTTTTGGCGATGCGTTCGCGGGACGTTCCGCCCCGCCTCGCAGTCGCCGCAGCCGGCCCGCCGGCGCGACTCGCCGGACGGGGCCGGCCGTGAGCGGCGCCCCGGAGGTCCTGCTCGTCGGCGGCTGCCACCGCGACGTGGTGGCGCGGACAATTGGCCGATTCGAGCCCGGGACCTCCTGCCCCGGGCGGGTGGCGGAGAGGCCCGGCGGCGTCGCGCGCAACGTGGCGGTGCTGCTGGCCTCCGCCGGGATCGGGACGGCGCTGGCGAGCCGGGTCGGCGACGACCCCGCGGGGCGGAGCCTCGTCGCCGCCCTCGCCGCGGCCGGCGTGGCGGCCGCCGCGGTGACTGTGGACCCGGACGCCGCCACCGGCGCCTATGTCGCCGTCCACGACGAGGCGGGCGAACTCGTCGCGGCGGTGTCCGACATGGCGATCTACGACCGGATCGGGCCCGAGGCGCTGGAGGCGCTCGCCGGCCCGCTCGCCGCCGCCCGGCTGGTGTTCGCCGACGCCAACCTGCCGGCCGCGACGCTGGACGCCCTCGCCGGGCGCTGCGGGGCACGCCTTGCGGTCGACGCCATCTCGCGGGCGAAGGCGCCGCGGGTCGCCGCCGCCCTCTCCGCCGGCGCCCTCGGCTTCCTCAACCTCGCCTCCGCCTCGGCGCTCGCCGGCGAAGCCTTCCGGGGCGCTTCCGAGGCCGCCGCCGCCCTCGCCCGCCGCGGCGCACGCCGACTGGTGGTGACCGGCGGCGCCGGCCCGCTCGCGGTGCTGGAGGACGGGCGGATCGAGGCGATCGAGGTGCCGCCGGTGGAGGTCGCCGACGTGACCGGGGCCGGCGACGCGCTGACCGCCGGCACCCTCGCCGCGCTCGCCCGCGGCCGCCCGCTCGCGGAGGCGACGCGGACCGGCATCCTCGCCGCCGGCGCGGCGCTCAGTTCCACCGGGGCGCTGGACAGGCTGCCGCCGGCCGTGCTGCAAGCGCTGGAACAAGACGAGACGGGAGCATGACGTGAACGACCTGCCGATCACCTGGGGCGAGGAGGTGGCCGCCGCCCGCCTCGCCGGACGCCCGCTGGTGGCGCTCGAATCCACCATCGTCACCCATGGCATGCCCTGGCCGCAGAATGTCGAGACCGCCCGCGCGGTGGAGGCGGAGGTGCGCGCCCGCGGCGCCGTTCCCGCCACCATCGCGGTGATGGACGGGCGGATCCGCGTCGGGCTGGAGCCGCCGGTGCTGGAGGCGCTGGCGAAGGCCGAGGGGGTGATGAAGCTTTCGCGGGCCGACCTCGGCTTCGCCCTCGCGACCCGCCGCGCCGGATCGACCACCGTCGCCGCCACGATGATCGCGGCGGACCTCGCCGGCATTCCGGTCTTCGCCACCGGCGGCATCGGCGGCGTCCACCGCGGCGCGGAGGAGAGCTTCGACGTCTCGGCCGACCTGCAGGAGCTCGCCCGCACGCCGGTCACCGTGGTGGCTGCCGGCGCCAAGGCGATCCTCGACATCGCCAAGACGCTGGAGGTGCTGGAGACCCTCGGCGTGCCGGTGGTCGGCTTCGGCACCGACGAGTTCCCCGCCTTCTGGTCGCGCCGCTCGGGGCTGAAGGCGCCGCTCCGGATCGACGACGCCCGCGGCGTCGCCGCCTTCATGGCGATGCGCACGCGCCTCGGCCTCTCTGGCGGCATGCTGGTCGCGAACCCCGTGCCGGAGGCCGACGAGATCCCGGCCGAGGAGATCGCCGGCCACATCGCTGCCTCGATCGCAGCCGCCGAGGCGGCCGGGATCGTCGGCAAGGCGGTGACGCCGTTCCTCCTCTCCGAGATGCTGGAGCGCACCGGAGGGCGGAGCCTTGCGACCAACATCGCCCTGGTGCGCAACAACGCGCGGCTGGCGGCCGACATCGCGGTGGCGCTGGCCCGCGGTTGAGGAGCGACGCGGGGCGGCCGCAGCGGCGGGGGCACGGGGTCCGACCTGCCCGCCGGGCGCCCCGCGGACTTGCTGGCCCTTTCGAGAATATACCGCTGCCAGACGGGAGCAGGCTCCGCGAGTAGATGCCCAGGTCGGGACGAAGGCGTCCTCAACAGGCGACCGGCAGGGCCTCCAGCCCGCGGAAGTGGTAGCGGTCGGCATAGGCCGGCCGCGCGTCCAGCCGCAGCCTCGGCAGGCGCTCGAACAGTGCCGGCAGGGCGCACTGCAGCTCGAGCCGCGCGAGCGGCGCGCCGATGCAGAAATGGATGCCGGCGCCGAAGGAGACGCTGGCGACGTCCGCACGGCCGATGTCGAGCCGGTGCGGGTCGGTGAAACGCGCGCCGTCGCGGTTGGCCGCGCCGAGGAGGAGGCCGATCCGGTCGCCGAGCTTCAGCCGCACCCCGTGCACCTCGACGTCCTCGAGGGCGTAGCGGGTGAAGAGGTGCAGCGGCGCGTCGAAGCGGATCAGCTCCTCCACGGTGCGCTCCGTCGCCGCGGGGGTGGCGAAGGCGGTCGCCGGGTCGACGCCGGCCTCGAGCAGCGCCTTCACCCCGTTGCCGATCGCGTGCACGGTCGCCTCGTGGCCGGCGTTGAGCAGCAGGATGCAGGTGGTGATCAGCTCGTCGGTGGAGAGCTTTTCGCCCTTCTCCTCCGCCGCGATCAGGTGGCTGATCAGGTCATCGCGCGGGTCCGAGCGGCGGGCGTCCACATGGGAGCGCATGAAGGCGACGAAGGATTCGGTCGCCGCCACGGCGTCGTCCTCCACAGCCCGCGTGCGGTTGAACTGGTACATGGCGACCATGCGATGCGACCAGTCGAGCAGCCGGTCGGCCATCTCCACCGGCACCCCGAGGAGCTCGGCGATCACGATCACCGGGATCGGCGTCGCGAAGGCGGGCAGCAGGTCCACCCGGCCGTCCGCCTCGAAACGGTCGACGAGGCCGTGGGCGAGCGCCGTCACCCTCGGGCGCAGCCGCTCGATCGCGCGGGAGACGAAGGCCCGGTTGACGAGCGTGCGCAGGCGCGTGTGCGCCGGCGGCTCGAGTTCGAGCAGCGAGTGCGCCTCGACGTCGTAGAAGGGCTTCAGGTGCGGCGGGATCTCCGGCCAGCCGAGCGCCTCGCGGGTGGTGACGTGCAGCACGTCCCGGCCGAAGCGGCGGTCGCGCAGCAGCGCGTTCACCGCGTCGAATCCCGCAAGGCACCAGAAGCCGTAGTCCTCCCAGTAGACCGCCGGGCCGATCGCGCGCATCCGGTCGTAGGCGGGATAGGGATCCTGGACGAAGGCGGGGTCGGCGGGGCTCTGGCGGAAGCGGCGCGGATCGTCGGCGGGCGGTGTCATGCAAGCGGCATAGCCCGGCCGGGGATCGTCGGTAAAGGGCGGCGGGACGCACCGGACGGGTCGTGGGGCTGCCCGGGCCCATGGGCGCGCCTTCGCCCGAACCGCCAACCGGGCCGGATGCCTCGGCCGCCGGCGCCCTCGCCGCTCCGTCGGGGGGCCGGTGACCGCCTCCACCCGCCAGACTTCGGCGAGGCTCTCGCAGAAACGACAAAGCCCCGCCGGGGCGGGGCTCGTCAGGGCGCGGGCCGCGGGATAGCGGCGGGCGTCGGCGTTCTGTTCAGCGGGCGGCGCCGCGGGCGACGCGCTCGATGTCGGCGCGGGTGAGGCCGATGTCGTCGAGTTCGTGCGACGTCATCCGCGACAGCTGGCCGACGACCGAACGGTAGTTGCGGTAGGCCTTCACGCGCTGGGCAATCAGGCTGATCATCTTCTCTCTCCAGGCTTCCCCGATCGGGCCGCCCGGATCCGCCGGGCGGTTTTTTGTCCAATCGGACAACATCCATGTAGATGATCCCGTCGCCTCCGGTTAGGGCATCCGCTGCACGCCTGTTGTGCAGTGCGTGCATATCTTGTGCAGCGCAACAGGGGTCAGCGGCGGAAGGTCACCTCGACGGTCCCGACGCGGACCCCGGCGATGCTCACGTCGGCGGTGTTCACCACCGTGGAGGCGTCGGTCTGGACGAGGACGTCGTCGAAGCGCAGGCGCACCGGAGCGCCGTCCGCGCCGGGCACCTCGGCCACGTAGGACATGCGGACGACACCGTCCTCCACCCGCACCGGCACCAGCGTCTCGACGCCGGTGCGCCGGCCGGTGTAGCCGCTGCCGGAGGGGGCGAAGCGCCAGGCCGCGGTGTCGCGGACGCCGTCGTCGTAGGTGATCTCCTCGACGAGGATCAGGTCGGCCCCGTCCATGCGACCGTGGGCCGCCACGTCGAACTCCCGGTCGACGCCGGCGAGGTCGGAGACGAAGCGCCCACGGCCCGTCGTGCGACCGAGGAAGAATCGCTCGAGGCGGAGCCCCGGCGAGGCGGCGCCGGCCGGAAACGGCAGGGCGAGGACGCCGGCGGCAAGACCGGTGAAGGCGCGGCGGGTGAGCGGCATCAGGGAACCTCCGTGGGCTGTTCCCGACCTCTACGTAGCCCGCCGTCCGCCGGATGACCTCGCAGGGCGGATCAGCCGCCACCCGGCCGGGCGCGACGTCACCCAGAGGTCGCCCGCTCCGCCTGCCGCAGCACGGGCCCTTGCGGCCGCGCGGACATCGGCCGGGCCCCGGACCGCCCGTCGGCGGGAGGTCCGCGCATGGAAAAGGGGCGCCGCCCCGTGGACGACGCCCCTTCCCTTAGACTTCCGGCGGCTCAGCGCGACCGGCGACGCTGCTGGCCGAGGCCCATCTTCTTGGCAAGCTCGGAGCGGGCCTGGGCGTAGTTCGGCGCAACCATCGGATAGTCGGCCGGCAGGTTCCACTTCTCGCGGTACTCTTCCGGCGACATGTTGTAGTGGGTGCGCAGGTGCCGCTTCAGCGACTTGAACTTCTTGCCGTCCTCGAGGCAGATGATGTAGTCCGGCGTGACGGATTTCTTGACCGGAACGGCCGGCTTGGCCGGCTCCGGCTCCGCCTCGACGGGACCGCCCTGGACGCGGTTCAGCGCACCGACCACCTCGAAGATCAGGTTGGGCAGATCGCCCGGTGCAACGGTGTTGTTACCGACGTAGGCCGCGACGATGTGGGCCGCGAGGTCGATTACCGTGGTGTTGTCGTCCATGTCGTTCATGTCGGTGTCAGTCCCGTTTTTTGGATTCAGCATGGGATTGAGGCCAGTCGTGCAACCGGTGCGGATCCGTTCAGGCAAAAGTCTGGCAGCGCACTCGGGGCCAAACAGGTTGAGACAAGCTATTTCTTCCCAATACCGCCGATCCGATCGGATTACAAGCGCCGTCGTGATCTGCCGAGGCAAATGCAGGAATCATCGCAGCCAGAGAACTTGATTTTCCCCGTATCCGGGCCGGTCCAAGAATGTTTCCCGAATTGGGCGGCAGATTAGTGGACGGCGGTCCGGCCGGATTGCCCGCCGGCCGGGTGGAGGACGAATCACCGAGCCGTCACATCTTCCGCGCGTTCGGCCTCATCGGCTGCACTCTGCCGCTCCACTTCGGCGAGGTAGGCGTTCTCGGCACAGTCGGACGGATATCCGGCCCGGAAGGCGGCGCGGGCGAGGAGGTGGGCGGAGACCGGGGCCGTCAGCATGAAGAAGATGATCGCGACCGCCGCACGGGTGGCCACATCGATCGACTCGGTCCCCAGCGCCACCGCGAGCAGGCAGAAGCCGGACCCGAGGGTCCCGGCCTTGCTGGCCGCATGCGTGCGCGTGTAGACGTCCGGAAAGCGCAGCACGCCGAGGGCTCCGACCACCCCGAAGGCGGCGCCGACGAGGAGCGAGGCGGCGCCGAGCAGGTCGAGGATGCTGTCGATCATCGGCGCGCTCCGCGGCCGGCGCCGCGGTCCGGGTCGTGGTGGGGCAGCGTGCTCGGCGCGTCGCCGGACTGGCCCCGGCGCAGCACGAAGCGGGCGAAGGCGACGGTGGCGAGGAAGCCGACGAGGCCGAGGGCGATCGCCACGTCCAGAAAGGATTCGTAGCCGCTGCGGACCGCCACCACCGCGATGAGGCCGATCACGATGCCGACCAGAAGGTCGAGCGCCACGATCCGGTCGGGCAGGGTCGGGCCGACGATGATCCGCCAGGCGACCATCAGCAGCGCCCCCGAGAGGGCGACCAGCGCGATGTTCGCCGCAAGCAGCAGCAGGTCGGAGGTACTCAATTGAACGCCCTCCTGATCAGGGACTCGAAGGTGTCGCGGATATCGGCGATTACGGCGTCGTAGTCGTCCACGTCCACGCAGTGGATGTAGAGCGTCCCCCCGTCGCGCGACACGTCGACCGAGAGCGTGCCGGGCGTCAGGGTGATGAGGCTGGCCAAAATGGTGATCTCGAAGTCCCGCGTCACGGTGAGCGGATAGGCGATCACCGCCGGCCGCAGCTTCATGTCGGGGCGCACCACGATCCGGGCGACGCGGATGCCGGATTTCAGGAGCTCGATGATGAAAACCCCGGCGAGTTGGAGCACCAGCAGGGGATGCACCCGCGGCCCGGAGTCGGAGGGGTCGCGGACGAGCCAGAGCGCCAGCAGCCCGAGCGCGAGCCCGAACAGGAGGTTCAGCGGAGCGACCGAACCCGTCACGCCCGCCCACATGGCGACGTAGATGAGGAGGATGACGATGCGCCCGCTCATGGCCGCTCTCCGAAGATGGCGTCGATGTAGCCGGTCGGGTCGATGAGGCCCGCCGCCGCGCCGAGCGAGAGGTCGTAGACCGGTGCCGGCCAGAGGCCGACCGCCACCACCGCCGCGGTCAGCAGCATCACCGGCAGGAACCGCGAGGCGTCGGGCGCGACCGCGGCCGCCGCCGGATCGACGGTTCCGTCGGGCGTCCCCTCCGGACCGCCGCGCCAGACGGCATAGATGAACATGCGCCCGCCGGCGAGGGTGGTGAGGAAGCCGGAGACGAGCACGGCGGCCGCCAGCCAGGGCGCACCAGCGGCGAGCGTGGCGTCCACCAGCACCGCCTTCGGCCAGAAGCCGGAGAAGGGCGGCAGGCCGCCGACGGCGAGCACCAGCACCAGCACCAGCGTTCCGAAGCCTGCATGCCGGACCCACACCCCGCCGACCCGTCGAAGGTCACCCGAGCCGGTCATGTCCTCGATCAGCCCGGCGGCGAGGTAGAGCGCCGCCATCACCAGCATCGAGTGCACGGCGTAGAAGATCGATCCGGCGAGCGAGAGTTCGTCCTGCAGGGCGACCCCGATCATCATGTTGCCGATGCCGGCGATCACCAGCCAGTTGAGCAGCCGGCGCATCTCGGACTGGGCGAGCGCGCCGAGCGCGCCGACCACCATGGTGAGCCCGGCCATCCAGGCGACCACCGCCGAGAGGTTCGCCGACTGCGGCCCGAGCAGCAGCACCAGCACCTTGATCAGCGAGTAGACGCCCACCTTGGTGAGGAGGCCGGCGAACAGGGCCGACACCCCCGGCCCGGGCGCGTGGTAGGAGGCGGGCAGCCAGAAGTTCAGCGGAAAGGCCGCCGCCTTCATCGAGAAGGCGAGCAGGAACAGCGCCGACAGGGTGATCAGCGGCCCCTGGACCTCGGGATCGCGCGCCTTGACGGCGATGTCGGCCATGTTGAGCGTGCCGAGGGTGCCATAGAGGAGGCCGGTCCCGATCAGGAACAGGGTGGTGGCGAGCAGGTTGAGGATGCCGTACTTCACCGTCGCGTCGATCTGCCGGTCCTCCGAGCCGAGCACCAGCAGCCCGAAGGAGGAGATCAGCAGCACCTCGAACCAGACGTAGAGGTTGAAGAGGTCGCCGGTGAGAAAGGCGCCGTGGACGCCGGCCATCAGCAGCATCAGGAACGGATAGTAGCCATAGCGCCGCTCGTGGGTGTTGACCTGCCGCGCCGCCTGCAGCGAGATCGCGAAGGCGACGAGGGCGGAGGTGCAGGCGAGCGTGGTGCCCAGCAGGTCCGCCTCGAAGGCGATGCCGAAGGGCGGCAGCCAGCCGCCCATCATCATCACCTGTGGCCCGCCCGCCAGCACCCGCTGCAGCAGCAGCACGTCGACGATCAGCAGCACGGCGAGGCCGCTTCCGGCGATGGCGGCGTGCCAGCGCATGAAGTGGCGCAGGATCACCAGCACGGCCCCGGCCAGCATCGGCACGGCCACCGGCAGGACCACCAGCCAGTCGCCGGCGGTGGCCGGCTCCATCACCATGGCCAGGGCGTAGTCGACGGCCTTTTCAGCGTCCGAGACGGCCATCGGTTCAGTACCCCTGCGGCGGGCCGGGCTCGCCGACCGGCTCGGCGATGCGCATGGCGTCGGTGTCGTCGGTGCCGAGGTCCTGGTAGGCGCGGAAGGCGAGCACCAGCAGGAAGGCGAAGAAGGAGAAGGAAATCACGATCGCGGTCAGGATCAGCGCCTGCGGCAGCGCGTTGGCGACACCCGCCTCGGGCACGTAGGCCTCCAATGCGATCAGCGGCGGCTTCTCGCGCACCAGCCGGCCGGCGGTGAAGATCAGGAGGTTCACCGCGTTGCTGAGGATCGCGATCCCGATCAGGATGCGGATCGTCTTGGTCGACAGCATCAGGTAGAGGCTGGTGGCGAAGAGGAGGCCGACGAGGCCGGCGAAGGCGGTCTCCATCAGAACCCGCCCTCCCGCTCCTCGAGGGCGAGCACGATGGAGCTCATCGTGCCGGTCACCACCAGGAAGACGCCGAGGTCGAAGAAGAGCGGCGAGGAGATCGCCAGTTCCACGCCGAGCACCTGCGGGTAGGCCCAGAGCCCGGTCATGAAGTTGCGCCCGAACAGGGCCGAGGCGAGGCCCGCCGCGACGGCGATGAAGAGCCCGGCCCCGGCGAACACCAGCGGGTGGAACACCAGCGCCTGGCGCGCGCGGGCGACCCCGTGGCTGAGCCCGAAGATGGCGAAGCCGGCGGCGGCGATCAGCCCGCCGATGAAGCCGCCGCCGGGCTCGTTGTGGCCGCGCAGGGTGATGAACACCGAGAAGACCAGGATGAGGCCGGTGACCAGCGGCGAGAGGGTGCGGAAAATCAGCGTGCTCACGATCGGGTCTCCTCGCGCAGGGACGGTATCCGCCGGCCCGCCTTGATGCGGACGAGGGCGAGGATGCACAGGCCCGCGATCATCACCACCGCGATCTCGCCCAGAGTATCGACGCCGCGGAAGTCGACGATGATGACGTTGACGACGTTGCGGCCGTGGGCGATCACCCGCGACCAGGCCTCGAAGAAATCGGTCAGCCGCCGGTCGAACGGCACCTCGACCGCCGCGAGCAGCACCATCGCCAGGCCGCCGCCGGTGGCGAGCGCCAGCGCGCCGTGCCAGGCCATCTCGCCGGTCGGCCGATGGTCCCGCTCGCCGAGGGCGAGGCGGGTCATCACCAGGGCGAGGATCACCACCGACAGCGTCTCCACCATGAACTGGGTGAAGGAGAGGTCGGGGGCGCCGAACAGCATGAACAGCACCGCGACGCCGAAGCCCTGGATGCCCAGCGAGACGATGGCGGTGAGCCGGGTGCGTGCGATCAGGACGGCGACGAGGCCGACGGCCGTCAGCAGCAGGATCGCCCATTCGTAGATGGTCAGCGGCGGGAACGGCGGCCGGCCGGGGAACTCGTCGTAGACCGCCATCGGGACCAGCAGCGCCACCGCCGCAGCGAGGATCGTCACGGTGATGTAGCGGTTCATCCGCCCGGTCTGGGTGAGGCCGGTGACCGCCGAGGAAAAGGCGACGAGGCCCGCCACCGCCTGGTCGAAGCCGCGGTCCGGTCCCCAGCCGATCGCCGCGAGCGTGCCGGCGACGCCGGCGCGGATCTGCCGGGCGCCGAGGTAGAGCAGCAGCCCGATCACGACTGTGACGACGGAGAGGATCAGCGGCGTCGAGATGTAGGTCGGGATCAGGTGGAGTTCGGGGATCGCCGGGCGGCCGAGCACGGCGCCGGCGGTCGGGGCGATGAGGTATTCCGCCGTCTGGTAGGTCAGCAGCGCCGCGCCGAGGCCGACGAGGCCGAGCACCACCGGGCCGGCCCAGAGCTCGAACGGCCCCTCGTGAGCGTGCTTCGGGGTCTTCACCTCAGGACCGAGGAACGGTTTCAGCGCCACCTGGAAGCCGACGGCGAACATCAGCGCGTTGCCGAGCACGGCGGCGGCGAGCAGCGCGGTGCGACCGGAGTCGTCGAGGCCGAGGTAGAGCGCCTCCTTGGCGACGAAGCCGAACATCACCGGCAGGCCCGCCATCGAGATCGCCGCCACCAGCGCCGCCGCGAAGGTCACCGGCATCGCCCGGCGCAGGCCGCCGAGGCGGGTCACGTCGCGCGTGCCGCTCTCGTGGTCGATCGCGCCGGCCACCATGAAGAGGGCGCCCTTGAACAGCGAGTGGGCGAAGAGATAAGAGACCGCGCCGACGATCGCCGCCTCGGTGCCGACGCCGGTCAGCATCACGAGGAGGCCCAGCGAGGCCACGGTAGTGTAGGCGAGCATCAGCTTGAGGTCGGTCTGCCGCATCGCGAGCAGGGCGCCGACGATCAGGGTGGCGGCGCCGAACACCGGCAGGATCGTCGTCCACCAGTCGGTGTCGCCGAGAACCGGGTTCATCCGCATCAAGAGGTAGACGCCCGCCTTCACCATGGTCGCGGAGTGCAGGTAGGCCGACACGGGCGTCGGCGCCTCCATGGCGTTGGGAAGCCAGACGTGCAGCGGCACCTGCGCCGACTTGGTGAAGGCCGCGCCGAGGACGAGCAGGAAGACGGCGACGTAGAGATCGGACGAGCGCAGGGCGTCGCCGGTCGCCAGCAACTCCGACAGCGAGCCGGCGCCGGTGATCTGGCCGGCGAGCAGCACCGCGGCCAGCAGCGACAGGCCGCCCGCGCCGGTGATCACAAGCGCCTGCAGCGCCGCCCGGCGCGAGGCCCGGCGCGCGTGGTCGAAGCCGATCAGCAGGAAGGAGGTGATCGAGGTGCCTTCCCAGAAGACGAACAGGGTGATGAGGTCGTCGGCGAGCACCAGGCCGAGCATCGCGCCCATGAACAGGAACATGAAGGTGAGGAAGCGGCCCGCGTGCGGGTGCCCCTTCATGTAGCCGCCCGCGTAGACGATGATGAAGGCACCGATGCCGGTGATCAGCAGCGCGAACATGAGCGACAGGCCGTCGACCATGAACGACAGCCGCACGCCCCAGGCCGGCAGCCAGTCCACCCCGGCGGCGTAGCGCTCGCCGGCGGCCACCCCGGGCACCAGCCCGGCGAAGGCGACGAACACCGCCGCCGGCACCGCGGCGAGCAGGAAGGCGGCGGCGCGTCCCGCCGCGGCTGCCAGGAACGGGGCCGCAACCGCCGCCAGGAACGGGGCGAGTGCGGCGACGAGGATCCAGTCCTCCGTGATCACGCGGTCTCCCTCATGTCATGCCGTACGGGGAACCCCTTATCACGGCGACAGGTCAGGTGGCAGCGGCGGATCCTCGTCCAAAAGCAGGATGGAGATGCGGCGGTTCGCCGCGAGCGAGGGATCGTTGGCGAACAGCGGCTCGGTGTCCGCCCTGCCCACGATCGCCGCGAAGCGGTCTGCCGGGACCCCCTCCCCCACCAGGATCTGCCTCGTCACCTCGGCGCGATCCGCGGAAAGCTGCCACGCACCGCCGAACGGATCGACCGAGGTCGGCCCGGCGGAGGTATGGCCGGTGATCCTAATGCGATTCGGCAATTTTCTCAGCACCGGGGCCATCCGCTCGAGAAGTTCGCGCGCGACGGGATAGGGCTGGCGGGAGGTGGAGCCGAACATCGCCCGGCCGTCCTGGTCGACGAGTTCCACATGGAGGCCCTCGTCGTCGACCCGCATGACGATGTTGTCGGAGATCTCGGCGATGTCCGGCATCGACTGCAGCGCCTGGCGCAGGGAGGCCGCGGCCATCAGGAAGCTGGCCTTGCGGCGATCCTCGTCGGTCACGAATTCGTGTGTCGCCGCCTCGGGGCCCTGCTTGGGGCGGGTCGGGTCGCTCTCGCTCTCGAAGTTGGTGTCGGCCGGCGTCGGCACCTGGGTGGTCTGGCGGAAGTGCAGGTTCGCCGGCAGGCCGTCGCGCTCGATCATGCCGGCGGCGCGGATCTCGGTCTGCACGCCGAAGGCCTCGCGCATGGAGCCGGCGACGATCTGCAGCTTCTTCTCGTCCTGGTTCGAGAAGGAGATGATCAGCACGAAGAAGCAGACGAGCAGGCTCATCAGGTCGGCGAAGGTGACCAGCCACTCCGGCGCCCCGCCGCCGCCCTTTCGCCGCTTGCTTGCCATCCGGCTCCACCATCGCGCGCGGCCGTCAGGCCGCCTCGCGCTCCTCCTCGCCCTGGCGCTGGTTGTGCGGCAGGTAGGCCTTCAGCGCCTCGCGCACCACGTTCGGGCTCTTGCCCGCGCGGATCTGGGCGAGGCCGTCGATCACCAGGGTCATGTTGACTTCGAGCACCTTGGCCTTGGCGTTGAGCTTCTCGTAGATCGGCAGGCAGACCACGTTGGAGATCAGCGCGCCGTACAGCGTGGTCAGCAGCGCCACGGCCATGGCCGGGCCGATCTTGGAAGGATCGTCCATCGCCTGCAGCATCTGCACGAGCCCGACCAGCGTGCCGATCATGCCGAAGGCCGGGCCGGCGTCGCCGAGCGCCTTGTAGACGCGGGCGCCCTCCTCCAGCCGCTCCAGCGTCAGGTCGCGCTCCTTCTCCAGCGTCTCCTGGATGAAGTTGCCGTCGAAGCCGTCGGTGATCATCCGGAGCCCGTTGGCGAGCAGGGTGTCGTCCACCTGCACCGCCTCGAGGCCGAGCGGTCCCTGCTTGCGCATCACGTCGGCGATCGAGGCGATCTCCTCGATCAGGTCGCGCGAGTTGGGCGTCCGGCTGCCGAAGGCGATCCGCGACCCCTGCACGAAGGCGCCGATGACGCCCCCGAGCGAGAAGCGGATCAGCGTCGCCGCGAGGCCGCCGCCGAACACGATGAGAATCGATGGCAGGTCGACGAACGCGCCGAAGTTGCCGCCCATCGAGATCGCGAAGGCGACCACGGCGAAGGCGACGACGATGCCCAGGATCGTTGCTATGTCCATCGGGACCTCGGACGCAAAAACCTATCCCGTGTTTATGATGTGCCACCCGCTAACCCCGCCTTAACGGCGATGCGCGACCGCCGGGAACCTGCGATCCTCCCCGGCGCCCCGATGTCCGCCATGTCGACGCGGGAGACGGCGGGCGGGGCGCCGCGCCTGGCCGGAGCCCGCCGGCGCCCGGGAAATGCCGCTTTCCGCAGGCAAAAGGCCGCCTTGCGATTCACGCTGCGTCGCGGCAGATTGTGCCACCGAAGTGGTTCAGCGTGATCGATCGGTCGCCCGCCGGCCCACAACAGATGGAGCCCCTGAGATCATGATCATCGACAACGAGATGCGGTCCGCCGGCCAGACGGGCGATGAAGGTCCGTCGGGGATTCGGCCCGAGCGGCTCGACCGCCGGTCCTTCCTGGTCGGATGCGCCGCCAGCGTCGGCGTGCTGGGCCTATCCGGATGCATGTCGTCCGACGCCAGGCTCCGCAGGGAGGCGGCGATGCTCTATGCGCCGGTGCCCGAGGACAAGTTCCCGATCCCGGAGATGGACATCAGCAAGGTCGATCCGAAATATTTCCGCCAGACGGTGGAATACAAGTCCGATGAGGAGCCCGGAACGATCATCGTCGATTCGGCAAACTACTACGTCTACCGGATCGAGGGGAATGGGACCGCCACGCGCTACGGCGCCAATGTCGGGCGCCAGGGCTTCCTCTGGGACGGCCTCGCCTATGTCGGCCGCAAGGCGGAATGGCCGACCTGGACCCCGCCGAAGGAGATGATCGAGCGCGAGCCAAGGGCCGCCAAGTACGCCGGCGGCATGCCGGGGGGCCCGGACAACCCGCTCGGGGCGCGGACGCTCTATCTCTACCAGGACGGCGTCTACACCCTCTACACGATCTACGCCTCCCGCTACCCCGAGACGATCGGGACCAACCTGACGAGCGGGTGCACCGGGCTGATGACGCAGGACATGATCCACCTCTACGACCGGACGGAGGTCGGCACGAAGGTGATCGTCCTGCCGGCCTAACATCGGGTCGCCCGTGCCCGGTCGGCCGGGGCGGCTCGGACATGAGCCGTTCCGGCCCAGCCGGACATCCCCGGGCACTCGCCAGCACGCCGCACCGCCTCCGGTGCGCCGGCGCCGGGCGGTCGCTTGCTCCGAAGGCCCTGCCGTCCCATATCTGGCCGGTGCGCGCCGATGTCCCCGCGCGAGGAGGGAGCCCCACCGATGACCGAGACCAGCCACCGCAAGGTCGTGAAGTCCGACGAGGAGTGGAAGCGCGAGCTGACGCCCGAGCAGTACAAGGTGACCCGCCGCCACGGCACCGAGCGGGCCTTCACGGGCCCCTACTGGAACGACCACCGCGAAGGCACCTACCACTGCGTGTGCTGCGACGCACCGCTGTTCTCGTCCGACACCAAGTTCGAGTCCGGCACCGGCTGGCCGTCCTTCTTCGCGCCCGTGGACAAGGACGCGGTGGAGGAGCACCAGGACGGCTCCTTCTTCATGCGCCGCACCGAGATCCGCTGCGCCGCCTGCGACGCCCATCTCGGCCATGTCTTTCCGGACGGTCCGCGCCCGACGGGGCTGCGCTACTGCATGAACGGCAACGCCCTGACACTGCGCCTGCCCGACGGCACCGCCGTCTGACAAGCCGCGTCTCCCAGCCAGCTCCACGCCGGCCGCCTCCGGGCGGCCGCGCCAAACACCTGCGAGGAATCCTGTCCGTGACCAGCACACCGCCCCGTGCCGAACGCCGACCCGTCAGCCGCAGCGTCCACGGCGCCACCCTGGTCGACGACTACGGCTGGCTGCGCGCCGACAACTGGCAGGAGGTGATCCGCGACCCCTCGAAGCTCGCCGGCGACATCCGCGCCCATCTGGAGGCGGAGAACGCCTGGTGCGCCAGCTACATGGCGGACACGGAGGACCTCCAGAAGGCGCTGCTGGCCGAGATGCGCGGCCGGATCAAGGAGGACGACAGCTCGGTGCCGCTGCCGGACGGGCCCTTCGCCTACGGCAGCCGCTACCTGGAGGGCGCCCAGCACCCCCGCCTGGTCCGGACCCCGCGCGCGGGCGGCGAGGAGACGGTGATCCTCGACGGCGACGAGATGTCGAAGGGCAAGGCCTACTTCCAGCTCGGCGGCGCGGCGCACAGCCCGGACCACCGGCTGCTCGCCTACGGCATCGACGACAAGGGCTCGGAATACAACGTCATCCGCCTCCGCGACCTGGAGACGCTGCGCGACCTTTCCGACGAGGTGCCGAACACCGCCGGCGGAGCGGCCTGGGCGAGCGACGGCCGGTCCTTCCTCTACACCTGGCTCAACGACAATCACCGCTCGGAGAAGGTCTTCCGCCACGTGGTGGGCACCCCGGCGAGCGAGGACGTCCTCGTCTACCGCGAGGCGGACAGCGGCTTCTTCACCGGCGTCGGGCGCACCCGCTCTGGACGCTACCTCGTCATCGACAGCCACGACCACCAGACCTCCGAGGTGCGGCTGATCCCGACAGAGGATCCCTCCGCCGAACCGGTGCTGGTCGCCCCGCGCGAGACGGAGGTCGAATACTCCGTCGAGGACGACGGCGAGGACACGCTCTACATCCTGACCAACGCCGACGGGGCCGAGGACTTCAAGATCGTCACCGCCCCCCTCTCCGCCCCCGGACGGGACAACTGGACCGACCTCGTGCCGCACCAGCCCGGCCGGCTGATCCTGTCGATGGTCCTGTTCAAGGGCCGGATGGCACGGCTCGAGCGGTTCGGCGGGCTGCCGCGGATCATCGTCCGCGACCTCGCCAGCGGCGAGGAGCACGCCATCGCCTTCGAGGAGGAGGCCTACTCGCTGGGGCTCTCCGGCGGCTACGAGTTCGACACCACGGCCCTGCGCTTCACCTACTCGTCGATGACGACGCCGAGCCAGGTCTTCGACTACGACATGGCGACGCGCGAGCGGGTGCTGCGCAAGACGCAGGAGGTGCCCTCCGGCCACGACCCGGCCGACTACGTCACCCGCCGCGTCGAGGCCACCGCGCCGGACGGCGAGACGGTGCCGGTGTCGCTGCTCTACCGGGCCGACACGCCGCTGGACGGCTCGGCGCCGCTGGTGCTCTACGGCTATGGCGCCTACGGCATCTCCATCCCCGCGTCCTTCTCCACCTCGGTGCTGTCGCTGGTCGACCGCGGCTTCGTCTACGCCATCGCCCACATCCGCGGCGGCAACGACAAGGGCTACCGATGGTACAAGGACGGCCGCCGGGCGAAGAAGGGGAACAGCTTCACCGACTTCATCGCCGCCGCCGAGTACCTCTCCGACGCCGGCTTCACCAGCCGCGGCCGGATCGCCGCGATGGGCGGGTCCGCCGGCGGCATGCTGATGGGCGCGGTCGCCAACATGCGCCCGGAGGTGTTCGGCGCCGTCGTCGCCATCGTGCCCTTCGTCGACGTGCTCAACACAATGCTCGACGACACCCTGCCGCTGACCCCGCCGGAGTGGCCCGAGTGGGGCAACCCGATCGAGAGCGACGAGGACTTCGAGCGGATCCGCGCCTACAGCCCCTACGACAACGTCGAGGCGAAGGATTATCCGCCGATCCTGGCGCTGGCCGGCCTCACCGACCCGCGGGTGACCTACTGGGAGCCGGCGAAGTGGGTGGCGCGGCTGCGCGAGCTCAAGACCGACGACAACCCGCTGGTCTGCGAGGTCAACATGGACGCCGGCCACGGCGGCGCCTCCGGCCGCTTCGACGGCCTCAAGGAGGTGGCGCTGCGCTATGCCTTCATCCTGAAGGTGCTCGGCCGGCCCTGATCCTGCGGATTCCTGCCGATCAGGGCCGCCCCGGCGGCTCAAAGCAGGTCCAGCGCCCGCCAGGCGGCGGGTGGCGGCTGCGGCGGGCGGCGGCCGGAGAGCGTCGCCCGCTCGGCCTTCAGCGCCTGCATGAGCCCGATGTGGCGGTTGAGGTCGTAGGTCCAGTGGCCCGCCCGACCGCGGTTCCGCTCGGCCCGGAGCGCCCGGGCGATCAGGCGGCAGAGCCGGCGCGCCGTGTCCGGCTCGGGGCCGGCAAGGTCGGCGGGCTCCAGCGGCAAGAGGCGCGGCAGCACCAGGCGGCGATCGTAGGCCGCGGCGCCCGCGTCGACGAGGCGCCCCAGCGGGGCGGAGATCGGGTGGGGTGGGCGGCCGACGCGGGTATCCATCGGACGGTCTCCGGTGAGGTGTTGCGACCGGCGGATCCTCGCATGCGGCGCCGGCCACGGGGACAACCGGGCCCTCCTGCCGCTCGCCAACCGCGGTCAAAAAACAACCCAAAGTTATCCCCGCCCCCCGGAACACGTGTTTCTATACATAGGTAATCATTCCTATGTGTCGGGCGGTGATTCCGGCCGCCCGCGGAAGCAGGAGCGAGGGATGACCATCACGTCTCGAGACGCATGCGCCGCCGTGCCCCACGCCAGCCCGCTGCCTCCGCCGGCGTTCGCGGACCCGGCGATCCGTCCGCCGGCCGCCGTCGGCTATTCTCCCCCGCCGGCCGCCGGCCGGGACCACCCGACCTCGTCCGCGGTGGTCGAACAGCTGGTGATGCGCGCCTTCGGGCTGGAACTGCCGACGCTGGTCGCGGAGCGGCGCGGCCGCGCGCCGGTCGCCTTCGCCCGGCAGGTGGCGATCTACCTCACCCACGTGCACCTTGGCCTCTCGCTCACCGCGGCCGCCCGCCGCTTCCGGCGCGACCGGACCACGGCCCGCCACGCCTGCCGCCGCGTCGAGGACAGCCGCGACGACCCCGACGTCGACCGCCGGATCGAGGCGGTGGAGATCGCCCTCGACCGCTGGGCCGGCTTCGTCGGCGCGGAGATCGACGTCGCCGCCGCGGAGGTCCGCCCGTGAGCCGCCGCCGCACCGTTGACGCCGCCACCACGCCGCCCGCCGCCGAGGGCTCCCTCGCCTGGCTGCGCAGCCGCCGCGACCGCGACGGCCAGCCGATGCTGGACGAGACCGGCTTCGCCGCCGGGGAGCGGCTGCGCCGCGACTTCGGCCTCGCCTCCCTCGGTGGCCGCCTCACGACCGACTGGGACGCCTTCGGCTCGGCGCGCGGCCACACCGGCGCCGGCGGGATGACCCCGTCGGAGGCGGCGGGCGCGGCCCGACAGCGGATCGAGCGCGCCCTCGCCGCCGTCGGGCCGGAACTCGCCGGCCCGCTGGTCGACGTCTGCTGCCACGAGCGGACCCTGCCGGAGGTGGAGCGGCTGCGCGGCTGGCCGCTGCGCTCCGGCAAGGTGGTGCTCCGCCTCGCGCTTGCCGCCCTCGCCCGCCACTACGGGCTGTCGCGCGCGGCCGTCGGCCCCGCCGCCCGCGGCAGCCGCCACTGGGGAGCGGCGGACTACCGGCCTCGCGCCTGACCTGCGACGCGGACGCGGGCAACACCGGCCGGCGCCGCCCGCCCGGCGGATCCTCGCCGACCCTGGGGCTGGTCGCCTCGCCGCGCGGAGCTCGCCGCCCGGCGATTGCGACCGCCCTCCCCCTGTATGAGCGGGCCCTTTGGCCCTACATCCTGACCGGCGGCGTTGCCGCTTCCGGTGCGACACTTTATGGTCCCGGCGGCGGCGGCCCGGCCGCCCGCGATTTTTCATCCCGCCTCACGAGGGGACATTCCGATGGCTTTCGAACTTCCCGACCTGCCCTACGCCTACGACGCCCTCGGGCCGCACATGTCGCGCGAGACGCTGGAGTTCCACCACGACAAGCACCACGCGGCCTATGTGAACACCGGCAACAACCTGCTCAAGGGCACCGAGTGGGAGAACGCCAGCCTCGAGGACGTGGTGAAGGGCTCCTTCGGCAAGAACCAGGCGCTCTTCAACAACGCCGGCCAGCACTTCAACCACATCCACTTCTGGAAGTGGATGAAGCCGAACGGCGGCGGCGCCATCCCGGGCGAGGTGCAGAAGAAGATCGACGAGGATCTCGGCGGGCTCGACAAGTTCCGCGCCGACTTCATCCAGGCGGGCACCACGCAGTTCGGCTCGGGCTGGGCCTGGCTGGCGCTGAAGGACGGCAAGTTCGTCGTCATGAAGACGCCGAACGGCGAGAACCCGCTGGTCCACGGCGCGACGCCGCTGCTCGGCGTCGACGTCTGGGAGCACTCCTACTACATCGACTACCGCAACGCCCGCCCGAAGTACCTCGAGGCCTGGTTCGACAACCTGGTCAACTGGGAGTACGTGGCCGAGCTCTACGCCGGCGCCCGCTGACGAACTCCGGCGGCTCCCCCGGTCGGGGGAGCCGTCGATCCGCCGGCGGCGGAGAACGCCCCGTCCGCGAAACGCTTCCTTCACGGCCCCCCGGCGACACTGGTCCTCCGCCGGAAGCGCGAGGGCGCCGTGACCACCCGAAGTCCATACGCCGAGAAGCTGGTCGTCGTCGTCGACGACAATTATCGCGTGGTCGAGCTGACCCGCGACCTGCTGCGCAGCCTCGGCGTCGGCCAGACGCTCGGCTACACCGATCCCGAGCAGGCCTTCAATGCCTTCACGTCCCGCCATGTCGACGCCGCGATCATCGACCTCGTGATGCCCGGCCTCGACGGCCTCGCCCTCGCCCGCCGCATCCGAGGCTCCGACCGGGTGGTCAACGCGGTGATGCCGATCGTGCTCGCCACCGCCCACGCGGAGCAGGACATCGTCGAGAAGGCGATCCGGGCCGGAATCGACGAGGTGCTGGTGAAGCCCTACAGCCCTCGGGTGCTGTGGCAGCGGATGTCCGCCGTGTTCGACTGGCCGCGCACCTACATCCGCACCCCGGCGGGCTACTTCGGCCCAGATCGCCGCCGCCGGCGCGGAGCCGCCGCCACCGGCCCCGACCCCGCCGCCGGCCTCTTCGCCGACCCCGAGGTGGTGACCCTCCAGCATCTCCTCGACCGTCGCGAGAAGGCCCGCCTCAGATACGGCCGCGTACCGCCGAGCCCGCTGGAGCCGCCGCCGCCGGTACTGACGGGGCCGGTCACCAAGATTCCGGTGGTCGGCGACCCGGACGGCGCGGGCGGCGCCACCGTGAGGGTTCCCACCCCGCTGCGCCGCGAGATCGCCTCCATGCTCGCCGCCCGCGAGTCCGAGGAGGCCGCCCCGGCGAAACCGGCGAGCCGGCTCGCCCGGCAGGAGGACCCGCCGGCGGACGACGTTCACATCATCGACTGACCGCCCCCCCTCGGCCGCCCGCGTCAGGCCGCCCCGCCGTAGACCGGCGTCAGCCAGTGGCGGCGGGCGGGATCACGGCCGCGGATGACCGCGCCGTAGAGGTCACCGAGGACGCGCGTCGTCTCGCCCGGCTCGCCGTCGCCCAGGACGATGCCGTCCACCGACCGGATGGGCAGGATCTCCAGCCCCGTGCTGCACAGGAACGCCTCGTCGGCGTCATAGAGTTCGGTGAGGTCCACCTCGCGCTCGACCGTGGCGAGGCCCCGGGCGGCCGCGAGTTCGAGCACCGTCGCGCGGGTGATGCCTTCGAGCAGGGAGGCCGTCGCCTCCGGGGTCACCAGCACGCCCCGGCGCACCAGGAAGAGGTTGCTGGAGACCGACTCCGACAGCTTGCCCCTCTCGTTGAGGAGGATCAACTGGTCGTAGCCGCCCTCGATGGCCTGGTCCATCGCCGCCCGGGCGAACATGCGGATGCCCATCGCCTTCACCCGCGCCGGCTGGACGTCGTCGCCGCCTCGACGCCAGGGGCTCACCGCGCATACGGCGGGCCGCGGGGTCTTGGCCGGACGAGGGGCGGCGTCGATGACGATCCCCGCGCGGGTGGTCGCGTAGCGTTTCCTCTCCTGCTCCTGCGGAAAGGCGAACAGCCGGTAGTGGATGTCCTCCCGGAAACCGTTTGCGGCGGCCACCTCGCGGAAGGCGCGCGTGAGCACGGCGGGGTCGAAGAGTTCGCGGAACCGCAGGATCCGCATCGAGGCGCCCAGCCGCCGGAGGTGGTCATCGACCCGGAAGAGGAAGAGCTCGCTTTCGATCTCGCTCCAGTAGCCGCGCAACGTCTCGTAGGGGAGCGGACCGCGCGTCAGCGCCGGCGAGAGGGCATTGATCGTCGCCTTCGACGCCGGGACGAGATGTCCGTTGAAGTAGACGATGGGGTCGCTGCGCTCCATTTCCGTCCTCCCGATCGGGTATGCACATCGAGGAAGGCCGGATGGGCCCCAGACCTGCTCGTCCACACCGCCCGTGCCCTGCAGACGGGCCTTCATGGTCGCCGCCGGGCCCCGCCGGGGCGGACCTGCCAGCGGCGAAAAGGTGAAACCGGGCCGCTCGATCGCCCCAGCTTACCAGCCGCGCCCAGCCGACGGATCACAGGTGCCGTGCACGACGACAGCGAAACCAGTGAATGTCGTTAATCTGTAGCATTACAACATACGACGACAACGATATTTTGGCATCAGAGTAGACGTGTCTCGAAAGGAGAACGCGATGGACAAGGATCGGGTCGTCGGTTCCGCGAAGGTCGTCAAGGGAAAGGTCAAGGAGGCCGCCGGCAAGGCGATCGGCGACGCCAAACTCGAGATGGACGGGAAGGTTGACCAGACGGAAGGCAAGGTTCAGAACGCGGTCGGCGGGCTGAAGGATACTCTCCGCGGCGACTGACCCGAAGGCCCGGCGACGAGGTTTTCGCGTTCGCCCCGTTTTCGGGCCGGGAAACGTTTGCAACGCTGCGCCCCGTCGCCGGGCGCATGAAAGGCGGATTCCTATGAGTCGCAACGCGCTTTATCTGGTGATCGGCCTTCTCGTGGCAGGCGTCGTCGTCGTTGGCTACCTGTACTACCAGGAGAGCCGGAGCGGCATCGACATCGAGATCGGCGAGCAAGGCGTCACGATCGAGGGGAACTAGGCACTCCGGGCGGCAGCGGCCACGTCGCTGCCGGTTCTGGACGATTGGCCGGAACAGCCCGGCCGGTGGAGGAGACTGCATGTCGCTCGGTACCATTCTTCTCATCATTCTCATCATCTTCCTGCTCGGCGGCTTCAGCGGGCGTTTCGGCGGCTACGGCTACGGATTCGGACATGGCGGGGTCGGCGTCATCGGCGTTCTGGTCATCATCCTCCTTGTTCTGGTTCTGACCGGACGCATCTGAACAGGCGGCACGACCGGAGACGATCACCACCGGGGTGGCGGGCTCCGCCCTCGCCGGTGCGACGCTCACGGGGCACGCCAGGCGATCATTGTCGCGTTTCCGGCAACCTGATAGGCAAGCACCAGCCAGGACCCCGACCGTTCGAGCAGCAACCCCGGATCTCGATGCCCCGCCTTCGGACCATCGCCGACATCGCCCGCGAACAGGTGAGGATCCTCCGGGCTGCCGGTCGTGTCGGGTCGAGCCCGGCGGATCGCCTGTTCAACACCGTGGTCGCGCTGCTGTGGCCGCGGCTGGCGACGGCCTACAGGGAGACGTTCGGCACCTACCCGGACGTCGCCCGGCCCCGCACGCTTTCGGACAAGGTCCAGCACCGGAAGCTGTTCGACCGCGACCCGCGCATCGTCACCTTCTGCGACAAGCTCGCCACCCGCGAGTACGCCCGCCGCCTGCTCCCCGACCTGGAACTCCCGGACCTCCTGTGGTCCGGCCCCGATCCCGCCGCGATGCCGCTCGCCGAACTGCAGCCCCCGTTCGTCGTCAAGCCGAACAACCGCAGCAACCGGATCATCTTCGTGCGCCGCCCGGAAGACCTGGACCAGGCCGCCATCGTCGCCCGCTGCCACGAGTGGCTGGGCGAAAGGCGACACGGCCGCGCGCTCGGCGAATGGGGATACGGTCGGGTTCCGGGACGCATCATGGTCGAGCGTTATCTCGACGAGAGCACGCTCGACGATGTGCCGTCGGACTACAAGATGTTCGTCTTCGACGGCCGCACGCAGGTGATCTATCACTCGGCCGGGCGCGGGTCCGGGACGAGGCTCCGCGGCTGGTACACGCCGGAGTGGGAACGCCTGTCCTGGCACAAGAAGACGCCGACGGAGACCATCCCGCTCGCCGGCACGGCGCCGCGGCCGCCCGACCTCGAACGGATGGTCTCGATCGCCGACCGGCTCGGCGCCGGGATCGGCTTTCTCCGGGTCGACCTCTACAACCTCCGCGGCCGCATCGTGCTTGGCGAGCTGACCGCCTATCCCTACTCGGGCATCGTCCTGATCTACGAGGCGGAGGACCCGCTGTCGGGGCGCGGCCGCGACATCGACGAGCGGCTCGGCGCCCTCTGGCCGGTGCCTGAGATCCCACTCGGCACCAGAGTCGCCCGGGCGATGACCGGCTGGTGACGGCAGCCGCCGCCCGGCCACGTCCGAGACAGGCCGGACCTCCCGTGCTAGCGTCCCGACGGTCAGCCAATCCGCGGAGGCCTATGGATGCCGCAAGCAGGTGAGACCCCCGCCGACCCGGCGCCGCCTTTCGACGCCGCCCATGCCGACCGGCTGATGGAGGCGCGCGGCATCGACGCGCTGCTCGTCAGTTCCCGGCACAACGCCGCGTGGCTCCTCGGCGGCCACCGCTTCTTCTTCTTCCAGTCGATGGAGGCGATCGGCCATTCCCGCTACCTGCCGCTGGTCCTCTACCCGCGGGCGCGGCCCGGCCAGGCCGCCTATGTGGCGAGCGCCATGGAGGGCTGGGACCACGCGCTCCGGCCCTTCTGGACCCCCCGCCTCCGGTTAATCTCATGGGGCAGCGCCGACGCCGCCCGGGCCGCCGTGGAGGAGTTGAAGGCGACGGGCCTTGCCCGCGGACGCATCGGCATCGAGCCGGGATTCCTGCCCGCCGATGCGTACCGGGTGCTCGTCGATGGCCTGCCCGAGGCCGAGTTCGCCGATGCGACGGCGGTGATGGAAAGGCTGCGCGCGGTGAAGCGGCCGGACGAACTCGCAAAGCTGAAGGCGGCCTCCGAGCGGATCGTCGAGGCGATGACGGCGACCGTCGCCGCCGCCGGGCCGGGCACCACCAAGCGGGAGGTCGCCGAGCGCATGCGCCGGGAGGAGACCGACCGGGGCCTGTGGTTCGACTATTGCCTCGTCGCCATGGGCTCGGACCGCAACCGCGCCCCCTCGGACCAGTCCTGGCGGGAGGGCGAGATCCTGTCGATCGATTCCGGCGGCAACCTCGACGGCTACATCGGCGACCTCTGCCGGATGGCGGTGCTCGGGCCGCCGGACGCCGAGCTCGAGGACCTGCTCGCCGAAGTGGACGCCACCCAGCAGGCGGTGTTCGCGCGCGTCCGCGCCGGGGCGACCGGGGAGGATCTGCTCCGGCATGGCAACGCCGCCCTCGCCGCCGGGCCGAACCGCGAGGTCACCGACCTCGTGGTCCACGGCATGGGCCTCGTCAGCCACGAGGCGCCCTTCATCATGACCAACCGCATGTACGAGGGGGTCGACCGCGACGCGCCGCTCGAGGCCGGGATGGTGCTGTCGGTGGAGACCACCATGGCCCACCCCCGCCGCGGCTTCGTCAAGCTCGAGGACACCGTCGCCGTAACAGTGGATGGCTGCGAGATCTTCGGCGGCGCCCGCGGATGGAACGTCGCCGGCGGCTGAGCGCCGCCGGCCGTCCCATCCGGCCGCCCGTCAGTTCAGCACGAGGGCCTTGGGCGGCAGCTTCCGGACCTTCTCCAGCACCACCCGGACATCCGCCCGCGCGTCCCCGTCGACGTCGCCCTGCAGGACGCCGCCGGAGAAGCGGAGCTGGCCCGGCGACTTCTTCCGGAATGGCTTCGAGCCGATGAACTTGAACGCCTGCAGGCCCTTCTTCTTGCGGTTCGCGTCGAAGCCGGAGAGGTCGATCCGGTCGCCGGGCTTGAAGTCGGTGACGACGTCCGGCGCCTTGGCCGGGCTGTCGCCGACCGCGCGGAAGACGAAGGTGTCGTTGCCCGGCCCGCCGGTCAGCCGGTCGCGGCCCGGGCCGCCCTCGAGGGTGTCGCGCCCGCCGCCGCCGGAGAGCGCGTTGGCGCCCCTGTTGCCGACGAGGACGTTGTCCCCGCCGTTGCCGGTGCCCTTCAATCCCTTGCGGCCGGTGAGGACGAGGCGCTCCACCTCCGCGGGCAGGGTGAAGCTCACCGAGGCGCGCACCTCGTCCACGCCCTCGCCGGCGAACTCCACCGGCGTGTCCCCGGCGTTGTCGACCACGTAGACGTCGTCCCCGGGGCCGCCGAACATGGCGTCGGCCCCCGGCCCGCCGTCGATGAGGTCCGGCGCGCCGCGGGGGGCGATGTTGACGACGAAGACATCCTGGCGGCCGCGGTTGTCGAGCGGCTTTCCGCTCGCGTCCGTGCCGATCAGGTTCGGGGCGAAGGAGGCGAAGGCGACGCGCGTGCCGTCGGGGGAGAACACGGGATCGGAGCTGGCCCCGGCGGCGTCGCCCCCGGACACCGAGGCGGTCAGCCGGGTCACCAGCCCGGTCGCGAGGTCCTTCAGGAAGATGTCCGCGTCGCCGTTGAGGTCGGGCTGGACGAGGCCGGCCGCGTCGGTCGCCAGCGACCAGGCCTGGGAACGGAAGACGACGAAGCGACCGTCCGGCGAGATGGACGGGGTGGAGCTGTCGCCGCCGCCGTAGGGCACCGGCCGGCCGAGCACGTCGACCGAGAGCCGCTGCACCGCGCCCCCGGCGGGGTTCGTCGCCGGATCGATCACCTTGCGGAAGATGTCTGCGGCGTCGTTGGTGTCCCCATCGACGAGGTTGCCGGCGTTGGAGCGGAACACCACCGAGAGGCTGTCGGGTGCGAAGGCGAGATCCTGGCTGCGGTTGTCCGGCTCGACTCCGCCGGGACCCATCGAGACCCGGTGCGGCAGCGCGCCGGGGACGAGTTCCCGCACGAAGAGGTCCCAGTCCGTGCCGTTTTCCGGGACGGCCGCAAGGTTGTTGGCCAGCGAGGCGAAGGCGATCCAGCGGCCGTCGGGCGAGAACACCGGGGCGACACTGTTGAAATTGCCCTCAATGGCGCCCCGCATCGACACCCGCTCAACCGGGCCGAGGGAGGGATTTGCCGGATCTAAGGTCTTCACGAACACGTCGGTGCGGTTGTTGGTGTCGGGCACCGGGTTGCCGTTCGCATCATGCACCAGGCCCTCGGCCTCGGAACTGAACGCGATCCGGCCGCCGTCCGGCGAGAAGACCGGATCGAAGCTGTTGTCGTCGACCGCCTTTCCGAAGGTGTCGGTGGAGACCCGGAGCATGCTGGCCGGGTCGAGGACCCGCCGCAGGAAGACGTCGCCGACGAAGTTGCCGTCGGGGGCGACGAGGTCCTCGGCGTAGGATTCGAAGGCGACCCAGGCTCCGTCCGGCGAGAACACCGGCCCGTCGCTCGACCCGTCGCCGGCGGTCAGGACGCTGGCGCCGGCCTTGTTCGACAGCAGCGTGAGGCCGCCGAGAAGGAGGTCCGAGACGAAGACGTCCGGCTCTCCATTGTCGTCGACGACCTGGACGCCCGGGTTCAGCGCCATGTTTTCCGCCTTGCTCGTGAAGGCGACCCTCGTCCCGTCCGGCGAGAAGGCCGGGCCCCAGCTGTCCTCGTCGCCCTCGGCCCCGAGGGTGTTGACGGACACCCGCTGGATCCGCGGCGGCACCGGGTCGCCGGTCAGCGTGTCGTTGCCGGCCCCGCCCGAGACGATGTCGCCGCCCTCGCCGCCGACGAGAGCGTCCGCCGCCCCGCCGCCCGCGACCGTCCGGCCGATGTGCACCACCACCGGGCGGAACCGCCGACCGAAGGGCGTGCCGTCGTCGACGAGGATCGAGAAGCGGTCCGCCAGAGCGGCCGTGTTGGTGTTGGTGTAGGAAAAGACCCCGCCGGAGACCGCCAGCGTGCCGGCGGCCGGACCGGCGCCGGGCGCCACGGCGACCACCAGCGGCGCGCCGACGCTGCTCACGGCGCCGACCGGCACGCCCGCCTTCGTGCCGCCCGGCGGCACGGTGATCACGATCGGCCCGGGCTGAAGCACCACGGCCGCGAAGGCACCGCCGGCGAGCAGCGGCAGCAGGCAGGCGCCGGCAACGACCCGGGCGGCGGCGGCGGCGGCGGCGGCGGCGGCGGCGGCGGAACGATGGCGCATATTACTTGTTTCCTGATTGTAATATCCTACAATCAGGCTAGCCGTTCCCGTTCCGTTTCGCAAGCCCATCCTGGTGCGGGCCCGACCAATCGCCGGGTTCACCTGCCGCCCGGCTTCGGCTAGAACACGGGCTGCCCTTCCTTTCCCCTCCCGGGAACCTCTTCGATGGCCTTCGGCACCTACGTCTTTGACGCGTATGGCACCCTGTTCGACGTGCATGCGGCGGTGCGCCGCCACGCCGCGGCGCTCGGGCCGGACGCGCAGCGGCTCTCGGACATCTGGCGGGCGAAGCAGCTGGAATATTCCTGGGTGCGCACCCTCGCCGGCACCTACCGGGACTTCTGGCGCCTCACCGAGGACGCCCTCGACACCGCCTTCGCGGCCGTTCCGACCGCCGACCGCGCGATGCGCGACCGGCTGCTCGAGGCCTACCGCAGCCTCGACTGCTACCCGGAGGTGCCGGAAGTGCTGAAGACGCTGAAGGCCGGCGGCGCGCGACTCGCCATCCTCTCCAACGGCTCGCCCCGCATGCTCGACCAGGCCGTGCGGGCGGCCGGGCTCGAGCCGGTGCTCGACGACGTCCTCTCTGTCGACCAGATCCGCATCTACAAGCCGGACCCGCAGGTCTACGAGATGGTGACGACGCACTACCGCGTCTTCGCCGGCGCGGTGTCGTTCCAGTCGTCCAACCGCTGGGACGTGGCCGGCGCCGCGAAGTTCGGCTTCCGCGCCGTGTGGATCAACCGCACCGGCGCCGTCGACGAATATGCCGACATGCCGCCCGCGGCGGTGCTGAAGGACCTCTCCGGCCTCGTCGGGCTCTGAGGCGGGGCGGTCAGCCCCGGGCGGCGCCGGCGGCGGCGCGATCCGGGCGGGCCTTGTGGCCGAGCTTCTCCGAAAGCTGGGCGAGCAGCTTCAGCGCCGCGTCGGCGATCACCGTGCCCGGCGGGAAGATCGCCGCGGCGCCGGCCGCCTTCAGCGCCTCGAAGTCCTGCGGCGGCACCACGCCGCCGACGACGATCATGATGTCCGGCCGGCCCGCCTCCTCCAGCGCCCTCCGCAGCGCCGGCACCAGCGTCAGGTGGCCGGCCGCGAGCGAGGAGACGCCGACCACGTGGACGTCGTTCTCCACCGCCTGCCGCGCCGCCTCCTCGGGGGTGGCGAACAGCGGGCCGATGTCGACGTCGAAGCCGAGGTCGGCGAAGGCGGAGGCGATCACCTTCTGGCCGCGGTCGTGGCCGTCCTGGCCCATCTTGGCGACGAGGATGCGCGGCCGGCGGCCGTCCTCCTCCTCGAAGGCGGCGACCGCCTCGGCCACCTTGCCGATGGCATCCGACATGCGCGCACCCTCCCGCTTGTAGACGCCGGAGATCGCCCGGATCTCCGCCTTGTGGCGGCCGAACACCCGCTCCAGCGCGAGGCTGATCTCGCCGACGGTCGCCTTCGCCCGCGCCGCCTCGATGGCGAGCGCGAGGAGGTTGCCGCCCTCCGCCGCGGCCCGGGTCAGCGCCTCCAGCGCAGCGTTCACCGCCGGCCCGTCGCGCTCGCCGCGCAGCCGCTCCAGCTTGGCGAGCTGCGCCGCGCGCACCGCCGAGTTGTCGACCCTGAGCACGTCGATGACCGCATCGCCGTCGGCCTTGAACATGTTGACGCCGATCACCGGCTGGGACCCGGAATCGATCCGCGCCTGCGTCCGCGCCGCCGCCTCCTCGATCCGCAGCTTCGGGATGCCCGCCTCGATGGCCCTGGCCATGCCGCCGAGGTCCTCCACCTCGCGGATGTGGCCGAGCGCGCGCTCCGCGAGGTCGAAGGTCAGCCGCTCGACGAAGTGGCTTCCGCCCCAGGGGTCGATGATCTTCGTCGTGCCGCTCTCCTCGGCGAGGACGATCTGGGTGTTGCGGGCGATGCGGGCGGAGAAGTCCGTCGGCAGCGCCAGCGCCTCGTCGAGGGCGTTGGTGTGCAGCGACTGGGTGTGCCCCTGGGTCGCCGCCATCCCCTCCACCGTGGTGCGGACCACGTTGTTGAAGACGTCCTGCGCGGTCAGCGACCAGCCGGAGGTCTGGCAGTGTGTCCGGAGCGACAGCGAGCGCGGGTCCTTCGGGTCGAACAGCCCCTTCATCAGCTTCGCCCAGAGGAGCCGCGCGGCCCGCATCTTGGCGATCTCCATGAAGGTGTTCATGCCGATCGCCCAGAAGAAGGAGAGGCGCGGCGCGAAGCGGTCGACGTCCATCCCGGCGGCAAGGCCGGCGCGGACGTATTCGACGCCGTCGGCGAGGGTATAGGCGAGCTCCAGGTCCGCCGTCGCCCCGGCCTCCTGCATGTGGTAGCCGGAGATCGAGATGGAGTTGAACTTCGGCATCCGCTCGGAGGTGAAGGCGAAGATGTCGGAGATGATCCGCATCGAGGGCCCGGGCGGATAGATGTAGGTGTTGCGGACCATGAACTCCTTCAGGATGTCGTTCTGGATGGTCCCCGCCAGCTTCTCCGGCGGCACCCCCTGCTCCTCGGCGGCGACCACGTAGAGCGCCAGCACCGGCAGCACCGCCCCGTTCATGGTCATCGACACCGACATGCGGTCGAGCGGGATGCGGTCGAACAGGATCCGCATGTCGTAGATGGAATCGATTGCGACGCCCGCCATGCCGACGTCGCCGGCGACGCGCGGGTGGTCGCTGTCGTAGCCGCGGTGGGTGGCGAGGTCGAAGGCGACGGACAGGCCCTTCTGCCCGCCGGCGAGGTTGCGCCGGTAGAAGGCGTTGGAGTCCTCGGCCGTGGAGAAGCCGGCGTACTGCCGGATCGTCCAGGGCTGCTGCAGGTACATGGTCGGATACGGCCCGCGCACGAAGGGGGCGAGGCCCGGGAAGGTCGCCGCGTGGGCGAGCCCCGCCGCGTCCGCGCCGGTGTAGGCGGGCGCGACGGCGATGCCTTCCGGCGTGGCCCAGGCCTCGGTGGCTCCGCCCGGCCGGGCGGCGGGCTCCACCCGGCGGTAGGGCATGGCGGCGAAATCGGGGGTGCGGGTCATCGCCGGTCTCCTCGTCAGGCCGTCTCGCGGGCCGCGGCCGCGCGCTCGAGCACGTCGGACAAGAGGTCCACCATGTCGAGCCCCTCGTGGACGAAGCGGTCCACCCCGCCGGCGTCGAAGCCGCCCTCCCCCTTCGGCGGACGGCCGGCGAGGAGCACCTGGTCGGCCCCGGCCCGCTTCAGCGCCGCGGCCGTCGCGGCCGCCTGACCGGCATAGGTCTCGTCGTCGGCGACGAGGCAGGCGAGGCGGGCGCCGGCGGCGGTGAAGGCCTCCGCCGCGGCGTCGGCGCCGGCGAGCGGCTCGCCGCCCGCCGCCTCGATGCCGCCGGCGGCGAGGAGGTTGCGCGCCCAGGCGAGCCGCGATCCGTGCGCGGCGGCGCTGCCGAGGCTGGCGAGGAAGACCGCCGGCCGCCGGCCGGTCCTGGCGAGGATCGCGTCGGAGCGGTCGCGCAGCGCCTCGAAGGGCTCGGCGAGGCGCCGGGCGCCGGGGGCCGGGGCGGGCAGCGGGTCGCCGGGTTCCACGGTCGCCGCGGGCTCGCTTAGGTGAGGGAAGGTGCTGACGCCGGTGACGGGGATCCGCCGCCTCGCCACCAGGTCGCGCTCCCGCGCGTCGGTCTCCGCGATCCGCGACAGCAGCGCGCCGGAGGCAATGGCGGCGGCGAGCCCACCCTCGCGCTCGATCCGCCGGAACGCGTCCCAGCCGGCCTCGGCCACGAGTTCGGTGAGATCCTCCAGGCCCCCGGCGCCGGCGGCGGGGTCGGCGACCCGGTGGATGTTGGATTCCTGCATGAGGACGGTCTGCACGTTGCGCGACAGCCGCCGGGCGTCGGCGTCGGGCCGGCCGAGCGCAGCCGTGTGCGGCACCGTGGTGATCGCGTCGGCGCCGGCCACCGCGGCGGCGAAGGCGGCGATGGTGGAGCGCAGGATGTTCACCCAGGGGTCGCGGCGGGCGAGCATGCGCCAGCTCGTCTCGGCGTGGACGAAAGCGGGCGCCTGCGGCAGGCCGTATCCGTCGAGAAGGAGGGCCCAGAGCCGGCGGAAGGCGCGCAGCCGGGCCATGGTGCGGAACTGGTCCTGGTCGGCGACGAGGCGGACCTCGATCCGCCCGGCGAGCCGCGCGGCGCCCTCGCTGTCGCCGCCGCGCTCCAGCCAGCGGCCGAGGATCGCCCGGCCCGTGGCGAGCGCAATGGCGAGCTGCGTCGCGTCGGAGGCGCCGAGGGCGTGCCAGACCTCGCCGCGGGCGGCCAGCAGCGCACCGCCGGAGAGCTCGGAGGACGCGGCGACCGCCTCGCCGAAGTCCGCCTCCGCGCCGGCCAGCGCGGCGGCCGGATCGGCGCCGGCGGATGCCGCCGCCGCGGCTGCGGCGAAGGGGTCGAAGCCGGCGTAGAGCCGCGATGCGGACGGGTCGCGGCCGCTCCGCAGCGCCACCTCGCGCATCGCGGCCAGCATGGGAATCGGTGAAGCCACACCGGTGAAATGGACGGCCGCCATGTCGAGGTAGACACCCGAAAAAACCCGTACTAGGCTCGAGCCGGGTTCGTTCGCGGCCGCAGATGCACCGGCCGCAAGCAACGATCCCGCTGGGACCAGGAGGTCGACCGCGTCCGCCCCGCCGGCGAGTTCGTCGAGCAGTTGCCGGTTCGTCGTTTCGGGGTCGGTCAGGACCACCTTCTGGACGATGGACCACGGCCGTCCGACGGCGCGCCCGGGCACCGGGTCTAGGTCGGGCCGCGGTCCGCCCAGCGCAGGGACGCGAATGCCGTCGAGCGTGACCGCGAGGAGCTGGTCGAGCGTCCGGGCGCCGAGCGCCTGCCTCGCCGCCTCCTCCCAGGCCTCGCGCGTGGCGGGGGGGAATTCGTCGTACCGACTGAGGTCGATGTCCATGGGCACCGGTCCTTCGGGCTGGTGGTGACGTGTCGCGCGACGCGTCCGTCTTATAGGGCCCGGCGCCCCGGGATCCCAGCTAGTCAAAAGGCGGGGACGACGATGATACACGAGGAAGCGCCGTGCCATAGGTCCGGTTCGGCGTCGCGCCACAGGGCCGGTTCGGCCCCGCGCCGGGCGAGATCCGCCGCGAGCCGCACCGCGTCGCGCGGCCTGGCGCCCCGGCCCGGCGAGGCCCGGGCCCATGCCGGCTCGGCAACCAGGACGCGCGGACACATGCGGTTCGTGACAGCAAAGTTCACAAAGTTACACGGATGCGGTAATTTTCGCATGCACCCGGCGCGATCTTCGTATATAGAGGAAATCACCGGCAGGGCGTCACCACCTGCCAATCGGCGTCGCACATGGAACAGGACTCCGGCGATGGATCCGGTTTCGGGTGCAGAGTGTTGGTAACCATCGACCGTTGGGACGGCGTGCCGGGACACCGGCGCGCCGGCGGGATCCCCCAGCCCCGAACGGCCAACGATCAACTCTTGACCGGGTAGAACACGCATGAATACCCCAGACGATATCCTGGCCGATGCCGTTGGCCTGCGCACCTGCTCCAGCGCCAACCGCATCTTCGAGATCGTCGAAAAGCGCCTGGCCAGCCACGGGGCGAGCCATGTGCTGATCACCGGCCTGCCGATGCCAGGCCGGCCGGTGGAGCCGCTCATCCTGCACATGAAGTGGCCGGACGTGCGCAGCGAGCGCGGGCAGCTCATCACCATCCAGAAGGGGGACCCGGTGCTCGAGCGCTGCCGCGTCTCGAACCGCCCGTTCCTGGTCGACGGCGTCAGCATCTCCGGCTATTCGGACCTCGTCGCCGCCGCCGGACCGGAGGCCTCCGCCCGCATCGTGGCGGTGCCGGTGAAGTCGATTCCGCCCTACCAGGCGGCCGTGATCGGCCTCGGCACCTCGCTGTCGCTGACCGAACTCGACCTCGTCGCCTTCGACTTCCTGTGTAACCAGGCCTTCCGCCGCCTGCGCGCCCTCGGCTTCCTGATCGACTCCCGCCCGGGCGACCTGTCGACCCGCGAGCGCAAGGTGCTGGAGCTGACCGCGACCGGCAAGACCGCGCAGGAGATCGCCGAGCTGCTGAACATCTCACAGCGCACGGTGCATGCGCACCTGCAGAACGCCGGCGAGAAGCTCGACGCCTCCAACAAGACCCAGACCGTCGTCGAGGCGCTGCGCTACGGGCAGATCAACCTCGAGGACTGACGAGGTCTCGACCCGGCGGCCGGCCGACCGGCCCGTCGCCGGGGTCGCCCCTGCCAGCGGGGGCGGCGGGCCGTCCGGCACCCTCGGCAAGGTCCTCCGGCGGACAGGATTTGGGGGCCCGGCGAGGCCGGATCCCCCTACTCCACCCTATCCACGTCCCAGCCCCTGGCGGCCAAAAGGCCCGGCAGGTCGTCCGGGCCGACCAGGTGGCCGGCGCCGACCGCGACCATCCGCTCGCCCGGTTCGGCCATGATCTCCTCGAAGCGCTCCGCCCAGGCCCGGTTGCGGGCGGCGAGCAGGGCATCCGCGATCGCCGGGTGCGCGAGGGCGACGCTCTCGACGAGCAGGTCCTCGAGGATCGCCGCGTTCCCGGCAAGCCAGGCCTCGAACATCCGGCCGAACAGGTCGAGTTCCTCCTCCGAGGCGCGGACGGCCTCCATCAGGAAGGCCACCTCGGTCGCCTCGTCGAAGCCGGCGAGCAGCTCGATCTGCTCCGCGCCCGTCTCGAAGGCGCGCACGGGGATGCCGCGGGCCGCCGCCTCGCGGGCGAGCGCCAGGTCGACGCCGGCCTGGTCGTAGCCGAGCGTCCGGATCATCGCGAGCGAGAGGGTGATCGAGGCGAGCCAGGGCCGCAGCTTCTCGATGCTCGACATCGGCACCCCGGCGGCGGCCGCCGCCGCCTCCACCTCGGCGTAGTCCGCCGCCGAGAGCAGCTCGCGCAGCGGCCGGTCGGGGCTGGTGCCGCGGGTGATCATGGCGAGCGTGGCGCTGGTGTCGCGAAGGATGTCGATCTCGAGCCAGAGCGTGTCGGCGCCGCCGATGGCCTCGTCGATCGCCTCCGAGCGCCAGTCGGTGCCGGGCGCGAGGAGGTGGATCGTGCCGAGGAGATGGACCGTGGTGTCCGCGTCGCGGACGGTCCAGACCGCCGGCTCCGCCGACGCCGCCCCGGCCAGCGCGAGGCCGATCGCCGCCGCCGTCAATCCGCCCCGAAGCTGCGTCATCCTGCAGGCCATGGCCGTTCTCCGTCCCCGGTCGAAAGAAGCATGTCGATCCCATTGACGACAGGACGCATTTCTTTTCCGTTCCCTTGCGCAATCCGCTAGGGTCCGGACAGCGAGAAGGTCCGATGTCAAGCGTAACCACGTTCCCCCGAAATGAAGGCGGCCTCGCGGCCGTGATGGACCGGCTGCACGAGCGCTACGGCGACCGCTTCTCGACCTCCGCGGCGCTGCGCGAACAGCACGGGCACACCACCTCGCGCCTGCGCAACCAGCCGCCGGACGGCGTCGTCTTCGCCCTGACGACGGAGGAGGTCGCGGAGATCGTCTCGCTCTGCGCGGCGCACCGGGTGCCGGTGATCCCGTTCGGGACGGGAACCTCGCTCGAGGGCCACGTCAACGCTCCCGAGGGGGGAATCTCCGTCGACCTCTCCCGGATGGACAGGCTCGTCGAGGTGAACCCCTCCGACCTCGACTGCACGGTCGAGCCCGGCGTCACGCGCAAGAAGCTGAACGAGATGCTGCGCGACACCGGCCTGTTCTTCCCCGTCGATCCCGGCGCCGACGCCTCGATCGGCGGCATGGTGGCGACCCGCGCGTCCGGCACCAACGCGGTGCGTTACGGCACCATGAAGGACCTCGTCCTCGGGCTCACGGTGGTGACCGCCGACGGCCGCGTGGTGAAGACCGGCTCCCGGGCGAAGAAGCAGTCGTCGGGCTACGACCTCACCCGCCTCTTCGTCGGGTCGGAGGGCACGCTCGGCGTCGTCACAGGGATCACGCTGAAGCTGTTCGGCATCCCCGAGGAGGTCGCCGGCGGCGTCTGTTCCTTCCCCTCCGTCGAGGCCGCCTGCGAGGCGGTGATCGAGACCATCCAGACCGGCATCCCGGTGGCGCGGATCGAGCTTCTCGACGAGTTGCAGGTGAGGGCCTGCAACGCCTATTCGAAGCTGGACCTCCCCGAGCAGCCGACCCTCTTCGTGGAATTCCACGGCACCCCGGCGGGCGTCGCCGAGCAGGCGGACCTCTTCGGGGAGATCGCCGCCGGCCACGGCGCGGGCACCTTCGCCTGGGCGACGAAGCCGGAGGAGCGCACCCGGCTCTGGCAGGCCCGGCACGACGCCTACTGGGCCTCGACGGCGATGATGAAGGGCCTGCGCGGCACCTCGACCGACGTCTGCGTGCCGATCTCCCGGCTCGCCGAATGCGTCGCCGAGACCAAGGCGGACATCGTCCGCTCCGGCCTCGTGGCGCCGATCGTCGGCCATGTGGGCGACGGCAACTTCCACTGCCTGGTGTTCGCCGACCCGGACGACGCGGAGGAGAACGCCCGTGCCGACGCCTTCATCGAGCGGCTCGCCTGGCGGGCCCTGGAGATGGACGGCACCTGCTCGGGCGAGCATGGCGTCGGCCAGGGCAAGATGAAGTTCCTCGACCGGGAGCACGGCGCCGGGCTCGACCTCATGCGGTCGATCAAGCGGGCGCTCGACCCCGACAACATCATGAACCCGTCGAAAATCTTTTCCCTGTAGACGTGGGGACAAGATGAGGCTTTGCGGCGGCGGGGCCCGGCGCTTTGCGCCGCACCGCAGAAAATGACACCATCGGTCCGGCGGGCCGCGCGCCGGCCGGCAGATTCGGAGCTGGCACCCTGAACTCGCTCTATTTCGGCATCGGCCTGACGATCATCCTGGCGCTGCTCGCGGCGCTGGTGGGGCCGCTGTTCGTCGACTGGACGGCTTACCGCGCAGCCTTCGAGGAGCGCGCGACCGAGATCCTCGGCCATCCGGTCCGGGTGACCGGGACCGCCGACGCGACGCTGCTGCCGGTGCCGGAGCTGGTGTTCACGGGCGTCGCCATCGGCCCCGACCCGACCCGGCCGCTGATGACCGTCGGCCGCTTCGAGGTGGAGGTGGAGCTCTTCCCGCTGCTCTCCGGCGAGTTCCGCATCACCCGCATGCAGCTCGACCAGCCGGAACTGACCCTCCGGGTGGACGGCGAGGGCGCGCTCGACTGGATCGCCGAGGGCGCGGCGGTGCCGGTCGACCCGAACAAGGTGGTGTTCGACCGCGTCGACGTGACGGACGGCAGCGTGCGCATCGTCGACGAGCGCCGCGCCGACCCGATCGAGATCACCGGCGTCAACGCCACCATCGAGGGGCGCAGCCTGCTCGGTCCCTACAAGTTCGACGGCGGCATGGTGGTCGAGGGCGAGCCGGTGCTGATGCGGCTTTCGACCGGTACCCGCGAGGCCTCGGGCTCCATCCTCCTCAAGGCGGCGCTGACGCCCGCCTCCTCGCCGGTCGAGATCGCCGTCGAGGGCATGCTCTCCGCCGCCGAGCGCCATCCCGCCTTCGACGGTTCGCTGCGGCTCCGGCGCGTGGTCGCCGAGGGCGAGCCGGTGCTGCCCTGGGCGGTGGAGGCCGAGATCGAGGCCGACGCCGACCGCCTGCGCGCCAGCGAGGTGGAGTTCCGCTACGGCCCGGAGGACCGCCCCTTCGCCATCAGCGGCGCCGCCACGGTGGATCTTTCCGGCGAGCCGAGCTTCGAGGCGGTGCTGTCGGCGCGCCAGATCGACCTCGACCGCACCCTCGGCGCCGGTCCCGGCGACACGGTGGCCTTCGACCGCGCCATCGAGGCGGTCGCGGGCACCCTGCAGGCGATCCCGCTGCCGCCGATCCCAGGACGGGTCGGCTTCGACATCCCGGGCATCGTCGTCGGCGGCAGCCTCGTCCAGGCCGTCCGGCTGGACCTGCAGACCGCCGCCGACGGCTGGCTCGTCGAGACCCTGAACGCGGCGCTGCCGGGGCGGACGACCATCGCCGCCACCGGCAAGCTCTCCACCCGGCCGACGGTCGCCTTCGAAGGCATGGCCTCGCTCGCCTCCGAACAGCCGGCGACGCTGCTCGCCTGGTGGTACCCGGAGCGCGAGCGGACCCAGCTCGCCCCCTTCGACGCCCGCGCCGGCATCGAGGCGTCGGCATCGGGTCTCGTCCTCTCGGACCTCGACGCCCGCCTCGGCGACGCGGCGCTCACCGGCGACGTCGCCTGGACGCCGACCCGCTCGGAACGCAACGCCCGCCTGGACATCGGCGTCGCCGCCGACCAGGTCCCGATCGACCAGCTCGTCGCGCTGGGCCGCCTCGCGGCGGGCGGCGAGGGCGAGGACGCGGGCACCGACGTGGTGCTCCGCTTCACCGCCGACCGGGTGCTCGGGCAGCAGGCCAGCGCCGAGGGCGTCGATGTCGCCGCCTCCCTCGTCGGCGGCACGCTCACCGTCGAGCGCTTCTTCGTGCGCGACCTCGCCGGCGCGCGGGTCTCGGCGGAGGGCGCGGTGCGCGACGTCGCCACCGCGCCGGACGGCTCGCTGCAGGGGCGGGTGTCGGCCGAACGGCTCGACGGCCTCGCCGACCTCGTCGGCAGCCTCGCCCCCGGCTCCGCGGCGGCCGAGATGCTGGCGACGGCGGCGCCCGTCCTGGTCCCGGCCAGCCTCGACGCCAACGTCACCGCCGCCCGGGTCGGCGACGGGACCAACGCCCGCATCGAGCTCCGCGGCAACGCGGGCGGCTCCTCCGTGGATGCGGCGCTCTCCTTCGCCGGACGGGTCGACCGCTGGCACCAGGCCTCCATCGACCTCGCCCTCGACATGTCCGGCCCCAGCGGGGTGCGGCTGATGCGCCAGCTCGGCTTCGACGTCCCGGACGTGCCGGGCGCCGGCGTCGGCCGGCTCGCGGGCAGCCTGCACGGGGTGCCCGAGGACGGCCTCGACCTTTCGCTCGACGGCGCCCTCGGCACCACCACGGTCCGGCTCTCCGGCGAGGCGACGCTGCCGGAGCTCGCCCCGCCGACCGCCCTCTTCGAGGTCGCCCTCGCCTCCGAGGACGTCGGCCCGATCCTCGCCCTCGGCGGCGACCTGATGAGCGACCTCCTCGCCAGCACCCCGGTGGACCTCGTCGCCGAGGCCGCCGTCGAGGGGAGCCGGGTGACCTTCCGCGACCTCGCCGGCACGGTGGACGGGGAGCGGGTCGCGGGCACCGTCTCGGTCGATACCGCCGCGGAGATCCCGGCGGTCCGCGGCGAGATCGCCACCGGCTCGGCGACGCTCGAGGGCCTGCTGGACCTCGCCCTCGGCCCCGGCACCACGGCGATGCCGATCGTCCCCGGCCGCAACCCCTGGCCGGAGGCGCCCTTCGGCCCGACCTTCCTCGACGGCATCGACACCGACCTCGAGGTCTCGATCGGCGCGGTCGAGACGACGGAGGGCCTGCCGGACCTCGACGGGATGCGCTTCGCGCTGCGCTCCTCGGCCGCCGGCATCGGCTTCGACGGCATCGACGCGGGCTTCGCCGGCGGCCGGCTCGGCGGATCGCTGGTCGTCAAGCGCGACCTCGAGGGGCAGGCCGCCGTCTCCGGCACGCTCACCCTTTCGGGCGCCGACGCGGCCACCCTCGCCTGGCGCCGCGGCGACCTTCCGGTGGTGACCGGCAGCTTCGGCACCGACCTCGAGTTCAACGCCTCCGGCCGCACCGTGGCCGGCCTCGTCTCCACGCTGGCGGGCGGCGGGACCTTCCAGGTCACCGACGGCGTGATCCGCTCGTTCAATCCGCAGGCCTTCGACGCCGTGATCCGCGCCGCGGACGCCGGCCAGGCGATGCCCGAGGATCGCATCCGCGCGGTGTTCACCGACAACATCGACGCCGGCGCCCTCCCCTTCGAGCGGATCGAGGGCGCCTACACCCTCGCCGCCGGCGTCCTCAGGGCGCCGAGCATCGTGGTGGCGAGCGAGGCGGCGACCACGACCGGCTCGGCGGTGCTGGACATCGGCCGCCGGCGGCTCGAGAGCGACTGGACGATCGCGGTCGCCGCCGCCGGGGACGGCGCGTCCCCGCCGCAGGTGGACGTGCTGTTCCGCGGCCCGATCTCCGATCCGGAGCGGCGGATCGACGCCACGACCTTCTCCTCCTGGCTCGGCATCCGCGCCTTCGAGCAGGAAACGGAGCGCGTGCTGGTGCTGCAGGCCGACATCCTCGAGCGGGAGTTGCTGTCGCGGCAGGTGCTGCGCACCCGCGAGGCGGCCGACCGCCGCGCCCGGGCCGAGGAGGAGGCGCGCCGCCGCGCCGAGGAGGAGGCCGCCGCGCGGGCGGCAGCCGAGGCGGCCGGCACCGACGACGCCGGAGCGCCGGCGCCTCCCGTGGACGGAGTTCCCGAGGGCCGTGCGGGGGCGCTGATCCCGCCGCCGGAGGGAGCGCTGATACCGCCGGACGGGGCCGCACAGCCGCCGGACGACGACTTCGCCGACGTGATCGGCCGCCGGCTGGAGGAACTGATGCCGGACGAGCCGGCGCCCGCGCCGCCGCCCGCGGAGCCGCAGCCGCTCGGCGGGCCGCTCGACCTGACGCCTCCGACGGCCGAACTCCTCCCGCCCTCGGACATCGAGCGGCTGCCGCTGCCCCCGCCGCCGGCCGGCGACGCCTCGTTGCCCGGCGTCAACATCCCGCCGCCGCCGCTCTGAGGCAGGCGCAGGTGTCCTGCTATCCGAGAACCGCGCGCAGCACTCCCGCCGAGGCCACCCCGACAGCCGCAGGGGCGCGCTGGATGCCGGAGGACAGGGGAGGCCACGCGCGAGGCAGCGGGGCGAGCCGAACACGCCGCACGCGGCTGTCCACCCGGAAAGCGGCCGCCCGTCAGCCGATCCGGTCCGACGTCGTGCGCTCCACCCCCGCCGCGGCCATGTCCGTCCAGGCCCGCGCCAGCGACCCGGCGAGGTCGATCGCCCGGCAGGCGTCCTCCACCACCAGGGCGGCGAAGCCGGCCGCCCGCGCGTCCAGCGCCGTCCAGGCGACGCAATAGTCGGTGGCGAGGCCGCAGACGAACACCCGCCGGATCCCCCGCTCGGCGAGGTAGCCGGCAAGGCCGGTCGGGGTCGTCCGGTCCGCCTCGCGGAAGGCCGAGTAGCTGTCGACGCCCGGGTGGTAGCCCTTGCGGATGATCAGCTGCGCCCCGGGAATGTCGAGCCCTCCGTGCAGCGCCGCCCCCGGGGTGCCCTGGACGCAGTGGTCCGGCCACAGCACCTGGGTGCCATAGGGCATCTCAATAGTCTCGAAGGACGCCCGGCCGGGATGGCTTGAGGCGAAGGAGGCGTGGCCCGCCGGGTGCCAGTCCTGCGTCAGCACGATCGCCTGGAAGCGCCGCGCCAGCGCATTCGCCAGCGGCACCACCGCGTCGCCGTCCGCCACCGCCAGGCTGCCGCCCGGGCAGAAGTCGTTCTGCACGTCGACCACGATGAGGGCGTCGGTGGCGGCGGGGGTGATGGTCATATTGGCGCTCCGGGAGGGCGGTTCGGCTGGACGGCAGTATGGCCGGCCGGCGCCGCGGTTCAAGGGCGGAGGCCGCAACGGCCGCCGCCGCTCTCCTTCTCCCCCCGGGGGAGAAGGTGCCGGCGGATGCCGGCGGATGAGGGGGGGACGCGCCGACGCCGGGGTCACCTCTTCCGCCCTTCGGGCACCTTCTCCCCGGCGGGGAGAAGGATTTCCTGCTTCTCCCTCAGGGCGCTCGCACCATCCCGTAATTGTAAATACTTGCACTGCATATTATGGCACGTCCGCCGGGCCCGCTCAGCCCCGGCCGCCCTCGCCGAACCGGAGGCCCGCCCATGTCCGTCGCCCGCTGTCCCGCCGCCCGCGTCCTCGCCGCCCTTGCCGGGGCCTGGCTCGCCGTCGCGCCCGCCGCCGCCAAGGAGCCGACGTCATTGTCGCTCGCCGCCTCGCCCGCGCCCGGCCGGATGGACCAGCCGGTGACGCTGACGGCGACGGTGCCAGGCCTCCTCTTCGACACCTCCGGGCCGGGGAAGGTGGACGGCGGCGGCGATCACAGCTGCGCGGTCACCGCCTCGGGCGGGGTGATGTGCTGGGGCTCCAACTACTCCGGTCAGCTCGGCGACGGCACGACGACCGACCGCGCCTGGCCGGTTGCGGTCGCCGGGATCGGCGGCGCCGGGCGGCTCGTCGGCGCGACCGCGGTCGCCACGGGGGCCTACCACACATGCGCCCTGCTGGCTGACGCCACCGTCGCCTGCTGGGGTTACAATGTCGAAGGGCAGCTCGGGGCCGATACGCCCGACACCTATCAGCCGACGCCGGTGAAGGTCGCCGGCCTTGCCGGAGTCGCAGCAATCGCCGCGGGCTGGAACTTCAGCTGCGCCCTGCTCGGCGACGGGACGGTCCGCTGCTGGGGCGAGAACAACGACGGCGAACTCGGCCGCGGCTTCGCCGGGTTTGGCGGACCGGCCGCAGCCCCAGTGGTCGGGCCGGCCGGCTCCGGCCTCGCCCAGCTCGGCGGCGTCGTGGCGATCGCCGCTGGAAGCGATCACACCTGCGCGCTCGGCGCCGGCGGATCCGTCCATTGCTGGGGCTACAACGTGGACGGCCAGGTCGGCTCCGGGATGGCGAGCTCCGACGACGTGACCACTCCCGTCGCGGTGGTCGGGCCGGGCAACAGTGCCGCGCCGCTGGCCGGCGCCGTCGCGATCGACGCGGGCTACGCCCACAGCTGCGCCGCCCTGTCCGGCGGCCCGGTCGTCTGCTGGGGCGACAACGGCAATGGCCAGCTTGGCGACGGCTCCACCGACGACCGGGCCTTTCCCGTGGCGGTGAAGGGGATCGGCGGCGTGGACACCCTCACCGGCGCCGTCGAGGTCGCCCTCGGCGACGACCACTCTTGCGCGAGGACCGCGGCGGGCGAGGTGCGCTGCTGGGGCGACGGCGGCTACGGACAGCTCGGCGGCGGCAATCTCGTGGACAGCCTCGTCCCGGTGGCGGTGACCGGCCTTCCCGCCGCCGCGGTCGACCTTGCGGCGGGCGACTGGCACGGCTGCGCCCTTCTCACCGACGGGCGGCTCCGCTGCTGGGGATACGGCTCGTCCGGCCAACTCGGCGACGGCCGGACGATATTCCGGGCGGTGCCAGGGCCGGTCACCTCCGGCGGCGGTCCGCTTGCAGCAGGGGCGGTCTCGGCCGGTGGACGAACCACCTGCGCGATCGCCGCCGGCGGCGTCCGCTGCTGGGGCTATGGCGCATACGGCCAGCTCGGCGACGGGTCGAGCGGCAGGGACTCGGCCGCTCCCGTTGCGGTGAAGGCCGGCCCGGGGCTCTCGACCGACCTCGCCGGGGCGGTGGAGGTGGCGGTCGGGGAGCATCACGCCTGCGCGCGGATGGCGGACGGCAGCGTGAAGTGCTGGGGGCGCAACAATCACGGCCAACTCGGCGACGGCTCCGACGCGCCGAACAGCCCGGTGCCAGTCGACGTGGCTCTAGATGGCCCGGCCAACGCGATCGTGGCCGGTGCGTTTCATGCCTGCGCCATCGTCGATGGTGAGGTCCGCTGCTGGGGGCGCAATACCCACGGCGAGCTCGGCGACGGCACGACGACGAACTCGAACACGCCGGTCAAGGTCGAGGGGCTCGGTCCGGTGATCGGGCTGGCGGCTGGAGACCGCCACACCTGCGCCCTCGTCGGCACCTGGAAGAGCGTCCACTGCTGGGGATCGAACGTCAACGGTCAGCTTGGCGTCGACCCGGTCGCCAACCCCAACCTGCTCTCCCCGTCGCTGCCGGCGATGGATGGCGTGATCGACAAGGCGGCGGCGGTCGCCGCCGGTGGCTACCATAGCTGCGCGGTGGACGATCTCGGCCATCTGCAGTGCTGGGGACAGAACGCCACCGGCCAGCTCGGGGACGGGAACACGGTCTCGCGCTACCTGCGAAAACACGTGGTTGTTGAGGGCGGCGCCAAACTCGCGGGTGTCGTCGCCGTCGAGGCCGGCTACGGCCATACCTGTGCCCGGCTCTCCTCCGGCGCGTTGCGCTGCTGGGGACTGAACGACGACGGCCAGCTCGGCTCCGGCGGCACCGCGTTGAGCCTCACCCCGGCCGCGGTGGTCGGCCCCAACGGCCAGGAACTGACCGCCGCCGCAGTCTCGGCAGGCGACTATCACACTTGTGCCATCACCAGCGGCGGCGTGGTCCAGTGCTGGGGCTACCGTTACCGCGGCCAGCTCGGCGACGGTGTCCTCGGCTATGCGACGAGCCCGGTCGCCGCCGGGCCGGTGCCGACCGGCACGGTGACCTTCACCAGCCGCGGCGAGGCGATCGGCGCCCCCGCGCTGGTGGACGGCGTCGCGACGCTGGCCGTGACGCTGCCCGCCAACCTCCACCGCCTCGCCGCCGCCTTCCCCGGCGATGCCACTTTCGAGGCGGCGGCCTCGGCCGCGGTCG
>JAWLBM010000018.1:0-85672 GCA_041687675.1 Pleomorphomonas sp. | reverse complement strand
TCGGACTGCCGGACATGGCGGCCTGACCCGCGTCCCGGCCGAGCCGGCGACCAACGGTGTGCTCGCCGTCAGCTACACCACGTCTGGGGACACGATCCCGCTTCGATCGAAAACGCCTGCCGATCCCGTCCTCGCGCCCGGTGCGGATCGGCGCGGGCGGCCTGCTCGTCGCCGGAGGTCTCCTCGGCTTCCTTCCGGTGCTGGGGTTCTGGATGATCCCGCTCGGCCTCACCCTGCTCTCGGTGGACCTGCCGCACGCCCGGCGGCTGCGCCGGCGGATGGACGTCGCTCTCACCCGGCGACTGCGCGCGCTGCGACGCCGAGGCCGCCCGCTGGGCGCCGGCGAGGCCTGACCGGGCGCTCCCGCCGGGATGCGGCGAAGCGGCTCGCGGGGGCCGCCGTCCTGCCGGCCTCACCTGCTCGCCGGACCGAAATCCGTTCGGACCCACAAGGGACTTGCGGCCGGCGCTGCGAGCGGCTAGAGACCCTTTCGTCGACGGATCGGCGTTTCGCCGCTCCGTTCGCCGGCGAGGCCACGTGGCGGAGTGGTTACGCAGCGGACTGCAAATCCGCGTACGGGGGTTCGATTCCCTCCGTGGCCTCCAGCACCTCGGAAATATCCTTTATTTGTTGTCACTTAGCTTGAGGTGCGGGACGCCCTGTGGCGAGGTGCGGGACAACCGCTCCGACGCGGCGATCCCGATCCGCCTGCGATCCGCCGCCCGGGTGGTGAGTTCGGCTTCGTCGATCGAAGTCCCGCCGGCCTTGCAAATGCCGTGCGCCTTGTCGGGCCGACATCACCGTCAGCTCGTGCGCCGTCGCGCCGGCCTCGACCGCGCTGGTCGCGGGGCACCCCGGCCATCTTGCACCGCCCGGCGAACCACTACGGAAATCGCCTTGCCGCTTGCGTACGGCGTCCTCCACCCGGTGACCAGCACCTTCACCTCCCCCGTGTTGGTTTGGCCCACGCAACGGCATCCTCGAGCCGGTCGTCACCCCAGAAGATCTCTCCTTCTACGGCGAAGGTGGGAGAGCCGAAAATCCCCAGCGCCAAGGCTTCGTCCGTGGCCCGCGCCAGCGCAGACTGAATTCGCTCTGATCGGGCCTCTTCGAGAACTCGGCTCTGATCCTGCCCGATCTCCGTCAGGCTTTGCGTGAGGTTTGGGTCTTCACCGGCGGCCAGCCCCTGCTCAAACCAGCGCCTGTAGGTGGCCCGGGCGTAGCTTTCGACCCAGCCTTCCTCGGCTCCGAGAATGGCCACCTGGTTTGCCAGAGGCAGTCCAGGCAGGGGATACGGAGCGGGAATCGACGGCTTGAGACCATACTTCAGCGCCCGACGCTCGATGTCCCGCCACATGTAGGCGGCCTTCACCGGCTTGTCCCTGAACGGGATGTTGTTCTGCGCGACCATGATGTCGCGGACGTTGAAAGGCCGCCAACGGACTGTGCAGCCCGAGCCCCGTGCAACGTCCGGAAGCCGCATCACCGTGAGATAGCTGTACGTGCTTCCGATGGAAAACCAGAAATCGATCGTGCTCATCGGCTGATATCCCGGGTTCACGTCGCTGGGCACCGGGCCGCGGCGAAGCGGGTTCATGCATCACAGGATATCAGAATGCGGTGGGACGCTTCGCGTCGACCGTGTGACGCCGGGCCTTTGAAGTTTGTGGAGGGTATAGCGGCCCGGTTGGGGACGCGGCGCGGCGCTGCCGCCGCAAGGCCCAACTTCAGTCCTTCGCCCGCCAGAAGGTCTCGGCGCCGGGCATTCCGTCGTCCACCACGAACACGCCGTCCTGCTCCTTCAGTTCCTCGCCGGTGGACGCGAGGACGAAGCGGACGTTGCGGCCGGTTTCCCGGCCTGCGGCGTCCTTCGCCGGGCGCTCCAGCCTGAGGACGTGATGGCGACGGCTTCCGTCCCGCGCCACGACCTCGAAGCGTTCCGCGATCGTCTCGTCGTCCGCCATCGCCCTGTCCCCCATCGGCAATCGTCGGACGGCCTGCCCGGGTCGTCGCGGGCAGGCCGTCCCGCTGGTCAGATCTTGCGCTCTTCCCATTCGCGGACCTCGCGGTCGGCGCGGTCCTTCTCGTAGCCGTAGCGCTCCTGGATCCGGCCCACCAGTTCGTCGCGGTGGCCTTCGATACGGGTGAGGTCGTCGTCGGTCAGCTTGCCCCACTGCTGCTTGACGCGCCCCTGCAACTGCTTCCAGTTGCCGCGGATCTCGTCCCAGTTCATGGCCTCGTCTCCTGTTGCCATCCCTCGCGGCTCCCCGGCCCGCCGTCGGGCCGGCCGCGGAGGCCGTCGTCGCGGGCCGCCGCCGTCCCGGTCGGGCGTCGACGCCGTCGAGTCTCAACGAGATGGAGGGTGGGAGGGTTCCCTAGAGCGCTTTCCGATCAGGTGAAACTTGATCGACGAGAAACCGCTCCAGATTCAAAGCTTGAGCATAGTCTTGTCGTTCAGATCGGTTCGATCTGAACAGAATATGCTCTAGCGCAGGCGCCAGGCCTGGGTGCGCGTCAGCACCCGGCGGGAGGCGAAGGCGTGGAGAATGCGGGCGATGGCGTTGGTGTAGAAGATCATCATGCCCATCGCCGCCGCCGAGGCGATGAAGCCGGCGTCGTCCATGTTGAGCACGGCGACGGAGGCGAGGGTGGTCTTGGTCGAGTAGAGGAACACCACCGCCGACACGGTCGTCATCGCGTTGACGAACATGTAGATCGAGATGTCGAGGATCGCCGGCAGGCAGACGGGCACGGTCACGCGGCCGAACAGCCGGTAGAACGGCTGGCGCAGCGAACTCGCCACCGGCTCGAACTCGGCGTCGATCTGCTTCAGCGCCGTCAGCGCCGTCAGGTGGCCGACGGTGTAGAAGTGGGTGATGGTGGAGACCACCAGGATCGCCATCGTGCCGTAGATCACGTAGAGCGGATTGGCCGGGTCGTTGAAGAAGAAGATGTAGGCGAGGCCGAGCACCATCCCGGGGATCGCCATCGGCAGCATGGCGAGGAACTGGAAGAAGGCGCGGCCGGTGCGGAAGCCGTCGATCTTCTCGACCACATAGGCGCCGACGAAGATCACCCCGGTGCCGATCACGGCGGTGAGGATGGCCAGTTCGATCGAGTTCCAGTAGGCCGCCCAGCCGCCGCCGTCCATGCGGTCGAAGTCGTAGTTCTTCAGCGACAGCGACAGGTCATAGGGCCAGAAGGTCACCAGCGCGGCGAACTGGCAGACGCCGATGATGCCGGCGATGAAGATCGCCACCACGGTGCACCAGCCGAGACAGATCATGTCGAAGCGACGGTCGGGCTTCGGCTGGTAGGGTACCGAACGGGCCGAGAGCAGCGCCACCTGCTTCTTCTGGACCATGCGGTCGACCACGAAGGCGATCACCGCGGGCACCAGCAGCACCACCGACACCACCGCGCCCATCTCGAAGTTCTGCTGGCCGATCACCTGCTTGTAGATGTCGATGGCGAGCACGTTGTACTGCCCGCCGATCACCTTGGGCAGCCCGAAGTCGGTGATCACCAGGGTGAAGGTGACGAAGGCCGCGGAGATGAGGCCGTAGCGCGCGCCGGGGATCGTCACCGTCCAGAAGGTCCGCCAGGAACTCGCCCGCAGCGATTCGGCCGCCTCGTACTGGCGCTGGTCGGAGATGGCGAGGGCGGTGGAGATGATGATCAGCGCATGCGGGAAGGTGAAGAAGATCGAGCCGATGACGATGCCCAGCGGCCCGTAGATCGTTTCGCCGAAGAGCAGGCCCTTCAGCATGCCCTGGTTGCCGAAGAGGTAGACGAGCGCGATGCCCGGCAGCAGCGACGGCACGAGGATCGGCATCATCGCGACCAGCCGGAACGCGCCCTTGAACGGCATGCAACTCCGGTTGATCGCATAGGCGAAGCCGAAGGCGGCGACGACCGTCAGCACCGTGCTGATGGTGGCGATGAACAGCGAGTTCTCGATGGAGGAGAGCAGGGTGGGGTTGGTGAAGTACTCGCGGTAGTTCTGCAGCCCTATCGACTTCACCGGCCGGATGTTGATCCGGCGGAAGGTGTTGCTGTCGAACTCCTTCCATTCGGTGGTGTTCTGCAGGTCGAGGCCGACCAGATAGGGCGCGTCGTCGGTGGTGCCGCGGATGCGGTACATCACCGGGCTGCGGAAGGAGAAGTCCGGGAACAGCTTGGTGACCGCGAGGCGGCCGTCGGAACTGGTCCTGAGGTCGTCGGCGGTGAAGGCGCCGACCCGTTCGTTGAGCTCGGCGGCGCTCACCGGCGGGCTGAAGTTCGCGCCCGTCTCGTCGCTGACCTGGAACTCGTAGCGGGCGAGGTCGAAGCCGTAGGTGACGAAGGACTTCGACAGCATCGCGTAGAGCGGCAACGCCAGCGCGACGACCAGGTAGAGGCCGATGACCAGCATCAGCGCCCGCTTGATCATGCCGTCGCGGTCGACCTTGAGGCGGACGGGCCGGCCGGCGGGGAGGGTGGTGTCCACGGCGGCCATCGGCTCAGGCCTCCCGCTTGAACACGAGCACCCGCTCGGCCGGCAGCTCCACGGTGAGGTCGACGCCGGCCGCCAGGCCGAGGCGGCGGACGGCGTTCATGGAGAAATTGGCCACCAGCGGCGTCGAGGCGAGTTCGGGGCTCTTCAGGTGGGTGCGCCAGTAGGAGCCGAGGAACTCCATGTCGTCGATGGTGACCGGCAGGTGGTTCGGCTTCGGGCCGGCCTCGTGGCCGATGGAGTGGGGAAGGATGTCCTCCGGCCGCACCGCGACCGTGACCGGATCGCCGTCCGAGAAGCCGGGTGTGCGCGTCTCCAGGCTGGCGTGGCCGATGGCGACCGAGCCGGCGCGCCAGGTGGTGGCGATGCGGTTGGTCTCGCCGATGAAGTCGGCGACGAAGAGGGAGGCGGGGTGCCGGTAGACCTCGGTCGGGGTGCCGACCTGCTCGATCACGCCCTGGTTCATCACCACGATCCGGTCGGCCATCGACAGGGCCTCCTCCTGGTCGTGGGTGACCATGATGGTGGTGACGCCGAGCTTCCTCTGCAGTTCCTTGATCTCGTGGCGCAGGTGCACGCGCACCTTGGCGTCCAGCGCCGACAGCGGCTCGTCGAGCAGCAGCAGGCCCGGATCGATGGCGAGGGCGCGGGCGAGCGCGATGCGCTGCTGCTGGCCGCCGGAGAGCTGGGCCGGGTACTTGTCCGCCTGCTCGGGCAGGCCGACGAGGTCGAGCAGGTTGCGCACCCGGGTGTCCACCTCGGCGCGCGACTTCTTCATGTTCTCCAGCCCGAAGGCGATGTTGCGCCGGACGGTGAGGTTCGGGAACAGCGCGTAGGACTGGAAGACGATGCCGTAGTCGCGCCGGGAGGCGGGCAGTTCGGATATGTCGCGGCCGCCCTGGCGGATGGTGCCGCGGGTCTGCGGGTCGAGGCCGGCGATGGCCCGGAGCAGGGTGGTCTTGCCGCAGCCGGAGGGGCCGAGGAAGCAGACGAACTCGCCCTGTACGATGTCGAGCGACACGCCCTTCAGCGCCAGGAAATCGCCGAACGCCTTCCAGAGATCGCGAATCTCGAGGTAGGGCGCGGATGCGGCTCGCCCGGCGGTGTCGGCCGTCGGCGCGATCGTCTGGGCTTCAACGTTCACTGGGCTCGTCCCGTCGGTCGCGGTCGGCAGGTGGGAGCGCCGCGGTGGCGGCGCTCCCGGTGCGTCGGGCGCGTCAGGTCCGGGGCTCGGACTTGCTGTCGTAGCGCTTGCTCCACTCCTCGAGGATGGCGGCGCGGTTGTTAGCCGACCACTCGAAGTCGTTCTCGATCATCTTCTCTTCGAGATTCGCGGGGAAGTGCTCGACGGGCTTGGCCATGCCGGGGATGGCGAGGACGGCGTAGCCGACGTTGTACATCTCCATCGCCTTCGGGGTGACGGTCCAGTCGACCAGCGTCTGCGCGGCCTCGGGGTCGTCGGTGCCGGCGACGATCGCGGTCGCCTCCATGTCCCAGCCGACGCCCTCCTCGGGGACGATGATCTCGATCGGGGCGCCCTCGGCCTTGGTCTTGGCGCCGCGGAAGGCGAAGGAGACGCCGATCACGGCCTCGCCCGCGCCGGCCATGCGGCAGGGCTTGGAGCCGGAGTGGGTATAGGCCGCGATGTTGTTGTGCAGCGCGTCCATGTACTCCCAGCCCTTCTCCTCGCCGAAGATCTGCAGCCAGCTCGACACGTCGAGGAAGCCGGTGCCGGAGGAGGCCGGGTTCGGCATCACGATGTGGCCGGCGTATTCGGGCTTGGTGAGGTCCGCCCAGCTTGTCGGCGGCGTCAGGCCGAGCTTCTCGCCCTCGACGGTGTTGTAGCAGATCGCGGCCACCCAGGCGTCCATGCCGACCCAGGACGGCGGGTCGTCGCTGTCGCGGAAGCTCGGGCTCAGCTTGTCGAGGCCGGCCGGCGCGTAGGGCTCCAGCATGCCCTCGGTCTTGAGCACCAGCAGCGAGGTGGCGGCGAGGCCCCAGACCACGTCGGCCTGCGGGTTGTCCTTTTCCGCCAGCAGCTTGGCGGTGATGACGCCGGTCGAGTCGCGGACCCAGTTGATCTTGATGTCCGGGTGGTCCTGGTTGAACGTCTCGGCGTAGCGCGCGAGGTCCTCCGCCTCGACGGCGGTGTAGACGGTGAGTTCGGTCTGGGCCATCGCGGTGGCCGTGCTCAGGACCGCGGCGAGTGCGCCGAGGACCAGCGTCTTTTTCGTGCTCATGGAGTTCCCCTCGTTGTTCTTCGATTTCATCGTCACGTGCATCTCGGTCCCCCGGCGCCCCCGTCTCACGCGGGGTTCGCGACCGGTGGATTAGCGGGCGATCATAACGCGCCGATTACAGCGCGCCACCGTCCTGTGAATTCTGAGAACCGCCGATCGATAAGTAAAATCTATTTATCTTATGAACCTAGCGGCTTGGTCGATGCATCCCCTCCTCAACCGGCCGTCGCGAGCGTCACCACGCCGGCAGCCACCACCGTGGCGGCGACGAGCCGGCCGGCCCAGGGCCGTTCCCCGAAGGCGACGACGCCGATCAGCGCGGCGATGATCACGCTCGATTCGCGGACCGCCGACACCGCCCCGAGCGGCGCGAAGGTCTTCACCCAGAGCACCAGCCCGTAGGCCGTCACGGCGAACACGCCGCCGACGAGGCCGACCGCGAGGACCCTCGGCGGCAGCCGCCCGCCGTTGCGCAGGCGATTGGCGACGATCGCCATCGGCACCGGCGCCTCGAGGAGGAACAGCCAGCCCATGTAGCCGAGCGGACTCTCCGACAAACGCACGCCGATGCCGTCCGAGACGGAGTAGACCGCGATCGACCCGCCGAGCGCCACTGCCACCACGAGCGCCGGCCGGCTCGCCCGGGCCGCGCCGCGCTGCAGCGCCAGGATGCCGATGCCGCAGGAGACCGTGGCGACGCCGATCCAGCCCTGCGGCGTCAGCACCTCGCCGATCAGGAGCGCGGCCATGACCGCCACCAGCGCCGGCGCGAGGCCGCGGGAGATCGGGTAGACCTGCGAGAGATCCCCCAGCCGGTAGGCGTGGAAGAGCAGCAGGTAGTAGCCGTAGTGGACGACGGTGGAGACGGCGAGGGCGGGCCAGCTCGCCGGGGCCGGCCAGGGAAACACCGAGATCATCACCAGCCCGGTCACCGCATGGGTGGTCGAGACCGCCGCCAGCACGGCGGCGCGGTCGCCGCCCGCCTTGACGAGCGCGTTCCAGCCGGCGTGGAGCAGGGCGGCCAGCAGGACGAGCCCGAGGGCGAGGGGGGTCATTCAGGTCTCTTCGGCGCGGATGGCGTCTTCGACGATGGAGAGGGCGCGGTCGAGGTCGTCGCGCGCGATCACCAGCGGCGGCGACAGGGTGAGCACGCAGCCGGCGCTGATCTTGAAGCTGAGGCCGGCCTCGAGGCAGCGGTAGTAGATCCGCTCGGCCCGGTCCCTCGCCGGCGCCCGGGTGGAGCGGTCCTCGACGATCTCGACGCCGAACATCAACCCGCGGCCGCGGACGTCGCCGACGATCCGGCTGGTCGCCGCGAAGGCGCCGAGCCGCTCCATCGCGCGGGCGCCGAGGTCGGCCGCCCGTTCGACGAGGCCCTCCTCCTCGATCACGTCGAGGGTGGCGAGGGCGGCGCGGGCGGTGACCGGGTTCTTCTCGTGGGTGTAGTGGCCGATGGCGAAGTCGCCGGCAACGTCGAGGTCGCGCCGGGCGACCACGGCGGCGATCGGCAGGATGCCGCCGCCGAGGGCCTTGCCGAGGGTCACGATGTCCGGCACCACGCCGTCGTGCTCGAAGGCGAACATGCGGCCGGTCTTGCCGAGCCCGGTCGGGATCTCGTCGAGGATCAGCAGCGCCCCGTGGCGGTCGCAGGCCTCGCGCACCGCCTTCCAGAAGCCGGGGGGCGGCGGCACGGGGACGGCGCGCATCGGCTCGCCGATCACGGCGGCGACGTCGCCCTCCCGCTCCAGCACGTAGTCGACCATCTTCGCGCAGGCGAGGCCGCAGACGTCGGGGCCGGCGTGGTTGTAGGGGCAGCGGTAGCAGTGGAACGGGGCGACATGCTCGGCGCCGGGCATCAGCGGGCCGGCGATGTGCGAGCGGAAGGTCGCCTCGCCGCCGACGCTGGCCGAGCCCATGCCGGCGCCGTGGAAGGCGTCCCAGAAGCTCACCGTCTTGAACCGGCCGGTGGCGGCGCGGGCGATCTTCAGCGCCACCTCGTTGGCGTCCGAGCCGCCGGTGGTGAACAGCACCTTGGAGAGGTCGCCGGGCGCCAGCGAGCCTAGCCGCTCGGCGAGCGCCACCGACACCTCGTTGGTGAAGCGGCGCGGCGAGAAGGGCAGGGCGTCCAGCTGGTCCTTGATCGCCGCCACCACCTTCGGATGGCCGTAGCCGAGGTGATGGACCGAGTTGCCGTGGAAGTCCATGTAGCGGCGGCCGGCGGTGTCCTCGATCCAGATCCCCTCGGCCCTGGCGATGGTGGAAACGCACGGGCTGGACAGGCTCTGGTGCAGGAAGGCGTCGGCGTCGCGGGCGAGCAGCGCGCGCGTCGCCCCGTCCGGGTGCTTTTCCGCCCAGCGCCGCCGCGCCGCGGAGGTGTTCGACTCGCCTTCGGTATGGGTGATCTCGGGCATTGTCTCGCAGCTCAGGCGGGCGGGATCAGGACGAGCTTGCCGGGGTGCGTCTTCGCCAGGAAGTCCGCCTGGGCGGCGACGATGTCGGCCAGCGGATAGGTTCGGGAGACGAGCGGGCGCACGGCGCCCTCCACGATCATCCGCACGAGTTCGGCGAAGACCTCCCGCGGCGTGTAGGTGCAGCCGAGGAGGGTCAGGTCCCCGAGGTAGAGGGTGCGCAGGTCCGCCTCGACGATCGGCCCGGCGATCGCGCCGGATACGGCGTAGCGCCCGCCCGGCCGCAGGGCGGCGATGACGTCTCCCCATCCGGGGCCGCCGACGAGGTCGATGACGACGCTGAAGGCGCCCGGCGGCGGCGTCTCGTCCCGGTCGAGGCAGCGGCTCGCGCCGGCGGCCCTGACCGCGGCCTGCTTGGGGCCCGCCGCGACGGCGGTCACCTCGGCGCCGCGCATGCGGGCGAGGGTGACGGCGGCGAGCCCGACGCCGCCCGAGGCGCCGGTCACCAGCACCCGGTCGGCCGCCGTCACCGCCGCCCGGCTCACGAGGTTCATCGCGGTGCCCCAGGCGCAGGGCATCGCCGCGATCTCGACGTCGGAGAGCGGCGAGGCGGAGACGTCGAAGAGCTGGTCGGCCGGCACAGCGCAATATTGCGCGAAAGCCCCGTCATACTCCGAGCCGATCACCCGGAAGCGGGTCGGCGCCTCGGCGGTCGGCACCGGCTGGTTGGTGGCGCAGGTCACCCGGGCGCCGAGGGGCGGCCCGGCCGCGCCCTCGCCGAGCGCGACCACCCGCCCGCAGAGGTCGCCGCCCTGGATGCGGGGGAAGGCGATCGCGCCGGCCCAGCCGCCGTCCTCGACCGGCCCGTCGCCGGCGGCCGCCCCGGTCGCGCCCCGGACGGACTTCGCATACCAGCCGAGACGGGTGTTGACGTCGGTGTTGTTGACCCCGGCGGCGGCGACCTTCACCAGCGCCTCGCCGGGACCCGGCCGCGGCACCGGCACGTCGTCGCGCACGACCAGCCTGTCGAAGCCGCCGTGGCCGGTGAGCAGCACCGCGGTCATGGTCGCTGGCAGGTCGTTCGGCTGCTGGCTCGTCACGATGCCTCCCTGCGGTGTTCGGATCAGCCCCAGGGAAGCGACCAGGTCTTCACGTTGGTGAAGCTCTTCATCGCCTCGATCACGCCTTCTTTGTAGCCGTTGCCGCTGTCCTTGATGCCGCCGAAGGGAGACATCTCGATGCGGTAGCCGGGCACCTCCCAGATGTTCACCGTACCGACGACCAGGCCGCCGACATAGGCCTGGATGCGCCGCCAGTCGTTGGTGCACACGCCGGAGGAGAGGCCGAAGGGCGTGGAGTTGGAGATCGCCATGGTGGCCTCGTCGTCGTCCGGCACCCGGACGATCGGGATCACCGGGCCGAAGGTCTCGTCCATCACCAGTTCGCTCTCGTGCGGCACGTGGTCGACCACGATCGGCGGCAGCACGGCGCCCTTGCGGCCCGGGTCGTAGAGCACCCTGGCGCCCTGGCGCTCGGCGTCGTAGACGCGGCGCTCGAAGGTCTCCGCCGCGCGGGCGTGGACCACGGCGCCGAGTTCGGTCGCCGGGTCCATCGGGTCGCCGAAGCGGATGCGCTTTGCCCGCTCCAGCACCATCGGCACGAAGCGGTCGGCGATGCTCTCCTGGGCGAGGATGCGCTTCACCGCGGTGCAGCGCTGGCCGGAGTTCTTCGTCGCGCCGGCGACGGCGAGGTCGGCGGCCCTGGCGAGGTCGGCGTCGGAGAGGTCGGAGCAGACGATCAGCGGGTCGTTGCCGCCGAGTTCGAGCACCTGGCGCTTGTAGACCGCCCTGGCCGCGATCATCTTGCCGACCGGAACGCCGCCGGTGAAGGTGATCAGCTCGACGTGCGGGTTGGTGATCATCTCCTCGCCGATGTCGGCCGGCCAGCCGGTGACGACCGACAGCATCTGCGGCGGCAGCCCGGCCTCGTAGAGCGCGTCGGCGAGCCAGATGGCGGTGAGCGGCGTCAGCTCGGTCGGCTTCACCACGATGCAGTTGTTGGTGGCGATCGCCGGGGCGATCTTGTGGCTCACCATGTTGAGCGGGTGGTTGAACGGGGTGATCGCCGAGATCGCCCGCAGCGGCTCGCGCATCGTGAAGATCTTGCGCGCCTTGCCGTGCGGAGTGATGTCGCAGGAGAAGATCTGGCCGTCGTCGAGGATCGAGAGCTGGCCGGCCAGCGTCCACACGTCATAGGCCCGGCCGCATTCGTACATGGCGTCCGCCAGCGAGATGCCGAGCTCGGCCGTGATGATCGGCGCCAGCTCCGCCTTGCGCTCGGCGATGATGCGGGCGACGCCGAGCAGGATCTGCTGGCGCTGGTAGCGCGTCAGCGTCGGCCGGTAGGCGGCGGCGATCTCGAAGGCCTCGCGGGCGTGCTCGGCGGTGCCGGCGGGGACCGAGCCGATCACCTCGTCGGTGTAGGGGTAGTGGACCGGCACCCGGTCGGCGCTGTCCACCTTGCGCCCGGCGATGCGCATCGCCTCGTGGCGCGGCTCGATCGGCGGCTTTGCCATGTCGGACCTCAGAGCGCCGCGGCGGCGGTGGCGTGGAAGAAGGCGTCGAAGTTGCGGAGCACCGGCGCGTTCGCAAGCTCGAGCCTGCGGTTGACGATGAACGGCACCTCCTGCTCGGTAAGGCCGCCGTGGCTGCGCAGCGGCTCCTTCAGCGCGGCGAGGTCGTGGCGGTGGGCGGAGGTGCCGATCGTCATGTTCTCCTCCGAGACCAGCACCAGGTCGCCGATTCGGTCGGCCGGCAGTTCGAAGCGTCGGACCGCCTCCTCGCGATCGACCACCAGCAGGATCCCCGGCACCTGGCTGAGCCGCGCGATCAGCGCCGCCCGGTCGGCGCCGGCGGGCAGGTAGGCGGTGGCGAAGGATCCGAGCGCGCCGTGGTGCACCACGTAGGGGTCGGTGATCGGCAGGATCAGCCGCGCGGCGTCCTTGCCGAGCCAGTCGTCGAGGAGGTCCTGGACGTAGACGACGGCCGGCGAGCCGTCGGCGTTGTGCTTGGGCTTCATGCCGTGGTCGGCGGTGACCACGATCGCCGCGCCGAGGGCGTCGAGTTCGCCGAGGTAGCGGTCGAACATGGCGTAGAAGGCCTTGGCCTCGGCGTCCTCGGGGGCGAACTTGTGCTGGATGTAGTCGGTGGTGGTCAGGTACATCACGTCCGGCCGGAACTCCTTCAGGAGCTTCACCCCGGCGGCAAAGACGAACTCGGAGAGGTCGGCGGAGTAGACCTCCGGCACCGGCCGGCCGAGCCAGGCGCTGGCGTCGTCGATGCCGTTCTCAGCCCTTGTTGTGCGGTCCGCCCGCTCGGAGGAGAAGCACACCGCCCGGCCGTCCTCGAAGCCGAGGCCGGCGCCGAGCAGGGCGCGCAGCTTGTCCTTGGCGGTCACGATCGCGACTTTCGCGCCGGCCTCCTGGAAGCGGCTGAAGATGGTCGGCGCGCGCAGGAAGCGCACGTCGTTCATCATCACCTCCTCGCCGGTGTCCGGGTCGTAGAGGTAGTTGCCGCAGATGCCGTGCACGGAGGGCGGGCGCCCGGTGGCGATGGAGAGGTTGTTCGGGTTGGTGAAGGACGGGATCACCGAGTGGGCGAGCCGGTCGGTGCCGGTCTCGCGGATGCGCTTCAGAACCGGCATCAGGCCGTCGGCGATCGCGGCCTCGAGGTATGCCGGTTCGCAGCCGTCGAGGCAGATGGCGATCGCCGGCACCTTCGGCCAGGCGTAGGCGCGGTCGTTGGCGACGACGGGCGGATGGGCGGTTGTGTTCACTCGGATCGTCCTCTCGGGATGCTGCGTGGCGGCGCTCAGGCGGCGAGCCTGGCGCGCTCGGCGATCGCCGCCTCGGGCGGCGCGGCGCTGTCGACGCCCATCTCGGCGAGCGCCTCGCCGGCGGCCCGGACGACGGCGCGCATGACGTGCTCGTCGAGGCGGCCGATGCAGCCGACGCGGAAGCTGTCCACCACGGTGAGCTTGCCGGGATAGATGATGAACCCCTTCGCCTTCATCGCCTCGTAGAAGCGGGTGAAGTCGAAGCTGGGATGGGCCGGGTTGAAGAAGGTGACGATGATCGGCGACAGCCAGCGGTCCTTCAGCAGCGTCTCGAAGCCGAGGTCCCGCATCCCGGCCACCAGGACGTCGCGGTTGCGGGTGTAGCGCGCCCCGCGGGCGGCGACGCCGCCTTCCTCGCGGTGGATCCTCAAGGCCTCGAGGAAGGCCGCGACCACGTGGGTGGGCGGCGTATAGCGCCACTGCCCGGTCTTCTGCAGGTAGGCCCACTGGGCATGGACGTCGAGCGCCAGCGAGTGGCTGTTGCCCTTCGCCGCCTCGATTTCCGAGCGGCGGGCGATCACGAAGCCGAAGCCCGGCACGCCCTCGATGCACTTGTTGGCCGACGACACCATGGCCTCGTAGCGGATGCGGTTGACGTCGAGGTCGATCGCCCCGAAGGCGCTCATCGAATCGACCAGCAGCTTGGCGCCGCGGGCGTAGACCGCCTCGGAGATCTCCGCCACCGGGTTGAGGATGCCCGAGGAGGTCTCGCATTGGATCGCCACCACGTGGGTGATCGCCGGATCGGCGTCGAGCGCGGCGCCCACCTCGTCGCCGCGCGGGGGCATGTAGTCGCCCTTGTCGATCACCGTGTGGGCGCGGCCGAGATAGCGCAGCGTCTCGGCGGCGCGCAGCCCATAGGCGCCGTTGGCGAGCACCAGCACCTTGCCCTCGCGCGGCACCAGCGTGCCGAGCATCGCCTCGACCGAGAAGCTGCCGGAGCCCTGCATCGGCACGCAGGCGAAGTCGCCGGCGCGATCCCCGGCGAGGTCCAGCAACTCAGCGCAGAGCGAGGCGGTCATCGCACGGAAGTCGGAGTCCCACGAGCCCCAGTCGCGCAGCATCGCCTCCTTCACCGCGAAGTCGGTCGTGAGCGGGCCGGGCGTCAGCAGGTAGGGCTCGCCGAGCCGGGGGGCGGGGAGCGGGGCGGAGGCGGTGGCGGTCGACATCGGGTCGTTCCCTCGGCGGGCGGTGGTCGGCGACATCTTCCACGCGCCCCGATATTTGTAAAATCGTTCCTTTGTATCGACCTATCGATTCAGCTGTGGTTTGCTGGCCGGGTCCTGAAGCGCCGAGGGGTTGGGGAGAACCGAATGCGCTACGTCCAGCTGCGCGCCTTCCACCATGTCGCGATCTGCGGCGGCTTCTCCCGCGCGGCGGAGCAGCTCTGCCTCACCCAGCCCGCCATCTCCGACCAGGTGCGCAAGCTGGAGGAGGAGTACAACGTCCTCCTGTTCAACCGGCACAAGAAGCAGGTGACCCTCACCGCGGCCGGCGAGAGGCTGCTCGAGATCACCCGGCGCATGTTCGATACCGAGAGCCAGGCGCTGGAACTCCTCTCCGAGACGCGGGCGCTGCGCTCGGGAACGCTCAGGATCATCGCCGACAGCGCCCACCACCTCCTCCACGTGCTGCCGCGCTTCCGGACGGCCCATCCGGGGGTGCGGATCTCGATCCGCGCCGGCAACACCGACGCGGTGATCGAGAGCCTCTACGGCTACGACGCGGACGTCGGGGTGCTCGGCGAGGTGCCGGCCAGCCGCGACTTCGAGTGCCTGCGCCTCAACTCGACGCCGATCGTCGCCTTCGTCGCCCGCGGCCATCCGCTCGCCGGCCGCCGCAGCTTTTCCCTCGGGGACCTCGGCCGGCTGCCGCTGGTCCTGCGCGAGCGCGGCTCGAGGACCCGCCGCAAGCTCGAGGACGCGGCCGCCGCGGCCGGCGTCGTGCTGGAGCCGGCGATCGAGGCGGAGGGCCGCGAGGCGGTGCGCGAGATCGTCGCCTCCGGCGCGGGGGTCGGCTTCGTCTCCGCCGCCGAGTTCGGCGAGGATCCGCGCCTCGTGCGCATCCCGATCGAGGGGGCCGACCGGATGACCATGGACGAGGCGCTGATCTGCCTGCGCGAGCGGCGGGGCGGCAAGCTGGTCCAGGCCTTCTTCGAGATGGCCGCGGGCGGGGCCTGAGCGCACGCTTGCATCGAGGGGGCCGAGCGGGTTCCATGCATGCTCCGAATCCGATGCAGCGGGAGGAGCGAGGTCATGCTGCCGATCCTGGGGACCCTGTCGGACCTTGAGTCCGGTCGGACCAACCTCTCCGCGGTCTACGACCGCGTGGCCGAGACGCTCGCCGCCCGCGAGCCGACGGTGCAGGCCTTCGTCCGCCACCACGTCGAGGCCGCCAGGGCCGCGGCCGAAGGCGCCGGGGGCGGGCCGCTCGGCGGGCTGCCTCACGGCGTCAAGGACATCATCGACACGGCCGACTTCCCCACCGAATACGGATCGGCGATCTACGAGGGCTGGCGCCCGCGCGCCGACGCGGCGGTGGTGACGATGACCCGCCGCGCCGGCGGGGTGCTGCTCGGCAAGACCCGCACCACCGAGTTCGCCAACCTCCAGCCGACGGTCACCACCAACCCGCTCGACGCGGGCCGGACGCCGGGCGGGTCCTCGTCCGGCTCCGCGGCGGCGGTCGCCGCCGGCATGGTGGCGCTCGCCTTCGGCACGCAGACGGCGGGGTCGGTGATCCGCCCGGCCGCCTTCTGCGGCGTCGCCGCGATCAAGCCGTCCTTCCGGCTGCTGCCGGCGGTCGGGGTGAAGACCTTCTCCTGGCACCTCGACACGGTCGGCCTGTTCGCCGCCGGCGTCGCCGACTGCGCCTATGCCCTCGCGGCGCTGACGGGCCGGGAGCTTCGCGTCGACGTCCGCAACTTCGGCGCGCCGCGGCTCGGCTTCCTCGCCGGCCATCCCTGGGAGACGGCCGACGCGGACATGCTGGACGCCCTCGCCGGGCTGGCGCGACGGGCGCGGGCGCAGGGCGCCGGGGTTCGCGACATCGTCCTGCCGAGCCTCTACGACGAGGCCTTCGAGGCGCAGAAGATCATCATGGACTACGAGGGGGCGCTGGCGCTCGCTTGGGAGTACGACACCGCCGCCGACCGGATCTCGCCGCAGCTCCGGGAGGGGCTGGAGCGCGGGCGGGCCCTGTCGGTGACCGCCTACGACGCGGCGCGCTCGATCGCCAACACCGCCCGGCGCAAGCTGGTCGATGTCTTCGAGGACGTGGACGTGCTCGTCGCCCCGTCGGCGCCGGGCGTCGCGCCCGAGGGCCTGTCCGCCACGGGCGATCCCCGGTTCAACAGGCTGTGGACCCTGATGGGCGTGCCGGCCGTGAACGTGCCGGGCCTCGCCGGGACGGCCGGGATGCCGCTCGGCGTGCAGGTGATCGCTCCCTTCGGCAAGGACCGCGTCGCGCTGGCGGCGGCGGACTGGCTGGAGCGGCTGGTCGCGCACGGCTGAGGCCTCGCCCCGGCACGAAAATTCGTCCTTGCACCGCAGCACCGGCCGCACGTGCGGGGAACCGCAAACGTTTTGGCACGCCCCCGGTCATTAGAAAGATTTTTCTCCGAATTCCACGCATCCAAGTGCAGACTCTTGAAAGTGCGTTAAATCCCAGAATTCGATTGCGGCGTTTCGGTTTGTGCAGTGCGATGCACAATCGAATTTGGTTGCGCGAACGCAAATGTCGACTAGATTGATCGGGTGACTGTAACGAAGGGGACATGGCCATCCATGAGCATGACCAAGAGCCTCAACGTGTTGGTTGTCTGTGCAGCCTTCGCGTTCGTCGCGGCCATCGTCGTCGGCGCGGTCTGAGCACCGCCCCGGCTTCGAGAACCTGAGGATCGCGGCGGATCCGACGGGGTCGAAGGACACCGTTGCCACGGGACCGGAGGCGAAGATCCCCGTCCCGGACACGAAACGGACACGGCGCCCCGCGCCGGTCCACCATCAGTCAAAGCGTCGATAGCCCGAACCGGTCGCCTCCAGCGGCGCAACGAGGGCGGCCGGAATGATCCCGGCCGGGGCGGAAGCCCCTTGATCGCGGCCCCGCGCCGGTGAACCGCCGGCGCGGGCGCCCCGTCCGTTTCACATCTCGGCGAAGACGATCCGCTCGATCTCCGCGCGGCGGCCGTCGCAGCGGCCGAAGATGTGCGCCTGGAGTTCGCGCCGGTCTGACAGCACCACCGTTGCCGAGCCGTCGAACAGGCAGTCGACGGTGGTGATGGTGGAGCAGTCCGTTTCGATCCGCTCGACCTCGACGTCGGCGGAGCGACAGATGCGCGTCCACTCCGGCGAGGACTCGAGCGGAAACCGGCTGACCGCGTCCGCGATGATGGTCTTCAGGGGGCTCATGCCGAGGCTTCCGCTTCCGTGTTCGCCCGATCATCGCCGGCAAAGCTTTCCCGCTGCCTGACGAAGCCGGGGCATGGTGGTCAAGTGTTTGTCTTCGCTACCGTTTGCTTACGGGCTGCCAGGACCACCGCGACGACAGCCAGTGCAAATCCAACCGTTTCAGTGGTGAGCGGTTCCCCGTTGATCAGGGCGGCGAGGCCGATGGTCACGAAGGTCTGCAGCAGTTGGACCTGCCCCACCCGCGCCACGCCGCCGATCGCCAGGCCCGCGTTCCAGAAGAAGAATCCGATGAAGACCGAGAACACCGCGACGTAGAGCAGGGACAGCGTCGCCTCCCGCGAGGCCTCGAGGTAGGCGGGCTCGAACCACAGCAGGCTGGTGGTGACGGTGATCGGCGTCGAGATCACCAGCGCCCAGGAGATCGCCTCCCAGCCGGGGACCGACGGGCCGATCCGGGCGAAGTGCGCGTAGCCCGTCGCCGCGCAGGCGGTGGCTGCGAGGAGGGCGAGGTCGCCCGCCCCGAACCCCGCCTCGGCCGTGCCGAGGGTGAAGGCGAGCACCAGGCCGGCGCCGACGGCGCCCAGCGCCCAGAAGGCCGGCGACGGCCGCTCGCCGTTGACGACCACCGCCGCGATGGAGGTGGCAAGCGGCAGCAGCCCGAGCACCACCGCCCCGTGCGAGGCCGGCACGCTGACCATCGCGATCGCCGAGAACAGCGGGAAGCCGATCACCGTGCCGGCCGCCGCGATGGCCAGCGAGCCCCAGGCATGCCGCGGGGGAAAGCGTCGCCGCGTCGCCGCGAGCAGGGCCGCGGCCAGCACCGACGCGATGGCCGCCCGGCCGAAGGCGACGAACCACGGATCGAAGGTGCCGACGGCGATCCGCGTCATCGGCAGGGTCCCCCCGAAGATCACGACGCCGACGAGACCGGCTCCGAACCCGACGAGGTCGCGGGCGAGGGGGGATCGGGTCGGCTGGACGGAGGACATGTCACCGGTCGCGGCGGGGCGGGGGGCTCTCTATAGACCGGACGCGGGCGGGCGGAAAGCGCCATTCCGCCGCCGCTCGCATCGCCGCTGGAAATCGCCTAATCTCGCGGCCATGAGTATCTGGACACGCCTTTCCGAAATCGTCGGCCGGCTTCAGTCGGCCGGTGGCAGCGTCGCCGACCGGCTGGTCGAGACGGTGCGCAGCCTCGTCGGCGGCACGCCCGAGGGCCGCCAGGTCGCCTTCACCGTGTCGATGATCGCGCTTGCCGCCAAGATCGCCAAGGCCGACGGCGTGGTCACCGAGGACGAGGTCTCGGTGGTGCGCCGCCTGTTCGACGTGCCGGAGGACGAGAAGCGCAACGTCGCCCGCCTGTTCAACCTCGCCAAGCAGGACGTCGCCGGCTACGAGGCCTACGCCGCGAAGCTGAAGCGCCTCTACGAGGGCGACCGGGACCTGATGGAGGACGTGCTCGACGGCCTCTTCACCATCGCCACCGCCGACGGCCTCGTCCACGAGGAGGAGGACGCCTTCCTCGAGGTCGTCGCCCGGATCTTCGGCATCCCGGAGGACGCCTACCGCCGAATCCACGAGCGCCATGTGCGGCCCGACGCGGCCGATCCATGGGTGGTGCTGGGCGTGCCCCGCGGCAGCCCGCCGGAGGTGGTGCGCCGGGCCTGGCGGCGTCTCGTCGCCGACAACCACCCGGACCGGCTGATGGCCCATGGCGTGCCGCCGGAGTGCATCCGCCTCGCCAACGACCGGATGGCCCGGATCAACGCCGCCTGGGCGGCGGTCGGGCGGGAGATCGGGCGCGAGCTTGTCGGCTGAGTCGATCGCCGGCGCGGCGCCGTCGCCAAACCACGGGCCCCGCCCGGACGGGGTGGCGGTGGACATGCTCGTCCTCCACTACACCGGCATGCCCTCGGCGGAGGGCGCGCTCCGCTGGCTCTGCGACGCGCGCAGCAAGGTCTCCTGCCACTGGTTCGTCTTCGAGGACGGCCGGATCGTCCGCGTCGTCGACGAGGACCGCCGCGCCTGGCACGCCGGCGTCTCCTCCTGGCGCGGCGCGGAGAACCTCAACGACCGCTCGATCGGAATCGAGATCGCCAACCCCGGCCACGAGCATGGCTACCGCCCCTTCCCGGAGGCGCAGGTCGCGGCGGTCGTCGACCTTTGCGCCGACATCGTCGCCCGGCACGGCATCCCGGCTCGCAACGTGCTCGCCCACTCGGACGTCGCGCCGCTGCGCAAGGAGGACCCGGGCGAACTGTTCCCGTGGGACCGGCTGGCCGAGGCCGGGGTCGGCCATCTCGTGGCGCCCTCGCCGGTCCGCGGCGGCCGCTTCTTCCAGGCCGGGGACCGGGGCCCGCCGGTCGAGGCGCTGCAGTCGATGCTGGCGCTCTACGGCTACGGAGCGCCGGTGAGCGGGACCTACTGCGACACGACCACGGCCGTGGTCCGCGCCTTCCAGCGCCATTTCCGCCCCGCGCGGGTCGACGGCGTCGCCGACGTCTCGACCATCGAGACGCTGCACCGCCTGCTGGCGGCGCTCCCGGCGCTCTGACGGCCGCGCCTTGACCCGGGGCGGCGCGCATGCCACATGCGCGTTGCCAGTCGGCCGGGCGGCCGCCCGCGCGAGGCGCGAAAGCGCGCGCGGGAGGAAAGTCCGGGCTCCACGGAGACACGGTGCCGGGTAACGCCCGGCGGGGGCGACCCCAGGGAAAGTGCCACAGAGAACAGACCGCCCCGGTTCGCCGGGGTAAGGGTGAAACGGTGGGGTAAGAGCCCACCGCGGGACCGGCAACGGGACCGGCACGGCAAACCCCACCGGGAGCAAGACCGAATAGGGGCGGCGCGGAGGGAGACCTCCAGCTTGTCTCCGGGCCAGCCGCCCGGGTAGGTTGCACGAGGCGTCCGGCAACGGGCGTCCCAGATGAATGGTCGTCGGGCGGGAGACCGCCAACAGAACCCGGCTTACAGGCCGGCTGGCATCTGTTTCACGGCAGCGGCACGGAACCGCCGGTCCGCACGCCCTGCCGGGGCTGCCGGCCGGCAGGCGAGAAGCTTCGGGCGAGGCGGGGGACCACCGGATGACGGACGACACCGCGCGGAGCGTCCCCGCGGCCCGGCCGGCCCTTCGGGCGGCGGCCGCGCTCCTTGTCGCCCTCGCCACCTTCTCCTTCGGGCTCGGCCTCACCCGGCCGCTGGTCACCCTCGACCGGCTGTGGCTGTTCACCGAGGAGCCGTCGCTGGTCGAGATCGTCACCGGGCTCTGGGCCGACGGAAGCACCGGGCTCGCCCTGGTGGTCGCGCTGGTCTCGGTGCTCTTCCCGGCCGCGAAGCTCGCCTGGCTGCAGCTGGTCGCCGCCGGCGTCACCGTCCGCGGCCTCGGGCACCTGCACGCCCTCGGCCGCTGGTCGATGATGGACGTCCTGGTCGTCGCGCTGGTGGTGTTCGCGGCCAAGACCAGCGGCCTTGCCACCGCGATCGCCCAGCCGGGCCTCTGGTTCTACGCCGCCGCCACCGCCGCCGCCGCCGCCGCCGCCTGGCTGCTGGAGCGCGCCGAGGTCAGCCGAGGTCCGGCAGGCGGCCGTTCCTGATCAGAGGCACGTGCCAGCCGGCGTCCTCCTCGAGCCGGCCGATCAGCCGCGCGTCGTCGAACACCTCCACCGCCCGGGCATAGGGCACGAATCCCATCCGCTGGTAGAAGGGCAGGGCCTGCGGGCTGTCGAAGTGGCAGGTGTGGAGCCACAGCCGCCGGGTGTCGCCGCGGGCGAAGGCCATGGCGATCGCCTCCTCCATCAGCCACCGGCCGACCCCGCCGCCGATGGCGTCCGGCACCAGGCCGAAGAAGGACACCTCCACCTCGCCCGGCTGGGCGAAGTCCATCTCGAGGACGCCCATGCGCCGCCCGTCGCGGAGCGGGGTGAAGGCGAACGTCCCCGGCCGGTGCAGCCGCGCCTCCAGCAGCAACTCCGGCATCAAGAGCCGCGACGACCACAGCCATTCGCGGCCGATCTCCTTGTAGAGCGCCTTGAACTCGGACGTGTCCCAGCGCTCGACCCGCGCCAGAGCGTAGCCGTCCGGCGGCGACGGGGACCTGCGGGGCGGCGGCGCGGTCATCTCCAGGAAGGTCACCAGGGTGGCGAGCTTGCCGGGGGGCACGGCATGGTAGCCGTCGGCGAGGGCGGTCATGGGAGGCTCCGGCTGCGATTCCGGATGCAGGCATAAACGCTTGCGCCGGCGACAGAAAGCCCCCGCGTCCGTCAGATCTCCTCGCGCCGGTGGCGCTCGCCCCGCGGCACGTAGAAGGGCGCCGGCAGGTCGAGGGCGAGGCGGGGATCCTCGGCGAGGCGGCGGTCCAGTTCGGCCAGCATCACGGCGGTGATCCGCGGCACGTCGAGCCGGGCCGCCTCGGCGAGCGGCACGAAGCGCACGTCGGCGAGTTCGTTGTCGGGGGGCACGGGGGAGGAAGGGACGAGCGCCACCACCTCGTCGGCGAAGGCGGCGAAGAAGCGGGCGTCGAAGCGGCGCGGCCGGTTCACCGGCGTGACCGCCCGCCCGATCAGCACCGGGGCGGCAAGGTCGAGGCCGACGGAGGCCTCCGCGAAGGCGGAAAAGCCCGGCGGCACCGGCCGGGACGGAGCAGGGTGGTCGGGCCGGCCGAGGAGGTATCCGGTCTCCTCCGCGGTCTCCCGCAGCGCGGCGGCGACGAGGCCACGGGCGCGCCGGCGCGACGGCGATCGGCGCATCCGGTCCATCAGCCGCGCGCACTGCCGCTCGGTGAGATCCACCGCGGCGGGCACGAGGCCGTCGCCGGGATCGGCGCGACCGCCCGGGAAAACCCAGGCGCCGGGATTGAAGACGAGATCCGCGCGCCGGCGTCCCATCAGGACGTGGACGCCGGACGGCGTGCGGTCGAGGAGGAGGAGCGTCGCGGCGTCGCGCGGGACGAGCGGCTTGCCCGCCGACGGGTCAGGCGCCACGGGGCCCGGTCGGCTCGGCGACGAAGGTCGGGTCGCGCCCGTCGTCGTCCTCGGCGCCGAAGCCGTGCATGCGGTTCGCCCATTGCAGGCCGACGACGCCGCCCTTGATCGGCTGCAGCACGACGAGGGTGAGCGCCAGCGTCAGCGGCAGCCAGACCGCCATCTGCAGCCAGATGTCCGGGTGGAAGTTCTTCTCCACCGCCAGCACCAGCGGCACCATCAGGTGGCCGACGATGACGATGGTGAGATAGGGCGGCAGGTCGTCCGCGCGGTGGTGCGAGAGCTCCTCGCCGCAGGCCTCGCAGGCGTCGACGGTTTTGAGGAACCGGCCGAACATGCGTCCCTCGCCGCAGTGCGGGCAGCGGCCGGCGAGGCCGCGGCGGATCGACGGCCACACCGGCCGGGCGGCGGCGCCCGCCGGGGCGTCGTGCGAGTTGGTCCAGGTCTCGGCAGCGGTCATGTCGGAAAAATCCTTCTGGTCCCCACAAGGTAGGGATGCGGCGGCGGCGTTGCCCTGCGACCGCCGGTCGCGGCCGGTTCAGCCGAAGTCGGGCGGGCGGTGCTCCGCAAAGGCGCCGGAGCGGCCGTCGATGATCATGCCCGTCCGCGTCTCCTCCGGCGACAGCGCCGCGACGACGAGCGGCGCGAGCGCTTCCGGAGGCGGCAGCGTCATCGGGTCCTCGCCGGGCATCGCCTCGGCGCGCATCTTGGTGCGGGTGGCCCGCGGGTCGAGCAGGTTGGCGGTGACGCCGAAGCTGTGGATTTCCTTGGCCCAGCTGCGCACCAGCGCCTCGAGGCCCGCCTTGGAGGCGGCGTAGGGCGCCCAGAAGGCCTTGGCGCTGTGCGCGGCCCCGGAGGAGACGAACAGCGACCGGCCGGCCTTGGACTGGCGCAGCAGCGGGTCGAGCGAGCGGATCAGCCGGAAGTTGGCGGTGAGGTTGATGGCGATCACGTCGTCCCAGCGCTTCGGCAGCACGTGCCCGACCGGCGACAGCGGGCCGAGAATGCCGGCGTTGGCGAGGAGCGCGTCGAGCCGGCCGTAGCGCTCGGCGAGGGCGGCGCCCAGCCGGTCGACGGCGTCGAAGTCGGTCACCGACATCGGCACCAGCGTCGTCGTGCCGCCGGCCGCGCGGATCTCGTCGTCGAGCTCCTCGAGCCCGCCCTGGGTGCGGGCGACGGCCACCACGTGGTAGCCGGCGCCGGCGAGCGCCAGGGCCGCGGCGCGGCCGATGCCGCGCGAGGCGCCGGTGACGAGGACGATCCGCCGGTCGCCGGGGTCCCCCTCGCCGGAGGGGGCGGCCGCGGTGTTCGTGTCGGTATCGGTCATGGTCTCCGTCGGCGGTTGGCGGCGCCGGGGTCAGCCGGCGTCCGCGAGCAGCGTGAGCTGGCGCACGTTGCCGTCCGCGGACTGGTCCGTCAACGCCGTGGGGTAGTCGCCGGTGAAGCAGGCGTCGCAGTATTGCGGCACATCGCCGTTGCGCTTCGCCTCGCCGACGGCCCGGTAGAGCCCGTCGATGGAGAGGAAGGCGAGGCTGTCGACGCCGATGTAGGTCGCCATCTCGGCGATCGACATGCGCGAGGCGAGGAGCTTGCCCTTCTCCGGCGTGTCGACGCCGTAGAAGCAGCTGTCGCGCGTCGGCGGCGAGGCGATGCGCATGTGCACCTCGCTGGCCCCGGCGTCCCGCATCATCTGGACGATCTTCACCGAGGTGGTGCCGCGGACGATGGAATCGTCGACCAGCACGATCCGCTTGCCCTGGATCACCTGGCGGTTGGCATTGTGCTTCAGCTTCACGCCCATGTGCCGGATCGAATCCGACGGCTCGATGAAGGTCCGGCCGACATAGTGGTTTCGGATGATGCCAAAGTCGAAGGGAATGCCCGAGGCTTCGGCGAAGCCGATCGCCGCCGGCGTGCCGGAATCGGGCACCGGGATGACGACGTCGGCCTCGACGGAGCTCTCGCGCGCGAGCTCGGCGCCGATGCTCTTGCGGACCTGGTAGACCGACCGGCCGGCGAAGCTGGAGTCCGGCCGGGAGAAGTAGACATATTCGAAGATGCAGAAGCGGGAGGCGGTGCGGCCGAAGGGCTTCAGGCTCTCGATGCCGTCCTCGGTGATCACCACCACCTCGCCCGGCTCGATCTCGCGCACGTAGCGCGCGCCGATGATGTCGAGGGCGCAGGTCTCGGAGGCGAGCACGGCGGCGCCCTCCAGGTCGCCCAGCACCAGCGGGCGGATGCCGAGCGGGTCGCGGCAGCCGATCAGCTTCTTGTTGGTGACGCAGACCAGCGAATAGGCGCCCTCGACGCGGCGGAGCGCATCCACCAGCCGGTCGACGATGTGCAGCTTCGGGCTGGTGGCGACGAGGTGGAGGATGGTCTCGGTGTCCGAGGTCGACTGGAAGATCGAGCCGCGGCGCTGCAGCTCCTTCTGCAGGGTCAGCGCGTTGGTGAGATTGCCGTTGTGCGCCACAGCGAAGCCGCCGCCGGCGTATTCGGCGAACAGCGGCTGCACGTTGCGCAGCTCCGATCCGCCGGTGGTGGCGTAGCGGGTGTGGCCGATGGCGCGGTCGCCGGGGAGGCGGGCGATCACCGACGGCTTGGTGAAGTTGTCGCCGACGAGGCCGATGTGCCGCTCGGTGCGGAACTGCCGGCCGTCGAAACTGCAGATGCCGGCGGCCTCCTGGCCGCGGTGCTGCAGCGCGTGCAGCCCGAGGGCGGTCAGCGCGCCCGCGTTCTCGTTGCCGAAGATGCCGAAGACGCCGCACTCCTCGTGGAGGTGGTCGTCGTCGTCCGGGCCGAAGGGCAGGGTCGAGAAGTCATGCGTCATGTCGGTCTCCGCCGGACCGCCATCGGCGATCCGCCATGGGGCGGTCGTCGGTCGCTCGTGCGATCCGCTCCGCCTGGGTGCCGTTCCCGGTCCCCGAAGATGGTCCCTCGAACCCCTGCCGGCAATGCCGGCGCGCACGGTTTACTGGCCGCCGGCCTCGGACTGGATCACCTGGTCGATGCTCTCGAGCGGCTGGCCGCCCTCGGCGGCCTCGTCGTCGCGGAGCGGATTCTGGAACTGCTCGAGGATGTCCCGCTCGGGGTCCTCCGGCAGCGCCGCCATCAGCCGTCCGCCGACCGCGTTGAGCAGCGGCTTCGACTTCGCCCCGGCCACCCAGGTCGGCTGCATCTCCTCGTCCGGCAGGAACCAGTTGAAGAACAGCATGCCGACCACCACCAGCAACAGCCCGCGGGCGGCGCCGAAGACGAAGCCGAGGGTGCGGTCCAGCGCGCCGATGCGGCTGTCCAGCACGAAGTCGGAGATGCGCATGGTGATGAAGCTCACCACCAGCAGCGTCACCAGGAAGACTCCGGCCGCCGCCACCGCGAGCGCGATCTGCTTGTGGGCGATCTGCTGCTCCACGAAGGGCAGGATGTCGTCGTAGAAGAAGAAGGCCGCCGCCGCGGCCGCCAGCCAGGCGGCGATCGACAGCACCTCGCGCACGAAGCCGCGGATCATCGCCAGCAGCGCCGAGATCAGCATGATGACGATCAGGATACCGTCCAGAAGCGTGATCGGCATCGTCCGCCCTTCTCGAGAGGCCGGCCGGTCCGCCCGGCCCCTGCCCATGATGCGCCCCCGGCATGCGGGCCGGGCCCCATTCAGCCGTTCGCCACGCGGCGTTGCTCGCCGCCGTGGCGTGCCGCAGCCACCCGGGCGACGAGGTCCGCAAGCTGGGCGACCCGCGCCACCGAGAGCGCCGGCGCCGACTCGTCCGAGGAGGAGGCCTGCGGCGCGACCGCGCGTACGAACCCCAGCTTTTCGGCCTCTTTGAGGCGGGCCGTCGCATGCGCGACCGGCCTCACGGCGCCCGACAGGCTGACCTCGCCGAAATAGACGCAATCCGGTCCGAGAGCAACCCCGGCCAGGGACGACACCAGCGCCGCCGCCACGGCGAGGTCGGCGGCGGGTTCCTGGATGCGCAGGCCGCCCGCGACGTTGAGGTAGACGTCGTGCTGGCCGAAGCGAACGCCGCAATGGGCCTCGAGCACCGCGAGGATCATCGACAGGCGGTTGCCGTCCCATCCGACCACCGCGCGGCGGGGCGTTCCGAGCGAGGTCGGCGCGACCAGCGCCTGAACCTCCACAAGCATCGGCCGCGTGCCCTCCATGCCGGCGAAGACGGCGGTGCCCGGGCTCGACGAGTCGCGGTCGCCCATGAACAGCTCGGAGGGGTTCGGCACCTCCTTGAGGCCGCGGCCGGTCATCTCGAAGACGCCGATCTCGTCGGTGGGGCCGAAGCGGTTCTTCACCGCCCGGAGGATCCGGAAGTTGCGGGCGCCGTCCCCCTCGAAGTAGAGCACGGCGTCGACCATGTGCTCGACCACCCGCGGGCCGGCGATGGAGCCGTCCTTGGTGACGTGGCCGACCAGCACCACCGTCGCCCCGCTCTCCTTGGCGTAGCGGATCATCGCCTGGGCGGCGGTGCGCACCTGCGCGACGGTGCCCGGCGCGCTGTCGACGACCTCGGTCCACAGCGTCTGGATCGAATCGACGATGACGAGATGCGGCCGGGGGCCGTCGGCGACGGTGGCGAGGATGTCCTCGACGCTGGTCTCGGCGGCGAGCGCCACGTCGGCCCCGGCGAGGCCGAGGCGCTCGGCGCGCAGCCGCACCTGCGCCACCGCCTCCTCGCCGGAGACGTAGACGACGCGCCGGCCGGCGCCGGCGAGCGTGGCCGCCGCCTGGATCAGCAGGGTCGACTTGCCGATGCCCGGATCGCCGCCGATCAGCAGCGCCGACCCGTGGACGAAGCCGCCGCCGGTCACCCGGTCGAGTTCGCCGATGCCGGTGGCGATCCGCGGCGCCTCCTCGAAGGCGCCGGAGAGCGGCACGAGCGGCACCACGCGGCCCTTGCGCATCGGCCGCCCCTTCTGGCCGATGATGCCGCCGCCGATGCCTGCGCCCGCCGTCTCCTCGACGATCGAGTTCCACGCCCCGCAGGACTCGCACTTGCCGCCCCACTTGGCGGTGACGGCGCCGCAGGCCTGGCAGACGAACTGGGTGGAGCGCTTGGCCATGATTCCCCCGGTGAGGCGTGGGCGGCAGGATGGGGCAATGTTCCCGTTTTGTACAGAGGGTTCGAACCGGAACCGCGCCCGCGCCTCTCAGCCCCCCTCGTAGCGGCGCTCGAAGCGGCAGCCGAGGGAAGTGAGGATCTCGTAGCCGATGGTGCCGGCGCGGTCGGCGACCTCGGCGAGCGGCACCGCCGGGCCGATCAGTTCGGCCCGGTCGCCGCGGCGCACGTCCGGCCCGTCGGTCACGTCGACGGCGAGGAGGTCCATCGACACCCGGCCGATCAGCGGGAACCGGCGCCCGCGGACGGCGGCCTCGGCGCCGTCCGAGGCGAGGCGGCGCGGATAGCCGTCGGCATAGCCGAGGGAGACGATCGCGACCCGCGACGGCCGGGAGACGGTGGCGGTCGCGCCGTAGCCGACCGATTCGCCCGCGGGCACCTCGCGCACCGTCAGCACCTCGGCCGTAAGGGTGATCACCGGGCGCACCGGGTGGTCGTCCCGCTCCCGCGCCCGGCCGCCGTAGAGCGAGATCCCCGGGCGGGTCAGGTCGAAGCGGGCGGCCGCGCCGAAGCCGATCCCGGCGGAGTTGGCGAGCGAGGCGGCAACGCCGGGAAACCAGCCGCGCACCTCGGAGAAGCAGGCGACCTGCCGCCCGTTCAGCGGATGCCCCGGGTCGTCCGCGCAGGCGAAGTGGCTCATCACCAGCGCCGGGGCGAGGGCGGCCATCCGCTCGTGGTCCCCGGACAGCGCCCGGGCAGCGCCGACCGGCAGGCCGAGGCGGTTGATGCCGGTGTCGACATGGATCGCCGGGGCGGGGGCGTCGGCGCCGGCGTCGGCCAGCCATTCGTCGATCTCGGCCATGTCGCCCAGCACCGGCTGCAGGCGATGGCGCCGGTAGAGGCCCGCGGCGCGGCCGAGATAGCCGCCCAGCACGTAGATCGTCGCCTCCGGCAGCGCGGCCCGCAGCGCGAGTCCCTCGGCGGGCAGGGCGACGAAGAAGGTGCGGCAGCCGGCGCGGTGGAGCGCGGTTGCGGCCGGGGCGAGGCCGGTGCCGTAGGCGTCCGCCTTCACCGCCGCCGCCGTCTCGGCCGGCCCGGATGCGGTCGCGAGCAGGCGCCAGTTGTCCGCCAGCGCGTCGAGGTCGACGGTCAGCCGGGCGGGCGCGGGCGCCTCCTTGCCGGGTGCGAAGGTCATCGCGGCAGCTTAGGCGATTCCGGCTTGCCCGTCGCGGGCCGATCAACAAGACGTTTGTGGCCCGCACCGCGCCGGCCGCGCTAGTCTCCCCGCGGGAAAAACAGCAGGGAGGTGGCTCGTGGCCGGTCGGTTCGTCGGTGTCGCGGTGGCGGTCGTGGCGGTCGCCGCCGGCGCGCTATTTCTCCTCACCGCGCCCGACCCGCTGACGGCGGCCGACCTTCCGGCCCACGAGGGCGATCCCGTCGCCGGCGCGCGGATCTTCGACGCTGGCGGATGCGCCTCCTGCCACGCCGCCAAGGGCGCCAAGGGCGAGGACCGCCTCCGCCTCGGCGGCGGGCGGGAGTTCGTCACCGACTTCGGCACCTTCCGCGCGCCGAACATCTCGCCCGACCCGGAGGCGGGCATCGGCCGATGGAGCGCGCTCGACCTCGCCAGCGCGATGCTGCGGGGCGTCTCGCCGGAGGGCGCCCACTACTACCCGGCCTTCCCCTACACGTCCTACGCCCGCATGCGCCCCGAGGACGTCATCGACCTCCATGCCTACCTGATGACGCTGCCGGCGGTGGCGGACCGGTCGCCGGGCCACGACCTCGGCTTTCCCTTCAACATCCGGCGGGGCCTCGGCCTGTGGAAGCGGCTCAATCTCGATCCGGGGCCGGCCGTGGCGCTGCCCGCCGACGCGCCGGAACCGGTCCGGCTCGGCCAGTACCTCGTCGAGGCGGTCGGGCACTGCGGCGAATGCCACACGCCCCGCGACGCGATCGGCGGCCCGGACCTCGGCCGCTGGCTCGCCGGCGCGCCGAACCCGGACGGCGAGGGGACCATCCCGAACATCACCCCGGGGCCGGACGGGGTCGCAAGCTGGTCGGAGGAGGACCTCGTCTACTCCTTCGAATCCGGGTTCATGCCCGACTACGACAGCTTCGGCGGCTCGATGGTGGAGGTGCAGGAGAACCTCGCCCGGCTGCGTCCCGAGGACCGCGCCGCGATCGCCGCCTATCTCAAGGCGGTCCCGCCGCTGCCCGACGCCGCCGACTGACCGTCCGCAAGCAAGGGGGCCGGATCCGCAGCCATGCGTCGCCGGGCATTGCAAGTCGTCACGCCGGGGCGGATACTGCTTCTTCACAATGAAAAAGGGGGAAGCGCTGTGCACACCATGATCCGTACCTATACCGGCCAGGGGGCGAAGGACCTCGCCGATCTTCTCGTCGAGCACCGCGCCGAGGTGGAGGACCTGCTGCGCTCGGTCGATGGGCTCGTCAGCTACGACATGGCCCGCACGGCCGACGGCTGCGTCACCGTCACCGTCTGCAGCAACAAGGCGGGCACGGACGAGAGCCTCCGCAAGGCCGGAGAGTGGCTGAAGGCAAACGCGTCTCACCTCGGAGCGGGCGCCAAGCCCGCGGTCTCCGAGGGCGCGGTGGAACTGCACATCTCCTGAAAGATGGTCGCGGAGGCGCTCCGCCGGCGGCCCGCCGACCGGCGGCGCGCCCGCCGCGATCAGCCCGGCAGGCGGGTGACCGTGTAGAGGCAGGTCTCGACGAGGTCGTCCGCCCGCGACAGGGGGCCCTCGGCGGACCCGTCCGCGACGGTGCCGCCGGCGCTGCCGGCGGACGCGACCGGCGTCTCCCGGTCCGTCTCGGGCTCCGCCCCGGCCGGCCTCGCCGCCGGGCGCGGGTCCGCCCTGGCGACGATCATCCCCGGATCCACCAGCTGGATGTTGGCCCCGATGCCGCGGCCGGCGTTGCGGAAGCGCTCGGCGAGGGCGGCGTTGCGGCCGAGGTCGGCTCGCGCGCCGTCCGCCTGGCCGAGCGCGGTGCGGATGCCGTCGAGGAAGGGGACCGGCCGGCGGGCGCGGACGAGCACCAGCGTCTCCTCGGCCGACGGCTCGACCGGGATCTCCACGTCGGGCGCGGCGGCGAGGTCGCGGACCGCTCCGGGTGCGGTCTCCGCGAAGGCGTAGAGGGCGGACTGGAGGGGCCCGGCGAAGCCGACCTCGAAGGTCGCCTCCGGCGAGGTCGGGATGACGTCGCCCCGCTCGATCGGGATCCGCAGGCCGCCGCCCGGGGGCGTCGGCGCGGCCGGGTCGTCCACCGTCACCCGCCAGCTGCAGGTGCGGTTCGGCGGCGGCGCGACGGCGATGTGCGCCGTCGGCCCGCGGTCGGTCCGCGCGGCGCCGTCCGCGGGGGCAACCGAGCGGGTCGAGGCCACCGGGCCCAGCGCGGAGATGCGCTCCAGCAGGTCAATGCCCCCGGGGCCGAGCCGGTCGGCCATGGCGGAGAGGATGCGGGCCCGCTCCTCCGGCGTGTCCGCCCTGACCACCCAGCGGACCCGCGAGGCGTCCCTGTAGGCGGTCACCAGTTCGGCGAACCGGTCGAGCCCGGCCTCGTCGGCGAGCGCCAGCGGGCCCGCCGCGGCGGCGGCGGACAGCGAGGCGGCGAACAGCCCGGCGAGGGCGAGGAGGCGGGCCGATCTACCGGGGGCAGAGGCTTTCATCGGTCGTCACCTTGAACTGGTAGTCGATCTGGCCTTCGAAGCGGTCGTTCAGGAACTGGGTCGAGGTGGTCAGGACGGACGCGCCGGTCAGTCCGGTCAGGCGCGCGCGCAATTCCTCCGTCAGCTGGCTGAGGCTTACGGTCTGGTCGCGGGTCGCCACCACGAAGAGCCGGACCTCGTCCTCGGTCGGCTCGATCGGGATCGCCGCCACCGCATCCTCCAGCCGCCCCGGCCGCACGTCCGCGCCGGCGGTGCGGAACAGCGAGGCGTCGAGGATGATCGGGTCGGCCTCCCGCGACACCGAGGCGATGAAGAAGCGCGCCGGCGCCAGCCAGCCTGCGAGCGGGCGGGTGTCGCGGGCGCTGATCCGCAGCACCAGCGTCTCGCCGCCGACCACCACCGGCTGGCGCTGCTCATCATAGCACGTCGGCAGCAGCTCGAGCCGGTCGGTGTCCGACCGGTAGACGGCCCGCTGCGGCGCGGCCTCCCCGCCGCCGTCGACGGCGGTCCAGGCGAGCGCGACGGGCGCTGTGGCGATCCAGAGCCAGGCGCCGGCGAGCGCCGCCAGCCCGGCGACGGCGGCGGCGCCGATGGTGGCCCGGCGCACGTCGACCACCGGCTGCGCCTCGAAGGGGCCGAGCGGGCCCTCCAGGTCGTCGAGCGTCTCGGCGAACAGGACGTCCATCGCGAGCCCCGCCGATGCGGCCGCCTCGCGCACCCGGGCGAGGGTCCGCGCCTCCGCCTGCTCGAGCGGACGCCCGTCCACCGCGAGCTTCGGCAGCACCACCAGGATGCGGCTGCCGCCGAGCTGGGCGCGGTGCTGGCTGATGTAGTCGCCGACGAGCCCGAGCTTGCCGCGGATCCCGTCGACGGGTCCCACCTCCACGGCCGCCATGCGCCCGGGCGCGGTCGAGAGGACGATCTCACCGCTGGCGAAGACGACGTCGCGCGGCCGGCCGAACGCCTCGAGCAGGGCGGCGAGGGCGAGCCCGAGGCCGGCGGAGCGGGCGTTCTCGTCGGACAGGCGGCCGACCTGCAGGTCGGAGATGCGCAGGTACCAGGGGTTCACCCGCGCGTTGCGGCGGCCGAGCCAGACCCGGTCGCGGCGGGCGTCCGCGACGCGGGTGACGGCCTCGCGCACGGTCTGCGCGATCCGGTAGAGGCCGAAGTCGTAGAGCTCGGAGATCTGCGGGGTGAGTCGCGCCGGGTGCGGCTCGGGCGCCGTCGGGCCGGCCAGGGCCTCGAACACCTGCTGGCCGGCGCCGTCGGGGCCCACCAGGGGCACGAGCACCCGTGCGGTCATTCCGTGGCGGCCATCTCGATCGTGAAGGCGGCGAGATCGTCCTCGTCGAGGCCGAGGCCGGCGAGCGGGACCTCCGCCAGGCCGTCGCGGTCGAAGCGGACGTCCGCCTCGGGGCCGAAGGGGCCGAAGCGGAGCCGGCCGGCGCGGCCGGCATAGGCGTCGAGGCCCGCGGCGCCCTCGGCCTGCAGGCGCAACGCAGCGGGCTCGCCGGTGGCGGTCCGGCCCAGGCGGGCGGCGAGAAGCCCGTCGCCCGCGGCGATGCCGGCGGCGGGGAAGCGGAAGCGGTCGGCGCCCTTGGCGGCGAGCGCCTGGAAGCGGACCGGGGCGGCCGCGCCCGCACGGCCCTCGGCGAGTTCGTACTCGGCGAGCGCGGTGTGGGTCGAGACCCGGATCGTTCGCAGGAAGCGTCGGAGCAGGGCGGTGTCGTCGGTGGCCATCATATGCATCGTCTCCGGTGTCACCCGTTCGGGGGATGACGGTCGCTGGCGGCTTACGGTCTGCCCTCGCTGGCTCCGCGCACGAAGGCCGCCACGCGGGCGGAAAGATCGGCGACATAGGCGCCGAGGTCGTTGTCGAACCGGGTCTTGAGCCGGCGGCGAAGGCCGAGGTCCGTCTTCATCGCCTCGGCCAGCGGCCGGCCGTCGAGAATGGCGGCAAGGAGCCCCTTCTCGTCCTCCGCCACCGCCCCGGCGCGGACGGCGCGCTCGAGCAGCGGCAGCGCCTCGTCGGCCGCGAGCAGCGGCCCGTCGTCCTCGTCGGCGAGGGTGTCCGAGATCACCGCCTCGACCGATTCGTAGGAGACCATGCGGGTGACGTCCTGGCCGGCGACGCGGGTGAGGATGGCGCCGCCGAGGGTGGTGCGCGCGAACTCCGCGCCGGTCGACGACCCGGGGACCGGCGCGGCGGCGAAGGCGGCCTCGAGCTCGGCGGCGGTCGGCCGGCGGCCGACCTCGTCGCGCATCTCGGCCCGCAGCGCCTTCAGGAAGGCGTTGGAGGCCTTCAGGGTGTTGACGGTGACCTCTTCCGATCCGCTCAGCCAGTCCTTCGGGCAAAGCCCGAGGCGCAGCACTTCGGCATAGGGGCGGTTGGCGGCGTCGAGGCACTTGAGGATGAGGTTCGACAGTTCGAACAGCGCCGCCCGTTCGCGGAAGCGGCGGATTCGCTGCGGGCCGTCCACCATCGCCTTCCAGGTGGAAAGCTCCGCATCCTCGGCGGCGCAGGCCGGAAACGGCCCCGCAGCGGCGGCGGCGACGAAGGCGCGGAGGTTGTCCGCGGACGACGGCTTCCCGGGGCGGCGGCCGATCGGCCGGTCCATCACCTGGTCGAAGTAGAAGTCCGCCGCGGTCTCCGGCTCCTGCGGCGGGGGATAGGACCACAGCCCGACGAGCCCCTCGAGGAACCGCCGGTTCGCAGACAGGCCGCGATAGACCCTCTCGTAGAGCTGGAACGGGCGGATCTCGACGACCGGCGCATCCGCGGGCAGGTGGTCGTTGCCGTTGAGGAGGTTGGCGAGGTGACCCGCGAACTGGGCCACCAGGTCGCGCCCGCTCTTCGAAGCTCCGGACATCCGAAAGGGTCCCTCCAGCTCGCCGTCCGGTCCACCAATCGGGGATAGCAGCGGCGGGTGTCAAGCGCGGCGCAGCGGGGCCGGCGGCCCGGCGCCGGCGTGATTCGGCGTCGCCGGGGAGATTCGGCGGCCGCGGCCATTCAAAAATGCATGCAATAAACTTTACGCTTTTGGTCGCTGCGACCGGGATTCCGGCCTTGCGATCCCGTTGAGGAACAAGTGATTTACCGAACATCAAGAGATACACAATCGAAAACATGAATATACGTGGCAAATTGATCACAACGACCTTCAAAGACCGCTTTACCCACCTTGATGGGCAACGAGACCCGTTGCCTGAATTTCGCAGATCCGTAAAAAGACACGTGTGAGATTTGCTGTCGCGAATTTCACCGGGCGCTCCCGAAGCCGATCGGCTGGAGGGGTGTCGGACTAGGGGTCTGGTCTGGGGCGGATTGGAGTCGTCGAACACTGGCGATCCGCAGGTTCCGGGACGGCTCCTCCACGAGTTTTACTGGAGGTCACCAAATGAACTTCAAGAGCATCATGCTCGCCAGCGCCGCCGGCCTTATGACCGCGACGGTCGCCTCGGCGGCCGACCTGCCCGGCGAGGCGATGCCGTCGGCGGTCGACTACGTGAAGGTCTGCGACACGTTCGGTGCGGGCTTCTTCTACATCCCCGGGACCGAGACCTGCCTCGACATCTCGGGTCGCGTCCGCTTCCGGACGCAGTGGGACCACACCGACGCGTTCGACACCCTGCGCTTCCGGGCCGACGCGCGCGTCGACTTCGACGCCCGCACCTCGACCGAGATGGGCACCCTGCGCTCGTTCATCCGCCTCGGCGACGAGCTCAGCGAGTCCTTCAGCCGCGAAAGCCTCGGGTCGGCCGACACCAACGACCTCGAGATCGACTCCGCGTTCATCCAGCTCGGCTACTTCACCTTCGGCCTCCACGGCGACGTGGCGAACGGTGACGTGCTCTTCGGCGACAACAGCTTCGGCTTCGACACCGGCGACTCCGACCTCGTCGGCATCACGGTCCTCGCCGACGACTTCGGCGGCGGGTTCTACGCCGGCGCCGGTATCTACTCGTCCCGCGGCGGCCGCTCCAACATCATCTGGGGCGAGGACGACATCGACGACTTCGCGGCCATCTCCTTCCAGGGCGCCGTCGGCATCGCCGACCAGCCGTGGGGCGCCGTCGACCTCTCGGTGGTCTACGTCTACAACGATGCCTACCAGGGCATCGGCCAGATCGAGGACATCTTCTCGGTCAAGGGCACGGCCGACCTGTCCGTCGCCGAGGGCGTCGATGCCCGCCTGACCGCGTCCTATCTCGAAGAGGGTGACTTCGACAAGTTCGAGGTCTCGGGCGCGATCGCCTTCGCCGTCTCCGACGCGGCCACGATCTATACGGGCGCCGTCTACGACATGCGGGACGGCCTCGACGCCTGGGGTGCGAACCTCGGCGTGGACTACGTCCTGGTGCCCGGCCTTGTCGGCACGGCGGAGGTCTCCTACGCCGATACCGGCCCGTCCGACGCCTTCGTCGGCATGCTCCAGCTGTCCCGCAGCTGGTAAGCCGCTCGCGGATCCGACATGGGATGGCCCGGCCTCGCGCCGGGCCATTTCCGTTTTGCGGCTCCCGGCGGCCCCGTCCCGCGGCCCTTCGCGGGGGAGGTCGTTCCTCCCGGCGGCGGCGGTCGATGCTCCCGCGAGGCGGCCGGGATGCTGCGCGTGGCTTATTTCCCTTAGGCGGGCCCGCCAAAGTCTCCGGGTCTGACCAGTGGCCATGATCCGCTCCAGACGGTCGCGGGCGGAGCCATACCGCGCCCCGTCCGTCCCGTCGCGCGCCCCGGTCCCACCGTTTCGCGCCCCGGTCCTTCCCGTTCCCGGTGCGTCCGGCCGGTCCCCGGCGCCCGGCGCGCTCCGGTCCCTGCCGGAGCCGGCGCCGCTGTCGCGCGAATGCCACGGTCGCGGACCGACGTGCCTCGGGGGCGGCCGTCGGGCTCGTTCTGCATTGCGGTACGGCTCTCCGGCCTTCTAACGTCTGTCCGTTCCGAAGTTACCGGGCGTGCCGGGAGGGCAGGAGATGTTTCGCTGGCGCATCGCGGCGGCGGCCGGGCTGGGCGTCGCCGTCCTCGTCACCGCGGTCGCCATGATCGTGGAGGCGGGCCGCATCGAGCGGGACGTCGCCGCGCGCGCCGAGGAAGCGCTCGCCGGCGAGGCGACGTCCTGGGCGAGCATCGCCGTCCACGGCCGCGACCTGACCCTTGCCGGCGCCGCGCCCTCGGAGGAACTGCGCGCCTACGCCGCGACCCGCCTCGCCCGAGTCTTCGGCGTCCGCGGCGTCGACGCCACCGCGGCCTCGCTGCTGCCGGAGCAGTCCGCCTACCGCGTCGTGCTGGAGCGCGAGGGCGACACCCTCCGGGTGGGCGGGTTCGCTCCCTCCGATCCGGACCGCCGGCGCATGCTCGCCCGGATCTCCGCCGCGCTGCCGGATCTCGCCGCCGAGGACCGGCTCGCGCTCGCCCGCGGCATGCCCGGCCCGGAGTTCCTCGCCGCGCTCGCGGCGGTCACGCCCGTCGTCGCCGATCTCTCCGCCGGAACGGTGGAGGTCGAGGCCGGCGTGGTGCGGATCCGCGGGACCGCAGCCACCAACGAGACGTTCCAGGCGCTGGCCGGCTTCGCGCCGCCGCTGCCCGCGGGCTACGTGCTCGAGAGCTTCGAGATTGCCCGTCCGCTCGCCTCGCCCTACACGCTGTCCGCCGCGCTCGAGGATGGCCGCGTCGAAGTATCCGGCCATGCGCCGGACGCGCTCACCCGCGCGCGGATCCTCGCCGTGGTGGAGGAGGGCGCCCGGTCGGTGGAGGAGACGGTCGATCTCGCCTCCGGCGAACCGGCCGGCTTCGGGCCGGCGGCGATCGGCGCCGTCGACTTCCTCGACCTCTTCGCCGAGGTCCGCATCGACCTCGTCGATGACAGGATCTCCTTTTCCGGCATCGCCGCCAGCCCCGAGGCCTACCGCACGCTGACCTCGCATCTCGCCGCCTTCGCCCCTGCCGGGTTCACCGTGTCCGCCGACGTCCGCCTGCCGGTCGTCAGCCCCTACACGCTCTCCGCGACCCGGTCCGGCGGCAAGCTGACCATCACCGGCTTCGCGCCCGACCCGCAGGCCGCCGACGACATCCGCCGGGCCGCCGACCTGGTGGCGGCCCCCGGAGGGTCCGTGGTGGAGACCTCGCTCGCCGCCGGCGCCCCGGAGCGCTACCGGGAGGCCGCCGCCTTCGCCGTCCGCCTGCTGGAGCACGTCTCCGAGGGGTCGGTGGTCATCGCCGACGGCCGGATCACCCTCGCCGGAACCGCGGCCACGAGCAGCGCCCTCCTCGAGATCGAGGCCTCGGTCGCCCTCGAGACCCCGGAGGGATTCGAGGTGGAGAGCACCGTCCAGCCGCCGATGGTGTCCCCCTATGTCTGGGCGATCGAGCGCACCGAGGATTCGGTGATCCTGTCCGGCCATGTGCCCAGCGAGGCGGTGCGCCTCGCCGTGCGCGAGGCGGCGGAGGACGCCATCGGCGACCTCGCGGTCACCGACCGGACGGGGCTTGCGGCCGGCCTGCCGGCCGGGGTCGACCTCGCCGCGGTCGCCGCCTTCGCGGCCGCCGAGGTCGCGCTGCTCGACGAGGGCCGGGTGGAACTCGTGGACAGCACCCTGTCGGTGCGGGGACGCACCGCCGACGCGCTCGCCGGCCGGTCCGCGATCGACGCCTTCGAGACCCGCCTGCCGGCGGGTGTCCGGCCCGGCGGCATCGACATTGAGGTCCCGGTGACCTTCGATTTCAGGGTCGAGCGGGCGCCCGGCGCGGTGATCGTCGAGGGCGACGCGCCGGACGAGGCCGCCCGTGCGCGGCTCGCGGACCTCGCGGACCGGCTGTTCGCCGGCGCCGACCTGCAGGTGGCGCTGACCGTCGAGGAGGGGCTGCCGGAGGGATCGGCCAACGCCGCCGAGGTGATGCTGAGGGCCGCCGCGCTGCTGCGCCGGGGGACCGTGACCGCCGAGAACCGCTTCGTCGACATCGACGGCATGCCGCTGCTGGGGAGCCTGATGGAGCGGCTGGACACCGACCTCGTCGCCGAGCTGCCGCCGGGCTTCGGCGCGGTCACCCGGCTGGAGCCGCCAGCCGAGCCGCAGCCGGTCGGGGCGGACGTCTGCCGGGCGAGGCTCGCCGGTGCCGCCGACCATGTCCGGGTGCTGTTCGAGTCCGGTCCCGCCGGCGCGATCGCCCCGGAGAGCGAGGGCGCCGTCGCCGAACTCGCCGCCGCGGCGCTCGGCTGCCGCGACGTGCGCCTGGTTGTCGAGGTCGGCCCCGGCGGAGACCTTCCCGCGGCGGAGGCGCGCCGGCGCGCCGGCGCCCTCGCCGGCGCGCTGCGGGCGGCCGGCGTGGCGGTCCCGGTGGAGGGGAGGGCGGGGGGACCCCCGGGCGACCTCGCCGTCCGCGTGGAGACCCCGGCGGCGCCGGCGCCTGCCGCCCCGGTCCTGCCGGATCTCGATTCCCTCGAGCCGCCGCCGCCCGACCTCGGCCCGATGCCGGACCTCTCCCTGCCGGATCCGCAGCCGCCACCCGAAACCCCGTGAGCCGACAGGAGACGGTCGATGCTCTACCTCACCTTTGCCCTCTGGCCCTATGTGCTCGCAGCCCTGGCGGCCGGCGTCGTGATCGGATGGTTCACCGCCGGCCCCGGCCGGGCCTCCTGAACAGCGGAGCGGACGCGCGGCGGCCGCGGGAGACGACGCATGGCGATGCTGGTCGTGGAGACGCTGGTGGTGATGATCGTCGCCGTCGGGATCGGCGTCGGCCTCGGCGCCCTGCTGCGCACGGCCGCGGGTCCGGGCGCGCGCGACCCCGCCTTCGCCGACGGCGAGTCGGTGCCGGAGACGGAGCCGGTCGGCCCGGCTGCGGCGGCCGGCGCAGCGGAGGCGGACGACGCCATCATCGACCCGGACCGCGCCGCCGCGGCCGACCAGGTCGGCGTCCGCCCGCCGGCGCTGGCCGGGCCGCGCGACCACCGGCCGGACGACCTGCGCCTCATCCGCGGCATCGGTCCGCAGAGCGAAGAGCGGCTGCGCGCGCTCGGCGTCTACCATGTCGACCAGATCGCCGACTGGAGCGGCGAGGAGATGCGCTGGATCGGCGCCTACCTCGGGATGCCCGGCCGCGTCGAGCGGGAAGACTGGTCCGGCCAGGCCCGGCGCCTCCTCGGCGAGGACTGACCGGCTCCGGCCCGAGCGTCCCGCCAGAGGAGCCTTGCCAAACCCCATCGGCTGCCGATATAGAGCCGCCATCCCACACGCGGGCCCGCGGGTGCGCCGTTGCGCATCCGTCCGGTCGGACCGCCGCCATCCGGCGCCGGTGTCGTACAAGCCCGCGGAGGTTGAACCGGAAAAGGACTGAACTGTTATGGCTCTTCCCGACTACAGCATGCGTCAGCTGCTCGAGGCCGGCGTGCACTTCGGCCACCAGACGCACCGCTGGAACCCGAAGATGAAGCAGTACATCTTCGGCCAGCGCAACAACATCCACATCCTCGACCTCGCGCAGACGGTGCCGCTGATGCACCAGGCGCTGAAGGCGGTTTCGGATACGGTGGCCCGCGGCGGCCGCGTGCTCCTCGTGGGCACCAAGCGCCAGGCGCAGGAGCAGGTCGCCGAGGCGGCGCGCCGCTCGGCCCAGTACTACGTCAACAGCCGCTGGCTCGGCGGCATGCTGACCAACTGGAAGACGATCTCGGCCTCGATCCAGCGCCTGCGCAAGCTCGACGAGCTGCTCGGCAGCGACGCCGCCCTCCGCCTGACCAAGAAGGAGCGGCTGAACATGACGCGCGAGCGCGACAAGCTCGAGCGCGCGCTCGGCGGCATCAAGGACATGGGCGGCATTCCCGACCTGATCGTCGTGATCGACACCAACAAGGAGAAGATCGCGATCGACGAGGCCCGCCGCCTCGGCATCCCGGTCGCCGCGATCCTCGATTCCAACTGCGATCCGGACGGCATCGCCTACCCGGTGCCCGGCAACGACGACGCGGGCCGCGCGCTGGCTCTTTACTGCGACCTGATTGCCCGCGCCGCCATCGACGGCATCTCCCGCGCCGCCGGCCAGATGGGCATGGACACCGGCGAGGCCGAGCAGCCGATCGAGGAGCCGGCGCTCGCCGGCGAGGCGAACGACGCGGCGGCCTGACATCCGGTCCCGTGGCCGCGACGGGCGACGGGCGGGCCGGCGAGGTCCGCCCGCGTCCTTGATGGAATCCCCGAGCGCCGGCCCGCCGGCGCGACCATGAAGGCCGGAAGGTCGGCCACGCCCCCGGTCTCACGGCCGTCGCCGCGGCGCTTCGCCGGCGTTCATGAGGCTGTGATCCGCGCGCGCCAGTGATGCCGCCCGAACCGGGCGCCCGGCCCCCGAGAGCCGGGACAGACGAGAAGAGGAACCGATGAGCATCTCCGCTTCCCAGGTGAAGGACCTGCGCGACAAGACCGGCGCCGGCATGATGGACTGCAAGGCCGCGCTGATCGAGACGAACGGCGACATGGAGGCCGCGATCGACTGGCTGCGCGCCAAGGGCTTGTCCAAGGCCGCCAAGAAGGCGGGCCGCGTGGCGGCCGAGGGCCTGATCGGCGTCGCCGTGGCCGGCAACCGCGCCGCGGTGGTCGAGGTCAACTCCGAGACCGACTTCGTCGCCCGCAACGAGGCCTTCCAGACCCTCGTCCGCACCGTGGCCGAGGTGGCCGTGCAGAACGGCGGCGACCGCGACCGCACCGCGGCCGCGACCTATCCGGGCAAGGGCCATTCGGTCGAGGACGAGGTGAAGGAGCTGGTGGCCACCATCGGCGAGAACATGACCTTCCGCCGCTCGGCCGGCATGGAGGTCGGCGCCGGCGTGGTCGCGCCCTACATCCATTCCTCGATCGCCGACGGCCTCGGCAAGATCGGCGTGCTCGTCGCGCTGGAGTCGACCGGCAACACCGACGAGCTGATGAAGCTCGGCCGCCAGATCGCCATGCACGTCGCCGCGACCAGCCCGCTCGCCCTGTCGGCCGAGGAGATCGACCCGGCGGTGGTGGAGCGCGAGCGCGCGATCTTCGCCGAGCAGGCCAGGGAGAGCGGCAAGCCGGCCAACGTCATCGAGAAGATGGTCGAGGGCCGCATCCGCAAGTTCTACGAGGAGTCGACGCTGCTGAAGCAGGCCTTCGTGATCAATCCGGACCAGACGGTGGAACAGGCGGTGAAGGCCGCCGAGGCGACCGTCGGCGCGCCGATCAAGGTGGCGGCCTTCGTGCGCTACGCCATCGGCGAGGGCATCGAACGCGAGGAGTCCGATTTCGCGGCCGAGGTGGCCGCGGCGGCGGGCAAGAGCTGAGACGGTCCCACGGGACACGGGCGCCGGCGCAAGCCGGCGCCTTTTTTCTGAGACCGTCCCGCGCCGGCGGGGCCACGCGGGCGCGGGGCGGTGATCCAGGCGGCCATCCGGCTGTTCCTGTCGCACCGAGCCGCGTCGCGCTCGCCGAGCCACCGGAGACGAAACCATGTCCGAGCCGATCTACCGCCGCGTTCTCCTGAAGCTGTCCGGCGAGGCCCTGATGGGCGACCGCGGCTTCGGAATCGATCCTAAGGTGGTGAACCGGCTGGCGGCCGAGATCGTCGAGGCGCACCGGCTCGGCGTGCAGATCGGCGTGGTCGTCGGCGGCGGCAACATCTTCCGCGGCGTCTCGGTGGCGGCCGAAGGCGGCGACCGCACCACCGGCGACTACCTCGGCATGCTGGCGACCGTGATGAATTCGCTCGCCATGCGCTCGGCGGTGGATCGCCTCGGCGTTCCGGCGGTGGTGGTGTCGGCCATCGCCATTCCCGCGCTGTGCGAGACCTTCACCCAGCGCGAGGCCATGCGGCATTTCGCCGAGAACAAGGTGGTCATCTTCGCCGGCGGCACCGGCAATCCCTTCTTCACCACCGACTCCGGCGCCGCCCTCCGGGCTGCCGAAATGGGCTGCGACGCGCTGTTGAAGGGCACGCAGGTGGACGGTGTCTACTCCGCCGACCCGAAGAAGGACCCGCAGGCCGTGCGCTTCGACCGGCTCAGCCACCAGGACGTCCTGGCGCGCAATCTCCAGGTCATGGATGCCGCGGCGATAGCGCTTGCTCGCGACAACCGTATTCCGGTAATCGTGTTTTCCGTCCACGAGTCGGGTTCCTTCGTCGACGTGCTGCTCGGCCGCGGCCGCTCGACCATCATCTCCGACTGAGGGCCGCGCGGAACGGCCCGCCGAACGACCGAGGTGACTGTCCATGTCCGAAGACTTCGATCTCAGCGACCTGCAGCGTCGCATGCAGGGCGCGATCAGCGTCTTCAAGAACGAGCTCTCGGGTCTGAGAACCGGTCGTGCGCACACCAGCCTGCTCGATCCGGTCGTGGTCAACGCCTACGGCTCGACGATGCCTCTCAACCAGGTGGCAACGATCAGTGTGCCAGAGTCCAGGATGTTGTCGGTCCAGGTCTGGGACAAGTCGATGGTGGGCGCCGTGGAGAAGGCCATCCGCGAGTCGTCCCTCGGCCTCAATCCGATCACCGAAGGAACGCTGCTGCGACTGCCGATCCCGGAACTCAACACCGAGCGCCGCAAGGAACTGGTGAAGCTGGCCCACAAGTATGCCGAGGCGACCAAGGTGTCCGTCCGGCACGTCCGCCGCGACGGCATGGACGAGCTGAAGGAGCTGGAGAAGGAGGGACTGTTGTCCGAGGACGTGGCCCGCTCCTACGCCGACAAGGTCCAGAAGCTGACGGACGAGACCGTGGCCGAGGTGGACAGGATGCTGGCGACGAAGGAACAGGAGATCATGCAGGTCTGATCCGCGCCCAGCGGGGACGGCCGCATTTTCGGCGGAGTGCTGCGCATTTGATCCCTCCGATGCCGGAACGCTCGAGGAAAGCATGACGACTTTGGATGCCGTGCGCACCGACTTTGCCGAGCCCCAACGCTTGCCAAGGCATGTCGCGATCATCATGGACGGGAACGGCCGCTGGGCGAGGGCCCGCGGCTTGCCGCGCGCCGAGGGGCACCGCCGCGGCGTGCAGGCGCTGCGCGACGTGGTGCGCCATGCCGGCGAGACCGGCATCGAGGTGCTGACGCTCTACGCCTTCTCCTCGGAGAACTGGACCCGGCCCGCCGAGGAGGTCGGCGAGTTGATGGGGCTGCTCAAGCACTTCATCCGCCGCGACCTCGCCGAGGTGCACAAGGCCAACGTCCGCATCAAGGTGATCGGCGAGCGCGCCAACCTGCCGCGCGACATCGCCGTTCTCCTCGACGAGGCCGAGGGCACCACCCGGGGCAACACCGGCCTCCAGCTCGTGGTCGCGTTCAACTACGGCGCCCGCAACGAGATCGCCCGCGCCGCCCGCGCCCTGGCGACCGACGTGGAGGCGGGCCTGCTGACGCCGCGGGAGATCACCGAGGAGACGCTCGCCGCCCGCCTCGATACGGCCGGCATCCCGGACCCGGACCTCATCATCCGCACCAGCGGCGAGGAGCGCCTCTCCAACTTCCTGATGTGGCAGGCGGCCTACGCCGAATTCGTGTTCGTCGAGACCTATTGGCCCGACTTCCGGCCGGAGGACTTCGACCGCGCCATCGACGCCTACCTGGCGCGGGAGCGACGGTTCGGCGGATTGAAGGCGAGCGTCGGGGCGTGAGCGGACCGGACGGCCCGCGCCCGCCGGACGTGGCCAGGCCGGCCTCCGACCTCAGGGTGAGGCTCGCCTCCGCCGTGGTCATGGTCGCCATCGCCGGCGGCGCCCTGTGGCTGGGCGGCTGGGTGTTCGCGGTCGTCGTCGGCATCGCCTCCTCGCTGATCCTGCTCGAGTGGACGAAGATGTCCGGGCCCTATGCGGCCCGGATGGCCGACCGGGCGGCGATCGCCTTCGTCGGCGTCAGCGTGGTCGCCTCCTTCGGCCAGCCGCTGGTCTCGCTGGCGGCCGTCGCCGCGGTCGCCTTCGTCGTCTGGCTGTTCGGGACGGTCGACCGGCCGATGCGCTGGCTCGGCGCCGGCGTCCTCTACGCGGGGTTGCCGGGCATCGCCGCGGTCGCCCTGCGCGGGGGCGATGCGACCGGCGTCCTGTCCGCCGGCTTGCAGGCCATCCTGTTCGTCTTCCTGGTGGTCTGGGCGACCGACAGCGCCGCCTACTTTGCCGGCCGTCGCCTTGGCGGCCCCAAGCTGGCGCCGCGCTTCTCGCCGAAGAAGACCTGGTCGGGGGCGATCGGCGGCGCCACGGCGGCCGTGCTGATCGGGGTTCTTGCCGGCCTGCTGCTGAGCGACCGGGACCCGGTCGCGCTCGGCCTCGTGGCGCTCGCGCTCTCCGCCGTCTCGCAGGTGGGCGACCTCGGCGAGTCGGCGATGAAGCGTCACTTCGGCGTCAAGGATTCCGGCCGGCTGATCCCCGGCCACGGCGGCATCATGGACCGGGTGGACGGCCTCGTGGCCGCCCTCGTGCTGGCCGCGGCGATCGGGCTCGCCCGGACCGGCGGGGCGGACGCGGCGCTCGGGCTTCTGGTATGGTGACCGCGCCATGAACGAGACGGTCCGACATCCGGGTCCCGACCGCGCCGCGCCGGCCGCGGGCCCGATCCGCATCAGCCTCCTGGGCTCGACGGGCTCGATCGGCGCGAGCACGCTCGACGTGGTCGCCCGCGAGCCGGGGCGCTATGTCGTCGAGGCGCTGGTCGCCGGGTCCGACGCGGCGAAGCTCGCCGAGCAGGCGCGGGCGGTCGGCGCGCGGGTCGCCGTGGTCGCCGACCCGTCGCGGCGCGCCGAACTCGCCGAGCGCCTCGCCGGCAGCGGCATCGAGACGGGCGCCGGCCCTGCGGCCGTCGTGGAGGCGGCGTCGCGGCCGGTGGACGTGTCGGTGTCGGCGATCGTCGGCGCGGCGGGCCTGGCTCCCTCGGTGGCCGCCCTCGACGCGGCGCGGACCATCGCCCTCGCCAACAAGGAGACGCTGGTCTGCGCCGGCGGGCTCTACACGCGGGCTGCGGCGGCGCGCGGGGTGAGGATCCTCCCCGTCGACAGCGAGCACAACGCGATCTTCCAGGTGCTGGAGACGCGCAACATGGACGAGGTGACGGAGATCATCCTCACCGCGTCGGGCGGCCCCTTCCGCGAACTCGGCGCCGCGGCGCTGGAGCGGGTGACGCCGGAGATGGCGCTCAGGCACCCGAACTGGTCGATGGGCCGCAAGATCACCATCGACTCGGCGACGCTGATGAACAAGGGCCTCGAGTTGATCGAGGCGCACCACCTGTTCGGGGTCGGCGCGGACCGTCTCGGCGTCCTCGTCCATCCGCAGTCGGTGATCCACGGGCTGGTGCGCTACAGCGACGGCTCCCTGCTCGCCGAGTTGGGCTCGCCGGACATGCGCACGCCGATCGGCTACTGCCTGGCCTGGCCCGAGCGGCGGCCCGTGCCGGTCAAGCCGCTCGACCTCGCGGCGCTCGGCCAGATGACCTTCGAGGCGCCGGACCGCGCCCGCTTCCGCTGCCTGGCGCTGGCCGAGGCGGCGATGGCGCGGGGCGGCGGCGCGCCCTGCGTGCTGAACGCGGCCAATGAAGTGGCGGTCGCGGCCTTCCTCGACCGGCGGATCGGCTTCACCGGCATCGCCCTCGTGGTCTCGGCCACCGTGGAGGCGGCGGAGCGGGCCGGGGAACTGGGCGAGCCGACCAGCCTGGAGGCGGCCGCCGCGCTGGACGCTGCCGCGCGGCGGCGGGCTGACGAGGTGGTGGCGCGGACCGCCGCGCCGTCGTGACGCCGGCGCGAAATCGGGCCGGGGGCTCGCCCGGACGGCGAGCCGACTGCTATAGGATAACCGGGGCCGCCCACGAATCCGGTGGTTGCGGCCCCGCGTGACGAAGATTGGATTGCGCATATGGAATTCATCTCCTCCTGGGGCGGTTCGCTCGCCATCGCCATTCCGGCCTTCCTCCTGGTGCTGACCATCGTGGTTTTCTTCCACGAACTGGGGCACTTCCTCGTCGCCCGCTGGTGCGGGGTGAAGGTGGAGGCCTTCTCGGTCGGCTTCGGGCCGGAACTGGTCGGCTTCAACGACCGGCACGGGACCCGCTGGCGCGTCGGGGCGCTGCCGCTTGGCGGCTATGTGCGCTTCATCGACGACGCCAACGCGGCGAGCGCGCCGGGTCATGACAAGGCGGTGGCCTCGCAGCCGGGCGCCTTCCAGAGCATGCCGGTCTGGCGGCGGGCCGCCATCGTCGCCGCCGGACCGATCGCCAACTTCATCCTGGCGATCATCATCTACGCTCTCCTGTTCGGCATCGCCGGCCGCCCGGAAACGACCCCCGTCGTCAGCAAGGTGAACCCGGACAGCGCGGCGGCCGAGGCCGGCCTGCAGCCGGGCGACCTGATCGTCTCGATCAACGGCACGCCGACCCCTGGCTTCCAGGACGTCCAGCGCATCGTCTTCGTGTCGGCCGGCGAGCGGCTCGAAGTCGAGGTGGAGCGCGGCGGCGAGCGGATCGTCCTCGAGGCGACGCCGCGCACCGAGGAGATCGAGGACCGGCTCGGCAACACGCAGCGGGTCGGCCTTCTCGGCGTGCAGCACGAGCCGACCGAAGTGCGGATGATCCGCTACGGGCCGCTCGAGGCCGTCGGCGTCGGCGTCACCGAGAGCTGGCGCGTCGTCACCACGACGCTCGGCTATCTTGGAAAGATCATCGTCGGGCGCGAGTCGGCGGACCAGATCGGCGGCCCCATCGGCATCGCCAAGCTTTCCGGTCAGGCGGCGCAACTGGGCTGGTTACCGCTCATTAACCTTGCCGCAGTTCTTTCGGTTTCGATCGGTTTGCTTAACCTTTTCCCCATCCCGTTGCTGGACGGTGGACATCTCGTTTACTACGCCATCGAGGCGGTGCGCGGAAAGCCGCTGTCCGAGAGGGCGCAGAACGTCGGGTTCAAGATCGGGTTCGCCATCGTCATCATGCTGATGGTGTTCGGCACCATGAACGACCTGATTCGGATCGCGACGGGCTGATCGGGAGAAAGTTGCCCGGTCGCCACGGTGGCGCGGGAAAAGGTCCAAGGTGCCGGCTCACTGGCTTGCAAGGCCCGGCGGACACTGTAAAAACGAGCGTCGCGACTCCGCCCCGAGCGGGTCCGACGTGGTTCTTGGCAGCAGTTGAAACGGGTTCGAGTAGCACATGCGCTCCTTCAAGAACTGGAACAAGGTCCTCCTCCTGTCGGCGGCGATCACGGGCATCGCCCCGGTGGTCGGGGCCGATCTTCCGGGGGTGGGCGCCGAGTGGGCCAGGGCCGCCGTCGTCAGCCAGATCGTGGTCAACGGCGCAACCCGGGTGGAGCCGGAGACGATCCGCTCCTACGTCACGATCCAACCGGGCCGGACCTTCGGCGCGGCCGACATCGACGACTCGATCAAGGCGCTGTTCGCGACGGGCCTGTTCTCCGACGTCCAGATCTCGCAGCAGGGCGGGGCGCTCGTCGTGACCGTGGTCGAGAACCCGGTCATCACCCGCGTCGCCTTCGAGGGCAACGAGCGGCACGACGACGAGGCCCTCGCCGCGATCGTGGAGCTGCAGCCGCGCTCGGTGCTGACCGAGGCGAAGGTGCAGTCCGACGTCCAGCGCATTCTCGAACTCTACCGCCGGACCGGTCGCTACAACGCGACCGTGGAGCCGCAGATCATCGACAACGCCGCCAACCGCGTCGATCTCGTGTTCAGGATCGACGAGGGCCCGCGCACCGAGGTCAATCGCATCACCTTCGTCGGCAACCAGGCCTATTCGGACGGTCGCCTGCAGGACGTGATCGCGACCAAGGAGGCCGGCATCCTCGGCTGGCTGAAGTCGTCGGACAACTACGACCCCGACCGACTCAATGCCGACCAGGAGGCGCTGCGCCGCTTCTACTACAATCGCGGCTACGCCGACTTCCGCATCATCTCGGCGGTGGCCGACTTCGACCGCGAGCAGAACGGCTTCTTCATCACCTTCACGGTGGAGGAAGGCGAGCAGTACACCTACGGCGACATCGACGTGGAGACCACGCTCAGCGAAGTCGATCCGGAAGCGCTTCGCGGCCTCGCCGAGACGCGCCCGGGCGACGTCTACAGCGCCCGCGAGGTGGAGCAGACCCTCGAGGAACTGACCACGGCCGTCGCCGCCCGCGGCTACGCCTTCGTCCAGGTCCGCCCGCGCGGCGAGCGCGACTACACCAACCGGACCATCTCGATCACCTACTTCATCGACGAGGGTCCGCGCGCCTACATCGAGCGCATCAACATCATCGGCAACACCCGCACGCGCGACTACGTGATCCGGCGCGAGTTCGACGTCGCCGAGGGTGACGCCTACAACCAGGTGCTGATCGAGAAGGCCGAGCGACGCCTGCGGAACCTCGGTTTCTTCAAGACCGTGCGGATCTTTTCCGAGCCCGGCTCGGCGCCCGACCGGGTGGTCGTCAACGTGCAGGTCGAGGACCAGTCGACCGGCGAGATCTCGGTCGGCGCCGGCTACTCGACCAGCGACGGCGTCATCGTCGAGCTTTCGATCAGCGAGCGGAACCTTCTCGGCCGCGGCCAATATGTGCGCGCCGCGGTCGGCCGCGGCAGCGACGGCGAAAGCTACGAGCTCTCCTTTACCGAGCCCTTCTTCCTGGGCCAGCGGCTCGCGGCCGGCTTCGACCTCTACCAGCGCCAGTACGACCAGGGCGACCTGATCCACCCCTACGACGAGACGGTGAAGGGCGGCGCGATCCGCTTCTCCGTCCCGATCAACGACGAGCTCACCGTCGGGGCCCGCTACTCGATCTACAACCAGGAAATCTCGAACATCAACCGCGACATCAACGACAACATCATCGATGACCGGATCGAGGGCTTCGACGTCGCCGACGAGGGAGAGACGCTGGTGTCCTCGATCGGCTACAACCTGACCTACGACACCCTGGACAGCAGGCGCTATCCGCGCGAGGGCATATTCGCCTCGTTCAACCAGGAGTTCGCCGGCGTCGGCGGCGACGTCAGCTTCATCCGCACAACGGTCAAGGCCGACTACTACACCCAGCTCTCGGTCGACTACGACCTCATCGGCCACATCGGCGTGAAGGGCGGCCATGTGATGGGCCTCGGCGAGGACCTGCGCTTCATGGATCACTTCCGGCTCGGCGGCGAGACGGTGCGCGGCTTCGCCTCGGAGGGCTTCGGCCCGCGCGACAGCACGACCGGCTACCTGCTCGGCGGCCAGTTCTACACGGCCGCCACCGCCGAGACGATCTTCCCGATGCCCTTCATCTCGAAGGAGTTCGGCTTCTCGGGCGCCCTGTTCGCCGACGCCGGCGCGCTGTGGGACGTGGACAAGGACACCGCCGCCGATCGCGGCGCCTCTGTGGTGTCGGACGACTTCGAGGTCCGCGCCTCGGTCGGTCTCGGCATCCTCTGGGAGTCGCCCTTCGGGCTGCTCCGCGCCGACTTGGCCTACCCGGTGCTGAAGAACGACGAGGACGAGACCGAGATCTTCCGCTTCTCCGGCGGCACCCGGTTCTGATCCGCGCCGGACATCCGAAACCCGAACCGGCCGCCGCTTCACCGCGGCGGCCGGCTCGTTTGCGGGCCTGACCGCGACGGCGCCCGCGGAGTGAGCCGATGCCCGATCCCGCCTTCTTCCCCGAGCCAAGCCCGCTGACGGCGGAGGACGTGGCGAAACTCTCCGGCGGCCGCGTCGCGGCGGGGGACCCGTCGACCTTGGTGCGGCGGGTGGCGCCGCTCGACCACGCCGGCGAGGGGGATCTCACCTTCCTCGACAACCCGCGCTACCTTCCGCAATTCCGGATGACCTCGGCCAGCATCTGCATCTGCGCGGAGAAGCACGCGTCCGCGGCGCCTCAGGGCCTGACGCTGGTGGTGGCCAAGGACCCCTACCGGGCGATGGCGCTCGTCCTGCAGGCCCTCTATCCCGCGGCGACCCGGCTCGAGGGGCCGCTCGGCACGGCGGGCGTGTCGCCGGCCGCCCACGTCGACCCGACCGCCCGCCTCAAGGAGGGCGTCACCGTCGAGCCCGGGGCGGCGATCGGCCCGCGGGCCGAGATCGGCCGCGGCACGGTCGTGTGCGCCGGAGCGGTGATCGGCCACGACGTGCGCGTCGGCCGGGACGGCCATGTCGGTCCGGGCGCCACGGTGCAGCATGCGCTGGTCGGCAACCGGGTCATCATCCATCCCGGCTGCCGCATCGGCCAGGACGGCTTCGGCTTCGCCATGGGCCCGAGCGGGCACCTCAAGGTGCCGCAGATCGGCCGCGTGGTGATCCAGGACGACGTGGAGATCGGCGCCAACACGACGATCGACCGCGGCTCGAACCGCGACACGATCATCGGCGAGGGGACCAAGATCGACAATCAGGTGCAGATCGGCCACAACGTCATCGTCGGCCGGCATTGCGTGCTGGTGTCGCAGACCGGGATCGCCGGGTCCACCGTGCTCGGCGACTTCGTGGCGATGGGCGGGCAGGCGGGCCTTGCGGGGCACCTGAAGATCGGCGCCGGTGCACAGATCGCCGGCGCCTCCAGCGTGAAGGACGACGTGCCGCCGGGCGCCCGCGTGGTCGGGACGCCGGCCAAGCCGATCAGGGAGTGGATGCGGGAACAGTCGGCCCTGAGGCGGGCCGCCCGCTCCGACAGTGGAGACGACGAGCCGTGAACGAGACCGTTGCCGACGCCCCGGAGGGGGCGAAGAAGACGCTTCAGTCCGTGGACATCCTGCGGATCATGGAGATTCTTCCGCATCGCTACCCGTTCCTGCTGGTGGACCGGATCATCGAGATCGACGGCGACAATTCCGCCATCGGAATCAAGAACGTCACCATGAACGAGCCGCATTTCCAAGGGCATTTCCCCAGCGCGCCCGTCATGCCCGGCGTCCTCATGATCGAGGGGATGGCGCAGACGGCGGGCGCCATCTGCGTCCACGCGCGAGAGGGCGGAACGCGGCCGAAGCTGGTCTACTTCATGACGATCGACAAGGCGAAGTTCCGCAAGCCCGTCGGCCCCGGGGACGTCATCGAGTACCACGTGCGAAAGCTGAAGCAGCGGGCCAACATGTGGTGGTTCGGCGTCGAGGCGAAGGTGGCGGGGTCCAAGGTTGCGGAAGCCGAGATCAGCGCCATGCTGGTCGACTGAACGCGCATTCTCGAGCGGCACCCCGAAGGGGTGCGAGGGTTGAGACCTTGATGACGAGCATTCATCCGACCGCCATCGTGGAGCCGGGCGCCAGGCTGGGCGAGGGCGTCAGCATCGGCCCCTTCAGCGTGATCGGTCCCGAGGTGGAGATCGGCGACGGCGCGGTGATCCACTCCCACGTGGTGGTGACCGGCCGCACCCGGCTCGGCGCGCGGGTGAAGGTGTTCCCCTTCGCAAGCCTCGGCCACGCGCCGCAGGACCTCAAGTTCCGCGGCGAGGAGAGCCGGCTCGAGATCGGCGACGACACGGTGGTGCGCGAGAACGTCACCATGAACCCTGGCACCGAGGGCGGCTCCATGCTGACCCGCGTCGGCGCGCGCTGCCTGGTCATGATCGGCTCGCACGTGGCGCATGACTGCCTGATCGGTGACAACGTCATCCTGGTCAACAACGTCATCCTGGGCGGGCACGTGCAGATCGCCGACCGGGCCATCATCGGCGGCCTCTCGGCGGTGCACCAGTGGGTGCGCATCGGCGAGGGCGCCTTCGTCGGCGGCATGTCGGGGGTGGAGAGCGACATCATCCCCTACGGCACGGTGATCGGCAACAGGGCCCGGCTGGGCGGCCTGAACCTCGTCGGCCTCAGGCGCGCCAACCATCCGCGTGAGGACATCCACGCGCTGCGCAATGCCTACAAGCTGCTCTTCCGCGGCGACGACCCGCTGTCGGCGCGGATCGACCGGGTGGCCGAGACCTTCGGCGGCTCGCCGCTGGTCGACCGGGTGATCGCCTGCATCCGCGCAGGCGGCGACCGCGCGATCTGCACGCCGCGCGGTGACGAGGCGGAGGACGGATGAGCGGGCGGGGGATCGATCCCTCGAGGCCGACCCTCGGCATCATCGCCGGCGGCGGCGCGGTGCCGCTGACCGTGGCGGAGGCGGCCGTGGCGAGCGGCCGGCCGACCTGCGTCTTCGCCATCACCGGCGAGGCGGACCGGTCCGTGGACCGCTTCCGGCACCACTGGATCCGCTGGGGCGAGATCGGCCGGCTGTTCGATCTCCTGGCGCGCGAGAAGGTGGGCGAACTGGTCATCGCCGGATCGGTCACCAGGCCGGACTACCGCAGCATCCGGGTCGACCTCGGCACGGTGATGAGCCTGCCGAAGATCCTCTCCATCATGGTCGGCGGCGACGACACGGTGCTGCGCGGCGTGGTCCGCTTCTTCGAGGACCGCGGCTACCGGGTCGTCGGGGCCCACGAGGTGGCGCCGCTCCTCGTCGGCGGCGAGGGCCAGATCGGCCGCGTCGCGCCGGACGAACAGGCGCTGCGCGACATCGCCCGCGGTTTCGAAGCGGCCGAAGCGCTGGGCCGGCTCGACATCGGCCAGGCGGCGGTGGCGATCGGCGGCCGGGTCGTCGGGGTCGAGGGGGTCGAGGGGACGGACGAACTCCTGCAGCGGATCGCCGACCTGCGGGCGCGCGGTCGCATCCGGGGCGCCACCCGCGAGGGCGTCCTCGTCAAGGCGGCGAAGCCGCAGCAGGACCTCAGGGTCGATATGCCGGCGATCGGCCCGCGCACGCTGGACCTCGCCGCCGCCGCCGGGCTCGCCGGCGTCGCGGTCGAGGCAGGCCGGGTCCTCCTGGTGGACCGGCCTTCGCTGGTGGCCGCCGCCGACCGGCTCAAGCTGTTCGTGGTGGGCGAGACATTCCGGGCGGCGGACTTCGGCGGCGCCCCATGAATTCCGGATCGGCCTCCGGCACCTTGAGCGTGTTCATGGTCGCCGGCGAGGAATCGGGCGACCAGCTGGGAAGCCGGCTGATGGGCGCGCTGATCCGGCAGACCGGCGGCGCGGTGCGCTTCGCCGGCATGGGCGGCGCGCGGATGCAGGCCCTCGGGCTTTCGCCGCTGTTCCCGCTGCAGGACATCGCGGTGATGGGCATCACCGCCGTGCTCGGCCGCTTGCCGACGATCCTGCGCCGCATCCGCCAGACCGTCGACGCGGTGCTCGAGGCCTCGCCCGACGTGCTGGTCATCGTCGACAGCCCGGACTTCACCCACCGGGTCGCGAAGGCCGTGCGCAAGGCGCGGCCGGACCTGCCCGTCGTCGCCTACGTCTCGCCCACCGTCTGGGCCTGGCGGCCCGGACGGGCGCGGGCGATGGCGGCCTACGTCGACCACCTGCTCGCCATCCTGCCCTTCGAGCCGGAGGTGCACGCCCGCCTCGGCGGACCGCCGACCAGCTACGTCGGCCACCCGCTTACCGACCGGCCGGACCTCCTCCTGCCCGGCCCCGACGAACGGCCGCCGGTCGGGCAGGCCGATCCCCCGGTGCTGCTGGTGCTGCCGGGCAGTCGGGGCGGCGAGGTGGCCCGCTGCCTGCCCGACCTCGGCGCCGCCGTGGCCGGGATCGCGGCGGCGGGACTGCGGCCGGAGGTGGTGATCCCGGCGGTGCGCCACGTCGAGGACCGGATCCGCGAGGGCACGGCCGGCTGGGCGATCCCGCCGCGGATCGTCGTCGGCGAGGAGATGAAGTTCGCCGCCTTCCGCGCCGCCCATGCCGCCATCGCCGTCTCGGGGACGGTGACGCTGGAACTTGCTCTCGCCGGGGTGCCGATGACGGTGATCTACCGGCGCGATCCGGTGTTCCGCATCGTCACCGAGGTGGTGCGCCGGATCCCGGGCCAGGTCACGGTCAGGTCGATGGTGCTGCCCAACATCATCCTCGGCGACAACGTCGTGCCGGAGCACCTCGATTCCGGCATCGACGCCGCCGTGCTGGCCCGCGAGGCGATGTCGCTGCTGGTGCCGGGGGAGGCGCGCCGCCGCCAGGTCGCCGGCTTCCGGCGCCTGTGGGACCTGATGCGCCCGCCGGGCGCCGCCCCCGCGGCCGACGCCGCCGCGGCCGTGGTGCTGCGCGCGGCGGGGCGGTGAGGGCAGGGCGGGGCTTATATGGCGCCGAAACGCAAGACGCCGCGCGAGGGGGCCCGCGCGGCGTTCGTGTGTCCGTCCGCCCGGCGATCAGCGGCGGCTGGAGATCGGCACGTAGTCGCGCACCGGCGAGCCGGTGTAGAGCTGGCGCGGGCGGCCGATGCGCTGGGAGGGATCCTCGATCATCTCCTTCCACTGCGCGATCCAGCCGACCGTGCGGGCCACCGCGAAGAGCACGGTGAACATGTTGGTCGGGAAGCCGAGCGCGCGGAGTGTGATGCCGGAGTAGAAGTCGATGTTCGGATAGAGCTTCTTCTCGACGAAATACTCGTCGTTGAGCGCGATCTTCTCCAGCTCGATCGCCACGTGCAGCAGCGGGTCGTCGCTGTGGCCGAGTTCGGTGAGCACCTCGTGGGTGGTCTTCTGCATGATGCGGGCGCGCGGGTCGTAGTTCTTGTAGACCCGGTGGCCGAACCCCATCAGGCGGAAGGGATCGTTCTTGTCCTTGGCGCGGCCGATGAACTCGGGGATGCGGTCCACCGAGCCGATCTCGGCAAGCATGTTCAGCGCCGCCTCGTTGGCGCCGCCGTGGGCGGGGCCCCACAGGCAGGCGATGCCGGCGGCGATGCAGGCGAAGGGATTGGCGCCCGAGGAGCCGGCGAGGCGCACGGTCGAAGTCGAGGCGTTCTGCTCGTGGTCGGCGTGCAGGGTGAAGATGCGGTCCATCGCCCGGGCGAGCACGGGGTTCACCACATACTGTTCGCACGGAACCGCGAAGCACATGTGGAGGAAGTTGGCCGCGTAGTCGAGGTTGTTTTGCGGATACACGAACGGCTGGCCGATCGAGTACTTGTAGGCCATCGCCGCCAGCGTCGGCAGCTTGGCGATCATGCGGATCGACGCGACCATGCGCTGGTGCGGATCGGCGATGTCGGTCGAGTCGTGGTAGAAGGCCGAGAGGGCGCCGACCGAGGCGACCATGATCGCCATCGGGTGCGCGTCGCGGCGGAAGCCCGTGAAGAAGCGCGACATCTGCTCGTGCACCATGGTGTGCCGGGTGACGCGCATGTCGAAGTCGAGCTTCTGGGCTTTGGTCGGCAACTCGCCGTAGAGCAGCAGGTAGCAGCCCTCCAGGAAATCGCCATGCTCGGCCAGCTGCTCGATCGGGTAGCCGCGATAGAGCAGGGTGCCCTTGTCGCCGTCGATGTAGGTGATCTTGGACTCGCAGGAGGCGGTCGAGGTGAACCCCGGATCGTAGGTGAACGACCCGGTCTTCGCGTAGAGCGACGAGATGTCGACCACGCTCGGCCCGATGGACCCGTGCTTGACCGGAAACTCGTAGGCGTCGTTTCCGATCGACAGGGACGCGGTTTTGTCGCTCATGCGGTGACCTCCGGAGGAGTGAAAACCCGACCGCGCTGCATGTCGCGACTTTATGTGACGCTTACGTCAACGTCAGGTCTGCGGCATGCCTCGCGAAGTTCTCGGTGTGCGTAGCGGAAAATCCTCCGGGCGGCAAGCGCGGGGACCGCCACGGAGGCTTCTTACTTGGTATGAGCCGCAGTCCATCTACCGGAAAAGCAAGGGGTTTCCGCAAAGGTCAAGGGCCGCGCCGAGGGCCTTCCCGGCGCGGCAGGCGACCGCCGCGAGGGCGGTTCGCGCTGCAGTGCAGCAGGACCTCAGGCGGCGTCGGCGATCCGCCCGAGGCTCTCGTCCCGGCCGAGCACGGCGAGGACGTCGAAGATCGGCGGCGAGGTGGCGCGGCCGGTGAGCGCCGCCCGCAGCGGCTGGGCGACCTTGCCGAGCTTCAGCCCCGTCTCCTCGGCGTAGGCCCGCACCGCGGCCTCGGTGGTCTCGGCCGACCAGTCGGAAAGGCCGGCAAGCCGCGGCGCCACGCCGGCGAGGGCGGCGCGACCGGCCTCGTCCAGCAGGCCGGACGCCTTCTCGTCCGGCGCGATCGGCCGGTCGACGAAGAGGAAGCTTGCGTTGTCGAGAAGTTCAAGCAACGTCTTCGCACGCTCCTTTAGGCCTGGCATGGCGGCGAGCAACTGAGCCCGCGCCCCCGCCTCGAGCCGTGCCCGGATCCCGGCCCCGCCCTCGATGTGGCCCAGCAGCGTCTCGAGATGGCCGAGCAGCTCCTCGTCGGGCGTCTGGCGGATGTAGTGGCCGTTGAGGTTCTCCAGCTTGGCGAAGTCGAAGCGCGAGGGCGAGCGGCCGATGCCGTCGAGGTCGAACAGCGCCACCATCTCCTCGGTGGAGAGAATCTCCCTGTCGCCGTGCGCCCAGCCGAGCCGGACGAGGTAGTTGCGCAGCGCGGCGGGGAGATAGCCCATGGCGCGGTAGGCCTCGACGCCGAGCGCGCCGTGGCGCTTGGACAGCTTCGCCCCGTCCGGACCGTGGATCAGCGGGATGTGCGCCATCTCCGGCGCCTGCCAGCCCATCGCGTCGTAGATGATCTTCTGCCGCGCCGAGTTGGTCAGGTGGTCGTCGCCGCGGATGATCTGGGTGACGCCCATGTCGTGGTCGTCGACGACGACCGCGTGCATGTAGGTCGGCGTGCCGTCCGAGCGCAGGATGATGAAGTCGTCGAGGTCGCGGTTGGGGAAGCGCACCGTGCCCTGGGCGCCGTCCTCGATCACCGTCTCGCCCTCGAGCGGCGCCTTGATGCGGATGGCGGGCTTCACGCCGGCGGGGGCCTCGGAGGGGTCGCGGTCGCGCCAGCGGCCGTCGTAGCGCGGCGGTCGTCCCTCGGCCTTGGCCTCCTCGCGCATCGCCTCCAGTTCCGCGGCGGTGGTGAAGCAGTAGTAGGCCTTGCCGGCCTCGACCAGCTGCCGCGCCACCTCGGCGTGCCGGGCGGCGCGGGCGAACTGGGAGATCGGCTCGCCGTCCCAGGTGATGCCGAGCCAGCTCAGCCCGTCGATGATGGCGTCCACGGCCGCCTGGGTGGAGCGCTCGCGGTCGGTGTCCTCGATCCTGAGCAGCATGGTGCCGCCGTGGTGGCGGGCGTAGAGCCAGTTGAACAGCGCCGTCCTGGCCCCGCCGATGTGCAGGAACCCGGTGGGGGACGGCGCGAAACGCGTGACGGGCGGCTTCGTCATCGATAATAATCCCAGTGAAATCTTGAGCGGTTCCGGCGGGAACGGGATGCCTTGCCGGGCGCGCCGCACGGCGGCGGTGCTTTAGCACAGGCCGGCCCGTGGGCGAAACAGGGAACCGGAGGGGACGGCGGGGGAGGGGATGGACCAGCCGATGGCCGCACCGGCGCCGGGGCGGGGCGCAGGCCTTGCCGGCGCGCTCTCGAGGATCCGGCGCGCCCGGGCGGCGGTGGCGCGGGACATGCGCCGCGACCTCGAGGCCGGGCGCGGCTTCCTGTGGTGGCCGGTCGGCCTCGGCTGCGGCGCCGCGGCCTATTTCGCCTTGCCCGCCGAGCCGCCGCTGGCGATCGCGCTGCTGCCGGCGGCTATGCTGGTGACCGCCGTCGTGGTGGTCCGCCTGCTGCGGCCCGCGGCGCCGCCGCTGCTCCTCGCCGCCGCGCTCGTCTCGTCCGGCATCCTCGCCGGGAAGCTGCAGGTGGAGGCGGCCTCGGGCCCGGTGCTCTCCGCCTCCCGCGCCTACGACCTCGTCGGGACGGTGGTGGCGGTGGAGGACCGCGGCAACCGCGGCCACCGCCTGCGCGTCCGGGTGGAGAACCTGGAGCCGCGCCCGCGCGAGGGCGTTCCGGGGCTGGTGCGGCTGACGCTGCGCGGCGCCGCCGATCCGCCCGGACCCGGGTCGCGCATCCGCGTCGCGGCCCGGCTGGGGCCGCCGCAGGCGCCGGTCTACCCGGGCGGCTACGACTTCGGTCGCGTCGCCTTCCTCGCCGGGATCGGCGGCGTCGGCTTCGCCCTCGGCCCGGTCGAGCCGGCTCCGGACGGCGGCGAGGACCCGCCGCTGGAGCTTCGGGCCACCGCCGCGGTGGAGCGCTTCCGCATCGCCGTGTCGGCGCGGATCCGCGAGACGCTGCCCGGCGACCCGGGCGCCATCGCGGCGGCGCTGGTAGTCGGCGACCGCGGCGCGATCGACCCGGCGACCGACGAGGCGATGCGGATCTCCGGGCTCAGCCACGTGCTCTCCATTTCCGGGCTGCACATGGCCCTCGTCGCCGCCTGCCTGTTCGGGGGCCTCCGCGCGCTGATGGCGCTTTGGCCCCGGCTCGCACTGACGGTGCCGATCAAGCAGGTCGCGGCCGCCGTGGCGCTCGCCGGCACGCTCGCCTACCTGGTCATCGCGGGGATGAGCCTGCCGACCCAGCGATCGGCGATCATGATCGCGATTACCCTCGGCGCGGTGATCCTCGGCCGACAGCCCTTCTCGATGCGCAATGTCGCCGTCGCGGCGCTCGTGGTGGTCGCGCTCCGGCCCGACGCTGTGCTCGACCCGGGGGCGCAGATGTCCTTCGCCGCGGTGGCCGCGCTGATCGCCGGATACGAGGCGCTCGCCGCCCGGCGCCGGCCGCCGGCCGACCGCGGAGACGTCAACCCGGTGGTGCGCCTGCTGTGGGCCGTCCCCGTCTGGATCGGCCTGTCCATGCTGACCTCGCTGCTCGCCGGGATCGCCACCGCGCCGATCGCGCTGCACCACTTCAACCGGGCGGCGCCGCTCGGGCTCGTCGCCAACCTCCTGGCGACGCCGCTGGTCGGCTTCGTCATCATGCCGGCCGGCCTGGCGGCGGCGCTCGCCATGCCCTTCGGCCTCGACGGCCCGCCGCTGGCGGTGATGGGCGCCGGCATCGAGGGCATGCTGTGGATCGCCCGTGTGGTTGCGGACTGGACCCCGGCCGGCGGCACCCTCGGACGCCCGGCGCTCGCCGGAACGTTGCTGGTCGTCGCCGGGGGGATCTGGATCGCCCTGTGGACGGGCCGGGCCCGCTTGGTCGGCCTGCCGGTGCTCATTGCCGGCCTCGCCCTGATGCCGGCGGCGGCCCGTCCGGACGTGGTGGTGGCCGGCGACGGCCGCCGGGCCCTGGTCGTGCTGGAGGACCGGGCCATTCTCGTCGGCCGCCCGGACACCTTCGAGACGGGGATCTGGCTCGCCGCGCTCGGCGACTCCCGCGACCCGCTCGATCCGACGCTCGCGGCCGGGGTTCGATGCGATCCCGAGGCCTGCGTCCTCCGCCGCCCGCCGCCGGGCGGCGGCCCGGACCGGACGGTGGTGGCGGTCGTCCATCGCCCGCAGGCCTTCGCCGACGAATGCGCCGAGGCCGCCCTCGTGGTCGCCTCCATCCCGGCGCCGGACTGGTGCCGCCGCCTCGCCACCGTGATCGACGTCGACGACCTCGCCGCCACCGGCGCCCGCACCCTGCGGTTCGGACCACCCGGAGCACCCGCCGCCGAGCCGCAGCCGACGCAGGCGGTCTCTGCCCGTCCGCCGCAGCCGGAGCAGGCGGCCTCTGCTCCGATCCCACAGCCGCCGGCGCAGGTAGCCTCCGCCTCCATTCCGCAGCAACGGCCGCAGCAGGTCGCCTCTGCTCCGGTCCCGCAACCGCCGGAGCAGGCGACCTCCGCTCCGCTTCCACCGCAGACGGCCGACGGGGCGTCGCGCCGGGCCGAGCCTGCTCCGCCGGACCGGGGGACGGGCTGGGCGCTCGTCGACCTCGGCCGCGCCATCCCCGATCCGCGCCGGCCGTTCCACGTCGGCGCACCCTGAGCGCCGCCGCTTCCGCCAGGCCGCCGGGCTGCGCCTCGGTCAGTACCGCCGCAGCAGGGCCACGAGGCGGCCCTGGATCTGGACACGGTCCGGGCCGAAGATGCGCGTCTCATAGGCCGGATTGGCGGCCTCCAGGGCGATCGAGGCTCCCTTGCGGCGCAGCCGCTTCAGCGTCGCCTCCTCGTCGTCCACCAGGGCGACGACGATGTCGCCGGTGTCCGCCGTGTCGGAGCGGCGGATCACCACCGTGTCGCCGTCGAGGATGCCGGCCTCGATCATCGAGTCGCCGCGCACCTCGAGGGCGAAGTGCTCGCCGCCGGAGAGGAGGTCGACCGGCACGTGCACCGTGTGCGAATGGGTCTGGATCGCCGAGATCGGAACGCCGGCCGCGATGCGGCCCATCACCGGCACCGGCAGGGTGTCGCGCTCGGCGGACTGAACCCCCTCGGCCGGTGGCTGCGGCGCGCGCCCGCGGTCCCCCTCGATCACCGACGGCTCGAAGCCGCGGCGCTGCCGCCCCATCCCGCCGGCGGCGGAGTTCGGCAGCCTGATCACCTCGAGCGCCCGCGCCCGGTTCGGCAGCCTGCGGATGAAGCCGCGCTCCTCGAGCGCCGTGATCAGCCGGTGGATGCCCGACTTGGACTTCAGGTCCAGCGCATCCTTCATCTCGTCGAAGGAGGGCGGCACGCCGGACTCCTTCAGCCTCTCCTGGATGAACATCAGGAGTTCGAGCTGCTTGCGTGTCAGCATGTGGGTCCCACCCTCGCGTCCGGTCGCCGGCAGGCGATCGCCTGGTTTGCAGGTGAATCAGTACAAAACACGAACAGGATTATCATGTTCTGCCTGTGTTCCGCAAGGGCTTCGCGTGATTTTGCCGATGGCGCGGGAGCTTGCCTGAGGATCAAACATATTGAATGTAGAATAAGGTAAACAACGTGAACAGATATGGCCGGCGCCAGCTGTCAGGCCCGGCGGGCGGCCGCCTGGCGACCCAGCGCCCCGGCTCCGGGCGCGCCCGGGTCGGTCAGGAGGCGCGTCCGGGCGCCGGCGCCGGCCGCTGCGCGGGGGGCGGCGCGGCAGGCGGACCCGGTGCCGGCGATGCTCCGGCGTCGGCGCTCGCTGCCGGGACGGCGGACAGCAGCCTGTCGAGCAGCCTCAGCCGCCGGGGGGCCGGCCGGGGCAGCGAGGGGTCGGCGATGTCGTCGAGCCGCAGGCCGGCGCGGACGAGCACATGTCCCTCCACCTCGCGGGCCACGATGGCCGCCAGGGCGCCGAGGTCGATGCGGTTGCCGGCGCGCAGCTTCTGGCCGTGGCGACGGGCGAAGGCCTCGCCGACGGTCGCGCCGGCGAGGTCGTCCGGCAGCGCGAGGTCGTAGAAGGCGGCGAGCTCCCCAAGCGGGGCGTCGCCGGCGATCGGGAATTCGCCGAACACCGATCGCCGGGCGGCCACCACCGCGTCGGGCGGCAGCGGCGCGAACAGGCGGTCGAGCCGGCGGACCCGGTCGGGCGGGGCGAGGAAGTAGGCGTAGTCGCCCACCTCCAGCTCGCCCGCCTCGGCGGCGTTCCGGACGTCGCCGCCGCGCACCACCAGGACCGGCTTCAGCCAGCCGGGCAGGGAGCCGGGCCTGAGGGCGACGAAACTGTCGTCGACGATCTCGTAGCCGATCAGTTCCTTCTCGCTCTGGCCCGGGAGGTCGATCTCCACCCGGGCGCTCGGCGCCGCCGGGCGCTTCAGCGCCATGCCGAGGCGGCGGGCCGCCGGCGCCACGGTCCAGCCCTGCACCACCAGCGAGACCATCACCACGAAGAAGGCGACGTTGAAGAACATCTCGGCGCCCGGGACCCCGGCGAGCGTGGGGATGGCGGCGAGGAAGATCGACACGGCGCCGCGCAGGCCCACCCAGGAGATGAAGCCGATCTCGCGGCCGGTGAAGCCGAACGGCTTCAGGCAGAGCCAGACCGCCGCGGGCCGGGCGACGAGGATCAGGAAGACCGAGACGAGGAGCCCCGGCACGGCGTACTCCAGGAGCCGGCTCGGCGTCACCAGGAGGCCGAGGACGAGGAACATCACGATCTGCGAGAGCCAGGTGGCGGTGTCGTGGAAGTTCACGATCGAGGGAAAGGCGCGGACCGGCCGGTTGCCGACCACCAGCCCCGCCACGTAGACGGCGAGGAATCCCGAGCCGCCGACGAGGGCCACGGCGGCGAAGATGGCGATCGCCATCACCGCGACGAACAGGGGATGCAGGCCCGCCTGCAGGCGGAGCCAGTTCAGCAGGAACACCGTGGCGAGCCCGAGCGCGACGCCGAGGATCGCGCCGAGGGCGGCCTGCTGGAGGAGCGCGAGGGCGATCTCCTGCCATCCGCCGCCGTCGCCGGACAGCGCGACCCCGGTCAGCACGATGGCCAGGAACACGGCGACCGGGTCGTTGGAGCCCGATTCGACCTCGAGGATCGCGCCGATCGGCGGGCGGAGCTGCAGCCCGCCGGTCTTCAGCAGGAAGAACACGGCGGCGGCGTCGGTGGACGACACGACCGCGCCGAGCAGCAGTGCGTGCGGCCAGCTGAAGCCGAAGGCGACTTTCGCGAACAGGCCGACGACGAAGGCGGTCAGGAACACGCCAGCCGTGGCGAGGGTCACCGCCGGCCCGAGCGCGCTGCGGATGGTCGCCATTTTCGTCCGCAGGCCGCCGTCGAACAGGATCACGGCCAGCGCGCAGGAGCCGATCAGGTAGGTCGCCTGGTAGTTGTCGAAGGGGATGCCGCCGGGGCCGTCCTCCCCTGCGAGCATGCCGATGACGAGGAACACCAGCAGCAGCGGGGTGCCGAAGCGCGTGGCGATCAGGCTCGACAGGATCCCCGCGAGCACCATCAGGGCGCCGAGCGCAAGTCCCAAGTTCGCGCTCGCGATCTGTTCCATGCGCTCCTCTCGTGCGGTTTCTGCGAAGCCGGCAGTGTAGGTCGGCAATTCGGCGCAAACCATGGCGAACGTGTCGGAATCTGCAGCAGGGCGCGCGCCGCCCCGGTCCGGCTATGCATGGCCGCCGCCCGATGCGGCGTCTTGCAATCGACGACCGCGCCTGCGATCGGTGGTCGCGCCGAGGGGCGGAGAGAGCGATGTCTGACACATCCGTCGGGACCAACGGGGCGAACGGGGGCGGGGCCGCGGGGTCGACCCCCCCTGCGGCGGGCGGGCGCCGGCAGGGCCGGCTGGTCCGGACCGGCGACGTGCTGCTGGTCCTCGCCGTGGCGCTCGCCGTCCTCCTGCCGGGGATCGCCGCGTTGCCGGTCGTCGACGGCGAGGAGGCCCGCCTCGTCGAGGCGAGCCGGCAGATGGTGGCGTCGGGCGACCTCCTCGGCATCCGCACCCCGGACGAGCCGGGAGACCCGGGCCCGGTGCTCGCCCGCTGGCTCCAGTGGCTCGCGGTCACGGCGATGGGGACCGGCCCCGACGCGCCGCTCTGGATCCACCGGCTGCCCTCGCTGGCGGGCGCCGTGCTCGCGGTGCTGCTCACCTATGCGACGGGGGTGCTGCTCGCCGGGCGGGCGGCCGGGCTCACGGCCGCCCTGCTCGCCACCGCCACAGTCCTCCTCGGCGTCGAGGCCCGCCTCGCCGGGCCGGACGCGATCCTGCTCGCGACGGTGACCGCGGCCGGCTGGTCGCTCGCCGCGGTCTGGACGGCGGAGACGCCGTCGCGGGCGCTCGGCCGCAACGCGGTGTTCTGGACCGCGCTCGGGCTGGGGCTCCTTGCCAAGGGCCCGGCGATCCTCCTGGTCGTGCTGCCGGTCCTCGCGGCCATGCTGCTCGCGGACCGCTCGCTGGCGCGGATCCGGGCGCTGGACCCGCTGAAGGGGATCGCCTGGACGGCCCTGATCGTCGTCCCCTGGTGGGTCGGCGTCGGGCTGGTCGCGGAGGACGGGTTTTCCGCCGGCGTCCTCGGCGTCCTCACGGGGGAGATCGCCGGGGCGCCGCCGCCCTACCGAGCGCCGCCCGGCTCCCACCTGCTGGTCGCGATCGTCACCTTCTGGCCGCTCTCGGCCTTCCTGCCGCTGGTCTTCGCGATGCCGGCGCTGAGCCGCCTCACGGCGCCCACCCGGCGCGCCGTCGTGTTCCTTTCGGCCTGGATCCTGCCGGGCTGGATCGCCGTCGAGGCGATCCCGGCCAAGCTGCCGGACGACGTGCTGCCGTTCCTGCCGGCGGTCGCGCTGCTGGTCGGGATCGCGGCCAGCGCCGTCGTCGAGCCGGCGCGACGCTGGTCGGTCAGGATCGGCTACGGCTACGTGGCGGCGGGCGTGGCGATCCTCGCCTTCGGGCTCAACGCGGTCTTCGTGGTGGTCGAGGGCCACGCCGACCCGGCCGGGATCGTCGTCGGCCTCGTCGCGGTGATGATCGCCTTCGCGGCGGCCTGGTTCCTGCTGCACGGACGCTTCGCCGCCGGCGTCGGGGCGACGGTGCTCGCGGCAGCCTTCGCGGTCTCGCTGGGCCTCGCCGTGCTGCTGCCGCATGCCTCGCAGCTCCGGCTGGCCGATCGCCTCGCCGAGGCGCTGGAGGCGGCCGCCCCTTGCGAGGCCCCGCTGGTTCTGGCCGCCGTTACCCCCGCGCCGGACCTTCGCCTGCGGCTCGGCCGCGACGCCCGCTTCGTCGACAGCGGCGAGGCGGCCGGTCTGTTCGCCGGGGTCGCCTGCGCGGTGGCCTTGGTGCCGGCGGAGGAGGACGCGGCGTTCCGCGCGGCGACGGGGGCGGGAGAGCCGGCGGCCGTGGTCACCGGCCGCAGCATCGACGCCTGGCGGCCGCGCACGTTCGCGGTGCACGCCCGGGGCGGCTGAGCCGCCTCAGCAGGCGGCGGCGAGGCGGTCGAGGCCGGCGGCGAGGTCCGCCTCGAGGTCGGCCGGGTCCTCGAGGCCGATGTGCAGGCGGATGAGGTGGCCCGGATCCTCCCAGCGCGTCGCCGTGCGATAGGGGCGCGGGTCCGCCCAGATCGCGAGGCTCTCGAAGCCGCCCCAGCTGTAGCCGAGCCCGAAGAGCTCCAGGCCGTCGAGCATCGCCCGGATCGCGTCCATCGGGCAGGGCTTCGTCAGGAAGGAGAACAGGCCGCTGGACCCGCTGAAATCCCGTTTCCAAAGGGCATGGCCGGGGTCGTCCGGCAGCCCCGGGTGCAGCACCCGCGCAACCTCCGGCCGGCCGCGCAGCCAGTCCGCGATCCGCAGGGCGGAGGCCTGGTGGCGGTCGAGGCGGACCTTCATCGTCCTGAGCCCGCGCAGCGACAGGTTGATGTCGTCCGGGCCGACGCAGAGGCCGAGGGTCCCGGTGGTGTGCTTCACCGCCGGCCAGGCGTCCGCGTTGGCGGCGATCGAGCCGATCATGACGTCGGAGTGGCCGACCACATACTTCGTTCCGGCCATGAAGGCGATGTCGACGCCGAGGTCCAGCGGGCGGAAGAACAGCGGCGTCGCCCAGGTGTTGTCGACGATGGTGCGCAGCGAACGGCGCCTGGCCACCTCGACGATGGCCGGCACGTCCTGCACCTCGAAGGTCTGCGAGCCGGGCGACTCCATCAGGATCGCCCGCGTCTGCGGACGCACCAGCGCCTCGATCCCGGCGCCGGCCAGAGGGTCGTAGTAGGTGGTCTCGACCCCGAGCCGCTTCAGCACGGTGTCGCAGAAATGGCGGCCGGGCTGGTAGGCGCTGTCGGTGACGAGGAGGTGGTCGCCGGCGGAGAGGACGGAGAGGAGCGCCGTCGAGATCGCCGCGAGCCCGGACGGCACCAGCGCGACGCCCGCGGCGCCGTCGAGTTCGGCGAGCAGCGAGGCGAGGGCGTCGCTCGTCGGCGTGCCGCGCCGCCCGTAGACGTAGGGCTGCGCCCCCTTCAGCATGGTCTCGAGGTCGGGGAAGGTGACCGTGGAGCCATGGTAGACGGGCGGGTTGACGAAGCCGTGCTGGCGTCGCGGGTCGCGTCCGCCGTGCGCAAGCCGGGTCTCGACGGAGCGGCCGTGCAAGTTGCGGGATTCGGACATCTTCTCGGTCCTCTGGCGGGTTTGCGGCAGGCCGGCGTGCCGGAGTGGCCTGCTTCGCGGAGTGTGGACATAGCGCGGCCCGGGGCGGGCCGGAAGTAGGGCGGGCAGGGGGCGTCCGTCGAATTCGCCGCCGGACCCGGGACGAAAGCGAAGATCGGGCCTTTTCGAGTTTGCATCCGACCCTTGCCGCAACAATGCGGGCGGGCGTCAAGTATTGATGCGGAACTGTTGATAGATACGCCCGGCAGAGAGTGCCTTGTTGGTGCGCACCGGGTGCCTATTCCAAGTGCAGGATGCGATCCTTTGCGCAGGGTTCGCATAAGTATTGACGCTGACATTCAAATGGACTGTAGTCGGCGCAGCCGGAGCGGGTCGGGCCGGACGCCCGAGCACGCCCGGTGGGAATCGATCGTTTTTCGTGAAGGGCCCCATTCAGAAATGGAATGAGTTCCTCCGAATCGGAATTGGACCGGCAGCCCGGCAAAGGATAGGGCAACCGGCCGACGTCCGCGGGGGAGCCGGTCGGAGATCCTGGAGCGCGCATCGGGGGGCGAGGCAGGGATCGGCGGCGGGACGCGGATCGGAATGGACGAGAGAACCACAACAAGGGAGACCTGGATGAATCCGAGACTCAAGACGGCCTTTCTCTGCGCCGCGTTCGCCACGGTTGCGGCGACGGCGGCATCGGCCGCCACCCTCGACGACGTCAAGGGGAAGGGCTTCGTGCAATGCGGCGTGAACGGCGCCGGCCTGCTCGGCTTCGGCGCGCCGAACGACGCCGGCGAGTGGTCCGGCCTCGACGTCGACTACTGCCGCGCGGTCGCCGCCGCGGTCTTCGGCGATCCGACCGCCGTCAAGTTCAGCCCGCTCTCGGCCAAGGAGCGCTTCACCGCGCTGCAGTCCGGCGAGATCGACGTGCTGGCGCGCAACTCGACCAACACCATGTCGCGCGACACCCAGCTCGGCCTGACCTTCACCGGCACCAACTACTATGACGGCCAGGGCTTCATGGTGAAGAAGGATCTCGGCGTCAGCTCGGTCAAGGAACTCGACGGCGCGTCCATCTGCGTCCAGTCCGGCACCACCACCGAGCTCAACCTCGCCGACTACTTCCGGGCGCACAACATCGGCTTCAACCCGGTGGTCTTCGAGAAGCAGGAGGAGGCGGACGCCGCCTACGACGCCGGGCGCTGCGACGCCTACACGACGGACGCCTCGGGCCTCTACTCGATCCGCCTGAAGCTCGCCAACCCGGACAACCACGTCGTCCTGCCGGAGATCATCTCCAAGGAGCCGCTCGGCCCCGCCGTCCGCCAGGGCGACGACCAGTGGGAGAGCCTGGTGCGCTGGGTGCACTACGCGCTGATCAACGCCGAGGAGCACGGCGTCACCCAGGCCAACGTCGAGGACATGGCGGCCAACTCCACCAATCCAGAGGTCAAGCGCCTGCTCGGCAAGGACGGCGACTTCGGCGCCGCCATCGGCCTCGGCCCGGACTGGGCGCTGAACGTGATCAAGGGCGTCGGCAACTACGGCGAGATCTTCGATCGCAACGTCGGCGCCAGCTCGCCGCTGAAGATCGACCGCGGTCTCAACGCCCTCTGGTCCGAGGGCGGCATCCAGTACGCCCCCCCGGTCCGCTGACCTGAAGGCGAGGGGCGCCGGAGTGATCCGGCGCCCCGACCGCCCGGCCCGTCGCCGGGCGGAACCGTCCGGATCGGGTCCGGGAGCCGGCTTCTGACGCCGCGCGACCAGCCAGCCCGGCATCCGGCCGCGCAATCGGGTGACCGAGAGATCCCCGGGAGGAGGCGTCCCCATGGCCATCCGCGAGACCGCACCCCTGCCGCGATCCGTACGGTCCGGATCCGGCTCGCTGATCTACGACCCCAGCGTCCGCGGGGCCGTCTTCCAGGTCCTGCTGCTCGCCGCGGTGATCGGTTTCATCTGGTGGGTGACGGGGAACGTCGTCGAGAACCTGCGAGCGGCGAACATCGCCTCCGGCTTCGACTTCCTCTGGAACCGCGCCGGCTTCGACATCGCCCAGACGCCGATCCCCTATTCGATCGACGACAGCCACGGCCGCGCCTTTCTCGTCAGCCTCCTCAACACGCTGATCGTGGCGGTGCTGGGCGTCGTCGTCGCGACCATCCTCGGCTTCCTCGTCGGCATCGCCCGGCTGTCGCCGAACTGGCTGCTGGCCAGGGTGGCGACGGTCTACGTCGAGGTGTTCCGCAACATCCCGCTGCTGCTGCAGCTGCTGTTCTGGTACAAGGCGGTGCTTTCGGTGCTGCCCGGCCCGCGCCAGGGCATCGAGCTGCCGTTCGGCTCCAACCTCTCCAACCGCGGCCTGATCATCCCCTGGGCGGACCCGGAGCCGGGCTTCTCCATCGTGGTCGGCGCCTTCGTCGCCGGGATCGTCGGCTGGATCGCGATCCGGCGATGGGCGCGGGCGCGGCAGATGGCCACCGGCCAGCCGTTCCCGTCCTTCCGCGCAGGGCTCGGCCTGCTCGTCGTGCTGACGGCCGGCGCCTATCTCGTCACCGGCCAGCCGCTCGCCTGGCACGTCCCCGAGCTCCAGGGCTTCAACTTCGTTGGCGGCCTCGCGCTCAAGCCGGAGCTGATGGCGCTGCTGCTCGGCCTGTCGATCTACACCGCGGCCTTCATCGCCGAGGTGGTGCGCGCGGGCATCCTCGCCATCTCGCACGGGCAGACCGAGGCGGGCCGCGCGCTGGGGCTCCGCGACGGCCTGATCATGCGGCTCGTCGTCGTGCCGCAGGCGATGCGGGTGATCATCCCGCCGCTGACCAGCCAGTACCTCAACCTCACCAAGAACTCCTCGCTGGCCGTGGCCGTCGGCTACCCGGACCTCGTCGCCGTCTTCGCCGGCTCGACGCTCAACATCACCGGCCGGGCGGTGGAGGTGATCTTCATGACGATGGCGGTGTACCTGACGCTGAGCCTCGCAACGGCGGCCTTCATGAACTGGTTCAACGCGCGCGTCGCGCTGGTCGAGCGCTGAGGAGGCCGCCATGACCGACATCGTCTCCGGCCGTCCCGTCGCCACCTCCTGGACCCGCGACAGCTTCCTGCCTCCGGCGCCGCCGCCGGGCGGCAGCATCGGCCCCGTGCGCTGGATGCGGGAGAACCTGTTCTCCTCGCCGCTCAACGCGGCGATCACGCTGGCCACCGCGCTCCTGCTCGCCTGGATGGTCCCGCCGCTGATCCGGTGGCTGTTCATCGACGCGGTGTGGACGGGCGAGGACCGCGAGGCCTGCCTGCCGGCGGAGGAGGTCGGCGCCTGCTGGGCCTTCGTCAACGCCAAGTTCGGCCAGTTCATCTACGGCCGCTATCCGCTGGAGGAGCGCTGGCGGGTGGACCTCACCGGGCTCATCTTCGCCATCGGCCTCGTCATGCTGGCGGTACCAAAGATCCCGTTCAAGCGGCCGACCGCCGTCTTCATGCTGTTCGTGTTCCCGGTGCTCGCCTATGTCCTGCTCTACGGCGGGTTCGGGCTGGCGGTCGTCGAGACCTCGCTGTGGGGCGGCCTGCTGGTGACGCTGGTGGTGGCGGTCAGCGGCATCGTCGCCTCGCTGCCGCTCGGCATCCTGCTGGCGCTGGGGCGGCGCTCGAAGCTGCCGATCGTGAAGGCCTTCTCGGTGATCTTCATCGAGTTCTGGCGCGGCGTGCCGCTGATCACCGTGCTGTTCATGGCCTCGGTGATGCTGCCGCTGTTCCTGCCCTCGGGCGTCAACTTCGACAAGCTGCTCCGTGCCCTGATCGGCGTCGCCCTGTTCTCCGCCGCCTACATGGCGGAGACGGTGCGCGGCGGCCTGCAGGCGATTCCGAAGGGGCAGTACGAGGCGGGGGCCGCCGTCGGCCTCGGCTACTGGCAGACCATGGGGCTGATCGTCCTGCCGCAGGCGCTGAAGATCGTGATCCCCGGGATCGTGAACTCGTTCATCGCCCTCTTCAAGGACACCTCGCTGGTGCTGATCATCGGCCTGTTCGACGTGCTCGGCATCGTGCAGCTCAACTTCACCGACGCGAACTGGGCCGCGCCCAGCGTGCCGAAGACGGGCTTCGTCTTCGCCGGGCTCGTCTTCTTCGTCTTCTGCTTCGGCATGTCCCGCTACTCCATGTATATGGAGCGGCGTCTGGAAACCGGCCACAGACGACGATAGCCTGACGCCAGGACGGGCGGCGCTCCGGCGCCGTCCCCGACATCAACGAGACCGAACAAAGCCCGAGGGGGTACCGCCGCCAATGTCCGCCACCGCCAGCATTCCCCGCGACGCCGCGGGCCGCGAGATCGTCGTCGAGCTCGCGAAGGTCAACAAGTGGTTCGGCGAGTTCCACGTGCTCCGCGACATCGACCTGACGGTCGTGCGCGGCGAGCGCATCGTCATCTGCGGGCCGTCCGGCTCCGGCAAGTCGACGATGATCCGCTGCATCAACCGCCTCGAGGAGCACCAGAAGGGCAAGATCGTCGTCGATGGGATCGAACTCACCAACGACCTCAAGCGGATCGACGAGGTCCGACGCGAGGTCGGGATGGTGTTCCAGCACTTCAACCTGTTCCCGCACCTCACCATCCTGGAGAACTGCACGCTGGCTCCGATCTGGGTCCGCAAGATGCCCAAGAAGGAGGCCGAGGCGGTGGCGATGCACTTCCTCGAGCGGGTGAAGATCCCCGAGCAGGCGCACAAGTACCCCGGCCAGCTCTCCGGCGGGCAGCAGCAGCGTGTGGCGATCGCCCGGTCGTTGTGCATGAAGCCGAAGATCATGTTGTTCGACGAGCCCACCTCCGCGCTCGATCCGGAGATGGTCAAGGAGGTGCTCGACACCATGACCGGCCTTGCCGCCGACGGCATGACCATGCTCTGCGTCACCCACGAGATGGGCTTCGCCCGCCAGGTCGCCGACCGGGTGATCTTCATGGACCAGGGCCAGATCGTCGAGCAGAACGTGCCCGAGGAGTTCTTCTCCAACCCGCAGCACGAGCGGACCCAGCTGTTCCTCAGCCAGATCCTGCACTGACCGCCGGCGGGCCCGGCCGGGCGCCAGCCGCCGGGGGTCCCGGGAGGCGGACGCGACGGCGGGCGCCTCCGGCCCGGACGGCGTGCGGTTGGCCCGTCCGCGGTCGTCCCGGCTCGATCCGGGGGGACGAACGGCGCGCCCAACCGCAGGGCCGGGCAGGCCGGTCCGCGTCCAATGTCGGACCAGGCACGGAGCACCCGTCACGAAAAACTCCGCTGCGGAGCCACCGATCGTTAACAGCGCCAATTAGCGAGCATTTCATCTTTTGCATGTAGGACAGTGGCCGATCCAGGAGATCGTCCGAATGCTGTCCCTTGTCCGCAATCTCGTCCGCCGGAAGTCCGGCAACGTCGCCATCATCTTCGGCCTGGCGCTGCTTCCCGTGATGGGCGCCGTCGGGGCCGCGGTCGACTTCTACCGGATCTCCAGCACCCGCACGCAGATGCAGAACGCGGTCGATGCCGCGGCGCTCGCCGCGGTGATCAGGCGGACCGGCTCCGACGCGGTGCGCCTGCAGGCGGCACAGGCCTCGTTCGACGGCAACTACGGCGGCAATCCCGTCGCGACGCTCAGCGGCGTCGGCGGCACCGGCCTCTACACCGCGTCGGCCGAGGCGACGCTGCCGATGTCGATCATGGGGCTTTTCGGCATCGACACGGTGCCGATCCGGGTGGCTGCCACCGCCGAGAAGACCTACGAGAACGATCCGCCCTGCGTGCTCGCGCTCAACGGCGCCTCAGCCGGGGCGGTGACGCTCACCGGCACGGCCGAGTTCACCGCGACCAACTGCGTCGTCTATTCGAACTCCCGGGACGTGAACGGAATGAAGATCCAGGGCTCCGCGGCGGTCGTTGCGGACGGCTTCTGCAGCGCCGGGGGTGTCCAGACCAACCAGACCATCACGCCCAGCCCGCTCGAGTGGTGCGAGCCGGCGGACGATCCGCTGGCGCACATCCCGGCGCCGCAATACGGCGGCTGCGACCACAACAATGTCAGCGTGGGTCCCAACCAGACACGCAACCTCTCGCCCGGGGTCTACTGCGGTGGCATGGACATCCGCGGCACCGCCAATTTCGCGGACGGCACCTACGTGATCCGCAACGGCCAGCTGAAGATCAACAGCCAGGCGACCGCGGAGGGGGAGAACCTCCTCTTCTACTTCACCGGCAACCAGGCCGGCTTCGACGTCAACGGCGGCGCGGGCCTCAGCCTCAAGGCGAACCTCTCCGGCGACCATGGCGGCATCCTCTTCATGCAGGACCGGATGTCGAACCCGGGCGCCACCAATACGCTGAACGGCAACTCCGAGGGCACGCTCGTCGGCGCCATCTACACGCCGACGCAGGGGGTGAAGCTGAACGGCAGCAGCGACTTCGGGCAGAAGTCGCCCTACATGCCGATCATCGCCGACGAGGTCGAGATCTCCGGATCGACGCAGATCCGCATCGACGTGACCGGGATGGACCTGCCCTACACGCTGCCGAACACGGAGAGCGGGGTGCGCATCTCGCGCTGAACGAGGGCCGCAAGGCCAGGCGAACGGCGGGTCCGGCCAGGTCACGTCCGGCGCGGCTCACTCCCCGCCGACATCGACCACCGTCACCTCCACCTCCCGCCGCTCGCCGTTCCGGCGGACGGTGAGTTCCACCTCCTCGCCGATGCCGGCCCGGTCGAGAGCCGAGGTGAAGTCGGCGAAGCGGCGCACCGGCGTGCCGTCCACCGCCACGATCACGTCGCCGAGTTCCCCGCGGAAGATATCGATCCCGTCGAGCCCGGCCCGCTCGGCGGGCGAGCCGGGGAGGACCTCGGCGATGACCACGCCCTCGAGGTCCATCTGCGCCGCCATCGCCTCGTCGGCGGCGAGGATGCCGATGCCGGGCGTCGGCACCCGGCCCGAGCGGATCAGCGCCGGCACCACCCGGTTGACGACCCCGACCGGAATTGCGAAGCCGATGCCGGCGCTGGCGCCGGAGGGCGAGAAGATCGCCGTGTTGACCCCGATCAGCCGCCCGGAGGAATCGAGCAGCGGCCCGCCGGAATTCCCCGGGTTGACCGCGGCGTCGGTCTGGATGACGTCCGGGATCTCGCGCCCGCCGCTGGTCGGGAGCCGTCGCTGCAGCGCGCTGATGACGCCGGCGGTCAGCGACTGGTCGAAGCCGAAGGGATTGCCGATCGCATAGGCGAGCTGCCCGACCTGGAGGTCCTCCGCGCTGCCGAGCGGCACGGGCGGCGGCAGGAGGCGGGGCCTGTCGATCCTCAGCACCGCGAGGTCGAAGTTCGGCGCCGCGCCGACGACCTCGCCGCGGACCACCTCGCCGGACGCGAGGCGGACGGCCAGCTGCCCGGCGCCCTGCACCACATGCGCGTTGGTGACGACGTGGCCCGCCTCGTCCCAGAGGAAGCCTGATCCGGACTGCACGCCGGCTCCGGGCCGCAGGCCGCCGGGACCCGGGGCGATCACCTGCACCACCGAGGGCGAGATCGCTTCGAACACCCGTACGCTGGTCTGCTCGAGGTCGGTCAGGTCCGCGCGGGGCGCGACCGCCCGCGGCTCGGTGGCCGAATAGAGCCAATAGTCGAGGTAGGGCTGGGCGAGCAGGGCCGCGAGCATCAGCGCCACGATCGCCAGGAGCACGTTGGTCGAACGGGCGCCCATCGGCACGGTCTCCCGACGCCCGCTTGCCTTCAGGCGGCGATCGCGCGGGCGGGCGGTCCGGCGCGGCGCCGAGGACCCGCCGCGGGACCGCTCGTCCCGCCGGCGGGAGCCGACCTCGACCTAACGCGGGGAGGCGCCAGATCGCTCCGGCCGAACTGGACGGGGCGGCGCGACAGGCTGGCCGGGCAAGGTCGCGCCGGCCCCGGTGGCCACCGGGGAAGGCCGTCAGCCGCCGTCCGCCGCGACGGCGCGCTCCAGCTGCGGAAGCAGAACCACGCTTTCCTGCTCGTTCGGATCGGTGCGGGCGATCACCGCCGTGCAGGTCTCGGTCTCGCTCGGATTGTAGGGCAGGTGCGGGACGTTTGCCGGAATGTAGACGAAGTCGCCGGCCGCCATCTCCATGTGGTCGGCGAGGTCGTCGCCGAACCACATGCCGGCGCGGCCGGTGAGCACGTGGATCGCAGTCTCGTGGCTCTCGTGCTTGTGCGCCCGCGCCCGGGCCCCTGGCGGCATGGTGACGATCTGCATGTGGATTCCCGTCGCGCCGACCGTTTCGGCGGAAATCGCCGGGCTGTAGTCGAGGCCCTGCTTGCCCCGGAAACTGTCTCCGGCCCGAAGAACGCGGCACGTCGGCCGCTCCCTGACACCGCCGTGCGCCATGTTCTTTGCCTCCCGTCGGGGCGGAACTGTGCACCCGGCCGCGCGGAGCCGCAAGCGGCGGCAAGCGATCCACCGCGGTCACCCGCCGCCGAGTATCTTCGGAGGAAACGGGCAACTATATCGATTGAATTTTCTCATGCCAGTCGAAGTCGAAGGCCGGACCGACGCCGGTCGGCGGCGTTTTCTCCTCGCCACAAAACCGGATCGATATTCGGGAATCAACATGGTTTACCAACGTCAATGTCTCTGTTAACAAACCATTGAGTTTTCCACAGAAGCAGAAGGACATCGAGGGGGCCATTGCTTGCGGCGGCGTGGGGACGGACTCCCTCCTCGCCCGGTTTCAGGGGAGCTTTCTTATGCGGAAATTCTTTTTCTCGCACGCGCGTCTCGCGCGTGCGCTGCCTCTTCTCGCGCTCATTCTGGGCGGTTGCGTGGTCAGCGAGGGAGGCGTCGATTCCGAGGAGGTGGCGTGGATCGAGCCGCCGGACTGCGCCAAGGAGCGACAGGACGGTCGCGTCTGCCTCGCCTGCAACGTCTACTTCGAATCCCGGGGAGAGCCCTTCGAAGGGCAACTCATGGTCGCCCGGGTCACTCTCAACCGGGTCCGCGACTCCAAGTTCCCGGACGACATCTGCGAGGTCCTCTGGCAGCGCGGCCAGTTCTCCTGGACCTTCGACCGGCACCCCGACCGCCCGCGGACCAAGGGGCCCGGCTGGCTGTCGGCGCTGAAGGCCGCCGACACCGTGCTGAGGGAGGAGGCGGCGGGTCAGATCCAGCACCAGTATCTCTACTTCCACGCCACCTACATCCGCAAATGGCGGCCCGGCCCGTCCCGGGTGATCGGAAACCACATCTTCTTCCGCGGCTGAGGTCTTCCACGGTCGAGCGCAGGGCGATCAGCCGGGCGGCGGCATCGCCGAACAGCGTCCGGGACTGACCTGGATCAGGAAGGCCGCCGCCGGTTCGGGAAGAATGCGGGTCCGGTAGTGCGTGGCGGCATGGCCGCGAGCGATTCGCCCAAAGAAGGATGGGAACGATGCCGGAAGACTATCCCGACAAGGAGGCGGTGGCCGTATTCGACTCTGCGGACACACTGCAGGAGGCCGTCGACGAGTTGCTGAGTTCCGGTTTCGACCGGGCAGAACTGAGCCTGCTCGCGAGCGAGGAGGCTGTCACGGGGAAGCTTGGCCACGTCTACACGCGCGTCGAGACGTTCGAGGACGACCCAGCTATTCCGAGGCGGATGTACGTCTCGACCGAGTCGATCGGCGACGCCGAGGGCGCGCTGATCGGGGTGCCCCTCTACGTCGCCGCCGTTGCGGCGGCGGGCGCCGCCATCCTCGCGGGCGGACCGGTCGCCGGCGCGATCGCGGCGGCCGCCGCGGCCGGAGGCGTGGCGGCCGTGATCGGATCGGCGCTCGCGGCGATGCTCGGCCGCAAGCAGGCCCGCTATCTTGAGGAACAGATCGATCACGGCGGGCTGCTCCTCTGGGTTCACCTTCGCGACGCGGACCGGGAGGCGCGCGCCCTCGACATCCTCTCGCGACATTCGGGGCGCGACGTTCACGTGCACGCCCTCGATCGTCCTTCCTCCGAGGAGGCTTGAATGCCCGTTTGGCTCGTCAGATCCGTCGGGAGCGATGACGACCGCGAGGTCGTCGAGAGCTGGAAGGTCAACGCTCCCACCGCGGCCGAAGCCGTCGCCGAGGTCGGCGCCCTGGCGGCCTCGAGGGGGCAGCGGCTGGAGGCCAAGCTGATCGGGGAGGAGGACGCCGCTACCCTCCCGCCTGGCCACGCGATCAGGGTCGGGTAGCGGCGGCTCCCGGCCGCCGCGGAAAGCGGCGGGCGCTTGCTGCCGGCGACATTGCCAGCGTGATCGGGTACCGGTGCATAGCGCCGGCTCAAGCCGCCCGGAGCGCCCGGTCGAACTCCTCGATGCCGCAGGCGATGTGGTAGAAAGAGCTCGCGATCACCGGCTCCCGCACCAGCGAGCCGTCCAGCAGCATCCGGTCCAGCCAGAGGCCCGGCGCATCCACCTCGAAGTAGCGCAGCAGCGCCTCGCCGGCGTCGGCAGCGCAGGTCCAGTGCCGGGCGCGCGGCGTTCAACCAGGCGGCGGCGCGGCCCCTAGGTGTTCCGCGACCATCGCCTGCAGTCTCCAGAGATTGCGGTCGACGATGCCCCTGGCGGCGAGATGGGAGACCGTGAGCATCAGGTACTCGGCGCAGGACCCGCCGGGTCCCGACGCCGTCGCCAGCACTAGCGCTGTCTCGGGAAGCTCGAGCGCGCCGGAATAGATCGGGCTCCGCCGGTCGAGCACGAAGGCCACGGCGCGCCGTGGCCCGCTGTCGGTCTCGATGCGGATCCACTCGGCCCTGTGGGGATGCGGCTTGCCCGGGCGGTAGACCGGGAGCTCCCGGCGGATCAGCCGCCGGACCTCGTCCTCCACCCGTTGGCGCTCGATCCTGAGCACCAGCCCCCGGCAGGTGCCGCCGCGGTCGAGGCCCATCATCAGGCCGGGCCGATCCGGCGTCCCGCGATGGCCCGCGATACGCATGCGAAAGGCGCGGTGCCATCCGCGCGCGACCGCGACCCCGTCGTCGATGTGCTCGAATCCGGGATTCCAGATCAGCGACCCGAAGGCAAAGACGTGGAGGTCCTCGCCCGGCGGGTGCCCGGCGAGGACCGCACGGGATTCGGCCTCGATGATCTCGTCGGTGACCGGCAGCATCTGGCGGGGCGCATCCTCCGGGATGACGCCCGGCGGCACACGTGCGACGAGGTCCGGCGTCAGCAGGATCGGGCGAGTGTTCCAAGGCATGCGGGAAGTCTCCGCCGACGAGAATGCTCCGAGGTTCATCGGCCGGCAAGCATGCATTTCGGGGAGGTCTCTTCGGGGCCGCCGCCTGGGCCCGGCAGATCGCGGCGCAACGCAGGCACACCGGGCCTTCCGTCGAATCCGCGCTGGCGGCTCCCCTGACCCGGCGTCTCTTTGCCGCGAACGTCCGCGGCGTTCACGCGTTTCCTTGTATTCGGCCCATCAGGGAGAAGCGACATGAGCGGCGAAATGGTTCGGCCTGCGCGCCGGCGGGTGGTGGTTGTGACGGGCGCTTCGGCGGGCATCGGCCGGGCGGTGGCCCGGGTGTTCGCGCGGCACGGCTATGCGGTCGGCCTGATCGCCCGCGACCGCGAGCGCCTCGAGGCGGCGAGGGCGGAGATCGAGGCGCGCGGCGGCGAGGCGATCGTCTGCCCGGCGGACGTCGCCGACGCCGCCGCCGTCGATCGCGCCGCCGACGAGGTCGTCGGGCGCTTCGGCGCGATCGACGTCTGGGTCAACAACGCCATGGTGACGGTCTTCGCCCCGGTCGACGAGATCAGGCCGGAGGAGTACCGGCGGGTGACCGAGGTCACCTACCTCGGCCAGGTGCACGGAACCCTGGCGGCGCTCCGGCACATGCGGACGCGCGACCGCGGCACCATCGTGCAGATCGGCTCGGCGCTCGCCTACCGCTCGATCCCGCTGCAGTCCGCCTATTGCGCGGCCAAGGCGGCGGTGCGCGGCTTCACCGATTCGCTCCGCTCCGAACTGATCCACGACAACAGCCGGATCCGCCTCACCATGGTCCACCTGCCGGCGGTGAACACGCCGCAGTTCGACTGGGCGCTGTCGCGCATGCCGCGCCGGCCGCAGCCGGTGCCGCCGATCCACCAGCCGGAGCCGATCGCCGAGGCGATCTTCCGGGCCGCCATCGAGGCGCCGCGGGAGATGTGGGTCGGCTCGCCCACCGTGAAGGCCATCCTCGGCCAGATGGCGCTGCCCGGCTATCTCGACCGGCGCCTGGCCGAGGGCGCCTGGTCAGGCCAGATGACCGACGAGCCGGTAGGGGAGGAGCGGCCGAGCAACCTGTTCGAGCCCGTCCCCGGACCGGAGGCGGCGCACGGCCGCTTCGACGACAGGAGCCGCGACCATGTCCCGGCCGCCTCGTCCACGGCGATCCGCGGCGGCCTGATGCTCGCCGGCCTCGGGCTTGCCGCGGGCGCGCTGGTGGGGTCGGCGCTGATCGAGAAGGCGACGGCCGCGCGGCTGCCGCGGCGCTGACCGGGGTTGGCGCGGCGGAGCGGCTGTGGTGCGCCTCCAGCGCCGCTTCGCGCGCCCACGCCGTTGACCGTGCCCGGCGCCAAGCCGCGGCCAGGTCGCCCGTTCGTCGCCCGTTCAACGTGCGCCGCGTGGCGATCCGGCTCAGACGCGGCGGGCGAGTTCGTCCTTCCCGGTGTTCAGCACCACGTCGTTGCCGCTGACGCGGTCGATCTGGTCGGGCATCACATAGCGCTCGGCGGCGAGGACGCCGTGCGGGTCGATGCGCAGGAAGCCGTTGCGCAGCAGCCGCTGGCGCATCTCGTCCGGGACGTCATGGGTGCGGAAGGCCTCGGCGATGATGTCGAAGAGCGAGTTCCGGCTGCGCGCCTCGTCCGGGCCCGCGGTCACCGTCTCCGGGCCCGGACGGTCCGGGTCCTCGTCCGAGAAGTGGACGAAATCGACGGTGCCGAGGTCGTGACCGTCGCGGTCGCGGACGGTCATTCCCTCGCGGACGCTCTCGAGTATGCTGGTCATGTTGGTCTCCCCGGCAAGTGGTGGACGTCTCGGGGCAAGGCCCCGCATGATGGTGCAACGCGGACCGGGGAAGCAGGGTTCCGGGCCGGGACGGGAGGTCGAGCGAGATGGAGGAGGGGATTCGCAGCAGGCCGAACAGCATCCCCTGGCCGCCGCTGATCCTGTCGCTGGCGGCCCTCTGGGCCTTGATGCTGGAAGCCATCGTGCCGACGGCGGTGCCGCTGGCGCCGCCGCTCGGGTGGCTCGCCATCGCGGCGGCCATCGTCCTCGACGTCTGGGCGATGACCACGATGGTGGCCGCTCGCACCAACATCCTGCCGAACCGGCCGGCCGAGCGGCTGGTGACGTCCGGCCCCTTCGCCTTCAGCCGCAATCCGATCTACGTCGGCAACATGCTGCTGCTGGTCGGCGGGGGCATCGCCTTCGGCAGCTGGTGGCTGGTGATCGCCGCGCCGGTGGCGGGCTTCGCAATGCATCGCCTGGCGGTGCTGCGCGAGGAGCGGCACCTGGAGGCCCGCTTCGGGCCGGCCTGGCGCGCCTACCGGGACCGCGTGCCCCGCTGGGTCGGGCTTCCCCGCGGCGGCGGATCGTGAGGCCGACGGCCCGCGGATCCGCTTCCCCCTCGTCCACCGAGTGAGAATTTCCACAATCACCGACTGCGTCAAATCTGCTACACCCGCCTGTGGATCCATGTCGGGCGAGCGGTCATCGCTTGACGGCCCCTGTTGTATTTTCATTTAGTTTGCGATGATACAAAGGCCTCGGTCGGAGCGGAATTTCCGTCTGTTTCGGCCAATTGTACCGCGTCGAGGAACATCTCGTGAGCATACTCCGCACGCTGATCGTCTGTTCGGTGCTGGTGTCCCCACTGGCCGCCTGCCAGACGTCCCCGATCGGGGAGAACTCCGCCTTTGCGGACGACGTCGACACGTTGAACGACCGCCCGGAAATCGACTTCTTCGCGTCCGACCGTCCGACCGCCCTCGGCGTCGCCTATTTCGAGTCCGGCAACTACGGCAAGGCGCAGGCGGCGTTCAAGAAGGCCACCGAGCTGACGCCGACCGACGGCCTCGCCTGGCTCGGCCTCGCCGCCTCCTACGACCGCATCCGTCGCTTCGACGCGGCGGACGTCGCCTATCGCCAGGCGGCGAAGTACGTCGGCAACCAGCCGGCCTACTACAACAACGTCGGCTACTCCTACCTTCTCAGGGGCAACCTCCGCGAGGCGCGGCGCTTCTTCCTGAAGGCCTACGAGCTGGATCCGACGAACCCGGTCACGGCCAACAACCTGACCCTGCTGCGTTCGACCATCGACTCCGTCCAGCGGGGATGATGGCGGGGCGGCCGGTCCGGCAGCGACCCGCAGCATGAGCCGACACCGCCGCACAGCCGGGCCCGGACCCGCCGGGCTCGCCCTTCTCGCCGTGCTGCTCCCCGGAGCCGCCGGGGCGGCGGAACGGTGCCTCGCGGTGGACAACGTCGAGGCCTGGGACTTCCTCAACATCCGCAAGGAGCCGTCGCATCTCTCAGAGATCGTGGCGGCGATCACGCCGGGAACGCCGGCGGTGATGTGGCCGAAGGGGCCCTGCGTGCCGCGCAGCGAGAAGCCGACCCGGCGCTGGTGCCCGGTCGACTACTATCCGCTGCCGACGGTGCGGCGCACGGGCTACGTCAAGGCCTTCTTCACCAGGGAGGTGGATTGCCCCGCCTTCAGGCCGCCCGGCCCGCCGCCGGAGCCTGTCGCCGCGCCGCAGCCGCCCGCGCGCCCGCCGGCCCCCGCCGGGGCGCCGACCCCCGATCCCGCCGTTGCCGCGCCGCCGCAGCAGCCGGCACCCGGGGCGCCCGCTCCCACGGCGCAGCAGCCGGCGGCGGCGCAGCCCCCTGCCGCCGCCCCACCGGCAGCCGCTTTGCCACAACCGCCCGCCGCGGCGCCGCAGCCCGCCGCCGCGCCGCAGCCCCCCGCCGCGCCGCAGTCGCCGGCCGCTGCTTCGCCGCAACCTCCCCCCGCCGCTCCGACGCTGCCGCCTCCGGCCGTGGCCGCACCGACTCCCGCCGCTCCGCCCGCTGCCACGCCCCCGTCGCCGGGCGGGCTGCCCGGCGTCCGCCAGTCGGCGACACCGGCTCCGCCGCCGCAAGCCCCGGGCGGGACCTCCGGTCCGGCCACCCTGCCGCCGACGGCGCAATCGGCTCCCGGCGCCCCGGACCCGGTCGCGGGCTCGGCCGCGCCGGCGGACGACTCGCTGCCGGGCGTCTCCGACCGCTTCTGGCGCGCGCCTGACTTCCTCGGACAGCCGCAGGAGGGGTCGGACGCGGAAGGCGCGAACGGCGAAACGCCCGGCCAGCCGCTCCTGCTGCTGCCGCCGAACCCGTGATCCCGGCCGTCGGGCCGGGGAGGGCACTTGGCCCGCGGCCCGGCCACCTGGCCGGGCAGGGCGCTTTTCAGAGAGAGATGATCCCGTAGCGCAGCAGCAACGTGCCGCCGAGCGCAATGGCGATCGGCACCGCCGCCGGGATCCGCCGGGTGCTGACGATCACGTCGAGGCGGGCGGCCATGGCCGGGGGAAGGCCGAAGGGGGCGATCCGGACGAGGCTGAAGAGCAGCACCGAGAGGATCGTGGTGCCGATCAACAGGACCGAGAAGGGGAGGAGGCCGGGCAGCCCCATCAGCAGCCCGCCGGCCAGCAGCAGCTTCGCGTCGCCTGCGCCCATCACCCGCATCATCCAGGCGGCGAAGCCGAGCACGAAGAGGATGCCCCCGGCCGCGAGGTCGCCCCCCAAGTGGGCGAAGCCGGTCAGCGCTGACAGGACGAACCACTGACCGACGAGCAGGAGGATCATCTCGTTCCGGATCTTCGCATAACGAAGATCCTGAACGGCCACGTAGACGAGCACGATGATGACCGTGAGGACCGCAAGCCCGATAATCATCTTCCACCCTGCATAAACTGAGTGCTACCGGAGAAGCCTGCGGGCACGGCCCGCGACAGCACGGTCGCGCCTCGCGCGCGAGATCCACTCGGCATGCATGCCCAGGCAGGCGAGCCAAGCCAGCAGCATGAGGGGATATCGTATCGCGTCGATCTCGGTAAAGTCGTTGCTTGCCCAGCCGCTCGTGGCAACGAGATGGCCGATCTCCGAGTCGTTGCTGGCGACCACCGCCCGGATCATGGGAAGGGATACGACGACGGCCGTGACATGCGACATAAGGAACCGGACGCTGCCGACAAGCGGCCCCACGAAGATCACGATCAACGCCAGGAGGGCCGAAGCCACCGCCACCTGCATCACGGTGAACTGGAGAACATCGTGGAGGATGTAGAGCGGATACCGGAAGAGTTCGTTAAAGCTAAGGTTCAGCATCCAGAGAAACTCGCTGCCGGGCTTAATGGTCAGCGCGATCATCGACAACGAGGCGGACGTGAAGCACAGAATGATGGAGCCTGTGATCCAGGTAAACGCGCGGGCTGAACGACCGGCTGTCATCATGCGAACTCCCGAGCTGACTTGTTCTCGAACAGGTTTCGCAGACAACCCCATAATGCGAAGTTAAGTTCTGGTTCCGGTGATCAAAATCTGGTGTGCAACAAGCGACAATTGGAAGGGGCCGAAGGGCGCGTGGTGTCGCTTCCCGATCCTCAAAAGCGCCTATGGTGGATCGCAGGTCTGGCAGCAGCGCCGTCAGTGCTGCGCTTGCTTGTTGGAACGGTGGCAAGCTGGGCTCGGCAACATGGAATGGGGCGTTAACGCATCCGGCGTTTGAGCGTTGCATTCAGCTAAAATGGTACTTACCCTTCGTGCATATTTTTGCCTTTCAATGGGGTCGGACAAATGTGTTGCAACCTGTTCCGCCGAATCTCCCGGTCCGAGGACGGTTCCAGCCTCGTCTACACGCTGCTTGCGCTTCCGGTCATGGTGGGCGCAATGGGCATCGCTCTCGACCTTACCAACCAGATGAGCATGCAAACTGAGCTCCAGGATCTGGTAGACGCCGCCGCGATCGCGGGCGCCTACGAATTGGACGGGACGGACGCTGGTATCGCCGCGGCCACCGCCGCGGCCAGAAGCGCGCTCGCCAATGGGCCCTTGATTCCGACAGACGAGCCTTCGACGTTTGATATCCAGACGCCTCGGTACTTTTCTACCCTCGCCAATGCGATCGCAGGCACCAACCCATGGACGACTGGCGGCGACCCCGATGACGCCATCTTTATCCGCGTGGACGCCGAGCCCCGGTCCGTCGTGGCGACGGCGGTACGGGCCCTGCCCGGCATCGGCGACAACTTCATGACGGCTGGCGCGGCGGCAATCGCGAGTAGCTATGTGGCCGCGTGTAATGTCCAGCCGTTGATGCTCTGCAATCCCTTAGAGACAACAACATCGGCGCCGGAGTTTGACCCCACTCCTGGGCAACTTTTCGTCTTCAACCCGAAGGGCACCTCCCCCGGCTTCGCGCCAGGCGACTTCGGTTTGGTGGACCCTCCTGAAATGGACAGTTCGGGGGCTCCTGAGATAAAGGAGCTACTGTCGCAACAGGGTCGGGACGTGTGCTATGCTAATCGAGTAAATCCACGCACTGGACATGCCACTAATCAGGTCTCTTGGGGTATCAATACTCGGTTCGACCGTCCTCCGGGTGGGTGCGCGGGGCCGAAATGCTCAATTGATGCAAGCGCCGCGCCACATGTTATCGACGGCTACAAGCCGAAGAATAGTTCCTGTAACCAGTTCGACTTGGTGGATCCAGTCGCGACCAATATAACCTATCCGAGGGACACCAGCTTTGAGAGTATAGGGACGCTGAGGCTGGGCAATGGAATCATAGATGAGGAGGCTAAGAAAAAGTACTGGGAGTACCATCATGGAACGTCATCTTCCTGGCCGAAGGATGCTTCTGGTAAGAAGGATGCTACTCGTTATGAAGCCTATTTGGTTGAGCTTGAGATGATGAAAAATAGTAATTGGGGAAAAAGCCCGCCCCCGGAGAACCCAGCGCCGCAGTGCCTAGCGACTTCCCCAGCCGGAGCCGACAGACGTGTTATATCGGCTGCCATTGTGAACTGCTTGGAATGGGGCGTGCGGGGCAACTCGGTCAACAATGTGCGGTCCGAGGCCTATGCCGAGTTCTTCCTGACTGAGCCAGCCGGTGACGGGAAGGAGGGAGGCGAGATCTTCGCCGAATTCATCCGAAAGATCGAGCCGGACGATAGCGACGGCAAGCTCCGCAGGATCGTGCAGCTCTACCGCTGAGGGGCATCAAATGAGACGCTTCGCCCGGTCGGAGGACGGCACGGCACTCGTAGAGACGCTGCTCGTCCTTCCGATTCTGCTGGCCCTCATTGTGGGCAGCTTTCAACTCGGGTCGATTCTCGCGTTCCGCCATACGGCGGACAAGAGCGTCCGGGCGGCGACGCGGTATCTCGCCCGACTTCCCGAGGCTTCCTTCACGGTAGCCCCCAAATGGGGTCTGACAGAGGCTCAAAACCTGGCACTGACGGGAACGCGCAGTGCCGGCGGAAACCTGTTGTTGCCGGGGTGGTCCGATCCGACCAGCATTGCCTTTACCCCTGGCACATACAACGGAACCCCGACCGTTCGGCTCCGTGCCGAGGTGCCGGTTCAAATTCCCGTTCTCAGGGCCTTCGGCTTCGAGAACGCGATAACCCTTTCGGTGGCCCATGAAGAGCGTCACATCGGCGGCTGACCGGTTTCGGCGGGAAACCAGCGGCGCCTCTTTGCTCGAGGGGCTCCTGGTCCTTCCCATCGTCGTCTTCACTGTCTTCGCGGTGATCGACATGGGTCTCTACATGTGGCAGTGGAACCAAGCGGCAAAGGCCACTCAGCGGGGTGCGCGGATTGCCGTGGTGACGCCGCCTGCTACCGACGCAATTATCCAGAGCAACTGGGTCGTTGCCGAGGTTGGCAGAGAGTGCCGCGACGAGGCGACTGGGTTACCTACTGCGGATCCGGCCACAGGCACTGCACTCTGCACGAACTTCGGCACTGTCGAGTGCCGATCCACGGGGTGCACCAGCGGGACGCTTCAGGCATCGTTCAACACGATCTCCGATGAGGTGACCAATCTGTTGCCGACTGCGACGGCCGCCAACGTTGTCGTCCGGTACGAGTACTCCGGCCTTGGTTTCGTCGGCCGGCCGGGCGGCAATCCCGTGATCGTGACCGTCTACCTGGAATGCGCGACCACCGATCTGATCGTTCTGGATTTCCTTGCCGGAATGACGCTACCGGCGGGATGTCCCGACACGGGGAGCGCCCCCATTCCGCCCTTTCCGACAATCATGATCAGCGAGTCGTTCGGTTCGACCACCTGACGGATCGTGCACCCCAATCGGCATGCGTCTGCCCCCTGAAGCCGCAGGGCTCGTTGGCATTGACGGACCAGTACTCGCGCCGGAGCAGCACACGCACACGCCTTGACCCATACGTAAGCGCTGTCCCATCCCCACCTTCCTCGCCGCCGCGTGAGGGCCGACTCTGACGATCCCTTTGGAGGATCGTTTTGTGTCTGGACTTGACCATAGACTTGAGCGGCCCGGCGAGGTTCGGCGCTTCGAGGTGATCAAAGGGGCGCTCGGCAGGCGGCGTTGGACGGCGGATGATCGGGCGCGGATCGTCGCCGAGACGCTCGAGTCCGGTGCGGTGGTGTCGGAGGTGGCGCGCCGGCATGGGCTGGCGCCGCAGCAGGTGTTCACCTGGCGGCGGGAGGCGCGCAAGCGGACTGAGGCGGAGGCACTCGCCTTTGTCCCCGCCGTGATCGCGCCGGAGCCG
>JAWLBM010000017.1:0-88893 GCA_041687675.1 Pleomorphomonas sp. | reverse complement strand
TCGGACTGCCGGACATGGCGGCCTGACCCGCGTCCCGGCCGAGCCGGCGACCAACGGTGTGCTCGCCGTCAGCTACACCACGTCTGGGGACACGATCCGTCAATCGCTGATTTGGGCTCCGGATCGGCGCTTTCGCGCTGTCGAGCATATCCGCGAACCCTGCCTGAAAAACAAGAAAAAACCCCGGAAAACCGAGGTTCTTGAGGCGGTCGGTGGTGGAGGGAAGTGGCTGGGGGACCTGGATTCGAACCAAGACTAGCGGAGTCAGAGTCCGCTGTTCTACCATTAAACTATCCCCCAGCAGGGGCCCGGGCCGCCGTGGCGGCTTGGCGAAAGCCGTCCGGCAAATGGCGGGTGCTAGGTAGCCGATCGATTCCGCCCTGTCAACGTGAGCCTCGTCGATCCCGGCTCCCCCTGCCAGCCGCCGTCCGGCCGACCGGCCGCCGCCGTCGCACGGGGGCAACGCACGGGAGACGGATCGGTTTCCGCTCGGCTGGAGGTCGGGGGGCCGCCGCCGCGCCATCCCGACGCTCGCGGGCCGGCCCTCGCCACCCCCGGCCCTCGCCCTCCACCTGCCCGCCATCCCGGCCGGCGCCCTCGCCTCCCCGCCCCGTCACCCCGGTGAAAACCGGGGTCCAGGACCGGCGGGCAAGTGCGGCGGCGGGGGCTGGATGCCGACGTTCGTCGAGATGACGGGGAGCGGGCACGGGCGGGACCAGGACCGGAAGGCGCGTGCGGCGGTGAGGGCTGGATCCCGACTTTCGTCGGGATGACGGGGAGCAGGTGGCCCCGCCGCCACCCGTCGTCCGCCCCGTCCCCCGTCCCCCGCGCCCCCGCCCCGCCCCTCCTGCGGCAAGTGACGAGGGCGTTGCAGCAACGGGCGGGCGGGTGCGGAGCGGGACCGTTGTTTCTCGGATCGGGTTGACGGCGGCTCAACCAACCTTCCGGACGGTGGCCGGCGCACCGTTCAAACCGCCGGCCGGAGCGCCTATCAATAGGAGGAGGATCCCCGCTCGCCGGCATTTCGCCGCGACCCGGCCCGTTGCGGGCCCGAGCGGAGCGGATCCGCCACCGCCCTTCACCGGGGGACTCCGTGACACATCGCACCGCCGAGGACGACGACGGCCTCACCGCTTCCGGCCCGGACCCGGCCGGGGACCTCCGCCTCGACGTCCGCGCGCTCGTCCGCCTGCTCCGCGCGGTCCAGGAGGCGGAGGCGAATGCCGGCTCGGAACGGTTGACAAACGAGGCCGCTGTTGATGCTTTGGCCCGCAAGATCGTGGCGGCGGCCGCAGGGCCGGAACCGGGGACGCGCACGGCGCTGATGGCGCTGCGCGACCTCGTCTGGCGGGTCGACACCGCACGGGTGCTGATCGAGCCGCGGCTCGAGGCGGCCGGCTTCCGGGAACTGGCGGACCTGCTCGCCACGGACGACATCCACGCGCTGCTGCGCGACCTCTCGTGACCGCCGGCATCCGGCGCGGGGGCGCCGGCGGCCATGTTTCGCGAGATCGGATTTCATGAACACCTCCGTCGAGACGACCGGGCCGCTGGCGAGCGAGGTCGCCCGGCGGCGCACCTTCGCCATCATCTCCCATCCGGACGCCGGCAAGACCACGCTGACCGAGAAGCTGCTGCTGTTCGGCGGCGCCATCCAGCTGGCCGGCCAGGTGCGCGCCCGCGGCGAGAACCGGCGCACCCGCTCGGACTGGATGAAGATCGAGCGCGAGCGCGGCATCTCCGTCGTCACCTCGGTGATGACCTTTGAATACGGCGGCAACGTCTTCAACCTGCTCGACACGCCGGGCCACGAGGACTTCTCCGAGGACACCTACCGCACGCTCACCGCGGTCGATTCGGCGGTGATGGTGATCGACGCGGCGAAGGGCATCGAGGCGCGCACACGCAAGCTGTTCGAGGTCTGCCGCCTGCGCGATATCCCGATCGTCACCTTCGTCAACAAGCTCGACCGCGAGGCCCGCGACCCGTTCGAGATTCTCGACGAGATCGAGAAGACCCTCGCCCTCGACACCGCGCCGATCACCTGGCCGATCGGCTCGGGCCGCGACTTCCTCGGCACCTACGACCTTCGCCGCCGGCGCACCCGGCTGATGAACGAGCGCTCCGACGAGCACGTCGACGAGATCGACGACGCCGCGCTGGAACGCCTGCTCGCCGAGCGCAACCTCTCCCCGCTCGCCGAGGAGATCGAACTTGCCCGCGAGGGGACGCCCGCGTTCGACCTCGACGCCTTCCGCCAGGGGCACATGACGCCGGTGTTCTGGGGCTCGGCCCTGCGCAACTTCGGCATCAAGGACCTGCTCGACGGGCTGTCGTCCTTCGCGCCGCCGCCGCGCGACCAGAACGCCGACACCCGGGTCGTCCACGCGGCCGAGCCGAAGATGACGGCCTTCGTCTTCAAGATCCAGGCGAACATGGATCCGAATCACCGGGACCGTATCGCCTTCGTCCGGCTCTGCTCGGGCCGGTTGCAGCGCGGCATGAAGGTGCGCCACGTTCGCACCGGCAAGACGATCGGTCTGCACACCCCGCAGTTCTTCTTCGCCCAGTCCCGGCAGCTCGCCGAGGAGGCCTTCGCCGGCGACGTGGTCGGGCTCCCGAATCACGGGACGCTGCGGATCGGCGACACCCTCACCGAGGGCGAGGAGCTCACCTTCGTCGGCGTGCCGAGCTTCGCCCCGGAGATCCTCCGCCGGGTCCGGCTGGAGGACGCGATGAAGGCCAAGAAGCTCAAGCAGGCGTTGCAGGAGCTCGCCGAGGAGGGCGTCGTCCAGCTGTTCCGTCCCGTCGACGGATCGCCCGCGCTGGTTGGTTTCGTGGGCGCGCTGCAGCTCGACGTGCTCCAGGGCCGTCTCAACCAGGAGTATGGTCTCGACGTCGGCTTCGAGGGCAGCCAGTACACCCTGGCGCGCTGGGTCGGCGGCGAACGGGCGGACGTCGCGGAGTTCGTCCAGGGCAACCGCTCGGCCCTCGCCGAGGACGTCGACGGCGACCCGGTGCTGCTCGCCACGTCCGGCTATTCCCTCAACTATCTGCGCGAGAAGTGGTCGCGGGTGCGCTTCACCGACGTGAAGGAGGTGCAGGCGCGCACCGCGGCCTGAGCGCCACGGTTCTCCACCGAATTGTTGCGGCGCGTCATGCCACTGCCGCCTGTGTCTTGAACCGGGACGGACCGTAAGTCATACAGGGACCACAAACGGGGTGCTTTCCAGCTGCGGGATTCCTGCCAGCCTCATGGCGTTTATGACAATGTTATGGAATCCTGTGTTCAGATCGGAGTATGCACGCGGCGCGGACCCGTCTCCCCGCCGGTCGGGCACATAGGGGCAGGGTGTTCGCGCAAGCTCCCGCGGACCGGCGCATGGCTCGTCGCCGGCGGAGTTGATGAAGACGTTCGAGGTGCCATGACGAAGTCCGCGCGTGATATCGCCATCGTCGGTTACTCCTGTCGGCTGCCGAAGGCGCCGGATGCCGATTCATTCTGGTCCATCCTCGAGCGGGGCGAATGCGTGGTGGGCGAGATCCAGCCCGGCCGCTGGGCCCGCAACCGCTTCGGCCATGCCGACCGGCAGGTCGCCGGCAAGAGCTACACCTGGCGCGCCGGCCAGATCGACGACCCGTTCGGCTTCGACCCGACCTTCTTCGGCATCTCCCCCCGCGAGGCGCTGCAGATCGACCCGCAGCAGCGGCTGCTGCTGGAGGTCGCCTGGGAGGCCCTGGAGCATGCCGGCATCCCGGCCGCCAGCCTGGCCGGCACCGAAACCGGCGTCTACGTCGGCGCCTCGAGCGTCGACTACTCCAACGGCTTCGTGGTCGACCCGTCGGCGTCCGACATCCAGCTGATGACCGGCAACACGCTGTCGATCGTCTCGAACCGGATCTCCTACATCTTCGACCTCAAGGGCCCGAGCTTCACGGTCGACACCGCCTGCTCCTCCTCGATCGTGGCGCTGCACGAGGCGCTGGAGGCGATGCGGTCCGGACGGATCGACACCGCCATCGTCGGCGGCGTCAACATGCTCTTGTCGCCCTTCGCCTTCATCGGCTTCTCGCGGGCCTCGATGCTGTCGCCGACCGGGCTCTGCCGCGCCTTCGACGCGGACGGCGACGGCTACGTGCGCTCAGAGGGCGCCGTCGTCTTCGTGCTGAAGACGGTGGAGGCCGCCCAGGCGGCGGGCGACCCGATCCGCGGCGTGCTGGTCGGCTCCGGCATCAACTCCGATGGCCGCACCACCGGCCTGTCGCTGCCCTCCTCGGGCCAGCAGGCCGCCCTGCTCCGCCACGTCTACGAGCGCTTCGAGATCGATCCCGAGGCGCTCGCCTACATCGAGGCGCACGGGACCGGCACCCGGGTGGGCGACCCGGCCGAGGCGAACGCCCTCGGCGAGGTGCTCGGCCGCCGTCGCGGCGCCCGGCTGCCCATCGGCTCGGTGAAGACCAACATCGGCCACCTGGAGGCCGCGTCCGGCCTCGCCGGCCTGCTCAAGGCGCAGATGGCGCTGGAGCGCCGGGTGCTGCCGCCGTCGCTCCACTTCCGCACGCCCAATCCGGACATCGCCTTCGACGACCTCAACATCGAGGTGGTCTCGCAGCTGCGCCCGCTGCCGGACACCGGCACGCCGCTCTACGTCGGCGTCAACTCCTTCGGCTTCGGCGGCGCCAACGCCCATGCGGTGCTGCGCCAGCCGGCCGCGCACGAGGTCGGCCGCCGCAGCCAGCCGTCGCGGCTCGCGCCGCTGGTGGTCTCCGCCCAGTCGCCCGAGGCCCTGCGCCAGCTCGCCGCCGACTGGCGCGACCGCCTCGCCGGCGCCGACACCGCCGAAACGGCCCGCCTCGCCAACGCGGCCGCCTACGCCCGCGACAGGCTCGACCACCGCCTGGTCGCGCTCGGCGGTTCGTCCGACGAGATCCGCGCCGCCCTCGACGACTATCTCGCCGGCAAGCGCTCCTCCTCGTCGGTCGCCGGCCGGGCCGGCGCCCGCAAGGCGCCGGTCGCCTTCGTGTTTTCCGGCAACGGCTCGCAATGGGCCGGGATGGGCCGCGCCGCCTACCAGGGCGACGCCGCCTTCCGCGCCGCCTTCGACGCGGTGACGCGCCTGTTCATCCGGACCGCCGGCTGGTCGCTGCTCACCACGCTCTTCTCCGACGACCTCGACCAAGACATCGAGCGCACCGAGATCGCCCAGCCGCTCCTCTTCGCCATGCAGGTGGCGACCGTGGAGGCGCTGGCGGCCCGCGGCCTGCGTCCCGACATGGTGACCGGCCACTCGGTGGGCGAGGTGGCCGCGGCCTGGGCCGCGGGCGCGCTGACGCTCGAGGCGGCGGTATTCCTCATCCACGTCCGTTCGACCCAGCAGGAGGTCACCCGGCATCTCGGCGGCATGGCCGCGCTGCTCACCTCCGCGGCGGACGCGCAGACGCTGATCGAGGAGCTTGAGTTCCGCACGGTCGAGCTCGCCGCCGACAACAGCCCCCGCTCGGTGACCCTGTCGGGCACCAACGAGGACCTCGCCGAATTCGCCAAGGCGGCGAAGAAGCGCCGGCTGGCGCTGCGCAAGCTGAAGCTGGACTACCCCTTCCACTCCGCCCTGATCGAGCCGATACGCCAGCCGCTGACCGATGCCCTCGCCACGCTGCAGCCGAGGGCGGCCTCGATCACCTTCGTCTCGGCGGTCACCGGGCAGGTTGCCCCCGGCGAGAGCCTCGGGGCCGACTACTGGTGGCGCAACGTGCGCCAGCCGGTGCTGTTCCGCCAGTCGGTGGAGGCGATGGCCGAGCTGGGCGCCAAGGTCTTCGTGGAGATCGGCCCCAAGCCGGTGCTGCAGAACTACGTGACCGACTCGCTTTCCGGGGTGAACCGCACCGGCAGCTTCGTGCCGAGCCTCGACGTCACCGACGGCGAGGTCGAGGGCAACCTGTTCGCTCTCGTCGCCGCGCGGGCGCTGGTCAACGGCGCGACCATCGACGAGGAGCGCTTCTTCGGCCAGCGCGCCTCGGTGCACATGCCGCTGCCGCGCTATCCCTGGCAGAAGCAGACCTACCGGGTCGCGCGATCGTCCGAGGCGGTGGATCTCTTCGGCGCCGAGGACGACCATCCGCTGCTCGGCTACCGTCTGCGCTCCGGCACCGGCCCCTGGATGGGGCACGTCGATGCGGTGCTGGTGCCCTGGCTCGCCGACCACAAGGTCGAGAGCTCGACCGTGTTCCCGGCCGCCGGCTTCGTCGAGATGGTTCTCTCGGCCGCGCGGGCCACGCTCGGCGACGGGCCGGTCGAGATCCGCGATCTCGACATCCTTCGGCCGATGGTGCTGGAGGACGGCGAGCCGCTGGAGACCCGCACGGAGGTGGATCCGGACGGTCACATCGTCGAGATCGGCAGCCGCCGGCGCCTCGCCGACGACGACTGGGCGATGCATGTGAGGGCCCGCATCGCGCGCCCGCCGACCGCCGCCGATCCGGTGGCCATGCCGGCGAGCGTGCCGGGCGGGCTCGATCACGCGGCGCTCTACGACCTCACCCGGCGCTTCGGCCTCGACTACGGCCCCGCCTTCCGCCGCGCCCTCTCGGTGAGCCCGATAGACGGGCGGTCGCTGATGGTGGAACTGTCCGCCGCCGAGGCGGAGGCCGTCGGCGACGCCCGCCACGTGCTGCATCCGACCCTGCTCGACGCGAGCTTCCACGGCCTGTTCTGGCTGATCACCCGGATGGTCGGCGAGGCCGGCGAGTCCTCGTTCCTGCCGGTGCGGGTCGGCGACCTCAGGGTCTACCGGGCCGGTCGCACGCCGGCCGCGGCCATCGTCGAGGTCACGCGCGCGTCGCCGCGCTCGGTCGAGGCGAGCTTCACCCTGGTGGAGGCGGACGGTACGGTGGTCGCCCGCGCAACCGGCGTCCGCTTCAAGGCCGTCCTCCTCAATCGCGTCGCCGATGCGGATGACTTCGTCTTCTCCACCGCGGCCGTGCGCCTCGGCGCCGGCGAGGCGGTGCGACTGCCGCAGCCCTGGGCCGATCCGGCCGCCCGGCTGGAGGAGATCGGGGTCGCGGCGACGGTCGCGGCCGACCCGGACGACGGGCAGATCCTGGTCGACGCCGCCTGCCGGGCGATCGCCCGCGAGACGGTGGCCTCGCTCGCCGGCCCCGGGGGACGGCTCGATCCGGCGGCGCTGGTCGCCAGCGGCTCCGTCGCGGCGCGCGCCCTGCCCCTCCTCACCCGGCTGGCCGACGCCCTCGAGGAGGACGGCGCGCTGGAACGGGACGGCGATGGCTGGCTGCTCGACGGCGACAGCCCCTACCCTCCCGCCGAGACGGTGATCGCCACGCTGGTCGCCAGCCATCCGCGGCGCATCGCCGAGGCGATGGCGCTGGTGCGGCTGCAGGCCGGCATCGCGGCGCGCCTCGCCGACGGTCTCGCCGACAGCCTCGACGGCGTCCTGCCCAACGCCCTCGCCGACCACCTCGACACCTCGGCGCCGCTGGCGGGCCCGCTGCACCAGGCCCTGGCGAGCGCCGCAACCGACCTCGCCGCCACCTGGTCGCGCGACCAGAGGCTCGTGGTCCTGCTCGTCGGCGGCGAGAGCGCCGCCCTCGCCGGCAGCCTGGCCAGCATGCCGGGGGTGACCGGCGTGGTGGTGAGCGATCCGGACCAGGGCCGGCTCGACCGCATCGCGCTGGACCTCGCCTCGGGCGGCGGGATCGACGTGCTCCCCTTCGGCGAGATCGGCGAGGGTCCGCACGGACCGCGCCGCTTCGACGCGGTGCTGGCCGTCGGGCTGTTCGCCCGGCCGGACGGCGAGCGCGCCCTCTCGGCGCTGCGCCCGCATCTCGCCGACGGCGCGCTGATGCTCGCGATCGAGCCGGAGCCGACGCTGTTCGCGGACATGGTATTCGGCCAGTGCGAGCCCTGGTGGAGCCGCAGCATTGACGGTCTCTTCCCGATCGGCGCCCGACGCGACGGCGCCGGCTACGCCGAGATGCTGGCGTCGGCGGGCTTCGGCTCCGTCGGCACACGGGTGCTTGCCTCGGACACAGCCCGCGCGGCGGTGATCACGGCGATCGGCCCGGCGGCGACCGGCGAGGCGCCCGCGGGCGAGAGCGGACCGGTCCTGGTGCTGATCGATTCCGACCGCGCCGCCCGTTCGTCCGCCGACGCGCTCGCAGCCGCCCTCGCCTCCCGCGGCAGGCCGGTGCGCGTCGCCAACGCCGTGCCGGGCCACGCCGGCCGCATGCTCATCGAGGCGATCGACGCCGGCAGCGACGCCGACCTGATGGCCCTGCTCGCCGGCGGCGACGTCAAGGACCTCGTCTACATGCCGGGCGCGGCCACGGGCGAGGATCCGCTCGCCGCCACCCAGACCCGGGTGATGACCATCCACGCCGTGCTGGGCGAGGCGATGAAGCCGCCGGCGCGGCTCTGGATCGTCGCCCCGGGCGGATCCGGCGTCGGCGGCGCGGAGGCGGTGCAGCGGCCGGTGGAATCCGCCGTCTGGGGTCTCGGCCGCGTGCTGATCAACGAATATCCGGAGATCGACACCCGCCTCGTCGACCTCGCCGTCGAGTTCGCCCCGTCGGAGACGGCGGAACGGCTGGCGAGCCTGATCGAGCATCCTTCCGCCGAGCACGAACTGGTGATCGACCACCGCGGCACCGCGGGCGTCCGCGTCGTCTCCGGCCCGGCGCTGGTGGACGCCGCGGCGGCGGCCACGGTGGACGGGCCGGTCGGCCGGACGCTGGCGATCGAGCGGCAGGGCACACTCGACGGCCTCGCCTGGCGCACCGTCGCCCGGCCGGCGAGCCTCGCCGACGACGAGGTGGAGATCGAGGTGGCCGCGGCTGGCCTCAATTTCCGCGACGTCATGTGGGCTCTCGGGCTGCTCCCCGAGGAGGCGCTGGAGGACGGCTTTGCCGGCGCGACGCTGGGCATGGAGTGCTCGGGCGTGATCACCCGGGTCGGCCGGGCGGTGACCCGGGTCGCCCCTGGAAGCCGGGTGATCGCCTTTGCGCCCGCCTGCTTCTCGACCCATGTGGTCGTCGCCGAGAAGGCGCTGGCCCCGGTGCCCTCGACCGTGGACATGGAGGCGGCGGCGACGATCCCCGTCACCTTCCTCACAGCCTGGTACGCGCTGGTCGAACTCGCCCGCCTCGAGGAGGGCGAAACGGTGGTGATCCACGGCGGCGCCGGCGGCGTCGGCCTCGCCGCGCTGCAGATCGCGCTGTCCCGCGGCGCGCGGGTGATCGCCACCGCCGGCTCCAACGAGAAGCGCCGGCTCTTGGCCATGCTCGGCGCCACCCACGTGCTCGACAGCCGGTCGCTCGCCTTCGCCGACCAGGTGATGGAGCTGACCGGCGGCGAGGGCGTCGACGTGGTGCTCAACTCGCTGTTCGGCGAGGCGATGGAGCGCAGCCTGGAGATCCTGAAGCCCTTCGGCCGCTTCGTCGAGCTGGGCAAGCGCGACTACTACGCCAACACCCAGATCGGCCTCAGGCCCTTCCGGCAGAACCTCTCCTACTTCGGCGTCGATGCGGACCAGCTGCTGAACCACCGGCCGAGGCTGACCGAGCGGGTCTTCCGCGAACTGGTCGACGGCTTCGAGACGGGCGTGTTCACCGCCCTGCCCTACCGCGTCTTCCCCGCCGACCGCATCACCGCCGCGTTCCGGCTGATGCAGCAGTCGGGCCACACGGGCAAGATCCTGGTGCGCCCGCCGGCGCTGCCGGCCGGCCCGGCCCGGGGCGCGGTGCGGATCCGCCCGGATGCGACCTACCTGGTGGCCGGTGGCCTCGGCGGCTTCGGCATCGAGACGGCCCGCTTCCTTGTCGAGCGGGGCGCCCGGCACCTCGTGCTGACCAGCCGCTCCGGCAGCGTGTCCGGGACCGCGGCGGCGGGCATCGCCGCCATGGAGGCGATGGGGGCGGTCGTCGTGGTCGCCGGCGCCGACGTCACCGACCGGGCGGCCGTCGACGCGCTGCTCGCCCGCATCGACGCGGAGATGCCGCCGCTGCGGGGCGTCCTCCACACCGCGATGGTCATCGACGACGCGCTGTTCCGGAACCTCGACGCTACGCGCATCCGCGCGGTGATGGCGCCGAAGATCGCCGGCGCGGCAGTGCTCGACGCGGCGACCCGCGGTCGGGAACTCGACCTCTTCGTGCTCTACTCCTCCGCGACCACCCTGATCGGCAACCCGGGCCAGTCGGCTTATGTCGCCGCCAACGCCTACCTCGAGGGCCTCGCCCGCGCCCGCCACGCGGCCGGCCTGCCGGCGCTGGCGATCGCCTGGGGCGCCATCGCCGACGCCGGCTATCTCGCCCGCAACAGCGACGTGAACGACATGCTGTCGATGCGCCTCGGCAAGCAGTCGCTCACCGCCCGCGCCGCCCTGCACGGCCTCGGCCTGGTCCTCGACGCCGGGGTGCCGGTGCCCTCGCTCGCCTATGCCCAGGTCGACTGGGCCGCGGCCCGCCGCGAGCTTCCCGTGATGGCGACGCCGCTCGCCGAGCGGATCTCCGGCGCCGCGGCGGACGCCGCCTCGGAGGGCGCCGGCGACGGCCACCTCGCCGCGCTGATCGAGGGGCTCGACCACGCCCGGGCGGTGAAGGTGGTGACCGACCTGCTCGCCGGCGAGATCTCGCGCATCCTGCGCCTGCCCCTGGACGACATCGACCCGGCGCGGCCGCTGACCGAGATCGGCATGGACTCGCTGATGGCGCTGGAGCTGAGGATGGCGGCCGAGCAGCGGCTCGGGGTCGACATCCCGCTCCTGTCGCTGGCAAACGGCGCCGCCCTCGGCGACATTGCCCGTCGGATCGTCGACAAGGTCCACTCCGGTGGCGTCTCGTCGGAGACGGAACTCGCCGCCGCCCGCCACGTCGAGGGCGACCTCGACGAGGAGATGGCGGCGGTCATCGAGGCGGTCGAGGGTGAGGCCGAGAAGGTCAAGAGGCTGATCTGATGTCGAACGACAAGCGAGGCTACGGCGGCGTCTCGGGCGCCGCCAAGGACGCCCTGATCGCCGGCCTGCGAGAGGCGACCCGCAACCGCAAGGGCAGGCCCGAGCCGGCCGCGCCGGCGCCGCGCCCGCGCTCCGTCGGCGCCTTCGACTTCTCGACCATGGACGACTACAAGCAGTTGCGCCTCCATCGCGCGGCGGCGGACATGATGGGCATCGAGAACCCCTTCTTCCGGCCGCACGAGGGGCTCGCCGCCGGGCGCACGCGGATCGACCAGCGCGAGTTCATCAACTTCGCCTCCTACAACTACCTCGGCCTCAACGGCCACCCGAAGGTGGCCGCGGCGGCCAAGGCGGCGATCGACCGCTACGGCACCTCCGTCTCGGCGAGCCGGCTGGTCGCCGGGGAGCGGCCGATCCATGGCGAGCTGGAGCGGGCCATCGCCGCGGTCCACGGCACCGAGGCGGCGATCGCGATGGTGAGCGGACACGCCACCAACGTCACCACCATCGGCACGCTGGTCGGGCCGAAGGACCTGGTGCTGATCGACGCGCTCATCCACAATTCGGTGGCCGAGGGCGCCCGGCTCTCCGGCGCCGCGCGGATGACCTTCCCGCACAACGACTGGCGGGCGGTGTCGGACCTGCTCGCCAAGGTGCGCCACCAGTATCGCCGCGTGCTGATCGTCGTCGAGGGCCTCTACTCGATGGACGGCGACCACCCGGACCTCGCCCGCTTCATCGAGGTCAAGGCCGAGCACGACGCCTGGCTGATGGTGGACGAGGCGCACTCCCTCGGCGTGCTCGGCGCCACCGGCCGCGGCATCGCCGAACTGTCCGGTGTCGATCCGAGGTCGGTCGAACTGTGGATGGGCACCCTGTCCAAGACCTTGTCCGGATGCGGCGGCTACATCGCCGGGTCCGCCGCGCTGGTCGAGTACCTGAAGGTGAAGGCGCCGGGCTTCGTATACTCGGTCGGGCTCTCCGCGCCGCTGGCCGCCGCCGCCCTCGCCTCGCTGGAGGTGATGATGGCCGAGCCCGGACGGGTCGCAAAGCTCCACGAGAACGGCCTGCGCTTCCTCGCCAAGGCCCGCGAGACGGGGCTCGATACGGGGCTCTCGATGGGCTACGCCGTGGTCCCGGTGATCGTCGGCGACAGCGCCCAGGCGGCGGTCCTCGCCGACCGGGTGTTCCGCAAGGGTCTCAACGCGCTGCCGATCATCTATCCGGCGGTGCCGGAGAAGGCCGCCCGGCTGCGCTTCTTCATCACCAGCGAGCACACCGCCGACGACGTCGACCGCGCGGTCGCGATCACTGCGGAGTGCCTCGCCGAAATCCGCGAGCGCGGCTCGGTGATGCGCCAGCTCGTCAGCCGCTGATCCCGGTCAGCGGCCGTCGTCCGGCTCCACCTTCGCCCGGAACGGGATGTTGGTGAGGTCGGAGGCCCAGGGCGGCAGCAGCATGTTCAGCATGGCCGGCAGCACCAGCTGCCAGGGGAAGGCGATCACCGTCCGGTCCCGCTCCAGGCCGCGGACGATGATCCGCGCCGCCCGTTCCGCCGACATCTCGAAGGGCTTCGCCCCCCTGTGCCGGGCCGACATCGGCGAGGTCACGAAGCCCGGGTAGACCGTGGTGACGCCGACGCCCTTGCCCTTCAGCCAGCCTCGCAGCGCGATGCCATAGCCCCGCACCGCCATCTTGCTGGCGCTGTAGGACGGCATGTCCGGCTGCGGGCGCAGCGCCGCCAGCGACGAGATCAGCACCACCCGGCCCGACCGCCGGGCGATCATCCGCGGCAGCATCGGCTCGACCGTGTTGAGCACGCCGCCGTAGTTGGTCTCGAGCAGCCGGCGGGAGACGCCGGCGGCCTCCGGCATCCGGTCCGGCTCCAGTCCGGCGGAGACGCCGGCGTTGGCGATCAGGAGGTCGACCGGACCCTCGTCGTCGAAGGCGTGGAGGGCCGCGGCCATTGCCTCGGGATCGCGGCTGTCGACGGCGCGGACCACCGCCGCGGCGCCCTTGCCCACGCAGGCGGCCGCCGTCTCGCCGAGCCGGCCCTCGTCCCGGCCCGTGAGCAGGAGCCGCCGTCCCGGGCGGGCGAGTTCCTCGGCGAGCGCGCGGCCGATGCCGCTGGACGCGCCGGTGAGCACGATCGATCCGAACGCCGTCATCTGGGCTTCCTCGCCTCCTCGAACTCCGCCTGGCGGCGGAAGGTGACCGGTTCGCCGCGCCGCCGCCCCGGAGCGGCGAGCCGCGGCTCGTCCTCGAGGATGCGGGCCGCGATCTCCCGCGCCGCCACCGCGATCGCCTGCGGCGCGACGAAGCCGCCGCGCACCTGCGTCGCATGGGCGAGCGCCCGCAGGAAGGCGTCGGCGAGCGCCGGGTCCGGGGGCTCCGGACCGCGGAAGAACATGGCCAGCGGCCGCTGGTCCGCAAGGCCGGGCACGTCGAACACCGCGTTGCCGAGCACCGCCAGCGGCCGGCCCGCGCGGATCGCCGAGAGGCCGACCGTCGAGTTCACCGTCACCACCCCGGCGGCGGCCGCGACCATCGCCTCGAGGTCGCCTCCGTCGACGACGGCCATCCTGTCGGCGACCCCCGCCCGCGCCGCCATGGCGCCGATCCGGCGCGGCCACTGGCCGAGGCCGTTGTCGAGCGGGTGCACCTTGAACAGCAGCCGGGCGTCGGCGGGGGCGTTCTCCGCGAAGCTCGCGACGATCCACTCGACGGCGTCGAGGAGGTGCGGAAACGGGCTGTGCACCCGGATCTGGTAGTCGCCCGCAAGCTGCAGCGGCATCAGGAACAGCGGGCCCCCGGGCGCCAGCGCCTGCGGCAGCAGGCGGGTGGTCCGCCGGCGCTCCGCCCCCGCCCGGGCGAACTTCCACAGCCAGGCCCCGTATTCCACCAGCGGGTGGACCATGGCGTGGTGCCGGTAGCCCGGATGGGTGGCCCAGCCGAGGAACACGTTGGGCAGGTTGTAGGCGAGGTCGTAGAGCGCATAGGCCAGGAAGGACGAGCGGGCGATCGGCGCCGCCTCCGGCGAGGGCCGTCCCGCGGCGAGCGCGAGGATGGCGTCGGGGTCGCGGGGAAAGCGCGAGTAGGACGACATGCCGTCCGGCTCCACGGTGACCCAGTCCGGGCGGAGGTAGCCGTGCTCGACAGCATGCACGCGCACGCCGCGGCGCTGCGCCACCTCGATCGCGGCGGCCTGGGGCGCGCGGCAGTCGGCGAAGGCGGCAAGGTCGGTCACCCCGTGCCGCTCCATGTAGGCATCGACGAAGGCCGGCCAGCGGCCCGCCCCGCCGCGGTAGACGTCGGCGCCGGGCAGGCGCCAGAACACCGCATCGCCGAGGCAGAGGTTGAGCCGTCGTGCGCGGTGGCCGCGGGCCGTCACCTCGGCGGCCACCCGCGCCATCACGGGCGAGGCGGGCCCCTGAAGGAAAAGCACGGTCCGGGTCACCACGGGTCCTCTCGCCTCTCCGGCATCCTTTCGGCAGCTTCCCGGGGGATAGCACGCGCGGCCCGCCGCGCAAGCCGATTTCGCGGTTGACCCGACCCATTCGCGCGGATATCCGACGGCGACCCGACCATGGGCCCCGCGCCCGCAGACTGCCGGTCGTCGGGTCCGGATCGGCGGCGCCGGTCCCCGCAAAGAGACGTCATGTCCGCCAGTTCCCGCCGAACGATCCTGTTTCTCCAAGGCCCCCCGTCCTCCTTCTGGGAGGAGGTGGCGGCCGCCTTCGAGGCCGAGGGGCACCGGGCGATCCGCGTCAACCTCTGCGCCGGCGACCTGTGGACCACTCGCCGCCGCGGTGCGATCAACTATCGCGGCCGCTTCTCGCGCTGGCGCGGGTTCCTGACCGACCTCTGCCGGCGAGAGGGCGTCACCGACATCCTCTACTATGCCGACCGCCTGCCCTATCACGTGGAGGCCAAGCGGGTCGCGCGCGAGCTCGGCATCGGCGCGGTGGCGGTGGAGTTCGGCTACCTGCGGCCGAGCTGGATCACCCTCGAGCGCGAGGGAATGGGCGTCTACTCCCTCTTCCCGGCCGACCCGGAGACGATCCGCGCCGCGGCCGCCGAGGCCCCGGCGGCGCTTCCGGGCACCGCCTACCGGCACACCTTCGCCTCCGAGGCCTGGCACGAGGTCACCTACAACCTCGCCCTCGTCTTCCTGCGGCCGCTCTATCCCTTCTACCGGGCGGACAAGTACGACCATCCGGTGGTCGAGTATCTCTCCTGGCTGGTGAAGCTCGCCCGCGGCCGGAGCGCCGCGCGGCGGGCGGAGCGGATCGCGGCGGACCTCCTCGCCTCGCACCAGCCCTTCAATGTCGTCGCGCTGCAACTCCAGGGCGACTACCAGATCCGCGACAACTCCCAATACGATACGCTGGCGGAGATGCTGGAGGAGGTGATTCCCTCCTTCGCCGCGCACGCCCCGGCGGACCGACGGCTGCTGGTGAAGGTGCACCCGCTCGACAATGGGATGCGCAACTGGGTCCGCGTCGCGGGCCGGATCGCCGAGCGTTGCGGCGTGGCCGACCGGGTGGACGTGATCGACGGCGGCGACCTGGTCCCCCTGCTGCAGGCCTCCCACGGGGCCATCGTCGTCAATTCGACCGTCGGCCTGCACGCCATCCGCCAGCACGTGCCGACCAAGGTGATGGGCGTCGCCGTGTTCGACCTGCCCGGCCTCACGCACCAGGGCCCGCTGGAGAGCTTCTGGACAGATCCGGAGCCGGTCGACGGGGCGCTTGCCAACGCGCTCGTCCGGCTGATGGCGGCGACCATCCAGGTGGAGGGCTCCTTCTACAACCCCGAGGGCCGCAGGGCCGCGGCGGCGGAGATCGTCCGCCGCGTGGCCTCCGGCAGCGTCAACCTGCCCGGCGGGCTGGAGGCGCGACCGCCGCGGCTGGAGCTTGCGCGGCGAAAGGGCGTGCCGGTCGACCCGGACGCCTGACGGGGCTCAGGCGGCAACGGTCTCGCCGAGGGCGGCGGCGATCAGGGTGCGGGTGTAGGGCTCGCGCGGGCGCTCGAAGATGGCCTCCACCGGCCCCTCCTCCACCACCCGCCCGGACTTCATCACCATGACGTGGTCGGCCATCGCCCGCACCACCGCGAGGTCGTGGCTGATGAAGAGGTAGGAGAGGCCGTGGCGGGCCTGCAGGTCGCGCAGGAGCTCGACGATCTGCTTCTGGACCGAGCGGTCGAGCGCCGAGGTTGGCTCGTCCAGCACCACCAGCTTCGGCTTCAGGATGATCGCCCGGGCGATGGCGAGGCGCTGGCGCTGACCGCCGGAGAACTCGTGCGGGTAGCGGTTGCGCATCGACGGATCGAGGCCGACCTCGAGGAGCGCGGCCACCGCCGCCCGGTCGCGGTCGGCCGAAGACAGGCCGGGCTCGTGGACGAGCAGGCCCTCGGTCACGATCTGCCCGGCGGTAAGGCGGGGGCTCAGCGAGCCGAACGGGTCCTGGAAGACCAGCTGCATCTGCCGCCGGTGCGGCCGCATCGCCGCGCGGTCCGCCTTCGAGATGTCGACGCCGTCGAAGACGATCCGCCCGGTGCCGTGGCCCAGCCGCAGCAGGGCCCGGCCGAGGGTGGACTTGCCCGAGCCCGATTCCCCGACGATGCCGATGGTCTGCCCGCGCTCGAGGCGGAGGCTGACGCCGTCCACCGCCCGGATCTCGTGCGCCGGGCCGGACAGGAAGCCGCCGCCAAGCCGGAACACCACCTCGACGTTTCGCGCGTCGAGCAGCACCGGCGAGCCGGCGGGCGGCGGCTCCTTGTGGCCGGTCGGCTCGGCGGCGAGGAGCATGCGCGTGTAGTCGTGCTCGGGCGCGGCGAAGATGCGCCGTACCGGCCCGCGCTCCACCACCTCGCCCCGGCGCATCACCGCCACGCGGTCGGCGAAGCGCCGGACGATGCCGAGGTCGTGGGTGATGAAGACGATGGTGAGCCCGATCCGCGCCTTGAGCTCGGCCAGGAGATCGAGGATCTGCGCCTGGATCGTCACGTCGAGGGCGGTGGTCGGCTCGTCGGCGACCAGCAGGTCCGGGTCGTTGGCGAGCGCCATGGCGATCATCACCCGCTGGCGCTGGCCGCCGGAGAGTTCGTGCGGATAGGCGTTCACCCGCCGCGCCGGGTCGGGGATCTGGACGAGGTCGAGCAGTTCGACGGCGCGCCGCCGCGCGGCCGGCCAGGACAGGCCCTGGTGGTGCACCATCGGCTCGGCGATCTGGCGGCCGACCCGGTAGAGCGGGTCGAGCGAGGTCATCGGCTCCTGGAAGATCATGGTGATCCGCGAGCCGCGGATGGCGTCGAGGCGGCGCCGGGAGAGCCCGACGAGTTCCGTCCCGGCGAAGGCCGCCGAGCCGCTCACCCGGCCGTTGGAAGCGAGGAGGCCGAGGGCCGCCATCATGGTCTGGCTCTTGCCGGAGCCGGACTCGCCGACGATCGCCAGCGTCTCGCCGCGGCGGACGTCGAGGTCGATGCCCTTCACCGCGTGCACCTCGCCGTCGGGCGTCGCGAAGCGGACGTCGAGGCCGCGGATGTCGAGGAGGATTTCGTCCGCCATCGTCAGCGGTCCTTCGGGTCGAGGGCGTCGCGCAGGCCGTCGCCGATGAAGTTGAGCGAGAAGAGCGTCACCGCGAGCGCCAGCGCGGGCCAGAGCAGCAGCCAGGTGGCGCCCTCGATGTTGCGCGCTCCCTCGGCGATCAGCACGCCGAGGCTGGTCAGCGGCTCCTGCACCCCGAGGCCGAGGAAGGAGAGGAAGCTCTCCAGGATGATCACCCGTGGGACCATCAGCGTCATGTAGATGACGACGGGGCCGAGGGTGTTCGGCACGATGTGCCGGGTGAGGATGCCCCGGTTCGACACCCCCAGCGCCTCGGCCGCCTGCACATACTCCCGCCGCTTCAGCGCCAGCGTCTGGCCGCGGACGATGCGGGCCATGTCGAGCCATTCGATCGCGCCGACGGCGATGAACATCAGCACGAAATTGCGGCCGAAGAACACCACCAGCATGATCACGAAGAAGACGAAGGGCAGCGAGTAGAGCACATCGACGATGCGCATCATCACCGAGTCGACCCGGCCGCCGATGTAGCCGGCGATCGCGCCCCAGGCGACGCCGATCACCAGCGCCACGGCGGTGGCGAGCAGGCCGATCGCCAGCGACACCCGGATCGCGATCAGGATGCGGGCGAGCATGTCGCGGCCGTTGCCGTCGGTGCCGAAGACGAAGGTGAACTGCTGGATCGGCGCGGTCATCACCGCCCGCGTGCGGTCCTCGGAGAACTCGCCGATCGTGGCATCGTCGAACATGTCCGACCGGTCGAGGTAGCGGGTGATCCGCTCGTCGATCTCGCCGCGGCGGGAGGCGACGGCGACGCGGACCACGCCGTCGCCGACCTCGACGCTCTCCACGTCCACCCGCGCCCGCTTCAGCGCCGCCTCCACCTCCGGGATGATGCTCTCCTGCCGGGGATAGGGCTCCAGGCTCGCCGGGACGCGGACATACTCGGAATAGACCTTGTCGTAGTCGTGCGGCACCAGGTAGGGCCCGACGACGGCGGCGAGCGTCACGACGGCGAGGACGACGGCGCTCGCCACGGCCGCGCGGTTGCGGCGCAGCCGCCGCCAGGCGTCCTGCCAGAGCGAGCGGCCGCGGGGCACGTCTGAAGCGACCGGGTCGGCGTTGAGCATCGACATCGCCGCCCCCTCAGTCGTAGCGCACGCGCGGGTCGAGCCAGGCATAGGCGAGGTCGACCAGCAGGTTGAAGAAGACGACGAAGACCGCGATCACCACCACCGTTCCCATCACCAGCGTGTAGTCCCGGTTGAGCGCCGACTGCACGAAGAACCGGCCGATGCCGGGGATGCCGAAGATGGTCTCGACCACGATGGAGCCGGTGACCAGCGCCGCCGCCGCCGGGCCGAGATAGGAGACCACCGGCAGGATCGAGGCGCGCAGGGTGTGGACGATCACCACCGAGCGGGCCGGCAGGCCGTAGGCGCGGGCGGTGCGGATGTGGTCGGAGCGCAAGACCTCGATGGTGGCGCCGCGGATCAGCCGGGCGACCACGGCCACCTGCGGCAGCGCCAGGGTGATCACCGGCAGGATCTTGTTGGCGATGGCGCCGTCTCCCCAGCCGCCGGCCGGCAGGACGCCGAGCCACACGCCGAACACCAGCGACAGGATGGGCGCGACCACGAAGGTGGGAATGGTGATGCCGACCGAGGCGACGGCGACCACCAGGTAGTCGATCGGCGAGTTCTGCCGCAGCGCGGCGACGACGCCGAGGGTGGTGCCGACGAGGAGGGCGAGGACGAGGGCCGAGAGGCCGAGCTGGATCGACACCGGCAGGCCGCTTGCGAACAGGTCGCCGACGTCGAAGTCCCGGTAGACGAAGCTCGGGCCGAAGTCGCCGCGGATGAGGTTGCCGAGGTAGCGCAGGTACTGGGACCAGAGCGGCTCGTCGAGGTGGTAGAGCCGGTTGAGGTTCTCCATCACCTGGGGGTCGAGCGGCCGGTCGAGGTTGAACGGCCCGCCCGGGGCCAGCCGCATCATGAAGAAGGATGCGGTGACGATGACGAAAAGCGTCGGGATGGCGCTGAGGAAGCGCCGGAACACGAAGCGGAGCATCGCCCGATCTCCCTGAGGTCGGCCGGCAGGAGGACGGGCCCGACGCCGCATGGCGGGCGCCGGAGCCGTCCACGCCGGCCGCCGCCGCCGCGATCGCCCGGATCGCAGCGGCGGCGCCACGGTGCGTCAGGCGACGATCACGGCTCCAGCCGGAGCAGGCGGGTCGGGTAGACGTTCATGATGTTGTCCGCCCAGCCGGTGAGCTTGGGCGAATAGAGGGTGTGCGAGGAGTAGAAGAGAAGCGGCATGTACGGCACCTCGTCGAGGATGATCGCCTCCGCCTGCTTCATCAGCTCCGCCCTCTTGGCCGGATCGGTCTCCTTGTAGGACTCCTCCATCAGCCGGTCGTAGTCCGGGTTGGAGTAGTTGGAGTAGTTGAATCCCGGATTGTTGGACTTGAGCAGCCCGAGGAAGCTCTCCGCGTCGTTGTAGTCCGCGATCCAGCCGGCGCGGGCCACGTCATAGTCGCCCTTCTGGCGAAGATAGGCGTAGTGGGAGGCGGCGTCGCGATTGACCATGGTGGTCTCGACGCCGAGCGCCTCCTTCCACATCTCGGCGATGGCGGTGGAGGTCTTCAGGTGGTTCTCCGACGTGTTGTAGGAGATCTCCACCTTCAGCGGGTTGTCGGGGCCGAAGCCGGCCTCCTCCATCAGTTTCCTGGCCGCGTCCTCGCGGTCGATCATCGACATCTCCGCGTAGGCCATCTCGGGTCCGTCGGCGTAGTTCGACGTGCCCGGCGGCACCAGCGAATAGGCCGGCAGCATGGTGTCGGACCAGATCTCCTCGGCGAGGAACTCGCGGTCGATCACCATGTCGAGCGCCTTGCGCACGCGGACGTCGTCGAAGGGCTTCTTGTCGGTCTTGATCGGGAAGTAGTAGGTGCCGAGGTAGGGCGGGGTGCGCGCCTGGTCGCCGAACTTCTCGCGCAGCTGCGCCATCTGGTCGGCCGGCAGGTCCGAGCAGCTGTGGATCTCGCCCGCCTCGAAGCGGCGCACGCAGGCGGCGCGGTCCTCGAAGGGGAAGTAGTTGACGGTGTCGATCGCCACGTCCGCCGCCCCGTGGTACTCAGGGTTCTTCGCCAGCACGACCTTGTCGCCGGGGGCGGCCGACACCAGCGTGTAGGCGCCGTTGGAGACGTAGGTCTCCGGCTTTACCCAGTCGCCGCCGTGCGCGGTCACCACCGCCTCGTTGAGCGGGCCGGTCACCTGGTGGGTGAGGCTCTCGATGAAGTAGGGGGTCGGGCTGTTGAGGGTGACCTCGAGCGTCATGTCGTCGACGGCGCGGATGCCGAGGTCCTCGGGCTTGGCCTCGCCCTTGTTGAGGGCTTCCGCGTTCTTCACCGGGAAGAGCATGGAGGCGTATTCGGCGCCGGTGGCCGGGTCGAGCAGGCGCCGCCAGGCGAACACGAAGTCGGAGGCCTTCACCGGGTCGCCGTTGGACCACTTGGCGCCCTCGCGCAGCTTGAAGGTCCACACCGTGCCGCCGGCCGACTGTTCCCAGCTCACCGCCGCGCCGGGCTGCACCTCGGCATTGGCGTTGTACACCGTCAGCGTCTCGAAGAGGTCGCGCATGATGTGCGCCTCGGCCACCGACGAGGTGAGCTGGGGATCGAGCGTCTCGGGGTCGCCGTCGTTGCCGCGGTTGTAGACCACCTCGGCGGCGGCCGGGAATGCGGCGGCCAGCATCGAGCCCGCGAGGAGCGCTGCGGCGAGCGCCCGGGCGGCAAGCGAACCTGTCATGGAGTGTCCTCCCGTTGGTGGAGGGAGGGACGCGCCGGTTGTTGCCCCCGAGCCATCGCCCGCCCGTCCTGGAGCACTCAGGCTATCCGCGCCGGTGGCGACCGCAAGCCGAAAATCGATGCACGGCTGCAAAAAGTTGCGAAAAATAAAGCTGATATTTGAATACCTTAGCAGGCAGATCGACCCGCGGCGAAGCCGGTCCGGCGCCCTCGCCGCTCGCCCGCACGTCCTCCCGGGTCGCGGAGGCTCAGCCCGGCCGGTGGTGGGCCGTCCAGTGCCAGGCGATGTCGATCCGCCGCGGCACCCAGACCCGGGGATGGGCGAGCACATGGTCCATGAACCGGGCGAGCGCCGCGGCCCGGCCCGGTCGGCCGGCGAGCCGGCAGTGCAGGCCCACCGACATCATCTTCGGGCTGCCCGCCTCGCCTTCCGCGTAGAGCAGGTCGAAGCTGTCCCTCAGGTAGGCGAAGAACTGGTCGCCCGAGTTGAAGCCCTGTGCGGTTGCGAACCTCATGTCGTTGGCGTCGAGGGTGTAGGGGATCACCAGATGCGGCCCGTTCGGCCCGGCGAGCCAGTAGGGCAGGTCGTCGGCGTAGGAATCGGAGGAGTAGAGGAAGCCGCCCTCCTCCATCACGAGCCGCGTCGTCTGCATCGAGCAGCGGCCGGTGTACCATCCGAGCGGCCGCGCGCCGGTGACCTGCTCGTGCAGGCGGATCGCCTCGGCCATGTGGGCGCGCTCGGCCTCGAGGTCGAAGTCCCGGTACTCGATCCACTTGAGGCCGTGGCTGGCGATCTCCCAGTCGGCCTCCTTCATCGCCGCGACGGCCTCCGGATTGCGGGCGAGCGCTGTGGCGACGCCGTAGACCGTGGCCGGGATGCCGCGTTCGGTGAACATCCGCCAGAGCCGCCAGAAGCCCGCCCGGGAGCCGTATTCGTAGATCGATTCCATGTTCCAGTGCCGCCGGCCCGGCCAGGCCTCGGCGCCGACGATCTCCGACAGGAAGGCCTCGGAGGCGGCGTCGCCGTGGAGGACGTTGTTCTCGCCGCCCTCCTCGTAGTTGACGACGAACTGCACGGCCACGTTGGCGCCGTCGGGCCAGCCGGCGGCGGGCGGATTGCGGCCGTAGCCGACCATGTCGCGGGGATAGGCGTCGTCCATCGTCGGGCGGTCTCCCGTTCGCACCTGCGAAAACGATGAGACAACGCCTTTTGCCGATTTGGCAAGAGGACGCCGGGTCCCGGGGCCGGGCGCGACTCAGTAGGTCATCACGGGCGGCAGCGCCTTGGCCTCCTCCACCCACTTCGCGACGGCGGAGGCCGAGGGCGACTGCCGGCACAGCTTGCGCTCGGCGTTCACCTCCCGGATGCGGGCATGGAGGTTGTCCGGCCGCCTCGTCCGGAGTTCTTTAACGGTGTCGACGCCGGCGGCCTCGAGCAGTTCGGAATATTCCTCGCCGACGCCGCGCACGCGCATCAGGTCGGCCATGTTCGCCCACTTCAGGATCCGGCTTTCGTCGATGCCGGTCTGCTCCGACAGCGCCTTGCGGCCCTTCGGATCCCTGGCCCTGTCGAGAAGCCCCGCCGTCGTCTTCACGCCCGCCTTCAGGAGAATGCCGCGATAGGTCTCGCCGATGCCCTCGATCCTCAGAATCGGATAGCCCGCCATTGTCCGCCCCCGGATTGGATTGTTGCGATTGAAAACATACTCGCAAATCGTCCGGTGGCAATGGTGCGCGGCGCCGGGGTTCAAAGAAGCTTGTCGAGCCCCGGGATCGAGGCGATCACCTCGTCGACCTGCTCGTCGCCCACCTTCTCCCGCGCGAAGCCGATGAAGCTCTGCACGAGCCTCTGGATCTGGTCCATGTCGAGGCCGAGCGCGGAGAGCGCGGAGAAGGCGGCCATCGCGCCGCCGCCGCCGAAAAGCCCGCCGAGCCGGCCGAGGAGGCCGCCGGCCGTAGTCTCCGGCCTCTCGAGCAGTTCGGAGGCGCCGGTCTCGCGGGCGATGCGCTCCACCGTCTCCGCGGGGCCGTCGGTGTGGAGGAAGTTGAAGATCACGCGGAGCGCGGACGTCGCCGTTGCGGCGTCCACCCCGACCTCCCGGACGATGCGCTCGATGAGTTCGTCCATGTGCCCCTCCCCGTCCGCGACCGGCGCCGGACTCTGCCAGCCGGTGCTTCGTCCGGCAAGCCGGATCGGCCTTCCATTGAGCGGCCGGTCCGGGACCGCTATAGGGATCCGGGAGCGGCAACGCGGGCGGACGCGGCGAGGAGGCGGCATGCGCGAGGACGGCAGGATCCTGATCGGCGGCAGCGGCGAGGGGCCGGAGTGGCTGACGCTGAAGTACGCCAACCGCCACGGCCTCGTCACCGGCGCCACCGGCACCGGCAAGACGGTGACGCTGCAGATCCTCGCCCAGGGCTTTTCCGACGCCGGCGTGCCGGTGTTCTGCGCCGACGTGAAGGGCGATCTCTCCGGCATCGCCGCGCCGGGGGAGCCGAAGGACTTTCTTACGCGCCGGGCCGCCGACATCGGTCTTGCCGACTACCGCATGGAGGCGGCGCCGGTGGTGTTCTGGGACCTCTTCGGCGAGAAGGGCCACCCGGTGCGCGCCACGGTGACCGAGATGGGCCCGCTGCTGCTGTCGCGGCTGATGGACCTGTCCGAGGCGCAGGAGGGCGTCCTCAACATCGCCTTCCGGATCGCCGACGAGGAGGGGCTGCTGCTCCTCGACCTCAAGGACCTCCGGGCGATGCTGACCTACATCGCCGAGAACGCCGAGGCGGTCTCCGCCATCTGGGGCAACGTCGCCAAGTCCTCCGTCGGCGCGATCCAGCGGCAGCTGCTGGTGCTCGAGACCCAGGGCGGCGACGCCTTCTTCGGCGAGCCGGCGCTGGAGATCGTCGACCTCATGCGCACCACCGCCGACGGCCGCGGCGCGGTGAACGTGCTCGCCGCCGACAAGCTGATGCGGACGCCGCGGCTCTACGCCACCTTCCTGCTCTGGCTGCTCTCCGAGCTCTTCGAGGAACTGCCCGAGGTGGGCGACCCGGACAAGCCCAGGCTGGTCTTCTTCTTCGACGAGGCGCATCTCCTCTTCGACGAGGCGCCGCGGGCGCTGCTGGAGAAGGTCGAGCAGGTGGTGCGGCTCATCCGCTCCAAGGGCGTCGGCGTCTACTTCGTCACCCAGAACCCGCTCGACGTGCCGGACAGCGTGCTCTCCCAGCTCGGCAACCGGGTCCAGCACGCGCTGAGGGCCTACACCCCGCGCGAGCAGAAGGCGGTGAAGGTCGCGGCCGAGACCTTCCGGCCGAACCCCGCCTTCGACACCTTCGAGGCGATCACCCAGCTCGGGGTCGGCGAGGCGCTGGTCTCGACGCTTCAAACCAAGGGCGTGCCGTCGATGGTCCAGCGCACGCTGGTGCGCCCACCCTCCTCCCGCCTCGGCCCGCTGACGGACGAGGAGCGGGCGGCGGCGGTGGCGGCGAGCCCGATGGGTCCGCTCTACGACGAGGCGGTCGACCGGGAGTCCGCCTTCGAGATCCTCCGCGCCCGCGCCGAAGGGCTGCATCCGGAGCGCGAGCCGGTGGAGGCGCCCGCCCCGCCGGCCGGCGACGGCGGCTTCCGGATCCCCGATTTCGACTGGGGCGCCACCACCAGCCGCCGGCTGCCGGGCGGTCGCGTCCCCTCCACCCAGGATCGCAAGCGGATCGACGACTACGAGACGGCGGCGGAGCGTCGCAAGCGCGAGGCGGCCGAGGCGCGCGCCTCCCGCCCCCGCTCCTCCTCCCGGCAGACGGTCGCCGAGGCGGCGGTGAAGTCGGTGGTCCGCTCGCTCGGCACCCAGGTCGGGGGCCAGATCGGCCGCGCCATCGTCCGCGGCGTCCTCGGCGGGCTGCTCAGGTAGCCTGCGGGCGGCTCGCGGGAGACGCTCCCCCGGGCGCCGTTGGACGGCGGCGCGACCCATGATATCGCTTGCTGCCATGACGCCAGTCCGCCGCTTCAACTCCGGTCTCGCCGCGGCCTTCTCGGCCGCCCTGCTCGCCGCCTGCTCGAGCGCCATCGAGGGCGGGATTGCCGAGCCGCCGCCGACCGGCGGCCCGACGCTCGCGATCACCGCCGCGGGCGTCGGCGGCCTCGACGCCTCCACCACCTATTCGGAGGCGAGCATCGAGGCGGTGATGCCCGGCTTCGACGCCGAACCGGTGACCATGGCCACCGAACAGAGCACCGTTTCGGCCCTGGCCCTCTTCCGCAACGGGCTGCAGGTGCTGCAGGTCCTGCCCGGCGAGGACGGGCGGATCGGCGCCGTCCACGGGGTCAGCGCCAGCCTGCGCGGGCCGGGCGGCAGCCGCATCGGCATGTCGCTGGAGGAGGCCCGCCTGCCGGCCGGATCCTGCCGGGAGGGCACGGGCAACTGGCTCGGCATGCCGATCTGCTCCGCGCCGGGCGCGCCGAACGTGACCTATGTCTTCGCCATCCCGGGCTACGCCGACCCGAACGGCCTGCCGGATGACGCCACCCTCGCCACGGCGACGCTCCAGCGCATCATCTGGACGCCGGCCGGGACCGCCTCGTGAGCGGGGAGGCCGAGGCCGAGCGCCTCGCCGCCGGCATCCGCGCCGGCGACCGCGCCCTGCTCGCCCGGGCGATCACCCTCGTCGAATCGAAGCGGGCGGACCATCGGGCCCGGGCGAACGCGCTCACCCAGGCGCTGCTGCCGGACACCGGCGGCGCCTTCCGTGTCGGCATCACCGGCGTTCCGGGCGTCGGCAAGTCGACCGCGATCGACAGCCTCGGCTCGATGCTGACGGCGGCCGGCCACAAGGTGGCCGTGCTCGCCGTCGACCCCTCCTCTTCCCGCACGGGCGGCTCGATCCTCGGCGACAAGACGCGGATGGCCCGGCTCGCGACCGATCCGGCCGCCTTCATCCGTCCCTCCCCGTCCGCCGGGTCGCTCGGCGGCGTCGCGGCGCGCACGCGCGAGACGATGCTCCTCTGCGAGGCGGCCGGCTTCGACGTGATCCTCGTGGAGACCGTCGGCGTCGGGCAGTCGGAGACCGCGGTCGCGGGCATGGTCGACGTCTTCCTCGTGCTGATGCTGGCCGGGGCCGGCGACGAGTTGCAGGGCATCAAGAAGGGCATCCTCGAACTCGCCGACATCGTCGCCGTCAACAAGGCCGACAGCGGCGCCGAGACGAAGGCCCGCGCCGCTGCGGCCGAGTACCGGGCAGCGCTCGACATCCTCGCCCCGGCCGATCCCGACTGGCGCCCGCCGGTGCTGACCGTCTCCGGCCTCACCGGCGCGGGCCTCGCAGAATTGTGGGCCGAGGTGGAGCGCCATCGCGCCGTCACCACGGCGAGCGGACGGTTCGCCGAGAAGCGCGCCCGCCAGCAGGTGCACTGGATGCACGAGATGATCGCGGCCCGCTTCGCCGAGCGGCTCACCGGCGACCCGGCGATGCGCGCGGCCGTCGCCGAGCGCGAATCGGCAGTGGCGGACGGGCGGCTCAGCCCGGGGGTCGCCGCGTCGGAGATCTGCGACAGGATCGGGATCTGACGGGCCGCCGCCCCCACCCCCGAACGCGCGCCGGCGACGGCGGATCGGACACCGGGGGGCCGGCTCAGGCCCCGCCGATCGCCCGGACCCCGCCCGGCGTCTCGCCGAATCGGCGTCGGAAGGCGCGGGTGAAGTGCGAGGCGTCGGAGAAACCCGCCGCCCATCCAATCTCCTGGACGCTGAGCCGCATGTTGGCCGGGTCGCGCAGCATCCGGAAGGCCTCCTGGAGCCGCCGTTCCATCAGCAGCGCAGAGAAGGTGGCGCCGTCCTGCTCCACCAGCTTCTGGACGTATCTCTCGGTGACCCCGAGGGTGCGCGCCACACGGGCCGCGTTGAGCAGCGGGTTGGCGAACTCCTTGTCGAGCAGCGCGCGCACCCTCTGCAGCCGGGCTGCGCGGACGCCCCGGCCCTCGGTGGGGTCTTCCCGGCGCAGGGACCGGCAGACGCCGGCGATCACCAGGTCGGTCAGGTGGCGCCCGACGGTCGAGGCGAACGCCCGGTTTTCCGAGCCGCCCAGCAGGTCGAGGCTCGTGACATAGGCTCTCAGGAGCTTGGCCTCGGCGGCGTCGGCGTCCAGAACCAGCCCTGCGAGACGCTCGAGGTCGCCGACGGCTCCGCGGACGGTAGCCTCGGGCAGGACGAGCGTCCGGGTCTCGAGCCGGCACGGCGCGTCGGCGACGGCGGCGATCTGCGAATGCATCAGCAGTCCGCCTCCCTCCCGGCCGAGGGCCTGGCGGCCGTTCTGGGCTAGCCTGTACGAGCCGCGCATCACCACGTCGACGATCAGTCCGGCGTCGGCCCGGCCGGTGTCCGACTGCTCGTACTCGCAGCGCATGGGCGATCCGGCGACTTCCGAGACCGACACCTGCCCGAACTCGGCGCTGACGATCCAGCACCAGAACGGCTCGTCGCCGATCGGGTCGATTCGGACCGGCATGACCTGCTCGCTGTAGAGGTCGCGGAAGCTCTTCAGCCGCCTCTCCGGAGGGAGGTCGGCCGTGTCGAGAACAGGCGGATGACTGCCGCCGGACTCGTCATACCCCGCCATTCACGCCCCCGAGAATGATTGTTACATATGCGTAGGCGTTATAAGACAATGCGAAGGGGTGCGCAACAGATTACCACCGCTCGCGCGGTGCCACTACCCGGGCTTTCAACGAACGGCGCAGGTCGGCGACCGACGCGAAGCCGGACGCCGCGGCGACGTCCTCAAGGCTTGGCGCCGGGACGCCGGCGAGGAGTTGTTCCGCACGTTCGCGACGCGCGGCCGCCAGCATGTCCGCAAAGGAGGTGCCGGTCGCCGACAGCATCCGGCCGAGGTGCCCGACGCTGATTCCGAGGCAGTCGGCGACCACCTCCGGCCCGAGGTTCCGCTCGCCGCAGCGCCGCGACACGATCCGCCGCGCCGCCTCGAGGCGCAGCGCGCGGGCGCCCCGGCCGGCGGTCGGATCGTCCCGGCCCGACGCCTTTGCGACGGCGGCCACCACGAGGTCCAGGAGATGCTCGCCGAGAAGATCGGAGAGGTCCGACGCCTCGTCGCCGGTGGCGATCGAGAGGGTCCGCGCGTAGATCGACAGGAGTGTGCTCTCGGGGCTGGCATCCACCACCAGCGAGTGGCACGCCCGCTCCGCGTCCTCGAGGCTGAGGCCGGCGAGCAACGGCTCCGTGACCACGACGGAGCGGAAGGCGTGCATGGTGTCCCCGGCGCAGACGAAGGGATCGCTGCTGAGGGCGAGGGCGGCGCCGCCCGGTCCGAGAAGGGCGGTATGCCCGCGCCGCGTCATCGCCGCGCTGCCGTCGAGGAGGACGCTGTAGACGAGCGCCGGCGGGCTCGCCGCCGTCGCGGGCTGGGTCTCGAAGCGGCAGCCCTGGCCGAAGAAGTCGGCGACGAGCACCGGACCGAGCCGGTGCATCTCGAGCCGGGCGCTGAAATCGGCAAGTTCCGGGACGATTCGCCAGGGCGGCATGGGAGCCAGCCTGGCCGGCTCTCCGGAGTCGGCCACGCCCGCCTCCGGGCCGGCGGCCGACACCTCGGCCTGATTCGGTCCAGACGCACCCACCTCGTGACCCGATGACCCCATAGTCCATGCTCCGCGCCGGTTTGCCCCGGCACACAGCGGCGCCCCAGCCGCTTGATTTTATGCATTTGATTGAATTGGATTTTTTGATTTTTCACAAGGCTGGAACGGCGCTCGGGCAGACCCAGTTCGCTTCCGGTCAAGAAAGTTCGCCCCCAGCCAAGTCTGGCAACGACAGGGCGGGGTCGCAGGCGGCCAGGGGAACGGTGCTCACGATGCCAAAGCCGCGGATCGCCCCGGGCGTCTCGCCGAAGCGGCGGCGCCTGAAGCCGACGTCCGCCGCCACCGTGGCGACGTTCGCCCTCTCCGCCGGCAGGACTGCGAGCCGGTCGAAGGCGGAGGTCAGGCGGCGCTCGAGGAGAGAGCCGCTCGGCGCCGTCGTCACGCCGCAGTACCGCGCACGGAGTTCGGCGTCGTCCCGAACCGCCGGCGGAACGCCCTTGAGAAGTGGGAGGGATCGCTGAAGCCAATTCCGGCGGCGATGGCGGCGACGCTGGGGCCACCCGGCTCCGCAGCCGAGAGTTCGGCGAAGGCGCGAGACAGCCGGCTTTCCATGACGTAGCCGGAGAAGGTGGCGCCGTCCTCGTCCATCAGCTTCTGGACATATCGCCCGGACACCCCGAGCATGCGCCCGACCCTGTCGGCGTTGAGCATCGGGTTCTCGATGTTGGATGAAATGATCCGCTTCACTTCCGCGAGGCGGGCCGCCCGCAGGCCTCGACCCTCGGTCGGGTCCTCGCGGCCGGCCTCGCGGGCGAGAGCCGCCGCGAGCAGCTCGGCAAGCTGGCGGGCGACCATCTCGCCGAGGGCGGGCGCCGCCGACAGTCCCGCGATGTCGAGGTTGGAGAGATAGCTGGCGAGCATGCCCGCCTCCGGCACCCGCCGGTCCAGTTTCCCCCCGGCCAGGCGCGCGATGTCGCCGACCGCAGGACCGAGCACGGGTTCGGGGAGCACCACGAGCCGGCTTCTCTGCATCACGTTGGAGGTGACCACGGCCGGCATCTGCGTGTGGATCATCCCGATGTGGGACTGTTCCGCATGCAGGCTGCGGCCGTCCTGGTCGGAGGTCACCCCGCCCCGCAGCATGACGTGGAGCATCAGTCCGGGCGGCGCGTTCCGGACCTGCTCTTCGGTCGTTGTCGCACGGAAGTAGCCGCTCGAGGTTTCCGCGAGCGCCAGCGGACCGATAACCGCCAGTTCGAAGCGGGACACGATCATCTGATCGTTCAGGCTCTCGAACCGGGCGGGCATCATCCGCTCCGCAAAGGCCCTCGCGAACGTGTTTGTCACCGGCGCTCCCTCAGGTCCCGGCTTGACGGCAGCTTCGAGCACCAGGGGAGCGGTCGAACCAGAGTGCGGCGACATGCATTGCCTCCGAAATGCAAGCAGGGCGTTCCGCTCAGGGCCGCCGGACCGCCGACCTGCTCTTCCGATCGGTGGCCGTCGAGCCGGAGCGTGGAACCGACGCATTCCCCTTTCTCGATAGCAAAAAACGGAATTACCGCACCTCCCGGCAGCTGAAAGTTCGCCTCCGTCCTAGAGAGTTCGCGCAGGGTCAAGGACCTCGACGGACAGAACGACGCCGGCACGTCAAAAACTCACGGCCGGCAAGCTACGATTTAGCAGCAACGTCGTCGTTCCGCCTCGCAAAGCGACGACGGGGGCGCGCCCCTGCGGCAGGGCGCAGCCCGGCGAGTTCCTGCGCCGTCAGACGAAACGGTTCAGCACCGTTTCCAGCCACTCCTGCCGGCCGCTGACCGGCTGCGGGTCGATGCCGCGATCCTCGACCAGCCGGGCGAGGTCGTCGAGACCCCGCTCGCCGTCGAGGATCGCCCGGCCGAGTTCGCCGTTCCAGCCGGCGTAGCGGTCCTCGACGAACTTGCCCAGCGTGCCGTCCTCAATGATCTCGGCGGCGGCCAGCAGCGCCCGGGCGGCCGCGTCCATCGACCCCACATGGGCGACGACGAGGTCCTCCGGGTCGATCGACTGGCGGCGGATCTTGGCGTCGAAGTTGAACCCGCCGGAGGTGAAGCCGCCCGCCTTCAGGATCTCCAGCATGGCGAGCGTCAGCTCGGGAACGCTCATCGCGAACTGGTCGGTGTCCCAGCCGAGCAGTTCGTCCCCCCGGTTGAGGTCCACCGAGCCGAAGATGCCGAGCGCGGCGGCCATCGCCAGCTCATGCTGGAACGAGTGGCCGGCGAGAATCGCATGGTTCTGCTCGATGTTGACCTTCACCTCCTTGTCGAGGCCGAAGGCTTTCAGGAAGCCGTACACGGTCTGCACGTCGAAGTCGTACTGGTGCTTGGTGGGCTCGCGCGGCTTCGGCTCGATGAGGATGAGGCCGTCGAAGCCGGTCTTGTGCTTGTAGTCGACCACCATGGAGAGGAAGCGGCCGGCCTGGGCGAGTTCGCTCTTCACATTGGTGTTGAGCAGCGTCTCGTAACCCTCCCGGCCGCCCCAGAGCACGTAGTTCCGGCCGCCGAGTTCGCGGGTCACGTCCATCGCGTTCTTCACCTGCGCCGCGGCATAGGCGAAGACCTCCGGGTCCGGGTTGGTCGCGGCGCCCGCCATGTAGCGCCGGTGCGAGAACATGTTGGCGGTGCCCCAGAGGAGGCCGACGCCGGTCTCCTCCTGCTTCCTGGCGAACACCTCGGCGATGGCGCGGACGTTGCGGTTCGACTCGGAAAGGCTCGCCCCTTCCGGCGCGATGTCGCGGTCGTGGAAGGTGTAGAAGGGCACGCCGAGGATGCGGAAGAGGTCGAAGGCGACGTCGGCCTTGGCGCGGGCCGCGGCCATTTCGTCGGCGCCGTGCATCCATGGCCTCAGGAACGTCTCGCCGCCGAAGGGATCGCCGCCCGGCCAGGTGAAGGAGTGCCAGTAGCAGACGGCGAAGCGCATGTGCTCCTCCATCGTCTTGCCCAGCACCTTGCGGGTCTTGTCGTACCAGCGGAAAGCCAGCGGGTTGGTCGAGGACGGACCCTCATATTCAACCGGTTTTATGTTTTCGAAGAAAGACATGGCCAGATTTCCTCCCTTTGGGATTCATGTTTTTGAATTCGTTTCTCAGCGCCGGCCGGCGTCGCGGATGGCGGGGTAGAGGGCGCGGAACGTCGCGTAGCGCTCGGCGTAGGCGGCGGCGACGTCGCGGTCCGGTTCCACCGTCCGGGCGATCGCCGGCGGCGTGAGGGTGGCGAAGGGGTCCTCCCCCGTCGCGGCCACCCGGCCGAGCCGGGCGGCGCCGAAGGCCCCGCCGGTGTCGCCCTCCTCGGTGACGTCGAGCGGGCGGTCGAGCGCCGCGGCGAGGATGGCGAGCCAGGCCTCGGACCGCGAGCCGCCGCCGACGGCGAAGGCGCGCGCGACCTCGGTGCCGGCGTCCTCCAGCACGCGCAGGCAGTCGCGGAAGGCGAAGGCGACGCCCTCGAGCACCGCCTGGGCGAGGTCCGCCCGGCCGGTCTCGGCGCCGAGGCCGACGAAGGCGCCCCGGGCGCCGGCGTCGTTGTGCGGCGTCCGCTCGCCCGAAAGGTAAGGCAGGAACATCACCGGCGAAGGCTGCGCCGGCTTCGGATCGAGGCCGCGGGTGAGCGCGGGCGCGGGCGCCTCGAGCACGTCGGCGAGCCACTCCAGGCTCGCCGCGGCGGAGAGGATCACCCCCATCTGGTGCCAGGTGTTCGGCACCGCGTGGCAGAAGGCGTGCACGGCGCCCTCCGTGTTCGGCGAGAAGCGGTCGTTGGAGACGAAGAGAACGCCGGATGTGCCGAGCGAGGCGAAGGCGGCGCCGGGCTTCACCGCGCCCATTCCCACCGCGCTCGCCGCGTTGTCGCCGCCGCCGCCGGCCACCACCGGGCGGCCGCTGATGCCCCAGCGCTCGGCGAGGGTGGGGCGCAACTCGCCGGAGATCTCCGTGCCCTCGACGAGGGCCGGCATGTGCTCCAGCCCGAGATCGGTCGCGGCGAGCAGGTCCGGCGACCAGGCGCGGGCGCCGACGTCCAGCCAGAGGGTGCCGGCGGCGTCCGACATGTCGGAGACGTGCGCGCCGGTGAGCCAGAGGCGGACGTAGTCCTTCGGCAGCAGAACCTTGGCCACCGCGGCGAAGACCGACGGCTCGTGCTTCTTGACCCAGGCGAGCTTGGGCGCGGTGAAGCCCGGCATGGCGATGTTCCCGGCGATCGCCCGCGAGGCGGGCAGGCGCGCCTCGATCTCGGCGCATTCGGCGGCCGAGCGGCCGTCGTTCCAGAGGATGGCCGGGCGGAGCGGCCGGTCGTCGGCGCCGAGCAACGTCGCGCCGTGCATCTGGCCGGAAAGGCCGATGCCGGCGACGGCGGCGAGGTCCGCCGGATGGGTGTTCCGCAGCGAGTCCACCGCCGCCTCGGTGGCGCGGATCCAGGCGTCCGGGTCCTGCTCGGACCAGCCGGGATGCGGGCGGGAGACCTCGAGCGGGCTGCTGGCCGAGGCGATCAGCCGGTCGCCGTCGCCGATCAGCACGGCCTTCACCGAGGACGTGCCGACGTCGATGCCGAGATGGGTGGTCACGGACTGCTCCTCCCCTTGCCTCCCGCCGCGGCGGGGCCCTGCGCCGCGCCCTCAGGGAGCGTTGTCGCGCAGGAAGATGTCGATGCGGATACGCTCCTGCTCGTCGAGGATCGGCCAGTCGTTGGTGATCGCCTGCAAGATGCGCGCGGCGGACCGCGCCTCGTGGCCCGCGTCCTGGTTGATGATCGCGTCGATGGTACCGCGCATCAGCGCCGCGCGGTTGGCCGGCGTGAGTTCGTGCGCGACGAACACCACCGAGCGGGCCCGCCCGGCCGCCTCCAGCGCGCCGGTGACGCCCTCGACGCCGGCGCCGACGCTGTAGATCCCGGACAGGTCCGGGTGCTCGGCGAGGAGGTCGCGGGTGAGCGCCGCCACCCGGGCCGGGTCGTCGCGGCCTTCGCGGGCGGGGATCACCGAGACGTCGGGGAAGTCCTGGGCGATCACCTGCTCGAAGCCGAAGCGCCGCTCGGCGTGGTCGCGCAGCGCCAGCGACCCGGCGACCAGCGCCACCTTGCCGCGCCGTCCCGGCAGGAAGCGGCCGACCAGCGTGCCGGCGGTGCGGCCGGCGGCCGTGTTGTCGATGCCGACATAGCGTCGGCGGCCCGACGAAGGCACGTCGGACACGAGGGTCGTCACCGCGACGCCCTCGCGCTGCACCGCGTTGATCGCCTCGCGCACCGCCGGATGGTCGAGCGCGACGACCGCGAGGCCCGCATAGCCGTCCCGCCCGGCCTCGAGCAGCGCGGCGGCGAGGGCGTCGCCGTCGAAGACGTCGGCGTTGCGCACGTCGTAGCTGGATCCGGCGAAGGGCAGCCACTCGCCGAGGCTGCCGACGGCCTGGGCGAGGGCGTCGTAGAAGGGGTTCGCCGGCGGCGGCAGCAGGAAGGCGAAGCGGTTGGGCGCCGGCGCGACCCGGGCCGCGAGCGTGGAGGGCGCGTAGCCCAGCCGGCGGATCGCCATCTCGACCCGCTCCACTGTCGCGCCGCGCACGCCCTCGCGCCGGTTGAGCACCCGGTCCACCGTCGCGACGCTCACCCCCGCGGCATCGGCGACCGTCTTCAGCGTCAACTTCATCTCCGCCGCCCCCGGCTTGCTGAAAGGATTCCATCGGTAAGGCGCGGCGATTTGATCGTCAAGCCGACGCGGCGGCCCGCTTCGGGGCCGTGACGGCCAGGCCGACGCCGAACAGGATCGCGGCCGCCGAGAGCACGAGCCTGGGTGTCGGCGGCTCCGACAGAAGCAGCGCCGCGCCGGCGAGTGCGATCACCGGCACGGTCAATTGGACCACCGCTCCCTGGGTCGTCGACAGCCGCGGCAGCGCCGCGTACCAGATGACGTAGCCGAGCCCGGAGGTGACCGCGCCCGAGACCACGGCAAGCCACAGCCCCTCCCCGCTGACCGAGGCGGCGCCGAAGGGAGCGCCCGCGAAGGCGAGCGGCAGCAGCGGCAAGGAGAGGAGGCCGGCCCGGACGAAGTTGCCCGCGGTTGCCGCCAGCGGGTCGCGCACGCCGCGGCCCTTCAGCGAGTAGGCGCCCCAGGCGATCCCGGAGAGGACCATCAGCGCCGCCCCGAGCGGATCCGGCGCCGCAAGCCCCGGCAGCAGGAGCCACACGAAGGCGGCGAAGGCGACGGCGAGGCCGAGCAGTTCCCGCGGCACCGGCCGGTCGCGGCCGAGGATGCCGGTGAGGATCATCGTCCCCTGCACGCTGGCGAAGAGGATCAGCGCGCCGGTGGCGGCGCCGAGCCTCAGGTAGGCGAGCGAGAAGAACAGCGCGTAGGCGAGCAGAGCCACGCCCGAGGCCGTCGAGCCCGGGCGGGCGGCGAGGCTCGCCCGTCCGCCGCGCAGCGCCACGAAGGCGGCCAGCACGACCGCCCCGGCGACCAGCCGCACCACCGTGTAGCTCGACGCGTCGATCGCGCCCTCGGCCAGCGCCGCCCGGGCGAGCAGCGAGTTGGCGGCGAAGGCGATCATGGCGAGCGAGGTGAGCGCGAGCGTGACGGGCATGCGGGGTCGGGTCCGGTGGCGATGCGATCCGGCGGGCGGGACCAGGATGCTAGCCTTCGCCGCAGCCCGGCGCACCCGTGTTTTGCGCCACCCGGCCGCTGGCCGATGGTTCGCCGGCTGCGCCACGATCGGCGTATTCAAGTTGATCCATGACGATTCCACCGCTAGCAATGCCGATGGACCGCCAGAAGGGGGATGGCACGGGCATGCTGCTGGCCTGCGGTGACGCGCTGATCGATTTCGTCCCGGTGACGACGGCCGAGGGCCGCGACGCCTTCATGCCGGCCGTGGGCGGATCCTGCCTCAACGTGGCCGTCGCCATGGGCCGGCTGGGGGCGCCGACGGGTTTCGTCGGCGGCATCTCCAACGACATGTTCGGCGACATGATCGCCGCCCATCTTTCCGAGTCCCGCGTCGACCTGCGCTATGCCGACCGGGCGGACCGGGAGACCACCCTCGCCTTCGTGCGCTTCGTCGACGGCGAGCCGCACTACGCCTTCTATGACGAGACCACGGCCGCGCGCCTGTGGACCTACCGCCCCGGCGCGATCCCCTTCCCGGCGATCGACGCGCTGCACGTCGGCTCGACGACGCTCGTCAACGAGCCGTCCTCCTCGGCCTACCTGTCGTTGTTCGCCGCCGCCAAGGGGCTCACCACCCTCTCCTTCGACCCGAACTGCCGGCCGAGCCTCGTCTCCGACCGGCAGGCCTATGTCGCGCGGATGACCGGCTTCGCGGCGCTGGCCGACATCATCCGCATGTCCGACGTGGACTTCGACTACCTGTTCGATTCGCGCGACTGGGGCGCCCGCGCCGAGGACTGGCTCGCCGGCGGGGCGAAGCTCGTGGTGCTCACCCGCGGGGCGGAGGGCGCCGTCGCCTGGCACGCCCGCGCCGGCCAGGTCGCGGTGCACGCGCCGAGGGTCCAGGTGGTCGACACCATCGGCGCCGGCGACACCTTCCAGGCGGGCCTGCTGGTGGCGCTCAAGGAGGCGGGGCGGCTGGACACCGACGCCCTCGATGACCTCACCGCCGACCAGCTCGCGGCGGCGCTGACCTTCGGGGTCACCGCGGCCGGGATCACCTGCTCGCGCGCCGGCGGAAACCCGCCGTGGCGGCACGAGATGCCCGCCGGCTGACAGGCGCACGGGCGGCGGAACTCCCGACGGCTCGAAGCGGCCGCGCGCCGTCCCGGCCGATCGAATCGACGGCCGCGGCGCCCATCCGCCGAGACGGTCACTGCACAATGACAGTGGCACAATCGGCGATTTACATATTTCACAGAATGCACTTTCATGATCGGGAGCGGCTCGTCCGCTTTCATCCGAACTCGACCCGGATCGACCTTCTGCAGCGGGGGGCGCCGTGCGGATCGGTCTTCTTGTTTTCGGCCTGGTCATCGCCTGCGCTCCGGCCCCGCGCGCCGAAGCGTTTGCATGTGCGGATCTCGCCCTGGTGCTCGCCTTCGATTCCTCCGCCAGCATCAGCGACGAGGAATTCGCGCTCCAGACCCGGGGCACCGCCCTCGCCTTCCAAGACCTGGAGGTGAAGGCCGCCCTTGCGGCGGCCGGGACGGTGGCAGTCGCCGTGGTGGTCTGGGGCGACGCCGCGAGCGGCATCGACGTGCTGGACTGGGACGTGATCCGCTCGCCTGCGGACGCCGACCGCTTCGCCGGACTCGTCGACGGGCTGGCGCGCAGCATCGGCGGCAGCACGGACCTCGGCAACGGCCTCGGGGCGGCGCTCGACATGCTGGAGGACCCGCGGATCTGCGCGACGCGCCGTGTCGTCAACGTGTCCGGCGACGGCCGGGAGTCGCTCGCCCCTCGCCGCAGGACGACGCCCAATGTCTGGGCAGCCCGGAGCCGCGCCGAGGATCTCGGGGTCACGGTGAACGGCCTTGCGGTGATTTCCGACGATGCGGATGTCGTCGAGTTCTACCGGGACCGGCTGATCACCGGGCCGGGAAGCTTCGTCGTGGAGGCGCCGGACTTCGGCGCCTTCGCCGAGGCGATCCGCCGAAAGCTCGTCCGCGAGATCGACCTCCCTTCCATCGCCGACGTCGATCCGCCGGCGGCGGGAAAGGCGCTCATCGCGCCGCCAGGGCGGGACCCGGCCTGAAGGTCCCCGTGCTGCGGCGCCGGCCGAGCGCGCCGGCAAGGCGGAACGGGGCGCCGGCGAGGAGAAGGTCGACCGCCTCGAGGCTCTGGAAATGGCCGTTCAGCGACACACGCGGCCATGCGAGCCGGCCCCCGTCCGCTGCATCCGGCCCGACCAGCCCGGGCGCGGTGGTCACCGCCGCCCCGATGCCGAGGCCCTCGAGCAGCCGGGGCTCGCGGGGGCCGACGGCCCGGCGGCAGCCGTAGGGGTAGGCGAAGGTCGTCGGGCGCACGCCCGTCTCGGCCTCGATACGGGCGAGGTCCTCGGCGATCTCCGCCCGGGCCGCGGCTTCGTCCAGCATCGCCAGCGCCGCGTGGCCCGTCGTATGGCCGCCGATCCGGCAGAGCGGATCGGCAGCGAGGCGGCGCGCCTCGCTCCAGTCCATCATCTCGCGCGCCAGCATCGCCGGAATGTCGTGGCCGTGACGGCGGGCGATCTCGCGGATGGCGACGTCGCGCCCGGCCTCGCCGAGGCGCCAGAGCGCCGTCGAGACCGCCTCGAAGGCCGCGCGCTTGCGGACCGGGTCGCCGGCCCGGAGGATGCCGAGGCCGGCGGGCCGGGCGTCCAGCGCCTCGGCGGCAGCCAGCATCTCCTCGAGCGCCATCCACCAGGCGTTGGCGCGGCCGTCGACCATGCCGGAGGAGACGAAGACCGTGAAGGGAACACCGTGGCTGCGCAGCACCGGGGCGGCCTGCTCGAGGTTGTCGCGGTAGCCGTCGTCGAAGGTGAGCACGGCGATGCGTTCGGGAGCCCGCGGGCCGGCGAGGCGCGCCGCCGCCTCCTCCAGCGGGACGACCGGGATCCCGCGCGCGCGCAGCCGGCCGAGCACCCGGTCGAGGAAGTCCGGCGTGATCTCGAGGTGGCGGTTGGGCTGGAAGGCGGCGTCCCGGGCCGGGCGGACCCTATGCATCATCAGCACCGCGCAGCGCGGGCCGCCGGCGCCCAGCCAGCGCCCCGCGCCGGCGGTCGCCATGAGGCGGAATGCTGCCCGGATCGCCAGGTTTCGCATCGACGCGGCCAAACGCTTCTCCTTCAGGCACGTGCTCGGCCCCGCCCGGCGGCGAAGGCTTAAGATTTAGTTATTATAAATATTGCATTAAATAAACGGCGGGCCGACCGGTCGCCGCCCCATTGTTCCGTTAAGGTTAAATCCGATCCACGGGTCAATTTGCGTAAAGTTCGATGTATATTGTTCCGGTCCGAAGCATCGGAGCGTTGCGGGGCGAACATGACGGCGGTCGAGAGTTTTTCAGACGACAAGCGGCGCGGTGGCATACGCCGGCGCACCTTCAAGGGCGGCAAGGTCGCCTTCGGGGATTTCCGCTTCACCTGGGATTGCGTTGTGCGCAACGTCTCCGAGAGCGGCGCGCTGATCCGCAGCGATCACGCGAGCGACATCCCGGCCGACTTCTACCTTTTCGATCCGGCCGAGCACACGGTGCAGCGGGCCGAAGTGGTCTGGCGAACGGCGCGCGACATCGGCGTCCGCTTCCGGGAAGAGCCGATCCACGTCCACGCGACGGACGACCGCCGGCTCGCCCGCTTCCGCTTCGTCTGACCCCGGACGGCCCGGTCAGCTCAGCCCCTCGATCTCGCCGTTCTCGTCGAGCCGGATCTTGACTGCCGACGGCACCCTCGGCAGTCCGGGCATCGTCATGATGTCCCCGCAGATCACCACCACGAACTCCGCCCCCGCCGACAGCCGCACCTCGCGGATCGGCAACACGTGGCCGACGGGCGCGTTCTTCAGCGCCGGGTCTGCGGAGAAGGACGACTGCGTCTTGGCGATGCACACCGGCAGGTGGCCGTAGCCGGCGCCCTCGAACTGGGCGAGGCGCGCCCGCGCCTTCGGCGTCGCCTCCACGCCCGAGGCCCGGTAGATGTCGCGGGCGATGGTCGACACCTTCTCCAGCAGCGGCATCTCGTCCGGGTAGAGATGGCGGAACGGCGCCCGCCGCGGCCGGTCGAGGATCGCCGCCACCTTGTGCGCCAGCGCCTCGGCGCCGCGGCCGCCGTCGGCGAAATGGGTGCAGATCACCGCCTCCACGCCGATGCGGTTGCACAGTTCGAGGAGGAGGTTCACCTCCTCGTCGGTGTCCGAGCCGAAGCGGTTGATGCCGACCACCGCCTCGACGCCGAAGCGGCCGACGTTCTCCACATGCCGGGCGAGGTTGTCGAAGCCGGTCCGCAGGGCGGAAAGGTTCTCGCGGGTGAGGTCCTCCTTCGCGACCCCGCCGTGCATCTTCAGCGCCCGGATGGTGGCGACGATCACCGCCGCGTCCGGCGCCAGGCCCGCCTTGCGGCACTTGATGTCCATGAACTTCTCGGCGCCGAGGTCCGCGCCGAAGCCGGCTTCCGTCACCACCACGTCGGCAAGGCGCAGCGCCGCGTCGGTGGCGATCACGGAGTTGCAGCCATGGGCGATGTTGGCGAAGGGGCCGCCGTGGACGAAGGCCGGGTTGCCCTCCAGCGTCTGGACGAGGTTCGGCTGGATCGCGTCGCGCAGCAGCACGGCCATCGCTCCGGCTGCGCCGACCACGTCGGCGGTGAGGAAGCGCTTGTCCTCCGTCTCGCCGATGACGATCCGCGCCAGCCGCTGCTCGAGGTCCCTGAGGTCGCGGGCTAGGCAGAACACCGCCATCACCTCGGACGCCACGGTGATGTCGAAGCCGTCCTCCTTCGGGTAGCCGTTGGCGACCCCGCCGAGGCCGTTCAACTGGTTGCGCAGCATGCGGTCGTTCATGTCGAGGACGCGGCGCCAGGTCAGCCGCCGGCCGTCGATCTTCGGCTCGCTGCCCCAGTAGACATGGTTGTCGACCAGCGCGGCGAGCAGGTTGTGCGCCGAGGTGATGGCGTGGAAGTCGCCGGTGAAATGGAGGTTGATCGCCTCCATCGGCACCACCTGGCTGTAGCCGCCGCCCGCCGCGCCGCCCTTGACCCCGAAGCAGGGGCCGAGCGAAGGCTCGCGCAGGCAGATCGCGGCGTTGCGGCCGATCCGGTTCAGCGCGTCGCCGAGGCCGACGGTCGTGGTGGTCTTCCCCTCGCCCGCGGGCGTCGGCGTGATCGCCGTCACCAGGACCAGCTTGCCGCGCGGCCGTTCGCGGAGGCTCTCGAGGAAGCCGTGCTCGATCTTTGCGATATGCCGGCCGTAGGGGACCAGGGCGTCGCCCGGGATGTGGAGCCGCCCGGCGATCTCGCCGATCGGCTTCAGGCTGGCGGCGCGGGCGATCTCGATGTCGCTCTTCATGTGGTTCCCTCCGGCATTCGACCCCGCCCGGTTCGGCCGCGCGCGGCCGTCCGGGCGATCCTCCCGTTCTGGCCGAGCCTTGCACGAGCGGACGGGCCGGCGAAACCGCCGAAACGCGACGCCGCGCCCTGACGGCCCCGACCCGCGGGCGGTCCGCCGCGCCGCCGCTTGCCTGCGTTTTCGGTATATTGTAGCAAATGTCGATGATTCCGGGGCCGGCGGGGCGGCGATGAATGTGGATTCCTTCGAGGCGCTCGCGGACGGTCTCTACGAGGCGGCGGTCATCCCGGAGCTCTGGCCGGGCGTCCTGGAGCGGATGTCGGGCCAGGCCCGCGCCTGGGGCGGCGTGCTCATCCATCGCGGCGACCGGCCAAGCGAGCGGGCGATCCGCTGGACCAGCACCGAGAACAGCCGCCGGATCGCGGAAGACCTGATCGCGGCCGGCATGCTCGACAACGACTGGCTGCGCCGCTACGCGGCCGGCGGACACCTCGGCTTCGTGGAGGATCGCACCGTCTTCGGCGGCGAGGACGGCTCGCAGTCCGACATCCACGCGAACTTCCTCCGCCCGCGCGGGATCGGCTGGGCCTGCGGCGCCGTCCTCCTGGTCCCCAACGGCGATTCCATGGTGTTCGGGTTCGAGCGGCTGATCGGCGAGGACCCCTTCGAGGAGAGCGTGGTGGCGAACCTCGACCGGCTGAGGCCGCATATCGCGCGGGCGGCGATGGTCGCCGGACGGCTAGGGCTCGAGCGGGCCCGCACCGCCGTCGAGACCATGTCGGCGCTGGGGGTGCCGGCGGCGGTGCTCGACATCCGCGCGCGACTCCGGTTGCACAACGCGGATTTCGAGAGCCTGTCGGGTGTCATCGCCCAGCGCGCGCACGGCCGGATCGCCCTCGCCCACCCCGAAGCGGACCGGCTGATGAACGAGGCGCTGGAGCAGATCGGCCGCGGCGGCGGACAACGGGGAACCGTTCGCTCCATCCCGGTGCCGGCGACCGACGACCGGCCGGCGGCGGTGGCCCACCTGCTGCCGGTCGCCCGACAGGCCAACGACGTCTTCTCCGGCGCCGACGCCATCCTCGTCGTCACCCTCGCGACGGCCCACCGGCACCTCGACCCCTCCATCGTCGCCGGCCTCTACGACCTCACCGCCGCGGAGGCCCGGATCGCCCGGGCGCTCGTCTCGGGCAAGTCCATCGAGGACATGGCCGCCGACAGCGGAACGTCGCGGGAGACGATCCGCACCCACGTCAAGCGCGTGATGGCGAAGACCGGCACCCGGCGGCAGTCCGAGGTGGCCGCGATGCTCGCCCCGCTGGTGAGCCTTCGCGCCGGCTGACCGGGCCTCCGCCGCGGGCCGAGCGGGGGCCGGTTTTGTCACCGCGCCATCGGGGCCGCCCGGCATCCTTCCGCGACCGACGCGCCCTCCCCTTCCTGACCGCGGCGGAATCCGGTTAATTCGGCGGACCACCTCGGAGGGGAGACGACGGGACATGGCGGAGAGCGGGGACACGGGCCGGCGGATCCTGCGCGGCCGGGTGCTGAGCTTCGACCGCGCGCCGGCGGGCGCCGGCGACGCGGGCAGCTACCGCTACCGCCCGGACGGCATCGTGGTGGTGGAGGGCGGCCGCATTCTCGCCGTCGCCGACGCCGCCGACCTCGAGTCCCACCGCAGGCCGGGGACGATGGTGGACGACCACGGCGACCGGCTGATCCTGCCGGGCTTCATCGACGCCCACATCCACTTCCCGCAGACGCAGGTGATCGCCTCCTGGGGGACGCAGCTCCTCGAGTGGCTGCAGAAGTACACCTTCCCCGCCGAGATGAAGTACGCCGAGCGCGCCCACGCGGAGGCCGGCGCCCGCTTCTTCCTCGACGAACTCGCCCGCAACGGCACCACCACGGCCGTCGTCTACGGCTCGGTGCACGCCTCGGCCATCGACGCCTTCTTCGAGGAGAGCCAGCGGCGCGGCACGCTGATGCTCGCCGGCAAGACGATGATGGACCGCAACGCCCCGCCCGCGCTGTGCGACACGCCCGCCTCCGCCCTCGCCGACACCGAGGCGCTGATCCGGCGCTGGCACCGCCGCGGCCGCCAGCGGGTGGTGATCACCCCGCGCTTCGCCATCACCTCGACGGCCGCGCAGCTGGAGGTCGCGGGCCGGCTCCTCGCCGACCACCCGGACTGCCTGCTGCAGACGCACATGTCGGAGAACCTCGCCGAGATCGAGGCCGTGGCCCGGCTGTTCCCGGAGAGCGCCGGCTACCTCGACGTCTACGACCGCTTCGGCATGCTGTCGCCGCGCACCCTGCTCGGCCACTGCATCCACCTGAGGCCGGACGAGATCGCGCGCATGAGCGAGATCGGCTGCGTCGCCGTCTTCTGCCCGACCTCGAACCTCTTCATCGGCTCGGGCCTCTTCGACCACGACGGGCTCGACCGGGGGCCGCATCCGGTGCGGCACGCCCTCGCCACCGACGTCGGCGGCGGCACCAGTTACTCGATGCTGGCGACCGCGGCGGAGGCCTACAAGGTGATGCAGCTGCGCGGCCAGAAGCTCTCCGCCCTGCAGGCCTTCCACCGCATGACGCTCGGCAACGCCGAGGCGATCGGCGAGGCGGCGGAGATCGGCCGGATCGAGCCCGGCCACGCCGCGGACCTGGTGGTGCTCGATTCGCGGGCGACCCCGGCGATGGCCCACCGGATGGAGGCGGCCCGGGGCGACCTCGAGGAGGAACTCTTCGTGCTGATGACGCTCGGCGACGACCGCGCCGTCGCCGCGACCTACATCGCCGGGCGGCGGGTCTGACCGCGACACCGGTGCCGCCCGAACGACGACGGCCCGGGGGGTGCCCGGGCCGCCGCCATGCCTCGGGAAGGCAGGTCACTTCACGCCGATCACCTGCTTCTTCTTCAGGCTGCCCACCTTCGGAAGCTTGATCGCGAAGGTAGCCTTGCCCTTGCCCTTGGCATCGATCTGCAGGAGTTCCTTCTCGAAGCGGACCTCGCCCTTCTTCTTGCTGAACGGCTTCGACCCGATCCAGGTGAACTTCTGCTTGCCCTTCTTCTTGCCCTTGGCCTCGGGGATCGCCAGCGACAGGTCGATCTTCATCTTGGGCTTGAAGTCGGTGATGGTGTCGGGCGACTTCGCCGGGCTCTCGGCCAGGCTGGCGTAGGTGAACCTGTCGGCGCCGCCGCCGCCGGTCATCACGTCGGCTCCCGGCCCGCCGTGGATCACGTTCCCCTTCGCGTCGCCCTTCAGCACGTCGTCGAACTTCGACCCGACGATGCCCTCGACCTCCGAGATCTTGTCGCCGTCCGAGGTCTTGCCGGTCGCGAGATCCACCGTCACCTTGGCGGCCGCGTCCGCGAAGGAGACGCGGTCGATGCCCGCGCCGCCGACCAGCGTGTCCTTGCCGGGGCCGCCGGAGACGAGGTCGTCGCCGCCGCCGCCGTGGATCCAGTCCTCGCCGTCGTCGCCCCGCAGGACGTCGCGCCCGCCGGCTCCCGGCGCCAGCGTGGCGAGGAAGAGGTCGGCGACGCCGTTGCCGTCGGCGGTGATGTCGATCGCCCTGGAGGCGTAGGCGAAGGCGAGCCCGTTCGGCGACATGGCGGCGATGCCCGCCGCGTCCCCGGCGTTCTCCACCTGGCCACCCGCCGCCTTGGTCGACAGGCGAGTGATCGCCCCGCCGAGGAGGTCCGCCATGAACCAGTCGCCGTCGGCGTTGGTGTCGCCGGTGACGAGGTTGGTGGCGTTGGAGTGGAAGACGACCTTGCTGGAATCCGGCGAGTAGAAGGGCATCGCGCTCGCGCCGTCGGCCTGGGCCGCCGCGGTCCGCGACACCAGCTTCGTCGTGTTGGCGATGAGGTCGCGGACGAACACGTCCACCTTGCCGTTGGTGTCGCCGGCAACGAGGTTCTCGGCCGCCGACTGGAACACCACCTCGAGGCCGTCGGGCGAGAAGGCCGGGTAGCCGCTGGCCCCCGACGGCGCCTGGTTGGCGACGGCGGACACGGAGACGCGAGTCATCGCCTTGGTGGCGAGGTCGCGGACGTAGACGTCCTGCACCATGTCGGTGTCGGTGGTCACCATGTTCCTGGCGCCGGTGTGGAAGGCCAGCCGCTTTCCATCGGCCGAGAACACCGGCCAGCCGGCGTCGCCGTCGATGCCCTGCACCCCCAGCGCCGACTCGCTCAACCGCACCGTGGTGCCGGCGACGAGGTCGCGGACGAAGACGTCGGCCTTGCCGTTGCTGTCGGCGCCGGCGGCGGCGGGAAGGTTCGTGGCCTTCGAGGCGAAGGCCACCCTGGTGCCGTCCGGCGAGATCACGGGCTCGTAGCTGTGGCCGTCGCCCTGGCCTTCCATGTCCGTCACCGACACGCGGGTGATCACCTTGGTGTCGACGTCGTAGAGGTGGACGTCCACCATGCCGTTCATGTCGCCGGAGACGAGCGGGGCGACCGAGGAGAAGACCAGCTTCTTGCCGTTCGCCGAGAGCGACACGCGATCGCAGAGGCCGAGCGTGCCGGCCGCCGCGTTCGACTTGGCGTCGACCACCGTCTCGGCGCCGGTGGCCACGCTGCGGAGGATCACCGAGCAGGTGTTCGCCGTCACGTCGGACACGACGGAATAGGCCATGGTGAGGCCGTCGGCCGAATAGACCGGGTCCTCGATCGTGCCGAGGTTCGGCTGGGCGGCGTTGTGCGGCCGGGCGACGCGTGTGACCGCCGTGACCGGCAGGTTCGCCGCCTGCGGATCGCCGAGGATCCGGTCGTTGCCGGCGCCGCCGGAGATGACGTCGATGGCCTCGGTCCCGGTGAGGACGTCCGCGTTGATGGTGCCGACGATCTCGGCGGCGCCCGCTGCGACGGGGAGGAGGACGAGCATGGAGACGCCGGCCGTCAGGGCCCGGCGATGACGAATGGTAGACATGGGCAGCCTCTTTGGTTCCAGGTTGAGCCGGACACCGCTTCCGGCATGTCCCCAGTGAAGCCCCCGCCGCCACGGCCCGCGTCACCCGGAAGGGTGATCTGGAACTGATATTTTTTACGATCTTGCGGCGACCCTCCGGAACGCTGACTGCCCGCTCACAGGCGCGCGGCCTGCAGGCATTTCGTCAAGATCGAACCGCGCCGTCGAGGCGAGCGGCGGGCTGGAGGCGCTGGTCCAACCCCCGAGGGGGAGAAGGAAGGCTCCCCGGCCACTGACGCCGCCCGACGGCAGAAGACTGGCGCGGCGGGCGGGGCACGCTCCCCTTCTCCCCTCCCGGGGAGAAGGTGCCGGCGGATGCCGGCGGATGAGGGGCGCCCGGCCGGAGGGTTCGCGCGGCTGGATGGGTTCTCACCCCTCATCCGCCCCTTCGGGGCACCTTCTCCCCCAAGGGGGAGAAGGAAAGCTCCCCCAAGGGGGAGAAGGAAAGCTCCCCCGACGGGGAGAAGGAAAGCTCCCCCCAACGGGGAGAAGGAAAGCTCCCCCGACGGGGAGAAGGAAAGCTCCCCCAAGGGGGAGAAGGAAGGCTCACCGGCCACTGGCGCCGCCCGACGGCAGAAGACTGGCGCGGCGGGCGCTGGTAGCGAGGGTCCGATCACACCCTCGCAAGCCTCGTCGGGCACCTACCCTGCCAACTTGGATTCGCAGCCCTGAAGGCGTCCTGGGGGAGTGGCCGGACTCGTCCGGCGAACGCGGCCGGCGGGTCGCCCCGCCGGCCGCGGCGAAGGCGCGCTACTGCTTGGTCGCATTCTTCGACTTCATTTTCTTGCCCGGGTTCGTCTTCTTCTTCGTCTTCTTCTTCTTCTTTGCCGGGCCGGACGCCTTGTCGCTGAGGACCAGCGCAGCGGCGTCGAGGTGGTCGACCCCGTCCAGCTTGACGATCAGTTCGAAGTCCGCCGGATCGCTGCCGTCGGCCGACCAGGTTCCGTTGGTATCACCGATCAGGTAGCCGTCCCAGAAGCGGAGCTGGCCGGCCGCCTGGTATCCGGTCCGGCCCTCGAACGCCGGCGCCTCGCCGATGTAGCGGAACGCCTGCCTGCCCCCAAGCTTGGTGTTCGCGTCGATCCGGCTGAGGTCGATGCGGTCGCCCTCCGCCGGGTCGAAGTCGGCGATGGTGTCCGTCGAGTAGCCGTCGCTGGTCTCGGCGTGGAACCGGAAGACGTCGGCGCCACCGCGGCCGACGAAGGTCTCGACGAGCTGCTGCGCGGCGACGAACGTGTCCGGCGCGCCCGCGCTGCCCGGGGGATCGCCGATGAGAGTCGTCGAACCGACAACCCCCCCGCTGTTCATGAAGATGTCAGCGTGCCCCGAGCCGACCCAGGTCGGCTTGCTGCCGTTGTAGAAGACGACGTTGAGCGGCGAGTCGGCCGACGCCGGGAATGCCGCGGTGATGGTGAGGGCCGCGATGGCCGTCACCGCAAGTATGCGAGATCTGATTTTCATGATGTTCTCCACTTTCACGTCCGCACGCTTCTTCCGGTTATCTATTGGAAGCTGCAGCGGTGCCCGCGTCGTCCTCCGTTCGGGGGACGCGCGGACAACCGGCTTTACGGGATACTTCGCCGGCGCCTGCGGCCGAACGGAAACGGCGGCCCGGGAAGCCCGGACCGCCGTCGTGGAGATCGTCAATAATATCAAGGGGCCGGCGGCGGTGCCGCCGGGCGTTGGCGGACGGTCAGCCCGGCCGCCGCCGCGGGCCCTCGGCGCCCGCCGGGCGGGCGAGGAAGCCGACGCGGCTGAGGCTCTGCTCGCTCGCGCCGGTGTCGCGGTGGTTCGGCCGCGGCGCGGCTTGGGCGCCGCTCGCCGCCGAGTGGCGCGAGCCCGTCTCGGCCGCTCGGGCGCCCGGCTGGCCGGCGCCCTGGCGGGACGGCTTGCCGCCCTTCGCCCGGGACGCATGGCCGCCCGACCGCTCGCCGCCGCTCGGGCGCGAGGCCTGGCCCGGATGGCCGTTGCCGACGCGACCGCGCTGGCCGCGACCGCGACCCTGGCCCTCACGGAAGCCACGCCGCTCGCCGTCGTCGTCGTCGCGCGCGGCGCGCGGGGCGACCTTGATGGAGCCGCGGCGGTCCTCGGCCGGGATCGTCTGCCGGGTGAGCTTCTCGATGTCCTTGAGGAAGGCCCGCTCCTCCTGGTCGCAGAAGGAGATGGCGATGCCGCTCGCCCCGGCGCGCGCGGTCCGGCCGATGCGGTGGACGTAGCTCTCCGGGATGTTCGGCAGGTCGAAGTTGATGACGTGGCTGACGCCGGTCACGTCGATGCCGCGGGCGGCGATGTCGGTGGCGATCAGGATCGGGGTCGCGCCCGCCTTGAAGCCCGCCAGCGCCTTCTCGCGCTGGGCCTGGCTCTTGTTGCCGTGGATCGCCACCGCCGCGATGCCGTCCTGGGCGAGCGAGCGGACGACGCGGTCGGCGCCGTGCTTGGTGCGCGTGAAGACGAGCGCCCGGTCGGGCTTCTCGTCGACGATCACGTCGCGCAGCAGCGTCCGCTTGGCGGCGGTCTCGACGAAGATCACCCGCTGTTCGACCCGCTCGACCGTGGTGGCCACCGGAGCGACGGCGACGGTCGCCGGGTCGGTCAGCAGCTCGCCCGCGAGCTGGCCGATCTCCTTCGGCATGGTGGCCGAGAAGAACAGGCTCTGCCGCTGCTTGGGCAGCTTGCGGACGATCTTCCGGACCGCGTGGATGAAGCCCATGTCGAGCATCTGGTCCGCCTCGTCGAGGACGAAGACCTCGGTGCTGTCGAGCTGGAACATGCCCGCGTCGAGATGGTCGATCAGCCGGCCGGGGGTGGCGACGAGGATGTCGACGCCGCGGCGCAGCCGCTCCTCCTGCGGGCGATGGCCGACGCCGCCGAACACCACGGCGATGGACATGTGGTTCATGTACTTGCCGTAGGCCCGGAAGCTGTCGGCGATCTGGGTGGCGAGCTCGCGCGTCGGCGAGAGGATCAGGCAGCGCACCCGGCGCGGCTGGGCGATCCGCCCGGGCGCCAGCCGCTGCAGGATCGGCAGCGCGAAGGCCGCCGTCTTGCCGGTGCCGGTCTGGGCGATGCCCAGGAGGTCGCGGCCGGCGAGAAGCTCGGGGATGGCCTGCGCCTGGATGGGAGTGGGGGTCTCGTAGCCTTCGTCCACCAGGGCCTTGAGGAGGCTCTGGGCGAGGCCGAGGGAAGCAAAATCGGTCAAGGTGGTCTCTTTCGACGACATGCGTCGGCCGCCGGCTCTGCCGGCGGCGTTCCGCGGGGTCAGAACGCCCCGCGTGATCGGGCAATTCCTGGGAGAAACTATCGGGTCCGGCCAGGGAGAGGGAAGCCTCTACACGTCACGCGGCCGGTATGGCGGAGCGTTTCGCACCCGCAGCAACATGCAGATGGACGCAAGCCGGTGATTTGTCAAGCGCAGATGACGCGGGCAGCGGTGATCCCCCTGTCATGGGCCGGCCCGCAAGAGGCCCCCGCTCGGGTGCCGGACAGGGACGATCTCGCCCGTCCCGCAGGCGCTCGGCGAGAACGGCAAGAAGACAAAGGGACCGACTTGGGGAATGGTGGGCGGTACAGGGATTGAACCTGTGACCCTTCGCGTGTGAAGCGAATGCTCTCCCGCTGAGCTAACCGCCCGATGGTGCGGGGGTATAAGGGGGATGGCGGGCGCAAGTCAAGCAGGGAGAGCGGCGGCTGCCGCGGCGGGGACCGGGCGGCGTGCGGGTGCGGCGGCCCGTCGCGGACGATCACAATTCGGCCATCGGGCCGGGCGACCGTGCCGCATCGTCAGTTCCACCGACCCCCGGCGCGCCGGGGCCGTGCCGGAGATTTCGCGATGCGTGCAGCCTTCCTTCTCTCCGCCTCCGCCCTCGCCCTCGCCGCCGGCCCCGCGGCAGCCGCGGACGGCGACATCTCCTCGGTGCTGCTCTCCTCCGGCGGCCTCGCCGAGATCGTCCGCGGCTTCGAGGCCGACGGCCCGGCGGCGATCGAGGTCACCGTGCCGGCGACGCAGGTGGACGACGTCCTGAAGAGCCTCGTCGTCGCCGACCCGGCCGGCACGGTCACCGGCGTCTCGCTGGTCGGCTCGGACTCCGTCGCCGAGGCCTTCCGCAACCTTCCCTTCGGCCCCGGCGACCTCGCCTCCCCCGCGGCGGTCGCGCAGGCGATGCGCGGCTTCACCGCCGAGGTCGACGACGGCGAGGGCAACGCCGCCCGCGGCGTCATCCTCGGCGTCGACCGGGTGCAGCGGCCCTCGGAGGGCGCCGCCTTCGAGCTGCCGGCGGTGTCGCTGCTGCTCGCCGACGGCTCGGTCCGCCAGCTGACGCTCGGCCCCGCCGCCAAGGTAACCTTTACCGACGCGGGCATCCGCCAGAAGATCGCCGAGGCCGGCCGGGCGCTGCGCGGCGGCAAGGACGACGGCGCGAAGACCGTGCGGGTCGAGACCGAGGGGGCCGGCCCGCGCCGGGTGGAGGTCTCCTACGTCGCCGCCGCGCCGGTCTGGAAGGTCGCCTACCGGGCGATCGCCGGCGCCGACGACAAGGTCCGCATCCAGGGCTGGGCGGTGCTCGAGAACGCCACCGGCGAGGACTGGGACGACGTCACCGTGACGCTCTCCTCCTCGAACCCGGTCGCGCTCCGCCAGCGGCTCTACGACATGTACTGGCGGCCGCGGGCGGAAGCCCCGATCGCGCTGCCCGGCGGCCCGGTCAACGTCGGCATCGACGACGGCGCGTTGCAGCGGACGAAGCCGGCGGGGGAGGATTTCGCCTACGAGGCGAGCGACATGGAGATGCCGGCCGCCGCCGCGCCGCCGCGCTCGATGCAGGAGCTCGCCTCGATCGCCGGGTTCGCGCAACGGACGCGGGTCGAGCCGTCAGCGCCGACGCAGCAGGTGACGGCGGTCGAGGGCGACGTCGGCGTGCGCTTCACGATCCCGCGCCCGGTGGACCTTCCCTCCGGCCACACCCTGTCGGTGCCGATCATCGACGCCGACTACGAGGCGGAGCTGGTCTCGCTGTGGCAGCCCTCCGGGGGCAGCCGGCACCCGGTGGCGGCGCTGTTCCTCACCAACGGCGGCGACGGCAGCCTGCCGCCGGGAATCTTCACCGTCTTCGACGAGGAGGGCTACCTCGGCGACGCCCAGATCCTCGGCATCCCGCCCGGCGAGACGCGCTTCGCCGCCTACGCCGCCGATCCGAAGGTCACCGTCGACACCGACGGCGGCGAGACCCGCCGGATCGCCTCGGCCAGGGTCGAGAACGGCGTCCTGGTGCTGACCCGCCGATTCGAGCGCACCACCGACTACGACATCGAGGGCCCCGAGACCGCCGCGCGGACGGTGATGATCGACCATCCGCGCCAGCTCGGCTGGGACGCCCGCAGCGAGACGGAGGTCGTCTCCGACAACGGCAGCTCGATGCGGCTGAAGACGCGCCTCGAACCGGGGGCGACCGCCACGGTGCGGGTGCTGGAGAGCCGGCTCGGCGAGGAGCAGTACATGCTGCTCGAGCAGGACTACGGCGCCCTCGTCGCCTGGTCCGAGACCCGCGGGATCGACCCGGCGATCCGGGAGAAGCTGGCCGGCCTCGCCGAGCGGAGGCGGGCCCTCGCCGAGGCCGAGGACGAGGTCGAGCGCATCGCCACCGCGTTCCAGCGGCTCGACGCCGACCAGGACCGGGTGAGGCGGAACCTCCAGTCGGTGCCGTCCAACTCCGAGCTCGCCCGGACCTACCTCGAGGCCATGGCGGAGCTCGACGGGCGGCTCGCCGAGGCGGCGAAGCGGCGCGAGGCAGCGGAGCGGACGGTGGAGGAGCTGCGCACCGCCTACGAGGAGGCCGTCGCGGCCCTCTGAGCCGCGGCGAGCGCGCGCGCGAAAGCCGGCGAGACGGCGGCGAGCGCCCGGTCGAGGTCGTCGAAGTGGTCGATCGCGGCGTCGGGCCCGAGCAGGTCCATCGGGTCCGGCGAATAGCCGAAGGTGACGCCCACCACCGGCACCCCGGCGGCCTTCGCCGCCAGCACGTCGGCGTCGCTGTCGCCGACCATCACCGCGGCGGCGGGGTCCGCCCCGGCGGCGGAGATGGTGGCGAGGAGGTGGGCCGGGTCCGGCTTCCTCACCGGCAGGCTGTCGCCGCCGAGCACCGCGTCGAAGCGGTGGCGGAGCCCCATCGCCTCCAGCAGCGGATCGGCCATGCCCTTGCGCTTGTTGGTGCAGACCGCGAATCGCACGCCCGCCGCGGCCAGCCGGTCCATCGCCTCGACGGCGCCCGGGAAGGGCCGAGTCTCGGCGGCATAGCGCCCGGCGTAGTGGAGGAGGAAGCGCTCGACGAGCCGGTCGATCCGATCCTCCCAGCCGGTCCGCCCCTCGCGTCGGTAGGCCTCGACGATCAGCGCCCGCGCCCCGTGGCCGAATCGCAGCGCCAGCGTCTCCCGGCTGGCGGGCGGCAGGCCGTCCTCGGCGAGCACCGCGTTGAGGGCGCCGAGCAGGTCCGGCGCGGTGTCGAGCAACGTGCCGTCGAGGTCGAGGACGAGAAGCGGGGCGGACATCTGGACTCCATGCTGCAAAAACGGGCCCTCCATAGCAGCCGCGGCGTCGCGGCGCACGCCCCTCTCGCCTTGACCCCCTGCCTCCCGGCGATCTAAGCAGCCTGCGGGATTTCGGCCGAGCGCGGAGGCAGGCATGTCGGCGGACGAGTTGAAGAGGGCCGCCGCGGCGGTGGCGCTGGAGGCGGTCGAGAGCGGCATGCGACTCGGCCTCGGGACCGGATCGACGGCCGCCTGGTTCGTGCGCCTGCTCGGCGACAAGGTCGCCGGCGGGCTCGACGTCGTAGGCGTGCCGACCTCCGAGCGCACCGCCGCCCTCGCCCGCGAGGTCGGCGTGCGGCTGGTGACCCTCGACGAGGTGGACGGGCTCGACCTCGCCGTCGACGGCGCGGACGAGGTCGACCCGGGGTTCAACCTCGTCAAGGGCGGCGGCGGGGCGCTCCTTCGCGAGAAGATCGTCGCCGCCGACAGCCGGCGGATGATCGTGATCACCGACGAGAGCAAGAGGGTCGAGCACCTCGGCGCCTTTCCGCTACCGATCGAGGTGGTGACCTTCGGCCTCGGCGCGACGCTGCGCGGGATCCGCGCCGCGGCCGCCGCCTGCGGCCTTTCGGGGGACCTCACCCTGCGCCGGACCGCCGCCGGCGAGCCCTTCGTCTCCGACCAGGGCAACTGGATCGTCGATGCGCAATTTCGCCGGATTTCGGACCCACAAGCGCTGGCGTCCGCGCTTGGCCCGATTCCGGGCGTGGTGGAGCACGGCTTGTTCATCGGGCTCGCCTCGACGATCATCGTCGCCGGGAAGGACGGAATCGCCCGTTACGACCGCGCCACCACATGACGCGCAACAAAGAACGCTCAGGGAGACCTTCCATGGTTCGCACCCTCGCCCGCCACGTCGGCGCGGCCCTGCTCGCCGCCGTGCTCGCCGGCCCGCTGGTGGCGCCGGCCTCGGCGCAGGAATTTGCCGATTCGCACCTCGCCGCCGCCCGACAGACGATCGAGGCGGCCAAGGCCGACCAGCAGTTCGACAACATCCTGGTGGTGCTGTCCGACCAGGCGAAGGCCCTGTTCACCCGGTCGAACCCGTCGCTGGTGATGGAGATCGACGAGGTCGTGAACCAGGTCGCCCTCGACCTCGCCAAGCGCCGGCCCGAGCTCGACCGCGAGTTGGAGCAGGTCTGGGCGGCCCGCTTCTCCGAGGAGGAGCTCAAGGAGATCACCGCCTTCTACACCTCGCCGGTCGGCAAGAAGTTCGGCGAGAGCATGTCCACCATCGTGCAGGACTCGATCCGCTCCGCCGGCATCTGGCGCGACGCGCTGTCGACCGAGCTGATCACCAAGGCGCGCGAGGAACTGATCAAGCGCGGCTACCAGTTCTGACCCGCTTCAACGGGCCGTGACCGGCCGGCGCCGGACCTCGCACCAAATCTTGGGTTGGCTCCCGGGGAATTTCGGCTGTAGACGAAGGCCCGAGCAGATCGGGAGATCCCCATGGCCTTCGACTACGACCTCTTCGTCATCGGCGCCGGCTCGGGCGGCGTGCGCGCCGCCCGCATCGCGGCCGGACACGGCGCCCGGGTGGCGGTGGCGGAGGAGGACCGGGTCGGCGGCACCTGCGTGATCCGCGGCTGCGTGCCGAAGAAGCTGCTCGTCTACGCCTCCCGCTTCTCCGACGACTTCGCCGACGCCGCCGGCTTCGGCTGGTCCGTCGGCGAGACCTCCTTCGACTGGCCGAGCCTGATCGCCGCCAAGGACAAGGAGATCGACCGTCTCGAGACCGCCTATGTCGCCAACCTCGAGCGCTCCGGCGCCGAGCTCATCCGCGAGCGCGCCGTCCTGGCGGGCCCGCAGGCGGTGCGGCTGGAGCGCTCCGGCCGCACGGTGACCGCGGAGCGGATACTCGTCGCCGTCGGCGGCGGTCCCTCGCGGCCCGCGCAGGGGCCCGGGGCGGCGCTCGCCGTCACCTCCAACGAGGTGTTCCATCTCGACCGCCTGCCCGGGCACGTCACGGTCGTCGGCGGCGGCTACATCGCGGTGGAGTTCGCCGGCATCTTCGCCGGGCTCGGCGCCAGGGTGACCCAGCTCTACCGCGGCGACCAGATCTTGCGCGGCTTCGACCAGGAGACCGCCGGCAAGCTGCAGGCGGCGATGGTCGCCCGCGGCATCGACGTCCGCACCCGCTGCGACCTCGCCGCGATCGAACGCACCGGCGACGGCTATCTCGTCTCCACCACCACCGGCGAGCTGATCGAGACCGGCCTCGTCATGGCGGCGACCGGCCGGGTGCCGAACACCCGCGGCCTCGGTCTCGAGGAGGCCGGCGTCGAGCTGGCCCCGACCGGCGCGGTGGTGGTGGACGCGACGTCGCGCTCCTCGGCCCCCTCGATCTACGCCGTCGGCGACGTCACCAACCGGGTGAACCTCACGCCCGTCGCCATCCGGGAGGGCCACGCCTTCGCCGACAGCGTCTTCGGCGGCCGCGACGTCATCGTGGACCACCGGCTGATCGCCACCGCGGTGTTCTCCACCCCCGAGCTCGGCACCGTCGGCTGCACCGAGGAGACCGCCGTCCACGAGCATCGGGCGGTCGACGTCTACAAGGCCGAGTTCCGGCCGATGAAGGCGACCCTCGCCGGCCGCGGCGACCGCATGTTCATGAAGGTGATCGTCGACGCGGCCTCCGACCGCGTCCTCGGCGTCCACGTCCTCGGCGAGGGCGCCGGCGAGATGGCGCAGCTCCTCGGCATCCCGCTGGTGATGGGCGCCACCAAGCGGGACTTCGACCGCACCATGGCGGTGCACCCGACCGCGGCGGAGGAACTGGTCACCCTGCGCACGCCCGCGGTGCGGCACCGTCGCTGAGCCGGAACCGGCCGTCGCAGCCGCACATCGCCTGTGGATGCGACGATCCGGGGGTTTGACGCGGACGGCCCGGAGGGGCCATGTCGGGCACGGACGGCAGACGGACGGACGGCATGGCGCTCCACATCATCAAGCTCTGCGTCGGCGCGGACAGCGTCGAGGACCTCGACGCCTGGATCCGGCACCGGCTCGCGGTGATGCAGGCGGCGGGCCTTCCGGCCGAGCAGACCCACACCACGCGGATGTTCCCCAAGCGCGCGGCCGAGATCGCCGGCGACGGCTCCCTCTACTGGGTGATCAAGGGCTTCGTGCAGGTGCGGCAGCGGATCGTCGACATCCGCCCGGTGAAGGGCGACGACGGCATCGACCGCTGCGACCTCGTCCTCGAGCCGGAGCTGCACCGCACCGAGATGCAGCCCCGCCGCCCGTTCCAGGGCTGGCGCTACCTCCTCGACAAGGACGCCCCGCGCGACGTCCGCCGCGGCTCCGGCGGCGAGGACCTCCCCGCCGCCATGCGACGGGACCTGGCGGAGCTGGGGCTGCTCTGACCGGGTGGACCGACGGACGAGAGGCGCCGTCGCCACCATCCGCTGTGGCGTGCTCTCGCGGGGGCGTGTATAACCGCGCGTCCTTGACATCGAGGAGACCGTTTCCGGGCGCGAGCCCGAGAGCGTCACGACCAACGCGAAGAGCTGTCCGATGACCACCGCCTGGAAGCCCGATTCCTGGAGAAACCTGCCGATCCAGCAGGTTCCGAGCTACCCCGACGCCGCGGAACTCGCGGCCGTGGAGGGCCGGCTCGCGACCTATCCGCCGCTGGTTTTTGCAGGCGAGGCCCGGAAGCTGAAAAGCCAGCTTGCGACCGTGGCGGCCGGGGAGGCCTTTCTTCTCCAGGGCGGCGACTGCGCCGAGAGCTTCGCCGAGCACGGCGCGGACAACATCCGCGACTTCTTCCGCGTCTTCCTGCAGATGGCCGTCGTGCTGACCTACGCGGCGGCGCAGCCGGTGGTGAAGGTCGGCCGCATCGCCGGCCAGTTCGCCAAGCCGCGCTCCAAGCCGACCGAGACGATCGACGGCGTCGAGCTGCCGGCCTACCGGGGCGACATCGTCAACGGCATCGAGTTCACGCCCGAGGCCCGCATCCCCGACCCGAACCGCCAGGAGATGGCCTATCGCCAGTCGGCGGCGACGCTGAACCTCCTGCGCGCCTTCGCGACCGGCGGCTATGCCAACCTCGACAACGTCCACCAGTGGATGCTCGGCTTCGTCAAGGGCTCGCCGCAGAGCCACCGCTACGCCCAGCTCGCCGACCGGATCACCGAGGCGCTCGCCTTCATGCGCGCCTGCGGCATCCATCCGGACACCGTGCCGGCGATGCGCACGACCGACTTCTACACCAGCCACGAGGCGCTGCTGCTCGGCTACGAGGAGGCGCTGACCCGCGTCGATTCCACCTCCGGCGACTGGTACGCCACCTCCGGCCACATGATCTGGATCGGCGACCGCACCCGCCAGCCGGACCATGCGCACGTCGAGTACGCCCGCGGCATCCGCAACCCGGTCGGCCTCAAGTGCGGCCCGTCGCTGAAGCCGGACGAGCTGATCCGCCTGATCGACCTGCTCAACCCGCACGACGAGCCGGGCCGGCTGACGCTGATCGCCCGCTTCGGCGCCGAGAAGGTGTTCGAGCACCTGCCGGGCCTCGTGCGCGCGGTCAAGAAGGAGGGCCGGACCGTGGTGTGGTCCTGCGACCCGATGCACGGCAACACGATTACCCTCAACAACTACAAGACCCGGCCGTTCGACCGGATCCTGCGCGAGGTCGAGGGCTTCTTCGCCGTCCACCGCGCCGAGGGCACCCACGCCGGCGGCATCCACATCGAGATGACCGGCCGCGACGTCACCGAGTGCACCGGCGGCGCCACCGCCATCTCGGCGGACAACCTCTCGGACCGCTACCACACGCATTGCGACCCGCGCCTCAATGCCGACCAGGCGCTGGAGCTCGCCTTCCTCGTCGCCGAGAACCTGAAGAAGGAGCGCGACGGCCGCGAGCCCGTCCATTTCGCCATCGCCGGCGAATAGGGCGCGGCCGGGCCGGGCGATCCTTCGGCGTCAGTGACAGCACGGCCGGACCCGCAAGGGCCCGGCCGTTTCGGTTCAAGACACGTGCCGCCTGCGGGCAGCGGTCACTGGTTCATGTTCCAGATGTCGGTCGCGAGCAACCAGTCGTCGCCGACCTTCTCCCAGATCACCACATACTTGCCGCTGATCTCCTGCGGCTGGTCGCCCTTCGTGCTGATGACGAAGCTGCCGATCTCGCGGGCGGCGCCGTCGCCCATCGCATCGGCGGCCTCGGTGGTGAGCTTGAGGCCGGTGAGCTGATCCATTCCCGTCTTCCAGTAGCCCGAGATCGCCTCGCGCCCCTGGATCTCGCCTGTGCCGGGCGGCAACAGGCGCGCGTCTTCCGTGTACATCGCCCCCATGGCCTCGGCGTCTTCGTTGTTGAAGGCCTCGGCCAGTTCGTTGCTGCGCGCCTGGATGGTCTCCATATCCTGGGCGGCCGCGGGCAGGATCATCAGGACGAGGGCGGCGCAAATCGGTGCGGCTGTTTTCATCGTCTCCTCCCATCGCTTTTCCGGCAATCCGATCCTACTCCGACAAAGAAGCGGTTCACACTGGATAAAGTGTAGATCGTTGAGACAGCCGGGCCGGGCGCCCGGACCGTGCGGTGCCCCCGGTCAGGAACCGGCGCCGTGCTGCCTGCCGTCGCGCACCGGCCAGACCTCCAGCACGCCGGCGGCGAGGACAAGCGCGCCGCCGGCAAGCTCCAGCCGGCCGAGGTGCTCGCCGGCGAGGATGGCGGAGGAGAGCGCCCCGACGAGGACCTCGGTCATCAGCAGGATGCCGACGCGCGCCGGCTCGAGCCGCGCCGTCGCCCACATCAGGCTCGCGACGGAAAGGCCCCACCAGAGGCCCCCGGCGGCGAAGGCCCAGCCGAGCATCGGCAGCGCGGCGTCCGCGGAGAGGCCCGGCGGCCAGCCGCCGAGAAAGGGCGCGAGGGCGAGCGCCCCGGCCACCGCCCCGGCGGCGAACACGAAGGCCGCCTCGACCGGCTGCGGGCTCGGCCGCGCGCGGATGCCGGTGGTGGCCACCGACCAGAGGATGCCGGAGAGGAGGGCGAGCCATTCCCCCGCCCCGCGCGGCAGCGGCGCCTCGCCGTTCGCCCCCAGCATGACCGCCAGGCCGGCGATGCCGACGACGATCGCCGCGAGGCGCAGCCGCGGCGTCGGCCAGCCCATGACGAAGCGGCCGATCAGCGTGCTCCAGACCGGCGTCAGGAAGAACAGCAGGATGATGATGGCGACGCGGCCGTAGACGAAGCCGACCGAGTAGAGCACGAAGGCCGCCCCGCCGAGCGCGATCGATGCGAGCGCCACCGGGTCCGCGCTCGCCAGCCGCCACCGGCGCAGGGCCACCGGCATGGCAAGGAGGAGCGCCGCCGCGGCGACGATCGCCACCGTGCCCCACGCGCCCGGCAGCCCGCTTTCGGAGAGGCGGCGCACCGGCACCCAGTAGAACCCCCAGAGCACGCCGGTGCCGGCGACGATCAGGGTGGCGAGAAGGCTGGTGCGGTCGGGCGGCATCGGGTCCCGTGGATCGACTGGCGGCATCCGTCGTCGGCCGAGCCTACTCCGCGGCCGCGCGGTCCGCATCGCCCGGCGCTGTCTGCCAGCCGAGGTCGGGCAGCTGGACGATGCGGTTGCCGCGCAGGTCGCTGGCGACCACCAGGAAGCCGCGCTCCTCCATCCAGGCGAGCATGCGGCGGGCGCGGCCGGTGGAACGGGTGCCGTAGGCGCGGGCGATGTCGGCGTCGGACGGGCACGGCTGCCGGGCGAGCGCCGCCCGGGCGACCAGCAGGAACACCCCGCGCACGTCCTCCGGCAGCGCATCGGCGACCAGCGTCGCCTGCGCCCACTCGCCCTCGTCCAGCGCCCCGCTGTCGAGCCCGGCGCGGGCCAGCGCCAGGCGGCGGCGGAACTCGGGCAGGTCGATCCCCTCCCCCGGCAGCTTCCGGATGCGGCAGCGGACGAGGAAATCCTGGTAGAGCAGCGACACCGGCTGGAAGCCCGCCTCTGGGTCGGCGAGGATGTCGGCGAGGATCTGCTCCAGCGCCGCCTGGCGGCCGGCGCGCTCCGCCTCGCTCTCCTCCGGCGCCGCGGGACGGGCTTCCGCCTCGGCGGCGCGGGTGCGGGCGAGCTGGCCGAGGATGTCGGCGGTGGTGACCTGCGGGGCGGCGGCGCGCGGGGCCACCTCGCCGGGCTGGGCCTGGAAGATGAGATCGCGGGCCTCCGCGGGCTGCTGCTCGGGCAGCGGCGTCAGCTTCGGCCCGCCGCCGCGTCCGGCGGTCTCCACCGGCCCGATCCTCACCGGCTCGGGCCGCCGGCCGATCGCGGGGCCGAGCGAGACGAAGTGGCCGCGGTCGAGGTTGCGGAACATCTCGGCCTGGCGGCGCTCCATGCCGAGGAGGTCGGCGGCGCGGGCCATGTCGATGTCGAGGAAGGTGCGCCCCATCAGGAAGTTCGACGCCTCGGCCGCGACGTTCTTGGCGAGCTTGGCGAGGCGCTGGGTGGCGATCACCCCGGCAAGGCCGCGCTTGCGGCCGCGGCACATCAGGTTGGTCATGGCGCCGAGCGACACCCGCCGCGCCTCGTCGCCGACGTCGCCGGCGGAGGCGGGGGCGAACAGCTGCGCCTCGTCAACCACCACGAGCATCGGGTACCAGAGGTCCCGCTCGGCCTCGAACAGGCCGTTCATGAAGGCCGCCGCGGCGCGCATCTGCCGGTCGACGTCGAGGCCCTCGAGGTTGAGCACCACCGAGACCCTGTGCTGGCGGACGCGCCCCGCGATCAGTGCGAGGTCCCGCTCCGCCGCGGCGGCGTCGACCACCACATGGCCGTACCGATCGGCGAGCGTGACGAAGTCGCCCTCCGGGTCGATCACCGCTTGCTGGACGTAGGGCGCGCTCTGCTCGATGAGGCGGCGCAGCAGGTGCGACTTGCCGGACCCGGAGTTGCCCTGCACCAGGAGGCGGGTGGCCAGGAGCTCCTCGAGGTCCATCACCGCCCGCTGGCCGCCGGACCTGGCGCCGATGTCCACCGCGATCGTCATCTCGCCAACGCACCCTTCCGCCCGAACGGCCCCGCCCCCGGCCGGTGACCCTTGCCGATTCGCGGGCCCGAGTCCAAGCCGGGCGCGGCGCTGTCCACGTGCGTCTCGTCGCGCCTCCGGGCCTGGAGCGATGTCCCGTCGGCCATTTGAGCCCGAGCGCCCTATACGATGCCGCCGCCGCCGGCCTCCTGGCGCGGCCGCTCGGCGGCGACCTTCGCCCGGTAGCCGCTCGCCCGGTAGGTGGCGATCGGGTCGATGGCGCCGCCCGCGCGGCGGCGGGCCTCGGCAAGGATCGGCTCGACGTCCGTGCGGAAGCCCGCCTTCAGCGTTTCCGATGCCATCATCGCGTCGTTGGCCTCCTGGAAGCCGTCGAGCGCCGCGCGGTCCACCAGCAGCGCCTGGGCATAGGCCCGGCGGATCTCGTCCGCCGAGCGGATCAGGCTCTCGATCGGGTCGGTGACGTTGTGCGACTGGTCGATCATGTGCGCCGGGTCGAAGCCGGCCGGCGCCCTCAGTTCCGCATCGACCAGTTCGTTGAAGACGAGGAACAGGCGGAACGGATCGATCGAGCCGGTGTCGAGGTCGTCGTCGCCGTATTTGGAATCGTTGAAATGGAAGCCGCCGAGGCGGCCGAACTGGATCAGCCGGGCGACGATCTGCTCGATGTTGACGTTGGGCGCGTGGTGGCCGAGGTCGACGAGGCACTTCGCCTGCGGGCCGAGGCTGGTGACGGCGAGGTAGCTCGACCCCCAGTCCTGGATCACCGTCGAGTAGAAGGCCGGCTCGTACATCTTGTGCTCGATGAACAGCGACCAGTCGGCCGGCAAAGCGGCATAGACCTCGGCGGCCGCCGCGAGGTAGCGCTCGAAGGCGCGGGTGAGGTGCGACTGGCCGGGAAAGTTCGACCCGTCGCCGATCCAGACGGTGAGCGCGCGCGAGCCGATCGCCCGGCCGATCTCGATGCACTCGAGGTTGTGCTCCACCGCCTGCCGGCGGACCGCCGGATCGGTGTGGGAGAGCGAGCCGTAGCGGTAGGACCGCGGCTGCTGCGGCTGGTCCTGGAAGGTGTTGGAGTTCATCGCGTCGAAGGAGAGGCCGAGCGCGCCGGCCCTGGCCTTGAGCTCGGCCGGATCGGCCCTGTCCCAGGGAATGTGCAGCGAGACGCGCGGCGTCGCCCGGCCGAGCTGGTGGATCACGGCGCAGTCGTCGAGCTTCTCCATGATGCCGCGCGGCTCGCCCGGGCCGGGGAAGCGGGCGAAGCGGGTGCCGCCGGTGCCGACGCCCCAGGAGGGCACGGCAACGGTGAAGTCCATCACCCTGGCCGTCACCGCCTCGATGTCGACGCCGCGCCAGGCGAGCCGCTCGCCGAGCGACTCGAAGGCGCGGGCGGCCTGCGCCGCGCGCCGGTCGTTCTCGGCGGCGATCACATCCTCCGAAATGGGTCCCGCGATCATCCCTGTCCTCCTTGTGGATCCCGGCCGGGCCGCGCCGCCTGGATCCTTCCCCCGGCCTCGCGCGTTGCCTTGGCAACACTGCGAAGCCCTCGAAGCACTCCCGGAGACCCGACCATGGACGTCGTCCGCATCCTCATCGCCATCCTGCTTCCGCCCGTCGGCGTGTTCCTGCAGGTCGGCATCGGCCTTCACTTCTGGCTCAACATTCTTCTCACGATCCTCGGCTACATCCCCGGAATCATTCATGCAATCTGGGTGATCCTGAACAAGTGAGTCACCCGGGCCGCGAGGGTCCCCGCTCGGTTTCCGCCGCCGGGGGCCTGCGCGTCCTCACCGCGTGAAGCTCTGCGCGTTCCCCGCGTCGACGTTGATGATGTTGCCGGTGGACTTGGAGGAGGCGTCGGAGGCGAGGAAGTAGACCGCTTCGGCGACGTCCTCGGGATAGACGCTGCGCTTCAGCATCGAGCGCTTGCGGTAATGCTCCTCGAGCTGGTCCGGCGCCATGTTGTAGGCGGCGGCGCGGGCCTCGCGCCAGTCGCTCGACCAGATCTTGGAGCCGCGGAGCACCGCGTCCGGGTTGACCACGTTGACGCGGATGCCGCCGTCCGCCCCCTCCAGCGCGAGGCAGCGCGCAAGGTGGATCTCCGCCGCCTTGGCGGTGCAGTAGGCGGCGGCGTTGGGCGAGGCGGCGAGGCCGTTCTTGGAGGCGATGAAGACCACGTTGCCGCCGAGGCCCTGGCGGCGGAACAGCCGGAAGGCCTCGCGGGCGGCGAGGAAGTAGCCCTTGCCGAGGATGTCGAGGTTGCGGTCCCACATCTCCACCGGCGTGTCCTCGATCGGGGCCGAGGAGGAGATGCCGGCGTTGGCGACCAGGATGTCGAGCCCGCCGTACTCGGCGAAGCCGCTGGCGAAGGCCGCGATCACCGCCGCCTCGTCGGTCACGTCCACCCTCACCGCCCTGACCTGGTCGGCGCCGTGGCTCGCCGCGAAGGCAGCCCGCGTCTCCTCCAGCGAGGCGGCGTCGATGTCGGCGAGGACGACGCAGGCGCCCTCCCCCATCAGCCGCGCCGCGATCGCCCGGCCGATGCCCCCGGCGCCGCCGGTGACCAGCGCGACCCGGCCGGCGAGCGACTTCGGCTTCGGCATGCGCTGGAGCTTCGCCTCCTCGAGCAGCCAGTACTCGATGTTGAAGGCCTCCTGCTCGGCGAGGCCGACGTAGCGGGCGACCGTGGAGGCGCCGCGCATCACGTTGATGGCATTGACGTAGAACTCCGAGGCGATCCGCGCCGTCGCCTTGTCGCGGGCGAAGGTGACCATGCCGACGCCGGGAACGAGGTAGACCACCGCGTTGGGATCGCGCATCGCCGGGCTATCGTCGTGGCGGCAGCGGGCGTAGTAGGCGGCGTAGTCGTCGCGGTAGGCGGCGATCGCCCCGTCGAGACCTGCGACGAGCCCGTCGAGGTCCGGATCCGACGGGTCGAGGTCGAGCACCAGCGGGCGAATCTTGGTGCGCAGGAAATGGTCCGGGCAGGACGTGCCGAGGCGGGCGAGGTCGCGCATGCCCTTCGCGTTGACGAACTCCAGCACCGCCGGGCTGTCGTCGAAGTGGCCGACCTTGCGCTCGTCGCGGCCGATCCGGCCGCGGATCTCCGGCATCAGCCGGGCGGCGACCGAACGGCGCGCCGCCGCGTCGAGCGACGAGACGGCCGGGCCGCCGAAGATCGCGGCGCCGCGGGTCTTCTCCTCGAAATAGGCGATCGCCGTGTTGATGATCCGGAGCGTCGTCTCGTAGCACTCGCGGGCCGTGTCGCCCCAGGTGAAGAGGCCGTGGCTCTCCAGCACGACGCCCCTCGCCTTCGGGTTCTCGGCGGCGAAGCGCGAGAGCATCAGCCCGAGCTCGAAGCCCGGCCGCCGCCAGGGCAGCCAGCCGATCTCGTCGCCGTAGATCTCGGCGGTGAGCTCGCGCGAGCGGTCGGTGGCGGCGATGGCGATCACCGCGTCCGGATGCATGTGGTCGACATGGGCGTAGGGAAGATAGGCGTGCAGCGGCGTGTCGATCGAGGCCGCGCGCGGGTTGAGGTCGAAGGTGCAGTGGGGGAGATAGCCCACCATCTCGTCCTCGTGGTCGGGCCCGCGGTAGATCGACCGCAGCCGCTCGAGCTTGTCCATGTAGAGGGTGGCGAAGCCGTCGCGCTTCATGGTGCCGACGTCGCCGCCGGAGCCCTTCACCCAGAGGACCGTCACGTCCTCGCCGGTCAGCGGGTCCCGGTGCACCACCTTGGCCGAGGTGTTGCCGCCGCCGTAGTTGGTGATCCGCTTGTCCGCCCCGAGCAGGTTGGAGCGGTAGAGCAGGCGGCCCGGCTCGTCGAGGGCCGCGGCGTGCGCCTCGTCCCAGCGGCTCTCGAGGAGGCGGGTTTGGGTGGCGGACATCGGTGGAAACTCCCGGAAATCGTCTCGAACGGCGTCGGAGGGGCAGAGGCCCGGCGGGATCGCCCGCCGGGCCGGAGTCTCGGGATCAGAAGTCGAAGTCGTTGACGTTGTCCTTGGTGAACACGAACGGCGCGCCGAGCAGGATCTCGGAGCCGTTGATCACCTGCAGCTCGCCGAGCTTGCCGGCCTCGACCGAGGTCGCGCCCGGCTGCAGCTCGCCGTCGGCCACCTTGCGCAGCACCTGCATGGCGGCGTAGCCGAGGTCGACGGGGTTCCACAGCACCACGGACTCCACGCAGCCGCTCTCGACGTAGGGCTTCATGGCGTTGGGCGTGGCGAGGCCGACGACGGCGACGTTGCCGCACTGGCCGGCCTGGGTGACCGCCTCGGCGCTGGCGGGGGTCGCCACCGAGGTCATTCCGAAGATGCCCTTCAGCTCGTCGCCGTACTTGTTGATCAGCGTGGTCGCCTGGTTGAAGGACAGCACGTTGTCCTCCTGGGCCTCCACGGTCTCCAGCCAGTTCAGGTTCGGATGGCACTTCTCCGCGTAGTCCGCCATCTCGGCGATCCAGCGGGCCTGGTTGGGCGTGGTGAAGGTGGAGGTGACGATGGCGATGCCGCCCTCGCCGCCGATCTCCGCGGCCATCCGGTCGACGAGCGACTTGGCGATGCCGTTGAACTCGGCCTGGTTGACGAACCACTGCCGCGCGTCCGGCGTCGAGTTGGCGTCGTAGCCGACCACGTTGATGCCGCGCTCGAGCGCCTTCTTCAGCACCGGGGCGATCGCCACCGGGTCGTTGGCGGCGAACAGGATGCCGTCGACGCCCGAGGTGATGTAGTTGTCGATGAAGGTGATCTGCTCGTCGATGTTGGCCTTGGTCGGGCCGTCGGTGGTCACCTTGACGTTGCCGAGTTCGGCGGCCGCGTCGGCGATGCCCTTGGAGGTGGCGTTGAAGTAGCCGATGCCGATCAGCTTCGGCACGTCGACGACGGTGATCTCCTTGCCCTTGCGGTCGGGCGCGTTGGTCGGCGTCCCGCCGTCATAGGGCTTGGCCTCGGCCGCGGCGGCGGCGCCGTCGCAGGCGAGCGGGTTGGTCGGCAGGTCGTCCCCGCCGGTCCAGGTCGCGGCAAGGGCGCTGCCGGACAGCAGCGACACGGCAGCGGCCGCGAGAAGGGAAGTCCTCCACATCAGTCCGTCTCCTCTTGTTGCCGGGTCCTTCAGAAAATCGACGGCGGCCCCGGCGGTTTTGTCAGCCGTCGCTGTTCCTCCTGAAGAGATTGCTGAAGACGATGCTGGCGATCAGGACGAAGCCGATCACCACGATCGTGCCGTCGCCCTTGACGCCCGACAGCGCCAGCCCGTTCTTCAGCGCCTGGATGAGCATCACCCCGAGGACCGTGCCGATCACGGTGCCGCGGCCGCCGAAGATCGAAGTGCCGCCGAGCACCACCGCGGTGATGACGTCGAGTTCGAGGCCGGTGCCCATGTCGGACCGGGTGGTCGACACGCGCGAGACGAAGATCACGGCGGCGATCGCCGACATCAGTCCCGAGGCGGCGTAGATGGCGAGGATCGTCCGGTCGACGCGGATGCCGGAGAAGCGCGCCGCAACCGCGTTGGAACCGATCGCATAGGTCGCCCGGCCGAAGGGCGAGAGGCCGAGGATCACCGAGGCGACGACGGCGAAGACGGCAAACACCCACAGCTGCGTCGGAACGCCGAGCACCTCCCCCTGGCCGAGGACGAAGAACCACTCGGGATAGCCGCGCACCGAGCGCGCCTGGCTGATGCCCTCGGCGAGCCCGCGGTAGAGCGCCAGCGTCGCCAGCGTCGCCACCAGCGGCGGCACCTTGAAGCGGGTAATCACCCAGCCGTTGGCGAGGCCGGCGACGACGCCGACGACGATCGCCGCGACGATCGCCAGCGGCAGCGGCATCCCGACGTTCTGCCAGAACACCCCGAGCAGGATCGCCACCAGCCCGAAGATCGAGCCGACCGAGAGGTCGATGCCGGCGGAGACGATGACGAAGGTCATCACCAGGGCGACGAGCCCCACCTCGGCCATCAGCCGGCCCTGGTTCAGGAGGTTGTCGACGGTGAAGAAGCGGTCCGACTGCGCGGCGAGGATCGCGAGGGCGATCGCCAGCAGGATCGCGAGCACCGTCTCGTGGCGGAGGACCTTCATCGTGCGCCCCTCATATCCGGCGATAGCGGCGCCGCCGCGCCATGTCGGCGAGCACAGTGGCGAGGATGAGGAGGCCGATCACCGCCTTAAGCCAGTAGGCCGAGACGTTCAGGAAGACGAGCGCCGAGCCGATGCAGGCGAAGAGGATCGCCGCCAGCGTCGAGCCGACAACCGTCCCGGTGCCGCCGAGGATGGAGACGCCGCCGATCACCGCCGCGGTGATCACGGTGAGCTCGAGGTTGGGCGGCACGGTCGACTGGATCACCTGCAGCTGGGTGGCGAACAGCAGGGCCGCGATGCCGGCGAACAGGCCGTGCAGGGTGAAGGCGATCACCGTCGTCCGCTCCGGGCTGATGCCGGTCGCCCGCGCCGCCTCGGCGTTGCCGCCGACGGCGTAGAACATCCGCGCGGTCGGCGAATGGCGCATCCACAGCGCCACCACCGCCGTCAGCGCCACCATGAACCAGATCGGGCTGGGGATGCCGAACCAGCGCTGCTGGGCGATGAAGAAGGCCGGCGGCATGTCGGTGATCCAGGCGCCGCCGGTGAGGCTGATGAGCCCGCCCTTGAGGATCGACAGCATGCCGAGGGTGACCACGATCGAGGGGATCTTCACATAGGCGATCACCGCGCCGACCATGGCGTTGACCGCCATCCCGACCAGCACCGGCACCACCCAGGCGACCCAGACCGGGTAGCCGCTCACCGCCAGCGTGCCGGCGATGGTGGCGAGCGCGCCGATCAGCGAGCCGACCGAGACGTCGATGTGGCCGGTGATGATGACGAGCGACATGCCGATCGCCGCCACCGCGATGTAGGCGTTGCCGGAGAAGATGCTGATCAGGTTGGAATCGGAGAGGAAGCGCGGGTTCACCGAGCCGACGACGACGAACAGCACCGCGATCGCGGCGAACACCACGATCTCCTGGCCATAGGCCTCGAGGGTCCGGCTGACCAGCGAGGGCCGCGGCGGGCGGGCGACTTCGGCGGCGGTCATGCGGCCCCCCTCTGGTGGGTGAGGGTCATCGCCTGGCCGACCGCCTCCTGGGTCGCCTCGGACCCATCGAACTCGGCGACGACGCGGCCGCCGTTCATCACCAGCACGCGGTCGGACATGCCGAGCACCTCGGGCAGTTCGGAGGAGATCATCAGGATGGCGAGGCCCTCGCTGGCGAGCTTCGACATCAGCGCGTGGATCTCCGACTTGGCGCCGACGTCGATGCCGCGGGTGGGCTCGTCCATGATCAGGATGCGCGGCTCGATGGCGAGCCACTTGGCGAGCACCACCTTCTGCTGGTTGCCGCCGGAGAGCTGGCCGACCACCTGCCCCGGCCCCCGCGCGCGGATGCCGAGCGCCTCGATGAAGTGGCGGGCGAGCGCGGTCTCCCGGGCCCGGTCGACGAGGAAGCCGCGGCGAAGCCGCTCCAGCATCGTATGGGCGATGTTCTCGGCAATGGTCTGCGGCTTGACGAGCCCCTGCAGGCCGCGGTCCTCGGGCACGTAGGCGATGCCGAGCTCGCGGGCCTGGTCGGGGCTGGTCACCGCGACGGGGCTGCCGCCGACCAGGATCTCGCCGGAGGTGGCCGGGGTGAGGCCGAAGAGGGTCAGCGCCAGCTCCGTCCGGCCGGAGCCGACGAGGCCGGCGATGCCGAGGATCTCCCCGGCCCGCAGCTGGAAGGAGACGTCGCGGACCACGCCGGCGTGGCAGACGCCCCGCGCCTCGAGCATCACCTCGCCGAGCCTGGTCGGCACCTTGGGGAACAGCTGGTCGATCGAGCGGCCGACCATCATCGAGACGACCTTGCGCTCGTCCATCGCGGCGATCGGCTCGGTGCCGACGAGGCGGCCGTCGCGCAGCACGGTCACCCGGTCGGCGAGCGCGAAGACCTCGGGCAGCTTGTGGCTCACATAGGCGATGCCGACGCCGCGCTGGCGCAGCGTCCGGACGATCTGGATCAGCTGCTGCACGTCCGCCTCGGCGAGCGAGGCAGTCGGCTCGTCCATGATCAGCACGCGCGCGTCCTGCGACAGCGCCTTGGCGATCTCCACCCGCTGGCGGTTGGCGACGGAGAGGCCGCCGACGCGGGCGTCGACGTCGAGGTGCTGGCTGTCGAGGTCGTCGAGGAGCTCGCGGGCGCGCTCGCGCATCCGCCGCCAGTCGAGGGTGCCGGCCGCGGTGCGCGGCCCGTGGCCGATGAAGATGTTCTCGGCAACGGTGAGCTCGGGGAAGAGCAGGAGTTCCTGGTAGACGACGGCGATGCCGCCTGCGCGGGCGTCGCGCGGCGAGGCGAAGGACACCTCGCGGCCGCCGATCCGGATGGAGCCGCGGTCGGGCCGGTGGACGCCGGCGGCGATCTTGATGAGGGTCGACTTGCCGGCGCCGTTCTCGCCGAGGAGCGCGTGGACCTCGCCGGCGCGGACATCGAAGGAGACGTCCTCGAGCACGGTGACGCCCGAGAAGGACTTGGTCATGCCCGAGAGCTCGAGCAGCGGCGCGCCGTCGCCACCGCCAGAGGGGGTCCCGCCCGGGGACGCCGCTTCGACCGTCCGCTGCATCGATGTCCTCCCCCGGCGGCCCCGCCGTCCCGCGTTTCGCGTGTTTACAGCTGCGGCCGCCTTGATTATCTTTAAACACGGATGATCGCGGACCGTCAACATCCGCCCGGTCGCGCAGGAAAAATCTGGACATGCAAGTGTGCTGCAGTGCAAAGATGATTATTGCACTGCAAAAGTGATCGCGGATGATCACGACAACGGTTCGGGGCGGGACCATGAGCCAGAATGACCGCAGGCGGGCGATCCTGGAGTTCCTGCGCGACCGGCCCTTCGCTACCGTCCACGAGCTCACCGCCCTGCTCGACACCTCCCCCGCCACCGTGCGCCGCGACATCGCCAAGCTGCACGACCTCGGGTCGGTGCGCAAAGTGTTCGGCGGCATCGCCGCGGTCGAGGGATACGGCGCGCTCGAGCGGACCGCCGCACGCCCCTTCGACGAGAACCGGATGATCGCTGTCGAGGCCAAGGCCGCCATCGCCGCCGAGGCGCAGGCGCTGGTGCGGGACGGCGACGCCATCATGATCCACGGCGGCTCGACCTGCTTCCTGTTCGCCCAGCACATCGCCCGCAGGAACCTCAGGATCTACACCAACTCCATGCCGATCGCGGCCGCGCTCGCCGCCGAGGGAGTCTGCCATCTCACCGTCTCGGGCGGCGACCTCTACCGGGAGCCGGGGATCCTCTACGCCCCGAACGCCGGCCCGCCGGAGTTCTACGCCTCCAAGTTCTTCCTCGGCGCGCAGGCGATCGACGCCAGCGGGCTGATGGAATCGAGCCCGCTGATCGCCCGCGAGATCGAGCGGCTGGTGCCGAGGACCGACGAGGTGGTGGTGCTCGCCGACAGCCGGAAGTTCGCCGTGCGCACCCGCCACCACGTGCTGTCGCTGTCGCGCATCGGCACGCTGGTGACCGATTCCGGCATCTCCGACGCCGACCACGCGATGCTGGTCGACGCGGGCGTCCGGGTGGTCGTCGCCGACGCCGAGCCGATGAGCCTCGCCGGCTGAGCGGCTGGCGGGCGCCGGCTCCCGCTATGGGAATCGGGTGCCGCTGCCTGTACCCTGCCGCGCGCCTCGTCCACGGATCCGCCCGCCGCCCATGTTCCTCGTCGTCCGTCTCCTCGTCGTCGCCGTGATCGGAGCGGGCCTCGGGCTCGGGTCGGTCTGGCTGGCGCTCGGCGACCCGCGGCTGGACCTCACGCCCCACCTCGGGCCCTGGCGGGTCGCCGGGGCGGCGAGCGACCCCTATGCGGCGGCGCGGGCCGCGCGGGCCGGGGGGCTGCCGCTCGGGCCGGCCGAGGGGGTGGCGCTGGTCGCGACGTCCGACGCGGACGGGCGGCCGCTCGATCCGCGCTGCCACTACCGGGTGACGGGGCCGGCCCCGTCCGCGCCGCTGTGGACGCTGGCGGTGACCGACCGCCAGGGCCGGCCGCCGACGAACCCGGCCGGGCGCATCGGCTTCACCAGCCGCGACGTGATCTACGACCACGCCGGCGGCATCGAGGTCGTGGTCGGCCCCACCGCGCGGCCCGGCAACTTCGTGCCGGCGGCGGACCTTGCCGGGCTCGTCTTCACGCTGCGCATCTACGAGCCGGGCGTCGCCGCCGACCTGCCGCCGGCGGAGCGGCTTCCCACAGTCCGCCTGTCCGGGTGCACCATGGGGGGCGGACGATGATCGGCACCCTCGTCCGCACCGTCCTGTCGGGCCTCGTGGTCGCCGGCATCGTCCACGTCGTCGCCGTGCTCCTGGTCCCGGGCGCCGCGCCGGGCGACGCGGTCGCGCGGGTGGCCGGGACGGCCCCGCCGGACCGGGTCACGGTGATCCCGGCCGACACCAGCGTGCTGGCCGGGCTCGACCCCTTCTTCGTCCACGCCGTCTGCCCCTTCGACGTCTCGCGCGGGCCGGTGGAGATCGCCGGCCAGATGCCGCCCGACGTCTGGACGATCGCCGTCGCCGCCGGCACCGGCGGGATCGCCGGCAGCCTCGAGCACGGCTCGGTCGCGGACGGCAGGCTCGACCTCGTCGTCGGCCGCCCGGGCGACGTGGAGCGGATGCGGCTGCAGCGGGTCGAGAGCGGCCGCACGGCCACGATGGTCGAGGTGGACAGCGACCGCGGCTTCGTGCTCCTGCGCGCCTTCGACGGGCCGCGGGCGGACGAGGCCGACATCCGCGCCCTGCTCTCCGCCCTCACCTGCGGCCCGGCGGCCTGAGCCGGCTACTTCTGCAGCACCGGCGCCTCGAAGGGATCCGGCCCGCGCCAGGCGCGGCCGCGGCGCGGCTGCGGCGCCGGGAGGCTGCCGGCCGCGGGAGCGCCCTCGCAATAGGCGCCGGCGAGCGCCGCGAAGGCCCGGTTGGCCTCGAACAGCCGGTCGGACGGCGTCTCCACCTGCAGCCGGTCGATGGCGATCCGGTAGGACGCCAGCCGGTATTCGCGCGCGCGCCAGGCCCAGGACATGACCTCGTTGTTTTCGAAGACGCGCTCCTCCGCCTCGATCACCCAGGGCTCCGGCGAGGCCACGCGCCGGGCGGCGGCGAGACGCTCGACATCCGCCCGCCGGACCCGCGCGGCGACGTCGCAGAAGGGTGGCACCAGGAGGGCGTCGGCGGTGATGTCCTCCATCACCCTCGACCAGCGGGCCTCGGAGGAGCGGAAGGGATCCGAGCGCAGGTGGTCGTAGTAGCGGGCCGGGTCGAAGCCCGGGTCGGCCACCGGCGACACCCGCGTGCGCTGGCCTTCGACCTCCGTCGCCATCCACCAGTCGCCCGCATGCGGCGGGCGCACGAAGGTCCAGGCCCGGTCGCGCAGTTCGCGCTCGTCGTCGGTGAGGTTGAAGGCCGAGACCGGTTCGCCGTACCGCCGGGCGATCGCCGCGCCGGCGGCCGGGAGGAGGTCGTCGTGCAGCGCGGAGGGGCGGGCCCGGCCGAAGTCGCCCGTCGGCCGCCCGCAGGCGGCAAGGCCGAGGGCGAGGATCAGCGCAAGGCGCGCGGGGCGTCGGAAGGGCCGGGCATGCATGCCCGACGGTGGTCGGATTCGGGGCCGTCGCGCAAGGGCCGGCTGCGGCTCAGCGGGCGGAGACCTCGGGGCAGTCGGACGGCGGCTGCGGGCCGGCGGCGGTTTCGACGGGCTCGGTCGGCCATCGGCGGTCGTAGCGCACGCCGGGGAAGATGGTGATCTCGCACGGACGGTCCGGCCTTCGCCGCAACGCCGTCCCGGGACGCACCTCGAACTGCAGGATCGTAGCCATGGCCGGCTCCTTTGCGTGCCGTCGTTCTGTCCCCACCTCCCCGGACTCTTCTACTTCCTTACGGGCTGTACCGGGATACCTCAGATCCCGGACGAACGCGATTTACGCCACCCAGGCTTATGGTGACTTGGTTAAGGAGCGGTTTACGATTCGCCCCGCATCCTGACGTCTCCGGCGGCCGATTCTCCCGCCGCCCCTCCACCGGGAGACGCTGGACGAGCCGATGAGTTCCGCGCCCTTTTCCGACGGGGTCCTCCGCCTCACCCTCGCCACGGACTCGCAGCGCGGCAGCGCGCTGCTGAAGGCCGCGACCGAGCTGTTCGTCTTCGAGGCCCGCCACAGCCGCAACGAGATCGCCATCTACGAGGAACTGGCGATGCAGCTGGTGCGCGTGACCCCGGTCGAGGACCGCGTCGCCGTCGCCGGGATGCTCGCCCCCCGGGCCGATGCGCCGGCCTCCGTGCTGGCGCTGCTGGCCGCCGACGAGCCTTCCGTTGCTGGCCCGGTGATCACCGGCGCGGCGGCGCTTGACGACATGGTCCTGCTGGCGCTGGTCGGCGGCGGCTCGGCCGAGCACCTCGCCCTGGTCGCCGCCCGCCCGGGCCTCTCGCCGGACGTGATCGAGGCGTTGCTGAACAAGGGCGACCTGGCGGCCCTCGCGGGCCTTGCCGGCAACCTCGACAGCCGGATCCCCGAGGACCTGATGCCGCGCCTGCTCGCCACCGCCCGCGGCCGGCCGGAGATCGCCTCGGCCCTCGCCCGCCGTTCCGAGGACGTGGACGACGCGGACCTGGTCGACCTCTTCCTGGACCTCGATGATCGCGGCCGCAAGCGGGTGCTGCAGTCGCTGGAGGTGCTCGCGCTGCGCGACTTCGCCGCCCGCCGGCCGCTGCCGCGCACGCCACGGCCGGACCCGGAGATGGTCGCCGAACTCGCCCGCACGGCCCTCTCCCGCGACCTGGACCGGGTCGCCGCGATCCTGGCGCGCCTCCTCGACATCGACGAGGGCATCGCCCGGCGCCTCGTCGCCGACAAGGGTGGCGAGCCGCTCGCCCTGGCGCTGAAGGCCGCCGGGCTCGACGAGCCGGTGGCGACCCGGGTGATCCTCTTCTCCGGCGAGGGCGAGACCCGCGACTACTTCGAGGTGAAGCGGCTCGTCGAGCTGCGGGCGGGCGTCTCGCTGCGCTCGGCCACCCTGCTCGCCGGCCGCTGGCCCCGCGACCCGGCGCCGCTGCCGAACCGGCCGCCGCACCGCCCGCAGCTCGAGGCCGGCACCCCGGTGCGCGCCCGCGAACCGCAGCCGGCGCTGCGCCCCGACACCGTTCCCCACCCCCGCCGCGAGCGCGGCTGACCGCCGGACCGCGGCCCGCCTCCCCCCGGCAGGGCCGTCCCGGCGGACCCCGGCTTGACAGCCCGACCGCTCCGGGTCGAGTGTGCCGCCTCGCTTTTCCGCACCGGAGACGAGACGACATGACCGAGTGGTCGCGCACGTGGACCTGGCTCGACGGGACCTGGCACGAGGGCAACATCCCGATCCTCGGGCCGCGCTCGCATGCCTTCTGGCTGGGCTCCTCCGTGTTCGACGGCGCGCGCTGGTTCGAGGGCGTCGCGCCGGACCTCGACCTGCACTGCCAGCGGGTGAACCGCAGCGCCCTGGCCATGGGCCTCTCCCCGCTGATGCGGCCGGAGGAGATCGCCCGGCTCGTCCACGAGGGCGCCGACCGGTTCCCGAAGGACGCCGAGCTCTACGTCCGGCCGATGTACTGGGCCGAGGAGGGCGGCTTCATGTCGGTGCCGCCGCTCGCCGAATCGACCCGCTTCCTGCTCACCCTCTACGAGGCGCCGATCCCGCCGCCGACCGGCTTCTCGGCGATGCTGTCGACCACCGTCCGCCGGCCGCTCCCCGGCACCGCGCCCCTGGAGGCCAAGGCCGGCTGCCTCTACCCGAACAACGGGCGGGCGCTGCTCGAGGCCAAGGCGCGGGGCTTCGACAACGCGCTGGTCTGCGACGTGCTCGGCAACGTGGCCGAGTTCGCCACCGCCAATGTCTTCATCGTCAAGGACGGCGTGGTATCGACGCCGGTCGCCAACGGCACCTTCCTTGCCGGCGTCACCCGCTCGCGGGTGGCGCAGCTCCTGCGCGAGGACGGCTACGAGGTGCGCGAGACGGTGCTCGGCGTGGACGACGTCCGGCAGGCCGACGAGATCTTCTCATCCGGCAACTATTCCAAGGTGATGCCTGTCACCCGCTTCGAGGACCGGCACCTGCAGCCCGGGCCGGTGGCGATCCGCGCGCGGGAGCTCTATTTCGCGTTCGCGCACGCGTGATTTGACGGCGGCGCCTCCTGTCCGGCCTCCTTGGGGCCCGGAACGACACGGAGACGACGCCCGATGACGCGCCCCCTGCCGCTCACCGCCTTCCTCCTCGCCCTCGCCCTCTCCCCCGCCCTGCCCGCCGCGGCGGAGGAACTCGACGTCGAACTGGTGCTGGCGGCCGACGGATCGGGCTCGATCGACGACGACGAGCTCGCGCTGCAGCGGCAGGGCTATGCCGACGCGGTGATGAGCCGGGAGGTGCAGGAGGCGATCGCCTCCGGCGCCTACGGCAGGATCGCCGTCGCCTACGTCGAATGGGGCGGCCCGGTCTCCCAGCACATCATCGTCGACTGGACCGTGATTGACGGGCCGGAGAGCGCCGCCCGCTTCGCCGAGGCGCTGGTCACCCGCCCGCGCGCCGCCGTCGGCTACAACTCCATCTCGGCGGCCATCGACTTCTCGGTGAACCTCATCGAGACCAACGCCTACGATGGCCTCAAGAAGGTGGTCGACGTCTCCGGCGACGGGCCGAACATCGGCGGCCGCGCGGTGCAGGCGGCGCGCGACGACGCGGTGGCGAAGGGCGTCACCATCAACGGCCTCGTCATCGTCCGCCCCGGCGGCCTCGTCCGCCGGGTGAACGGGGAGCCGCTGAACGTCCACTACGAGCGCGACATCATCGGCGGCCCCGGCGCCTTCGTCATGACCGCCGACGAGACCACCACCTTCGCCGAGGCCGTCCGCCGCAAGATGGTCCTCGAGATCGCCGGCACGCCGTCATGGAGGTTTGCGCAGCGATAGCCGGCTCCGGCTACCCGGGCCGGCCCGGACGCGCAATTAGTTGCACTTTTTTGCAGTTTGTGACATACCGTAAGAAACGACAATCAGTACGTTTCGAAAGGTGTGTCTCATGTCCGCCGCCCTCCTTCTCCGCTCGACGGCCCTCGGGCTCGTCCTTGCCATTCCCGCGCCCGCATTCGCCGACAGCATCGCCATGAAGCCCGGCGACCTCGTCGCCACCGGCGGTTCCGGCGCCTCGACCATCGACGGGTCCAGCGGAGCCGACACGATCTACGGCGACCCGCTGAGCGGGCCGGGCGAGATCACCTCGCTGACGCTCGTCTCCAGGACCGCGGCGGGCGTCGCGGGCGAGGCGGCGAGCGCCAACATCGCCTTCTCTCCGGACGGACGCTTCGCGGCGTTCGACACGTTTTCGGATAACCTCGCCGGTGCAGTGCTCAACGGCGGCGGCCGCGCCGTGCTCCTCAAGGACCTCGCGAGCGGAGTGCTGCAGCTGGTGTCGCGGAACGGCGCCGGCACTCCCCTGTCGGGCGCGAGCTCGGCGCCGACGTTCTCGCCGGACGGCGCGCGCCTTGCGTTCATCTCCGAGGCAAATGAACTGCTCGGCGGCAACGGGCAGCTCCAGGCCTGGGTGGCGGACCTCGCGACAGGTGCCCTGTCCCTGGCGTCCCGTGGTCGAACTGGCCTTCCTGCCGACCAGACCACGCTCTCGCCCGTCTTCTCCCCCGACGGTAGCCGGCTGGGCTTCTCATCCTATGCGACGAACCTCGCCGGCTCCGACTCTCCGCCCGAATCCAGTCTCGACTCCGACGTCTATCTCGCCGACCCTGCCGACTTCAGCAAGACCGTTCGGGTTTCCGTGCCCACGAACGGTTCCACGGCGGAGGGCAATGCTTTTCGCCCGGTCTTCAGCCCAGATGGCGCCGCGGTCGCCTTTGATACGAGCAGCCCGCAGCTCAATGGCGGCGGGAGCAGCATGCAGATCGTCATGAAGACGCTCGGCAAGGTCGAGGACGACGGCGACGTGGCCGGCAAGGTGGAAGTCGTTTCGGCCGACAAGCAGGGAACGCCCGGAAACAACACGAGCGCCTTCGCCGAGTTCTCCCCGGACGGCCGGGCCGTCGTCTTCCAGAGTCTCGCGACAAACCTCGGTCCGGTCGACCTCAACGGCTCTGATGACATCTACCTCAAGATCCTGAAGCCCGGCGGTCCGCTCGGAGGATCGCCGGGAGAGGTTCGCCTCGTCTCGGTGGGCAAGGACGGCGGCCAGGGGAACGGCACCAGCGAGTACCCGCGGTTCTCCCCGGACGGGCTCTCGGTCGTCTTCGCCAGTTCGGCGACCAACCTGGTTGCCGGGGTGGGGCAGAACACACGGCAGATCCTCGAGAAGAACCTCCTCACCGGCGAGCTGAGACTGCTGTCCCGCGTTCCCGGCGGCGCCGCGGGAGACAAGGAAAGCAACCGCCCGGTCTACTCGGCGGACGGCCGCCTGGTCGGGTTCGAGAGCAATGCCGCCAATCTGACGGGAACAGGTGCGACGCAGCAGGTCCTTGTCGCCGCCCTGCCGCCGCCGCTCGGCGGCAACGACACCATCTCCGCGGGCGACGGGCCGGACCGCATCTATGCCGGGCCGGGGAACGACCGGATCGATGGCGGAGCGGGGGCGGACTGGATGGACGGCGGGCCCGGCAACGACGTCTTCGTGGTCGACAACCCGGGCGACCGGACCGTCGAGCGCCCCGGCGAGGGAACCGACACCGTGAGGTCCTCCGTCGACTGGACCCTCGGCGACGAGATCGAACACCTCGTCCTGACCGGGTCGGCGAAGCGAGGCACCGGCAATGCGCTCTCCAACCGGATCACAGGGAATGGTCAGGCAAACGTCCTGAAGGGCCTGGCCGGAGACGACCGGATCGAGGGCGGCGGCGGGCGTGACCGCCTGGTGGGCGGCCCCGGCAGGGACGTCTTCGTCTACCGCAGCGCCTCCGACAGCAGACCGGGCAAGGCGAGCCGCGACACCATCGCCGACTTCGACGCCGCGGCCGGCGAGACGATCGACCTGTCGAAGCTCGACGCGAACAGCGGCAAGCCCGGCCGCCAGCGCTTCAGCTTCATCGGCTCCAAGCCGTTCGACGGACGGCCGGGGCGCCTGCGGTTCGCCAAGGGGCTGCTGCAGGGCGACACCGACGGCGACCGCAAGGCCGACTTCGAGGTCCGGGTCGTCAAGACCGGCAAGTTCACGGCCAAGCGGCTGAAGCTCAAGTAGCCGGAGCCTGCCCGGCGGGCTCGCGGAGCCGGGCTCGAGAACCGACCCGCCGGCCCGGCCCGGGTTGCCGCACCCGGCGGCGCGGGGCATTCTCGCCGCAGGGTTCGGGACGGAGAGCCGGGCGGATGAGCGGGACCGATGGCGAGACGGCGGCGGAGGGTGCGAAGCGCGGCCATGCCGCCGCGGACGGCGATGCCACCCGGTCCGCGCCGGCGGTCAGCCTGCGGGTCGACCTCGCTCCCGGGGTCCGCATCGGGCCGGGGAAGGTGGCGCTTCTCGAGGCGGTGGGGCGGACCGGGTCGATTTCCGCCGCCGGCCGCGCGCTCGGGATGTCCTACCGGCGGGCCTGGACGCTGGTGGATGCGCTCAACCGGTCCTTCGACGGCCCGGTCGTCTCGGCCACCGCCGGCGGACCGGGCGGCGGCGGAGCGGAGGTGACCCCCCTCGGCCGCGACCTCGTCGACGCCTACCGCGACCTCGAGCGGCGAACCGCCTCCCTCGCCGCGGAGAGGATGGCGGCGGTCTCCGCCCGGCTTTCTGCCGATCCGCCGCCCGGGCCCGGCGCGGCCGCCGACGAGGACTGAGCCGCCGGCAGGGAAATCGGCGGCTTTCCGTCCTTGCGGCCGATGCTTGCGAGCGGAGAAGCGCTTGCAAGTCAAGTCGTCTTATGGTCGAACAGCTGTAAGGGTGTCAAAGCCCGCCAGGGTTTCCATACTATCCAGTATTCCGCCGGGAGGAGACCGCGGGAGATGCTGGCGCGATGCACGGGCGACCGGGAACCGCCAGTCAAATGCAAAATTTTCTCTTCGGGGAAGACCTGAACACAGGCAAGCGGGAGGAATCCGGATGAACAAGGCTCGTGTCATGGCGCTGGCCACGGCGTCCATGCTGGCGACGGCGCTGACGGTCCATGCGCAGGAGGTCGACAAGACCGGCTGGCCGTCGAGCTTCACGGTGGCGACCGCCTCGCAGGGCGGTACCTTCTTCGTGTTCGGATCGGGCTACGCCAACATCATCTCCGAGGCGACCGGGGTTCCCGGCGGCGCCGAGGTGACCGGCGGCCCGATGCAGAACATGGCGCTGGTGCACACCGGCGAGGCCCAGTTCGGCATGACCACCATGGGTCCGGCCAAGGTGTCGATCGCCGGCGAGAGCCCGATCGCGCCGGGCCTCGAGATGACCAACGTCTGCGCGCATTTCCCGATGTACGAGACGCCCTTCTCGGTGACGGCGCTGAAGTCCTCGGGCATCACCTCCATCGACGAGATCCCGGACGGCGCCCGCGTCGGCTTCGGCCCGGCCGGCTCCACGTCGGACACCTACTTCCCGGAGATGCTGGAGACGCTCGGCGTCAACTTCGAGCGCCGCAACGGCGGCTGGTCGGACCTCGGCAGCCAGCTGCAGGACGGCCTCATCGACGTGATCGCCTTCGCCGCCGGCATCCCGATCCCGGAGGTGTCGCAGCTCGAGGTGCAGACCGACGTGAACATCATCGAGTTCACCGAGGAGGAGCAGAAGGAGATCATCGAGGCCTTCCCGGTCTCCGCCTTCGACATTCCGGCCGACACCTACACCACGCTGACCGAGCCGGCCCGCGCGGTGTCGATGTGGAACTTCGCCGTGGTCAACTGCGACCTGCCGGAGTCCTTCGTCTACGAGGCCACCAAGGCTGTCATGGGCGACAACGCCCGCATGGTGCAGGTGCATAAGTCGGCCGCGACCGCGACGGTGGAGAACGCCGACAAGAACACCTTCATCCCCTGGCACCCGGGCGCGGCGCGCTGGTTCAACGAGAACGGCGCCAACATTCCGGCCGAGTTGATCAAGCAGTGACCGGCTGAACGGACGATCCGGCGGGGTGCGGTCCTTTGGGCCGCGCCCCGCCGCGTCAGGCCCGGGCCCGGCGGCCGGGCGGAGGCGGGGGAGCCAAGGGATGAGCGCCACCAAGGAGGAGTTCGACGGCCCGGTCCTCGCCGAGGGCGTCGACGAGGAGCCGGTCGAGAGCAACCGGCGGCTCTACACCGGCCGGACCTGGCTGGTCGTGAGCCTGATCGCCGCCGTCTACGCGGCCTTCCACGTGCTCGCCCTCAACGGCGTCTCGATCCGCGACCTCACCGGCATCCGCCTGCCGCTTCTGCCCACCTTCCCGATGGAGACGTGGAACTTCCGCATCGTCCACGTCGCGGGCGCGCTCTCCCTCGGCTTCATCCTCTTCTCCGGCGCCGCCTTCGCGGCCACCTCCTCCGAGGAGCGCCGCGGGGCCGACGCGCTGGCCTGGCTGTTGATGCTGCCGGCGCTCTTCGCCCTCGGCGTGGCGATCTGGATCGACCGGCAGATCGCCGGCGGGGCGATGTGGAGCGGCATGGATCCCGGGATCAAGGCCACCGAAATCTGGTGGTTCGGCCTGCCGCTCAACATCGCCACCTTCGGCGCGATCGCCCTCTCGTGGTTCCACCGGCGGCAGCGGGCGGCGGTGAACCCGTCCGACCTCGTGATGATCGTCTGCGCCGCCGCCGGCGCGGCCTATCTCATCACCGTCTTCGGCACGCAGATGCGCCAGACCACCGGCACGCCCTTCGCGCCTATCGGCATCTCGCTCGCCGCGCTGTCCTCCACCGCGCTGATCCTCGAGCTCACCCGGCGGGTGGCCGGCATGGCGCTGGTGGTGATCGCGCTCGTCTTCATCGCCTATGTCTCGGTCGGCCACCTCCTGCCCGGCGTCCTCAACTCGCCGCAGATCGAGATGCAGCGCTTCTTCAGCCAGGTGTACACCGACGTCGGCATCCTCGGGCCGACCACGGCGGTGTCGTCGACCTACATCATCCTGTTCATCATCTTCGCGGCCTTCCTGCAGGCCTCCAAGGTGGGCGACTACTTCGTCAACTTCGCCTTCGCGGTCGCCGGCCGCGCCCGCGGCGGGCCGGCCAAGGTCGCCGTGTTCGCCTCCGGCCTGATGGGGATGATCAACGGCACCTCGGCCGGCAACGTGGTGGCGACGGGCTCGCTCACCATCCCGCTGATGAAGAAGGTCGGCTACACCAAGACCACCGCCGGCGCCGTCGAGGCGGCCGCCTCCACCGGCGGCCAGATCATGCCGCCGATCATGGGCGCCGGCGCCTTCATCATGGCCGAGGTGACCGGCATCCCCTACCAGGAGATCGCCCTCGCGGCGGTGATCCCGGCGATCCTCTACTTCGCCTCGATCTACTTCATGGTGGATTTCGAGGCCGGAAAGCTCGGCATGCGCGGAATGCGCGAGGACGAACTGCCGAAATTCCGCACCATGGTCCGGCGGGTCTTCCTGTTCATTCCGATCATCATCCTGATCTATGCCCTGTTCATGGGCTATTCGGTGATCCGCGCCGGTACCCTCGCCACGGCGGCGGCCGCCGTGGTCTCCTGGCTGACGCCCTACCGGATGGGGCCGCGGGCGATCGTCAAGGCCTTCGAGATCGCCGGGACGATGTCGATCCAGATCATCACGGTCTGCGCCTGCGCCGGCATCATCGTCGGCGTGATCGCGCTGACCGGCGTCGGCGCGCGCTTCTCCAACCTGCTGCTCGGCATCGCCGACACCAGCCAGTTGCTGGCGCTGATCTTCGCCATGGTGATCGCCATCGTCCTCGGCATGGGCATGCCGACCACCGCGGCCTACGCGGTCGCCGCCTCGGTGGTGGCGCCGGGGCTGATCCGCCTCGGCATCGACCCGCTGACGGCGCACTTCTTCGTCTTCTACTTCGCGGTGGTCTCGGCGATCACGCCGCCGGTGGCGCTGGCGAGCTACGCAGCCGCCGGCATCTCGGGCGCCAACCCGATGCGCACCTCGCTGGTCTCCTTCAAGATCGGGCTCGCCGCCTTCATCGTGCCGTTCATGTTCTTCTACAACGCGGCGCTGCTGATGGACGGGTCCTGGCCCGAGATCGTCCGCGCGCTGGCGACCGCCGTGGTCGGCGTCTACCTGCTCGCCGCCGCGGTCCAGGGCTGGTTCCTCAACCGCCTCGCGGCCGTGCCGCTCCGGCTTGGCCTGCTCGTCGCCGCGCTGCTGATGATCGAGGGCGGCCTCGTGACCGACCTCGTCGGCATCGCCATCGCCGCCGTGGTGTTCCTGCTGCAGCGCCTCGTCAAGGCCGGCCGGGCGCCGCTGCCGATGGTGCCGACCCGCGGCGCCGACTGACTCCGGAAGCCTTGCCGGCAGCGGCACTCCGCCGGGAGCCCTGTCCGCCTGCCCCTACCCCGGCGCCGGGTCGTGCGGGCGCCGATCCGTACGTCCGGCCGGGATACGCGTGCGGGCGGCAGGCCTCGCGACACCCCCTCCGAGCCCCTTTCCATCAAGGAGTGGACCTATCGCGCCGCCGCGGCGGCCGCCGTTAACCATCAATGTACGTTTGTCGCATATTCTTCATTGTCTGTTTTAACACTTAATGGTAGTTTCTCGCAGTGCAGGGCGCAGGGCGCTCGTCGAAAGTAGCGAGGAACCGGCCATGGGTGCCAAGATCAGCACCGCATTCCGTATCGCATTGGGCGCCAACGCGCTTCTTCTCTCCTGCGCCACCGCGGCGCTCGCGCAGCAGGCCGGTGGGGCCGCCACGGGCGGGGTCGAGGCGGGCGGGACGGCGCGGCCGACCGCGTTCAGCCACAAGCCGACCGGGCTCACCGTCAACAAGGTGGCGGTCGAGGCCGGCCAGCTGGTGATCGAGGGCAAGGCCAAGCGCGGCCGGGTGAAGGTGACGCTGGACAGCCCGGCGAGGACGGTTCGCTCCAAGGGCAACAAGAGCTTCACCATCAAGGTGCCGGCGGTGCCGGGCGACTGCTTCGTGGTGCTGTCGGTCGGCCCCAAGAAGACACCGCCGATCGCGGTGACCGGCTGCGGCCCGGTCGGGCCGGCCGGCGTCACCCCGCGCGGCGCCTGGGCGGCGGCGACGGCCTATGCTCCGAACGACCTCGTCACCGTCGGCGGCAGCACCTACAGGGCGCTGACGGCGAGCACCGGCAAGGCGCCGGCGGCCAGCCCGGCCGACTGGCAGGTGTTCGCCGCGGCCGGCGCGCCGGGTCCGGCGGGCGCACCCGGGCCGACCGGCCCGGCGGGCCTGCGCGCCCGCGGCGAGTGGGCGGCGGCCGTCGCCTACGTCGCGCGCGACATGGTCACCCACGCGGGCGCGGCCTGGTATGCCGAGGCGGACGCGCCGGCCGGCGAACCCGGCACGCCGTCCGCAACCGGCTGGCGCAAGCTCGCCGCCGCCGGCGCCACCGGCCCGGCCGGCCCGACCGGCCCCGCCGGCCTTGCTTTCCAGGGCCCGTGGGGCTCCGGAGAGGAGTACCAGGCCGGCGACGTCGTGACGCTCGACGGTTCGACCTTCATGGCCACCGCGGCCAACAAGGGCCAAAGCCCGGCCGACGCGACCAACCCGTGGGAGCCGCTGGCGCTGCGCGGCGCGCAGGGCGCGCCCGGCGCCGGCAACCTCGTCGCCCGCGGCCCCTGGCAGGCGGCCCCGGCCGTGCTCTACGCGGTCAACGACCTCGTCACCTATAATGGCCAGGCCTTCTACGCCACGCTGATGAACCCGGCCGGCCCGCCGGCCATCGGCGCGCCCGGATGGGCGCTGTTCGCGGCCCGCGGCGGGGATGGACCCGAAGGACCGGCCGGCCCCGCGGGACCGACCGGCCCGGCCGGCGTCGGCAACCTCCAGGTGGTCGGCCCCTGGGCGGGCGCCATCGTCTACCAGCCGAACCAGGTCGTCACCCATGCCGGCTCGCTCTACCGCGCGCTGAAGGTGACCCAGCTCGGCCCGCCGGGCGACCCGGCCATCCCCGCCGGCGAATGGGAACTGCTGGTCGCCAAGGGCGACGCCGGCGTCGAGGGCGAGGCCGGCGCGACCGGCCCGACCGGACCCCAGGGCGCGCCCGGCATCGGCAACCTCATCGCCAAGGGCGCCTGGGAGAACGGGATCGACTACGACGCCAACGACCTGGTCAGCCATGACGGCTCGGTCTGGCGGGCGGTGTCCGCCCTGCCGGCCGGGGCGCCGGCGGCGGACAACCCCGCCTGGCAGCTGTTCATCTCCAGGGGCGACGTCGGTCCGGAAGGTCCGCTCGGCCCGACCGGCCCGCAGGGCGCGCCGGGGCTCGGCAACCTCGTGCCGGACGGCGAGTGGACACCCCTGAAGGTCTACCCGGCCAATACGCTGGTCACCTGGGAGGGATCGTCCTTCTACAATATCTCCGGCACCCAGGCCGGTCCGCCGAGCCAGCTGCCGTCCGTCTGGGTTCCCTTCACCTCGAGAGGTGACGCCGGTCCGCAAGGACCGATGGGCGAGACCGGTCCGGCCGGTCCGGTCGGCGCGCAGGGCCCGGAGGGACCGCAGGGTCCGGCCGGCCAGCAGGGCCTGGTCGGCCCGGCGGGCGCAGAGGGACAGCCGGGCGCGGCCGGTCCCGCCGGCGCGACCGGCCCGGCCGGCACCTCGGTGACGATCACCGGTGTTGCCGACTCGCCCGCGCAGCTCCCGGGCACCGGGAACAGCCTCGGCGACGGCTACCTCGTCGCCGGCGTCCTCTATCTCTGGACGGGCACCGCCTGGTCCGAAGCCGGTCCGATCCAGGGTCCGACCGGTCCGCAGGGTCCGCAGGGTCCGGCCGGCCCGGTCGGCGCGCAGGGACCGGCCGGCGCCCAGGGCCTCCAGGGTCCGGCGGGCCCGCAGGGGCTGCAGGGCCCGGCGGGCACGCCGGGTGCCACCGGCGCCGAGGGCGCCCCCGGCACCTCGGTCACCATCATGGGCTCGGCGGCCGACCCGTCGCTGCTGCCGACCGCCGGCAACAGCCTCGGCGACGGCTGGCTCGTGGCGGGCGACCTCTGGGTCTACACCGCCGCCAGCGGCGCGGGCTCCGTCAACGGCTTCGTCAACGTCGGCCAGATCCAGGGTCCCAAGGGCGAGCAGGGCCCGGCGGGCGCGCAGGGCCCGGCTGGCTCGCAGGGTCCGGCCGGGCCGCAGGGACCGCAAGGTCCCGCCGGCGCGGACGGGCTGCAGGGCCCGGCGGGTGCCCAGGGCATCCAGGGCCCGACCGGCCCGGCCGGCGCCGACGGCGCCGACGGCACCTCGGTGACCATCCTCGGCAGCTTCGACACCACGGCCGGGCTGCCCTCCACCGGACAGACGCCGGGCGACGGCTACCTCGTCGGCGAGGATCTCTGGGTCTACACCGGCAGCGCCGACGCCGGCGCGGTCAACGGCTTCGTCAACGCCGGCCCGATCCGCGGGCCGCAGGGCGAAGAGGGGCCGGCCGGCCCGCAGGGGCCGCAGGGGCCCGCCGGCTCCGCCGGCGCGCAGGGCCCGATCGGCCCTGCCGGTCCCCAGGGCATTCCGGGCGCCACCGGCCCCGCCGGCCCGGAGGGAACGCCCGGCACTTCGGTCACCATCCTCGGCAGCGTCGCCGATCCGGCGCTGCTGCCGACCGCCGGCAACGCGGTGGGCGACGGCTGGCTGGTGGACGGCGACCTCTGGGTGTTCACCGGCACCGCCGCCCCGGGCTCGGTCAACGGCTTCGAGAACGTCGGCGCCGTCCAGGGCCCCGCCGGGGCCGACGGCGCCACCGGTCCCGCGGGTGCGCAGGGACCGGCCGGTCCGGCCGGGCCGCAGGGGCCGCAGGGCGCCGCCGGCGCGCAAGGCCCGCAGGGTCCCGCCGGCGCCGAGGGTCCGCAGGGTCCCGCCGGGCCGCAGGGCCCGCAGGGCGCCGCCGGCGCACAGGGCCCGCAGGGCCCCGCCGGTGCAGAAGGTCCGACCGGTCCGGGAGGCCCCACGGGTCCGGCCGGGGCCGACGGCACGTCGGTGACCATCCTCGGCAGCCTCGCCGGCACCGGCGATCTTCCGACATCCGGGCAGACGGCCGGCGACGGCTGGCTGATCGCCGGCGACCTCTGGGTCTATACCGGCAGCACCGCCGCCGGCGCGGTCAACGGCTTCGAGAACGTCGGCGCCATACAGGGCCCGGCAGGTCCCGCGGGCCCGGCAGGCCCCCAGGGCCCCGCCGGTCCGCAGGGCCTCCAGGGGCCCGAGGGTCCGGAAGGCCCGGTCGGCGCCCAGGGCGTCGCCGGCCCGGCCGGTGCGACCGGCCCGACGGGTCCGGCCGGCGCGGACGGCGCCGACGGCACCTCGGTGACGATCCTCGGCAGCCTCGCCGGCACGGGCGAGCTTCCGGCCACCGGGCAGACGCCCGGCGACGGCTGGCTGATCGCCGGCGACCTCTGGGTCTACACCGGCAGCACCGCCGCCGGCGCGGTCAACGGCTTCGAGAACGTCGGCGCCATCCAGGGCCCGGCCGGGCCGACCGGTCCGCAGGGCAACGACGGCGCCGAGGGCCCGGCAGGCCCAGCGGGGCCGGCGGGTCCCGCGGGCCCGACCGGTCCGCAGGGCAACGACGGCGCGGCCGGAGCCACCGGCCCGACCGGAGCGCCAGGCGCTGTCGGCGCCACCGGGCCGACGGGTCCCGGCGTCACCTACAGAGGCACTTGGCAACTGGCGTTCAGCTATATCCCGAACGATGTCGTCCAGTTCAACAATCGGCTCTGGCGTGCCAACGCCCCGAACCAGGCCGTCCAGCCCAACATGATCAACGCGCCAGGCTGGGAACTCTACATGCCCGGCCTGCGCTACAGGGGCCCATGGAGTTCCGCCGCCACTTACGAGATCGGGGACGTCGTCCTCTACCAGGGAGCTCTCTACGGCACCGACACGATCGAGGCCTCCGGCCCGCCCGACGTGGGCGACTGGTTCGATTTCCTGCCGGCGGGAGCCACCGGCCCGACCGGCGCGCCGGGCACCGCCGGAGCCACGGGCCCGGTCGGCCCGCAGGGCGCCGTCGGAGCGACCGGACCGGCCGGCCCGCAGGGTGCGGCCGGAGCCACGGGCCCGACCGGCCCGCAAGGTGCGGTCGGCAACGTTGGCCCGACCGGTCCGCAGGGAACGGCGGGCGCGGACGGGACTTCGGTCACCATCCTCGGCAGCCTGGCCTCCACAGCCGACCTTCCGACCTCGGGGCAGACGCTCGGCGACGGCTATCTGATCTCCCGCGATCTCTGGGTCTACACCGGAAGCAGCCAGCAGGGCTCGGTGAACGGCTTCGAGAACGCCGGGGAGATCGTGGGTCCGGACGGCGCAACCGGACCCACCGGCGCGGTCGGCCCCACCGGGCCGCAGGGTCCCGCGGGCATCACCGGCCCCGCCGGCACGTCGGTGCAGATCATGGGGTCCTTCGCCGACACGACCGGCCTGTCGACGGTCCAGTCGCCCTCGCTCGGGGACGGCTACCTGATCAGCGGGAACCTCTGGGTCTACGCCAACAGCGCCGCCCCCGGCTCGGTGAACGGCTTCGTCAACGCCGGCCAGATCCAGGGTCCCGCGGGTGCGCAGGGCCAGACCGGGCCGGCAGGTCCGACCGGACCGGCGGGTCCGGCCGGGTCGACGGGCCAGCGCGGCGACGACGGGGCGACGGGACCCACGGGCCCTGCGGGCCCGACAGGCCAGAACGGCGCCGCCGGCCCGACCGGGCCTGCCGGCCCGAGCGGCGCCAATGGAGCCACCGGCCCGACCGGGCCGGCCGGCCAGAACGGCGCGAACGGGGCCACCGGCCCGACGGGTCCCGTCGGTCCGACCGGCCCGGGCTCGATCAACAGCGTCACCTACAAGGGAACGTGGACCTCGGGCACGACCTATGTGGCCAACGACACCGTCACCTTCGACGGCGTCATCTACCGGGCGAAGACCACCACCAACAACTCGCCGGCAACCGCGCCGGGCGCCTGGGAACTGTTCCTCGACCGCGGCCCGACGGGACCAGTCGGCGAGCAAGGCCCGACAGGTCCGGCTGGCGTGGCCAACCTCACCTTCGTCGGGACGTGGACGTCGGGATCGTCCTATACGACCCAGAACCTGGTCACGTGGCTGGGCTCTCTTTACAAGCCAAACTTCAACATCTCTTCGAGCACCCTTTCACCCGACAACGACACGGTGAACTGGGCGGCGGTCGTCAGCGGGCAGAAGTTCAAACCCCAACTCGAACCTGTGCAATACGACGATGTCATCGTGACCCTGACGAACGACCAGGCGAGGAAATGGCTGGGCACGCCCACCTCGAAAACGCTGACGGTTTTCGACAACTACACCCTCTCCGCAACCTTCACGACCTCGGTCAGCGCCAACCTCGCGGCGGGCTCGAACCCGATGCCGATCAGGTTCGCGGTGTGCGTCAGTACGCCTGGAGGCTTGCCGACGCTGCTGATGCCGGAGTTGACGAACATGTTCACGCAGCACGTCGGAAGCACCAGCGAGATCGTCACCGTGACCGGTGCGAGGGTCAATCCGATCCCGGGCGGCGGCGAATTCGAGATCGGCATCTGCTACCAGGACAACGCCGGGCCGAACTTCGTGGGCGTGACAATGACGGCCGTCCGCCCCCTCGGCCACTTCTTCGCCACTCCGAACTGACGGTACGGAGGCAAACGGGCCGGGCGGGGCATCCCCCGCCCGGCCTCCCCCCATGCCGCGGTCGCGACCGGCCATGCCGGGCCGCGGCCGCGGTTCGTTTCAGCGAAGATGCGGCCGCATCGTCGCTGCGCCGGCAACGCCGGTCGGGCCTGTAGACCGGCGGGCGCGGCGGCGCCGGGAGGCGGTCGGCCGCGACCGCCTGCGGCCTTTCGCGCCTGACGGATAGGCCGTCGCCTGCCCGGTCGGATGCCCGGCGGCGCGTCGGGATCCCGGGCGACCTCGACGGGGGCCCGGCGGGGGAGGAACCCGCGGCGGCAGTGTTCAGGCCGCCCTCGGCGCGATGGCTCGGCCACACCCCGCCTGCCGCGTCAAGGCTCGGTCCGACTCCGCAACCCCGGCGCGGAGCAGGCGGGTGCCTGCGGGCCCGCGCGTCCCCCTTCTCGGTCATCCCGACGAAAGCCGGGACACATCCTCCATTGCCGCAGGGCGTTCCGGCCGGGCCCTGGACCCCGGCTTTCGCCGGGGTGACGGCGAGGTGAGGCGATGGCACAGGGCCTCCGCCTGCGTGGCGCGGAAGCAGCGGCGCCCCGCCCGCCGTCATCCCGACGAAAGTCGGCAACTGTGTCTGCTGGGTCAGGCTGCGAAGGTTTTCTGGTCTCTGAGGATGGCGTTGAGCATGGTCAGGAGCTTCCT
>JAWLBM010000016.1:0-92744 GCA_041687675.1 Pleomorphomonas sp. | reverse complement strand
CACCCCCGCAAAGCCGCCCGCCCGCTACAGCGCTGTGGATGGCGCGCGTGCGGGCGGCTTCGCTGCCGTCCAGCTACACCACGCGGCGGGACACGACCCGAAGCGGGGAAAAATGCGCATGGACATCGGCTCTCCGCCTCCCTATCTCGGGTGCGAATGCGGCGGGCGCAAGACGCCTGACGCATCAGCCGACCGGGGCGAAAAAGCCTTTGCAAACCGCGATCGCTTTGTTATACGCACCGCCACGCTGATCCGCGATAGCTCAGTTGGTAGAGCGTTCGACTGTTAATCGAATGGTCGCAGGTTCGAGTCCTGCTCGCGGAGCCAATTTCGCCCACCACCTCAGGCACTTGGGGCCGCCACCGGGAAACCGGGGCGGCCCTTTGGCTTTCGTGTCCGCACTGTGTCCGCAAATCGGGACGGACACCAGGCGCCTCCTCGATCTCACGACGCCCTCGACAGCGGCCCGCCGCGTCCTGGCGCCGCCACCAGCACGCCGACGTCTCTCCCCCCGCACGCCGAGCAGGCGATTGGCAGCCGGCGGGCCGTGTAAGGGAACTGAGGCCCGACTCGCTCGACCAGGGCGGCGACGTCGAGGTCGGCGTGCCGTCCGCAGCCGCGGCAATGGGCGATGAGGCTGTAGCCGTAGTCGGCGAGGGCGCCGAGGGTGTCGAGCCGGATGGGCGTCTGCGCGGTCATGGCGGGCCTGTAACCGGCCATTGTGTCGAGACCCGGCAGCAGCGCATCATCGCACCTGCATGAATGAACTCGCCGCCTTCCGAGCCGCCGTCGAGCGCAGCCGGATCGAGGCAGGTCCACCATCAGCCGACAAGGAAGCGAAACCATGAGCATCGAATCAGAGGTCGCCGCTGTCCTTCGCGACCATCCGGTCGGCCGGATCAGCTTCAAGGTCGAGACGATCGCGGTGAACAAGGCGCAGATGGAGAGCGTCGCGAAAGCGATCGAAAGCGGGGACATCGCGATCGAAGTCGGCAGCACCGGAGCGCAACTGGGTGCGGCCTACTCTTCGTTCACCAGCCGGCGGGTGGCTGCAGGCGAAAAGAAGCTGATCGGCAGGATCACCCTGGGCAGCACAAATGTCGTCAAGACCGCGTTGGGCAAGGCGTCCATCTTCCACGAGAGCGTTCACGCGCTGATGGACGTCAAGGGATTGAAGGTCACGATGCACAACGACGAGGTCGTCGCATACCTGGCCGATGCGATCTACCTGCGCGCGACGCATACCACCGTCACCGGTGGCGCTCTGGAGAAGGCGATCTTTGATGCGGCGTTCGCGCTCGTCGACGGGCGCAAGATGCTCGCAAAGCAGGGCGTCACGCTGACGTGGAAGGACTGCGACAAGTTGCGGGATGCGATCAAGGCGCATCCTGCGTACCACGGGTAGCACTGGTGCTGCGCTTTCAGCGCAGCGCGCGATTGTGGCTCCGGCCGGCGGCTTCGCCGCAACTTGGTCTCGCGCTTTCAGTGCAAGACCAGGTTGTCCCGATAGATTAGAAAGCCGCCGGGTTCTCGGGGTCCCCGGCGGCATCTCTTGTGCGGCGGCTACGTCAGTCCGGCTTCTCATCCGTGCCCGGAAGGTCCGCGAGGATCGCTCGGATCTCGGCCACGCAGGTCCGAGCCTCGTCGGCGATGGCGACGATGGCGTCCTCGTTCTCCAACGGGCTGCTGGCGGCGAGGATGACGCCGGAGAGAAGCCAGTCGGCGCGGCGGGCGTGCTCCTCGAGGTCGCGAAGCGTGTCGGCGTTCATGCCTCGGCCTCCTCGGTCGCATGGTAGCGCCGCAGAAACTCGGCCGGATCGGTCTGCCGCAGCACCACGCGGAAGAGATCCCGCAGCACCTGCAAGCGCTCGGCTTCGGGCAGCTGCCTTGCGGCGTTGACGGCCGCGATGATGGCGGCGGGGTCGTCGGTGCTGCTCATGTCTGTCCTCCCATGGCATCGAGGGTCGTCGCCGCCGCCATCAGCCGCGCGCGGCGGTCGGGTGACAGCTTCCGCCAGACCAGGACGAGGAGGCGCTCGTCGAGATCGAGGTCAGCGGCTTGAATTTCCTGGGGATTGGATGCCGAATCAGATCGGCGTCCCGATAATTTCGCCCACCACCTCAGGCACTTGGGGCCGCCACCGGGAAACCGGGGCGGCCCTTTGGCTTTCGTGTCGCCCTGCTGGTCGAGGACAGACCCACCTGTCCCTCCGCCCGCCGGCGCCCGACCGGATCGCGGCGAACCGACAAGGGGCGCACGCCGGTGGTGACTCAGACCACCCTGGGCCCCTGCAACGACACCAGGATCTCGCGGAAGGTCGCGACCAGCGCGCGGTCCTCGTCCTTCTTGCGGTAGGCGATCTGGTGCATCGACGAGAAGCCGTAGGAGCGCGGCTTGACCGCCCGGATCCTGCCCGCCTCCACCTGCGGGGCGGCGAAGTGGCAGGGCAGGAATCCGATGAACTGGCCGGAGAGGATCAGCATCATCTGCGCCTCCATGTGCACGACGGAGGCGCTCGCCCGCGGATGGCCGACGACGTAAAGGTCGTCGAAGTGGCGATAGCTGCGCACCGAGAAGCGGGCCTCCTCGATGTGCCGGCGCGTGATCTCGCCGTCGGGCAGGCCGAACAGCGGGTGGCCGACGCCGCAGTAGAGCAGGTGCGGTTCGTCGACGAAGTCCCGGTAGACCACCCCCGGCGCCTTCTGCGACAGCGGCCCGATGACGATGTCCCGCTCGCCGACCGCGACCTGCTGCTCGAGTTCGGACGGCGTCCCGAGCGTCAGGTCGACGAAGACGTCGGGGTCCGGCTCGAGCAGCCTGGAGATTGCCGTCTGGATGCCCAGCCGGTCGTCCGTCATCGTGCCGTCGGACGTCCCGATCCGCAGCCGCCCGGAGAGGCCGCCGCGGGCGGAGGCCACGCGCTGGGCGAAGTCGTCGAGGTCGCGGAACAGCTTCAGCGCCCCGTCGTAGGTGGCCTGGCCGAGTTCGGTCAGGCGGAACTGCTGCCGGCCACGGTAGCAGAGCTGGCCGCCGAGCCGTTTCTCCAACTCCGCCAGGTGCGTGCTCAGCGTCGGCTGCGAGAGGTTGAGGGCCACCTGGGCCTCGGCGAATCCGCGCGCCTCGGCAAGCGCCACGAACACCCTCAGCAGCCGGATGTCGATGTTGTCGAGCCGCCGCATCGCCGCTTCCCCCTGCCAACCTCACATCGACGCTAATTGATGCAAGGATCAAAACAAAGTGATTTACATAAATGCCGGATCGACGAAGCTGGGGCAAAAGCCAACAGAGGGGTCAATCATGAAGAAGCTGATCACCACCGCCGTTTCCGCTGCCGCGCTCCTGGCCGGCGCACAGGCTGCCGCTGCGGCCGACGAGATCCGCATCCTGGCGCCGACCTGGCTCGGCTTCGCGCCGGTGCACGTCGCACAGGACCTCGGCTGCTTCGAGGAGAAGGACCTCGACGTCTCGATACGCTTCGAGGACGACCTCACCAACGTCATGGCCGCGATGGCCCGCGGCGATATCGAGGTGCAGATGCGCTCGGTCGGCGAGTACCAGGGCCGCCCGCGCGACAAGTCGACCCCGGGCATCATCATCGGCACCATCGACGAGTCGGTCGGCGGCGACGGGGTGATCACCGACGAGAAGATCCAGTCGGTCGCCGACCTCAAGGGCAAGACCATCGCCGCCGAGCCGAACATACCGTCCCGCCTCCTCCTCCAGATGGAGCTGAAGCAGGCCGGCATGACCCTCGACGACCTGACGGTGAAGGACATTGCCACCGCCGACACGGCGGCCGTCTTCGCCGACGACTCGATCGCGGCGATCGCCACCTACGAGCCGTTCATGTCCCAGGCCATCAAGGCCTCCGGCCGGTCCGGCGCGCGCGCCATGGTGACCTCGAAGGACTACCCGGGCCTCATCATCGACGTGATCATCGCCCGCAACGACGACCTTGCCGCCAACCCGGACAAGTACGCCCGCTTCCTCGGCTGCATCTACGAGGCCGTGGACTTCATCAAGGCCGAGCCGCAGAAGTTCGCCGAGATCGCCGCGCCGCACTTCGGCCTCACCCCGGACGAGGTGACCGAGGTGGTCGAGACCAGCCTCGGCTACAACGACCTCGCCGAGGCCAAGGCCTACATGGGCGCGACCGGCGAGCGCGGGACGCTGCACGAGGTCTTCGAGACCGTGATGCAGCTCAACCTCGAGAACGGCGCCGCGGAGACCGAACTGGTGGCGGAGGAGCAGATCGACAACTCCGTGATCAACCAGGTGGGGTCCAACTGAGCCCGCCCGTCGCCGGGGAGGCGCCCGCCGGCGGGCGCCTCGACCGGCCGGCGTCCGATCGCGAGGGGCGGTCAGGCCCGGCGAAGACCTCGGGACTGTCGAACGCGGTCACCGGCCTCTTCACCTTCCGCGGACGTGCCGCGCCGGGCGTCGAGGTGATCGTCGGCGTGCTCGCGGCGCTCGCCGTCCTCGCCGTCTGGGAGTTCGCCTCCCGGATGGCCTGGATCGCGCCGCAGTTCCTGCCGTCGCCGAGCGCCGTGCTGCAGGCGCTGTGGTCGATGCTGACCACGCAGAACCTCCTCTACCACGTGGTCGTCTCCACCGGCCGCGTCTGGACCGCGTTCCTGATCGCCGCGGCGATGGCGATCCCGATCGGCATCCTGATGAGCAGCTACCGCATCGTCGGCGCCTCGCTCGAGCCGATGGTCGACTTCATCCGCTACCTGCCGGTCCCCGCGCTGGTGCCGCTGTCGATCATCTGGTTCGGCGTCGACGAGACGACGAAGATCTTCCTGCTCTGGCTCGGCACCTTCTTCCAGCTGGTGCTGATGATTGCCGACGACATGCGCCGGGTGCCGCACGAATATGTCGAGGTGGCCCGCACCGTCGGCGCCAACTCCTGGCAGGTGATGAAGGACGTGGCGCTGCGTTCCATGGGGCCGTCGCTGGTCGACAACCTCAGGATCACCCTCGGCTGGTGCTGGACCTATCTCATCATCGCCGAGATCGTCGCCGCCGACAGCGGCATCGGCTACGTGATCTGGACCGCCCGGCGCTTCGTCAAGACGCCCGAGGTGATGGCCGGCGTGGTCGTGATCGGCCTGATCGGCCTCGTTACCGACCAGCTGCTCCGCCTCCTCCACCGCCGCATGTTCCGCTACCTGTGAGGGCCGCCGTGAGCACCGACTACCTCCGCTTCCACGGCGTCACCAAGTCGTTCGGCCGGGTGAACGTCGTCCAGCGCACCGACCTCGGCATCGACCGGCACGCCCTCGTGGTGTTCCTCGGGCCCTCGGGCTGCGGCAAGACCACCCTGATGCGCATGGTCGGCGGGCTCGACCACCCGACCGAGGGCTGGATCGAACTCGACGGCGAGCGGGTCGACAGGCCCGACCGCCGGCGCGGCATGGTGTTCCAGTCCTACTCCTCCTTCCCCTGGCTGACGGTGGCGCAGAACATCGCCTTCGGCATGCGCTACCGCTCCGACATCCCGGCGGCAGAGAAGCAGGCGCGGGTGCGCCACTACCTCGACCTCGTCGGCCTCACCGACTTCGCCGGCTCCTTCCCCAACCGGATCTCGGGGGGCATGCGCCAGCGCGTCGCCATCGCCCGCACGCTCGCGGCAGGTTCCGAGGTTCTGCTGATGGACGAACCCTTCGGCGCCCTCGACGCGCTGACCCGCGAGCGGCTGCAGGTGCAGCTGCGCGAGATCCAGAAGCGCGAGGCGAAGACGGTCATCTTCGTCACCCACGACGTCGAGGAGGCGGTGTTCCTGGCGGACCGCATCGTGCTGTTCTCCTCCCGCCCGGCGACCATCGTCGCCGACATCGACGTCACCGCCGCGCTCGGCGCCGAGCGGACCCTCGACGTGCGCGAGACCTCCGCCTTCTTCGATCTGCGCAACCACGTGCTGCACCTCATCCGCAACGAGACGCGGGAGGTGGCATGAGCGGGGCGCTCGACGGCAGGGTCGCGGTGATCACCGGGTCGAGCCGCGGCATCGGGCTCGGAATTGCCCGGCGCTTCGCCGAGGCAGGCGCGCGGCTCCATCTCCTCGCCGATGACCCGGCGGTGGTGGCGCGGGCGGCCGAGCTCGGCGGCAGCGGCGCTGTGGCCGACATTACCGATGCGGCCGCCGTCCGGGCGGCCCTTGCTGCGATCGAGCGGATCGACGTCCTCGTCAACAACGCCGGGCTGGAGCTGATGACGCCGGTGACCGATCCCGGCGACGAGGTGCTCGCGGCCGTCCGGCGCATCGTCTCGATCAACGTCGTCGGGACCGCCACGGTGACCCGGCTCGCCCTCCCCCGGATCCCGGCGGGCGGGGCGATCGTGAACACCGCCTCGATCTGGGGCCGGGTCGCCGAGCCCGCCTTCGACGCCTACGTCGCCTCCAAGCACGCGGTGATCGGGCTGACCAAGACATGGGCGCGCGAGCTCGGCCTGCGCGGCATCCGCGTCAACGCCGTCTGCCCGGGCTGGGTCCGGACCGAGGCGTCGATGCGCTCGCTCGGCCGGATGGCCGCCGCTACCGGCCGGCCCGAGGGCGAGCTTCTGGACGAGATCGTCGCCGGCCAGGCGCTGCCCGGGCTGATGGAGCCGGAGGACGTGGCCGAGGCATACCTCTTCCTCGCCTCCGACGCGTCACGGACCATCACCGGCCAGTCGCTCGGCGTCGACCGGGGAGAGGTGCCATGGTAGGCGCGCTGGACGGCAAGACTGCCCTCGTCACCGGCGCGGCCAGCGGCATCGGCCGGGCCACCGCGCTCGCGCTCCGCGCCGAGGGAGCCGCGGTGGTCGGTCTCGACCTCCGCGCCGCCAAAAGGGACGTGCCGATCCTCGCCTGCGACCTCTCGGACGAGACCGCCGTGGCGGCCGCGGTGGCCGAGGCGTCCCGCCAGCTCGGCGGGCTCGACATCCTGGTCAACAACGCCGGGATCCTCGAGGAGGCGCCACTCGGCGCGGTCACCGCCGCACATGTCGACCGCATGTTCGCGGTCAACGTGCGCGGGGCGATTCTCGTCGCCCGCGAGGCGCTGCCGCATCTCCGGGACGGCGGCCGGATCGTCAACATAGCCTCCGAGCTCGCCCATCTCGGGCGCGCCGACGCGTCCGTCTATGTCGCCACCAAGGCGGCCCTGGTCGGGCTCACCCGGTCGTGGGCGCGCGAGCTCGCGCCGCGGATCCTGGTCAATGCCGTCGCGCCGGGACCGACCGACACCCCGCTGCTCGGCTTCGAGCAGCTCGACGAGGCGCAGCGGCGGGCCGAGACGGCCCACCCGCTCGGTCGCGTCGGCCGGCCCGAGGAGGTTGCGGCGGCGGTCGTCTTCCTCGCCGGGCCCGGCGCCACCTTCTTCACCGGCCAGTGCCTCGGCGCCAACGGCGGCGCCGCGATGACCTGAGGAACGAGATGGACAGCGTCTTCCTGGCCGACCTTGCCTGGCCCGAGGTGGAGCGCCGCGTCGCCGCCGGCGCGCCGGTGTTCCTGCCGCTCGGATCCACCGAGCAGCACGGCTGCCACATGGCGGTCGGCGTCGACGTCGTGATCCCGACGGCGATCTCGGAGCGAGTCGCCCGCAAGGTCGGCGGGCTCGTCGCACCGACGGTCGCCTACGGCGTCCGTTCGCAGCCGCGCACCGGCGGCGGGCCGGCCTTCCCGGGCACGGTGAACATCAGCGCCGGCGTCTTTTCGGCCATCGTCCGGGACGTGATCGTCGACCTCGTTCGCCAGAAGGTGCGCCGGATCGTCGTGGTCAACGGCCACTACGAGAACATCGGCCCGGCGATCGAGGGGATCGAGCTCGCCCTCGACCAGATCGGCCGCGACCGCTGCGGGGACCTGACGATCCTGCGCTTCGACCATTGGGAGTTGGTCCGGCCGGAGACGCTGGACCGCATCTTTCCCGATGGCTACCCGGGGATCGAGCTCGAGCACGCCAGCGTCCTCGAGACCTCGCTGATGCTGTCGCTCCGGCCCGACCTCGTCGACCTCTCCCGCGCCCTCCACGACGGACCGGCGCGGTTCCGGCCCTACGACCGCTATCCCCGCCCCGCCGACGAGGTGCCGCCCTCCGGCGTGCTGTCGCTGACCGAGGGGTCCAGCGCCGGGAAGGGCGAGTGGCTCCTCGCCGACGTGGTCGGACGGATGACCGAGTATCTCAACGAAGAATTCCACCAGGGTGAGACGACATGACAGCAGCCTTCCACCAGCCGGTCGACGCGGCCGTCGTTCCCCGCTTCGCCGGCCTCGCCACCTTCATGCGCCTGCCGGCCGTGGCCTCGGCCGAGGGCCTCGACGTCGCCCTCGTCGGCATTCCCTTCGACGGCGGCACCACCAACCGGGCCGGGGCGCGCCACGGCCCGCGCGAGATCCGCAACCAGTCGAGCCTGATGCGGCGGGTGCACCATGTGACCAAGGTCGCCCCGTTCAACCTTGTCAACGTCGCCGACGTCGGCGACCTTTCGGTGAACCCGATCAACCTCCTCGACGGGCTCGCCCGGATCGAGGCGGACATGGCGAAGATCGTCGCCGCGGGCGCGATCCCGCTGGTGGCGGGCGGCGACCATCTGACCACGCTCCCGGTGCTCCGGGCCGTGGCGAAGGAGCGGCCGGTCGGCCTCATCCACTTCGACGCCCATTCCGACACCAACGACACCTACTTCGGCGACAACCCCTACACCCACGGCACGCCGTTCCGCCGGGCGATCGAGGAGGGCCTGCTCGATCCCAAGCGCGTCGTCCAGATCGGCATCCGAGGGTCGATCTACGACCCCGACGAACACGGCTGGGCGCGCGACCAGGGCATCCGCATCATCTACATGGAGGAGTTCGTCCGCCGCGGCGCGGCCGAGGTGATGGCGGAGGCGCGCGAGATCGCCGGCTCGCTGCCGACCTACGTCACCTTCGACATCGACAGCATCGACCCGTCCATGGCACCGGGCACCGGAACGCCGGAGGTCGGAGGCTTCACCACCCGCGAGGCGCAGGAGATGCTCCGCCTCCTCGACGGTGTCGATATCGTCGGCGCCGACGTGGTCGAGGTCGCCCCGCCCTTCGATGTTGGCGGAATGACCGCCATCGCCGGCGCGACGATGATGTTCGAACTCCTCTGCGTCATCGCCGGCAACCTGGCGCGACGACGCTGACGCGACCGGCCGGCGGCTCGCCGCCGCCGCCCGGCCGTCAGGCGCCGGGTTCGAAGGCGAGGTCCGTCACCCGCTCGGGGGCGCCGGCGACATCGTCGACGACCGTCAGGCGGAACCCCGTCCCGGTGACCGATATCCGCATCTCGGCGACGGTGTCGCCGTAGACCGGCTTCGGCCAGTCCACGCGGAACACGACGCTGGTCGCGTCGCGGGCCGTCTCGGTCAGCGCGGCGGTGCCCGCGGCAGAACCGGAGTAGCTGCCCACCAGGCGGCCGCGGCCGTCGGGGGCGACGTCCACGCTCACGGATCGGCTGAAGATCAGGAGGGCCCGGCAGGTGCCGGCGAAATTCAGGCCCCCGGCGCGCCGGTGACCGCGCATGCCGCAGTTCACCGACTGCGCTCCGCTGGCCTCGTTGCGCCGCACCGTCCCGGCCCCGGACCAGCGACCGACGAAGCGCTCGAGGACGTCTGGCCCGTCCCCGGCCGCCACCGCCGGCGTCGGCGTGGCGGCGAGAAGGGCGGCGATGACGAGGCCGGCACGGCCGGCGCGACGGTGCAGGATTTGAATCATCGGCCGAGGATATGGACCGTTTGCGACGCTTCCGTGTCGGCCCGGCCCGCCGCGTCCGCCCGGCGCACATTCCGCCAACGGGGCACGATGACGAGACCGTGAGCCGGCAAAGCCCGTCCGTTCCTTGACAGCGTCGGACAGCGGACATAGACGGGAAGTTGTCATCGCCCGCGTTCGACTGGGGTCGGCGGCCTCGCGCCGCCGGGTGAGCGCGGCGAAAAGGCACGACGGTCCGGCGAAACGGGCCGCGGGATCGAGGACCGGGAAGAGACGCCATGTCGCCGCTGATCGAGGCGGTCCGGCGGTCCGCCGGAACGCTCCGCCGTCTGCCGCCTGCGCGCCGCCGGGCGGCCTTTCTGCAACTCGTCACTCCCCTCCTCGACGCTTTCGAGGAAGAGGCTCGCGCGACCGGCGAGCATGACCTCCTGCAGAGTCGGCTGGAGGAGATCTGGCGCATCGGCCACGAGGTCGGCGCCTGCGAGGAGCCGCCCGGGAAGGCGGCGGTCGCGCCCGAAGTCACGGCTCATTGATCGATTAAGTGGCGTCTGGCGGCAATTCGCAGGGAAAATAGGTGTATTCCCGATAGCCGCCGGACCTCGCTGCGTCTAACATGTTAGAATGATTGAAAAAGATCCGAAGACCCGGAAGGAACTGCTGTCGCGGGCAGCCGAGGCCGAGCAGATGGCCGAGATCGACGCCGCCCCCGGCGCGCGCCGGGCCTGGCTCGAACTCGCCGCCGTATGGCGCGATCTCGCGGCGTCGATGGCGGACGCGCCGGTCGGCCTGGAGACGACCGCCGCGAGCGGCCTTCGCCGGAACCACTGAACTCGCCTTGCGCGCTCGGTCGAAGCGACCCTGGGCATCTTGCCCCGGTTTCAAACGAAGTCTTCGTCCAGTTCCCGGGCGACCTGCAGCACCATCCGCCGCTCGTCGCGATTGAGCCGGCGAAAAGCCGAGAGCAGAGCCTCGATGCGCTCGAGGTCGACCCGGATGCGGGCTGTTGCCTCGGGCAGTTCCCGAACCATGCCGTTCCTGTCCATGCGGACCCTCCGTATTCCCCATGCACAGGATTTATTCAAAACTTACACTTTATCAACCATTGCAGCCGGCGGTGGTTAACGGGCGCGGGGCGCGGGCGGCCGGGCGAGTCCGGCGAAGATGGTCGGGTCCGCCTCGACAGCGTCCCGCAAGGGCGTACGAACGAGGGCGGGGGCGAGGCGGATGTAGCGCTCCGCTTCCGGTGCCTCGACGGGAGAGAGGCTCCTCAGGTGATCGATCGCCGCCGCCACCGAGAAGGAGCATCCGCGCCGCTCCGCGAAATTGGCGGAAAGGCCCGTCCAGACGACCGCGTCGAGGTCCCGCTCGCGTGCGAAGGGTTCGATGGTCGCCGGCACCGGCGAGGCCATGCGGCGGTCGCCCGCGGCCGTCCAGACGCCGATCGCCTCGGCCGGCGCCTGCTCCCGTCTCCGGAGATCCTCGATCGCCTTTGCCGTCGAGCGGCGGTGGCTGAGCGCCCAGGCGGTTCGGCAGGGCGCGCCGGCGGTCTCGTCGATCACCAGCGTCAGCGCGCCGGGCCGCTTGGCCGACACCCGGGAGAATTCGATCGGCAGCACCGGGCCGTCGAAGGACCAGGGACCGTGCAGGCTGTCGAAGGAGGGCACCTCGTCCCAGAGCAGCGAGCCCCAGCCGATGATCGCGATCCGCATCCGCCTCCCCTCACCTGCCGGCCACCGGCCAAATGGAACGGGGCGGGTCTCCCCGCCCCGGTCAGGCTAGCGGCGGCGGCACGGCCGATCAATTGACGAGGCGCACCGCGCTCTCGCTCGCGGGCAGCGGGGCCGCCGGGTCGATGCCGGCGAGGTCGATCTTGCTGCGCATCGAGCCGGAGACGCGGATCTGGTCGGCGACGATCGGCATGTAGGGCGACAGCGCGTTGAATCCCGCGCCGCCCGTCGCCGTGACCTTCTGGGTCGGCGTGTAGATCGCGCCCATGAGCAGGCTGCTCGATCCGCCGGTCAGTTCGTTGGTGAAGCCGGGGTTGGAGGTCCGCTCCTGCATGATCAGCATGCCGCCGTAGGTCCCCGTCTTCGGCGCCTCCAGTTGGGAGCCGCCGCCGCCGTCGATGGTGAACCCCGTGTTGGTCCCGGTCAGCGTGAAGGAGACGTCGGATCCGGTGACCCGCGACTGGCTGGTGATGACGAGCGGCCCGTCCTTCATGATGTACATGCCGGGGTTCAGCGTCACCTGCCCTTTCAGCGTGAGGCCGCCGCAATAGACCCCCGGGTTGAGAGTCACCGTCTGCTTCGGCGAGACCTCGACGTTGCTGTAGTTGCAGGCCCCGGCGGTCGGGAGCGCCAGGCCGGCGAAGGGATCCGCCATGTCGTCGCAGTAGTTCTTGGGCGGCGGCTGGATCGGCAGCACAGTCTTGACCCCGCCCACCGCGCAGAAGCCGGCGGCGACGGGAACGTTGGTGCCGTCCAGCACCATGCCGCTGACGTCCTTGGAGTTGGCGTGGACGACGCAGCCGAGCGCCTGGAAGTCCGCCGAACCGGTGATGGTGACGCCGCCGGCGACCGTCCTGTTGAGCGCCAGGATGCAGGGTGGCGGCCCCTGGAACACCTTCGCCGCGGTGGCCGTCACCGACAGCGGCACCTCGTCGAAGCCGGCGATGGCCATCAGCGTCGTCGGCATCGTCGCCTGGGAGGCGACGGTGAAGATCTTGCTGTCACCGTTGGCGCTCGTCGTCGTCGTCAGGCCGCCCGCGTAGTTGGTGTCGAAGGCCGCATTGGCGGCGGACACCCGCTGGGCGTCGGTGGGGACGCGCACGCTGAGCGCGGTCAGCGCCGCCGCGTCCACCGCCGACTGCATCTTCGACGTGTTGGAGACGATGCGGGACATGTCGATGGCCAGCCCCGCCGCCCCGAACACCGGCAGCGTGGCAAGGGCGTAGACGACGGCCACCGTGGCCCTGGTGTCGCGCTTCAAGCCGGTGGTGAATCTCTGGAGCATGGGCATGGGCCTCCTCGCGAGGAGAATAGCCGGCCGGCTCCTAAGCGCGGGTTGCACGGAAATTTCAACCTTTATGCAACAGGGCCCCTCGCCGCCATCTTCGCGCCATGGTGGCGCGGCGAGGATGCCAGTATGCGCATCCTCCTTCCGGCCCTCGCGGCCCTCACCTTCCTCGCCGCAACGGCGCCCGGTCTCGCCCAGGGCATCGATTGCTCCCGCGACCTCACGCGCTGCCTGTCGGCCTGCCGCGCCGCCGGCCTCGACCGCATCGAGTGCCGCAGGCTGCAGCGCTCGATGTTGCCCGAGGCGCCCGCCTCGGGCCCCGTGCAGCGGCCCGGCCGCAGCAAGTACCTGCCCGTCCCGCAGGACGGCGGCCGGGCGCAGCAGCAAGGCCCCTACGTCAACCAGCAGTGAGGCGCCCGGCGGTCAGCAGGCGGTGACGTTCACCGCCAGGCCGCCGAGGCTGGTCTCCTTGTACTTCGACTGCATGTCGAGCCCGGTCTGGCGCATCGTCTCGATCACCGTGTCGAGGCTGACGATGTGCTCGCCGTCGCCGTGCATGGCCAGCGAGGCGGCGTTGATCGCCTTCAGCGCGCCGAAGGCGTTGCGCTCGATGCAGGGGATCTGCACCAGCCCGCCGACCGGGTCGCAGGTCATGCCGAGGTGGTGCTCGATGGCGATCTCCGCCGCGTTCTCGACCTCCTCGTTGGTGCCGCCCAGCGCCGCGCAAAGGCCCGCCGCGGCCATCGCGGCCGCCGAGCCCACCTCGCCCTGGCAGCCGACCTCGGCCCCCGAGATCGAGGCGTTGCGCTTGATGAGGCCGCCGATGGCCGTGGCGGCGAGGAGGAAGACGCGGATGCCCTCCGGCGAGGCGCCGGGGCAGAAGTCGCGATAGTAGCGCAGCACCGCCGGCACCACACCGGCCGCGCCGTTGGTGGGGGCGGTGACCACCCGGCCGCCGGCCGCGTTCTCCTCGTTCACCGCAATGGCGAAGACGGACACGTAGTCCATCGCATTGTGCGGGGCGCGGTCGTTCGAAGTCCGCTTCTCCTCAATGCGCTGGAGCAGCTTCTTCGCGCGCCGCTTCACCCTGAGGCCGCCGGCGAGCTCGCCCTCCTGGGCGAGGCCGCGGTCGATGCAGGCGAACATGGCGCCGGCGATGCGGTCGATGTCGCGCTCCACCTCGGCGGCCGGGCGGCGGGCGCATTCGTTGGCGAAGGTCAGCTCGGCGATGGTGAGCCCGGCGGCGGCGGCCGCCGCGAGCAGTTCGTCGGCGTTGGCGTAGGGGTGCGGCACCGGCTCGGGCGCGGCCGCGCCGGCGTCCTCGCCCTCCCGCACCACGAAGCCGCCGCCGACGGAGAACCAGATCTCCGAGCGCAGCGGCGCGCCGGCCGCGTCCAGCGCCTCGAAGCGCATGGCGTTCGGGTGGCGCTCGAAGGTCTCGACGCAGTCGAGCACCACGTCCCGGGCGAAGTCGAAGCCGATCTCGCGGCCGCCGGCGAGCCGGATCCGTCCGCCGGAGCGGAGGCCCTCCAGCACCCGCTCCACCTCGTCCGGGTCGAGGCTGTCGGGCGTGAGGCCGGCGAGGCCGAGCGCCATCGCCTTGTCGGTCGCATGGCCCTTGCCGGTCCAGGCGAGCGAGCCGAAGGCGGTCGCGACCAGCCGCTCGACGCGCTCCGCATCGCCGGCAAGACCCGCGGCGAAGGCGGCCGCCGCCTTCATCGGCCCGATCGTGTGCGAGGACGACGGCCCGATGCCGATCTTGAACAGGTCCGCCAGCGCCACCGGCGGCGTCGCCGGGGACTCGCCGGAAGGAGGGGTGGGATCGGCCGCGCCCATGGTCAACATGCTCCGTCCGAGGGTTCGTGCGCGGCGATTCGGCCGACGGGCGCCGCGCGTCATCCGGTTATATGGAGCGCGACCGGCAACGGTCGCAAGGCGGGTGGCGGCAGCGGCACCGGCCGGATGCGACGGCGGCGAGGTCCGGGGGCTGATCCAGCGGGCGGGCCGGCGCGTAGATGCAAGCGGTGGGTCGCTGTGATGGGGGCGCGTTGATGGTCGTTGGAGGCAGGGAGGGCGTTTCGCCGGTCGTCGTCTGGTTTCGGGACGACCTGCGCCTTGCCGACAACCCGGCGCTGACCGCTGCGGCGGCCACCGGACGGCCGCTCGTCGCCCTCTTCTGTCTCGACGAGGGTGGCGGGCGGCGCCCGCTGGGCGGCGCTGCGCGCTGGTGGCTGCACCATTCCCTCGCCTCCCTCGGCCGCGACCTCCATGCCCGCGGCGTTCCGCTGGTGCTGGTGCGCGGCCCGGCCGAGGGCGCGGTGCCGGCGGTCGTCCAGGCCACGAATGCGGCGGAGATTCACTGGAACCGCCGCTACGACGAGGCCGGCCGCGCCGTGGACGCCGGGCTGAAGGCCCGCTTCGAGGCGGACGGCGTTCGCGCGACGAGCCACAACGGCGGCCTCTTGGTCGAGCCCTGGACGGTGTCGACGAAGAGCGGCCAGTTCTTCAAGGTGTTCAGCCCCTTCTGGCGGGCCGCGCAGGACCCGCTCGCCGCCCTGCGCCAGCCGCTGCCGGTGCCGGAGATGACCGGGGCGCCCGAACCCGGCCTCGGCGAGCCCCTCGAGGCGCTGGGTCTCCTGCCGACGAAACCAGACTGGTCCGGCGGCCTGCGCGAAACCTGGCAGCCCGGCGAGGCCGGCGCACGCGAACGGCTGGCGGAGTTCCTCGACCACCGCCTCAGCCACTACGCCGACCGCCGCGACGTCCCGGCCGCGGAAGCGACATCGGAGCTGTCGCCGCACCTCAGGTTCGGCGAGATCGGGGTGGTCACCGTCTACCGGGCGGCCGCGCACCACGGCGACGCGAACCCCGCCGACGCGCGGGCGGTCGCCAAGTTCCAGTCGGAACTCGGCTGGCGGGAGTTCTCCCACAACCTCCTCTACCATTTCCCGGACCTCGGCTGGCGCAACTTCCAGGACCGCTTCGACGCCTTTCCCTGGCGGGGCGAGGACGAGGCGTCGGCCGACGTCGCGGCCTGGCGGCAGGGCCTCACCGGCTATCCGATCGTCGACGCCGGCATGCGCCAGCTTTGGCGCACCGGCGGCCTGCACAACCGGGTGCGGATGATCGTCGCCTCCTTCCTGGTCAAGCACCTGATGGTGCACTGGCGCGTCGGCGAGGCCTGGTTCTGGGACACGCTCGTCGACGCCGACCCGGCCAACAATACTGCGAGCTGGCAGTGGGTGGCGGGCTCCGGCGCCGACGCCGCGCCCTACTTCCGCATCTTCAACCCGATCAGCCAGGGCGAGAAGTTCGACCCGGACGGCGCCTATGTCCGGCGCTGGGTGCCCGAGCTCGCCCGCCTTCCGGCCAAGCACATCCACAGCCCCTGGACGGCGCCGGGCGAGGTGCTCGCGCGCGCCGGCGTCGCCCTCGGGCGCGAGTATCCCCACCCCATCGTCGACCACGACGCCGCCCGGCATCGGGCGCTCGCGGCGTTCGAGACTCTCAGATCCAACGCCGCCTGACGGCGGGACGATTCCCCGCCTCACGCTGAACCCAAGGACCGCTCGATGCGAATCGCCGTAATCGGCTCGGGAATTTCCGGCAACGCCTGCGCCTGGGCGCTCTCCGCCCGCCACGACGTCACCCTCTACGAGAAGCGTCCCCGGGCCGGCGGCCATTCGGCCACCGTGGAGGTCGACTACGACGGCACCCCGGTGCCGGTCGACACCGGCTTCATCGTCTACAACGACCTCAACTACCCGAACCTCGTCGAGCTGTTCCATCACCTGGAGGTCGAGACCACCGCCAGCGACATGAGCTTCGCCGTCTCCATCGGCGAGGGCCTCGTCGAGTGGTCCGGCGTCAATCTCGCCACGGTGTTCGCCCAGAAGCGGAACCTGCTCAACCCGCGGTTCCTCTGGATGCTGCGAGAGGTGCTCCGCTTCAACCGGTCCTGCGTCGCCGACCTCGAGGCCGGGCGGCTCGACGGCCTCTCGCTCGGCAGCTACCTGGCGGCGGAGCGCTACGGGCGCGGCTTCATCGAGGACTACCTGGTGCCGATGGGCGCCGCGATCTGGTCCACCCCCGACGCAGACCTCCTCGACTTCCCCGCCTCGAACTTCGTTCGCTTCTTCCGCAACCACCGCCTCATCCACGCCGAGCGGCCGAAGTGGCGCACCGTCACCGGCGGCAGCAAGCGCTACGTCGACCGCCTGCTCGCCCCGCTCAAGGCGACCGGGCGCGTGCGGCTGGACGACCCGGTGGTGGAGGTGCGGCGCGGCCCCGAGCACGTCACCATCCGCACTGCCTCCGGCGAGGTCGACCGCTTCGACCAGGTCGTGTTCGCCGCCCACACCGACCAGACCCTCGCCATGCTCGGCGATCCGACCCCGGAAGAGCAGTCGATCCTGACCTCGATCCGCTACCTGCCGAACGACGTGGTGCTCCACCGCGACCCGCGGCTGATGCCGCGCCGGCAGAGCGTCTGGTCGTCCTGGAACTACCTGCGCCGCGACGGCTACGATGCGAAACGCCCGGTGGCCGTCACCTACTGGATGAACAAGCTGCAGGCGATCGACCCGGCCTACCCGCTGTTCGTGACGCTCAACCCCAACGAGGAGCCGGACGAGCGGCTGGTGTTCGGCCGGTGGACGTTCGACCACCCGCAGTTCGATGCCGCCGCCATCGCCGCCCAGGGCCGGCTCCCCGACCTGCAGGGCCGAAACCGGAGCTGGTATTGCGGGGCCTGGACCGGCTACGGTTTCCACGAGGACGGGCTCGCCTCCGGCCTCGCCGTCGCCGAGGCGCTCGGCGGCGTCGTGCCCTGGCGCACCCCGGCGCCGGTGGTGGAGGAGCCCGTTCTGGCGGAGGCCGCGGAATGACCGAAGATCGCCTGCCGACGACCATGGACGCCAACGGCGCGGCCCCCGCCGCGCCGGCGGCGCTCTATGTCGGCGAGGTGATGCACGCCCGGCTGAAGCCGGTCGGGCACCGCTTCACCTACCGCGTGGCGAACCTTTTGATCGATCTCGACCGTCTGGGCGCGGCGGACCGGATGAGCCGGCTCTTCTCGGTCGGCCGCTTCAACCTGTTCTCCTTCGAGGAGCGGGACCACGGCCCGCGCGACGGCTCGTCGCTTCGCCGCCACGTCGACCGCCTCCTTGCCGAGGCCGGCGCGGAGCGGCCGGCTCGCGTGCTGCTCCTCTGCTACCCGCGGGTGCTCGGCTACGTGTTCAACCCGCTGTCGGTCTACTTCGCGCTGGACGCGGCGGGGCGGACCATCGCCCTGGTCTACGAGGTTCGAAACACCTTCGGCGGGCTTCATACTTATGTGGAGCCGGTGCGGCCCGGCCAGGCGACCGGGGCCGGCATCCGGCAGAGCCGGGCCAAGGCCTTCTTCGTCTCGCCCTTCTTGGACATGGACCATCGCTACCGCTTCAGCCTGCTGCCGCCCGGCGAGGCCGTCCGGGTGCGCATCCTGGAGACGGACCGCGACGGCCCCACCCTGTCGGCCACCTTCGCGGGCCGCCTGCGGCCGATGGCCGACCGGACCCTCGCCGGGATCTTCGCGGCGATGCCGTTCCACACCCTCAAGGTGGTCGCCGGCATCCACTACGAGGCGGCGCGGCTCTGGTGGAAGGGGGTGCCCTATTTCTCGCCGTCGCGGCCGAACCCGGTGGACGCGACTCCGCCCGCGGCCGCTGAGTGGTTGAACCCGCACCCGAAATCTTGAAAAATGCCGCGGGCCGGGACGGCAGGTGACGGTGCGGGACCGCCTCCGGGGAACAGACGAGAGAGCCGCCCGGCTGCGCCGGCGACAGGCTCCCAGGGGGCGGAGCGCATGACGACGATGATTTCAATGCCGATCGTGCTCGACGGGGCGAACGAGGCGGCGCTGCTGAAGGGCTTGCCAGGCCTCGTGCGCCGGAGCCTGCACAAGGTCCGGGCGCTGCGCTACGGCGTCCTCGACATCACCTTCCCGGACGGGCGGACGATCCGCATCCCCGGCAAGGAGGACGGGCCGCACGGGCACCTCGTGATCAACGACTACCGGGTGGTGCGGCGGATCCTGAAGTCCGCCGACATGGGGGTCGCGGAGGGCTACATCGCCGGGGAGTGGTCCAGCCCGGACGTGACCTCCTTCCTCGAACTCTTCTGCGTCAACCACCACGTCATCGAGGAGAGCATCGTCGCCAGCCGCCTCGTGCGCTGGTTCCTGCGCGTCGTCCACTGGCGCAACGCCAACACCCGGACGCGGGCGAGGAAGAACATCTCCGCCCACTACGACCTCGGCAACGCCTTCTACGAAAAGTGGCTCGACGGCACGATGACCTACTCGTCGGCCCTGTTCGAGACCGGGCGGGAGGACCTTCCCGCGGCGCAGGAGGAGAAGTACCGCCACCTCGCCCACCGCACCGGCGTCGAGACCGGCCACCACGTCCTCGAGATCGGCTGCGGCTGGGGCGGCTTCGCCGAGTTCGCCGCCCGGGAGATCGGCTGCAAGGTCACCGGCCTCACCATCTCCCGCGAGCAGTTCGACTTCGCCCGCAAGCGGATCTTCGAGGCCGGGCTCGCCGAGAAGGTGGAGATCCGCTTCCAGGACTACCGGGACGAGCGAGGGCTCTACGACCGCATCGCCTCCATCGAGATGTTCGAGGCGGTCGGCGAGAAGTACTGGCCCGTCTATTTCGAAACGCTGCGGGAGCGGCTGAAGCCGGGCGGCGCCGCCGGCATCCAGGTGATCACCATCCAGGACCGGCTGTTCGAGCAGTACCGGGCGACGCCGGACTTCATCCAGCGCTACGTCTTCCCCGGCGGCATGCTGCCGTGCCCCTCGGCGCTGGAGCGCATCAGCCGCGCGGCGGGCCTGAAACGGGTCCACGAGCGGATCTTCGGCCTCGACTACGCCCGCACCCTGGCGCTCTGGCGCGAGCGCTTCCGGGCAAGCTGGCCGCAACTCCAGCACATGGGCTTCGACGACCGCTTCCAGCGACTGTGGGAATACTACCTCCACTACTGCGAGGCCGGCTTCCGCGCCGGGAACATCGACGTGCGCCAGATCGTCTGGGCGAAGGGCTGAGGGAGAGCGGGGGCCGGCGATGAGGGAGAAGGGTTCCTCACCCCGGCGGCCGCGCGCTCCCCTTCTCCCCTCCCGGGGAGAAGGTGCCGGCGGATGCCGGCGGATGAGGGTCGCGCGGCCGGGGGATTCGCCCGGCGGCAGGGGTTCTCCCCCTCAACCGCCCCTTCGGGGCACCTTCTCCCCCAAGGGGGAGAAGGGTTTTTCACTCCGCGGCTGCCAGTCGCTCCCCTTCTCCCCTCCCGGGGAGAAGGTGCCGGCGGATGCCGGCGGATGAGGGGCGCGGCCGGAGGGTTCGCCCGGCCGGCGGGGTTCTCCCCCGCAACCGCCCCTTCGGGGCACCTTCTCCCCCAAGGGGGAGAAGGGTTTTTCACTCCCCGGCCGCCGCGCGCTCCCCTTCTCCCCTTCGGGTCTCCTCATTTTTCCACTGGCGTCCGGAGTACCCGGTCGGGTCTAATCGTCCTTCCGCCCCGCGCATCCGCGCGCCGCGGCAAGGGGAGGAGACAGATGAAGGACCGCAATGCCATCGTGCTCGCCGGCGTGATCCTGCTTGCTCCGCTGCCGGCCTTTGCCCAGTTCGTCTCGGAGGCGGTGACCACCGAGCGGGAGATGGTGGTGACCGCCCATCCGCTCGCCACCGACGCCGGCGCCGAGGCGCTGGAGAAGGGCGGCAACGCCGTCGATGCAATGGTCGCCGTTCAGGCGGTGCTCGGGCTGGTCGAGCCCCAGTCGAGCGGCATGGGCGGCGGCGCCTTTGTCGTCTACTTCGACGCCGCGACGGGCGAGACCACCACCTTCGACGGCCGCGAGACCGCCCCCGCCGCGGCGAGCGAGACGCGCTTCATCGGCCCGGACGGGGAACCGCTCGGCTTCGTCGACGCCTGGCAGAGCGGCCTTTCGGCCGGGGTGCCCGGCACGCCGCGGCTGCTCGAGGCGATGCACGATGCCCACGGCCGCCTGCCCTTCGGCGAGCTCCTCGAACCCGCCCGCGAACTCGCCGCCAACGGGTTCCAGATCTCCGGGCGGACCTCCGAGCAGGTCGCCGGCCTGCTCGCCCGCAACCCGAGCTGCACCGACCGGCTGTTCTTCCGCGACCCGGTCGCCTTCGCCTACTTCACCGACGGCGGCACGGAGACCTGCTCGGCCAAGCCCGCGGGAACGCTGGTGACCAATCCGGGATACGCGGACCTGATGGGGCGCCTCGCCGAGACCGGCGCGGACGGCTTCTACGAGGGCCCGGTCGCGGAGGCGGTCGCGGCCGCCGTCGCCGGCGATCCGCACCTTCCCGGCGACATGACCGCGGCGGATCTCGCCGGCTACGAGGTGGTCGAGCGCGAGCCGGTCTGCAGCGAGTACCGCGGCTACCGCGTCTGCGGCATGGGCCCGCCCTCCTCCGGCGCCATTGCTGTCGGCCAGATCCTTGGCATCCTCGAGGGCTTCGACCTCGGCGACGCCCCGCTCGCGCCCGATGTCGTCCATCTCTTCGCCCAGGCCGGCCGGCTCGCCTTCGCCGACCGCAACCTCTATGTCGGCGACACCGGCTTCGTGACCGTGCCGGTCGCGGGCCTGCTGGACGAGGCCTATCTCGCCGGGCGCGCCGCGCTCATCTCCCGGGACGGCAACGACATCGGCAAGGCCGAGGCCGGCACGCCGCCGGGCACCTTCGATCCGGCCGCGCCCGCGACGCCGCAGCCCGAGCGCGGCACGAGCCAGGTCTCCATCGTCGACAGCTTCGGCAACGCCCTGTCGATGACCACCACCGTGGAGAGCTCCTTCGGCAACGGCGTGATGGTCCCCGGCTTCGGCTTCCTGCTCAACAACGAGCTCACCGACTTCTCCTTCCGCTTCGAGGAGGACGGGCGGCCGATCGCCAACCGGGTGCAGCCGGGCAAGCGGCCGCGCAGCTCGATGTCGCCGACGATCGTCTTCGACGCGGAGGGCGAGGTGTTCCTCGTCACCGGCTCGCCGGGCGGCGCGTCGATCATCGGCTACACCGCCCAGTCGATCGTCAACGTGATCGACTTCGGCCTCGATCCCCAGCAGGCGATCGACGTGCCGCATCACCAGAACCGCAACGGCGCCACCAACCTCGAGGCGCCGCGCCCCGGAGTTTCGGCCTATGACGCGGATGCCCTGAAGGCGGCGCTGGAGGCCAGGGGGCACGAGGTCGAGGTCGGGGAGATGACGAGCGGGCTCTCGGTCATCAAGGTCGACGAGGGCCGCCTTCTCGGCGGCGCCGACCGCCGTCGCGACGGCACCGTCGGCGGCCGGTGACGACACCCCCGCCCTGCCCCGGCCTCAGGCCGCCGGGTGGGGCTTCGGGCCGGGCAGCATGTCGAGGGTGATGCCCGAGTTGATCACCAGCAGGAAGACGACAAAGAAGACCGCGGCGACGACGGTGGTGATCAGCAGCTTGCGGGCGATGCGCGGGATCGAGGGGGCGCCGGGGTCGGTGCCCTCCACCACCGCGCCGTCCTCGTGCTGGGAGCGCACGCCGAAGGGCAGCACCACGAACAGCGACAGCCACCAGATGATGAAGTAGACCGCGATCGCGCTTCCGATGCCGACGCCGCCGATGGTCATGTCCGTTCCGTCCCGATGGCCGTGCGCGGCCGTGGTGGTTGCCCTCAGCCCTGCTTCGGCCTGAAGGTGTTCTCGACGCCGGGGAAGCTGCGCGCCCTCACCCCGGCCGCATAGGCCGCCACCGCCTCGGAGACCGCGTCGCCGAGTTCGGCGAAGCGGCGGACATGGCGGGGCACGAACTCGTTGAACAGCCCCAGCATGTCCTCGCTGACGAGGATCTGCCCGTCGCACTCCGCCGAGGCGCCGATCCCGATCACCGGCACCGTGGAGGCGGCGACGATCTCGCGCGCCAGCGGCTCCATGGTGCCCTCGAGCACATAGGCGAAGGCGCCGGCCTCGGCGACGGCGAGCGCGTCGGCCTTGACCTTTAGCGCCTGCGCCTCGCTGCGTCCCTGCGTCCTGTAGCCGCCGATGGTGTTGACCAGCTGCGGGGTGAGCCCGACGTGGCCGAGCACCGGCACGCCGCGCTCGGTGAGGAAGCGGACCGTCTCCGCCATCTCCTCGCCGCCCTCCAGCTTGACGGCGCCGGCGCCGGTCTCCTTCAGGATCCGCGCGGCGGAGCGGAAGGCCTGGTCGGGACCCTCCTGGTAGCTGCCGAAGGGCATGTCGACAGCCACCAGCGCTGTCTGCGAGCCGCGCACCACGGCGCCGCCGTGGGCGATCATCATGTCGAGCGTGACCGGGAGCGTCGTCTCGAAGCCGTAGACGACCATGCCGAGGGAATCGCCCACCAGCAGGAAGTCCATGTGCGGGTCGAGCAGGCGCGCCATCGGCGCGGTGTAGGCGGTCAGGCTGACGATCGGCCGGACACCCCGCAGCGCCTTGATGTCGTTGATGGTGGTGCGGTGGGAACGGGCGGGGGCACTCATCGGTCAGGCTCCTCTGCCGGGAACCGGGATGACGCGCTGGTCGAGCAGGCGGGTGCGTCCGAAGCGGACGGCCAGCAGGACGACCAGGGCCTCGGGCGGCTCGGCGGGATCATAGGGTTCGAGGCTCGCCGCGTCGCGGACGGCGACGAGGTCGGGCGCGGCCAGCGGCTCCTCCTCGATGGTGGCGCGGACGAGGCGCTCGAGCACTGTCGCGTCCACCGTTCCGCGCGCCACCTCCCCCTCGGCGGCCGCCAGCGAGGCGGCGAGGACGGGCGCGGCAGCCCGCTCCTCGGGCCGGAGGAAGACGTTGCGCGAGGAACAGGCGAGGCCGTCCGCCTCGCGCACCGTCGGCACGCCGACGATCTCGATGCCGAGCGACAGGTCGCCGGTCATCCGCCGGATCACCAGCAGCTGCTGGTAGTCCTTCTCGCCGAAATAGGCGCGGGTGGGCCGCACGATGCCGAACAGCTTGGCGACGACGGTGGCGACGCCGCGGAAGTGGCCCGGCCGCCGCTCGCCCTCGAGCAGGCTGGAAAGCGTGGTGACATCGACCATGGTCGCCATCGGCCGCGGGTACATCTCCTCGACCGACGGCGCGAACAGGAGGTCGCAGCCGCCGGCCTCCAGCATGGCGCGGTCGCGCGCAAGGTCGCGCGGGTAGCGGGCGAGGTCCTCGGTGGGGGCGAACTGCAGCGGGTTCACGAAGATGGATGCGACCACCACGTCGGCCTCCGCCCGGGCGCGGGCGACCAGCGCCATGTGGCCCTGGTGAAGGTATCCCATGGTCGGCACGAGGCCGATCGACCGCCCCGCCCGGCGGTCCGGCTCCAGCGCGGCGCGCAGATTTGCGATTGTCTCCACCACCCGCATCCGCGGCACATCCTTCCCGACGGGCATCGACATGTGGCGCCCGTCATATAACCGCGGGGGCTGCAACACCACCGTTCAGTTGCGCCGGTCAGGCCTGCTCCAGCTCCACCAGGGTGCCGTTGAAGTCCTTGGGGTGCAGGAACAGCACCGGCTTGCCGTGGGCGCCGATCTTCGGCTCGCCGCTGCCGAGCACGCGGGCGCCGGCGTCCTTCAGGCGGTCGCGGGCGGCGAGGATGTCGTCCACCTCGTAGCAGACGTGGTGGATGCCGCCGGCGGGGTTCTTCTCCAGGAACGCTGCGATCGGCGAGTTCTCGCCGAGCGGCCCGAGGAGCTCGATCTTGGTGTTCGGCAGCTCGATGAAGACGACGGTGACGCCGTGGTCGGGCTCGGCCTGCGGCGGCTTCACGTCGGCGCCGAGCACGTCGCGGTAGCGCGCGGCGGCGGCCTCCAGGTCCGGCACCGCGATCGCCACATGGTTGAGCCGTCCGATCATCCGCCCCTCCCTGAACCCCGTCCTCAGCCTCTCAGCACGGTGACGTCGCAGATCGGCTTCTTGCCCCAGCGCTCGTTGACGGCCGCGCGGACGGACCGCCGGATCGCCTCGGCCACCAGAGCGTCGTCCCGCCGGCGGGCCCGGGGGATCGATTCGATCGTCCCCTCCACCGCGTCCGCGACCGCGTCGTGGAAGGGCGCGCCCTTCGCATCGTGCGAGGGCAGCCCGAACAGCGACGCGGCATAGTCGCCCGAAAGGTCGCCCCGCTCGTCGAGGACGATGGTGATCGCGACCGCGCCGGCGAAGCTCATCCGCCGCCGCTCGATCACCCCGGTGACCTCCGCCTCGCCGACCAGCGTCCCGTCCTTGACCAGGATGCCGTGGGCGACGTGCCCCAGCACCTCCGGCTTGCCGGGCGGCAGCAGCCGCAGCATCTCGCCGTTCTTCGGGATCACCACGTTCGGCACGCCGACCTGGCGGGCGAGGTCCGCGTGGGCGGCAAGATGGACCGCCTCGCCGTGAACGGGAACCGCGACTTTCGGCTGGATCAGCCGGTAGAGCTCGGCGATCTCGTCCCGCCTCGGGTGCCCGGACGTGTGGATCGGCGCGTCGGTATCGGTGACGAGACGGACGCCGCGGGTCACCAGCGCGTTCTTGATCGCGTTCACCGGCTTCTCGTTGCCGGGGATGGTGCGGGAGGAGAAGATCACCGTGTCGCCGGCCGAGAAGGTGACGCTGCGGTGCTCGTCGAAGGCGATCTTGGCGAGCGCGGCCCGCGGCTCGCCCTGGCTGCCCGTCACCAGCGCGACGACCTTGTCGGGCGGAAGGTAGCCGTAGGCGTCCTCGTCGCGGAAGGGCGGCAGTCCCTCCAGCATGCCGAGTTCGGTGGCGACGTCGACGACCCGCCGGATCGCCCGGCCGATCACCACCACCTCGCGCCCGGTCGCCACCGCCGCCTCGGCGACGGAGCGGATGCGCGCGACGTTTGAGGCGAAGATCGTCACGGCCACGCGCCTGGGCGCCTTGGCGATGACGTCCATCAGCCCGCGCGCCACCTCGGCCTCGGAGGGGCTGCGGCCCGCGCGGGGGGCGTTGGTCGAATCGCAGATCATCGCCTGGACGCCCTCCCCCGCCACGGCGCCGAGGCGCTCCATGTCGATGGCGAGGCCGATGCGCGGGTCGAGGTCGATCTTCCAGTCGCCGGTGTGCAGGATGTTGCCGAGCGGCGTGCGGATGAACACCGCGTTCGGCTCCGGCAGCGAATGCGACACCGCGATCATCTCGAGGTCGAAGGGGCCGACCTCGAAGCGCTGGCCCTGGCGGTACACCGTCGTCGGGATGCGCGGCGCGTTCGGCTCCATCTCGCGCTTGGCGGCGTGCAGGGCGGCCGCGAAGGGGCTCATCCACACCGGCACCTCCAGCCGCGGCCAGAGGTCGTAGAGGGCGCCGTAGTGGTCCTCGTGGGCATGGGTGATGAGGATGCCGAGAAGGTCCTTGCGGATCTCCTCGACGAAGCGGATGTCCGGCAGGATCAGGTCGACCCCGGGCAACTCGGCGCCGGCGAAGGAGACACCGCAGTCCACCATCAGCCACTTGCGGCGCTTCACCGGGCCGATGCCGTAGAGCGCGAGATTCATCCCGATCTCGCCCACCCCGCCCAGGGGCAGGAAAACGAGATCCTCGGCCACGTCGCTCTTTTCGGTCACCGGCGTCCTCTTTCGTTGTCTGTCCGCCCTAGAGCGCTTTCCGATCAGGTGGACTCACCTGATCGACGAGAAACCGCTCCAGATTCAAAGCTAGAGCATATTCTTGTCGTTCAGATCGGTTCGATCTGAACGGAATATGCTCTAGCGGCGTCAGCCGCGGTCCCCGGGACGGGGAGCGCCGCCGAAGAAGATGTCCCCCGCGGAGACGGTTTCCAGCCCGCCGTCGTCGCGGCGCAGCACCAGCCGGCCGGCGGCGTCCAGCGCCTCGAAGCGGCCGGTCATCGTTTCGTTCGGCATCCGCACGCGGATCGCCTCGCCGATCCCGCGGGCGCGCTTCAGCCATGCGGCACGGATCGGCTCGAAGGGCCCGGACGTCCACTCGCCGAGCCGCTCGCACATGCGCAGCGCCAGCCGCTCGAACAGGGCCTCGGGCTCGGTCGGAACGCCGATCTTCGAGAGGTCGGTCGCCGGATAGGCAGCGTCCTCCGGGTGGTGGGCGCAATTGATGCCGGTGCCGATCACCACGACCCGCGAGCCGCCCGCCGCCTCGCCCTCGATCAGGATCCCGCAGAGCTTGGCGCCGCGGAACAGCACGTCGTTCGGCCACTTGATGGCGAGGTCGGGCCGCAGCGGCGGCGGCAGGACGTCGGCGATGGCGTCGTGGACGGCGACGGCGACCACCAGCGGCAGCTCGCCCATCCGGGCGGGCGGCGACGGGTCGCGCAGCAGCAGCGAGGCGTAGAGGTTTCCGGACTCGGAGGTCCAGACCCGGCCCTGGCGCCCTCGACCGGCCGTCTGCCGGCGCGCGGTGACCCAGAGGCCGGTCGGCTCCCCGTCCCTCGCCCGCTCGAGGGCGAGGGCGTTGGTGGAGCCGACGTCGCCGAGCGCGAGCAGACGGTAGCCTTCGGGAAGTCGCGGCGCGCCAGCCTCCATCGATCAGAACAGCGTCTTCGCAGCCGCCCCGGCCGCCGCCCCGATCGGGCCGGAGACGAGGGCGAACAGGATGACGAAGCCGCCGGAGGCCGCCAGCACCACCTTGAGCTCGCCGGGCATCGCCTCGAAGCGCTCCGCCGGCTCGTCGAAGAACATCAGCTTGACGATCCGCAGGTAGTAGTAGGCGCCGACGACGCTCAGCACGACGCCAATCACGGCGAGCCACACGAGCCCCGCCTCGACCGCCGCCACGAACACGAAGTACTTGGCGAAGAAGCCGGCGAAGGGCGGGATGCCGGCCAGCGAGAACATGATCATCGCGAACATGAACGCCATCGGCAGGTTGGTGCGCGACAGTCCCGCAAGCTCGTAGATGTCCTCCACCATCCCGTCCTCCCGCCGCATGGCGAGGATGCAGGCGAAGCTGCCCACCGTCATGGCGAGGTAGGTGACGAGGTAGATCAGCACGCCCTGGACGCCGGTCTCCGTGCCGGCGGCAAGGCCGACCAGCGCGAAGCCGATGTGGCCGATCGAGGAATAGGCCATCAGCCGCTTGATGTTGCGCTGGCCGATGGCGGCGAAGGAGCCGAGCGCCATGGAGGCGATCGCCAGGAAGGCGACGATCTGCTGCCAGTCGCTCGCGATCGGCTGGAAGGCCTCGATGACGACGCGGATGAACACCGCCATGGCGGCGATCTTCGGCGCGGCGGCGAAGAAGGCGGTGACCGGGGTCGGCGCGCCCTCGTAGACGTCCGGCGTCCACATGTGGAAGGGCACCGCCGACACCTTGAAGGCGAAGCCGGCGAGCAGGAACACCAGCCCGAAGACGAGCCCGAGCGAGGAGCCGCCCGCGGCGGTGATCGCCAGGGCGATGCCCTCGAAGGAGACCTGGCCGGTGAAGCCGTAGACCAGCGAGGCGCCGTAGAGCAGCATGCCGGACGAAAGGGCGCCCAGCACGAAGTACTTGAGGCCCGCCTCGGTGGACTTGACGTTGTCGCGATTGATCGAGGCGACCACGTAGAGCGCCAGCGACTGCAGCTCGAGGCCGAGGTAGACGGCGATCAGGTCGCCGGCCGAGATCATCACCATCATGCCGAGGGTGGCGATGAGGATCAGCACCGGATATTCGAAGCGCTCGAACTTCTCGGCGCGCGCGAAGCCGACCGACATGGCGATGGCGAGGGCCGAGCCGAGCAGCGTCAGCACCTTCATGAAGCGGGCGAAGCCGTCGACGACGAAGGAGCCGTGGAAGGTGATGCCCTCGCGGGGCACGAACAGCACCGCCATGGCCGCCACCACGATCAGGGCGACAGAGATGCCCGTGATGGCCGTGGTCGTCCGCTCGCCGCCGTAGGCGCCCACCATCAACAGGACCATGGCGCCGACCGCGAGGATCATCTCCGGCAGCGCGAGCATGAAGTCGGGAAGAACCGTCATGGTGTCCTCGATGGCTCAGCGGACCAGGATCGCCGGTTCGGCGAGCGCGGTTGCCTGGGCGGCGGCGTCGAGCGCCGCCTGGTAGTTGGTGACGAGGGCCGACACCGAGGCCGCGCAGGCCTCGAGGATCGGCATCGGGTAGACGCCGAAGAGGATGATCAGCGCGGCCAGCGGGGCGAGCGTCGCCATCTCGCGGCGGTCGAGGTCGAGGATCGACTTCAGCGTCGCCTTGGTGAGCGAGCCCCAGACCACCTTGCGGAACAGCCACAGCGCGTAGCCGGCGGAGAGGATCACGCCCGTGGTGGCGAAGAAGGCCACCCAGGTGTTGACGCGGAAGGCCGCGAGCAGGGTCAGGAACTCGCCGACGAAGCCCGAGGTGCCCGGCAGGCCGACGTTGGCCATGGTGAACACCAGGAACACGGTGGCGTAGACCGGCATCCGGTTGACGAGGCCGCCATAGGCGTCGATCTCGCGGGTGTGCATCCGGTCGTAGATGACGCCGACCGAGAGGAACAGCGCGCCCGAGACGAGGCCGTGGGAGATCATCTGGAAGATGGCGCCCTGGATGCCCTGCTCGTTCATCGTGAAGATGCCCATCGTCACGAAGCCCATGTGGGCGACCGACGAGTAGGCGATCAGCTTCTTGATGTCCTCCTGCATCAGCGCGACCAGCGAGGTGTAGATGATCGCCACCACCGACAGGGTGAACACCAGCGGGGCGAAGTCCGCGCTCGCCAGCGGGAACATCGGCAGCGAGAAGCGCAGGAAGCCGTAGCCGCCCATCTTCAGCAGGATGCCGGCGAGGATCACCGAGCCCGCCGTGGGCGCCTCGACGTGCGCGTCCGGCAGCCAGGTGTGCACCGGCCACATCGGCATCTTCACCGCGAAGGAGGCGAAGAAGGCGAGCCACAGCCAGGTCTGCATCGACGCCGGGAAGTCGTACTCCATCAGGCGGGCGATGTCGGTCGTCCCGGCCGTCCAGTACATCGCCATGATGGCGACCAGCATAAGCAGCGAGCCGAGCAGGGTGTAGAGGAAGAACTTGTAGCTGGCGTAGACGCGCCGCTTGCCGCCCCACACGCCGATGATCAGGAACATCGGGATCAGGCCGCCCTCGAAGAAGACGTAGAAGACCACGATGTCCAGCGCGCAGAAGACGCCGATCATCAGCGTCTCGAGCACGAGGAAGGCGATCATGTACTCCTTCACCCTGTGCTCGATCGCATGCCAGCTCGCCAGGATGCAGAAGGGCATCAGGAAGGTGGTCAGCAGGACGAACATCACCGAGATGCCGTCGACGCCCATCCGGTAGGAGAAGAAGCCGGTCATCCACTCGGCCTCCTCCACCAGCTGGAAGCCGGGGTTGGCCGGGTCGAAGTTCACCCAGATGCCGAGCGACACCACGAAGGTGACGATGGTGGTGAGCAGCGCGACGCGGCGGATGTTCATCAAGGCCACCTCGTCCTGCGCACGGACGAGGAGGATGAACAGCACGCCCGCCAGCGGCAGGAACGTGGTGAGCGAGAGAAGCGGGATGCCGCCCATCAGTTGACCCCCCCGGTGAACATGGCCCAGGTGATGAGGGCGGCGACACCGATCAGCATGGCGAAGGCGTAGTGGTAGATGTACCCGGTCTGCAGCCGCACGACCCGGGCGCTGACGTCCTGGACCCAGGCGGCGACGCCGTTGGGGCCGTAGCCGTCGATGATGGTCCCGTCGCCGGTCTTCCAAAGGAAGCGGCCGATAGCCTTGGCCGGGCGGACGAAGATCAGGTCGTAGAGCTCGTCGAAGTACCACTTGTTGAGCAGGAACTGGTACAGCGCGTCGTGCTGGGCGGCGAGCCGGCGCGGCTGCTCCGGATCGACGATGTAGAACCAGTAGGACACCGAGAGGCCGGCGAGCATGGCGACGAAGGGCGAGACCTTCACCCAGGTCGGCACCTCGTGCATGTCGTGCAGGATGTGGTTCTCGGCGCCGTAGAAGAGCGATCCGCGCCAGAACTCCGCCTGGCTCTCGCCGATGAACGGCCCGTAGAACACCATGCCGGCGAGGACGGCGCCGACGGCGAGGACGATCAGCGGGATCGTCATCACCAGCGGGCTCTCGTGCGCGTGCTCGTAGGTATGCGCGTCGGCCCGCGAGCGGCCGAAGAAGGTGAGGAAGACGAGGCGCCAGGAGTAGAAGCTGGTCAACGCCGCCGAGATCACCGTCAGCCCGAAGGCGTAGCCGGCGAAGGCGTTCTCGCCCGCATAGGCCGCCTCGATCACGGCGTCCTTCGACAGGAAGCCGGCGAAGCCGATGTGCGTCAGCGGAATGCCGACGCCGGTCAGCGCCAGGGTGCCGATGGTCATCATCCAGAAGGTGAGCGGGATCCTGGAGCGAAGTCCGCCCATCTTCCGCATGTCCTGCTCGTGGTGCATCGCATGGATGACCGAGCCGGCGCCGAGGAAGAGCAGCGCCTTGAAGAAGGCGTGGGTGAACAGGTGGAACACGCCCACCCCGTAGGCGCCGACGCCGAGCGCGACGAACATGTAGCCGAGCTGCGAGCAGGTCGAGTAGGCGATCACCCGCTTGATGTCGTTCTGGACGAGGCCGACCGTCGCCGCGAAGAAGGCCGTGGTGGCGCCGACCAGCGTGACGACGGTGAGCGCGGTGTGGCTCTGCTCGAACAGCGGCGACAGCCGGGCCACCATGAAGACGCCCGCGGTCACCATGGTCGCGGCGTGGATGAGGGCGGACACCGGGGTCGGGCCCTCCATCGCGTCCGGCAGCCAGGTGTGCAGCAGGAACTGCGCCGACTTGCCCATCGCGCCCATGAAGAGCAGAAGGCAGATCACCGTCATCGCGTCGAAGGTCTCGCCGAGGAACAGGATCGGCTGGCCGGCCACCTCCTCGACGCTGGCGAAGATCGCCTCGAAGGACACCGATCCGAACATCACGAAGACGCCGAAGATGCCGAGCGCGAAGCCGAAGTCGCCGACGCGGTTGACGATGAAGGCCTTGATCGCCGCGGCGTTGGCGGAGGGCTTCTTGTACCAGAAGCCGATCAGCAGGTAGGAGGCGAGGCCGACGCCCTCCCAGCCGAAGAACATCTGCACGAGGTTGTCGCTGGTCACCAGCATCAGCATGGCGAAGGTGAACAGCGACAGGTAGGCGAAGAAGCGCGGGCGGCCCGGATCCTCGGCCATGTAGCCGATCGAGTAGACGTGGACGAGCGAGGAGACGGTCGTCACCACCACCAGCATCATCACCGTCAGCGTGTCGATGCGGAAGGCCCAGTCGACGGCGAGCGCGCCGGAGACCATCCACTGCATCACCGGCACGGTGAAGGCCTCGCCCTCGCCGAAGCCGACCTGGATCAGCGCGACCCAGGACAGCACGGCCGACACCAGCAGCGCGCCGGTGGTGACGATCTCGGCGATCCGCGACCCCGGGGCGGCCGCCTCGACCGGGCCGTGGGCGTGGTCGTCGTGGCCGTGGTCGTCCGCGGCCGCGTGGTGGTCGTGCGCGGATCCGTGCGGACCGACGGTCGGGGCCGGCACCGTCTGCGCCGCGCCCCACAGGGCGATCGCGCCGGCAACGAGGAAGCCGATGAGGGGGAGGAAAACGATGAGGGAGTACATGTCGTCCTCAGCCCTTCATCATGTTGATGTCTTCGACCGCGATGGAGCCGCGGTTGCGGTAGAACACGACCAGGATGGCGAGGCCGATGGCCGCCTCCGCCGCCGCCACCGTCAGGATGAACAGCGCGAAGATCTGGCCGGTGAGGTCGTTGAGGTGCGCGGAGAAGGCGACCAGGTTGAGGTTCACTGCGAGCAGGATCAACTCGATCGACATCAGGATGACGATCACGTTCTTCCGGTTGAGGAAGATCCCCAGGATCCCGAGGGTGAAGAGGATCGCAGCGACCGAAAGGTAGTGCGACAGACCGATGACCATGGGTCAGCCTTCCTGCTTCTTGGACACGGCGGACGGGGCGGCGGACATCAGAGCCCCCTGCCCGGCTCGACGTGGCGGATCTCGATCGAGGTGGCCTTGGTGCGGGCCACCTGGTCGGCGACGACCTGGCGCTTGACGTTCTCCCGGTGGCGGAGCGTCAGCACGATGGCGCCGATCATCGCCACCAGCAGCACCATGCCGGCCGCCTGGAAGAAGAAGACGTAGCGGGTGTAGAGCAGCGCCCCGATCGCCTCGATGTTGGAGACGGCCTCGAGCGGCGGGATCGGCGCCGGCGTCGGCGCCGTCGGCGCGAACACCCAGGCGCCGACCACGAACAGCAGCTCGGCCAGGAACACCACCCCGATCAGCACGCCGACCGGCAGGTACTGCAGGAAGCCCTGGCGGAGCTCGGCGAAGTCGACGTCGAGCATCATCACCACGAACAGGAACAGCACCGCCACCGCGCCGACGTAGACGACGATCAGGATCAGCGCCAGGAACTCGGCCCCGGCCAGCATGAACAGCCCGGCGGCGTTCACGAAGGCGAGGATCAGGAACAACACCGAGTGCACGGGGTTGCGGGCCGAAATCACCATCACCGCCGAAGCGATGGTGACCGCGGCGAACAGGTAGAAGAAGAAAGCGATGATCATGGTCTTCTCTCAGCCCCCGTGGCGGGGCCGGCGCCCTCGCCTCGCGGAGCGGCCGCCACGCGCGCCCGCCCCCTGGTTCCCGTTCAGCACCGCGCCGCCCTGGCAGGCGGCGCGTCGTCGTCCTCGCCCACCGCGGCGCCCCCGCCCCCGGGCGGCGCCGCCCCGCCTCAGCGGTAGGGTGCGTCCAGCTTGATGTTGCGGGCGATCTCCCGCTCCCAGCGGTCGCCGTTCGCGAGCAGGCGCTCCTTGTCGTAGTAGAGCTCCTCGCGCGTCTCGGTGGCGAACTCGAAGTTCGGCCCCTCGACGATGGCGTCCACCGGGCAGGCCTCCTGGCAGAAGCCGCAGTAGATGCACTTCACCATGTCGATGTCGTAGCGGGTGGTGCGCCGCGTGCCGTCGTTGCGGCGCGGCCCCGCCTCGATGGTGATCGCCTGCGCCGGGCAGATCGCCTCGCAGAGCTTGCAGGCGATGCAGCGCTCCTCGCCGTTGGGATAGCGGCGAAGGGCGTGCTCGCCGCGGAACCGCGGCGAGCTCGGGTTCTTCTCGAAGGGATAGTTGATCGTCGGCTTCGGCTTGAAGAAATAGCGCATCGCCAGGAAGAACCCGGAGACGAACTCCTTCAGAAGCAGCGAACGGGCAACCGCGTCGACCGCCATGACCGTGTCATCCTCTCGTCGGGCCCGCCGTCGGCGCGCCGTCCATGTCTCACTCGATGCCGATGCCTGCGACCGAGACACCGACCCACCAGCCCAGTCCGCCGAACACCAGCGCGTTCACCACGAACAGGCCCTTCATCACCAGGTCGACCCGGGCCGGGTCGACCGCCTCCGTCCGCCGCGCGACCAGCCGCCGGATCAGCCCGGCGATGATCGCGTAGTCGAGGATCCCGACGCCCACCCCCACGGCGGCGCCAATCACTCCGGCGAGCGGCAGCTCCGGCATCCGCTCAGGCCGCCCAGCCGGTGATCTGCAGCACGCCCGCCACGATCACCACCATCGCCAGCGAGATCGGCAGGAACACCTTCCAGCCGAGCCGCATGAGCTGGTCATAGCGGTAGCGGGGCACCATCGCCTTGGCCATGGCGATGAAGAAGAAGACGAGGCAGGTCTTTGCCGTGAACCAGATCACGCCGGGGATCCAGTTGAACGGCGGAATGTCCAGCGGCGGCAGCCAGCCGCCCATGAACAGGATCACCGTCAGCGCGCACATGGTGACGATCGCCACGTACTCGCCGAGCATGAACATCATGTACGGGGTGGAGCCGTACTCCACCATGAAGCCCGCGACCAGCTCCGACTCCGCCTCGACGAGGTCGAACGGCGGGCGGTTCGTCTCAGCCAGCGCCGAGATGAAGAAGATCACGAACATCGGGAACAGCGGCAGCCAGTACCAGTTGAGGAACGTCAGCCACGGCAGCCCGATCATGTTCGCAAGGCCAACCTGCTGCGACAGCACGATCGCCGAGAGGTTCAGCGAGCCGGCGCAGAGCAGCACGGTGATGATCACGAAGCCGATCGACACCTCGTAGGAGACCATCTGCGCCGCCGAGCGCAGCGCCGAAAGGAACGGGTACTTCGAGTTGGACGCCCAGCCGCCGATGATGATGCCGTAGACCATCAGCGACGAGATCGCGAAGATGAACAGGATGCCGATGTTGATGTCGGCGATCACCCAGCCGTCGGCCACCGGCACCACCGCCCAGGCGAGCAGCGCCAGCGTGGTCGTCACCAGCGGCGCCAGCAGGAACAGGCTCTTCGAGGCGCCGGCCGGGATCACCGGCTCCTTCAGCACGAACTTCAACAGGTCGGCGAAGGACTGGAACAGGCCCCAGGGCCCGACCACGTTCGGGCCGCGGCGGATCTGCACCGCCGCCCAGATCTTGCGGTCGGCGTAGAGCAGGTAGGCGACGAACACCAGCAGCACCACGAGGAGCAGCACGCTCTGCCCCAGGATGACGGCCACCGGCCAGGCGATGTCGGACCAGAAGTTCATGGGGTGGCCGTCCTCATTCCGCCGCGACCCGGACGTCGCCGTTGGACATGGCCGAGCACTCGGCCATGACCGCGGAGGCCCGCGCGATCGGGTTTGTCAGGTAGAAGTCGGTGACGGGGCTGGCGAAGGGCGCGGAGCCGACCGCGCCGCCGACCGCCGCGACCCGCGCGACGTCGCCGCCGTCGACCGGCACGATGTCGTCGACCGCCATCAGGTCCGGGTGCGCCTCGTAGAGGCCCGCGCGCAGCTGCGACATGCTGTCGAACGGCAGCCGCCGCCCGAGCACGTCGGAGAGCGCGCGCAGGATCGCCCAGTCCTCGCGGGCCTCGCCCGGCGGGAAGTTGGCGCGGTTGGTCATCTGCACCCGGCCCTCGGTGTTGAGGTAGGTGCCCGACTTCTCCGTGTAGGCCGCGCCCGGCAGGATCACGTCGGCCCGGTGGGCACCCGCGTCGCCGTGGCTGCCGATGTAGACCACGAAGGGGCTCTTCAGCCGCGCCATGTCGATCTCGTCGGCGCCGAGGAGGAACAGCACGTCCAGCGCGCCCTCCCCGGTCATGCCCTCGACGTCGAGGCCGCCCTCGCCCGGCACGAAGCCGATGTCGAGGCCGCCGACGCGCGAGGCGGCGGCGTGCAGCACGGCGAAGCCGTTCCAGCCCTCCGCGACCGCGCCCACCTCGCCGGCGAGCTTCGCCGCGGCGGCGAGCACCGCCGCCCCGTCCGGCCGGGCGATCGCGCCGGGGCCGACGAGGATCAGCGGCCGCTCGGCCTTGGCGAGCGTCTCCCGCGCGGCGGCGTCGAGCCCGGTGAGCGACTCGGGGCCGGCGCCGAGGTGGGTGTAGGGATAGGTGAGCTCCGCCGCCTCGCCGATCACGAAGATCGGCAGCATGGAGGCGCGCCAGCGCTTGCGGATGCGGGCGTTGAGCACCGCCGCCTCGCGGCGCGGATTGGAGCCGATGATGAGGATCGCGTCGGCCTGCTCGATGCCCTCGATGGTCGGCCCGAACACGTAGCCGGCGCGGCCGAGGGCGGGGTCGATCCTGGCCCCGTCCTGGCGGCAGTCGAGGTTGGCGGAGCCGAGCGCCGTCATCAGGCCCTTCAGCGCCCACATCTCCTCCACCGAGGCGAGGTCGCCGGCGATGGCGCCGATCCGGTTCGCCGGCCGGCCCTTCACCGCCGCGGCCACGGCGTTGAAGGCCTCCCCCCAGGAGGCGGGGCGCAGGCGGCCGTCGACGCGCACATAGGGCCGGTCGAGGCGCTGGGTCCTGAGGCCGTCCCAGACGAAGCGGGTCTTGTCGGAGATCCACTCCTCGTTCACCGCCTCGTTGAGGCGCGGCAGGATGCGCATCACCTCGCGGCCGCGCGCGTCCACCCGGATCGCCGAGCCGACCGCGTCCATGACGTCGATCGACTCGGTCTTCGACAGCTCCCAGGGACGGGCCTGGAAGGCATAGGGCTTGGAGGTCAGCGCGCCGACCGGGCAGAGGTCGATGACGTTGCCCTGCAGCTCCGAGCTCATCGCCTGCTCGAGATAGGTGGTGATCTCGGCGTCCTCGCCGCGGCCGATCAGGCCGAGCTCCGACACGCCCGCCACCTCGGTGGTGAAGCGCACGCAGCGGGTGCAGTGGATGCACCGGTTCATGATCGTCTTGACCAGCGCGCCGACGTACTTGTCCTCCACCGCGCGCTTGTTCTCGTGGTAGCGCGAGGTGTCGACGCCATAGGCCATCGCCTGGTCCTGCAGGTCGCACTCGCCGCCCTGGTCGCAGATCGGGCAGTCGAGCGGATGGTTGATCAGCAGGAACTCCATCACGCCCTCGCGGGCCTTCTTCACCATCGGCGACTTGGTCAGCACGACGGGCGGCTCGCCGTTCGGGCCGGGCCGGAGGTCCTTCACCTGCATGGCGCAGGAGGCGGTCGGCTTCGGCGGGCCGCCCTTGACCTCGACGAGGCACATGCGGCAGTTGCCGGCGATCGACAGCCGCTCGTGGAAGCAGAAGCGCGGAACCTCCGCCCCGGCCTGCTCGCAGGCCTGCAGCAGGGTCGCCTCGGGCGCGACCTCGATCTCGGTTCCGTCGACGATCAGTTTCGCCATGTCAGGCCTCAATCCCCGTTCCGCGGGCCTGCCTCACCGGCCGCCCGCGACGTCAGAGCGCGCCCCCGGGGCGCGACCTCGTTGCTCACTCCGCCGCCACCGCGTGGACGCGCGCGCGGCTCGCGATGCGCTCCTCGATGACCGGGCGGAAGTTCTTGATCAGTCCCTGGATCGGCCAGGCCGCGGCGTCGCCGAGGGCGCAGATGGTGTGCCCTTCGACCTGCTTGGTGACCTGGAACAGCATGTCGATCTCCTTGACCGACGCCTCGCCCCGCACCAGCCGCTCCATCACCCGCCACATCCAGCCGGTGCCCTCGCGGCAGGGCGTGCACTGGCCGCAGCTCTCGTGCTTGTAGAAGTAGGAGAGCCGCGCAATCGCCTTGATGATGTCGGTGGACTTGTCCATCACGATCACCGCCGCGGTGCCGAGGCCGGAGCCGAGGTTGCGCAGGCTGTCGAAGTCCATCGGCACGTCGATCGCCTGCTCGGCGGTGAGGCAGGGCACCGAGGAGCCGCCCGGGATCACCGCGAGAAGGTTGTCCCAGCCGCCGCGAATGCCGCCGCAGTGCTTGTCGATCATCTCCCGGAAGGGGATGCCGAGTTCCTCCTCGAAGGTCGCCGGCTTGTTGACGTGCCCGGAGACGCAGAAGAGCTTGGTGCCGGTGTTGTTCGGGCGGCCGAGGCCGGCGAACCAGCCGGCGCCGCGGCGCAGGATGGTCGGCGCGACGGCGATCGACTCGACGTTGTTCACCGTGGTCGGGCAGCCGTAGAGGCCGACGTTGGCCGGGAACGGGGGCTTCAGGCGCGGCTGGCCCTTCTTGCCCTCGAGGCTCTCCAGAAGCGCCGTCTCCTCGCCGCAGATGTAGGCGCCGGCGCCGTGGTGGACGTAGAGGTCGAAGTCCCAGCCCGAGCCGCAGGCGTTGCGGCCGAGGAGCCCGGCGTCATAGGCCTGGTCGATCGCCGCCTGCAGGTTCTCGCGCTCGCGGATGAACTCGCCGCGCACGTAGATGTAGCCGGCGTGGGCGCCCATGGCGAGGCCGGCGATCAGGCAGCCCTCGACCAGATGGTGCGGGTCGTGGCGGAGGATCTCGCGGTCCTTGCAGGTGCCGGGCTCCGACTCGTCGGCGTTGACGACGAGGTAGTGCGGTCGCCCGTCCGACTGCTTGGGCATGAACGACCACTTGAGGCCGGTCGGGAAACCGGCGCCGCCGCGGCCGCGCAGGCCCGACGCCTTCATCTCATTGACGATCCAGTCGCGGCCCTTGGCGAGGATCTCGCGCGTGCCGTCCCACTGGCCGCGTTTCCGCGCATCTTCGAGCCCCCAGTCGTGGCGGCCGTAGATGTTCGTGAAGATGCGGTCCTTGTCCGTCAGCATCTTGGGATCCTCGATCCTCAGTTCAACTCAACTCGATCACTCCGGCTTGTCGCCGTCCTTGTCGGACGGGCGCCAGCCGCTCGCCAGCTTGCTTGCCTGCTCGATCCACTTGTCACGGGCCGGCCGGCCCTTGAAGGCCCCGAGGTGCTGGTCGACCCAGGCAAGGTTCTGCTCGCTCCAGCCGGCGATCTGGTCGAAGTGGTAGACGCCCATGTCGTGGAGCATCGCCTCCAGCTTCGGGCCGACGCCCCAGATGAGCTTCAGGTCGTCGGGCTTGCCGTCCCGCGCGGCGGCAAGGAAGCGTGGCTTGTGCTCGTCGGACACCGCGCCCTCCGGCGCCGGAGCCGCCCTGACGGGCTCGGCCGGCGCCGGCTGCGGCGCCCTGGCGGCCGGAGCCTCCGCGGGCTTGGCCGCGGCCGCCGGGGCCTCGGCCTTGGCCGGGGCCGCAGGCGCCGGGGCGGGCTCGGCGGCCGCCGGCTCCATGGCGTAGGCGCGATGCTTGCCGATCATCGACCCGTCGTAGAGCGCAGGATCGTGCAGCGTCGTCTCGCCGCCCTCCGCCGCCGCATACTGCCGGCCGTTCTGCGGACCCGGCTTCGGCGGGTTGCCGGCGGCGAAGCCGTCGATCAGCGCGTTGAAGCTCTCCGCCGTCAGGTCCTCGTAGGTGTCCTTGAACACCTGCACCATCGGCGCGTTGACGCAGGCGCCGAGGCACTCGACCTCCTCCCAGGAGAAGTCGCCGTCGGCGGACAGCTCGTGGGAGTGCGGCGCGATCCGGCTCCTGCAGATCGAGATCAGTTCCTCCGAGCCGCGCAGCATGCAGGGGGTCGTGCCGCAGACCTGGATGTGCGCCTTGCGGCCCACCGGCTGCAGCTGGAACATGGTGTAGAAGGTCGCGACCTCGAGCACCCGGATGTGGGCCATGCCGAGCATGTCGGCGATCGCCTCGATCATCGGCTTGGAAACCCAGCCCTCCTGCTCCTGTCCGCGCCACAGCAGCGGGATCACCGCCGAGGCCTGGCGGCCGGGCGGAAAGCGCCTGATGACGGACTCGGCCCAGGCGGCGTTCTCCGCATTGAAGGCGAAGGAGGCGGGCTGGTCGTGGTGGAGACGACGGGTGGCCATCAGCGATCGACCTCACCGAACACGATGTCGAGGGAGCCGAGGATGGCCGACACGTCGGCGAGCTGGTGTCCGCGGCAGATGTGGTCCATGGCCTGCAGGTGGGCGAACCCGGGCGCCCGGATCTTGCACCGGTAGGGCTTGTTGGTGCCGTCGGCGACCAGGTAGACGCCGAACTCGCCCTTCGGCGCCTCGACGGCCGCGTAGACCTCGCCCTCCGGCACGCGGAAGCCCTCGGTGTAGAGCTTGAAGTGATGGATGAGCGCCTCCATCGAGCGCTTCATCTCGGACCGGCGCGGCGGCGCCACCTTGCCGTCGGTGGAGACGATGGCGCCCCGCTCCTTGCGCAGCAGGGCGATGCACTGGCGCATGATCCGCACCGACTGGCGCATCTCCTCCATGCGGATGAGGTAGCGGTCGAAGCAGTCGCCGTTCTTGCCGATCGGGATGTCGAAGTCGAGGTCGGCGTAGCACTCGTAGGGCTGGCTCTTGCGCAGGTCCCAGGCCGCGCCCGAGCCGCGCACCATCACGCCGGAGAAGCCCCAGGCCCAGGCCTCCTCGATCGGCACCACGCCGATGTCGACGTTGCGCTGCTTGAAGATGCGGTTGTCCGTCAGCAGCGCGTCGAGGTCCTCGACCGTCTGCAGGAACGGATCGCAGAAGGCCTCGATGTCGTCGATGAGGTTGTCCGGCAGGTCCTGGTGCACGCCGCCCGGGCGGAAGTAGGCCGCGTGCATGCGGCTGCCCGAGGCGCGCTCATAGAAGACCATCAGCCGCTCGCGCTCCTCGAAGCCCCACAGCGGCGGGGTCAGGGCGCCGACGTCCATCGCCTGCGTGGTGACGTTGAGGAGGTGCGAGAGCAGCCGCCCGATCTCGGAATAGAGCACGCGGATGAGCTGCCCGCGGATCGGAACCTCGATCCCGGCGAGGCGCTCGATGGCCAGGCAGAAGGCGTGCTCCTGGTTCATCGGCGCCACATAGTCGAGGCGGTCGAAGTAGGGGATCGCCTGGAGGTAGGTCTTGACCTCGATCAGCTTCTCGGTGCCGCGGTGCAGCAGGCCGATGTGCGGGTCGACGCGCTCGACGATCTCGCCGTCGAGCTCCAGCACGAGGCGCAGGACGCCATGCGCGGCGGGATGCTGCGGGCCGAAGTTGATGTTGAAGTTGCGGAGCTGGGCCTCGGCCATGTCGCCGTCTTCCTCAGTTCGCCTTGGCCTTCTCGTCGCCCGGGAGCACGTAGTCGGTGCCCTCCCACGGCGACAGGAAGTCGAAGTTGCGGAATTCCTGGTTGAGCCGCACCGGCTCGTAGACCACGCGCTTCTGCTCGTCGTCGTAGCGGACCTCGACGAAGCCCGTCAGCGGGAAGTCCTTGCGCAGTGGGTAGCCCTCGAAGCCGTAGTCGGTCAGCAGGCGCCGGAGCTCCGGATGGCCGGAGAAGAGGATGCCGTAGAGGTCGTAGGCCTCGCGCTCGAACCAGTCGGCGCCGGGATAGACCGCGGTCGCGGAAGGGACGGGGGTGGTCTCGTCGGTCTGCACCTTGATGCGCACGCGCGCGTTCTGCCGTGGGGACAGCAGGTGGTAGACGACGTCGAAGCGGCGCTCGCGCGAGGGGTAGTCGACGCCGCAGATGTCGACGATGTTCCAGAACTCGAGGTCCGGACGGTCGCGCAGGATGCGCAGCACCCGGACGATGTCCGCGGCCTCCACCGCCAGTGTGATCTCGCCCAGGGCCTCGTCGAGTTCGACGGTCTCGCCCGGCAGCGCCGCGCGGATCAGGTCGACCATCTCGTTCAGGGCTTCGTTCATGTCCTCACCCGTTCCCGCGGCCGCCGGGGCCGCCCGAGCGCGAGGGCGGACCGGCAGCCCGGCCCGCTCCCCGCATCAGCGTTCGATGGTGCCCGTGCGGCGGATCTTCTTCTGGAGGAGAAGCACGCCATAGAGCAGCGCCTCGGCGGTCGGCGGACAGCCGGGCACATAGATGTCGACCGGCACCACGCGGTCGCAGCCGCGCACCACCGAGTAGGAGTAGTGGTAGTAGCCGCCGCCGTTGGCGCAGGACCCCATCGAGATCACGTAGCGCGGCCCCGGCATCTGGTCGTAGACCTTGCGCAGCGCCGGTGCCATCTTGTTGGTCAGCGTGCCGGCCACGATCATCACGTCCGACTGGCGCGGCGAGGCGCGCGGCGCGAAGCCGAAGCGCTCGGCGTCGTAGCGCGGCATCGACATCTGCATCATCTCGACCGCGCAGCAGGCGAGGCCGAAGGTCATCCACATCAGCGAGCCGGTGCGCGCCCAGTTGATCAGGTCGTCGGTCGCGGTGACGAGGAACCCCTTGTCCGCGAGCTCGGCGTTGACCTCCTGGAAGAACGGGTCGCGCTCTCCGATGGGCCGCCCGTCCGCGTCCACGAGCCCCTTGGAGGGGCCGGAGACGACAGGCGATCCGGTGGTCAGTCCCATTCCAGGGCTCCCTTCTTCCACTCGTAGGCGAAACCGATCGTCAGCACGGCCAGGAACACCATCATCGACCAGAAGCCGAAGGCCCCGATCTCCCCGAAGGCCACCGCCCACGGGAACAGGAAGGCGACCTCGAGGTCGAAGATGATGAACAGGATCGCCACCAGGTAGAACCGCACGTCGAACTTCATGCGCGCGTCGTCGAAGGCGTTGAAGCCGCACTCGTAGGCCGACAGCTTCTCCGGATCCGGGTCCTTGTGCGCGATCAGGAACGGGGAGACGAGCAGCGCCAGGCCGATGAAGAGGCACACCCCGAGGAAGATCATGATCGGGAGGTAGTCGGCGAGTAGCGCGTCCATTCTGCCCTCTCGAGGCTTGAGACGACCCTGGCCGCCGAACCGGCCGGCACCGCCGTCCTCCGCGACAGCGGAGGCGGTGGCTACGCCCGGACGAGCGGTCTGTCCAATGTCGGGAACGGCAGGCGTCCGAACGAGCCCGGCCTCGAAGTCCGGTGGCCTCGACCACCCGGCCCGGACGTCGGGACTCGCGGTATTCCCGGTCCCCAGCAACCGACGGCACGGTTAGCCCATGGCCGGGCCTTTCGCAAGTGCGTTCGACTCCGCGGGTCGCCGGAAACCTCAAGATTTCCAAGCCCGCGCGCGATGCCGTCGGACGAAGGTTGATATAGGGCCCCCCCTCCCGATCCGCGTGGCACAGGTTGTCGCAGGCTGGTAATGAGGAAGCGCCCTCTCCCGTCCGGATCCTCGCCATGAGCCGCCCCACTCTCGCCGACGTCGTCGATGCCCGCGCCGTCATCGCCGGCCAGGTGATGCGCACCCCGTTCCTGCCCGCCCCGCGCCTCTCCGGCCTGACCGGGGCGGACGTCAAGGTGAAGTACGAGAACATGCAGGTGACCGGCGCCTTCAAGGAGCGCGGCGCCCTCGTCCGCCTCACCGCGCTCTCCGAGGAGGAGACGGCGCGCGGCGTGATCGCCATGTCCGCCGGCAACCACGCCCAGGCCGTCGCCTACCACGCCACCCGCCTCGGCATCCGCGCCACCATCGTGATGCCGGTGACGACGCCCCACGTGAAGGTCTCCGCGACGCGCTCCTTCGGCGCCGAGGTGGTGCTCGAGGGCGAGAGCGTGCAGGAGAGCTACGACGCGGCGCGGCGGATCGCCGGGGACGGCGGGCCCGTGTTCGTCCACCCCTACGACGATCCCGACGTCATCCGCGGCCAGGGCACCATCGCGCTGGAGATGCTGGAGGAGGACCCGGACCTCGACGTGCTGGTGGTGCCGATCGGCGGCGGCGGCCTCATCTCCGGCATGGCGATCGCCGCGCGCGGGATGAAGCCGGCGATCGAGGTGGTCGGCGTCGAGACGCGGCTCTACCCGTCGATGTGGGCGGCGCTCCGCGGCGTCCCCGTCGTCTGCGGCGGCGCGACGCTCGCCGAGGGCATCGCGGTGAAGACCGCCGGCGCGCTCACCCTGCCGATCGTCCGCGACCTCGTCAGCGACATCGTGCTCGTCGACGAGAGCCACCTGGAGCGGGCGGTGAACGCCTACCTCACCTTGCAGAAGACCATGGCCGAGGGCGCCGGCGCCGCGGGCCTCGCCGCCATGCTCGCCGAGCCCGACCGCTTCCGCGGCCGCAGGGTCGGCCTCGTCCTGTGCGGCGGCAACATCGACGCCCGCATCCTCGCCTCGATCATGATGCGCGAGCTCGCCCGCGAGGAGCGCATCGTGGCGATCCGCCTCGCCATCCCCGACCGGCCGGGCGTCCTCGGCGACATCGCCGTGCTGATCGGCGAGGCCGGCGGCAACATCCTCGAGGTGTCGCACAAGCGGACGGTGCTGGAGATCCCCGCCAAGGGCGCCTCGCTCGACATCACCCTCGAGGCCCGCGACGGCGCCCATGCCGAGGCGATCTGCCAGGCGCTGCGGGAGCGCGGCTACGGCGTGGAGCGGCGCCCGCCGGAGTGAGCGGCCGAAGCCCGGCGCCCGGCTGGGGTGAGCATCGGGGCCGAGCCGCGTCCCCGATGGCGGCGCGCCCAGGCCACCCCCCGAAAACGCGAACGGCGGGCGGGGCCTTGCGCCCGCACCCGCCGTCCGTGAAGGTCGGCCGCCTGTGCGGCCGCGGTCAGTTCATCCGTCCCTTGACGTCGGCGATGCTGCGCTCGAGGAGGTTCGCGGCGACGTCGCCGGTGACCTTGGTCTCGAGGATGCGGGTCGCGGCGCGGATCGCCACGTCCGCCGCGAGCGACTTGACCTCGGCGACGGCCTGCTGCTCGGCCTGGCCGATCTTGGTCTCGGTCGCCCGGGTGCGGCGGTCGATCATCTCCTTGAGGGACTCCTCGGCCTCGGCGGCGAGGCGAGCGGCCTCGGCCTTGGCGTTCTCGACGATGTCGGCGGCCTCCCGCTCGGCGGCGAGGCGCTTCTTCTGGTACTCGGCGAGAAGCGCCTGGGCCTCCTCGCGCAGGCGCCGCGCCTCCTCGAGTTCCCGGGAGATCCGGGCGGCGCGGTCGTCGAGCAGGCCGGTCAGCTTGCCGAACACGCCGAGGTAGCCGAGCAGGGCGAGGAAGAGGACGAGGCCGATGAACGTCCACCAGGTGTTGTCGAGCATCGCGCCCTCCTCAGCTCTTGCGGACGCCGGAGACGGCCGCGGCCGCTTCCTCGCGGGATACGTTGCCGATCAGCGCGGCGACGATCGCCTCGGTGGTCTCGGTGGCGATGCCGTCGACCTCGGCCAGCGCCTTGGTCTTGATGTCGCGGATGCGGCTCTCCGCGTCGGCGAGCTTGGTCGCCAGATCCGCCTCGATGGTGCGGCGGCGATCGTCAAGCTCGCGGGAGAGCTGCGCGCGCGTCTCGGCGGCGATGGCGCCGGCGTTCTTGCGGGCGTCGGCCAGCGACTGCTCGTAGGCGGCGACCGCCGCGTCGGTCTCGCCGCGCAGGCGCTCGGCCTCGGAGAGGTCGCCGGCGATGCGGTCGCGGCGGACCTCGAGGATCCCGGCGATCCGCGGCGCGGCGATGCGCGAGATGGTCCAGTAGAGGACGCCGAAGGTGATCGCCAGCCAGAGCAACTGCGAGGCGTAGGTGCTCGGGTCGAAGGGCGGGAAGGTACCGCCGTGCCCGCCCTCCTCGTGGACGACCACGGTGTTGATGGCCTCGCCCGGAACCTGCACCACCGGCGCTTCGCCGTGGGTTTCCTGGGCTTCGGCGGACGTGATGAACAGCGTCATCGACCTCTCCGGCAGTCCGTCGTCATGATCGGGTCAGCGGCGCCGGGGACGGCGCCTGCCCGCCGCGGGGCGGGCTGGTCGCGAAACGGGGTCGGCGCGACGAGCGCCGACCCACGCCTCCCGACCGGATGTTCGCGGATCAGACGGCGAACAGGAGCAGCAGCGCGATCAGCAGCGAGAAGATGCCGAGCGCCTCGGTCACGGCGAAGCCGAGGATGAGGCGGCCGAACTGGCCGTCGGCGGCCGACGGGTTGCGCACGGCGCTCGACAGGAAGTTGCCGAAGATGCTGCCGAGGCCGATCGCGGCGCCGGCGATACCAATGGTGGACAGGCCGGCACCAATGAACTTCGCGGCATCAGCTTCCATCGTCATGCTCCTTGTATGTGTCCGGTCTTGATCGGAACGGGTGTGGACGTGTGGGTTGAAGGCTTCGGCGATCCGCCCCGCCTCAGTGGCCGGGGTGCAGCGCGTCGTTGAGATACATGCAGGTGAGGATCGTGAAGACGTAGGCCTGCAGGAACGCCACCAGGAACTCGAGGCCGGTCAGGGCCACGACCATCAGCAGCGGCAGCAGGGATCCGAGGAACCCGAAGGCACCGAGGCTCGACAGCGTCACGACGAAGCCGGCGAAGACCTTCAGGGTGATGTGGCCCGCGAGCATGTTGGCGAAGAGACGAACCGAGAGGCTCAGCGGGCGGGAAAGGAAGGAGATCACCTCGATCACGGTGACCAGCGGGATGATCGCCGCCGGTACGCCGCTCGGCACGAAGAGGTGCAGGAAATGCGTGCCGTGCTTGTAGAAGCCGTAGATCGTGACGGTGAAGAACACCAGCAGCGCCAGCGCGGCGGTCACGACGATGTGGCTGGTGACCGTGAAGAAGAAGGGCACCATCCCGATCAGGTTCGCCATCAGCACGAAGGTGAACAGCGAGAACACCAGCGGGAAGAAGCGCATCGCGTCGTTGCCGGCCGACGAGCGGAGCGTGTTGGCCACGAACTCGTAGGCCAGTTCCGCCGTCGATTGCACCCGCGAGGGGATCATGCCGCGGCCGGAGGTGCCGAGGACCAGCAGGCCCGCCGTGGCGGCCACCGTCGCGACCATGAACAGCGAGGAATTGGTGAAGGACAGGTCCAGACCGCCGACGTTGATCGGCAGCAGGTTGTTGATCGCGAACTGGTGGATCGGGTCGGTCTTGTCTTCGATCGTCGCCACAGCTGCAGCCCCTTCCGCGAGCCTGTCCCGTCAAGCGGAAGCGGCTGCCGGCGTCCGGCCCGCTGCCCCGCACCCGTGTCTCAACCCTTCGGGCCGCCGTCGCCCTGCTTCGTCCGGTCGTGCGCCGCGGGGGCGAGGAGACCGGCCGACCGCATCACGTTCAGCGTGCCGGCCGCGAACCCGAGCAGGAGGAACACGATCATGCCCCAGGGCGTGGTCCCGAAGACCTGATCGATCCCGTACCCGATCACGAAGCCGACGATCACGCCGGCCACGAACTCGGACCCGAGCCTCAGCGCCTGTCCCATCCCGCCCATGGCGGACCGGTCCGCGCGCTGCGGCTCCTTCGGCGCACGCTCGTCGAGGCTGCTGCGCAGCCTGGCGAGGCGGGCGTCGAAATCGCCGTCGGCGGGCGCCCCCTTCCCGCTTCCGTCCACGGCTTTCCGATCGTCGTCAGAATTCATGGCGAACCTGTCCGGCGAGATCGAAACGCCCTGAAATCCTGGGATTTGGGGGGCACCCCGAAAGACGTGCGCAACATAGTCACCGCCCTTTCCCCTGTCAAGGACACCCCGGAGGGGTTCAACCACTTGATTCGAAACCGTTTTTCGGCGCGAGACGAAAGGCTGAGACAGCCTGTCCGAAGGCCGTTCCGAATCCAGATCGATTTAGCTGCGGGAAGGGCCGCGCGCCCGAAAGGCGGGGCGGCACGCCTCAGCTCGCCTCGCGGAAGCCCTCGGCGGCATCGAGATCGACGCTGACCAGCTGCGATACGCCGCGTTCGGCCATGGTCACGCCGAACAGCCGGTCCATCCGCGCCATCGTGATCGGGTTGTGGGTGATCACCAGGAAGCGGGTGTCGGTGGTCCGGGTCATCTCGTCGAGGAGGTCGCAGTAGCGCTCCACGTTGGCGTCGTCGAGCGGCGCGTCGACCTCGTCGAGCACGCAGATCGGCGCCGGGTTGGTCAGGAACACGGCGAAGATCAGCGCCAGCGCGGTCAGCGCCTGCTCGCCGCCCGACAGCAGCGTCATCGTCTGCGGCTTCTTGCCCGGCGGGCGGGCGACGATCTCCAGGCCCGCGTCGAGCGGGTCGTCGGATTCGACCAGCTGCAGTTCCGCCGAGCCCCCGCCGAAGAGATGGGTGAACAGCCGCTGGAAGTGGCCGTTGACCACCTCGAAGGCCTTCATCAGCCGCTCGCGGGCCTCCCGGTTGAGCGTCTGGATGCCATGGCGGAGCCGGCGGATCGCCTCGATCAGGTCCTCGCGCTCGTGCACCAGCGCCTCGAGCCGCTCCTCGATCTCGCTCGCCTCCTCCTCCGCCTGGAGGTTGACGCCGCCCAGCTTCTCGCGCTCCTGCCGGATCCGCTCCAGCCGGGCCTCGAGGGAGGCGAGGTCCGGCGCGGGCGCGCCGTCGGCGATGCCGGCGATGGAGGCCAGCGCGAAGGGGGGAGCCTCGAAGCGCTCGCGACTCTCCTCCGCCATCAGGTCCCGCCGCGCGGCCGCGGCGGCGAGCCGCTCCTCGGCGCGCACCCTGCCCTCGCGGGCCTCGGAGAGGGCCTGCAGCGCCTCCGCCGCCACCCGGCTCGCCTCCCGCTCGGTCCGCTCCGCGGCGGCCATCTCGTCGGCGGCGGTCGCGGCGGTCGCCTCGGCGTCGGCGATGGCGGACAGGATGTCGCGGCGGGCGAAGGCGATCTCCTCGGGCCGGTCCATCAGGTCGGCGCGCTCGGCCTCCACCTCCTCCAGGCGCCCGGCGAGATCCTCCAGATGAGCCCGGGCCCCGGCCATCCGCGTCGCCCAGCCCTCGACCTCGCGGGCGATGGCCTCGAGCCGGCGCCGGCGCACCTCCGCCTCGCGGGCGATCGCCTCGGCCGCCGACCGCGCCTCGGCGAGCCGGGCGCGGGCCTCGGCGAGCGCGGCGCGCGCGGCCTGGACTGCGGCGACCAGGTGGTCGGTCTCGGGCAGTTCGGCGACCGCCTCGGCGGCGCGGCGCTCGGCCGCGGCGGTCTCCCCGAGGTCGGCGGCGGCGCGGGCGCGGCGGTCGGCGAGCGAGGCGCGGCGGGCGGCGATCTCGGCCACCGCCCGCTCGGCGCGGGCGAGCCGGTCGCGCGCCTCGCCAAGGCCGCGGTTCGCCGCACGCACCGCCTCGCGGGCCTCGCGCTCCGTGTCGGCGGCCCTTCGGGAAAGGCCCTGGGCCTCCTGCACGGCCTGCCGGCGCGCGGCCACGACCTCGGCCGCGACGGCGCGCTGGGCATCCAGTTCGGCGAGGCGGTTGCGCGAGGCGAGCCGTTGGGCCGCCGGCGTCGGCGCCTCGGCCGCCGCCACATAGCCGTCCCAGCGCCAGAGATCGCCCTCGCGCGAGACCAGCCGCTGCCCCGGCCGGAGCAGCAGCCGCAGGCGGGGGCCCTCCTCGCGCGGCACGATGCCGATCTGGGCGAGCCGGCGGGCGAGCGCCGACGGCCCCGTGACGCGCGCCGACAGCGGCTCGATCCCGGCCGGCAGCGGCGGATCCCCGTCCGCCGGGCCCGGATCTGCCCAATGGGCCGGCGCCGTCTCGTCCAGCGGCGCCTCGATGTCGTCGCCGAGGGCGGCGCCGAGCGCCGTCTCGAAACCCGCCTCGGCGGTCAGCCGGTCGACCAGCGGCGGGAACAGCGAGCCGGTCTCGAGGTTGAGAACCCGCGCCAGCGTCCGCGCCTCGGTGTCGAGCCGCTGGGCCTCCCTCTCGGCCTCGGAGAGCGGCGCGCGGGCGGCCCTTTCCGCCGCCTGGGCCTCGGCGAGCGCAGCTTCGGCGGCGAGCGCCCGCTCCTCGGCCTCCACCAGCACGGCGCCGGCGATCTCGGCCGCCTCGGCGGCCTCGGCGACGCCGCTCCCGGTTCCGAGGCGCTCGTCGAGGGCGGCGAGGTCCGCCTCCAGCCCGGTGAGTTCCTGGTCGAGCCGGCGGCGGCGCTCGCCGGCCTCTCGGTGCTCCCGCTCCAGCGCCGCACGGCGCGCGCTGGCGCCGGCCTCGGTCGCGGTCGCCTCGCCGAGCGCCGCTTCGGCGGCAGCGGCCTCGTCCTCGGCCGCGGCGCGACGGAGAGCGGCCTCCTCCGCCCGCGCCTCGTCCCCGGCCTCGTCCGCGCGAAGGTCCTCGGCTTCCCGCCGGAGGTCCGCGAGGCGGGCATCGTTGTCGGCGACCAGCGCCGCCTCGCGATCGCGGTCGCGGACGATCTCGGCCGCCCGGCGGGCGAGATCGGACAGCCGCTCGCGGGCGCGTCGCTCCTCCGCCTCCGAATCCGCCAGCGCGACCCTGAGCCGCTGCAGGGCGGCGGCGGTCGCCACGGCGCGCTCGCGCAGCCCCGGCAGGCGATGGGCGGCGATCGCCTGCAGCCGCGCGGCCTCCGCCTGCGTCGCCTGGCGGTCGGCCATCGCGGCGACGGCGGCGCCCAGCACCCGGTCCGCCTCGGCGACGGCCTCCTCCGCCTCGCGCCATCGCAGGAAGGCGACGGCGGCCTCGTGGCGGCGGATCTCGGTGGAGAGGCTGCGGTAGCGGGCAGCCTGCCGGGCCTGCCGCTTCAGCGTCTCCAGCCGGCCCTCGATCTCCTTCAGCACGTCCTCCAGCCGCTCGAGGTTGCCCTCCGCGGCGCGCAGCCGGATCTCCGCCTCATGGCGGCGCGAATGAAGGCCGGAGATGCCGGCGGCCTCCTCCAGGATCATCCGCCGCGACGTGGGCTTTGCGGCGATCAGCTCGCCGATCTGGCCCTGCCGCACCATCGCCGGCGAGCGCGCGCCGGTCGAGGCGTCGGCGAACAGCAGCTGGACGTCGCGCGCCCGCACGTCCTTGCCGTTGATCCGGTAGACCGACCCGGCCTCGCGCTCGATGCGCCGCGACACCTCGAGCAGGTCGGCGTCATTGAAGGCGGCGGGGGCGCGGCGCTCGTCGTTGCGCAGCACCAGCACCACCTCCGCGGAATTGCGCGCGGGCCGCTTGCCGGAGCCGGAGAAGATCACGTCGTCCATGCCGGACGCGCGCATGTTCTTGTAGGAGTTCTCGCCCATGACCCAGCGCAGGGCCTCGACGAGGTTGGACTTGCCGCAGCCGTTCGGCCCGACCACGCCGGTCAGGCCCGGCTCGATCAGGACGTCGGTCGGCTCCACGAAGGTCTTGAAGCCGTGAATGCGCAGGCGCTCGAATCGCATCTGGCGGTCCGGGTGGCAAGGACATCGGCGAACGCCGACACATCATATTGCGACCGGCCCGCGGGCGACTACAAGGGCTGGTCGCCGCCGGAACTCCCTTTTTCGGGGATATCCGGCTGTGCCGTGCCGCGCGCACCAACGGGCCCGGCCCTGGACGGGAGATCCGCCGTTCGCGGCGGTCGCGCCTTGCCTGAAGTCCGTATCCGCACTATGTTCAGATCTGGACACAGGAGACCGTCATGCCCGCCCCGCGCCGCGCGCCCGCCATCGATCCCGGTCCCGACAGGCTGGACGACGGGCGTTTCTCGCCCGAGACCCGGCGGCAGCTGAGCGCGCCGGCGCTGCGCACCTTCCTCGCCATCGCCGACCTGTGGGGGCTCAGGGAGGAGGAGCGGCTGCGCGTCCTCGGCTTCCCGGCCCGGTCGACCTATCATGGCTGGTGCCGGCAGGCCCGCGCGCACGGGACGGTGACGCTCGACTTCGACGTCCTCACCCGGATCTCCGCGGTGCTCGGCATCCACCAGGCGCTCGCGGTGCTGTTCGCCGACGAGCGGGAGGGCGTCGCCTGGCTGAAGGCGCCGCACGGCGCCACCGTGTTCGGCGGCCAGCCGCCGATGGCGCTCGTCACCGCCGGCACCCAGGACGGGCTTCTCACCGTGCGCCGCTTCCTCGACGCCGCCCGCGGCGGCCTCTACATGGAGCCGAACGCCGCAGACCGGGACTTCCGCCCCTACGGCGACGACGAACTGGTGTTCCGGTGATCCCGGACGCGCCGCTCGCGCCGGCCCCGCGGCCGAGCCACCGGCTGATCCCCTCCCGCTTCCCGCCGATCGGCCTGTTCGACACCGTCGCCACCGCGGCCGACCTCGCCGCGGTGATGGAACTCGCCGGCTGGACCAACGACCGGCTGGTCGCGGAGCGGATCGGGCGGCTGCCGCGCGAGGAATGGGTCCACGGCCGCCCGAACAGCAGCGTGGTGATGGCGTCCTTCCTCCACGTGGCGCCCGGCGGCGCCCGCTTCAACGGGCCGGACCTCGGCGCCTGGTACGCCGCCGGCGACCTCGCCACGGCGGCGGCCGAGGTGGGCCACCACCTCCGCCGCGAGGCGGTCGCCCGCGCCGCGCCGGCGATGTCCCGCACCTTCCGCGCCTATTCCGCGGCGCTCGCCGGCGACCACCTCGACATCCGCGGCCGGGCCGACATGGCCGAGGTGCTCGCCCCGGACAGCTACGCGGCCTCGCAGGCCCTCGGCGAGGAGGTCCGCGCCTCGCAGCTTGCCGGCCTGCTCTACCCGAGCGTCCGCCGCGCCGGCGGCGACTGCGTCGCCGCCTACCGGCCGCGGAACATCCTGGACGTGGTCCAGGCCGAACACCTCGAGATCACGGCTCTCGCCGGGGAACGGCGGATCGAGGTCCGCCGGCTGCCGTGAGGCCCGCCCGACCGTGATCCGCCGCGTATCGTCCCGGTCCAAGGGACGGCGTCACGGTCCACGCCATCACGCGACGTCGTCCCAGCACACTCGCCGTCATCCCGGCGGAAGCCGGGATCCAGTGCGGCCTCAAGGCATTGACTCGGAACGGTTTTCTGGATCCCGGCTTTCGCCGGGATGACGATCGGGGCCTTCGCCGGGACGATAATCCAGGGGGTACGCGGGTGGCCTCGACGGCTGACGTCCCGGCTTTCGCCGGGACGTCGCGCGGGGGCGTCCGCCGGGGGTTCCTCCCTACTCCGCCGCCACCTTGGCCATCGGGTTGTTCGGGTGGGTGGTCCAGTTGGCGTAGGTGGTCTCGATGGGCTTGCCCGTGCGCGGATCGGTGCCGGCGGTGAGCTGCTCCATGGTGATGCAGTTCTCCACCGGGCAGACCGTGACGCAGAGGTTGCAGCCGACGCACTCCTCGTCGATCACCTCGAAGTGGCGCACCCCCTCCTTCATCGCCGTGATCGCCTGGTGCGAGGTGTCCTCGCAGGCGATGTGGCAGCGGCCGCACTTGATGCAGAGGTCCTGGTCGATCCGCGCCTTGGTGACGTAGTTGAGGTTGAGGAACTGCCAGTCGGTGACGTTCGGCACCGCCCGCCCGCGGAAGTCCTCGATCGAGGCGTAGCCCTTGCTGTCCATCCAGTCGGAAAGGCCGTCGATCATCTCCTGGACGATGCGGAAGCCGTAGGTCATCGCCGCGGTGCAGACCTGGACGGTGCCGCAGCCGAGCGCGATGAACTCCGCCGCGTCCTTCCAGGTGGTGACGCCGCCGATGCCGGAGATCGGCATGCCGCGGGTCGCCGGATCGCGGGCGATCTCGGCGACCATGTTGAGCGCCACCGGCTTCACCGCCGGGCCGCAGTAGCCGCCGTGCGAGCCCTTGCCGTCGATCGAGGGGGCCGGCGCGAAGGTGTCGAGGTCGACGCCCATGATCGAGGAGATGGTGTTGATCAGCGACACCGCGTCCGCCCCGCCCGCGTGGGCGGCGCGCGCGGGATAGCGGATGTCGGTGATGTTCGGCGTCAGCTTGACGATCACCGGCATGCGCGTTGACGCCTTGCACCAGCGGGCGACCATCTCGATGTACTCGGGCACCTGGCCCACCGCCGAGCCCATGCCGCGCTCGGACATGCCGTGCGGGCAGCCGAAGTTGAGCTCGATGCCGTCGGCGCCGGTCTCCTCGACGCGGCGGACGATGGCGGTCCAGTTGCTCTCCTCGCAGGGCACCATCAGCGAGACGACGAGCGCCCGGTCCGGCCACTCCTTCTTGGTCTCGGCGATCTCGCGGAGGTTCGCCTCCAGCGGGCGGTCGGTGATCAGCTCGATGTTGTTGAAGCCGATCAGCCGCCGGTCGCCGGCGTGGATGGCGCCGTAGCGCGGGCCGTTGACGTTGACGATCGGCGGGTCCTCGCCGAGCGTCTTCCAGACGACGCCGCCCCATCCGGCCTGGAAGGCGCGGACGACGTTGTACTTCTTGTCGGTCGGCGGCGCGGAGGCCAGCCAGAACGGGTTCGGCGACTTGATGCCGAGGAAGTTCGTGCGCAGGTCGGCCATGGTGTTACCTCCTCAGGCGGAGAGCATCGCGTGGATCGAGCGGGCGGCCTGCTTGCCGTGCTCGACCGCGACGACGGTGAGATCCTCGCCGCCGCGCACGCAGTCGCCGCCGGCCCAGACCTTGTCGAGGGACGTCCGGCCCTCATCGTCCACCAGGATGCGGTTGCCGTCGAGCGCCAGCGCCTCGGCGGCGACCGGGCCCGGCACGAAGACCTGGCCGATCGCCTTCATCACCTGGTCGGCCTCGACCATGAAGCGCTCGCCGGTCCGCTCCAGCCGGCCGCCCTCGCCGAGGCGCGTCGTCTCGAACTCGACGCCGGCGAGGCGGCCGCTCGAGGTGAGGATCGCCCTCGGCTCGGCGAAGAAGCGGATGGTGACGCCGTGCACCTGGGCGACCTGGCGCTCGTATTCGCTGGCGTTCATCTGCTCCGGGCCGCGGCGGTAGGCCATCACCACCTCCCGGGCGCCGAGCTTCCTCGCCTGCACCGCCGCGTCCACCGCGGTCATGCCGCCGCCGATGACGACGACGCGCCGGCCGACCGGCACCGTGGACTTGTCCGCCGCCTGGCGCAGGCGCTCGATCCAGTCGACGGCGTCGACGACGCCCTCGATCGCCTCGCCGTCGAGGCCGAGCGCGTTCACCGCCTGCAGGCCGAGGCCGAGGAAGACCGCGTCGTAGTCGCGCCGGAGATCGGCCAGCCTGACGTCGCGGCCGAGCGCCGTGCCGCTGCGGATCTCGATGCCGCCGATGCCGGTCACGAAGTCGACCTCGTAGGCGGCGAAGTCGTCCACCGTCTTGTAGGTGGCGATGCCGTGCTCGTTGAGGCCGCCGGCCTTCTCGCGCGCCTCGAAGATGGTGACGTCGTGCCCCTCCATCGCCAGCCCGTGGGCGCAGGCGAGCCCCGCCGGGCCCGCGCCGACGACGGCGACGCGCCGGCCGGTCGCCGGCTTGCGGGAGCCCCAGGTGCGGTGCCCGGCCATGTAGTGGTCGGTCGCATGGCGCTGCAGGAGGCCGATGCGCACCGGCTTCTCCTCCGCGGTGTTGCGCACGCAGGCCTCCTCGCAGAGCGTCTCCGTGGGGCAGACCCGGGCGCACATGCCGCCGAGGATGTTGGCGCTGAAGATCGTGTCCGCCGCGCCGTCGACGTTGCCGGTGGCGATCTTGCGGATGAACATCGGGATGTCGATCGACGTCGGGCAGGCGATGGTGCAGGGCGCGTCGTAGCAGAAGTAGCACCGGTCCGCCTCGACCAGCGCCTCGTGCGGGTCGAGCGGCGGGTGCAGGTCGGTGAAGTTCGCCGCGTAGTCGGCCGGCGACAGCCGCCCGGAGGCGATGTCGGGGCCGGAGTCCGGCTTCTCGATGGTGGACATGCCGCTCTCCTCCAATGGCCGCGCCCCGCGCGGCCGCCGATGCGTTCCGGCGCACGGGACCCTGCCCGCGGTCCGGCCGCTGTTCCCGCCCCGGCCGCGTGCTCGCGCCGGAGGCCTGTTCCCTGGTCCTCGAGGACGCCGCGGACTTGCCGTCGTCACCCTCCCCTTCGGCGGATCATGCTCGCCCGCTCTTTCCTTGATCTTTCGGTAAAAAAATTGGCCGGTCAAGGGGAGGCGTGATCCGCAGGGCTCCGAACCCATGTGACAGCGGGTGACGGGTTGCGGATCGGCTGAGTCCGAGTGCCGAGATGATTCGGAGGCGCGGCATGAGCGGGATGGACGAGGACGACCTTGGATCGAAGTCCCGGCTTCGGGTGCTTCTGGAGCATTTCGGGCGCATCGAGGACGATCGGGACGTGCGGCAAAGGAAAGCTCCCAGCCCACCGATGTCGCCCGACGGCAGAAGACTGGCGCGGCAGAAGACCGGCGCGGCGGGCGGGGCGCGCTCCCCTTCTCCCCTCCCGGGGAGAAGGAAGGCTCCCCCGAGGGGGAGAAGGAAAGCTCCCTGGCCACTGAGGCCGCCCGACGGCAGAAGACTGGCGCGGCAGAAGACTGGCACGGCGGGCGGGGCACGCTCCCCTTCTCCCCTCCCGGGGAGAAGGTGCCGGCGAATGCCGGCGGATGAGGGGCGCCCGGCCGGAGGGTTCGCCCGGACGGAGGGGTTCGCCCCCCTCATCCGCCCCTTCGGGGCACCTTCTCCCCCAAGGGGGAGAAGGAAGGCTCCCCCGAGGGGGAGAAGGAATGGTCCCCGGCCACTGAGGCTGCCCGACGGCCGAGAACGGGCGCAGCAGGCCGGGGTAGCGATCGTCCGATCACACCCTCGCAAGCCTCCTCGGCCACCTGCGCTACGAACCTGGATTCGGAGCCCTGCCGCGATCCGGGGGGCGATCCCCACCCGCCGAGCGCGCCGCGCGGCTCCCGAGGGGCTCCGTTCGCGTCGCTTGACGGCCGCCGCCACGTCCCGCTAGGGCACGGACGTGACCGCCTTCCCGATCCCGCTCCTCGCCGGTTCGCCGGTCGAAGCCGCCCGCGCCCTCGTCGGCGCTCGGCTCCTGGTGGACGGCGTCGGCGGCATCGTCGTCGAGACCGAGGCCTACGACCGGGACGACCCCGCCTCGCACAGCGTCCGCGGCCGGACGGACCGCAACGCGGCGATGTTCGGCCCGGCGGGCACCATCTACGTCTACCGCTCCTACGGCATCCACTGGTGCCTCAACGTCGCCACCGGCCCGGAGGGCGTCGGCGCGGCCGTGCTGGTCCGCGCGCTGGAGCCGACCGACGGGATCGAGGCGATGCGGACGCGGCGGGGGCTCCATGACCTCCGCCTCCTCTGCGCCGGGCCGGGCCGGCTCTGCGAGGCGCTGGCGGTCACCCGGGACCACGACGGCGGCCATGTGTTGTCGCCGCCGTTCCTTCTGGCGGCCCCGGAACGTCCGGCGGAGATCGTGGCCGGGCCGCGGATCGGCATCAGCCGGGCGGCGGACCTGCCCTGGCGCTTCGGGCTCGCCGGCTCCCGCTTCCTCAGCCGGCCTTTCCCGCGATGAGCGGGTTCAGAAGATCGAGCGGCCGTGGATGGTGAGCAGGCGGCGGAGGTCGTCGTCGTCGTCGACCCAGCGCTGCAGGGCGGCGACGGTCACCATCGGATCGGCCTCGCCTGCGCCGGCGTGGTGCTCGTAGGGCTCGAACGGATCGCCGAGGTGCGAGAGGAGCGCGAAGGCGCCGCTGAAATCCTGGCCCCAGGTGTAGACGCTCGGCGTCACCACGGTCCGGAGGCCGGCCGCCGTGGCGGCGGCAAGGCCGTTGGCGGTGTCCTCGAAGGCGATGCAGCGGTCCGGCGACAGCCTCAGCGCGTCGAGGGCGGCGAGATAGATGTCGGGCGCCGGCTTCCTGTTCCGGATCGCCTCGCCGCCGACGATGGCGTCGATCATCTCCAGGCCGGCGAGCTCGAGGTTGGCGATCACCAGCGCCTCGGCGTTGGCGATCGAGGTGGTGGTGACGAGGGCGATCCGGAGCCCGCGCGAGGCGGCCTCCTCGATCAGCCGCTCGACGCCGGGCCTGAGCCGCGCCATCCGCTCGTCGATCATCCGCGAGTAGATCGACGACTTCAGCGCGTGCAGCCGGTCCATCCCCGCCGCGACCGCGGCGCGATGGGCCGGCTGGCGGTCGCGGACATAGTGGAGGATCCGCTCGCGCCCGCCGCTCACCGACAGAAGCTCCCGATAGAGCGCCTGGTCCCACTCGAAGGGCAGGCCGAAGGTCTTGAAGGCGCTGTTGAAGGCCTGGCGATGGACCTCCTCGGTCTCGCTCATCGTGCCGTCGACGTCGAAGATCAGCGCCTTCAGGGCGGTCATGCCGGGGCGTTCGCCAGCCTTTCGAGGTGCGGGATCAGGTCGCGGAAACTTGCGATCACCGCGTCCGCGCCAAGCTCGTGCGGAGGCACCGAGGTGTAGCCGTAGTCGACCACGATCACCGGGATGCCGGCGGCCCGCGCGGCGGCGACGTCGGCGCCGCTGTCGCCGACCATCACCGACCGCTCCGGCCGCCCGCCGATCCGCTCGAGGGCGAGGCGGATGAGGTCCGGCGCCGGCTTCTTCGGCGGTCCCGCGTCGCCGCCCACAACCGCCGCCATGTGCGGCGCGATCCCCAGCGCCTCGACGATCTCCACCGAGACGGCGCCCGGCTTGTTGGTGCACACGCCCATGCGCACGCCGGCATCGGCCAGCGCTTGCACCGTCTCGGCGACACCGGCGAAGAGCCGGGTCTCGCGGGTCGCGCGCGGCTCGTAGAGGGCGAGGTAGCGGCGGACAGCCTGGTCGAGGCCGGGTCCCTCCATGTCGCGGCCGTGGGCGGCGAAGGCGCGGGCGACCAGCACCTGCACGCCGTGGCCGATCATCTTCGTCACCGCCTCGCGGGAGTGGCGCGGCAGGCCGTACTCCTCCATCAGGTCGCCGACCGCGCCGGCGAGATCGGGCGCGCTGTCCACCAGGGTGCCGTCGAGGTCGAACAGGACGGCCTCGGGCAGCACCCGCGGCATCGTCGGCTTTGTCATCGAGTATGTCCTTCCGCGGCCGCCCTGAGGGCGGCGATGTTGTCACGATACGCCTCTTCGGTGCCGCCGCGGAACACCGCCGTGCCCGCCACCAGCACCGACGCGCCGGCCTCGGCGAGCAGCGCCGCGTTGTCCGTTCCAACGCCGCCGTCCACCTCGATGCGGATGGGTCGCTCGCCGATCATCGCCCGGATCCGGCGGATCTTGTCGACCGCCGCGGGAATGAAGGCCTGGCCGCCGAAGCCGGGGTTGACGCTCATCACCAGGACGAGGTCGATGTCGTCGAGCACGTACTCCATCACGCTCTCCGGCGTCCCCGGGTTGAGCACGATGCCCGCCTTCTTGCCGAGCGCGCGGATCGCCTGCAGCGACCGGTGCACGTGCGGCCCCGCCTCGGCGTGGACGGTGATGAGGTCCGCCCCGGCCTCCGCGAAGGCGGCGATGTAGGGGTCCGCCGGGGCGATCATCAGGTGCACGTCGAAGGGCAGCGAGGTGTGCCGGCGCATCGCCTTGATGACCGGCGGGCCGAAGGTGATGTTCGGCACGAAGTGGCCGTCCATCACGTCGAGGTGGATCCAGTCCGCCCCCGCCCGCTCCACCGCCGCCAGTTCCTCGGCGAGGCGGGAGAAGTCCGCGGAGAGCATGGACGGGGCGATCAGGACGGACATGGGTCGGGCCTCGGAGGGTGGTGGTCTGGAGGGCGATGCGGGCGGGAGATCCCGTCGGGAGCGCGCCACTCGCTCCGGGCGGGATCCGGGATCATGGAGGCGGATCGGCCCGCCGCTCCGAAGCGTCGCCCCCGCGGCGGCGACAAGAGGATACCAGTCCCGAGACCTGCCGCCCCGGCGCCCGCTCCCGCCGGGAAGGCGGAAGCCGGCGGAGGAGCGGCGGATCCTGCACCCTCCGGCGAGGCGCTCGCGCCCCGGCCACGGGGCCGTCCCGGCGACCGGGCTGCGCGGCCTTCCCGTCCGGTCAGGCAGTGGTCGGGTCGAGCGAGCCGCTCTTGTAGCGCTTGGCCATCTCCGACAGCGGCAGCGGCTTGAGACGATCGGCGTGGCCGGCGGTGCCGAACTGCTCGAAGCGCTCCTTGCACAGCTTGGTCATCGCCGCCATGGCCGGCTTCAGGTACTTGCGGGGATCGAACTCCGAGGGGTTCTCGGCGAACACCTTGCGGATCGCGCCGGTCAGCGCCATGCGGTTGTCGGTGTCGATGTTGATCTTGCGCACGCCGTGCTTGATGCCGCGCTGGATCTCCTCGACCGGCACGCCCCAGGTCGGCTTCATCTGGCCGCCGTAGCGGTTGATGATCTCCTGCAGCTCCTCCGGCACCGACGACGAGCCGTGCATGACGAGGTGGGTGTCCGGCAGCAGCCGGTGGATCTCCTCGATCACATGCATGGCGAGAACGTCGCCGTCCGGCTTGCGGGAGAACTTGTAGGCGCCGTGGCTGGTGCCCATCGCCACCGCCAGCGCGTCCACCTTCGTCGCCTTGACGAACTCCAGCGCCTGCTTCGGGTCGGTCAGCAGCTGGTCGTGGCTGAGCACGCCCTCGGCGCCGTGGCCGTCCTCCTTCTCGCCCATGCCGCTCTCCAGCGATCCGAGCACGCCGAGTTCGCCCTCGACCGACACGCCGCCCCAATGGGCCATGTCGACGACCCGGCGGGTGATGCCGACGTTGTACTCGTAGTCGGCCGGCGTCTTGCCGTCCTCCTTCAGCGAGCCGTCCATCATCACCGAGGTGAAGCCGTGCTGGATGGCGGTCATGCAGGTGGCTTCGTTGTTGCCGTGGTCGAGATGCATGCAGACCGGGATGTCCGGATGGATCTCGACGAGGGCGTCGATCAGCTTGGCGAGGACCACGTCGTTGGCATAGGCCCGGGCGCCGCGGCTCGCCTGGATGATCACCGGCGAGCGGGTCGCCTCCGCCGCCTCCATGATCGCGAGGCCCTGCTCCATGTTGTTGATGTTGAAGGCCGGGACGCCGTAGCCGTGTTCGGCGGCGTGGTCCAGCAGCTGGCGGAGCGTGATGCGGGCCATGAGGTTCCTCTTCGTCTCGAATAGGCCCCTTAAGGGGCCGGGGGACGCCGGCTGCGCCACCCTCCTGATCCGGCGTGCGAGCCTGATTTGATCCTTCCGGGGCCGAAGCGCAATGGTCCGTTGGTCGGCGTCCCGCAGGTAACCTTTACGCAAGCGTCAGCCGCCCGCCAAGCCCCGGGGTTCACCGGACCCGTGCCCGAAGGGCCTGCTTCAACTCCGCTGCGCCGCGCGCGGGCCGGGTCCAGACCAGCCGGCACGGCAACTGCCGGCTGGTGGACAACCTGCCACAACCTCAATTTTATTCAGTGTCGGAAATTACCATCACAGCTGCGACTCGCTGGCCATGGAGAGGCACATGGAAAATGCCCTGAAGTTCGCATTCGTGTGCATGACAGCCCTCGCCGCGGCGCCGGCGGCCGCCCAGCAGCTCACGGTCAACAAGATGACCATCAACACTGCTGCGATCGAGGCCGGCCGGCTCGTGGTCACCGGACAGACGATGCTCCCGGGCACGTCGGTCACCCTGCTCGACACCGGCGACGTGACGAAGTCCGACGGCCGCCGCCGCTTCGCATTCGAGGTCGTCCACCTGCCCGAAGACTGCATCGTCGACCTGAAGGCGGGGCCCCTGCACGAGCGGGCCGTCGTCGCCAACTGCGCGCCCAAGGGGGACACCGGCATCGTCGCCTCTGGTTCCTTCCAGGCCGACTGGCACAATGTGAAGACCTACAACACCTGGTCGTTTCTCGTGCTCGACCCGAAGCACTGGCCGCTCGAAGCCGGACAGAAGATCCTCGCAACGGCGACATTCCAGGTGGCCGCGCAAACCAATCCCGCGAACGGAGCCGACACGCCCAAACCGCGAAGCTTCGACTACGACATCTGCCTGAGGTCCAAAAACGGCAACGTCTCCGGCCTCGAGGACTTCTACGCCAGCAAGACGTCGATCGACCACGGCGTCGCGGTCCCGCAGTCCATCGCCCAGACCCTCGAGGTCGGGGAGACCGGACAGTACCAGGTCGGCATGTGCGTCCGTTCGCTCGCCCCCTGGGGACTCAGCGTCTCCAATCTCGGGGGCCACTGGGCGGCCGTCCGTTGATCCCCTGGCGGGCCGGCCGCCCGTCCCGGCCGGCCCCGCCGATCCCTTCGGCCGGTCCGGCCGCGCGGGTCCTTCGTACCGGACCACAGCGACGGGCGCGCCTCAGCCGGTCGCGAGGCCGAGGCCGGCGAAGAGCGGGCCCTTGTCGAGGAGGTCGGGGTTGGCCTTGTAGAGTTCGAGCCGGGTCACCTCGTTGGCGGCGCCGAAGTAGAGCGGCGTGCGCTGGTGCAACTCGGCCGGGCGGATGTCGAGGATGCGGGTGACGCCGTCCGACGCGCGGCCGTCCGCCTGCTCGACGATCATGGCGATCGGGTTCGCCTCGTAGACGAGGCGCAGGCGGCCGTTGCCATAGCCCTTCCGGTGGTCGCGGGGGTAGAGGAACATGCCGCCGCGGGCCAGGATGCGCGTCGTCTCGGCCACCAGCGAGCCGATCCAGCGCATGTTGAAGTCCTTGGCGCGGATGCCGTCCCGGCCGTTGATCAGGTCGTCGAAATACTGCCGGGTGCCCGGGCTCCAGTGCCGGTAGTTGGAGGCGTTGATGGCGAACTCCTGCGTCTCCGCCGGAATGGAGAGGCGCTCGGCGCTCATCAGCCATTCGCCGCTGTCGCGGTCGAGGGTGAAGGCAAGGACGCCGTCGCCCAGCGTGAGCACCAGGTCGGTGTGCGGGCCGTAGGCGATGTAGCCGGCGGCGATCTGCCGGTGGCCGGGCTGGAGCAGCGGATCGGCGCCGGGGGTGACCGGCAGGATGCCGAAGATCGTGCCGACCGAGACGTTGGTGTCGATGTTGGAGGAGCCGTCGAGCGGATCGGTCACCACCGCGACGAGTCCGTCCGGCGACAGCACCTCGGAGGCCTCCGCCTCCTCCGACCCGAAGGGGCCGACACCGGCCTCGACCATGCGGGCGCGGACGATGTCGTGGCTGACGAGGTCGAGCGCCTTCTGCGCGTCGCCGCCGCCGCCCTCCCCCACCACGGCGCCGTGGCCGCCGGCGCGGGAGCCCCGGGCGACGAGCCGCGCCAGGTTCTCGCCCGCCGCGGCCATCCCGATCACCGCCCGCCCCACGGCGAGGCGGACGGGATCCGTGCCCGCCCAGGCTTCGAGATGGGCCGGGAGAGACATCGGCTCGCTCATGCGCGGGATCCCTGTTCGGCGCCTCCGGGCGGACGCGCGGCGGCATGGAATGCCGGACGGGGCCGAAGGTCAAGCGCCAGCGAAGAGGGCGGACGTGGCCGTGGGCGTCCGTTCGACGGGACTCGCCGGCGCTCAGCCGCCACCCGCCGCCGCGCCTGCGGTGAAGACCGGCCCACGGCCGCCGCGCCTGCGGCGAGGACTGGCGCCGGCGGTCGCACCCGCGGTAAAGACAGGCCCACGGCCGCCGCGCCTGCGGTGAAGACAGGCCCACGGCCGCCGCGCCTGCGGCGAGGACTGGCGCCGGCGGTCGCACCCGCGGTGAAGACGGCCGCGTCGATCCCGGCCCGCGGGCGACGCGAGGACCACCGACCTGCCTCGCACCGCCGGGAGCGGTCACAACCGCCCGCCGGTCTCCCGGCGTCCGGTCGGGCCGACGCGCCCCGCGAGCCGCGCCCATCCAAGGGCGCACACCCCTCGTGGTGGCGGAAAACCCGAAGACTTTCCGTCCACCCCCGCGACCGTGACCGCCGCCGGCGTGCCAGGCACGCCGGCGGCCGCGGACCGCTCAGGCCAGGGACAGCCCGTATTCCGCCCGGTATCGCGCGATCGCCGAGTCCGCGCGAGAGGCGAACTGAACCGGCGCCTCCGCCGTCGCCGAGGCCCACTTCGCCGCGGGGGATTTGACGATCTGCCCGTGCGTCCATTGGACGTCCGCACTGCCGGGAAAGATCGTATTGTTCAGGATCGCCGGGGCGAAGCCGAGGTGCTGCTCGAGGATCGCCTTGAAGATCGCCCGGGTGTCGACGATCGGGTAGAGGTCCGCGTTCTCCCAGAGGTTCGCCTGCGCGAGCCCCGGCCAGCCGCCGTAATGCTTGCCGCCGGCCAGTGCGCCACCGGCAAGGATCGCCGCGGTGCCGACGCCGTGGTCGGTGCCGGACGAGCCGTTGACCGTGGCGTTGCGGCCGAACTCGCTGATGGCGATGACGATGGTCTCGTTCCAGGCGTCGCCCATCAGGCCCGGCATGTCGCCGATTCCGTTGTCGAGATACCCGAAGCGGCCGACGAGGAACTCGTCCTGGCTGGCGTGGGTGTCGAAGTCGTCGACCGTGATCACCGCCAGGCGGGGTCCGCCCGGATCGGCGAGAAGGCGGGCGGCTCCACGAAAGCTCTTGGTGAGCGAGTCCATCGACTGGTCGTTGGCGTCCGTCACGTTCCCCGACGACTTGGTGGCGAGCGCATGGGCGTACAGCCCCCGATCCAGCATGCCGGCCATGGTCTTGTCGGTCTTGGCGTAGACCTGCCGCAGGCTCTCGACCGTCGCCGGATCGGGCGGCGGCAGCCAGTTCAGCGACCAGCCGAGGGTCGGCGCGGTGCCGCGCAGGATCAGCGGCGCCTCGTTGATCGAGATGCCGCCCCCGACCCGGATCGGGCTCGTGGTCGGCAGCGCCTGCAGGACGCGGTTGAGCCAGCCCGAGGACGAGATCACCGGCTTGTTGCCCGGGGCGGGCATGCCGTTCTCGAGGTTGTCCTGGCAGTCGAAGTGGGAACGGGTGCGCAGCGGGATGCAGGTCGCCGGCACGACCGCCGCCTGTCCCGCCTTGTAGAGCCCCGCGATCTTCGGCAGGTTCGGATGAAAAGCGAAATCCGGGTCTCCGATATCGATCAGCTGGCTCTTGTCGAGGACGAGATGCTTGCGCCGCCAGGCGTAGTTCGGATCGCCGTAGGGCACGAAAGCGTCCATGCCGTCCATCCCGCCGCGCAGGATGATGATCAGAACGCGCGGATCGGTTCCGGCCGCGGCGAAGCCTTCTCTCGGCAGCAGGGCCGAGGTGAACAGGCCGACGGTAACGCCGAGCATGGCCCGGCGGGAGAGGAGAAGGCGGGATTCCTCGCAGCCGCAGCGTGCGTCCGCGGCCAGGCGATCGAGCGCCGGATCGACGGGATGATCGTGGTCGGTCATGGGTCTCACCTGCGCTGGAACTCGGGGGAGGAGAACAGGATGGTCAGCCCCGCCTGCGGGGTGGGCGCCGCCGAGATGGCGGCCACGGTGGCCGCCGAGAGATTTCGGCCGAGGACGGACTTCGCCAGGGCGAGCGGGCTGCCCGCGAAGTCGCCCGCGAAGGTGTTGACGGCCTGCTGCCAGGCCGCGATCCTGACCCGCAGCCCGTCCGGGTTCAGCCACTCGGCGCTGTCGTCGTCCCAGCCGTCCGGATCGAGACACTCCCAAGTTTTCTGGTTGAGAAACTTGAGGTTATGCTCGGTATCGACGTAGTTGGATTTGATCCCGTTGTTGTAGTTGACATCACCGTGCCGCTTGCCCAGCGCCCTGTACTGGGCGGCAACGGTCTCGTAGGGCGTGCGAAACTTCTTCAGCGGCTTCCAGGCCGCATCGAGGTTCAGCAGGGCCAGGTACATCGGCTTCAGCCGTCCGCCGGACTTGATGTAGGCCTTCGCGACCGGGTCGACCATCGCCTTGGTCGGCTTGTCGGTGATGAAGTGCCGGACCAGCTTGAAGGCGAGGAACTGGGCGCAGGCCTTGCGCCTGGCAAGGGAGCGCAGCACCTTGATCCCGGTCTGCACGCCCTCGTCCGGCCAGCTCTTGCCGAGATGGGTCTGCGGTCCGGGCTCGTGCCACTTCGGCTTGAACAGGAACTGTCCGTAGGTGCCGGGCGCAGCTCCGTTGTAGCCGCCCCCGACTTCCGATTCGGTCGCCCTCGACCAGCCGGAGATGATGTTCGCCAGCGCCTTGACGTCGGCCTCGGTATAGCCGCCGCCGGTGCCGAGGCTGTGCAGTTCCATGATCTCGCGGGCGAGATTGACGTTGGTGCCGTCGAGCTTGACCCCGTTCAGCTCGTAGCCCGGATTTTCCTTGACGAGCTGGGAGTTCGGCCCGACCGACAGGTGGTTGTCGAGGTAGCAGACCATCGCAGGATGGGTGATCACGCCCACCAGCATGTCGTCGAAGCGGCCGAGCACGTTCCTGCGGATCACGTCGCGCTCGAGTTGGCCGACGGTGCCCTCGACGATGCGGATGACCTCCTTGAAGCGGTTGACCGTGAAGTGGTTGCTCCAGAAGATGACCAGCCGCTCGACGAAGCCGATCGGCACCGCCAGGTGCTTGTCGAAGCGGGCGTCGACCTCCTTGTAGAAGATCTGGTAGCTGTTCAGCGTCCCCCCGCGCGTGCTGCCCCTCTCCCCGGCCTCGCAGGCCTCGGCGTAGGTGGGCAGGTCGCCCTGGGGGATGAGGGCGACGCCGGGGGTGTTCAGCTCCTTGATCAGCGCCTTCTTCGGGTCCTTGCCCATCGCCTTGGCGAAGGTGCCGGGCCTGGCGCCGAGGCCGAAGCGGTGCCAGGCGATCAGCTGGCGCGTCTTCAGCGGCAGCTGCTTCTTCTTCTTCTTCCGGCGCCTGGTCGCCTCGGCCGCGTCCGCCGGTGCGGCGACGGCGGCGTCCATGCCGGTGAATTCCTCGCTGGCGAGGTCCATGGGTGGGTCTCCGAAACTGTCCGCCGGAGGCGGAATGCGGTCGCATGCGGGGACGGGCGCAGAGCCCGCGGGTGGCGAACGCCCGGTGCCAACCTCACCGGATGCGGCGCGGGGACGGAGCGCGGGGTTCCTGCCCGGCATCCGGACCACCGAGTCGAGTATATACTGTAAAAAATATCAGAGTCAAAGGTGCTGTACGGCGGATTGCAGCCGGTTGCATCCGAGCACTGGCGCGACCCGCCGCCCGCCCGCTCCGGGCGCGCGTCGCCTCAGTCGCGCCAGCCGCGCCGGGACTTCAGGTTCATGACGTAGCCGATCACCTCGGCCACGGCCCGGTAGTGCTCCTCGGGGATCATCGCGTCGAGGTCGACGGTGGCGTAGAGGGTGCGGGCGAGCGGGGCGTTCTCGACCACCGCGACGCCGCTCTTCGCCGCCACCTCGCGGATCCGCAGCGCCACGTCGTCGGTGCCCTTGGCGACGCAGACCGGCGCCTGCATGCCGCTGTCGTATTTCAGCGCCACCGCGTAGTGGGTCGGGTTGGTCACCACCACCGTCGCCGTCGGCACCGCCGCCATCATCCGCTTGCGCGCCCGCTCGGTGCGGATCTGGCGGATCCTGGCCTTGATGGTCGGGTCGCCCTCGGTCTGCCTGAACTCCTCCTTCACCTCCTGCAGCGACATGCGCTGGCGCTTCAGCCAGCGGAAGCGCACCCAGAGGAGGTCGGCGATCGCGATCACCGCCATCGCCGCCAGCATCGCCCCGAGCATCGCCAGCGAGAGGCTCTGCGCCTCGGCCACAACCAGCGCGAGGTCGAGGCTGACGAGGCCGACCAGTTCGTGCCGGTGCGGCCAGAGCACCCAGAGCATCGAGGCCGTGACCAGCGCGATCTTGGCGACGCCCTTGAGGAAGTTGGCCAGCGATTCGGCCGAGAACAGGCGCTTCACCCCGGCGATCGGGGAGATCTTCGACACTTTCGGCTTCATGGTCTCGGCCGAGAACACCGGCCGGTGCTGCACGAGGTGGCCGAGCGCTCCAGCGAGCATCATGGCGAGCACCGGAAGCGCGATCGCAAGGCCCACCGCCGAGCCGACGGCGAGCCAAAGCCGGCGCAGGCCGCCGCCGTCGACGGCGATCTCGCCCGCGTGCTCGACGAGGCCCCGCATCGGCGCGAGCAGCATCTTCGAGGCCGGGCCCATGGCGAAGGCGACCAGCAGCGTGACCATGCCGAGGGTGAACAGCGCCGCCACCTCCTGGCTCTTGGCGACGTCGCCCTTCTCGTGCGCCTGCTCGAGCCGTCGTTGGGTGGGGTCTTCCGTCTTGTCGGCGTCGTCCTTCTCCTCGGCCATGGCCTCACCCCGCCACGAGACGCATGAAGCCGCTCTCCACGTGGCCGAGGTAGACGCCCATCATGGCCGCGAGGAGCAGCGACAGGAGGATGAGCCCGACGGTGATCGACACCGGCATGGCGATGAAGAACACCTGCAGCTGCGGCATCAGCTTGGCCAGCACACCGAGGCCGAGGTTGAACACCAGCGCGAAGACGATGAACGGGGCGGAGAGCTGGACGCCGACCTCGAAGGTCTCGGCCACCACCATCACCGCCGCGTCCTTGAGGTCGTCGAGCGGGATCGGGTCGCCGGGCGGGAACATCTCGTAGCTGCCGGCGATGCCGGCGAGGGCGAGGTGGTGCAGGTTGGTGGCGAAGATCAGCGTCATGCCGGTGACGGCGAGGAAGCTGCCGACGATGGCGCCCTGCTGACCCATGGTCGGGTCCAGCGTCTGCGCGAAGCCGAGGCCGATGTTGCCGGCGATCGACGCGCCGGCCACCTGGGTGGCCGCCACCAGCATGCGGGTGAGCAGGCCGAAGGCGGCGCCGATCAGCACCTCGCCGATGAGGATCACGATCAGCCGGTCGAAGCCGCCGGCGAGCGCCGCCGGCAGCAGGCCGGCGGTGAAGGGGTAGAACACCACCGAGAGGGCGAGCGCGAAGGCGAGGCGGATCCGGTTCGGTATCTGCTGCTCGCCGATCCCCGGCAGCAGCATCACCAGCGCGCCGATGCGGGCGAACAGCACCAGGAACAGCGCCACGGTCTCGGGCAGGACCGTGATCGTCATCCCGCGACGATCCGCTCGGAGATCCGCGCCATGAAGCTGTTCATCGCGTCCGACATGAACGGCAGCGTCAGCATCAGGACGAGGAAGATCGCCAGGATCTTCGGCACGAAGGTGAGCGTCATCTCCTGGATCTGGGTCAGCGCCTGGAACAGGGCGATCACTAGGCCGACGGCGAGGCCGGCGAGCATGGTGGGCGCGGCGATGGTGACGGTCACCCAGATGGCGTCGCGGGCGATGTCGAGGACGTCGGCCCCGGTCATGCGTCGAGCTCCCCGCCGATCGCTCAGATCGGCATGCGCATGATCTCCTCGTAGGCCGAGATCACGCGGTCGCGCACCGAGACCATGGTCTCGAGCGCCAGTTCGGTCTCGGACACCGCCGTGACCACGTCGACGAGATCCGCCTTTCCGGCCATCAGGTCGGCCTGGGCGGCCTCGGCGGCGTTGCCGCGCTCGACCACCGACCGGATCTCGGCCTTCACCATGGAGCCGAAGTCGGAGAGGCCGGCAGCGGCGCCCGCCCCCGCAGTCTGCGCCTCCGGCCCGCGATTCGCGAGCCTCGACATGGCGCCGTAGAGGCCGGCGGCGTTGAGGGGCGTGGGCATGTCGTATCGCCTCCGGGTCGAAAACGCGGTCAGCCGCGCAGGATGTCGATGGTCCGCTGCAGCATGGCGCGGGTGGCCGAGACGACGTTGAGGTTCGCCTCGTAGGTGCGCTGGGCCTCGCGCATGTCCACCGATTCGATCAGCGTCGAGACGTTGGGGTAGCGCACCATGCCGCTCGCGTCGGCGGCCGGGTGGCCGGGCTCGTAGCGCAGGTCATAGTCCGAGCGGTCCCGCTCGATGCGGCCGAGCGAGACCACCTTCGCCCCGAGCTCGCGGTCGAAGCTCTGGCGGACGGTGGGGATCTTGCGCCGGTAGGGCTCCTCGGCCGCGGTGCGCGGGGCGCTGTCGGCGTTGGCCATGTTCTCGGCAATCACCCGCATGCGGCCGGACTGCACCTTGAGCCCCGAGGCGGAGATCATCAGCGTCTTCAGGAAATCCATCGCGCGTCTCCCTCAGCGGCGGCCGACCGCGGTCCGGAGCAGCCCGAGGCTGCGCTGGTACAGCGAGGTCGCGACCTGGTAGTCCATCTGGTTCTCGGCCAGCTTCATCATCTGCTCCTCGAGCACCACCGCGTTGCCGTCGGGGGTCACCTCGTAGCCGTCCTGGCCGCGCGCATCGAAGGCCCCGCGGGTGGAGATCACCTGCCCCGGCAGGTGGGCGGGGCTGGTCATCGCCGGCCGCACCGGCGGGTCGGCCTTGCGGCTCACCGCCATGCGGAAGAAATCCGGCGCCTTGAGGTCCTGGCCGACGTAGCGGGGCGTCGTCGCGTTGGCGATGTTCTCGGCGATCACGCGCTGGCGCTGGCCGTGAAAACGGAGCTTTTCCTTCAGCGCGCGGACGACCTGGAGATCGCTGAGTCCCATCACACACCGTCCACTCCGGACCGCCGCCGCGCGCCGTCCGCGCGGCCCCCGGACCCTCCGGGCGATCAGCAGACTTGACCCGGCAGGCAATATTTGCCGGGCTCATGGTTAATGGCGGGTTAATGAAATCTACGACTCGCATAAGATGGGATCGGCAGCCCGCCGGGCCGTCCGCGACGCACCTCGAAGGAAGCGCTTGTGGAGTGTCCGCGGTTTTGCCATGGATTTGAGCATCCTTGCGCCGGGGACCACCGCGGCGGATACCCTCGACGATGACGGACGACGCACGAGGCGGCGCCGGCCGCCGCCCAAAGGACAAGAGAAGCCCATGCAGGAACAGCTCGTGATCTGGTTCGGCGAGACGGGGGCCACCTTCGCGAGGTACCTCATCGCCTTCGCCGTGGTGCTCCTGCTGCTCCTGGCGCTCCGTTGGGTCTTGCGGCGCTTCGCGGGAGGGCCCTCGGTGGGCGGCGGGCGCGGCCGCCAGACCCGGCTCGCGGTGGTGGACGTCGCGGTGGTGGACGCCCGGCGCCGGCTGATCCTGGTGCGCCGCGACAGCGTCGAGCACCTGGTGATGATCGGCGGCCCGACCGATGTCGTCATCGAACAGACCATCGTCAAGGGCATGCCGCTCGGCACCATGGGCCGGCTGGCGCCGAAGCCGCCGGCGACGGAGGCCGCGGCCCAGGTCGAGCCGCCGCCGCCGCCCGCCCCCCCGCCCGAGCCGGCCCGCGCCGAGCCGTCCCGGCCCGCTCCGACCGCCGCCGCCACCGGCGCCGCCGTCGGCGCGGTGGTGGGCGCCGCCCTCGGCTCCGCGGTCGGCGGGCCGCGCCGCAACGGGCGCGAGGAGCCACCCGCGAATCGCTCGCCGCGCCCGGCCGAGCCGGCCCCGCCCGCCAGGCCTGCCGAACCGCCGCGCGCCGTGGAGCCGCCGCGCGCCATGGAGCCGATCCGTCCGGCGCCCCAGCCGCCGAAGCCGGTCGCCCCGCCGCTCTCCGCGCCGATGCCGCGCGCCACCGCCACCGTGCCGCCGGAGCCGCCGCGCCCCGCGCCGGAACCGTTGCGCCCGGCGCGCCCGGCCACCGTTTCCCCGAACGAGCCGACGCTTGCGCGCGCGCCGGCCCCGCCCGTCCAGCCGCCGCAGGCGATGCCGCGAGGCGAAGCGGCCAAGGGAAACGCCGGCTTCGACGACCTCGCCCAGCGCCTCGACGAGGCGCTGCGGATGGACCTCGACGAGCGCCCGGCCGAGGAGCCGGTCCGCCGCGAGCCACCGCTCGGCCCGCGGCCGGACCCGGCGCCCTACGTGCGGCCGAGCCGCGGCCCGGCGGCGCGCGCCGAGGGCGAGCCGGAGGTCCCCGCGTCCGCGCCGCCGTCGCCGCCGCAGCCGGAGCCGGAGCCGGCCTCCTCTGCCGTGACGCGGGGCGCTGCGGCCCTCGGGGCTGCCGGCGCCTGGTTCCGCAACCGCTCGGCCCCGGAGCCGGCCCGTCCCGCGCCGTCCGCGGAGGCTCCCGCCGAGGCCCGGTCGCCCGAGCCGCGGCCCGCCGCCGAGCCTCATCCGCTGACGCCACGGGAGGGCCCGCCGCCGCCGCCGGCGCGCTTCAGCCGGCCGGAGACGCCGATCGCGCCGCGCCGGCCGGAGCCGCCGCCGGCCGAGGCGCCGGCGCCCGCCGCGGCGGGCGCAGCCGCAGCCGCAGCCGTGGCCGCCTCGGGCTCGGAGGCCTCCGGGGAAACCCCGCCGGCGGCCCCGGCCGGCCGGCCCGCGCCGGACTTCTCGGCGAACCTCGCCGACGACCTCGCCCGCATCCTCGAGGAGGAGACGCTGCAGCCGGCCGCGATCGAGCGCCGCCCGGTCGAGCAGGCCGACGCACCCCTGGAGTTCGACCCGCAAGCGAAGGCCGCGGCGACGCACGCGGCATCGCAGGACGAGTCCGGCGCAGCGTCTTCCTCCGCTGCTGTCGCGCCCCAGGAGGCGGCCGCAACGGATGCCGCCGCCACTCCGGAGCCCGAGCCCGAGCCCGAGCCCGAGCCCGAGCTCCAGCCTGAGCCTGAGCCCGAGCCCGAGCCCGAGCCCGAGCCGGAGCCCGAGCCGGAGGCGCGCGCCGTCACCCCGGAGCCGGTGGTGGCTTCCCCCGTCTCCCCGGAGCCGGTGGTGGCTCCTCCCGTCGCCGCCCAGGAGCCAGAGCAGGAGCCCGCCGCCGCCGCGCCCGAGGTCAGCCTCGAGCCGGAGACGCCGGAGCCCGCCGCCTCTCCCGAGGTGGAGCCGGAGAAGCCGGCCGGGGAACGGGGCCCGTCCGACCCCGACTTCTCCTCCCTCGAGGACGAGATGGCCCGCCTCCTCGACGAACTCGCCGGCGGCTCCAAGCCCCGCCGCTGATCGGCACGGCGGTGGACAGCCGCCGCCGCGTCGGCCCGGCCGCCCGCGAATCGGCTATCCCTTGACGGGCGCCCGCTCCCTCGGGGCGCGGCCGCCGGAGTGGGGACGCCAGGGGTGAGCGTGCACAGACGAGCCGACACGGACGAGCCCGGCCGCGCCGTGACGGCGTTCGGCCGGCTCGTGAGGGCCGTGGGCGTCGTCTGTCTCGCCGCGCCGCTGCTCCTCGCCCTCGGAGCCGCCGCCCTGCCCCAGGAGATCCGCATCGACCTCGGCGAGGGCACGACGCTCACCGAGCGGGCGGTGCAACTCATCGGCCTGATCACGGTGCTCAGCCTTGCGCCGTCGATCCTGGTGATGACCACGTCCTTCATCCGCATCGTGGTGGTGCTGTCGCTGCTCCGGACGGCGATCGGCCTGCAGTCTGCGCCGCCCAACTCGGTGATGGTGGGCCTTGCCCTGTTCCTCACCGCCTTCATCATGGCGCCGACCTTCCAGGCCGCCTACGAGGCCGGCGTCGAGCCGGTGGTGCAAGGCACCATGGAACTGGACGAGGGCTTCGAGCGCGCGAGCGCGCCGGTGCACGCCTTCATGAGCGCGCATGTGCGCGAGGCGGACCTCGCCCTCTTCGTCGACCTCTCCCGCGAGCCGCCGCCGGAGAGCCCGGAGGCGGTGCCGCTCAGGATCCTGATCCCCGCCTTCATGATCTCGGAGCTGAGGCGCGCCTTCGAGATCGGCTTCCTGATCTACCTGCCCTTCGTCATCATCGACATGGTGGTGGCCTCGATCCTGATGGCCATGGGCATGATGATGCTGCCGCCGGTGGTGGTGTCGCTGCCCTTCAAGCTGATCTTCTTCGTGCTGGTCGACGGCTGGACGCTGCTCGCCGGCAGCCTGATCCGCAGCTTCGGGACCTGATCGGGCCGTCACCGGAGCGTCATCCGATCTTCATGCCCGTGACACGCGGGGGCGATCCAAAGGGGCGCGGTACATTCGCACCGGAAAGGATACCCCCATGCAAAGGACGATCGCCCGCGGCCTCGTCGCGGCCGCCCTGCTTTCGGCCACCAGCCTGACCGCCCCGGCGGCAGAGGTCTTCAACCGAATCGCGGCCTTCCCGGCCCATCTGAACGCGCCCGAAGGCGGGGCGGAGTCGGTTGCCGAGATCATCACCGCCAGCGAGGACGGCATGATGCTGGTCTACACCGACGCCGCCCAGAAGGGCGTCGGCATGATCGACATCACCGACCCGGCCGCACCGAAGGCCGCGGGCTTCGTGGCGCTCGGCGGCGAGCCGACCTCGGTCAAGATCGTCGATGGCAAGGCCTTCGTCGGCGTCGTCACGTCGGAGAGCTACACCGAGCCGTCCGGCCATCTCGCCACCATCGACCTCGCGTCCAAGGCTGTCGAGGCGACCTGCGACCTCGGCGGCCAGCCCGACAGCGTCGCCTCCTCGCCGGACAAGGGCTTCGTCGCCATAGCGATGGAGAACGAGCGCGACGAGGACCTGAACGAGGGGGCCCTGCCGCAGCTCCCGGCCGGCTTCCTCGCCGTGCTGCCGGTCGTGGACGGCGCGGTCGACTGCGCCGGCCTCGCGAAGGTGGACCTCACTGGCCTCGCCGAGGTGGCGCCGGAGGATCCCGAGCCGGAGTTCGTGTCCATCAACGGCCTCAACGAGGCGGTCGTGACGCTCCAGGAGAACAACCATATCGCGATCGTCGACCTCGCCTCGGCCAAGGTCACAACGCACTTCTCCGCCGGGGCGGTCGATCTCTCCGCCATCGACACCGAGCGCAACGGCGCCATCGAGCTGACCGGCTCGAAGGACGGCCGGGTGCGCGAGCCGGACGGCGTCGTCTGGATCGACGACGAACGCCTCGCCACCGCCAACGAGGGCGACTACGAGGGCGGCAGCCGCGGCTTCACCATCTTCTCCAAGTCTGGCGAGGTGCTCTACGAATCCGGGGCCACCCTGGAGCACGAAATGGTCGCGCTCGGCCACTATCCCGAGAAGCGCAACAGCAAGGGCATCGAGATCGAGGGCATCGAGGCCGGCAGCTTCGGCGGCGAGACGCTGCTGTTCGTGGCCTCCGAGCGGGCCTCGCTAGTGGCGGTCTACCGCGACACCGGGGCCGAGCCCGAGCTTCTCCAGATGCTGCCGTCGGGCATCGGCCCGGAGGGCGTGCTGGCGATCCCCTCGCGCAATCTCCTCGTCACCGCGAACGAGGCCGACCTCATCGAGGACGGCGGCGTGCGCGCCCATGTGATGGTCTACCAGCGCGCCGAGGGCGAGGCGGCCTATCCGACCATCCGCAGCGCCAGCATCGACGGCCTGCCGATCCCCTTCGGCGCGCTCTCCGGCCTTGCCGGCGACCGGGCGGAGGCGGGCAGGCTTTATGCGGTGACCGACTCCTTCTACTCCGGCGCCCCGCGGATCCTCCAGATCGATGCCACCGCCCGCCCGGCGACGATCACCGGCGCGATGCTGGTGACCCGCAACGGCGCCGCGGCAGAGAATCTCGACCTCGAGGGGATCGCCACCCGCGAGGGCGGCGGCTTCTGGCTCGCCTCCGAGGGCAATCCCGAGAAGGAGATGAAGGACCTGCTCCTCAAGGTCTCCGCCGACGGCGCGATCGAGGAGGAGATCGGGCTTCCCGAGCCGGTCGCTTCGCAGGCGAAGCGCTTCGGCCTCGAGGGCGTCGCGGTCACCGGCTCGGGCGACGACGAGACCGTCTGGCTCGCCGTGCAGCGCGAGTGGGAGGACGACCCGAAGGGAATGGTGAAGATCCTGTCCTACACCCCGGCCGCCAAGGCCTGGGGCGTGGTGCACTATCCGCTCGACGCCCCGGCGGAGGGCGCCTGGGTGGGTCTTTCCGAGATCACCGCCCTCGGCGGCGGCCGATTCCTCGTGATCGAGCGCGACAACCAGATCGGCGAGAAGGCGAAGCTGAAGTCGATCGCCGAGTTCTCGCTCGCCGGGATCACCCCGGCCGCGCCGGGCTCGGCCGAGATCCCGGTGGTGGAGAAGAAGCTCGTCCGCGATCTCCTGCCGGACCTTGCCGCCACCAACGGCTTCATCGTCGACAAGCCGGAGGGCTTCACGGTGGACGCGGCCGGCGAGGCGTTCATGGTGACCGACAACGACGGCGTGGACGACTCCTCGGGCGAGACCATCTTCGTCCGCATCGGTCGCTCGCTGGCGGCCAACTGAGCCGCGCGCCTCAGCCCGCCGCGGGGAGACCCGCGGCGGACATCTCCTGGCCGACGGCCGGCTCGGCGTCCACCGCCGGGTCGGCCGCGCCGTCTTCGGCCAGCCCCTCGCTCGGGCGGAAGCGGGTGCGGTAGTCGGCGAGGAACTCCTCCGCGACGTCGATCGAGGCGATCGAGCGGACCACCTCGTCGAAGCTGGCGCCGGCGGTCGAGACCGGCGCGGTCACGGTGTCGAAGGCGAGCTTGTTGGGGGTGAGCGCCATCTTCGCCGAGAAGCGCGAGCGGAGCCGGTCGAGGCTCAGCTGGTCGCCGGCGAGGGTGTAGGAGATCCCGGCCCGCAGCACGTCCATCTGCTCGTTCGGGGTCAGCGGCAGGTCCTCCGCCCAGCGGCTGCCGAGCAGCCGCTCGTACTGTTCCCCCGCCTCCAGGTGCCGGTCGGCGTTCCACAGGATCTCGGCGCGCAGGCGGTCGATGTCGCCGCCCTTCAGCGGCTTGAGGAGGTCGAGCGCCAGTTCCGACTTGCCGGTGTCGGCGAGCGCCCGGCCCTCGACCACGCGCCGCTGGCGCTCCACCCCCAGCGGCAGCTCCGGCTGGCGGGTGCGGGCGATCGCCCTGAGCGCCTTCTCCGGCTTGCGGTCCATGATGTAGACCATCGCGAGGTCGGCCGCGACCTCGGCGCGGGCGGCGCCGCGAAGGCGGTTCTCGACCTGGTGCGACAGCAGTTCGGCCGCCTGCGGCAGGAGGTCGACGTCGATCAGCCGGTCGGCGAGCCGGCGGACCATCGCGTCGCCGCGCCGGCCGGCCGGGGTCAGCTCGCGGAAGTCGTAGTAGAGCGCCAGCGCGTCCACGGGCGCCATCCCGTCCGCCTCGCCGCCGAGGAAGAGCCGGGCGAAGGCCGACTGCATCTCCTCGTTCATCAGCCGGGTGGTGGCGGCGTCCGGAGCCACCTGCATGGCGGTGCGCATCACCTCGAAGGCGCGGCGATGGTCGCCGTTCTCGATGGCGTACTGGCCGAGGGTGCGCAGGGTGTCGAGCTCCAGCTGGTCGCCGCGCCAGGACACTGCCAGCCGCTCCAGCCGGTCGATGGCCTGGTCGAGGGTGATCAGCCCCTCGCGGCGCTGCAGCCGCACCAGCCGGTAGGTCGCCTCCGCCGCCGCCGCGCCGCGGGCCGTGCGCACCACCTCGGCAAGCCGGTCCACCGCCTCCACGGCGAGCCCGCTCGAATCGAGCACCCGGGCGTTGAGGATGTCGAGCTCGCTCAGTTCCCGCCCGCCGAGATCCGCCGGATCGAGCTGCGAGATCATCCGCCGCGCCTTGCCGAAGTCGTTGAGCTCGATGGCGGTGCGCGCGGCGGACAGCAGGAAGCGCTTGCGCACCGTCTCGGGAAAGCGGTCGATCACCTGCTCGCCGCGCGCGACGTCGCGGTGCGCGGCGGCATAGTCGCGAAGGTCGGTGTGGGCGATCGCCCGCCAGACCGCGGCGTCCGGACTGTCGGCGAGGTCGGAGCGCTCGAGTTCCGCGAGCGCGTCCTTCGGCCGGCCCATCAGCACCTCGCCGGCGGCGCGGAGCACCGCCATCCGGTCGGCGGACGCCTCCTGCGACTCCTTCGCCTCGATGAGGTCGAGCAGCCCCAGCGCCTCGGCGCCGAGGCCGTTGGCGACGTGGAACTTCGCCGTGTCGTAGAGCGCCTCGACCACCGCCTCGGGCTCCTGCGCGTCGGCGACGCGGCTGGAGAGCTCGTGGCGCTTCTGCCAGAACAGCGGCGGGTCGACCACCGGGGCGCCGCTGAAATCGACGTGGCCGGCGCGGACCCGGTCGGTGTCGCTGGTGCCCGGCAGGTCGAGCAGCGTCTGCCGGTTCGGCATGGCGCCGGTGGAGAGCGTCAGCCCCGCCGGGCGGCCGAGCCGCACGACCTGGTCGTCCACCGTCGCCTCGAGGTCGTCGACCAGCGGCACGAAGGCGAGCCCGTGGGCGGAGGAGAGCGCCTCGACCTCGACGAAGCGCTGCGGCTTGATCAGGCCGCGCGGGCTGCCGATGCCGGTCACCACCAGGAGTTCGTCGCCGACCGAGGGGTCGGTGATCCGGTGCATCCGGTAGACCGGTCCGAACGGGACCTCGAGCCGGATGGCGCCGGAGTCGTCGGCGACGCGCCGGAGCGGCAGCGGCCGGGTCGGCTCGATCGCCATGTTGCCGATGGTCACCACCCAGTAGGTGTTGTCCGGGTTGAGGGTCGCCAGCAGCGGCTCGGCCATCTCCACCCGCACCACCTGGGCATTGCCGGCGCGGAACACCTCCACCGAGCGGGCATAGCCCGCGAGCGCGTCCTCGAGCGGGGCGACCTCGATCGTCGACGGGTCGTCGAACACCGCCCACAGCGCCGGGCCGCGGGTGAACAGCGCGGCGCCGACCTCCGTCTCGAAGGGGAACACCACCCGGGTCGTCTGGCCGATGCGCTTGGCCTCGACCCGGATCGCGCCGTCGGCGAGGACACGGGCGTCGGACTCGTCGGAGAACTCGACCGGGGCGGAGGCGGGCGCGGCGGCGGGCGCGTCGGCCGGCTCCGCGGCCGTGGCCGGATCCGGCGCGGCGGAGGGCGGCAGCTGGTCCTCAGGCGTGGTGATCATCTCCGGGGGCTCGGCGGAGGCGAGGTCGTCCCGGCGCGGCGGGCCGGCGCTGGGCGACGCGGCGGCGGGAGACACCACCCGCATGCTCGCCCCGGCCGGGAGTCCCTCGTCGGGCCCGACCTGCGACAGGGCGGCGATCGCCGGGTCGGCGGCGGGTGTCTCCGCGTTGCCCTGCACGTCGACGACGTAGGTGTTCTCCTCGCGGAAGGCCCGCACGTCGGCGCTGGGCGACACCGAGAGCAGCACGGCGAGGCCGCCCTCCTCCGTCGCCGAGGCGGAGATGTCGTCGACGAAGGGCGGCAGGTCGGCCCGGACCGGGCCGAGGTCCACCGGCGCGGTCGCGTCGAAGCGGACCAGCACGCCGTTTTCGCGCCGCTCGAAGGTCGCCTCGAAGGGGATGTTCCAGCCGAAGGTGATGCGGCTGAAGGTCGGCCCGCGGGCGGCGCGCACTTCGAGGCGGGCGGCGTCGGCGCCGGCGATGCGGAGCAACTCCTGCTGGCGGGCGATGCGCGAGGCCTCCTCCGCCCGGCGGGCGAGATCCTCCACCACGGACTGCGGCAGCGGCGGCGGCGGCCCGCTCCAGCTGCGGGGCAGGAGGTCGACGAAGAGCCGCGGCCCGGCCTCCATCGCGTTCATCTGGACCCCGCGGGCGAGCGCGAAGCGGGCGCCGCGCCCGTCGGGATCGGCGCGGGCGATGGTGACGTATCCCTCCAGCACCAGCGAGGCGCGGGAGACGTCCATCTCGACCGGCTCGTCGAACTGCAGCACCAGGACGCCGTTCACCGCCGAGGCGGTGTATCCGGGCAGCATGTTGCGGTCGGGGAACTCGACGACGATGCGGCCGTGCCCGCCGTCGGCGGAGAACTGCACCTTGGGAGCGCCGGCGGCGGCCAACGCGGCCGCCAGCAGCAGCGCCAGGGCGGCGAGCATAACGGCGAAGCCGCGACCCGCGGCCGTCCGCATCGCCGCGACGCCGAACGTCGGACCGATCAGCCTTCCTTGCATACGCGCGCCCATGCCCCTTCCGCGAAACCGTCCGCCCGCTCGTCCAGAGACTAGGACCGGCGGCTTAACGGCGGGTTATGGTGAACGCGGAAATGGCCGGAGATCCGGCGTTTTCCCGGCCTCAGCCGCCGCCCGGCGCCGGCATGATCTTGGGCAGTTCCCGGGCCGGGGGCGGCGGCATGGCGGCGACGGGGTCCTCGCGGCGGACGATCACCTGCCGCGGGCTCTGGTCGCCGGCGAGCGCGGTGGTCAGGACCGCGGCCCGGCCCGGCTCCATCACGGCGAGGATGGCCGACATCCGGCGCGGGTTCATCGTCTCGGCGACGGCGATCAGCACGCCGAGATCGAGGTCGTTGAAGACGCGGGCGGCGGCCTTCGGCTTCATCTGCTCGTACATGGTGACGAGGTTCCTGAGGTCCTCGCCGCCGCCGGGCGGCGCACCGCCCTCGCCGTCCGCCCCGCCGTTCAGCTGGGCCTCGAGCGCCTTCAGCTCGTCGATGCGCGCCTGCAGCTGCGCCTCGGCCGCCTCGAGCAGGCGGGCGCGGAGGGCGAGGTCGGCCTCGCGCCGGTCGAGATCGGCGCGGCGGTTGGCGAGGCTCTCGAGGAACTGGCCCTCCGACCCGGTGGCGCGCGGCTGGTACTCCTCCGGCCGGTCGGTGCGAAGGCCGCCCGCCGCCGGGTCCGGCGCGGCGGCCTCGGCGACGTCGATCGCCTCGGGGGATGGCGCGCCCGCAGCCGGGACGGGATCGGCGCCGGCGGTCGCCTCGGGATCCGGCGCGGCCGTCCCGGCCGGCGGGGTCGCGGTGCCTTCCGGGGGGGACTCCTCCGCCAGGGCGGCGGCCTCGGCGGCGCGCTGGCGTTCCAGCGCCTCGGCCTCGGCGGCGAGATCGAGCGGCGGCCCCAGGAAGTCGGGGGTCTCGCGCGGCGCCGGCGCCTCGCCGGACTGGGCGGCCGCCGTCACCGGGCCGACGGCGAAGGAGCCGACGCCGGCGACGAGCCCGGCGAGCTTCAGGCAGAGCAGCGCCGAGGCGGCGAAGAGGACGATCGGGAGGAGCCTGAGCCGCGTCACGCCGCCGCCTCGCGGGACATCCGCCGGTAGGCGGCGAGCCTCTCCGCGGCCTCGCGGGCGGCGCCCTGCAGCGCGCGGGCGGCAGCGGCGCCCGCCTCGGGTTCGGCGACGGAAGCGGCGGCCGGTTCCGGGGGGGCCGCGACCGGCGGGACGGCGGCGGCGGGCTGGCGTGTCACCGCGGCGCCGACGATCGCGCCGATCCGGCCGACGATCTCGCCGCCCGCGGCGACCTGGCGGTCGAGGTCCACGACCATCGCCTCGGCCCTGAGCAGGCGCGCCCCCAGCGACTTCTCGCACTCCGCCGCGGTCGCCTTGAGGCCGAGGATCGCCCGCTCGGCGATCTCGGTGGCGGTGATCAGCTCGGCGATGGTCGCCCGCAGCACCTCCTCGTCGGCGCGCAGCCGGGTCAGCCGGCGGTTCAGCACCACGCAATAGCCGATGGTCAGCACCAGGAGCAGGGCCACGACAAGTTCGATGGCCATTCCGAGGTTGAAACCGGTCATGTCTTCTCGAGCTCCTTGAGGACGGCGTTCTCGAACGCGGCGAGGGTCATGCGGGGGCGGCGCAGCGGCCGGCTCACCTTGACGGAGACGCTGTCGCCGAAGCGGCCGATTTGGCCCGAGGTGACGTGGACGTCGCCGCACTTCAGCGCGATGGCGTCCTGGGGCGAGACGTTGAAGACCAGCGTCTGGCCGACCTCGAGGTCGAGGATCATGGAGAGCGGCATCTCCTCCTCGCACATCACCGCGTCGACGGTGACGTCGGCGTGGTAGACCTGCGTGGCGAGATGGCCCTCCCAGATCGGGTCGCGGCCGAACTTCTCGCCCATGAACATCTGCAGGAGCAGATGGCGGATCGGCTCGATCGTGGCGTAGGGGAGCAGCATCTCCACCTTGCCGCCGCGGTCCTCCATGTCGACGCGAAACTGCACCAGGATGGCGGCGTTCTTCGGCCGCGAGATGGCGGCGAAGCGCGGGTTGGTCTCCAGCCGCTCGAGGTTGAAGCGGATCTGGGTCAGCGGCGCGAAGGCCTTCTCGGCGTCCGCGAGGACGATCTCGATCATCCGGCGCACGAGGTTCATCTCGATGGTCGTGTAGGGCCGGCCCTCGACGCGGATCGCGCTGGTGCCGCGGCCGCCGCCGAGCAGCACGTCGATGATCGAGTAGATCAGCGACGAATCCACCGTCATCAGGCCGAAGTTGTCCCACTGCTCCGCCTTGAAGACGGCGAGGATGGCCGGCAGCGGGATCGAGTTCAGGTAGTCGTCGAAGCGGACCGAGGAGATCGAATCGAGCGACACCTCGACGTTGTCGGAGGTGAAGTTGCGCAGGCTGGTCGTGGTCTCGCGGACGAGCCGGTCGAACACGATCTCCAGCATCGGCAGCCGCTCGTAGGAGACGAGCGCCGAGTTGATCAGCGCGCGGATGCCCGACTGGTCGCTGGCGACGTGGTCCTCGACGTTGAAGCCGAGGAGGTTGTCGATCTCCTCCTGGTTGAGCACGCGATCGGCGCCGCGGGCCGAGTTGTCGAGCTCGCTGTCGCGGTCGTCCATCATGGCGGCCCACTGGGCGGCCATGGCGTCGCCGTTCTCGACGCCCTGCTCCTCCAGCGCGGCGCCCCACTCGGCGGCGAGGTCGTCCATCGACTCGCCGCGCTGCTCGGCGAGGGCCGCGCCCCAGTCGGCGGAGAGGTCGTCGTCGTCCTTGCCCATCCCGCGCTCCTACTGGATCACCACGTTGCGGAAGAGCACGTCGTCGACCCGCGCCGGATATACGGCGATGTTGACGCGCCGCTGCAGTTCCTCCTTCAGCCGGAACAGGCCGGCCGAGCCGCTGAGGTCCGAGGGCCGCAACTCCCGGAGGTAGGTCTGGAAGGCGTCGAGCACGCGCGGCATGTTGGGCTGCAGGATGTCGACCATCGACTGCTCCGGCAGCTCCAGCGAGACCTCGAGCTTCACGTAGGCGGTGCGGTTGTCGATCGAGGAGAGGTTCACGATCATCACCGGCAGGTCGTAGAAGAAGGCCGTCTTCTGCGGCTCGCCGTCGGCCGCCGCCATCGACGGCTCGTCGCCGCCCGAGAGGAACACCGTCGCGCCGGCGCCGGCGCCGGCGAGCAGCACCACGCCGGCCACCGCGATCAGCAGCTTGCGGTTGCCGAGGAGGCCCTTGCCGCCCTCGGCCTTGCCCGCCTCGGCGCCATCCTCGTCCTTCTCCGCCGCCGGCTTCTTCGCCATCGCCCCGACCCGCTTGCCACCCGCTCCGGCCGACTCGCCACGCGGGAGCCCGTCACCTCGTTAATCAATGCAGTCATACTGGTTAATGAATTGTTGATGCTTGGTTAACGGCCCGGCAGAAACTGCCGCCCTCCCCTGCCGCGCGGCAGAAACGCCACCGCGGCCAGGCCCGTTCGGATTCCGTTAACCCTGTGATTTCCTTGACGACCGGGAACTGGCACGGCTCCTGCGAGGGACGAGGCGGTCCGTCCGGAGCTGGGGAGCGCCGGCCGGATCCGAGGTAAACTGGGGATCTCCCGTCATGGAGAACACGACGCTCGTGGCGCTCTCGCGCCAGGTTGCGCTCCGGCACAAGCTGGACGTCATCGCCAACAACGTGGCGAACCTGAACACCGCCGGCTTCAAGCGGCAGACGCTCGAGATGGACGACTACGTCATGCCGACGGCGAGCGCGAACACCTTCCCGATGCCGGACGAGCCGATCTCGTTCGTCGTCGACTGGACCACCTCGACCGACTTCCAGCCCGGCACCATCGACCTGACGGGCGGCACCTTCGACGTCGCGGTCGAGGGCGACGGCTTCTTCGTCGTCCAGACCCCCGACGGCGAGCGCTACACCCGCGCCGGCAACTTCCAGCTCGACCCCGGCGGGCGGCTGGTGACGCCGGACGGGCACCCGGTGCTCGGCGAGGGCGGGGAAATCGTGTTCGGGCCCGGCGAGACCGACGTGGTGATCGGCTCCGACGGCTCGATCAACACCAACGAGGGCCCGCGCGGGCGGTTCGAGGTCGTCTCCTTTGCCGACAACCGGCAGTTGGAGAAGATCGGCGACAACCTCTTCGCCGGCGCCGACCCGCAGCCGGTGCAGGGCGTGCGCGTCCGCCAGGGTGCGCTCGAGCTCTCCAACGTCCAGGCGGTGATGGAGATGACCCGCCTGATCGACGTCAACCGCGCCTACGCGCAGGTGACGAGCTTCATCAACACGAGCGAGGAACTTCGCCTGAAGGCCCTCAACCTGCTCGGTGACGTGACCGTCTGACCTTCGAGGAGAGGACGCCGCCATGAAGGCCCTTCGCATCGCCGCCAGCGGCATGATGGCCCAGGAGATGAACGTCAACGTGATCTCCAACAACATCGCCAACATGCGGACCACCGGCTACAAGCGCCAGCGCGCCGACTTCCAGGACCTGTTCTACGAGAACGTCCGGCGCGTCGGCACCGAGACCTCCGACACCGGCACCCAGGTGCCCGCGGGCGTCTCGATCGGCTCCGGCGTGCGCGTCGCCGCGACGCCCCGGGTGATGAGCCAGGGCGACCTCGAGCGGACGGACAAGGAGACCGACCTCGCCGTGCGCGGCGAGGGCTACTTCCAGGTGCTGCTGCCCGACGGGCGCACCGGCTACACCCGCGACGGCTCCTTCGAGATCGACGCCAACGGCACGCTGGTGACCCTCGACGGCTACGCGCTGCAGCCGGACATCACCGTCCCGCAGAACGCCCGCGACTTCACCGTGAGCCCGACCGGCCAGGTGCAGGCGATCATCGGCAACGACACCGCCGCCACCGCGCTGGGGCAGCTGCAGACCGCGCGCTTCGTCAACAAGGCGGGCCTCGAGGCGATCGGCGACAACCTCTTCGTCGAGACCGCCGCCAGCGGCCCGGCGCAGCTGGCGAACCCCGGCGACGAGGGCTACGGCACGCTGCTGCAGAACTACCTGGAGATGGCCAACGTGGTGCCGGTCGCCGAGCTATCCTCGCTGATCGCCGCCCAGCGCGCCTACGAGATGAACTCGCGCACCATCCGCGCCGCCGACGAGATGGCCCAGGCCACCGCCAACCTGCGCTGAGGAGGGCCCGCCGTGACGCTCAACTTCCTCGTCCGCTTCGCTCTCGCCGCGCTGCTCGCCATGGTGATCGCCGCCCTGATCGCCAATCGCCCCGCCGCCGCCGCGAGCCTTCGCGACGACGTGACGGTGGCGGCCGACGTGGTCACCCTCGGCGACCTCTTCGAGGGCGCCGGCGCGCTCGCCGACCGTCCGGTGTTCCGCTCGCCGGATCCGGGCGTCGAGGGCGCCCTGCCCGCGCGGGATGCCATCGCCGCCGCCCGGGCGGCCGGCCTCGACCCGGACCCGACCCCCTACGAGACGATCCGCGTCGTCCGCCGCTCCGTGAGCGTGAACGCCGACGCCCTCGCCTCGCTGGTGGCCGACGCGGTCGCCGCCGCCGCCGGGGTGAACGCCGCCGACGTCACCGTCGACTTCGACCTCGCCCCCGCCGCGTTCGCCGCGGTGGCGCAGCCGGTGCTGGAGAGCTTCGGCCGGCAGGAGAGCACGGGACGCTTCCGCGCCCGCGTCCTGGTCGACCTCGGCGACCGCGAAGAGGCGCTCGACCTCGCCGGCGCCGCGCGTCCGACTGTCGCCGTCGCCGTCCCGGCCCGCCCGATCGCGCGCGGCGAGACGATCGGCGAATCCGACCTGGTTTACGAGCGCCGACCGGCCCGGGGCCTTCCCGCCGGGGCGCTGACCCGGCCGGAGGAGATCGCCGGCCTCGCCGCGCGTCGGCCGATCCGGGCCGGCGAGGTGCTGGCCGCGGGGCTCCTCGAGGAGCCCCGGATCGTTCGCCGCGGCAACCTCGTCACCCTCGTCTACGAGAGCCCCGGCCTTGCCCTGACCGCCCGCGGCAAGGCGCTCGCCGATGCCGCGGAGGGCGAGACGGTCGCCATCCTGAACGAACAGTCCCGCCGCACCGTGGAGGGGATCGCCATCGGCCCCGACCGCGTCCGCATCGAACCCCGCCGGCTGCGCACCGCCGCCGTCGGCGCCGCACACACAGTCGAGTGAGAGCCGCCATGCGACCCGTCACCGTCACCGCGACCCTTGCCCTCCTCGCCGCCGGCCTCGCCGGCTGCGGCTCCACGGCCGACCGGCTCTCCAAGGTCGGCCAGGCGCCGGCCCTGTCGGCGATCGAGAACCCCACCGCCCAGCCCGGCTACCGGCCGGTGCAGATGCCGATGCCGGTGGTGGAGCCGGTGAGCTACAGCCCGAACTCCCTGTGGCAGTCCGGCTCGCGGACCTTCTTCAAGGACCAGCGCGCCCGAAACGTCGGCGACATCCTCACCGTCAAGGTCCGCATCACCGACAAGGCCGCCTTCGAGAACTCGAGCGAGCGGCAGAGGGTGGCGAGCGACAGCCTCGGCGCCGAAGGCGCGATCGGCAACGCGATCGTCGACATCCTGCCCGACGGCACCAGCCTCGACGCGATCGTCTCGAGCGACAGCAGCATGCTCTCCCGCGGATCGGGCACCATCGAGCGCACCGAGGACGTGGTGACCAACGTCGCCGCGGTGGTGACCCAGCAGCTGCCCAACGGCAACCTCGTCATCGAGGGCCGCCAGGAGGTGCGGGTGAACTTCGAGGTCCGCGAGCTGATCGTCGCCGGCGTGGTGCGGCCCGAGGACATCTCGGCGGAGAACACCATCGAGAGCGCCAAGATCGCCGAGGCCCGCATCGCCTACGGCGGCCGCGGCCAGATCACCGACGTGCAGCAGCCGCGCTACGGCCAGCAGGTGCTCGACATCCTGCTGCCCTTCTGACCCCCCGGACGACGGAGGCGGGCCCCGGCCCGTCCCCGCAGGACCACGGACCGGCCCGCTCCCCGCATCGGCCTGTCCGCGGACCCGTGGCGCGGCGCTCCCCAGGGCCGCACGCGGGCGATGCCGGCCGCACCGCTCCCCAGTCGTCGCGGCCGGCGAGGAGGAGGGCACGGTCTCCCGCGGCTCCCCAGCCGATCCCGGAGACCGTGCCCGCCGCTTGGGCAAAGAAAAAGGGCGGCGCCCGGCCCTCGCCGCGACGCCGCCCCGGAACCCTTCCGGCGGAACGGGTCTTCAGTCGTCCCGGTAGACGCGCTCGCGGCGCTCGTGCCGCTCCTGCGCCTCGATCGACAGCGTCGCGATCGGCCGGGCGTCGAGCCGCTTCAGGGAAATCGGATCGCCGGTCTCCTCGCAGTAGCCGTAGGTGCCCTCGTCGATCCGCTTCAGGGCCGCGTCGATCTTGGCGATCAGCTTGCGCTGCCGGTCGCGGGCGCGGAGCTCGATGGCCCGATCCGTTTCCGACGAGGCGCGGTCCGCGATGTCCGGCAGGTTGATGTTGTCGTCCTGAAGGTGCTGCAGGGTCTCCTTGCTCTCCCGCAGAATCTCGTCCTTCCAGTCCAGAAGCTTGCGACGGAAATACTCCCGCTGCCGTTCGTTCATGAACGGCTCGTCCTCGGTCGGCCGATAGTCCTCGGTCAGCTCGATCGACATTCGGTGTCCCTCTCCCTGCGTCGAACGCGGGCGGAATATAGCCATCGACCCGAAGCGGGACAATCAGAAAGGCTACTGACCGCGACCTTTGTAGCGCTGGGGTTGATCAGAAAGGAATTTCATGGCTTTGAGCCGGATAATTGAAGCAGGTCCGCCGGTCCCCCGGACGACTCACCCGCCCACAAATCGCCCCAATTTCGCCAGTTCCACCTCCGCCCGGAGGCGGATGTCGGCGACCAGTCCGTCGAGTTGCTCGTCGCCGCTCGGCTCGATCGCGCCGAGGATCGACAGCATACGGTCGAGGGCGCCAACCGGCACCTGGCCGGCGAGAAGGCCGATCTTCACCTCCTCCAGCATGTCCAGGAGGTCGTGGCCATGGCGCACCGCCCGCCGCCGGCCGCCAGGCCGGTCCGGGTCGATCGCCTGCAGGGCGATCAGCGCGTCGAGCCCGGCGAGCGGGGCCGCCGCCGCGCCGCCCGCGGCGCGGGGCGGCGGTTCCGCCGAGGCCGGAGCGAAGGCGCCGCCGCCCGCGCGCCGGGCCGCGCCGCCGGCCTGCGGCGCGCTCGGGCGTGTCGGTCCGGTGATGCGCATCTTCAATTCCACCTTCGGAATGCGATGGGCAATAAGCGCCCGGGTTCGGTTAATGCGTCGTTAACGAGACGGCAACTTCTGCCGGGTATGCTTCCCGATGCATGAACGAGATCGGCAGCCGCGGGTCCGCCCGGCCCGGGAAAACCGCCGGTTCCGTGGTCCCCGGCCGGATGCGCCCGCTGGCACGGGGCTTGCGACAGCGGGTGCGGGACCGGCCGCACGGAGCGGCTCGCCTGGATGGAGCGAAGATGAGGCGGATCCTGGCAGGCATCCTGGTGGTGGTCGCGTCGCTCGCAGTCGGCGGGCAGGCGCTCGCCGCCTCGCGGATCAAGGACATCGTCGACGTCGAGGGCGTCCGCGAGAACCAGCTGATCGGCTACGGCCTGGTGGTCGGCCTGCAGGGCACCGGCGACAGCCTCAACAACTCGCCCTTCACCCGGCAGAGCCTGCAGGCCATGCTTGAGCGGCTCGGGGTCAACGTCCGCGATGCCCGGATGCGCACCGACAACACCGCCGCGGTGATGGTCACGGCGAACCTGCCCCCCTTCGCCACCGCCGGGTCGCGCATCGACGTGTCGATCTCCGCCCTCGGCGACGCCACGAGCCTGCAGGGCGGCCAGCTGCTCGTCACGCCCCTCCTCGGCGCCACCGGCGAGGTCTACGCCATTGCCCAGGGGCCGGTGACCATCGGCGGCTTCCAGGCGAGCGGCGACGCCGCCACGATCACCCGCGGCGTACCGACGCAGGGGCGGATCCCCAACGGCGCCGTCATCGAGCGGGAGATCGAGTTCCACCTCGCCAGCCTCACCAGCCTGCGGCTTTCCCTCAGGAATCCGGACTTCACCACCGCCCGCCGCATCGCCCTCGCCATCAACGACCTGTTCGCCCGCCACATCGCCGAGGCGCTCGACCCGTCCACCGTCAGGCTCACGGTTCCGCCAGAATTCGACGGCAACATCGTCGATCTGGTCACGGACGTGGAGCAGCTGATCATCGAGCCGGACCTGCCGGCGAAGGTGATCGTGGACGAGGCGACGGGAATCATCGTGATGGGGCAGGAGGTGCGGGTGTCGACGGTGGCCGTCGCCCAGGGCAACCTCACCGTCCTCATCACCGAGCAGCCCCAGGTCTCGCAGCCGCCTCCATTTTCGCTCGGCGAGACGGTGGAGGTGCCGCGCACCCAGGTCGACGTCACCGACGGGTCGGAACGGCAGCTCGCCGTCATCCGCTCCGGCGTGACGCTGCAGGAACTGGTCGACGGGCTGAACGCCCTCGGCCTCGGCCCGCGCGACCTCATTTCAATCCTCCAGGCGATCAAGGCCGCAGGCGCCCTGCAGGCCCAGATCGAGGTGATGTGACGATGGACGCCCCCGCGCCCGCCCAGGCCGGCTTTCGCCCCTACGGCCGCCCGTCGCCGGTCTCCGACCGCGAGCGGGCGCTCGAGGTCGCGCGCGAGTTCGAGGCGGTGTTCGTCTCGGACGCGGTGAAGACCATGTTCCAGGGCGTCCCGACCGATCCCCTCTCCGGAGACACCAGCGCCGACAGCTGGCGCGAACTGCTCGTCGACGAATACGCCAAGGACCTCGTCCGCCGCGGCGGCTTCGGCCTTGCCGAACCGATCGCCCGCGAGCTTCTGAAGATCCAGGAGGCCATGAGCCCATGAAGCCGATCGACCGCCCCGCGCGGGAGCCGCAGATCACCTCCGCCGAGCGGGCGGCGCGCCTGATCGCCGACCTCGGGGTCGCCATGGACGGCCTGATCGAGGTGCTCGACGAGGAGACCCGGCTGGTCCGCGAGGGCAAGCTGCGCCTCGCCCGCGACCTCGCCGACCTGAAGAACGACCGCGCCGCCATCTACACGCGGCTGATGCTGCTTGCCCGCGACGAGGTCGGCGCCCTCGCCCGCTTCCTGCCGGAGCAGACGGAGATGCTGAAGCGCCGGCACGAGCTTTTCCGCGCCGAGGTGCAGATCAATCTCGCCGTCCTCGCCACCGCCCGCGACGTCGCCGAGGACCTCATCCGCCAGGTGGCGAACGGCGCCGGCGGGCAGGCGCCGGCCGGCTACGGCCAGGGCGGGCTCGCGCAGGCGGTCGGGTCCGCCCGCGGCATCGCCGGCAACCGGATCCTCTGAGTCCGCGGCGGGCACCCGCGCGCGGATATCCGCGCTTCGTTAAAATTCGATGGATGTCCTGAACCGGTTGTTCAGGTCCCCTGCCCTATGGTCCCGCTGGAGCGTTCCATCGCGGAGCGCCTCATGGGAAGGGAATGGGACATGGATATCGGTAGCGTCAAACCGGTGGTGACCGGGCTGACGGCACCGGTGCCGAGAGCGCCGGCCGTCGCCGAACAGGCCGCGCCCACGGAACTCCCGCCTCCGGCCGCGGTCGGGGCCGCCCGGGACTCCCAGGCGGCGGACGCCGACTTCGCCCGCGGCGGCGATCGGCCCGCGCCGGACCTTCGCAAGACCTCCGGCGAGTACGTGCGAGACCTTGAGACCAAGGACCTCGTCTTCCGCTGGATCGACGTGCAATCCGGCGAGGTGGTCCGGCAGATGCCGGACGAGGCGGTGCTGCGCGTGCGGGCCATGATGGACGCCTGGGGCGCCGCCCCGGCGGGCCGCACCGCCGTCTACGACATCACGGCCTGACCCGCCCCGCCAGCAACTCGGAAGAGCGTGCCCTCCCCCCGTCCGGGGCGGAGGGCGCATCCGTTCCGGGGGTCCCCTTGGCCGGGCCCGACGGGGCGGAAAGCATCCGTATACCACCTTGGAATCGCTGGACAGTTTCGCGGCAAGCAGCGCTCATGCGGGGCATGCGGATTAACTTGTCTTTATGTTTCGCGGCCTAGGGTCTTCAGGCGCTCCCAGTAAGGGGGCCCGCATGCCCCAAGTTTCCAGAAGGAAGCCACCCCATGGCCGACGTCAATCTCTCCAAGGCGGTTCGCGCGAACCTCCTCAGCCTTCAGAACACCTCGATCCTGATGGGCAAGACGCAGGAGCGTCTGGCCACGGGCAACAAGGTCAACTCCGCCCTCGACAACCCGACCAGCTTCTTCACCGCGTCCGCCCTCAACAGCCGCGCGTCCGACATGGGCAACCTGATGGACTCGATGGCCAACGGCATCAAGACGCTCGAGGCGGCCGACAACGGCCTGAAGGCGATCACCAAGACGCTCGAGTCGATGCAGTCGACACTGCGCCAGGCCCGCCAGGACAAGAGCTTCCAGACCGGCTCCTACACGATCCAGGACACCGTCCAGTCCGGTGACAAGCTCTCCTTCACCGGCGGCGCCGTCGGCACCACCGCCGTCGACATCGAACTCGGCCAGGCGACCTCCACGATCACCGGCGCCGGCTTCGCGGCGATCGACTTCAGCGGCGGCACCGACGAGATCAGCTTCGACATCTCCGTCAATGGCGGCACCGCGCAGACGATCACCATCACCCAGGCCGAGGCGAACGCCGTCGCCATCGACAACACCGCCGTGACCGTCGACGAACTGGCCGCGCTCATCAACGCCGAGTTCGAGGCCGCCGGCATCGGCGCCACCGCGGGCATCTCCAGCGGTCAGCTGACCATCACCAGCGACGCCGCCGACGAGAGCGTCGCCGACGTCACGATCGCCAACTTCGCCCAGACCGTCACCGGCGGCACCTCCGGCCTCGCCAACGGCTCCGGCACGGACAGCGCGCTCACCGCCAAGTCCGTCGACGAGTTGGTCGGCGAGATCAACGCCGACGCGGCGCTCGAGGGCAAGATCCGCGCCTCGAACGACAACGGCAAGCTGCGCATCGAGAACCTGTCCACGCAGGTGCTCAACGTCGATGGCGTCAGCTCGACCGGCGTGGTCGACGGCGCCTCGGCCGGCGCCCAGACAATCCTCGGGAACCAGGTCCGCGCCGACCTCGCCGACCAGTTCAACGAACTGCGCGACCAGCTGGACAAGCTGGCGGACGATGCGTCCTTCAACGGCATCAACCTGCTGCGCGGCGACAACCTGAAGATCACCTTCAACGAGACCGGCACGTCCGAGATCAACATCCAGACCAAGGACGGCGAGTCGGTCAACGCCCTGAACCTCGGCGTCCCGACCACTCTCGTCGCCGCCGACCTCGACAGCGACACCTCGATCGACGGCGTCCTCGGCGACATCAAGTCCGCCCTGAACGACGTCCGCTCGCAGGCGTCGGCCTTCGGCTCGAACCTCTCGGTGGTGGAGAACCGCCAGGAGTTCACCAAGAGCATGATCAACACCCTCGAGACCGGTGCGGCGAACCTCACCCTTGCCGACACCAACGAGGAGGCCGCGAACCTCCTCGCCCTGCAGACCCGCCAGCAGCTCTCCTCTCAGAGCCTGGCGCTCGCCTCGCAGGCCGACCAGGCGGTGCTCCAGCTGCTCCGCTGACCGCGGCCCACGAAACCTCGGAGAAAGGCGGGCGCGAGCCCGCCTTTTTTCATGCCGGCGCCGCGCCGGTGGCTGGCCGCGCGGCCGGGCGGTAGGATGCGGCGGTGGAGGGAAACAGTCATGGCGCTGAAGGTTGAGCTGAAACCCGGCGAGCGGATCATCATCGGCCGGTCGATGATCACCAACGACAGCCAGCGCACGCGCCTCTACATCGAGGGCAGCGCGCCGATCCTGCGCGAGCGCGACATCCTGACGCCCGAGACCGCCGACACTCCGGCAAAACGCATTTATCTGGCGGTCCAGCTGATGTATCTCTCCGAAGACATCCCCAAGTTCCAGAGCGAATTTTCTTCGTTGTCGCAGCAATTCGTGGAAGCCGTTCCGAGCGCAACCGCGATTGTCGCCGAGATCGGTAACCTCGTTTTAAGCGGGTTCCTCTACAAAGCTCTGAAGGAAGCAAAGTCGCTCATCGACTACGAACAGAAGTTGATTGCCCATGTACAATCAGACAGCGCTCGCCTACCAGAAGACCCAGCAGGCGACGGCTAGCCCGCGCGAGCTGGAGGCGGCGCTCCTGCTGCGCGCCGCCGCCCGGCTCCAGGCCGTCATCGACGGCTGGGACAATGGGACCGACGATCTTCGCGACGCGCTGCTGTTCAACCGCAAGCTCTGGACCGTGCTGGCCACCTCCGCCACTGCCGCCGAGAGCCCGCTGCCGCACCCGGTCAAGCAGAACATCGGCAACATCGCCGTGTTCATCTTCAACCGCACCATCGACCTGATGGAGGCGCCGCGGCCGGAGAAGGTCGGGGCGCTGGTCTCGATCAACGCCAACATCGCCGCCGGCCTGCGCGGCTCGCCGGCCTGAGGCCGCGGCCTTTTGAAGTTTTCGCCAGCGGTCGAAGTCGGCGCGACGCCGGGCTGTCACGCCCGACATCCTCCGGGGATGCACCAAGTGCCTCCCACATCCGTCATCCCGGCGAAAGCCGGGATCCAGGCGTCCCTTACCGCGTTGACTCCGCTAGCTTTCCTGGATCCCTGTGTGTCGATTCTGTGCGAAGGTGTTGGCGGGCGGGAGATCGCTGGATCCCTGGTCTTCGAGACCGTAAGCCGGTCACGATCCCCGCCC